>NZ_CADFDM010000006.1:0-590589 GCF_902832985.1 Burkholderia sp. BCC0097
AGCATGCGCCGAAACCCTCGAACTACGACATTTCAACTTTGCCCAGATACGACATTACAACTTTGCTCTTACATCTAAAATGTCGATAATGTTGATTATGTCAAATAAACGTCGCACCCGCCGGGCGGCCAACGAAGTCACCTGCTTTCGCATGATTCCCGCGTCGATCCGGACAAGATCATGCTGATGGGCTTTTCGAGAGGTGGACAGGCAATGCTCTACGCCGCCATGACGCGACTCAATCGCCTTTGGAATACGTCTGGTGTTCGCTTTCGCGCCTATCTGTCTTTCTATCCCGACTGCATGACCCGTTATCGCGACGACACCGACGTCAACGGGCCAATCCGCGAATTCCATGGGGCAGACGACGATTACGACCCTGCGCCGGCCTGTGCCGCATACTTCGAACGGCTGCAACAGGCCGGCAGAGACGCCACCATGACGGTGTTTCCGCACGCCTCGCATGCGTGCGACATGCCGTACGCGATGCCCACTGTCGTCGTAAAGGGCGCGCAAACGGTTCGAGCGTGCCGTATCGTCGAAAACGAAAGCGGCGAACTGATGAACGAGGCCACCGGCGCGCCCTTTTCCTTTCACGACGATTGCGTTCAGACCGACCCTCACGTTGGTGGCAATGCGCAGGCGCGCGATGCGGCAATCGCCGACGTGATGGCGTATCTCACGACAGTCCTGGGTAGCGGCAACGACGCACCGGGCGACTAGCCCATCGTCACTCCAATCAGGTCCGCCGCGGCGTCAGTCGCGACTACCCGGCATGCATGCGGAGTTCATCAGGACTTCTTAAGTTCAGCCAGTTTGACTACGGTCTGTCGGGCAAACGAACTTGGCATTTGGGCAAACACTGAATTCGCAACACGCGGAAGACCGCCGGTCACGGAAGCATGTCAGCGCTGAATGCGCAGTCGGTCAACCAGCAAGCGGAACGCTGCAGAATTGTTCTTTCTGGTTGGGTAATAGAGATGGTAGCCGGAAAAGGGTGAACACCAATCCTCCAGAAGACGGACGAGACGACCATCGCGAATCATCGGTGCAGCATGGTCTTCGACAAGGCAGGCAACACCCTGCCCGTCCACCGCAGCCGCCAGGATCATGTCCGGGTCATCGAAAGTTAAAGGTCCTTCAACGCGCACTTTCATTTCCTGTCGGCCTTTTTTGAATTGCCAAGCATAAAGCGCCCCTGAGCCGGGCAGGCGAAAATTGATGCAGGCGTGCTGGGCTAACTGATGGGGATGGGTAGGTATGCCGCGTTGGGCAACGTAGCCGGGCGTGGCCACGATCGCCAGACGGAGAGCGGGTCCGATTTTTACGGCGACCATGTTTGGCGCCACAAGCTCCCCTAGTCTGATACCGGCGTCGAATCGATCGTCCGCGAGGTCGCGGAAAGCTGCGTCAATGTTCACCTCGACATGTATGTCCGGGTAGTCTCTGACGAACTCCTGCAGCACAGGCCATAACACGCTAACTGCGGCATGCCGCGGAGTAGTGATGCGGAGAGTGCCCCGGGGGCTTTCCCGTAGAGAGCCAACAGTACCAAGTGTCAGGTCAATGGCTTCGAAAGCAGGCTTCAGTCCCTGCAAGAAGGTTTCGCCTGCCGGAGTCAACGCGACGCTCCGTGTCGTGCGCGTCAGAAGACGAACACCGAGCCGCGTTTCAAGCCGCCGCAAAGTGTGGCTTAGGGCGGATTGCGACGTCAGCAGGCGAGCTGCGGCGCGCGTGAAACTCCTTTCCTCTGCAACAGCGACGAAGGCATTCAGGTCGATTAGGTCATCTCGGTTCATCCGTTTCCCGCCCCGGTTTCATGATTTACCAATATAACTGTTTTACTTATTTATATCTGTAATTCAATGGTGTAAACCCGCAAAATGATGGTGTTCAAGACGTAACAGATGACGAGCGATATTCCCCGCACATCGTCTGGTCTCCAACCACCACGGACGTAACAGCCATGACAAATCATTCGCGTCGAACTTTCCTCGCAGGAACCGCAGCAGCCGCAGTCGCGACGCTGGCGCCGGGGAAATACGCAACGGCTCGCGAGGCTTCATCGCCGGCCATGACCGCACCCATACCCGGAGTGTTCCGGCGGACTGTCGGGAAGATCGAGATGCTTTCCGTCTCCGATGGCGCCAACAGCTTTCCCCGTCGAGAAAACTTCGTTTCGAATGTTCCGCCAGCGGACGTCGTCCGCGCACTGCAGGCGGCTCGTTTGCCGACAGACACCATTACGCTAACGTTCACCCCTGTCGTCCTCAAAACTGACAGGCGCGTGGTCGTCATTGATACCGGACTCGGGGAAGCGGCCTTCAGACAGAGCAACGGCGTCGGCGGGCAGTTCCATACCAACCTTGAAGCGGCCGGCTACGATGCGGCCGCCGTCGACCGGGTATTGATCACGCATTTCCATGCCGATCACATTGGTGGACTGGTGACGGCAGATGGCCGCGCGGCATTTCCGAATTCGGAAATCTGGGTACCGGCAGCCGAATACGCGTTTTGGCTGAACAACGCGAACATGGCTCGAGCGGAATCGGAAGCCACAATGGCAAATTTCCAGCGCGCACGCCGCATTTTCGGGATTCTCGGCGACTCCGTCAGAACATTCGAACCGGACACAGAGGTTGCACCGGGCGTCACGTCCATGGCCACACACGGTCACACGCCGGGGCATACGTCGTTCGTCGTCGAATCTGGCGCCGATAAGGTGGTCATTCAAGGCGACGTGACCACACATCCAGCGCTATTCATCCGCCATCCGGACTGGCACGGAGCCACGGACATGGATGCTGAGATGGCACAACAAGCACGAATCAAACTGTATGACCGGGCCGTAGCGGAAGGAATGCTCATTCAAGGATTCCACTTTCCATTTCCGGCTTTGGGCCACTTGGCGCGAGAACAGGACGGCTATCGATTGATTCCTATTGGCTAAGGAGCGCGCGCGACGCAGCGGTCGCCGACGTGATGGCTTACTTGAGGACAGCGATGCGCAACGTCAGCGAGGTTCCAATCGAATAGCGCCGCCATCGTTGCAGACACGACAGCCACGGCGTCAAGCGTCGCTGGTCTCGAGTGCGTGGGGACTGGGTAGACGCCTGACGTTCCGCCCATCTGACCAGCGCCTGTAGTCGGCTGGCGTCATGCCGGTGCGTTGGCTGAAGGCACGCCGAAACGACGTTTCCTCACCGTAGCCGCATTGCAGTGCTACCTGTTTAATGCTTGCTCCAGGCCGCTCGAGCAACACGCAAGCCATTTCGATCCGCACGCGGGTAATGAAACTCCAGAACAGGTCGGCAAGGCCGCTAATGGCGGAGAGCAGGCTGCCTTCGACTGCAACGATTCCTATGCGCACGGCGCGCTTGCATGAATGTTGGCGGGTTTGCCACCTGCAACGGTTCACTGAAGTCAGATAGATTTGACACGTCCCCTCAACGATTCGCTTTCACATGAAATTCCCATTCCTTCACAACTGTCCGGCCTCGCTCTTTCAGAGATGCGCGCGCCGTCGGTCCGCATGGTTCAGCCGGCTGGTTGCTGCCGTAGCCTTCACGGCGACGCTGACGACGGCTCATGCGGCAGCGACTGCGGCGCCGGCTGTGCGCAATATTGTCCTCGTGCATGGCGCCTTTGCGGACGGATCAAGTTGGAGCCCCGTGATCGTCAGGCTACAGCGCATGGGTTACCGCGTCACTGCTGTGCAAAACCCTCTCACCTCGCTCGCAGACGACGTTGCCGCCACCGAAAGCGTCCTGCATCGGCAAACCGGCGACGTACTGCTGGTGGGCCACTCCTGGGCCGGCGCGGTCGTCACGCAGGCCGGCAACGCTGCCAATGTGAAAGGCCTGGTCTATCTTTCCGCGCTGGTACCGGACGACGGCGAGTCCGTCGCCGACCTGCTGCAACGCCTCCACGCGCCGATGACCGGCCTCGCACCGGACGCCCACGGGCTGATCTGGCTCGACGATGCGCGAGCGTTCCAGCACGTCATGGCGGCGGACATTCCGCTCGAACAGGCTCGCGTCCTGGCATCGGTTCAACAGTCTGTCGCGGCGGCCTGCTTCACCGGGAAGATCCAGCACGCGGCCTGGCGCGACAAGCCTGTCTGGTATCTGCGAACCACCAACGACAATGCGCTGAAGCCCGCCGTGCAGCAAGCCATTGCGCAGCACATTGGGGCAACGGTCACGTCGATTCGCTCCAGCCACATGTCGATGCTATCTCACCCGGACGAGGTCGCGAGGCTGATCGATCTGGCCGCCCGGAAGGTATCCCAATGAATTCCAGCGCGTTTCGACGCCCTTCACTCCTCCCCTGACAGGCAGGCTTCATCGAATATCCTTCATCTCGATTCGAGCATGCTCGGCAACAGTTCCATCACGCGAGAGCTGTCCGCGGCCGTGGCAGCTGTTCTCCGGGCGCGTCGATGAATCAGTTCCGTCTTGTAAAGACCGTTGATCGTTTCAGCCAGCGCGTTATCGTAGCTGTCACCACGGCTACCGACGGACGGCTCGATACCCGCCTCGGCCAAACGTTCGCTGTACCGAATGCTGACGTATTGGGCTCCCCTATCGGAGTGGTGTATCAAAGTCCCATCGTCGCCCGGTTGGCGCGCGTACAGCGCCTGTTCAAGCGCATCCAGAACGAAGTCCGTGCTCATCGCGAACTGACGCGCCAACCGACGATGCGACGGGCAAACACGTCGATCACGAACGCCACGTACAGCCAACCCTGCCACGTCGAGACATAGGTGAAGTCGGACACCCAAAGCCGATTCGGCCGCTCAGCCTTGAACTGCCGATTGACCCGGTCCACCGGCGCGGGGCACTCGTATCCGGATTCGTCGTGCGAACTCGCTTGCCGCGAACTGCGCCTCGCAAGCCCTGCATGTCCTCGCGTTCAAACCTTGCACCTCTGCACTTGACCTTGACCTTGAGTGAGGCCAGCTGCCGGTCCAGCTCATTCTTCGTCGTCCCGGCGCGGGCCGCGCGCCGGGACCGGTTGCCGCCTGGCGGCTTCCCCCCTGTCAGAACCGGTACGTCGCCCCGACCTGGAAGAAACGACCAAGGTTCGTGTAGAGCGACTGGTCATAGCCAGTAATGTCGGGCACGGCTTGCCACTCGACGTCGAACGGCGGCTTCTTGTCGAAGAGGTTCGTGACGCCGCCGTAAATCGTCCAATGCTTGAAGCCGCGATAGTTGAACATGAGGTTGAACTGGCTGTACGACGCCACCGATCCCGTACCGCCGTCGCCGAATTCCGCGGCCACGGCGTTCGTATATGGCCCCGTGTATTGCCAGGTCAGCGTGGTGGTCAGTTGCCGGTAGTCCCAGCTCACGCTCGTATTGCCCTTCCAGCGCGGGTTGCTCGCGCCGAACGGTTGCAGCAGCGCAAGGTTGTTGCCGGCGAAGTCCTGCGGTGCGGTTCCGGGGCTGTGCAGCTTGAAGTGCCACACATAAGTCCAGTCGCCTGCGAGCGTGAACGTGCCGTACTTGGTGCGCAGCGCTTTGCGGAAATTGAGATCGAAGCCATCGGTGTCGAGCGCACCGAGGTTCACGAAATGCTGAACGAGGTAACGCACCGACCCGTCGGCGTTGCGCACGACGCGGGAGGGATCGTTGGCGACGAGCACCGCGTTCGGATCATCGGTGCCGATGACTCCGTCGATGCGGACCTTGTAGAACGCCGCACCGATATCGGTCATCGCATCGGGTGAAAGCTGGAAGCCGATGTTGTAGTTCTTCGTGTGCTCGGGCTGCAGATTCGGATTGCCCGCGACTTGCTCCGTCGTGAAGTGCTTGGTCGGCACACCGCTCGGATCGTTCGGATCGACGAGGTTCTGGTGAGAGAGATAGACGGCCTGCGAGTTTTCGACGAGGGTCGGCGCGCGGAAGCCGCGGCTATACGATGCATACGTCGTCAGCATTTGCACCGGCTGGAAACGCAGTGCAAAACTCGGCGAAAACGCCCCACCGAAGTCGCTGTAGTGATCGTAGCGGCCCGCCTGCGTGAACGTCAGGTTGCGCAGGATCGGAATGTCGACCTGGTAGAACGCGGCGGCGACGTTGCGCGAACCCTCCACCGTCTGCACGTTCGCGGGGGCGGATACGCCCTGCGACGCGAGCGTCTGCGGGTTGATCGTCGACGATTCGTGACGGAACTCGGTGCCCAGGCCCAGGCCGACCGGGCCCCCGGGCAGCGTGAAGAGATTCGACGTCGAGGCCTTGGCTGTCACGCTGTCGACCTTCGAGATGGCCTGCTGATCGTCGTCCGTGAAAACGCCGTTCAGGCCGTTTGGCGTGGCGGCCGGGTTCGAGAAGTTGTAGGTGCCGTTCGCGAGCATGTTCTCGAGGCCCGCGACGTTGATCCGGTTGCGATACGTCGTATCGACGGTGCTCTGCGAGTGGCCATAATCGGCCGACCAGTCCCACGCGCCGAATCTGCCCGTGTCGAACGAACCTTTGACGCCCGTGTTCGCCATCCAGAACGTCGATACCGTGTCCGCCCCCACGACGTTGCCCGGGAAGGTCAGGTTGATCGCCGTCGGCACGCCGAACGGGTTATAGGGGTTGCTCACCGGCACGGTGCGCGGCAGCGGCGAAACGGACCCGGTCGAAGGGTTGTAGACGTTCGTCGTGCTCGAGATCGAGGCCGGCCCCTGCAACTGGACGGTTTCATCGCGGCTCACCCAGAAGCCCGCATAGGCCTGCGTGTTGTCGTCGATCTTGAAGGTGGCGCGCACCTTCGCGTTCAGGCGCGTCGTGGACGGAACGAGCGACGTCGACGCGGCCGGGTTGTACGTGCAATTGGTCGCGCTCGTCTTGCTGCCCGGCGGGCACGGCGAAAGCGGCACCCTGGAGCCGTCCGCCAGCGACCAGTACGATTGCTGGTTCGGCCCGAGCGGCGCTGCCAGCCCGCCGGGATATTGCGTGAAGTCTTGCGCCGACGTCATGTCGCGATCGCCGAGCGTCGAGCCGGAATCGCGGTAATAGCTGGCGGCCGCGGTGACGTTGAAGCGATCCGAATTCAGGTCGCCGAAGCCGGCCAGTACGCTGAAGTTGCCCTGCCCGTCACCCGGATGCTGCGCCTTGCCGAGTTGGCCGTCGATCTGCAAGCCCTGAAAGTTCTTCTTCGTAATGATGTTGACGACGCCCGCGATCGCGTCCGAGCCGTAGACGGATACCGCGCCGGTCTTGACGATCTCGACACGCTCCACCATGTTCAACGGGATCGCGTTGACATCGAAGAACGTGTCGGTGAAGTTCACCGACTGCGCATAGTTCGCGACGCGCTGGCCATCGACGAGCACGAGCGTGTATTTCTCGCTGAGCCCGCGCAACGCCATACCGGCGCCGCCGGGGGCCGAGCTGTTCATCGTCGTCTGGCCCCAGCTGCTTGCGGAATTGGCCGAGGTCGAACGCAGGAAATCGGCGACCGTCGTGTATCCGCTTTGCTGGATTTCCTTCGCGGTGATGACCTGCACTTCGGTGTGACCGACCTTGTCTGATGTACGGATCAGCGAGCCCGTCACTTCGAACTTGTCGAGCTTTTTCACGGTCTGCCCGCCCGCGGCGGTGCCCGATGCCGGCGCGGGCGCGGCGGCGGCCGTGCTGCCGGTTTGCTCGGCGGCGACGCTGCTGTCGACAGGCGTTGTCTGCGCGTAAGCGGAGGTACCCAAAGCCGCCGTCAACGCGACTTCAGCCCATACGATGCTGCGTATTGCCGATCCCAAAGCCGTTGGTTTCATAACACCCCTCTGTCGTCGCAAGGCCTTACCTTTTTGTATGCACGGAGATTCGCCGGCCTTTAAATAGCGTTGCCCCGCGTTCCTGATTCGTCATCTGGCGATCACAACCATTCCGTCCGCCCGTTAATTTCTTTCAAATTTATTTCTTCCGCATCGAATTGGAATGAACTTGAAATAAAAGAAGCGGCATTCCTATAGAGTTAGGAAACCTAATTACATTGATCGATCCTTCCGTGCATCGAACGGCCGCATACAAGATGCCCCCTGGGACATTCGCGCCATGGCGCATCTTCAATTAGCGCGTATGCGTTGCCAGTAAAGGCAGGCGCTCGTTGAATGGATGCTTTACGTCTTCACTTTGAAAGCCTTAATGAACGGGATCTTCATTACCGTTCACTACCAAAGTTTTACGTTGGACGCGAACATAGCAGGACAGAATCGATGCGTCAAAAAATATTTGATGCTACATAACTTTGTTTAGGTGCAATAGATGCACTCGGTTGGTGCCGAATAGAAATCGATATGGTTCATCAGCCGCTACTGTTGTCTTGTCTACCTTGTCCGGCTTCTTTTTCACCCTCTCGCGCATGCGCCGCAATGGAGCACGCGGCCGCCACTCGTCGCTCTGAAATTTTTTGTTTAGCGGAGACGGGGTAACCTCAAGAACGGGATTTCCGTTCACAGAAATCCTGAGCATGTAAGCAGTCCGAACATGTGATCGACGAATCCGGCCGTGTCGGTATAGTGTTCCTCGTTTATCAAATCGGACTCCTGATAGAGTGACCCTTCGAACACGTGCTTGGCGTCGCGCACCCGTCATCCCGTTATCGCACCGCCGACACCCCGTCGCGACCATCAATCGATCTCCAGATTTTCAGCCGTTTCCACGCGCTGCGCGTCGCGCTTCGTCACCGGCGCGTGCCGCCCGCGCCGGCCTATGGACACCACCACCCGAAACGCCACCGGCGCGAACACGAGCCCGAACATCGTCGCGGCGAGCACGCCCCCGAACGCGCCCGTGCCGATCGACCGCCGGCTTTCCGCACCCGCGCCCGTCGCCAGCACGAGCGGCACGACGCCCAGCAGGAACGCCATCGACGTCATCATGATCGGCCGGAATCGCGCGGCGGCCGCGTCGATCACCGCCTGCCGCAGCGACACGCCGCTCCCGGCCAGATCGCGCGCGTACTGCACGATCAGGATCGCATTCTTCGCCGCCAGCCCGACCACCGTGATCATCCCGACCTTGAAATACACGTCGTTCGGCATCCCTCGCGCGAGCGCCGCCGCGATCGCGCCGATCATGCCGAGCGGCACGATCGTCAGCACGGACAACGGGACCGTCCAGCTTTCGTACAGCGCGGCAAGCGCCATGAAAACCGCGAGCACGGACAGCCCGACGAGCAGCGGCGTTTGCCGCGCGGCAACCTGCTCCTCGCGCGCCGCATCGACCCAGTCGAAGCCGATCCCGACCGGCAGTGCGCCGGCGAGCCGCTCCATCTCCGCCATCGCCGCGCCCGAACTCGTGCCGGTCGCCGCGCGGCCGCTGATGTCGAGCGACGGATAGCCGTTGTAGCGATTCAGCATCACCGGGCCCACCGTCCAGTGCGGCGCGGCGATGGCCGACAACGGAACCATGTCGCCGGTGCGGTTCGGCACCGTCAGCGCCATCAGTTGCGCATCGGTCGCGCGCGCGGCCGGGTCGGCCTCGATGATCACCCGCCGCATCCGTCCCGATGCCGGAAAATCGTTGATGTAGTTCGAGCCGAACGTGCCGCCCAGAAGGCCTGCGATTCGCTCGAACGGCACGCCGAGCGCATACGCCTTCGCACGATCGACATCGAGTTCGATGCGCGGCGCGTCCGGCAGGTCTTCGAAATGGACGGCGGCGAGCAACGGATCCGCTTTTGCTCGTCCGGACAACTGCTCGCGAGCCGCCTTCAACGCGTCGAGCCCGACGCCGCCGCGATCCTCGAGCCGGAACGTGAATCCGTCGGAATGCCCGATGCCGCGCACCGACGGCGGCAGCGACGCCTCGACGTCGCCGTCGAGGATCGTTCCGAAACGCCCGTTGAGCCGGTCGCGCAACGCCATCGCGTCGACGTCGCGCCGAGCCCAGTCCTTCAGCTCCACGAACGCCATTCCGACGTTCTGCCCGCTGCCCGCGAAACTCCAGCCGATCACGCTCGTCACGTTCGCGATCGCCGGCTCCGCGCGCAGGATCGCCTCGACACGCTCGACGACCGTGAGCGTGCGCGCCTGCGTGGCGCCCGCCGGCAACTGGATCATCACCTGCAGCTGCCCCTGGTCCTCGGTCGGCAGGAAGCCGCCCGGCATCATCCAGTACAGCAGCCCGCATGCGATCACGAGCGCCGCGTAGACCGCCACGACCATGCCGGTGCGGCGCACGGCGAACACGGCGATACGGCGATAACCGGATTCGACGCGCGCGAAGGCCGCACCGAAGCCGTCGGCCAGATGCGTGCCGATGCCACGTCGCCGCGCGTGGCCGATTCCGCCGTCGTGTCGCGCGACCGGCTTCAGCAGGTTCGCGCACAGCGCGGGCGTGAGCGACAGCGCCATGAACGACGACACGAGCATCGATGCGATCATCGCCACCGCGAACTGCCGGTAGATGCCGCCGACGGCCCCCGGAAAAAACGCCATCGGCACGAATACGGCGGTCAGCACCGCGGTCACCCCGACGATCGCACCGCCGATCCGCTTCATTGCGCGGCGCGTGGCGTCGCGCGGCGACACGCCCTCCTCCATCACCCGGTGCACGCTCTCGACGACGACGATCGCATCGTCGACAAGGATGCCGATCGCCAGCACGAGACCGAACATCGTGAACACGTTGATCGACAGTCCGAACGCCCACATCGCGACGAATGCGCCCATCAGCGTGACGGGAATCACGACGGTCGGCACCAGCGTGTAACGCAGATCGCGCAGGAACAGCCACATCACGCAAAACACCAGTACGACCGCCTCGACGAGCGTCAGCACGACCTCCCGGATCGCGATCGTCACGAAATGAGCGCCATCGAACGGAATCTCCATCGCCACGCCCGGCGGCAATACCCTCGACAGCTCGGCAAGCCGCGCACGGATCGCGTCCGACGTTTCGAGCGCGTTGCCGCGCGGGCCGAGCTGGATGCCGACGGTTGCCGCCGGCCGGCCGTTCAGCCGCGAATAGAACGAGTAGTCGTCGCGGCCGATTTCGACACGCGCGACGTCGGCGACGCGCACCACCGAACCGTCCTGCTTCGACTTCAGCACGATCCGGCCGAACTCCTCCGGCGACGTCAGCTGGCCCTTGACGACGATCGTCGCGGTGAGCTGCTGGCCGCGCTCGAACGGCGCATCGCCGATCGCGCCGGCCGTCACCGTCGCGTTCTGCACGCCGATCGCCGCGATCACGTCGTCGGCGCCGAGGTCGTATTCACGCAATTTGTTCGGATCGAGCCAGACCCGCAGCGCCTCGCCGGCGTCCCACAGCTCGGCCGCGCCGACGCCCGGCGCACGCTTCAGTTCGCGCAGCACGTAGCGGTTCAGGTAATCGCCGAGTTGCGCGGAATCGCGCGTGCCGTCGGTCGACGTCAGCGTGACGAGCATCAGGAACGTGTTCGCTGCCTTGAATACGCCGATCCCCTGCTGGACGACCTGCTGCGGCAACCGTGGCTCGACCTGCTTCAGCCGGTTGTTCACGTCAACGAGCGCGATGTCCGGATCGGTTCCGGGCGAAAACGTGACGTCGATCTCGAGATTGCCGTGACCGTCGCTGCTCGTCGCGTAATACAGAAGCCCGTCGGCGCCGTCGAGGCTTTCCTCGATGATGCTGCCGACGTCGCCGTCGACCGTCTCGGTCGACGCGCCCGGATACGCGGCCGTGATCACGACCCGCGGCGGCGCAAGCCGCGGATATTGCGCGATCGGAAGCTGCGGAATGGCGAGCACGCCCGCGACGACGATTGCGAGCGCAACGATCCACGCAAAAACGGGACGCTCGATGAAGAACGATGGCATCGGCATGCGTCAGCGAACCGCCGGCGTTTGCGCGCGGGACCGCGGAACGGCATCACCGTCGTCGCCGCCGCACGGCGTGTGGGCGGCCTGGACGTAGTTCGCCCGGTTCACGTCAATCATCGGTTCTCTCTTGCGTGCCGCGCACCGGAGCCAGCATCGACGACGCGAGCAGCGCGCGTGTATACGGATGAGACGGCGCATGCAGCACGTCGAGCGTATCGCCCTCCTCGACCACCCGCCCCGCCTTCATCACCACGACCCGGTGGGCCATTGCACGCATCACCGCGAGATCGTGCGTGATGAACAGGTAGCTCAGCTTGTACTTCTTTTGCAGATTCGTCAGCAGATTCAGCACCTGCTTCTGGATCGACACGTCGAGCGCGCTCGTCGGCTCGTCCAGCACCAGCAGCTCCGGCTCCACCGCCAGCGCGCGTGCGATCGCAATGCGCTGGCGCTGGCCACCGGAAAATTCGTGCGGATAGCGAAGCATTGCCTCGGCCGGCAGGCCGACCTCCTGCAGCAGCGCGGCGACCCGCGCGCGCCGCGCCGCGCCGGCAACCTGCGGCCGGTGCACGGCGAGCCCCTCGCCGACGATCTGCTCGACCGTCATCCGCGGCGACAGCGAGCCGAACGGATCCTGGAACACGACCTGCATCCTGCCGTACAGCGCGCGCCTGCCGCCCGTCGTCCGCAGCGCGTCCAGCGGCATGCCGTCGATTTCGATCGAGCCCGCGGCCGGCCGCTGCAGGCCGAGCACCGTCGCCGCCAGCGTCGATTTCCCCGAGCCCGATTCGCCGACGATTCCCAGCGTTTCGCCGCGCCTCAGGTTCAACTTCACATCGTGCACCGCTCGGAACGTCGTCTTGCCGAGCACCGCGCGCCAGCCCTTCGCCGCGACGCGGTAATCGACGGCGAGGTCCTGCACGTCGAGAATCGTCTGCGCGCCGGCCGCGACCGGCTCGACGTCCCGCTGCGGGGCACTGTCGAGCAGCCGGCGCGTATAGGCGTGCTGCGGCGCGGAAAACAGCGCGTCGGTCGCGTTCGTCTCCACGAGCACGCCCTGCTCCATCACGGCCACGCGCTGCGCGAAGCGCCGCACGAGATTCAGGTCGTGCGTGATCAGCAGCACGGCCATCCCGCGCGCGGCCGCCTCCTGCTCCTGCAATTCGATCAGCAGATCGACGATCTGCTGGCGCACCGTCACGTCGAGCGCCGTCGTCGGCTCGTCGGCCAGCAACAGCCGCGGCCGGCATGCCAGCGCCATCGCGATCATCGCGCGCTGCCGCTGCCCGCCCGACAACTGATGCGGAAAGCTGTCGATGCGCCGTTCCGGCTCCGGAATCCCGGTGCGCCGCAGCAGCGCGATCCCCCGCTCGCGCGCATCGCCCGGCCGCAGCCCCTCGTGCAGCCGCAGGCTCTCGGCGATCTGCTTGCCGATCGTATACAGCGGATTCAGCGCCGTCATCGGTTCCTGGAACACCATCGCGATGTCGGCGCCGCGAATCCCGCGCATCTGCCGTTCGGTCTTCGCGAGCAGGTCCTCGCCGTCGAACAGCATCCGTCCCGACAGCGTCGCCTGCTGCGCGAGGCGCAGTATCGACAGTGCCGTCACGCTCTTGCCCGACCCCGATTCGCCGACGAGCGCCACGCGCTCGCCGCGGCCGACCGACAGGCTCAGGTCCTGCACGGCCGCCTTCGCGCCGAAGCGCGCCGAAAACCCGTCGATCTGAAGCAACGCGTTCGCCATCATCGCTCCCCGCCGAATGCCGAGCCGCGCGAGCGCGTGTCGAGCGCGTTGCGCAGCGCGTCGCCCATGAAGGTCAGCAGCAGCAGCGTGATGACGAGCGCAGCGAACGCGGAGATCGAGATCCACCACGCGTCGAGGTAGTTCTTGCCTTCCTGCAGCAGTTCGCCGAGGCTCGGCGTCGGCGGCTGCACGCCGAGGCCGAGGAAGTCGAGGCTCGTCAGCGACAGGATCGCCGCGCTCATCCGGAACGGCAGGAACGTGATCACCGGCGTCAGGCTGTTCGGCAGCACGTGCCGCCACATGATCTGCCAGTTCGACAGCCCCATCGTGCGCGCGGCCTTCACGTAGTCGAGCGCGCGGTTGCGCAGGAACTCCGCGCGCACGTAATCAGACAGCACGAGCCAGCCGAACATCGACAGCAAGATGAACAGCAGCCACAGCGACGGCGTGAAGATCGACGCGAAAATGATCAGCAGGTACAGGTCGGGCAGCGCGCTCCAGATCTCGATCAGGCGCTGCCCGATCAGGTCGGTGCGGCCGCCGTAGAAGCCCTGCAGCGCGCCGGTCAGCACGCCGACCAGCACCCCCGACACGGTCAGCGCGAACGCCATCAGCACCGACAGCCGGAACCCGTACAGCAGTCGCGCGAGCACGTCCCGCCCGAACTGGTCGGTGCCTAGCCAGTTGCTCGCCGACGGCGGCGCCGGATACGGCCGCGATGCGAAATAGTCGATCGTGTCGTAGCGGTAACGATTCGGCGGATAGATCGCGAAATTGCCGCCTGTCTCGAGCTTCGCGCGAATGTACGGGTCGAGATAGTTGGTCTTCGCCGGAAAGTCGCCGCCGAACTCGGTCTCCGGATAGTCCTTCACGATCGGAAAGTAATAGTGCCCGTCGTAGCGCACGAGCAGCGGCCGATCGTTCGACAGGCCGTCGGCACACAGGCTGAGCACGAACAGCGTCGCGAAGATCGCGAGGCTTGCATAGCCGAGCGGCTGCGCACGAAAGCGCTGCCACGTGCGCCGCCACGGCGACGGCGACGGCGCGCACGCCGGATCAGTGGTCCAGGCGGCTGAACTGGATACGGGGGTCGACGAGGACATAGCAGATATCCGCGATAAGCTTGGTCAGCAGACCGATCAGGGTGAACAGGAACAGCGAGCCGAGCACGACCGGATAGTCGCGGCGGATCACCGAGTCGTACGACAGTTGCCCCATCCCGTCGAGCGAGAACAGCGTCTCGATCAGCAGGTTGCCGTTCAGGAATGCACCGACGAACGCGGCCGGCAACCCGGTGAGCAGCGGGATCGCCGCATTGCGCAGCACGTGCTTCCACAGCACGTCGCGCTCCGGCGCCCCTTTCGCGCGCGCGGTCAGCACGTATTGCCGGCCGATTTCGTCGAGGAACGTGTTCTTCGTCAGGATCGTGACGATCGCGAAATTGCCGATCACCGACGCGGTGACCGGCATCACCATGTGCCACAGATAGTCGAGCGTCTTGCCGATCAGCGTCAGGTCGTCGAAGTTGTCCGACGTGAGCCCGCGCATTGGGAACACCTGCCAGAACGTGCCGCCGCCGAACAGCATCAGCAGCAGCACGCCGAGCACGAAGCCCGGCACGGCGTAGCCGGCCAACACCAGCACGCTCGTCACGGTGTCGAACCGCGAACCGTTGCGCACCGCCTTCGCGATGCCGAGCGGCACCGACACGAGATACGTGAGGATCACCGTCCAAAGCCCGAGCGTGATCGACACCGGCAGCTTCGAGCGGATTACCGCCCACACGCTGCGGTGCGCGAAGTAGGACTGGCCGAGGTCGAACGTCGCATAGCTTTTCAGCATCAGCACGTAGCGTTCGAGCGGCGGCTTGTCGAAGCCGAACTGCTTGCGGATCTGCTCGATCTGCTGCGGATCGACGCCCTGGCTGCCGTGGTAGCCGCCCCCGCCTCCACCCGCCTCTCCGCCGCGCGTGCTGCCGTGGCGCAACTGCGCGAGCACCTGCTCGACCGGGCCGCCCGGTACGAACTGCGTGACCGCGAACGTGATCGTCACGACGCCGATCAGCGTCGGGATCATCAGCAGCAGGCGCCTGAGTATGTATGCCAGCATGGTTGTTCTCCGTCAGGCCGCCGGAGCGGGTTGGACCGCTGGCCGCTTCACGTACCAGTAGTCGATGATCCAGTCCTCGTACTGATAGGAAGCCGGCACGACCGGCGGATGGCCGAGCGTCGTCTTGTACGCGATCCGCGCGTTCGGCATGTAGTACTGCGGAACCAGCACGTACAGGTTGATCAGCACGCGGTCGAGGGCGTGCGTGGCCGTCTCGAGATCGTCGAGCGTATTGGCCGCGAGCGCCGCGCGGATCAGCGCATCGACGGCTTTCGACTTCACGCCCGGATAGTTCTCCGAGCCGGGCTGCGAGGCAGCCGCGCTGCCGAAACGGCGCGTCAGCTCCGCGCCGGGGATCGTCACGGGCGAGTAGATATACGTCGTCATGTCGTACTCGAAATTGTCGAGCCGCTTCTGGTAGAGCGCGCTGTCGATCTCGTGCAGGTACGCGTGGATGCCGAGCGTCGCGAGCGCTTGCGTGTACGGCAGGATCAGGCGATCCATGCCGGGCTGGTCGTCGATGATCTCGATCGTCATCGGCGTGCCGTTCGCGTCGCGCAGCGCGCCGTCCTGGTAATGCCAGCCGGCCTGCGCGAGCAGGTCGCGCGCTTGCCGGAGGTTCGCGCGCAGCGAGCCAGGCGGCAGCGTCGACGGCTGCTTGACCATCGGGCCGAACACCTCCGGCGGCAGCGTCGACCGGTACGGTTCGAGCAGCGCGAGTTCCTTCGCGCTCGGCATGCCGGACGCGGCGAACGGGCTCGCTTCCCAGAAGCTGTTGGTGCGGCGGTACTGCCCGTAGAACATCATCCGGCTCATCCAGTCGAAGTCGAACGCCAGCGCGAGCGCATGCCGCACGCGCACGTCCTGGAACATCGGCTTGCGCAAGTTCATCAGGAAGCCCTGCATCTGCGCGGGGCCGTCCGGGAATTCGCCCTTCTTCAGCAGTCCGTTGCGAAAATTCTTGCCGACGTACTTGCGCGCCCACTGCGTCGAGCTGTATTCCATCCGCGCGTCGACATCGCCGGCCTTGAACGCCTCGAGCGCCGTGTACTGGTCGAGGTACAGCTTGAACGACACGCGCGCGAAACGGAACATCCCGCGCCGCGACGGCAGATTCGCGGCCCAGTAGTGCGGGTTGCGCACGTACGCGATCTGCTTGTCGTTCCTGCGCTGCTCGATCAGGTACGCGCCGCTCGCGATCGGCGGCTCGTTCGCGATCTGGTCGAACGCCGGCCGCGTACCGTCCGCGCGCTGCCCCCACTTCGGCGAGAACACCGGCAGGTCGCCTGCGATCAGCGCGGCGTCGCGCTCCGCGTGCTTGAACTCGAAGCGGATCGTGTGGCTGTCGACGACCACCGCGCGCTTGATGATCGAGAATTGCGCGTTGTAGAGCGGCGATGCCTGCGGGCTCGTCAGCGTATCGAACGAATACTTGACGTCGGCCGCGGTGATTGCATCGCCGTTCGAGAAGCGCGCGGCCGGATTGATGTGGAACGTCGCGGACAGTCGATCCGGCGCGACCTCGACGTCGTCGGCGATCAGCGCGTATTCGGACGCGAGCTCGTCCCAGCTGCGCTGCATCAGCGTGTCGAACATCAGGTTCTTGATGTCCGGCGCGGGCGAGCCGCGGGTCAGAAACGGGTTCAACGAGTCGTAACTCTGTGCTTCGTCGTAGTTTTCGAAGTTGAGCGTGCCGGTATCCGGCGCCTGCGGGTCCGCATAATCGAAATGCGTGAAGCCCGGCGGGTATTTCGGCTGGTCATATTGCGCGATGGCCGGCACCGCGCGCGCGGCTTGCGGCATGACCGCGGCGTATGCGATCAGCACCACGCATGCGAACAGTGCGTGTGTCCGTCGCCATTTCAACAGTCTCATGTTCAATCAACCCGGTAGCGTGCCGGCCCGATGCCCGCGCGCGATCAATGCCTGCCGATTCATACGTCGTCGATGCCGGTCGAACCCGGCAGTACCGTCATCGCGCCTGGTTAAAAAAAGGCCGCTCCGAATTAGGGGTAGTGGACGTGGAGCGGCCTGTCCAAGCAGTTCGGTCTTGCGCGTGTCGGCGTCAGAATTTGTACGTCGCGCCAACCTGCGCGAAGCGGCCGATATACGAATACACCGACGTGTCGTACCCGCTCTGGCTCAGCGTGCCGTTCGCGAAGATCGGATCGTACGGCGGCGTGCGGTTGAAGATGTTGTCGATGCCACCGTAGATCGTCCAGTTCTTGAAGCCCGTGTACGTCAACATCAGGTTGAACTGGCTGTATGAACCGACCTTCGGCGGCTCCGCGAGCAGGTTCTGCGCGTACGGACCCGTGAACTGCCACGTCAGCGCTGCATCGAACTTGCGATAGTTCCAGTCCAGCGTCGTGTTGCCGCGCCAGCGCGGGAAGCTGCCGCCGAAAGGCTGCGTGATCGTGAAGTTGTTGCCCGCGCCGTTGATCGGCGCGCTGCCCGGGAAGCCGATCTTGTAGCTGTTGACGTACGCCCAGTCGCCCGACAGCGTGAGCATGCCCCAGCCCTTGAGCGGCAGACCCTGGCGGAACGTGCCTTCGAAGCCGTTCGTGTCGAGGTAGCCGAGGTTCTGGTACGGAATCACCTTGTACAGCAGCTGGCCGGTCGTCGGATCGGTCACGACCTGCGACGGCTTGCCCTGGCCGATCACGTTGTCGATGCGGATCTTGTACCAGTCGAAGCCGATATCCGTGTAGCGGGCCGGCGAAACCTGGAAGCCGATGTTGAAGTTGCGCGTGCGTTCCGGCGCGAGGTTCGGGTTGCCGACCGTGATCGACGTGTAGTTCTGGCCGGTGGCCGGGTCGACCTGAATGCCGAGCGTCTGCGACTTGCTGTCCTCGACGAAGGTCGGTGCACGGAAGCCGCGGTTGTACGACGTATACAGCGTGAGCGCCTTGATCGGCTGGTAGCGCAGCGCGAAGCGCGGCGAGAACGCACCACCCACGTCCGTGTAGTGGTCGTAGCGGCCTGCCTGGCTGAACGTCAGGTTCTCCAGGATCGGTACGTTGATCTGGTAATAGACGGCCGCGACGTTGCGCGCGCCGTTCACGGTCTGCAGATCGGGCGAGATCACCGCGCCGCTCAGGTACTCGGAGCCGGGCGTCAGCGTTTCGCTCTGGTGCGTGAACTGCGCGCCGAAGCCGATGCCGACGTCGCCGGTCGGCAGGTGGAACAGGTTCGGCGTCGACAGCGTCGCGTCGATCGTGTCGAGCTTCGAGATGCCGAGGTTGTTCGCTTCCTGGTACAGGCCGTTGAACGCGTTCGGCGTCGCGGCCGGATTCGCGAAATTCAGCGTGCCGTTCTGGTAGATGTTGTTCAGCGCGTTCACGTTCAGCTGGTTCGTGAACACGTTCGATACCGTGCTCTGCGAATGGCTGACCGACGTCGCCCAGTCCCAGTCGCCGTACGGCAGCGTGAACGAACCCTTGATGCCGGCCGCCGCGCGCCAGTAGTTCGCCCAGGTCTTCTGCGCGACCGTGTTCGGGAACGCGTAGGTCAACGGCGTCGCCGCGCCCGTGGTGTTGTACGGGTTGGTCACCGGCACGACCGTGTTGAACGGCGACAGCAGCTGTGTCTGCGGATTCCAGACGAGCGCCGGGTTCTGCGGGTTGCCGATCACGTTGTTCCACAGGCCGTCGTTGGTCGTGGTCGTGTTGTAGCTTTCCAGGAAGTCGGCGAACGCCGTCGTCGTGTCGTTGATCTTGAAGTCGCCATGCAGCTTCGCGTTCAGGCGTTCGGTCATCGGCAGGATCGACGTGCTTTCCGCCGTGTTGAACGCGCAGATCGTGCCCGGCAGGCCGGCCGACAGCGAGTTCGTCGCGGCCGGGCGGACCGCCCCGCCGAACGGGCAGCCGTTCAACGCCTGCGCACTGCCGTCGGGCATGTTCCAGTAGGACGGCCCGAGCAGCGAAAAGCCGCCCGGCTTGCCCGTGAAGTCCTGGTTGCGGGTCGAATCGCGATCGGCAAGCGTGAACCCGTTCGACTTGTAGTAGCTGAGCGCCGCCGTCACGTTGAAACGGTCGGCGTTCAGGTCGCCGAAGCCGCCGAGCACGCCGAACTTCGTCGTGCCGTCGCCGTTGCCGCCGTTGATCGCGCTGCCGATGCTGCCGTCGAGCTGCAGCCCGCGGAAATTGTGTTTCGTGATGATGTTGACGACGCCGCCGATCGCGTCCGACCCATATTGCGACACCGCGCCCGTCTTCACGATTTCGATGCGCTCGATGTCGTTGAGCGGCAGCGTGTTGAGGTCGAAGAACGAATCGACGCTGTTCGAGAAGAACGCGTACGGCGCCACGCGCTGGCCGTCGACCAGCACGAGCGTGTATTTCTCGGACAGGCCGCGCAGCGCGATGCCGGCCGCGCCGGCCGCGAAGTTGCCCGACTGCCCTTCGCCCCAGCTGTTCGCCGAGTTGGCCGTCGCATTGCGCAGGAAGTCGGTCACCGTCACCGCGCCGCTCGCCTGGATCTCCTTCGGCGTGATCGTCTGCACCTGCTGAAAGCCGGTCTTGTCGGATTGCCGGATCAGCGAGCCCGTCACCTCGAAACGCTTGATCTGCGCGACCTTGCCCTGCCCGTTCGCGGCCGGGGCGGCGGGTGCGGTGTCGCCCATCACGGCCGCGCCGGATGCTGCCGCGCCCGTTTCAGCAGGCGTGCTCGTGGTACCGCCCGCCTGCGCGACGATCGCGGCCGGAGGCGCGCCGGTCGCGACCGCATCCGCCACGGCAACGGCGCCAGGCGCCGGCTGGCTCTGTGCGAAGGCCGGCACCGCCAGCGTCGCGGTGAGTGCCAGTTCTGCCCAGACTATTCTTCTGATGGCCAACGCTAGCGCTCTCTGCTTCATCTTGTTTCCTCTCGCTCGTCAGTAAGACCCCACCCGCTGCGCATCCGAATCTTGTGAATTCCGTCGCGCGACCTGGGCACCCGTGTGCCGGAGCCCGTCATTTCCGCCCTGCCAACCACCGCGATCCGAACGGATCGACCGTGCAGCGCGAACACCGCATGGCCTCTCCGTATTATTTGATTTGCAATATTGATTACTTGCATTGAGTGCACAGCTTGCTTACCGTTTCCAATAATTCTGGTCCGACGGGCTAGAACAGCCGCGGCGTACCGACCCAGACGATCACCGCCTCTTCGTCGGCCGTGTTCTGCCACGCATGCGGCGTCGTCGACTCGTAGTGCGCGGTGTCGCCCGCGCCCAGCATGAACGTGCAATCCTCCAGCGTCAGCACGACCCTGCCGCGCATCACGTAGAGAAACTCCTCCCCGGCATGCGTCGTCACTTCCGACGGCAACTGCCCCGCCGGTATCCTGACGAGAATCGCGTCGAGCTTGCGTCCGTCCACGAGATTCGTCAGCCGCGCAAAGGAACTGGCCGAGTTGGCGAACTGGAAATACTGCAATGCGTCGCCGCGGCACACCGAGCGCGCCTCGGTTGGCGTGTCGATGAAGTACTGCATCGTCACGCCGAGCGCCTTCGCGATTCGGACCAGTGACGTGATCGACGGCGTCGCGCGCCCACGCTCGACTTGCGACAGGAACGGCTTCGAGATCCCTGCCGTCGTGGCCGCTTCGTCGAGCGTGAGTTTCAGGCGCTGCCGAAGCGCGCGGATTTTGTTGCCGAGCGAAACCGCGACGAGCACCGATTCATCGGGAGGCAAGACCATGGAAGAACGGACCCTCTCAATCGAAATCGGTTTGATGTCGGCAGCCTTTGCCCGATGCCATGAGGCTGCCGCCGCGGCGCGAGGCGCCACTGCCCTTCGCCGTCGCGTGCAGGCCGCATGCAGCGCGAAACGGGATTCCCGCGTCGCGGCCGCACGATTCATGCTCATTTCATTCGGTTTACTAATTAACAAGGCTGCTCCCTTATCCTCGTCCAGCCGGACTTCCCTGCCTTCAGTTCGCCGCGATTCCGGCGTCGAGCACCTGCTTCCCCCTGCGTTCCCTCAGCGCGACGCGACGACCGTCCAGAGCTTCGCCAGATCCCCTGATCCGTCCGCCCCCGTCACCGTGCGCAACACCTGGACCGCTTGCGCCTTCTGGCCCGCCACGTAGTACGCCTCGCCGAGCCGCAGCCGCGCCACATCGGGATGCTCGAGGCCGCCCTTCGCGATCACCTGCTCCATCATCGCCAGTCCCTGCGCCGCGTGGCCCGCGAATACCAGATTCATGCCGGCGTCGATCGGCGCCACCGGATCGGCAGCATCCGCGCCCGACTGCGCGCGCTTATCGGCCAGCGCCCGCAGCCGTTTCTCGCGGTCCGCCTGCGCGTCCTTGCCCAGCACGCCGGATGCGAATCCCTGGTCGATCACCTGTCTGCCTTCGGCCGGCGTGCCCGCCACCAGCGCGAGCTGCGTCATCTCCATATAGGCGTCGGCCGTCGTCAGCGAGCCCGTCGCCCTGCGCAACCGGTAGATGTCGAGGTCGAGCGACGACAGGTAACCGGGGCTGCCGCGAATCGCCGAGACCATTTCCTCCCAGTACGCGGGGCTCGGGTGATAAGCCACCAGCATGGCGAGCGCGCTGCGATAGGCGCCGGCATCCTTGCTCTTTTGCGCGCAGGTCGCCAGCATCTGCAACTGCCCTTCGTCCGGCGCGTGGCCGGTCTTCACCTGTGCGTCCGCGCTGGCCTTCAACTGGCTCACGACCTGGCTGCAATCGTTCGACAGGTAATACGACTGCGTAAGCAGCGTGCGCATTTCCGGGTCCGTACCGCCCGCCTTCAGGTAGCGCTGCGCGACGCGGATCGCCTGCGGATAGTTCTTCTGCTGGAAGTAGATCCCCGCGAGCGCCGCCGTCGTCCGCTGCTCGTCCTCGCCCGACAGGCGCCCCGAGCTCAGGACGGTTTCATAGGCCTGCGCGGCCACACCGGTATCGCCGGCCGCCATCGCCGCCGCGCCGCGCGTCGCTTCCACCATGTAGGTTTCATACGGCGTGCGGTTGGGCACGGCGGCCGCCTGCGCGATCTTGCCAAGGGCGTCGCGATACTTGTGCGCGCGATACAGTTCCTGCGCCGCCGCCAGCGGCTTCGCCACATCGGGCCGCAACGCGTCGGCCGCCCACGCCGGCCGGCCAAGCGCGCAGGCCGCACCGAGCGCCGTCAGCGCCATCATCCGTTTCCATCGCCGCTGGTTCATCGGTTGACCTGTCCCGTCATTGCATGAACTGCTCGTTTCCGATCAGGCCGATCTTCGTCGCGCCCACCCGCTGCGCGGACGCCAGTACGGCCGCCACGTCCTTGTACGGCGCCAGCTTGTTCGGCCGCAGATGGATCTCCGCCTGTACCGGCTCGTGCGCGACTTCCGTCAGCTTCGCCTCGAGTGCCGCGCGATTCGGCACCGCCGTGCCGTTCCACGTCGTCGTGCCGTCGAAGTCGATGTCGATCTGCACGACTTCCGGCGGTGCGGCGGGCGGCGGCGGATTGCCCACCGGCAGGTCCATCTTCACCGAATGCATCTGGATCGGGATCGTGATGATCAGCATGATCAGCAGCACCAGCATCACGTCGATCAGCGGCGTGGTGTTGATGTCGACCATCACGTCCGGCTCGCTGCCGCTCCCGCCCGAAGGCACGTTCATTCCCATCGTTTGCTCCTGTCGACCAGAGTTGGCGCTTTAGCGTTTGTTCTGGTCCCATGCTTCGCGGTCGATCCGAATCGGCGCGTGCGCCGTTCCCCATCCAACGCTAACCACCCCGCGCCGGCGGCTCCGTAATGAACGACACCTTCGCGATACCCGCGCGCTCGCACATCGTGATGACGCGGCCGATGAACTCGTAGCGCGTGTTCTGGTCGCCCCGCACGTGCACGCTCGGCTGCGGCTGCTGCTGCGACACCCCCTTCAGCTTCGCGAGCAACGTCGACGCATCCACCAGTTGCTCGCCCCAGAAGAAATCGCCGTCGCGGTTCACCGCGATCTCGACGCTCTTGGGCGTGGTCTGCAGCGGCTGCACGACCTCCTTCGGCAACTGCAGCTGGATCGTGTGCGTGACGACCGGAATCGTGATCAGGAAGATGATCAGCAACACCAGCATCACGTCGACGAGCGGCGTCGTGTTGATGTTCGCGATCACCTCGTCGCTTTCGTCCTGCCCGACGTTCATGCCCATCGCGCGCCTCCGTCAGCCGGTCAGTTCACGAGCGACGCGGCGGGCGACGGCACGCGAGCGGAACGCTTGCTGCCGGCCAGCAGCACGGTGTGCAGCTGCGCACCGAAGTTGCGGACCCGCTCCATCACCGACTTGTTGCGCCGGACCAGGAAGTTGTAGCCGAGCACGGCAGGCACCGCGACCGCCAGGCCGATCGCCGTCATGATCAGCGCCTCGCCCACCGGGCCGGCGACCTTGTCGATCGACGCCTGGCCCGCGATCCCGATCGCCGTCAGCGCGTGATAGATCCCCCAGACCGTGCCGAACAGCCCGACGAACGGCGCGGTCGAACCGACCGTCGCGAGGAACGCAAGGCCGTCCTGCATGCGGTTCGACACGTTCGTGATCGAGCGCTCGACGGAAACGTCGATCCACGTGTTGCGGTCCACTGCTTCGAGCAGCGCCTCGTCGTGATGCTCGCCCGCCTCGATCGCCGTTTCGGCGATGAAGCGGAACGGCGACGCCTCGTCGAGCAGCTTCGCGCCCTCGGCCAGCGACGGCGCGCTCCAGAGCTGAGCGTCGGCGAGTTTCGCGCGGCGGTTCGCCCGCAACTGTTCGACGAACTTCGTGATCATGATGTACCAGCTGCCCATCGACATGATCACGAGCAGGATCAGCACGAAGCGCGCGACGAAGTCGCCGTTCTTCCAGAGCGCCCCGAGCCCGTACGGATTTTCGACCGCTTCGGTCGCGGCCGGCGCCGGCGGCGGAGCCGGCTCGGCGGTGGCGGACGTCGGCGCCGCGGCCTGCGTCGACGCGTCGGATGTCGCCGCGGTTCCGCTCGCTTGCGCGTAAGCGAGTTGCGGCGCAACGAGCCCATCGATTGCGGCGACGGACATCAACAGGCTTGCCGCCAGCGCGGCCAGAGAACGCTTCGTCATACCCCACTCCAATTCTTTCGTTGAACTTACGATTTAGGTTCAAGCCGGTTTTCACCGGTCCGGCTCCCGCCGGACCGCCCACTGCATCAATTCAGGTTGAACGAGAACGGCACCTGCACCCGTACTGCCTGGCCTTGCGCCACGCATTTGAACCGCTTCACGGTGTTGTAGGCTGCGCGATCGAGCACCGGATCGGCCGACTGGGCCACGCGTTCGTTCGTGATGTTCCCTTCCGCATCCACGACGAACTCGATCGTCACGTCACCCGTGATGTTGTTTTCCTGCGCTTCCTTCGGGTACTGCATCGACGCGCGCATCGAGTCCGAATTCGGGCAGACGACACCCACTTCGTGACTGACCGGCTTGGCCGGCGCGGGCGGTGCGACGACCGGCGCCTGCACGGCCGGCGCGGACGGCACCGGTGCCGACTGGTGCGTGATGGTCGCCTGCTGAGGGGGTGCCTGCACCGGCACTTCGGGCGGCGGCACGAACGGCGGCGGCGGCGGCGCGAACTTCGGCGGCGGAAGCTTGACGACCGGCATCGGCGGGGGCGGCGGCGGCTTCACCGGCTCGATGATGCGGGTTTCGATCGGATGCTGGATCACCTGCACGACCTTGGTCGCGAGGCCATTGAGCAATGCGTAGATCAGCACCGCATGCAAAAGGAGGACGACTGCGATGCCGCCAAAACGGCGCACCGGATTCTGCTGCTTCTTGCCGAATTCCCGAGGACGGCCCAGCGTGGCCAGTCCGCTGTTCGAAGCAACCAGATGCTCTTCGACTTTCATGCCCACTATCCTTCCCCCAAGCGAATCGCCCAGTTTCGCGATGATGGCCGGAGCCGGAACCGGGTCGGTTCCGTCTCCGCCTCAACCCGAAATTTCATTTTTGATTCAATTGGCAATCCGAATTGAAAGCATCGATTTCGGATCCCGTTTATTCAATTTCAAGGAATCGTTTCAACCGCAACGGGATAGCCACCCTATCCGGCGCCTATCCCGTGCCAGCATGTTCAGGCACTCAACAGCCGCGTCGACACAGGCACATTTTTACGTATGACGATTGGATCTTCGTTACACGCTGATGTCAGCCAGGCCGTTCGTCTTGGGTGCAGAAGATAGCAAGGAAAAAATCCGGGCGTCAAACTTTATTTGATACTCGAATACAAAGTTTGGAGACCTTGCTCGAATAACAGGTTAGTAAACTTCGCCAACCATTTTCCATTCATTTAGTAATTGATTTGTATGGTTATCGCACTGATTTAGTGCCTATCTCGAATAATCACCAATTTAGTGCTAGCACGCCGAATCGGTGCACTTCGAAATGAGCATTGCCGGATGCGCTTCGCTGTCTCGTGCGCGGATGGAAGCCGATTGACCGCTTTCATGCGGGCGGGTCCTGTTCAGGCGATATCCGTACGGTCAATTTTTTTTACTTTAATAGGATTGCACATCAAAATAGGGATACCTTCTCCGACGATCCGATTCTCGCAATGATCTGCACAACGAACGTATCTTCCGACGACGGATAAGGCTGCGACCACGGGAATGCGTTGTCCGCCTCTCTGCATGCACGGGCATCGCCACTTCACCGAGCCCGGGGGAAAATGCCCGCGCATGCTTCAGCGACACACGACCGGATCGCTCAGGACAGCATCATCCCCTGCATCCGGTGCGAGAAATGCGCGCGCTCGGCCGTCTCCATCAGCATCAGGAATTCGTCCTGCATCATGTGAATCAGCGCTTCATGATCGCCGGCCTCGAAATAGACTTCCGGCTGCTGCGCCAGGCGTTCCTCGAGAAACGTCTTCATCCCGTACGCCATGCAGACCGGCGGCAGCGCGCCCATGTCGCAATCCTTGAACAGCTCGCGCAATTCGACCTCCCGGGCGAGCACGAGATGGCGCCCCGTCTTCACCCAGAGATCCGACAGGCGCACGGCATGCGTCGTCGGCAATACGGCTGCGACGTAGCCTTCGGCGTCCTCGAGAAGCACGGTTTTCGCGAGACGATCGCCGGGAATATGCGCGGCGGCGGCCGTCTCCATGCTCGTATGACTATAGGGGTGGTACACGACTTCGTACCGCGATGACTTCTGGCGCAGGCAATCCTGCAGGGTGGCTGAGACCGGCATGGCACACCTCGTCTGGGCGAATCGGGCAAAAAGGGCGAACGGCGTTCGCTCCCGGTTCGTTCAGCATAGGTCGCATTCCGGGCCAATGGAAATGCCCTCGTGCAGCGCCCGCCCACATGGCCCGGCAGCCGGCCCGGCTCGCTTTCAAGGCCTTCGTCCGCCTTCGCCGACATGCGGAATCCGGCCCCGGAATACGCTTGGCGGCCCCTCTTTCTGCAGGCAGATTTCAGGCAGTGCGAAGGAAAACGCGGTCGCGCCCGCTAATTTTCCGACGTTGAGAAACTAGACCGTTAGTTGCGTTTCAGGAAGAATATCGGGATACCGCCCGGGATGCGTCGCTCAAAAAACGAGCCCGTGAATGCCCGTCGTCACAACCGGCAAACCCCGCCCCAACGACTTTCCCGCTGCCCTATACTGAGCCAGCCGCCCACCCTCTTCCGGCGGAAACCGACACCCGGAGCGATCATGCATTACCAGTTGATCTACGAACTCGTCGACGATTACCTGTCGCGGCGCGAGCCGTTCCGTGCGGAGCATCTGGCGCTCGCGCAGGCCGCGACCGAGCGCGGCGAGCTCGTGCTCGCCGGTGCGCTGGCGGACCCGGCCGACCAGGCCGTGCTCGTGTTCGAAGGCGATTCGCCGGAAGCGGCCGAATCGTTCGCGCGTGCCGATCCGTACGTGCAGAAGGGCCTCGTGAAATCGTGGCGCGTGCGGCCGTGGCGCGTCGTGATCGGCAAGCACGCGCCGCGTCCGGCGTGATGCCTGGCTACAACCAACCCGCCCGCTTGAAACGCCACCACAGCGCGAGGTCGGCGATGGCCATCACCGCGATGCAGCCGTAGAACCCGTATTTCAGGTGCAGCTCGGGCATGTTCGCGAAGTTCATCCCGTAGATACCGGCGATCATCGTCGGTATCGCGAACAGCGCGGCGAACGAGCCGAGCCGCTTGGTCACCTCGTTCTCCGCGAGCGAAATCATCCCGAGGTTGACCTGGATTGCCGTGACGACCATCTCGCGACGCCCTTCGATCGTCTTCACGATCCGCTGCAGATGGTCGTACACATCGCGAAAATAAGCCGCCATCCCGCTGCAGACCTGCGGCACACGGCCGCCGGTGAGCTTCGCGAGCGGCTCCATCAGCGGCGCCGTGTGCTGGTACAGCAGCACGAGCCGGCGCTTCAGCGAATAGAGATCCTCGATGATCGCGCGCGACGACGCCGGCGTCGCCTTCGCGAAGATGCGGTCCTCGAGTTCCTCGAGTTCGGCCCCGAGCGTTTCGAGAATCGGGAAATACCGGTCGACGACCTGATCCATCAACGCGTAGAACACGAACGCCGAACCCTCCCGCAGCAGATGCGGCTCCCGCTCGCAACGCTTGCGCACGTCGCGGAAATCGTGCTCGGTATGGTTGCGGATCGACAGCACGTAATTCGGGCCGACGAATACGTTCAATTCGCCGACCTTGAATTCGTCGTCCTCGTCGAGTTCGACCGTGTGCAGCACCGCGAACAGCGAATCGCCGTATTCCTCGATCTTCGGCCGCTGATGGCCTTTGCGGGCATCCTCGAGCGCCAGCTCGTGCAAGCCGAACTCCTCGCCCATCAGGTCGATTTCCTCGGGCGTCGGGTCCTTCAGCGCGACCCACACGAAGCATTCGGGCTTCGACACGTAATCGCTGATGGCGTCGATATCGATATCGGCCAGCTTGCGGCCGTCCTGGTAAGCAGCACAATTGATCAGCATGGTGTCCGTGACGTTGCGGTTTGCGCATCAGTTTACCGGTTTGCTGCACGGACGGCCCGGCTTGCGCGGCACGCCGATATTGGTCATGATCGGGCTGCGTGCGCCGCAGCATGCGCGTCGAGGCGCTTCTACAGGCCCGCCGGGCCTGCGTTGCGCGACGCACAACGGCCGTGCGGCCCAACCGTCAAGGAGACAGACCTATGTGGTATTTCTCGTGGATACTCGGCATCGGCGTGGCGCTCGGCTTCGGCATCATCAACGCGATGTGGCTGGAAGCGGAAGTGTTCTCGCGCGGCGACAAGCGCGGCGATACGTCGGGCCAGCGGTCGGGGAGCCGGTATTCGTGACGCACCTGGTGTTCTTCTGCGGTCACGCCGGCACCGGCAAGACCACGCTCGCGAAGCGGCTCATCGGGCCGCTGATGCGCGCGACCGGCGAGGCGTTCTGCCTGCTCGACAAGGACACGCTGTACGGCCGCTACAGCGCGGCCGCGATGGGCGCGCTCACGGACGATCCGAACGACCGCGACAGTCCGCTCTACCTGAAACATCTTCGCGATCCTGAATACCAGGGCCTGCTCGACACGGCCCGCGACAATCTCTCGCTCGGCATCGGCGCGCTCGTCGTCGGCCCGCTGTCGCGTGAAGTGCGCGACCGGCGCATCCTCGATCGCACATGGCTCGGCATCGCGCCGGACGTCACGCTGACGGTCGTCTGGGTCCACACGTCGGAAGACGTCGCGCACCAGCGGATCGTCGCGCGCGCCAACCCGAACGACGCGTACAAGCTCGCGCACTGGGACGAATACCGGCAGCGTCGCTTCGTGCCGACCGGCCACGAATGCGACGGCATCGTGATGTTCGACAACACCGCGCCGCCCGACGCGGACGTCGACGCGCTGCTGTACCGCATCGTGCCGCCGCCGCAACCGGCAACGATCGTCCCGCCGCTGCCGGCCTGACCGCGCCGTCCGGCGCCCTTTCCCTTCCCGCAAAAAACAACGCCGGAAGCGCTGCTGCGCTCCCGGCGTCGTACGGCCCTCGTGCCAGTGGCTGGCGAATGGTCTTGAAATGACGGTCAGGCGACCGCGTGCACGCGCTCCATCGTGCCGCCTTCGTACAGCTTGCCGAAGCGGTTCGACAGGAACGCCTTCAGCGACACCTTTTCCTGCGGGATGAAACCGCTCTGCGGCAGCTTCTTCTCGCGGAACAGATCCAGCACCGCGCACATCGCGCCGGCCGTCGTGATCTGGATCGCGCTCATGTGCATCCCGCACACGTCCTTCGCGAAGATCTTGCGCGTGAACACGTCCTGCACCAGTTGGCCGTCCTTCACGCCCGTCACCGTGACGAACACGAGCACGACGTCCTGCTTCGTCGACGGCACCGCGCGGCGCATGATCGACTTCAGCGTGTCGCGATCGGTCGACAGGCGCAGGTCTTCCAGCAGGAACTGGACGAGCTCGCGGTGGCCCGGATAGCGCACCGACTTGTAGTCGAGCGTCTCGACCTTGCCCGACAGCGTCTCGCACAGGGTGCCGAGGCCGCCCGACGTGTTGAACGCTTCGTATTCGGTGCCGTCGAGCGAGAAGTGCTCGAGGCCTTCGAGCGGCTGCACCCATTGCTTGCGGCCGTCGCGGATCGCTTCGCACGGCTGGCAGTATTCGTTGATCAACCCGTCGACGCTCCACGTCAGGTTGTACTTCAGCGCGTTGGTCGGATATTCGGGCAGCGCGCCGACGCGCATCTTCACGTCGCGCACTTCGCTGAAGCCGTTCACGAGCTCGTGCGCGGCGATGCCGATGAAGCCCGGCGCAAGGCCGCACTGCGGCATGAACGCGCGGTCGGAGCCGTCGGCCAGTTCGCGGATCGCGTGGGTGGCGCGCACGTCTTCGGTCAGGTCGAAGTAGTGAACGCCGGCAGCCTTCGCGGCGGCGGCCACGTTGACCGCGAGGTAGTAAGGCAGCGCGTTGACGAGCGCATCGACGCCCTTCACTGCTTCGCGAATCGCATTCGCGTCGGCCGAATCGACCCGTTGCGTCGCGATGCCTTCGCGCGACAGCTTCGCGAGCGCATCCGCATCGCGGTCGAACGCGACGACTTCGTAGTCGCCCGTTTCGCGCAGCATGTGAGCAATGGTGTGGCCGATCAGACCTGCGCCGACGATGGCGATTTTCATGCGCTTATCTCCTGATGATGGGTTTCGTGTTGGTGTACGGCGTCGAGCCATGAACACAGTTTAGGGACGCTCAAAATCAGTTCCAAGACGAAGAATGATGCGAAACGACCGATAAATTCGACGTTATGACGATGCATTTGGTCGAAACGACCATTTCATCTAAAAATCGCGTCAAGGCGCTGTCGCAAACCGGCCGTGGGCGGTGGCGCATTGCAACGACGGAGACGAGGACGCACGGCATGGCTCCTGACGCACGAGCCGCACATGTGTCACGTGCTACACGCCGGTCGAAGCGGAATACGGAAAGGAGATTCGGGACAGAGACGCGCGAAGTGCGCGGAAGGATGGCGACGGGCACTCATGCCGATCATGAGGTACAACGAAGCCGATACGAATGCGGGCGGGCACCTGCCCGACGTTGATCCAGACACCCGTGACGCAACGAAACCGGCGCCGCGCATGCGCCGTCCGTCATGTGCGGTGCCGCATGCAACGGCTCAGCCGCCGATCGTCCCGCGGTCGATCTTGCGCGACAGGATGATCGACGTAGTCGTGCGCTCGACGCCTTCGAGCGTGCCGATCTGGTCGAGCAGGTCGTTGAGCCGTTCCGGCGAATCGGCGCGCAGCCACGCGACGTAGTCGTACTCGCCGCTCACCGCGCACAGCAGTTGGACTTCCGGCATCCGGTCGAGCTTGCGCAATACGTCCTTGCCGAATTTCGGCGTGAGGATGATGCCGACGTACGCGTAGATGCTGGCGTCCAGCACGTCCTGCCCGAGCCGCACGCTGTAGCCGGCGATCACGTTGGTACGTTCGAGCCGCGCGATGCGCGCGACGACCGTCGTGCGCGCCACGTCGAGCTGGCGCGCGAGATCCGCGACGCTGGCGCGCGCATCGGCTTGCAGCAGCGCGACGAGTTGCCGGTCGAGATCGTCGAGTTGGTCGAGGCGGGGTGGGCGCATGACGCTGGGCCGGCACCCATGTGCCGGCGGAGTGGAAAGTGACGCGATGATAGCGCCGAACGCCGGCGCGCCCAACCGGCACGGCCCGGATTCGCAGCTTCGATTTCGATTCGTATCGGATGTAAGCAAGTGTCGCATTCACTGCCGCGCTGCATGCAACGTGCTACTAATAGCGGGCGATGCGAGAGGCGCGCTGGCGGCCATGGCCGCCGCGACCCGCTCGCCAGACACCACCCCGGAGAGCCAACCATGAAGAAAATCTCGCTCACCCTCGCTACGCTCGTCGTTGCAGCCAGCGCATTCGCGCAAACCCCGGCGCAGCCGCAAGCGCCCGCCCAGGCACCGGCCGCGACGGCCGCGGCGTCGGCCCCGAGCGCCGAGCAGCGCGCGGCCCGCCACGAAGCGCGCATCGAGCAGCGCATCAAGTACCTGCACGACCAGTTGAAGATCACGTCGGCGCAGGAACCGCAATGGAAGACGTTCGCCGACACGATGCGCGAGAACGGCGCAACGATGGGCCGCCTCTATGGCGAACGGATGGCCAAGCACGACGTGTCCGCGCTCGACGACATGAAGCAGTACGCGGAACTGTCGCAGGCGAACGCCGACGGCGCGAAGAAGCTCGCCGACGCGTTCGCGCCGCTGTACGAGAGCTTCCCGGCCGAGCAGAAGGCGCTGGCCGACACGACGTTCCGTAGCTGGCTGCACCACGGCGGCGAGCACCGTGGCAAGGGCAAGACGAAGGGCAAGGACGGCAAGGCAGCCGCCGCGCCGGCCGCAAGCGCACCCGCGCAGCCCTGACCCTCCCCGCCGGCGCCGTACCGGCCCGCCCGGGTCGAACGGCGCCGCGATCGGCGACCGGCGCGTCACACGGCGCGCCGAATTCGGGATAAGCTCCCGGCTTTTCCCGCTTTCCCGCCCTTCCCCGCCATGCTCGAACTCAAGCAACTCGATCTGCGTACCGATCCGCAGGCCCGTCGCGTCGTCAAGGACGAAACCGTCGCCGTATCCTTCGCGGACGCCGGCGGCGAACTGATGAGCCTCGAAGGCCCGAACCGTTATGTCGCGGGCGACGCATTGATCACCGGCTCGACCGGCGACCGCTGGGTCGTGTCGCGCGCGCGCTTCGACGCCAAATACCTGCCCGCCGATCCGGCACTCGCGCACGGCACGCCGGGCGCCTACCGCAACCGGCCGGCCGTCGTGCTCGCGCGCCGAATGGACGAGGCGTTTACGATCGCCCGCTCGGAAAACGGCGACACGCTGCGCGGCGCCGCCGGCGACTGGGTGATGCAATACGCGCCCGGCGACTACGGCGTCGTGCAGGCGCAGCGCTTCGCGCAGGTCTACCGCGACGCGTAACGCGTGACGCACCGCGCCGGCCGAGGCCGGCGCCACGGCTCACGCAAAGTCTTCGTCGAGTTCGAGTGCCGCGTCGCGCTCGACGGCCTCGCCGGCCGCGTGCCGCTCTTCGAGCGAGCCGAGCATCGCTTCCGTATACGCATGCAGCACCGCATGGCTGCGCGCGCGCTGCATCGGCTTGAGCGCCAGGTAGCGCGCGAGCGCGGCCGGCACGATCCGGATGTCGAGCGTCATTCGCTTCGGCGTCGCGCCGAACCGCATCGCCAGCCAGTGCACGGACAGGAAGCGCCCGCGTTCGTCGCTGCTTTCGGCGAAGCGCGTCTGCTCCGGAAACAGATCGCAGATCACGCGCGCCAGCGCGTCGAATTCCGCGCTCTGGCATTCGATCAGATAGTCGTCCATTGTGCTCTCCCGTCAGGCCGCAGCACGCGACGGCCGGCACGCCTTCACCAGCGCGACCACCAGGATCGCGGCCAGCGCGACATACGCGGCCTCGACCCACGCGGCCGGCAACACGCGTACTTGATACAGCAGCGTCGGCGTCGCCGCGAGCGCATGCAGCACGATCGCGAGCGGCAACACGGCCATCCGGCCGGCCCGCACGCCCCGCCACACCAGCACCGACAGCGCCAGTTGCACCGCGAACGCCGCGCAGCGCTCGAGCAGCAACAGCAGGATCGACTGGACCGACAGCGTCGCGAGCATCATGTGCAGCCGCACCACGGTGTCGACCGGCAGGTCGGACAACTGCGTCTCGAGCTGGCCGCGGCTCGCGAGCCACGCGAGATACGACCACTGGCCCCAGACGAGCACGCCGACGAACCACGCTTCGGCGCCGCCGTGGCCGATTCCGTAACCGATCCCGCGACCGTCGCCGGCCGATGCGCCATAGCGGCGGTTCAGAAAACGCATCCCGAGATAGCGGCCGACTTCCTCGAACACGGCGGTCGCGAGCGCGCTATACGCGACGAACGCGAGCGGCTGCGTGAGCCAGCCGTCCTCGGGCGTGTGGCTCAGCACGAGCCCGTGGAACGCGCGCTCGAGGATCATCGCGAACAGCGTGAAGACGGTGACGCCGACGATCGTGTCGCGGCGGTTGAGCGCAAGCGGCTTGCGCAGGATGCGGTAGAGGACGAGCGGCAGCAGCGCGATGATCAGCGTGGCGGCGATCAGCGCCGCCAGCGTGACGGGAGCGACAGTCATGTATTTCCTTGGTTCGAAGCAGCGCACCTGACACGCCGCGTGCCCCGAATGATACTCAGCTTGCGGTCGACGCGCGCGCAATCAACTCGCCGGGCAGCATCGCGACGCGCACGTCGCCCGCCGCGCCGTCGATCCGCTCGTGCACGAATTCGACGGCCTTGTAGCCGATTTCGTAGGTTGGCTGACGAATCGTCGTGATGCCGATCAGCTCGGCCCATTCCGGATCGTCGATCGACAGCAGCGCCGCCTTTTGCTGCCATGCGGCGCCGAAGCGCGCGCGCAGGTGGCGCGCGATCGCCAGCGCGACCGGCGCGTTCGCGGCGAACAGCGCCGCGCGCACGCCGCGCCGGGCTGCATCGTCGATGCGGGCATCGACGTCGGCGAGCGCCGCCGCGGCCGCGTCGGGTTCGTTCAGGTCGAGCACGACCGTCGGCGGCACCGGCAGCCCGCGTGCGGCCAGCGCCGCGCGGAACGCGGCCTCGCGCACGCGCCGCGAGCTGACCTGCTCGAACGGCTGCACGACGAAATGGATCGCGTCGAAACCGTGCTCGACCAGGTGCGCGAGCGCCGTCTCGATCGCCTCGGTGTTGTCGAGGCCGATCAGGTCGGCCTCGAAGCCCTCGACCGTGCGGTCGACGAGCACGGCCGGAATGCCGGCGCCGCGCAGCGGGCGCAGCACGTCTTCCTCGGCGCCGAGCGCGTTGACGATCAACCCTTCGACGCGGTAGGTCGTGAGCAGCTGCAGGAAGCGGCGCTCCATCTCGACTTCGTTCGCCGCGTGACAGATGAGCGGCATGTAGCCGAGCGCATGGCACGCGGCCTCGACGCCCTGCAGCACTTCGACGGTGTAAGGATTGGTCAGGTCGGCCGCGAGCATGCCGAGCAGCCGGTTGCGGCCGCGCTTGAGCCCGCGCGCCATCTGGTTCGGCCGATAGTTGAGCCGCGCGATGGCCGCCTCGATCCGCTGGCGCAGATCGACGGACAGCACGTGCGTCTCGCCGTTCAGGTAGCGCGAAACGCTGGTCTTGCCCGTGCCGGCCTCGCGCGCGACGTCGCTGATCGTCGCCGGACGCGTCGTGGAAGGTTGCGTATCGGTCACTGTCGTGCCTCGCGACGTACGATCCGCGCCGCTTCGTGAGCAGACGGACCTTTGTTGTTGGAAACGTAAGCCAACCGGCGGCCTCCCCTGTCCTGGCGCGTCGGCGCCTGCGCTGGCCCGGAGCCGCGCGGTCGAACCGCGCCCGCCAGCAGCGTGCTACGGCAGTCGGCCGCACCGGAGCTGGCGCGGATGCCCGTCGCGCGCCGGCCGCGTGGCCGGCCGTCGATACGACGAGCGCGGGCGATCATAACGCAGCCAGCCCTCCGGCACCAAGATCATCGACTCTAACGGCGCCGGCACCCGCGTCGGCCGGTTGCCGGAGGCGGCTCAGGCGTGCGCCAGCGCATCCGGATTGACGAGATTCGTGCGCAGCGTGCCGGCCAGCGCGCCGACGAGGTTTTCCGCGGCGCAGCGCGCCATCGCATGGCGCGTCTCGTGCGTCGCCGAGCCGATATGCGGCAGCGCGACGACGTTCTTCATCTGCAGCAGCGGCGAATCCGCCGGCAGCGGCTCCTTCTCGAACACGTCGAGCCCCGCGCCGCGGATCGTCCCCGCGCGCAGCGCGTCGACCAGCGCGGCTTCGTCGACCACGGGCCCGCGCGACGCGTTGATCAGGATCGCGCCGCGCTTCATCTTCGCGAATTCGGGCGCGCCGATCAGGTGGCGCGTGTCGGGCGACAGCGGCACCTGCAGGCACACGAAATCCGACTGCGCGAGCAGCTCGTCGAGCGTCACGCGCCGGGCGCCGTACTGCGTCTCGGCCTCGGCATGCGCGGACCGGTTCGCGTACAGCACCTGCATCCGGAAGCCGAGCGCCGCGCGGCGCGCGACCGCGCCGCCGATCCGGCCGAGCCCGACGATGCCGAGCGTCTTGCCCTGCACGTCGGTGCCGTACAGGTCCGGGCCGATGCTGCGATGCCAGTGGCCGGCCTTCACCCATTCGGCCAGTTCGACCACGCGCCGCGCGGAGGCCAGGATCAGCGAAAACACCGTATCGGCCGTCGACTCGGTCAGCACGTCCGGCGTATGCGCGAGCACGATGCCGCGCCGCGTGAAATCGGCGACGTCGAAGTTGTCGTAACCGACCGAAATCGTCGACCACGCCTTCAGCCGCGGCGCGCGATCGAGCATCTGCGGCGTGACCTTCAGACTCGCGCCGATCGCGCCGTCCGCGTCGCCGAGCGCGGCGGCGAGCGCGTCGGCGCCGTCGGCCTGCACGACGTCCGCATGCTCGCGCAGGTACGCGAGAACGTCATCGGGCAGCGGCTTGTACGCGACGATACGGGGCTTCATCGTTTCATTTTCCTTGCAGCGGCGCGGCGAGCGGATGCGCATCGCGCGCCTGGGGTTTGACGGACAGCGTGAGGATCACCGCGGCGACGAGCGCGGCGCTCATGAATGCGTACGACGCGACGGGCGACCCGGTCGCGCCGTTCAGGTAGCCGACGAAGTACGAGCCGACGAACGAGCCGAGCGCGCCCATGCTGTTGATCAGCGCCATCGCGCCGCCGGCGACGTTCTTCGGCAGCAGTTCCGGCACGATCGCGAAGAACGGGCCGTACGGCGCATACATCGCGGCGCCCGCGACGACCAGCAGCGCGTACGAAATCCAGAAATGCGACGAACCGAGCGCATACGACGCGGCGAACGCGGCCGCGCCGACCAGCAGGAACGGCCACACGAAGCCGCGACGCGAACCGACCTTGTCGGACGCCCAGGACGCGGCGAGCATCGCGATCGTCGCCGCGAGGTACGGCAGCGCGGACAGCCAGCCGGTCGCGACCATCCCGAGGTCGGAGCCGTTCTTCACGATCGACGGCAGCCACAGCACGAAGCCGTACACGCCGATGCTCCAGCAGAAATACTGCGCGCACAGCTTGATCACGGCCGGCGAACGGAACGCCTCGCCATAGTTGCGCACCGGCTTGATCGCCGCCTGCTCGGCCGCGAGCGCGGCGTCGAGGTCGCGCTTTTCCTGCGCGCTGAGCCACGGCGAATCGGCCGGCTTGTCCTGCACGAGGCACCACCAGCACACGGCCCAGATGACGGCCGGCACACCTTCGGCGATGAACATGTGGCGCCAGCCGAATTCATGCACGAGATAGCCCGACACGATCGACATCCACAGCACGGTGACCGGGTTGCCGAGGATCAGGAACGTGTTCGCGCGCGAGCGCTCGTTCTTCGTGAACCAGTTGCTGATGTAGATCAGCATCGCCGGCATCACGGCCGCCTCGACGATGCCCAGCACGAAGCGGATCGCCATCAGCGACGGGATGTTGCTGACCACGCCGGTCAGCGCCGCGCAGCCGCCCCACAGCACGAGGCTGACGAACACGAGCTTCTTCACGCTGCGGCGTTCCGCGTAGATCGCGCCAGGGATCTGGAAGAAGAAGTAGCCGAGGAAGAACAGCGCGCCGATCAGCGACGACAGGCCCTTGCTGATCCCGAGATCCTGGTTGATGCCGGCCGCCGCCGCGAACCCGTAGTTCGCGCGATCGAGGTAAGCGAGGCTGTAAGTGATGAAGACGATCGGCATGATCGTCCACCACCGACGGGCTGCGAGATTGGCTGCCATGTGAGTGTCTCCGTATATGGACCGGAGTGAGCGCGCTGGCGCCTGCCCGGCCTCGAACAAAACTACCGTGCGTCGCGCACGAAATGGATCCGCGGATTGTGCCGTGTCCGGCCTCTCATTGCGCGGTGACGGTTTCCTCTAAGCGATCGGCGTGATTGCTGACCTTTTCGAGCCGGTCGAGCGCGTCGCGCGTCGGCAATCCTTCCGAATCGCCGATCACCTGGATCGCGAGCGCACCGATCCGGTTGCCGCGCGCGACCGCCTGCTCGACGCTGCGCCCTTCGAGCAGCGCGCTGACCACGCCGACCGCGAAGCCGTCGCCGGCGCCGACCGTATCGACGACCTTTTCAACGCGCTCGCCGGCGACCGTGCCCGCGCGGCCGTCGGCCGTGCGGAAATACGCGCCTTGCTCGCCGAGCTTGATCACGACGCCGCGCGCGCCCCGCGCGAGATAGAAGCCCGCGATGTCGGCCGGCGTGTCGTGGCCGGTGAGTTGCCGCCCTTCCGCGAGGCCCGGGAGCACCCAGTCGGCGAGCGTCGCGAGCGCATTCAGCGTCTTCGCCATCACGTCGGCGGACGGCCACAGCGTCGGGCGCAGGTTCGGGTCGAACGAGATCGTCTTGCCGGCCGCCCGCATCTCGCGCGCGAGCCGGAACGCGAGTTCGCACGACGTCGCCGAGATCGCCGGCGCGACGCCCGTCAGGTGCAGGTGGCGCGCGCCGAGCACGTAGTCGGCCACGTAGTCGTCGCACGACAGGTGGCTTGCCGCCGAGCCCTTGCGGAAATATTCGACGGTCGGGTCGCTGCCGTCGTCGTTGCGCGACTTCAGCTGGAAACCGGTCGGGTAGCGCGGATCGACGGTCACGCACGACGCGTCGATGCCCTCGCGCGCCAGCGTGTCGAGCACGTAGCGGCCGAACGAATCGCGGCCGACCCGGCTCATCCAGCCGACCCGGAAGCCGAGCCGCGACAGGCCGATCGCGACGTTGAGATCGGCGCCGGCGATCCGCTTCGCGAATTGCCCGGCGTGCGCGAGATGGCCCGGCTCCGTCGCGACGAACATCGCCATCGCTTCGCCGTAGGTCACGACATCGAGTGCTGCTTTCATGACTGAACTCCTCAGGATCCTGCTGCGGTCACGTGGTCACGCGGTCGCGAGCCATGCGACCCGCCGGCACGCATCGCCGGCCAGGTCGGCCGCGTCGAACGGGAACTCGATGCCGCGCGGCGCGTGCTGCGGCAGTGCCGCGAGCACACCGGTCACGAGCGGATCGTTCGGCGCCGGCGCGACGGCGAAACGGCGCGCGCCCTCGCCTTCGATGGTCTTGCAATGAATGTATTCCACGTGCGGCGCGAGCACCTGCGCGCAGTCGAGCGGCGCTTCGCCGCGCCATTGCCAGTTGCCGATGTCGAACGTCATGCCGAGCGCATCGGGCAGGCCGGCATCGGCGAGCGCGTCGAACAGCCCGCGGAACTGCACGAACGCGCCGCCGATCTCGGGCTGGCCGTTTTCGACCACCACGCGAGCCCGCGCACCGCGCGACAGCGCGACGATCTCGGCCGCGTGCGCGTCGCCGGCGAAGCCGCCGAGCTGGAATTTCACGAAGCGCGCGCCGAGCGCGTCGGCTTGCGTAAGTGCGTCGCGCAAGGCGTCGACGTCGAGCGCACCCGTTTCGGTATACAGCGAGTCGGGGGTCGAATAGACCGACCACAGTCCGTGGCCGGCGATCTGCGCGCCGAGCGCGGCCAGCGCGCCGGGCGCCGTATCGTCGTCCGACGTGAACAGTTCGCGCCGCACCTCGAAACCGGTCGCGCCGGATGCCGCCACGGTCGCGATGAATGCACTGTGGCCCTCTTGGCGCACCCGGTCCATCCCGAATGCGCTCGCCACGATCACGATGTCTGCCATGTTGCCCTTTTTCACCGGAATGGAACCGGTTCCATTTGCTTGAGACGGATGGTGCGCTTCGCTTCGGACCCACGCCATAGAGGAAATCCCTAAGGCTCGGTTGTTCCGTGAATACGCGCCCGTCAGCGCGCAACGCGTGTTCCCGGCACGGTGTCCGGCGCCTACGCGAGGTCCTGCGCGAGGCTCATGTCGAGGAATTGCGCGGCGACCCGCGACGGCGCGCCGCCATGCGGCACGAGGATCGAGAAATGCCGCGTGAGCGGCCCGGGCGCCAGCGAGCGCGGCACGAGCGCCGCATCTTCGTGACGCAGCGACATCGCGGACACGAACCCGACGCCCATCCCTGCGCGCACCGCCTCCTTCACCGCCTCCACCCCCGCGATCTCGAACGCGACACGCATCGGCGCGCCGCCATGCGCGAACGCGCGTTCGACGAGTTGCCGCACCGCGGAGCCCGCCTCGCGCAGCACGAGCGGATGCGCGGCAAGCGCGTCGAGTGTCACGCCCGCGTCGTAGCCGGGCGCCGCGAGCGGATGGCCGGCCGGCACGATCGCGACGATCTCGTCCTCGTGCCACGCGTGCACGGCCGTGCCCGGCGGCAACGCCTCGCCGGGCGGCCCTTCGATCAGCGCGATGTCGAGCGACGGCAGCGCCGCGACCACGTCGGCCGTATTGCCGCTCATCGTCTGGATCGACACACGCGGCGCACGTGGCTGGAACGCCGCGATCAGGTACGGCAGCAGGTAGCTCGCCGGCGTCGTGCTCGCGCCGATGCGCAGCGTGCCGGCTTCCAGCCCGCGCACCGCGTCGCGAAACGCACGTGCCTGCGCGAACGTGTCGCGCTGCGCCTTCGCGTACTGCGCGAGCTGTTCGCCGACCGGCGTCAGGCGGATGCCGCGGCCGTCGCGCTGGTACAGCGGCTCGCCGAACTCGTCCTGCAGCAGCCGCAACTGGCCCGACACGGCAGGCTGCGACAGGTGCAGCGCCACGGCGGCGCGGCTGATGTTCAGATGCTCGGCGACGGCGGCGAACGTTATCAGTTGATCCGGGGTCATGGAGATGAATTATCGGCTTTTCTGATAGTTTATGTCACAAATCACAATTTTTCATATCGATATAACGAAATTAGGATTACAACATCGCCACACGCTCCATCACGGTGCTCCATGTCCACTGCTCCGACTTCCCCTCTCAACCACGCCGCGCCGTCGATGCGCGGCCAGTTGAACGGCGTGCTGTTCGTCGCGCTGTTCGCCGCCGCCGTCACGAGCCTGTCCGAGCTTCCCGCGATCGCGGGGCTCGGCCTGTCGCCGCTGATCGTCGGTATCGTCGCCGGCGCGCTGTACGGCAACGCGCTGCGCGACGGCATGCCGGCCAGTTGGGCGGCCGGCGTCAATTTCTCCGCCCGCAAGCTGCTGCGTATCGCGGTCGCGTTCTTCGGCCTGCGCGTGAGCCTGCAGGAAATCGCGCAGGTCGGGCTGCCGGGCCTCGCGGTGTCGGTACTGATCGTCGTCAGCACGCTCGCGATCGGCACCTGGGTCGGCATGAAGCTGATGAAGCTCGACCGCGACGCCGCACTGCTGACCGCCGCCGGCAGCGCGATCTGCGGCGCGGCCGCGGTGCTCGCGTTCGAGTCGACGCTGCAGTCGAAGCCGCACCAGAGCGCGATGGCCGTGGGCAGCGTCGTGCTGTTCGGCACGCTGTCGATGTTCCTGTATCCGCTCGCCTATCACGCCGGGCTGCTCAACCTCGATCCGGCCGGCCTCGGCCTGTTCTTCGGCGGCACGATCCACGAAGTCGCGCAGGTGGTCGGCGCGGCGAGCGACATCAGCCCCGAGGTCGTGCACGTCGCGACGATCGTGAAGATGACGCGCGTGATGCTGCTGGTGCCGGTGCTGCTCGCGCTCGGCTGGTGGCTCGCCCGTTCGTCCCGTTCCGCGCGCGCGGCTCGCGACACGGCCGGCGGCACGCAAGGCAAGCGCAAGGTGGCGGTGCCCTGGTTCGCGCTCGGCTTCCTCGGCTTCGTGATCGTCAATTCGCTGAACGTATTGCCTGCCGAGGCCACGCATACGCTGAACGTGCTCGACACCTTCGCGCTGACGATGGCCATGACCGCACTCGGCATCGAGACGCGCGTCGCGCAGATCCGCGCGGCCGGCCCGCGTGCGCTGATGACCGGCCTGATCCTGAACGTGTGGCTGATCGCCGGCGGCTACGGGATCACCTGGGCCGTGCAGCACTGGCTTGGCTGAGCCGCACGTCCGCGGCGGTTCGCGCGCCGCGCCCTATGGGAAGCCCGACGGGGAAGTCCCGCGGGCGCGGCGCAGTGCTATGCTTCGCGTCGTTTTCCATCGCCCCCTTTCAGCCGTGCTCTCGTTCCTGCTGAAGCTGCGCACTCGCGCCCGAACGCTGTTCCGCCTGTCGGACGCCCATACGATGCTGATCTGGTCGGCCATCGTCGGCGTCGGCGGCGCCTTTGCGACGATGGCGTTCCGCGAGGGCATCGACCTGATGCAGCGGCTGATCTCGGGGCACAGCGGCAGCTTCGTGCAGATGGCGAAGAGCCTGCCGTGGTACCTGCGGTTCTGGATGCCGGCCGCGGGCGGCTTCCTCGCCGGCTGCGTGCTGCTGCTCGCGACGCGCGGCGACAAGGAGGCCGCCAAGACCGACTACATGGAGTCGGTCGCGCTCGGCAACGGCGTCGTGCCGGTACGGCAGAGCCTGTGGCGCAGCGTGTCGTCGCTGCTGACGATCGGCAGCGGCGGCTCGATCGGCCGCGAAGGCCCGATGGTGCAGCTCGCGGCGCTCGCCGCGTCGCTCGTCGGCCGCTTCGCGCACTTCGACCCGCCGCGCCTGCGCCTGCTGGTCGCGTGCGGGGCGGCGGCCGGCATCACGTCCGCGTACAACGCGCCGATCGCCGGCGCGTTCTTCGTATCGGAGATCGTGCTCGGCACGATCGCGATGGAGAGCTTCGGGCCGATGGTCGTCGCATCCGTCGTCGCGAACATCGTGATGCGCGAATTCGTCGGCTACCGGCCGCCGTACGAGATGCCGGTGTTTCCGGCCGTGACGGGCGCCGAGGTGCTGCCGTTCGTCGTGCTCGGCGCGCTGTGCGGCGTGCTCGCGCCGCAGTTCCTGCACCTGCTCGACGCGTCGAAGACGCAATTCAAGCGGCTACCCGTGCCGTTGCCCGTGCGGCTCGCGCTCGGCGGCCTCGTCGTCGGCGTGATCTCGGTGTGGATTCCGGACGTGTGGGGCAACGGCTACAGCGTCGTGAACCAGATCCTCCATGCGCCGTGGACCTGGCAGGCGCTCGTCGCGGTCCTCGTGTTCAAGGTGATCGCGACGGCCGCGACGGCCGGCTCGGGCGCGATCGGCGGGGTGTTCACGCCGACGCTGTTCGTCGGCGCCGTGTTCGGCTCGCTGTTCGGATTCGCGATGGACGCACTGTGGCCCGGCCATACGTCCGCGTATTTCGCGTATGCGATCGTCGGGATGGGGGCGTTCATGGCGGGCGCCACGCAGGCGCCGCTGATGGCGATCCTGATGATCTTCGAGATGACGCTGAGCTATCAGGTCGTGCTGCCGCTGCTGGTGTCGTGCGTGTTCGCGTATTTCGTCGCGCGCGCGACGGGCACCACGTCGATGTATGAAATCACGCAGCACCACTACCAGGACGCGCAGGAGCGGCAGCGGCTGCGCACCACGCAGATGCGCGAGCTGATCCAGCCCGCGCAGACGGTCGTGCCGCTCACCGCGAGCGTCGCCGACATGACGCGCGTGTTTCTCGAATATCCGGTGAAGTATCTGTACGTGACCGACGATGCCGGGCGCTTTCGCGGCGCGGTCGCCTTGAAGGACATCACGTCCGATTTGCTCGACAAGCGCGACACGACCGACAAGACGGCCGCGCACTACGCGCACACGCCGTTTCCGCTGCTCACGCCCGACATGCCGCTCGCGACCGCGCTCGAACGCTTCATGGCGTTCCAGGGCGAACGCCTGCCGGTGATCGAGAGCGAAGCCGAGCCGACGCTCGCGGGCGTGGTCTACAAGACGTCGCTGCTCGATGCCTACCGGCGAATGACCGGCGAACGCTGACGCCGCGTCGCCGCACCGCCCGCAACATCCGCACCATCCGCACCATCCGCACCGGTCAGTCCGGCGCACGCCCCAGCACGACCCGCGCGAAGAACCCGCCGAGCACCGACTCGGCCACGTCGGCCGACACGTGCTGCGGATCGGCCGTGTAGTACGACTGCACGCCGTCGCACAGGCACATCAGCCCGAATGCGAGCGTATCGGCCGGCAGCAGCAGCGGCGTACCCGAGCGCTCGGCGAAGCGCTGGATGAATTCGGCCATCTGCACGCGCTTGCCGTGCAGGAACTGGTTGAAGCGCACGCGAAACTTCGCGTCGCGCGCCGCCTGCAGCTTCGCCTCGCCCCACAGCAGCGAGTACTCGTCGTCGCGAAACAGCGTCCGGTAGTACGCGAGCGCCATCGATTCCATCTGTTCGCGCGTGCCGCCCCCTTCGAAAATCGCCACGAAGTCGGCCTGCACCTCCTCGTGGTTGCGCTCCAGCAATTCCAGCAACAGGTCGGACTTGCTGCGGAAATTCGAGTAGAACGCGCCGCGCGTATAGCCGGCCGCCGCCGCGATGTCCTCGACGCTCGCGGCCACATACCCTTTCTTCAGAAAAATGCGATGCGCGGCTTTCAGCAGACGTTCACGCGTCTGGTCCCTGCTCTGCTCGCGAGTTAAGCGCTGTGGTTTCATGCCGCGCAGTCTAGCATCCCTTGCCTTTCAGATTCATCTTTGCATTCAGATACAGGTGTGTATTAGAATTCACCACAGTTTCTGCAGATGTCGTTCGTCTATCCGTAGGCGCCCATGCCGGCGCCGCTTGGGGCAAGCGCCCGCCGCGCTTGCCGGCTTCGTTCCGCTCCACCTCACCTGGGGGTTTCGTGAATCGCTCCGGTTCCCGCGCCGCGCTGCTGATCGGCGCCGCGCTCGTCCTTGCCGCCTGTCATCCGAAAGAATCCGCACCGCCCGCCCCGCGCCCCGTCGTCGCGCTGCCCGCGCGGGCCGACACCGTCGCGGCCGCGCGCACGCTGCCCGGCGACATCCAGCCGCGCTATGCCACTCCGCTATCGTTCCGCATCGCCGGCAAGATCATCGAGCGCCGGGTGCGGCTCGGCGATACGGTGAAGGTCGGCCAGGTCGTCGCGCTGCTCGATCCGTCCGACGTCGAAAAGAACGCCGCGAGTGCGCAGGCGCAATTCGAGGCCGCGACGCACAGCCTCGCGTTCGCGAAGCAGCAGCTCGACCGCGATCGCGCGCAGGCCCGCGAAAACCTGATCGCCACCGCGCAGCTCGAACAAACGCAGAACAGCTACACGTCGGCGCTCGCGCAGCGCGACCAGGCGCAGCAGCAGCTCGCGCTCGCGAAGAACCAACTGCGCTACGCGACGCTCGTCGCCGATCATGCGGGCACCATCACCGCCGAACAGGCCGATACGGGCCAGAACGTGTCGGCCGGCCAGCCGGTCTACCAGCTCGCGTGGTCGGGCGACGTCGACGTGGTCAGCGACGTGCCCGAGGCCGCGCTCGCGTCGCTCGCGCCCGGTCATGCGGCGACCGTCACGCTGCCGTCGGTACCGGGCCGCCGGTTCGCCGCGAAGGTGCGTGAAATCGCGCCGGCCGCCGATCCGCAGAGCCGCACCTACCGCGTGAAGCTCACGCTCGGCACGCCCGATCCGGCGATCCGGCTCGGCATGACCGCGGACGTCGCGTTCGACGGCGCGCCGGCCGCCGGCGACACGCAGCCGATCACGCTGCCCGCGACCGCGCTGTTCCACGACGGGCCGCATCCGGCCGTGTGGGTCGTACGCACCAAGGACGACACGCTCGAGTTGCGCCGCGTCGACGTCGCGCGCTTCAACGAGCGCACCGTCACCGTGTCGCACGGGCTGCAGCCGGGCGAGCGCGTCGTGCTGCAGGGCGTCCATACGGTCAGCGCGGGCGAGAAGGTGCGCGCGATCGCGCCGCTGCATCCGGAGGACTTCGCATCGTGAGCGTCTCCCACGAAGAAGGCCGCTTCAACCTGTCCGCATGGGCGCTGCGCCACCAGGCGCTGGTCGTCTACCTGATCGCGCTCGCGACGCTCGCGGGCATCCTGGCTTACACGCGGCTCGCGCAGTCCGAAGACCCGCCGTTCACGTTCCGCGTGATGGTGATCCGCACCTTCTGGCCCGGCGCGAGCGCGCGGCAGGTGCAGGAACAGGTGACCGACCGGATCGGCCGCAAGCTGCAGGAAACGCCGGCCATCGACTTCCTGCGCAGCTATTCGCGCCCCGGCGAATCGCTGATCTTCTTCACGATGAAGGATTCGGCGCCCGTGAAGGACGTGCCCGAAACCTGGTACCAGATCCGCAAGAAAGTGGGCGACATCGGCTATACGCTGCCGCCCGGCGTGCAGGGCCCGTTCTTCAACGATGAATTCGGCGATGTCTACACCAACATCTGGACGCTCGAGGGCGACGGCTTCACGCCCGCGCAACTGCACGACTACGCGGACCAGTTGCGCACCGTGCTGCTGCGCGTGCCGGGCGTCGGCAAGGTCGACTATTTCGGCGACCCCGACCAGCGGATCTTCATCGAGGTCAACAACGCGCAGCTCACGCGGCTCGGCATCTCGCCGCAGCAGCTCGGCCAGGCGATCAACGCGCAGAACGACATCTCGTCGGCCGGCGTGCTGACGACCGCCGACGATCGCGTGTTCGTGCGGCCGAGCGGCCAGTTCGACAACGTCGACGCGATCGCGAATACGCTGATCCGCATCAACGGCCGCACGTTCCGGCTCGGCGATCTCGCGACCGTGAAACGCGGCTACGACGATCCTCAAGTCACGCAAATGCGAACGAACGGCCATGCCGTGCTCGGCATCGGCGTGACGATGCAGCCGGGCGGCGACGTGATCCGGCTCGGCAAGGCGCTCGACGCCGAATCGAAGGATCTGCAGGCGCAACTGCCGGCCGGCCTGAAGCTGACCGAGGTGTCGAGCATGCCGCACGCGGTGTCGCATTCGGTCGACGACTTCCTCGAAGCCGTCGCCGAGGCGGTCGCGATCGTGCTGGTCGTGAGCCTCGTGTCGCTCGGGCTGCGCACCGGGATGGTCGTCGTGATCTCGATTCCGGTCGTGCTCGCGGTCACCGCGCTGTTCATGTACCTGTTCGACATCGGGCTGCACAAGGTGTCGCTCGGCACGCTCGTGCTTGCGCTCGGGCTGCTCGTCGACGACGCGATCATCGCGGTCGAGATGATGGCCGTGAAGCTCGAACAGGGCTACACCCGCGCGCGCGCCGCCGCGTTCGCGTACACCAGCACCGCGTTCCCGATGCTGACGGGCACGCTCGTCACGGTATCGGGCTTCCTGCCGATCGCGCTCGCGAAATCGAGCACCGGCGAATACACGCGCTCGATCTTCGAGGTGTCGGCGATCGCGCTGATCGCGTCGTGGTTCGCGGCCGTCGTGCTGATCCCGCTGCTGGGCTATCACATGCTGCCCGAGCGCAAGCGGCACGCGCACGAGGCGCACCTGCCCGACGATCACGAGCACGAGATCTACGACACGCGCTTCTACCGGCGGCTGCGCGGCTGGATCGACTGGTGCATCGAGCGGCGCTTCGTCGTGCTGCTGATCACGGGCGCCCTCTTCGTCGTCGCGATGATGGGCTTCTCGCTGGTGCCGCAGCAGTTCTTCCCGAGCTCCGACCGGCCCGAGCTGCTGGTCGACCTGCGGCTGCCCGAAGGCGCGTCGTTCGCGGCGACGCTGCGCGAGACCGAGCGCCTCGAGAAGGTGATCGCCAAGCGGCCCGAGATCGATCATGCGGTGAACTTCGTCGGCAGCGGCGCGCCGCGCTTCTACCTGCCGCTCGACCAGCAGCTGCAACTGCCGAACTTCGCGCAGTTCGTGATCACCGCGAAATCGGTCGAGGACCGCGAGAAGCTCGCGACCTGGCTCGAAACGACGCTGCGCGACACGTTCCCGGCCGTGCGCTGGCGCCTGTCGCGGCTCGAGAACGGCCCGCCGGTCGGCTATCCGGTGCAGTTCCGCGTGAGCGGCGACAGCATCGCGACGGTCCGCTCGATCGCCGAGAAGGTCGCGGCGACGATGCGCGGCGATGCGCGCACGGTCAACGTGCAGTTCGACTGGGACGAGCCGGCCGAGCGCTCGGTGCGCTTCGAGCTCGACCAGAAGAAGGCGCGCGAGCTGAACGTCACGTCGCAGGACGTGTCGAGCTTCCTCGCGATGACGCTGTCCGGCACGACCGTCACGCAGTATCGCGAGCGCGACAAGCTGATCGCCGTCGACCTGCGCGCGCCGCGCGCCGACCGCGTCGATCCGGCCAAGCTCGCGGGCCTCGCGCTGCCGACACCGAACGGCCCCGTGCCGCTCGGCTCGCTCGGCCGTTTCACGCCGACGCTCGAATACGGCGTCGTGTGGGAGCGCGACCGCCAGCCGACCATCACCGTGCAGTCGGACGTGCACGCCGGCGCGCAGGGCATCGACGTCACGCATGCGGTCGACGCGAAGCTGAATGCGCTGCGCGCGCAGTTGCCGGTCGGCTATCAGATCAACATCGGCGGCTCGGTCGAGGAAAGCGCGAAGGCGCAGAAGTCGATCAACGCGCAGATGCCGCTGATGGCGATCGCCGTGTTCACGCTGCTGATGATCCAGCTGCAGAGCTTCTCGCGCGTGCTGATGGTCGTGCTGACCGCCCCGCTCGGGCTGATCGGCGTGGTCGCGACGCTGCTGCTGTTCGGCCAGCCGTTCGGCTTCGTCGCGATGCTCGGCGTGATCGCGATGTTCGGGATCATCATGCGCAACTCGGTGATCCTGGTCGACCAGATCGAGCAGGACATCGCGGCCGGCCACGGCCGCATCGACGCGATCATCGGCGCGACCGTGCGGCGCTTCCGCCCGATCACGCTGACGGCCGCGGCCGCCGTGCTCGCGCTGATCCCGCTCTTGCGCTCGAACTTCTTCGGGCCGATGGCGACCGCGCTGATGGGCGGCATCACGAGCGCGACCGTGCTGACGCTGTTCTACTTGCCTGCGCTGTACGCGACGTGGTTCCGCGTGAAGCGCGACGAACGCGACCCGCAGGACGGCCCGCCGCCAGGCGGCACGCCTGCCGCGCCGTCGGGAGCCTGACCATGGATCGATCGATGACCCTGAAAACGAAAGCCGTGCGTGCGCTCGCGGTGGTGAGCCTTGCCGGCCCGCTCGCGGGCTGCGCATGGTTCGCGCCGAGCGGCGAGCCGCCTGCGATGCCGTCGCCCGCGCACTACGGCGCCGCGCCGCAAGTCGAGCAGACCGTGTCCGCGCACGGCGTCGCGCAGCAGTTCGAGGTCGGCGCGCAGCCGGTGCCGGACTGGTGGAAACAGTACCGCTCCGATGCGCTGAACGCGCTCGTCGACGAAGGGCTGCGCAACAGCCCGACGCTCAGCGCGGCGTCGCATTCGCTGGATGCCGCGCGCGAACAGTTGCGCGGTCAGATCGGCAGCTCGATGCTGCCGTCGATCGACGCGGGCGGCCAGGCCACGCGCCAGCGCGCGCTCGGCGTGCCGATTCCCGCGCTCGGCGCGCCGACGCTGCTGTACGACACGTTCGTCGGGCAACTGCAGGCGAGCTACACGGTCGACCTGTTCGGCGTGTCGCGTTTCGCGAACCGCGCGCTCGCGAAACGCGTCGACGTCAGTGCGTTCCAGCTCGAATCCGCGCGGCGCGCGCTGGCCGCGAACATCGTGACCGCATCGATCACCGTGTCGGTGCTCAATGCGCAGATCGACACGACCGAGCGGCTCGTCGCGCTCGCGAACGACCAGGCGCACGACGCCGAGCGCCGCCATGCGCTCGGTTCGGCCTCGCGCAGCGACGCGTTGAACGCCCGGCAAAGCGCCGACACGTTCGCCGCGAGCCTGCCCGCACTGCGCCAGCAGCGCGACTCGGCGCGCCACGCGCTCGCGGTGCTGGTCGGCCGCACGCCCGACCGGCCGCCGGCCGATCTCGCGCTGACCGATCTGCACCTGCCCGAGCAGGTGCCCGTCGTCGTGCCGACGGACCTGCTGCAAAGCCGCCCCGACATCCAGGCCGCCGACGCGGGGCTGAAGGCCGCCGCCGCCGAAGTGGGCCTCGCGACCGCGCAGATGTTTCCGCAACTGTCGCTGTCGGCGGCGATGGGCAAAGGCGGTTTCAGCTGGCCGGCGATGCTGTCGGGCGCCGGCGCGATCTGGAACGTCGGCGCGTCGCTGAGCCAGCCGATCTTCCATGGCGGCGCGCTGCTCGCCCAGCGCCGCGCGGCGAAGGCGACCTACGAGGCCGCGGTCGACCAGTACAAGCAGGCGGTGCTCGGCGCGTTCCAGAACGTCGCCGATTCGCTCGCGGCGCTCGAGCACGACGCGGAGGCGCTCGATGCGTCGTCGCGCGCCGCGCTGTCCGCCCGTGGCGCATACGACGACGCGGCCGCCCGCGTGCGGCTCGGCGCGCTGCCGCCGTCAGCGGCGCGAGCGAGCGAACTGCAGTACCGCAATGCGCGGCTCGACGAGATTCGCGCGACCGGCGCACGGTTCGCGGATACCGCGCGGCTTTACCAGGCGATGGGCACGCCGCCGGCCGACACCGGTGACAAGTCGGGTAAAACCGGCCACGCGGCCGGCGACGGCACGGCCGGCATGGCCGGCACGCAGGCACGCACCGCCACGCCCGACGCCGCCCCTTCGGCGCAGTAACCCCCCCTTCGATCGGACGCGCGTGCGGCTCCCCGCCACGCCTGTCCGATCGCCGATCTTCCGCTTGACCCTCACGTAGCGTAACGTTCGAGACTCCAGTGTGCGCACCGAACGGAGAAACGAATGCGGCTGAAAGTGGGAGACCTGGCGAAACGCAGCGGGCTGACCGTCCGCACGCTTCATCACTATCACGCAATCGGTCTGCTGACGCCTTCGGCGCGCGCCGACAACGGCTACCGGCTGTACGACCGCGACGACATCGCCCGGCTCCACCAGATCCAGGCCCTGCGTCGCTTCGGACTGTCGCTCGCCGAAATCGGCGACTACCTGAACCAGCCCGGTACCCCGCTCGTCGATCTCGTCGCCAGACAGATCGTGTCGCTCGACCGCCAGCTCGCGCAAACCGCGCAGCTGCGCGAGCGGCTCGCGAGCCTGCATGCGCAGCTCGCGGCGGGCACCGAGCCGGAACTGGCCGATTGGCTCACCACACTGGAGTTGATGACCGTGTACGACAAATATTTTTCCGAGGAAGAACTCGCGCGCCTGCCGATGTACCAGAAGAGCCAGGCCGGCGACGCGGAATGGATCGCGCTCGTCGACGAGGTCCGCGCGCTGCACGACGCGGGCGTGCCCGCCGAGGACGAGCGCGTGCGTGCGCTCGCCGCGCGCTGGATGGCGCTGCTGGTGCGCGACACGAACAACGATCCGAGATTGCTCGCGAAGCTGAACCTGATGCACGAGCACGAACCGTCGATGCAGTCGAAGATCGGCATTTCGACCGCGTTGCGAGACTACGTGCTGCGCGCTTCGGCGGAAACGAAGATGCGGCTCTTCGAGAAGTATCTGGCGCCGGACGAGATCCGCTTCATGCGGGCGCACTACGGCGAACGCTCGATGGAATGGCCGCAACTGATGGCCGACGTGCGCGACGCGATCGATGCGGGCACCCAGCCCGATTCGCCGCAAGGCCGCGCGCTCGCGCAGCGCTGGCTCGAGCTGTTCTGCAGCTACGCGGGCCACGATCCGGCCACGCACGCGAAATTCCGCCACGCGCTGATGAACGAGCCGGCGCTGACGAAGGATTCGTGGACCGACGACACGCTGCTCGGTTTCGTGCGCGAAGCGATGGCGCAACTCGCACCGGCGCGTTGATCGCATGAAGGGCGGGCGGCAGGCGGGGTTCCCGTGTGCCGCCCGTTTCACCATTGGCAACCGGTATCGCGCATACGACGGCCCGGCGCCCGTCTAGTCGTTGCGCATGCTGATCCCGCGCCAGCGCTTCGTCATATAGCCGAGAAACGCAGGCTGCGCCTTCAGGTCCGCATTCGGCACGGGTGCCGCGCCGCCGTCGACGAACTTGCCGTTGACCGTGACGAGCTCCTCGCCGCGCAGCACGTACTTCGTGCCCGCGTCGATCAGGAAGTACTTGACCTGATCGGCGCTCACGTCGCCCCGGCAACCAATCTTGTACGCGAACAGGAACTGCTTGCGGCCGTTGCCGAGCAGGTCGCGCATTTCGATCGACTTCGGTACGACATCGAGAATCACGTCGACCGGGCAATCCTTCACGTAGTCGCGCACCGTCCAGTCGGGGTGGCCGTCGAGCGTCGCGGACACCTTGAGCTCGACGTCGTCGCCGGACGCGGTTCTGGCGAGTGTCACCGCGTGCGCACCGGCCGCATCGGTCCACGTGTAGTCGGCGGCGTGCGCCGGGCTGGCCAGCGCTGCGATTGCGAGCAACAGGCAACGCGAAAGGGCATGTCTTTTCATCGTCGGGAGCGAAAGCACTGAAATCGAACACGCCATTATCGACAAAGCCGCGTGCCGCTGCCAGCCGCGCGCGACCTGCCCGTTCAGCGCTCGCGCGAGCCGAGCCCGAGCGCCTTCATCCGCCGGTACAGCGTCCGCTCGCTCAATCCGAGTTGCTCGGCCAGCGCCTTGCGCGTGCCGTCGAACGCGCACGCGATCCGGACGAGCTCCGCGTCCGACACGCCGCGCGCATCCGCCGCCTGCGCATGCGGCGCCGCCGCTGCCGCGACGAGTTCGGCCGGCAGATGCTCGACGCGGATCGTCCCGTCATCGGCGAACAGGCACGCGCGTTCGAGCACGTTGCGCAACTCGCGGATGTTGCCGGGCCACGCATACGCATCGAGGCATGCCCGCGCGCGCTCGGTCAGCGTGAATGGCCGTGCATTCGCGTCGCCCGCCTTGCCGCGCGCATTCGCGATCCGCCGCAGGATCGATTCGGCCAGCAGCGCGACGTCGCCCTGCCGTTCGCGCAGCGCCGGCAGCGGAATCGGAAACGCGTTGATCCGGTAGTAGAGATCCTGGCGGAACCGGCCGTCGTCGATCATCTCGCGCAACGGCTTGTGCGTGGCCGCGACGAGCCGGAAATCGGCGCGCAGCGCCTCGACGCCGCCGACGCGCCGGAACGTGCCCGATTCGATCAGCCGCAGCAGCTTCACCTGCATCGGCAGCGGCACGTCGCCGATCTCGTCGAGAAACAGCGTGCCGCCCTGCGCGGTTTCGACGAGGCCCGGCTTGCGCTGGTTCGCGCCCGTGAACGCGCCTTTCTCGTAGCCGAACAGTTCGCTCTCGAACAGCGTCTCGGCGATCCCCGAGCAATCGACGACGACGAACGGCCCCATCGCGCGATCGCTCGCCTCGTGCAGCGCGCGGGCGAACAGCTCCTTGCCGGTGCCCGATTCGCCGAGCAGCAGCACCGGCAGCGTCGAGGGTGCCACGCGCTGCAGCGCGCCGAGCGCCGCGTTGAACGCGTCCGAGCCGCCGACGAGCCCTTCCGCGCTCGGCTGCGCGGACGCGCTGCGCACCGTCGTCAGCCGCTCGACGTACGCGATCACGTTGCCGTGTGCATCGAAGATCGGCCGCAGCTCGACGTCGACATGCTCGGGGCCGCGCGGCGTGTGATGGATGTGCAGCACGCGGTTCAGCCCGCGCAACTCGAGCGCCTGCTTCATCGGGCAATGCTCGCCGGCCTGGTCGCACGGCACGTCGTAGTGATGCGACACCTGGAAACAGTGCCGGCCCACGTGCTCGACGCCGGCCACGCCGAATTGGCGCCGGTACGCATCGTTCGCCGCGAGGATCCGATAGTCGGGGTCGACCACGATCATCGGCTGCGGGTCCTGCTCGAGATACGCGACGAGCGCGCGGACGTCCGGCATCGCGTCGCGGCGCGAAACGGGGACGATCGGAATGGTGTCGTGCGGATTCATGCGGCGGCTCGCTCGGCGAAGGGGCGCCCGGACGGACTGCCAGGCTGACTGCCAATTCTGCCACGGCACTGCCAGTTGTGGCAGTCCTCGTCTGCCGCCGGATGTCGCCACCACCTTCTCAGGGCCGCCGACGCCCCGAAAATCCGTGCTGAATCAAGCCCCTGCCACATCGGCGGATGCTGCGCCACCGACTGGCACGCTTCTTGAGACAAAGACCGCCATTGCAGATGCAGAACCCCGTTCGAGGACACCCCGTGAGCAACGCCCCCGCCCTGTCGGTCGAAGGTTTTTTCGACCCGGCCACCCACACCGTCAGCTATCTCCTGCTCGATACGGCGAGCCGCGCATGCGCGCTGATCGACAGCGTGCTCGACTACGACCCGAAATCCGGCCGCACGCGCACCGCGAGCGCCGACCGGCTGATCGCGCGCGTCGCCGAACTCGGCGCGACCGTGCACTGGCTGCTGGAAACGCACGTGCATGCCGACCACCTGTCGGCCGCGCCGTACCTGAAAGCACGGGTCGGCGGCCGGATCGCGATCGGTTCGCACGTGCGCCGCGTGCAGCACGTGTTCGGCACGCTGTTCAACGCAGGCCCCGGTTTCGCGGAAGACGGCCGCCAGTTCGACCGGCTCGTCGACGACGGCGACACGCTCGCGCTCGGCGCGCTGACGATCCGCGCGCTGCACACGCCGGGCCACACGCCCGCGTGCATGACCTACTGCGTGGACGACACGACGCAGCGCGCGGCGTTCGTCGGCGACACGCTGTTCATGCCCGACTACGGCACGGCCCGCTGCGACTTCCCCGGCGGCGACGCGCGCACGCTGTACCGCTCGATCGCGCGGGTGCTCGCGCTGCCGCCCGACACGCGCCTGTACCTGTGCCACGACTACCAGCCGGGCGGCCGCGACGTGCAGTTCGTGACGACCGTCGCCGAGCAGCGCCGCGCGAACGTGCACGTGAAGGACGGCGTGAGCGAGGACGATTTCGTCGCGATGCGCACCGCGCGCGACGCGACGCTCGACATGCCCGTGCTGATGCTGCCGTCCGTGCAGGTCAACATGCGCGCCGGCCACCTGCCCGAGCCCGAGAGCAACGGCGTGCGCTACCTGAAGATTCCGCTCGATGCGATCTGAGCGCCCGCACCCCACCGAGAACCCCGACATGACCACCATCCGCAAGCTGACCGACACGCTGTTGGTCTCGCCGCAGATCGCGGCGGCCGACCTGCCCGCGCTTCACGCGGCGGGCATCCGCGCGATCGTCTGCAATCGGCCCGACGGCGAAGGCGCCGACCAGCCGACCGTCACCGAGATCCGCGCGGCCGCCGCGCCGCTCGGCATCGACGTGCATTACCTGCCGGTCGATACCGGCAAGGTGACCGACGACCAGGCCGCGCGGTTCGGCGCGCTCGTCGCATCGCTCGACGGGCCCGTGCTCGCGTACTGCCGCAGCGGCACGCGTTCGGCCACGCTGTGGGCGCTGTCGCAGGCCGGGCAGCGCCCGCTGGCGGACCTCGTCGCCACCGCCGGCGCGGCCGGCTACGACCTGAGCGCGCTCGCCTCGCGTATCGTGCAGGGCGGCCGCCAGAGCGCGCCGGCCGTGGACCCGCGGCACGACATCGTGATCGTCGGCGCCGGTGCGGCCGGCATCGCGGTCGCGTCGAGCCTACTCGCGCGCGACGCCTCGCTCGACATCGCGGTGATCGATCCCGCCGACGTCCACTACTACCAGCCCGGCTGGACGATGGTCGGCGCGGGCGTGTTCCGGCCCGAGACGACCGCGCGCAGGATGACTGACCTGCTGCCGCGCGGCGTGCAGCGAATTCAGGCCGCCGTCGCGGGCTTCGAGCCCGACGCGCACGTGGTGGTGCTCGACGGCTGCCGGCGCATCGGCTATCGCAGGCTCGTCGTGTGCCCGGGGCTCAAGCTCGACTGGCACGCGATCGACGGCCTCGCCGACACGCTCGGCCGTAACGGCGTCACGTCGAACTACCGCTACGATCTCGCGCCGTACACGTGGGAGCTCGTGCGCGCGTTCCGCGGCGGCCATGCGCTCTTCACGCAGCCGCCGATGCCGATCAAGTGCGCGGGCGCGCCGCAAAAGGCGATGTACCTGTCGTGCGACCACTGGCGGCGCACCGGGCGCCTCGACGCCGCGAACGTCGAATTCCTGAATGCGGGCGGCGCGCTGTTCGGCGTCGCCGATTACGTGCCCGCGCTGATGGAGTACGTGAAAAGCTATGACATCGGGCTGTCGTTCGGCCACAACCTCGTCGCGATCGACGGGCCCGCACGCCGCGCGACGTTCTCGCGCGCGCTGCCGGACGGCGGCAAGGAAACCGTCGAGCGTGCGTTCGACATGATCCACGTCGTGCCGCCGCAGAAAGCGCCGGACTTCGTGCGCGCGAGCCCGCTCGCCGACGCGGCCGGCTGGATCGACGTCGATCCGGCGACGCTGCGCCACAAGCAGTTCGAGGACATCTACGCGCTCGGCGACGTCACCAACACGACCAATGCGAAAACGGCCGCGGCCGCCCGCAAGCAGGCGCCCGTCGTCGCGCACAACCTGCTCGCGTCGCTCGGCCGCGCGCACGGCGACGCCGCCTACGACGGCTACGGCTCATGCCCGCTCACCGTCGAGCGCGGCAAGATCGTGCTCGCCGAATTCCTGTACGGCGGCAAGGTCGCGCCGACCTTCCCCGCGTGGCTGATCGACGGCAAGCGCCCGTCGCGGCTCGCGTGGCTGCTCAAGGAGCGGGTGTTGCCGCCGCTCTACTGGAAGGCGATGCTCAAGGGCCGCGAATGGCTCGCGAAGCCCGCGATCGCACGTTGACCGGAGCGCGATGACGTCATGCTGATTTCTCTCGTACTCGGCGGCTTCGTGGGCGCCGTGCTCGGCCTGACCGGCGCCGGCGGCGGCATTCTCGCGGTGCCCGCGCTCGTCGTCGGGATGAGCTGGCCGATGCAGCAGGCCACGCCGGTCGCGCTCGTCGCGGTGGCCGGCAGCGCCGCGCTCGGCGCGCTCGAAGGTTTTCGCCGCGGGCTCGTGCGCTATCGGGCGGCGCTGCTGATGGCCGTGGCCGGCGTGCCGCTGACCACGCTCGGCGTGCGGCTCGCGCACGTGCTGCCGCAGCGCCTGCTGCTCACGCTGTTCGCGCTGACGATGCTGGTCGTCGCCGGCCGTCTGCTGCGGCAGGCGCTGCGGCAGCAGGCGGCCGACGCACACGCGTCGCCGCTGTGCGTCGGCCGCGTGAATCCCGATACGGGCCGGCTCGTGTGGTCGTGGCCCGTGGGCATCGCGCTGGCATCCACCGGCGCGGTCACGGGCTTGATGACGGGATTGCTCGGCGTCGGCGGCGGCTTCGTGATCGTGCCGATGCTGCGCAAGTTCACGAACGTGTCGATGCATGGAGTGGTCGCGACCTCGCTGATGGTGATCGCGCTGGTCGGCACCGGCGGCGTGCTCGCGACGCTCGTGTCGGGCACGCGCGCGCCGCTCGACGTGACGCTGTGGTTCACCGTCGCGACCGCGCTCGGCATGGCCGCCGGCCGCGGTGCGTCGCGCCGCCTCGCCGCACGGCATGTGCAGGCCGGTTTCGCGGCCGTGCTCGTGTGCGTCGCGCTCGGCTTGCTGGCGAAGGCCGCGTTCGGCGCATGAACGACCGCGACGCGCCGGCGATCGTTACGCGCCGCCAAAACGAAACGCCCGGCCCGACTCGTCGTCGGCACCGGGCGTTTTTCATGATGGCCGCAATCGGCGCGTCAGGCCGCGAACCCTGCCAGCCGCTTGCGTTCCTGACGCAGCATCACGAAGTTCGCGATCACGACGCCGGCCGTCACCGCGATGATGAACAGCGTCGCGAGCGCGTTCATCTCCGGGTTCAGCCCGAGGCGCACGCGCGAGAACACGACGAGCGGCAGCGTCGTCGAGCCGGGGCCCGACAGGAACGCCGACAGCACCAGATCGTCGATCGACAGCGTGAACGACAGCAGCCAGCCCGCGATCAGCGCCTGCGAGATCAGCGGCAGCGTGATCGTGAAGAACACCTTCAGCGGCGTCGCGCCGAGATCGAGCGCGGCTTCTTCCAGCGACGGATTCAGCTCGCGCACGCGCGACTGCACGATGATCGCGACGTACGAGATGCACAGCATCACGTGGCCCAGCCAGATCGTGAACACGCCGCGCTCGGCCGGCCAGCCGATCCACTTCGCGAGCTCGATGAACAGCAGCAGCAGCGAGATCCCCTGGATCACCTCGGGAATCACGAGCGGCGCGTTGATCATCCCGCTGAACAGCGCGAAGCCGCGAAAGCGGCCCATCCGCGCGAGCACGAAGCCGGCCCACGTGCCGATGAACACCGACGCGAACGCGGTCAGCACGCCGATCTTCAGCGACAGCCACGCGGCCGTCAGCAACTCGTCGTCCTCCACGAGCGCCGCATACCAGCGAAACGAGAAGCCCGACCACACGGTGACGAGCTTCGACTCGTTGAACGAATAGACGATCAGGCTGATGATCGGGATGTACAGGAACGCAAAGCCGACGAACAGCGCCGCGAACTGCAGGTAGCGATTCGGCTTCATCGGCGGCCTCCCTGTTCCTTCGCCTGGAAGTGCTGGAACATCGCCATCGGCACGAGCAGCAGCAGCACCATCGCGCAGGTCACGGCAGACGCCATCGGCCAGTCCGCGTTGTTGAAGAACTCGTTCCACATCACGCGGCCGATCATCAGCGTATTCGCGCCGCCGAGCAGCTCCGGAATCACGTACTCGCCGACCGCCGGGATGAACACCAGCAGGCAGCCCGCGATGATGCCGTTCTTCGACAGCGGCAGCGTGATCTGCACGAACGCCTTCCACGGCTTCGCGCCGAGGTCGTACGCGGCCTCGAGCAAGCGCAGGTCCATCTTCACGAGGTGCGCATAGAGCGGCATCACGAGGAACGGCAGGTACGAATACACCATCCCGATGTACACCGCGTAATTCGTGCGGTACAGCTCGATCGGCGTATGCGTGAGCCCGATCCACATCAGGAAGTTGTTCAGCAGCCCGTTGTTCTTCAGGATGCCGATCCACGCATACACGCGGATCAGGAACGACGTCCAGAACGGCAGCATCACGCCCATCATCAGCAGGTTGCGGGTAGCCGGGTTCGAGCGCGCGATGTAGTACGCCATCGGATAGCCGAGCAGCAAACACAGCAGCGTCGTGATCGCGGCGACCCACACCGAGTTCACGTAGGTCGCGAAATACAGGCTGTCCGTGAACAGGAACGCGTAGTGCGACAGGTTCAGCGCGATGTGCACGACGCCGTCCGCGTACGACGCGAGCTCCGTATACGGCGGAATACCGAGCTGCAGCTCCGCGAAGCTGATCTTCACGACCAGCACGAACGGCACGAGGAAGAACAGCACGAGCCACGTGAACGGCCCGGCCACGACCGCCGTGGCGCCCGTCAGGTTGAAGCGCCGCACCGGCCACTCGAGCAGGGACTTGAACGCGTTCATGACGTCAGCACCACGCCGGCGGTCGCGCTCCAGCGCACGTAGATCTCGTCGCCGAGCGCCGGCGTGTCGAGTTCGGAAATCGCGAGGCTCGACACGTTCGCGATCACCGCCTTGCCGCCGTCGAGCTTCACGTGATACAGCGAATAGCCGCCCATGTACGCGACGTTGCTGATCCGGCCGCGCGCCCAGTTGAACGCGCCTTCGGGCGGCTTGCGCGTGAGCGCGATCCGCTCGGGGCGCACCGACACGGTGACCGGCATCCCGAGCGGGCCGGAGATCCCGTGGCTCACGTACAGCCGGCTCGGCAGTTCCGGCGATTCGATGTACACGTGATCGGGCTCGTCCTCGACCGTCACGCCGTCGAACAGGTTCGTCGAACCGATGAATTCGGCCGAGAAGCGGCTGTTCGGGTATTCGTACACTTCGTTCGGCGAGCCGATCTGCACGATCTGGCCTTCACTCATCACCGCGAGGCGGTTCGCCATCGTCATCGCCTCTTCCTGATCGTGCGTGACCATGATGCAGGTGACACCGACCTTGTTCAGGATGTTGACGAGTTCGATCTGCGTGCGCTGGCGGATCTGCTTGTCGAGCGCGGACATCGGCTCGTCGAGCAGCAGCAGCTTCGGGCGCTTGACCAGCGAGCGGGCCAAGGCCACACGCTGCTGCTGGCCGCCGGAGAGTTGATGCGGCTTGCGCTTCGCATACTTGCCCATCTGCACGAGTTCGAGCGCGGATGCGACGCGCGCCTTCAGTTCGGCCTTCGGCGTGCCTTCCTGCTTCAGCCCGAACGCGACGTTCGACTCGACCGACATGTGCGGGAACAGCGCATACGACTGGAACATCATGTTCACGGGCCGCTTGTACGGCGGCATCTGCGCGAGGTCCTCGCCGTCGATCAGGATCTTGCCCGACGTGACCGTCTCGAGGCCCGCGAGCATCCTCAGCAACGTCGACTTGCCGCAGCCCGAGCTGCCGAGCAGCGCGAACAGCTCGCCCTGGCGCACGGTCAGGTTGACGCTGCGCACGGCTTCGGTGTCGCCGAATTTCTTGACGACGTCGACGATCTGGACAAAGTTCTCGGCGCGCGCATCGGCGCCGGAGGAGGAAACGGAGAACGGCGCGCCCGCGACCGGCGCGCCCGACTGGCTATTCATGATGTGCTGCTTCTCTCCTGCGTTAGACGAACAAAGCCCCCGGGGGCACCAGGGGCTTCATGACTGCTGATTCACTTCGGCTCGCGTCAGCGGCCCGACTTCAGCTCGGTCCACAGACGCGTCTGCAGACGCTGGATTTCAGGCGGCAGCGGCTTGAGCAGGAACAGCGTCTTCACGACGTCGGCCGGCGGATAGACGGCCGGGTCGTTCGCGACGTCGGGCCGCACGTACTTGCGTGCCTCGGCGTTGGCGCTCGGGTAGTACACCGCGTTGGTGATCGCCGCGTGCACCTTCGGATCCTCGATGTAGTTGATCCACTGCAGCGCGGCTTCCTTGTTCTTCGCATCCTTCGGGATCGCCATCACGTCGAACCACACCGGCGCGCCGCCCTTCGGAATGTAGTACTCGACCTTGTACGGCTTCTTCGCCTCGATCGCGCGATGCTTCGCGATCACGACGTCGCCCGACCAGCCGTACGCGAAACAGATGTCGCCGCCGACCAGGTCGTTGATGTAGCCCGACGAGTTGAATTGCGTGATGTACGGACGGATCTTCTTCAGCACGTCCATCGCGGCCTTGTAGTCGGCCGGGTTCGTGCTCATCGGATCCTTGCCGATGTAGTGCAGCGCCGCCGCGAACATCTGGTCGGGCGCGTCGAGCACCGACACGCCGCAGGTCTTCAGCTTCGCGAGGTTTTCCGGCTTGAACAGGATGTCCCAGTTGTCGAGCGGCACCTTGCCGAGCGCCTGCTGTGCCTTCGTCAGGTTGTACGCGAGACCGGTCGTGCCGTATGCCCAGGGCACCGAGTACTTGTTGCCCGGGTCCGCGCCGGCGACGAGCGCCATCAGTTGCGGATCGAGATACTTGAGGTTCGGCAGCTTCGACTTGTCGAGCGGCGCGAAGATGCCGGCGGCGATCTGCTTGCCCGCATAGTTGCTGGTCGGCACGACGATGTCGTAGCCCGAGCTGCCCGTCAGCAGTTTCGCCTGCAGCGTGTCGTCGCTGTCGTAGTTGTCGTAGCGGACCTTGACGCCCGTCTGCTTCTCGAAGTTCGGGATCGTGTCCTTCGCAATGTAGTCCGACCAGTTATAGACATTGAGCTGCGTATCCTTCGCCGCCGCCGCCGACGCACCCACGCACAGCGCGAGCGCTGCGAACCGGCCCACTACCTTTGCTTTCATCCCGTTCTCCCTCCGGCCGGACGCGTTGCCCGGCTGCCGTCTGCCTCGTCATGGCGACGCATTCCGGCGCGCCGCCCCTCGAAAACCCCGAAAACTACCATCATTCGCGCCCCGTCACAAAAAAATCATGCCGGTGTCGCGCAAACGGAACAGATTCCCGCCGCCGGCCCGTCGGGCCGCCCGTGCGGCGGGGCGTTCCGGGGGAATTCTATCGGGTAATCGGCGGCTGTCCACCGGAAAAACGGACAGCGGCGAAGCTGCGTGCGCATGCCGGGTGCGCCTGCCCGGCGACCGCGCCCGACGCGCTGCCCGACTGTCCCGCTCCCGCGCCGGGACAACACGCCGGCGCGAGCGTCCGGCCGGGTCGCCGCGATGCATTAAAATGGCGGCTGACGATTCAATTGCGCGAACCCTCCGATGGCCTCCAATCTTCACGACCTCCCCGACAGCCCCTGCATCGGCGTGTGCTCGACGCTCTTCGACGAAGTCTGCAAGGGCTGCGGCCGCACGGCCGCCGAAGTCTCGAACTGGGTATTCCTGAGCGACGACGAAAAGCGCGCGGTGTGGGAGCGCATCACGCGCGAAGGCACCGCGATGCGCTTCCAGTACGACAAGCTGTAAATCCGTCGCCCATAAAAAAAGCGGCATGCAGACCGCCATGCCGCCAACCCCAACTCTGTTCTTGTTCCGTCGCGTCTAGAACTTCATCCCGACGCCCACGCCGACGATCAGCGGATCGATGTGCAGCGTGCCGATGCCCTTGTCGCCCAGCGTCGCATCGGTGCTCATCCAGATCTTCTTCACGTCGACGTTCATGAACACCTTCTTGGTCAACTGCACGTCCACGCCGAACTGCAGCGCGGGGCCGAAGCTGCTCTTGTTGATCGACACGCCCTCCCCGCCGACGTTAAGCCCGTTGTTGTAGAAGTACGTGTAGTTCAACCCGGCGCCGACGTACGGGCGCACCTTGCCCGCATGGTTGAAGTGATACTGCAGCAAGAGCGTCGGCGGCAGCACGCCCACGCCGCCGAGATTGCCGAGGCTCGACGTCAGCTGATGCCGCGACGTGCCGAGGATCAGCTCGACGCCGAGGTAGTCGCGGATCATGTACGTGAAGTCGAGCTCGGGCACGATCGCGTTGTTCACGCCCGTGTTGATCGCGCCGAGCGTGTCGCTCGCGCGCTCGTTCGGCTGGATGCTGATCGCGCGCAGCCGGACCAGTACGTCACCCTGGTTGATGCCGTCGCCCGGCGACGCCGCGTGCGACAGCGACGGCATCGCGATGGCGGCCGCGACGGCGGCGGCGGTGACACAAGTTCGAATCGTTTTATGCATGGTACGGACCCCCAAAGAATGGTTTCCATTCTCCCTGTAGGGTCTTTTCGTCATCTTGATATTGGTCAAGCCAGCGTAAACGTGGGACGGTTTGCCGCAGGCTCGGTCGCACTGCCCGTCAGCAGCAGGTCGAGCAGATCGCGCACGCTGCGGATCGCACGGCCGAACGGCAATGCTTCGCGGCCGCGGAAGAACAGCCCGTTTGCGACGTCGCCGCGCAGCGCGGCCGCGAGCCGCGTGTCGATGCAGAAATGGCCGAACTTCTCGATGCCGTCGCGCAGCCCGCATACGCTCAGGCATTCGAGCGCGGTCGGGCAGCGCTGCTTGAACGCGCCGAGCTTGTTGCGAATGCGTGTCTCGTTGCGCAGGTAACGATCGAGCCACGGCGTCTTCACCGCACGCGCGGGCAGGCCCGTCACGCTGACGAATTCGACGATGTCGTCGGGCGTCGCATCGGCGAGCACGCGCTTGAAGTGCGGATGCGCGTCGCCTTCTTCCGTCACCGCGAACGGCGTCCCCACCTGCACGCCATTCGCGCCGGCCGCGAACGCCGCGCGCACCGTGTCGTGACTGTTGATCCCGCCGGCCACGATCAGCGGGATCGTGTCGCGGGCGATGCCGAGCGACGCCATCACTTGCGCGGTTTCGTCCAGCACGCGCGCGAAATCGAAGCGGGCGTCGTGCATGTCGTCGATCTGCGTGACGCCGAGGTGGCCGCCCGCGTGCGCCGGATGCTCGATCACGATCGCATCGGGCAGGCGCCCCTTCTTCATCCACTTCTTCAGCACCAGCGCGATCCCGCGGCTGTCCGACAGGATCGGGATCAGCGCGATGTCGTGCCCTTGCGTGAGGTCGGGCAGGTCGAGCGGCAGGCCCGCGCCCATCACGATCGCATCCGCGCCCTCGTCGCACGCGACCCGCACGTAGTCCGCCTGCGCGCTGACCGCCTTCATCACGTTGACCGCGATCATCCCGCGCCCTTCGCTGTACGTTTTCGCGAGACGGATCTCGCGCGCGAGCGCGTCGAGATTCGCCGCCTCGAGCGTCGCGCGATCGGGTTGCGCGCGGCACCGCGCAAGCAGATCCGCATGATGGTGGCGCAGGTCGATGCTCGCGATCGTGCCGACCGCGCCTTCGCGCGCGACGCTGCCCGCCAGCCGGTGCGCGGAGATGCCGACGCCCATGCCGCCCTGCACGACGGGCAGCAAGGTGCGGCCGCGGATCGTCAGCGGCGGAAAGGAAGTGCGTACGGTCATCTGAAACCTCGTCGGAACATCGGAACCGCGATGATCGACGATCCACCGCCGCGCACCTTGACGGCCGTCAATAAAAAACGGCACGCAAGCGTGCCGTATTTTCCGGTTCGGGCCGCGCGCGGCGTTCAGGCCGGCCTGGCCGGCTTCAACTGCATCGACTTGTACTCGAGATACTCGTCGAGCCCGTACACGCCGTTCTCGCGGCCGTACCCCGACTGCTTGAAGCCGCCGAACGGCGCGGCGCCGTTCCACGTGCCGCCGTTGATGTCGACCTGCCCGGTGCGGATGCGGCGCGCGACGCGCAGCGCGCGTTCGTCGCTGCCGGCCCACACCGCGCCGCCGAGCCCGTACGGCGAATCGTTCGCGATCCGCACGGCTTCGTCTTCATCGCGATAGGTGATGATCGACAGCACCGGCCCGAAGATTTCTTCCTGCGCGATCGTCGCTTTCGGATCGACCCGGCCGAACACGGTCGGCTTCACGAAGAAGCCCTTCGCGAGCCCTTCCGGCAAGCCGGTGCCGCCCGTCACGAGTTCCGCGCCTTCGTCGATGCCGCGCTGGATGTAGGCCTGCACGCGCTGCTGCTGCGCGGCCGACGCCAGCGCACCGAGACGCGTCGCATCCTGCCGCGGGTCGCCCGCGACGTACGCTTCGGCGGCGGCCTTCGCGAGTTCGCGCGCTTCTTCGTAGCGCGCTTCCGGCACCAGCATCCGCGTATGCGCGGAGCAGGTCTGGCCCGCGTTCAGGTAGCACGCGTTGACCGTGCCCTTTACCGCCGTCGCGAAATCGGCATCGTCGAGGATCACCGACGCCGACTTGCCGCCCAGCTCCAGCGCGACGCGCTTCACGCCCGCGGCCGCCAGTTCGGCCACGCGCTTGCCCGCGCGCGTCGAGCCGGTGAACGACACCATGTCGACGTCCGGATCGGTGGCCAGCACCTCGCCAACGACCGGGCCATACCCGCACACGAGATTGAACACGCCGGCCGGCAGCCCGGCCTCGTGGATCGCTTCGGCGAGCATGAACGCGTTGAGCGGCGCGACTTCCGACGGCTTGAGCACCACCGTGCAGCCGGCCGCGAGCGCCGGCGCAACCTTCAGCGTGATCTGGTTGAGCGGATAGTTCCACGGCGTGATCGCCGCGACGACGCCGACCGGTTCGCGCACCACCAGCGAATTGCCGACCTGCGCCTCGAATTCGAATGATTCGGCCAGCTTCGCGTACGCCTTCCAGTTATAGATGGGGCCGCCGACCTGAATCGCGCGCGACAGCTTGATCGGCATGCCGACTTCGCCGGTGATCGACTGCGCGAGTTCCTCGCTGCGCGCCTGCAGGCGCTCGACGATCTTGCGCAGGTAGCCCGCGCGCGTCGCGGCCGGCGTGGCCGCCCACGCATCGAACGCCGCGCGCGCCGCGCGGATCGCGTCCTGCGCGTCGGACGCAACGCCCTCGGGAATCCGGCCGATCACGGCTTCGGTGCCCGAATCGATCACGTCGATGGTGCCGGTGCCGGACGGTTTGCGCCATGCGCCGTCGATGTAGAACTGGTCGTAGATTTTCATCGTGTTCCGCCTCCAGGGAAGCCGCCATTCTAGCGAGCGTTTCGGTGACTGGTGTGACGAATGACAGCGATTCGAAAGGACCGGCACGTCATCACGCCGGTGCTCCGCCGTCCGCCGCGCATGGCCGGGAAGGCATTCGTCGGGCCGCCGCCACGTCAGCATCCGCCCGGGTGCGCGGCCGGGCCCGCATCGTGCTATGTTTTTATTATCGGCACCGGCCCGCTGCGGCCGGCGCCGCCCGGAATCGACGCACTTCGTGAGCGCTGCCATGTCCGACGCATCCCATACCCTCGGCTCGCAAGACCGCCTGGAGCTGCTTTGCTGGCTCACCTGCGGCAACCTCGGCGCGTTTTACCTCAACGAATCATGGCCGGACGCCGCGTTCCAGGTGCAGGCCGCGCACCGCTGGCTCGACCGCCATCACCGCCAGGCCGACTGGCTGTCGGTCGCCAAGCTCGCGGCGCTCGCGCAGGACATCGCGAAGCGGCATGCGGGGTTCGTCGACGCGTCGTGGGCGCGCGACGCGGTCGAGGAAATCGTCGATACCGACGATCTCGACTATCGGGCCAAACTCGTGCAATGGGTGTACGAAGACTGCTGCAAGGCGCTCGCGGACAAGCGGCTGGCGGATTGAGCCGCGCAGTCACCGCCTTGCGCCTTGCGCGGGTCGCGGCATCGACTCGCACGACGTGCTTTTCGCCGTGACGAACGTCACGGCCGGAATGGCTGACGGGATGCGGCACCTGCGCACCGCCCCCGGCGCCGGCACGCGCGATGCGTGCCGGTGTGTTTACAGCAGCGATTTCGCCTGCGTCAGCACCTTGTCGCAGATCTGCTTGGTCACCTGCTGCTTCAGGCCGCCGCCGCTCAGGTCGAGCTTGCTGCCATTGCCGGCGTCGAGAATCCCGCTGGCACCGCTCGTATAGCCGCTGTCGGACGACGCGGACGCGTTGCCGCCGAGCTTGCCGAGCAGCGCGTCCTTCACCGACGATGCGCCGTTGCCCGTCGCGCCGCCGAGATAGTTGTTCTGGATGCAGAACTGCAGCAGGCCCGCGACGTTGCCGGTGCTGCCCGGCGTCAGCGACGCACCGCCGCCACCCGTCAGTGCGCCTCCAAGGCTGCCGAGGTTGCCGAGCGCCCCGCCCGCGCTACCGCCCGAATCGCCACCACCACCGACCTGTTTCAGGACGTCGCCCAGTTGCGCATGGGCGACCGAAAACGGCGCGAGCAATCCGATCAGCGCACCGGCAACGGTCGCGCGGTAAAGACGTGCATTCATGTAAAGCCTCCCGGTTGTGACTGCATGAATACCGCGAATCGCATCCAAGGATACGCAATCGACCGGGGCAGGACAGCCTTCGAAGCCACATGAAACGTCAGGCATCGTGATATATCGCGGCGATTTGACGATGCTTGACGGACGATTCCGCGCGGCATCGCCGGATCGGCAGTTGCGCAGCCGCCGTGCCGTGCCGTGTCGCCAGCCCGCGCGAAGCGTCATAGAATCGTCGTCGCCGGCCGTTCGGCTGGCTGCGGCTCGACATTCACCTCGAACACGAAGGACATTCGCATGGCGCTTGCCCATCGATTTCTGCTGATCGCCGTCGCATCTACTGCGCTGATGGGCCGTGCCGGCGCTGCCCAGGCTGCAGAGGCTGCGCCCGCCACCACGGCGGCCGCGTCCTGTACCTCGCCTTCGTTCGATCGCTATCCGGCACCGGCCGCTGCCCGCACGCCACGCAAACCGGCTGCCGCGCCGCGGCTCACGAGCAAGGAGGCGCGCCTGTACCGCACCGTCATTCGCGACGAATTCGCGCAACCGGCCAATTTTGCCGGTCACTATCGCATCGCGATCTGGGGTTGCGGAACGGATTGCCGAAATTTCGCGATCGTCGACAAGAACACGGGCGCGACGTACACGATGCCCGGCGTGAAAGCCATCTCGGGCGTGATGGGCAACGACGACGAGCGCGTCGACTTCCGAGCCGGCAGCAGGCTGCTGATCGTCGCCGGCTGCTTCGACGACGATTGCGACGCCGGCACCGCGAAAGCGGCCCGGTTCTTCTACGAATGGACCGGCACCGGGCTGCGTCCGGTGGGCAGGTGCCCACTGGCCATCGAGCCGGTTCAATGAGCGGCCCCGGCGACCGATGATCTCCATTCACCTCAGTTTCGACGACGGCCCCGGCCCCTCGACGCCCGCGCTGCTCGACGTGCTGCGCGACGCCTCGTGCTCGGCGACCTTCTTCGTGCTCGGCCAGCACCTGGCGGACGCACCCGGCGTCGCGACGCGAATCGTGCGCGAAGGCCATCGGCTCGGCAATCACACCTATTCGCACGCGAAACCCGGCGTGCTCGCTGACGCCGCACTGATCGACGAGATCGACACGACCGACGCGCTGATTCGCGGCGTCTACCGCCGCGCCGGCCTTCCCGCACCGAACGCGATTCCGCTGCGTCTTCCGTACGGGTTGATGCCGCGGGACGATCGCGCCGCCGTGCTCGCGCGCCTGCCACGCGAACACACGGGCTGGACCGCGATACTGGACGACTGGCAACGGCCGGCGCCGTCGCCGCAGGCGCTGTTCGACGCGATGTGCGCGCATGTCGACGCCTGCACGGCACAGCATCGCGACGTACTGTTCTGCCTGCATGACGGATCGCGGCACGGCGACGCGCGGCCCAACACGGTCGAGGCCGTGCGGCTGTTCCTGAACCGGCCGCGCTGACGCGACGGCCGGCTAACTCGCGGGCCCCGCCCCGTCCAGCAACTGGCGCCAGCCGCCGAGGAATCCGATGCCGGGGCCCGGCATCCACAGCCCGCGCTGCGCCGCTTCGAGATGGATCAGCGTCTGGTCCGCGCAGAACAGCGTCATCAGCGCGTCGTCGTTGTCGCGCAACCAATCCGGCGCCGCATCCGGCCGCGTCGCCGCATAGGTCTCCAGACCGGCGTTCCATCGCCCGCGATCGAACACGAAGCCGTCATCCCGGCCCGCATCGCGCGACAGCGCGAACGACGCAAAGGCCGCTTCGAGCCATTGCGCTCCCTGCCCCACATCGTCGAAATCCAGCACGCCGTTCACCGCGTTGCCGACATACAGCAGGTTGCCCGCGTGATAGTCGCCGTGCAGCCAATGCACTGCCCCCGTGAGCCACGAGGCTGCCGCGTCGAGATGTATGCCGATTCGCCGGATCACCGTGTCGTAGGCGTCGCGCAGATCGCCAGGCAGCGACGGCATCGCACGCGCCGCGACACGCGCATGACGGGCCGACAGCCACGCGAGCGGCGCCGCTTCGCTTGCCGGTATCGCGGCCAGCGCCGTATGCAGATGCGCAAGCGTGCGCATCGCATCGGTCGCCCCCGCGTGCGCGTCGTCCGGGAGGCCGGGACGGCCGTCGATCTGCTCGAACAGATGCAGCCACCTTCCGTCCGGCATCTGCACGCCGGTTTGTGCATCGACGGTCGGCCGCAGCCGTGGCAGCGCGGGCAGCAGCCGCGCCGTGCGCGCCTCGCCGAGACGGCCGAGGATCGACGCCTCGCGCTGCATTTGCCCGACCGGCTTGCCGGACCACGATACGCGCAGGACCGTGCACCCCGCGTCGCACTCGACGAGATACGTTTTGTTAGTATGGCCCGACGCCAGCGCCTGCAGGCGCGCCGGCCCGATGTTCCAGTACCGGTGAAGCCACGGTTCCAGCGTTTTCACCTCACTCCTACTCGTTGCATTGATCATGTCAGAGCGTCCTTCGGCCCGCATGCGGGACATCAACATCGAATGGCTGACGCGCGCCGCCGAATTCGGCCATCTGTTCCAGACCCGCTGGCTCGGCGAGCGCTTCTTCCATCTGCCCGGCGACATGCTCGCGCTGCAGGAACTGATCTGGCGCGAGCGCCCCGACTGCATCGTCCAGACCGGCGTCGCGGCGGGCGGCGGCGTCGTGTTCACCGCGTCGATGCTCGATCTGGCCGGCACCCCGGGCCGCGTCGTCGCGATCGAACCGCGCCTGCGCGACGAGGTCCGCCAGCGCCTGCAATCGCATCGGCTCGCCCATCGCATCGTGCTGATCGAAGGCGAATCGTGCGCGGCCGACACGCTCGCATCGGTGCACGCGCAGATCGACGACGACGCGCGCGTGATGGCCATCCTCGATCTCACGCATACGCACGCGCACGTGCTGCGCGAACTCGAATGCTATGCGCCGCTCGTGACGCCCGGCAGCTACGCGATCGTGATGGACACCATCATGGAGTACCTGCCCGAGTCGATGTTCGACGGCAAGCCGTACGGCCGCGGCAACAATCCGGCCACGGCCGCGCGTGAATTTCTCGCCCGCGACGACCGGTTCGAAATCGACCACGACATCGAGGACCGCGTGCTCATGACGCTGTCGCCAGGCGGCTTCCTGAAGCGAGTGCGCTGATCAGGCGGGCGGCTTGCGCGGAGCCGTCGCGCGCGGCATAGCTGTCGCGAATTCGCGCCGCCTGCTCGCGCAACGGTCCGGCGCGCAACAGGCGTTCGAGCGCATCCGTAATGTCCGTAACGCCGGCCCGCTGCAGATCGAGCACGCAGCCCGCGCCGGCCCGCTCGACGAAATGCGCCGAATGGAACTGGTCGTTGCAGAACGGCGACAGCAGCATCGGCACGCCGCACGCGAGCGACTCCATCACCGAATTCGCGCCGCCGTGGCTGACGAACGCGTGCGTGCGCCGCAGCAGCGCCAGTTGCGGCGCGTAACGCACCGCGAGCACGCGTTCGTCGCCGGCCGGCAGCAGATCCGAATCGACCAGTTCGCCCACCGACAGCACCAGTTGCGCCGAGGTCGCGCGCGTCGCGTCGATCACCTTCGCGAACACCTCCGGGTGGTAGTAAAGCTGGCTGCCGAGCGACATGTAGACGAGCGGGCGATCCGCGTCGACGCGTTCCCACGGGAACGCCGTCTCGTCGCCGCGCGGGCCCGACGGCATCGCCGGGCCGACCAGTTCGACGCCGGGCGGCGGCGCGCCCACCAGCGCATCGGTCGTGAACGCAATCGTCAGGTGCGGCGACAGCACGTCGCAACCTCGAAAGCGCGCATTGAGGCCGTAGCGCGCGAACAGCCGCGTGCGTTCCGGTTCGAGCCAGCGCACCGTGCGCAGCAGTTCCGAATCGAGATCGTCCGGCAGCACCGGATTCAGCGAATTGGACATCGAGACCCACGGCAGCCCTTCCAGCTCGGCCGCGATCGCCGCGGCATAGAGCAGCGGGTCGATCACGACCACGTCGGGCCGCCAGTCGCGCAGCACCGCGCGAATGCCGTCCACCTGCGCGGGGGCAAGGTCGATCAGCAACGTGCGGATCCAGTGCCGCAGCCAGTCGGCGTCGCGAATGTTCGCGGCGAAACTCGCGCCGCGCGACAGGTCGTGGCGCTCGGGCGTCTCGCGCGGCCCGACGAACGCGAAGTCGCCGGCGCCGTCCAGCTGGGCGCTGATGTCGGCCGGCGCATAGAACGCGACGTCGCAGCCGGCTGCGCGCAGATGCTGGGCCGGCCCGATGCACGGATTGACGTGGCCCTTCTCGGGCACCACGCAGAACAGGATACGTTTCATGAGCGGCTCAGGTTGGGCGATGCGCGGCATCGGGATGAAGACGATCGAGATGGTCGAGGATCAGTGTCAGCGTCGTCCACAGCACGCGTTCGGTATCCGCCTGCAGCGTCGGCGCAGCAAGGCCCAGCGCGTCGGCCAGTGCATGCGTGCGGTCGCGATCGAGCAGCGTCGCGAGATCCATCGCCGGCGCGAGCCGGCCGCGCTTGGGGCCGTGCACGAGACGCTCCGGCAGGTTCAGGCGCGCCCCGAGCTCGCGCAGGCACTGCTTGTTCGGGTCGGGCGCGATGCTGGTCAGATGCGCGACGACGGCGGCATCCACGAACGGCGGATGCAGCTCGACCGACGCCTCGTCGAACAGCGCGTGGCACAGCGGCAGATAGTTGGCCGATACGTCGCGGCGCAATACCTGATCCGCGCCGTCGCCGGTAATCGCCAGCTCGATGCCGTCAGCCGCCATCGCGTCGGCCAGCAGCAGCTTCGCGACCGGATGCAGGTTGAACATCGGCTCCTCGACCGCGTGGGTCGTTCTCGGCAGCGCCGCGATGAAATCGGCCTCGTTGGCGCGCACGATCTTCACGTTCGCCTGCATCTGCCCGGCGAGTTCGAGCGCCGCGTCGAGTTCGCAGTAATCGGGCATGTCGGTCGCGAGGATATAGGCCGTCACGTGCCGCAATGCGCCGAGCTCGCGCAACAACGCAAGCAGCAGCGCCGAATCGAGCCCGCCGCTCAGCGCCAGCGCGACGCGCTTGCCGCTGTCGAGCGCACGTTGCAGCGACGCGCGCAGCACGGCGTCGAGATCGGCTTGCCGCGGCCGCTCGGGCGCCGGTTGCGCCGTCAGCCCTTGCGGCGACCGGACCAGTGCGTGGCCGGGCGGCACCGCGAGCACGTCGCGCAGCACGGTGCGGCCGACCAGGCGCTCGCCGCTCAGGTAGCCCGCGATGGCGGCCGTGTCCGGCGCGCCGGCCGGTTGCCCCGACGTCCGCAATACGGCGCGGATACCGGACGCCGACACGCCGCTGCGCGGATGGTAGTGCAGACGATCGAAACCGAACGGGTCGCGCGTACCGACGATCATGGATAACGAGCCTTCAAGGTGTCCACTTCAATGCGTTTAAGGATGCGATGCGGCGCGACCGGCGCGCTGCCGCCCTGGCAATGCAGGCAGGCTTCGAGCGGCGTCTCGCGCTGCAGATAGGCGAGCATCGCGTCGAGCATGCCCGCGTCGTCGCGCAGCGGCAGGCCGTCGGCCTGAAAATCCTTGTCGCCCTTGTACAGCGTATGGAAATGCGCGGGACGCGTGCACGTGTAGAACATGCCGTCGCGAATCATATGGCAGCGCTCGCGAATCCAGCAATCGTGATACAGGCGCTGGGCTTCGCCGCGGTCCGTGCCGGGCTGGGCGCGGTTCATCGTCGTGAACACGTCCTGCACCTTCCAGTTCAGACGCACGTCGAAGCGCGCCGCCTGGCGCTCGACATGCGCGACCAGGTCGGCGGAAAGCGCCGGCTTCGGATAGCGCGAGATCGTCAGCGCATCCACCGCTTGCCAGAACGCGTCGGGCATCTCGCCGAGCTTCAGGCCGTTCGTCGTGACCGAGATCACGGGCGCGATCCCGGTGCCGCGCACGCGCTCGACGAGTTCGACGAGCGCCGGATGCAGCAACGGTTCGCCGCCGACCAGCTTGAACATGCGCGGACGCAATACCTTCGCGGCCTTGCGCAGATCGGCCTCGATCGATTCGGGGCTCGCATGCCACTCGGGCAACAGCGGCGACAGCGAGCAGCATTCCGCACAGGTCAGATTGCAGTGATCGACGATATGCGCTTCCAGCGAGCGCGTCTGCACGCGCCCGTCCTCGACGCGGTAATCGCGATCCAGCGGCGGCGGAAACACGTGCTGCCGCTCGCCGGCGCGCGGGGGATTCGGGATCTCGTTCGGAGTCGCACTCACATCAGCTTCCTGTTTCCATGCAGCGGGAAAAGAAATCTACTAGACGGTCACGCGCGTTCACCATCGCCGACGCCATCGTCACCGCACCGTTCAGGTGCGATGCGAAGCGAGACGGATCGTCGAGCCAGCCTTGTACGATCCACAGCTTGAGCACGTGCTGCAAGCAGGCGGCATCCACCGCCCACGCAATGTGCGCCGGATTCACGGGCCGCACCCGCTGGTACGCATGCACGAACGCTTGCGCGAGGTGCGGCGCCTCCAGCGGCAAATGATTCAGGCAGCGCACCAGCTCGTATTCGCGCGGCGCGCCGATCGATGCTTCCCAGTCGAGGATCAGCGGCGGCAGCGTGCCCGTGAACAGATAGTTGAACTGGTTGTAGTCGTTGTGGATCGCGTGCTGCGGATCGTTGGGCGGAAACGCATCGATGCTGCCCGGATAGTAACGGTCGAGCATGCGCAGCGCGAGATCGACGTAGCGGCGCAGATTCGCGGCGCCGGTGGCGTTCGCATCCGCTCGGTCAAGTGCATCCAGCAGGCTGCGGCGTACTGCATCCGCGTCGATCGCGGTCAGCCGCGCACGGATCGTATCGAGCGACGGCAGATGCAGTCGTTCAAGGCTCAGGTGCAACGCGGCCAGACTCGCGCCGAGCGCATCCCATTCGGTTGGCGAGAACGTATCGTAGGTTTTGAATCGCCCGGCTTCCCAGCGCGTCAGCATCGCGTGAGAATTTTGTCCTGACCACAGCGATGCGCCGGATCGCGTGCGCTTCAGCGTCTGCACATGGAAGCGCGTATCGCCGTGCGTTTCCAGATGCGCGAGGATGGCGGTTTCCTTGACTGCGCGCGCATGGTGTTCGAGTGCATAGAGTTTGACCGCCACACCCGCGCCGCTGTCGGCCGGCAGATGCCACACCCGTTCGCTCACTTGCGTCGGCGGCCCGCCGCAACCGAGGTCGTACGCACCGCGAATCTCGTCGAAGGTAACGGCGAGCGAATTCATTCAGATGTGCTCGGCCGGCCCGTGCCGATACGGATGACCGGTCAGGAACGTGTTGTGTCCGACGTAGCGCAGCTTGTACATCGCCGGTCGGAACAACACCGACGGATCGTTGTTCGCGATGCCGAGCAGCGGGTACAGGTCGCGTCGCACGAAGAACGCGTTGTTGCCCATGTCGTCGCAGCAGACGAGTTCATAACCTTTCTGGCGGCCGAGACGCGCAAGCGATTCGAGGCTCGCGCCGTAATAAGTCGAGCCGTCCCATTCGTGGTCCGGATTGAAGCACATGACCCAGCGCTCGGGCGGCGTGTAGTACGGGTTGTATTCGATTACGACGATGCGCGGCTGAAACGCTTGCAGGCCGCGCCACACCCAGTAATCGTTGCCGTCGATATCGATCGACAGCAGGTCGAAGTCGATCGGTACGTTCACTTCGGTAAGCAGTGGGTCGATCGTATCGGGCTGGACGCGATCGTGGTGCAGGCGGACGCGCTCCGCGCCCGCGTAGTGCGCGGCAAGCTTGCCGAACCGGTATGCGCTGCCTTCCACCAGTACGCCGGCCCAATCCTGTTCGCGCAGCAGCCGTGCCGTATTGCTGTTGCGCAGGCCGTCGCTCGCGCCGATATCGACGCAGAAGCGGTTGGTCGGCGCAATCCGCTCCATCAGGCGCGACAGGATGCTCTCCTCGGTGCCCTGCGCGTACAGGCTGGGCGCAAGGCCGGACAGGTCGAGCGGGAGAGGATAGTCCTGCATCGAAGGCGGCTCCGGGGCGAAATGGGGAATGATGGGGGCGTTGGGTGGGTAATTTACCTGAAGTCGATTGAGCAGAGGAAACCGGGATGTCCGGCATCGGTGGGGTTTGCCGTGGTGGAAATGAAAAAGCCCGCATCGACATTGCTGTCGATGCGGGCTTTAGCGCTCATGGCGGTTCGCTCCGCGCGGTGATGCCTAAGCTGGACCCACGACCGGAGAAAACCTCAGGACACTTACTCCTGCCCCTGACTCGTCAGGAACTCCTCGTAATTCCCGCCGAAGTCGAACACCGTCCCATCCGTCTTCACTTCGATGATCCGGTTCGCCAGCCCGCTCACGAATTCGCGGTCGTGCGACACGAAAATCAGCGTGCCTTCGAACTGCTCGAGCGCGATCTGCAGCGACTCGATCGATTCCATGTCCATGTGGTTGGTCGGCTCGTCCATCAGCAGCACGTTGTGGCGGCCGAGCATCAGCTTGCCCCAGATCATGCGGCCCTTCTCGCCGCCCGACAGCACCTTCACCGATTTCTTGATGTCGTCCGAGGAGAACAGCAGGCGGCCCAGCGTGCCGCGCACCATCGTTTCGTCGTCGCCGTCCTTGCGGTACTGGTCGATCCAGTCCATCAGCGTGACGTCGTTCGGGAATTCCTCGTACGTGTCCTGCGGCATGTAGCCGACGTTCGCGTTCTCGGACCACTTCACCGTGCCGTGATCGAGCGGCAGCGCGCCGAGCAGCGAACGCAGCAGCGTCGTCTTCCCCGCGCCGTTCTCGCCGATGATCGCGATGCGCTCGCCCGGCTGCACCGACAGGTTGAAATTCTGGAAGATCGTGCGCTCGTACTTCTTGGTGATCTCTTCGGCGACCACCGCCACGTTGTGCAGCTTCTTCTCGAACTCGAAGCGGATGAACGGGTTCTGGCGCGACGACGGCTTGAATTCCTCGATCTTGATCTTGTCGATCTGCTTCGCGCGGCTGGTGGCCTGGCGCGCCTTCGACTTGTTCGCCGAGAAGCGGCGCACGAAGTCCTGCAGCTCGGCCACGCGTTCCTTCGCACGCGTATTCGCCGCGGCCTGGCGCTCGCGCGCCTGCGCCGATGCGAGCATGTAGTCGTCGTAGTTGCCCGGCCAGACCTTCAGCGTGCCGAAGTCCATGTCGGCCATGTGCGTGCAAACCGAGTTCAGGAAGTGACGATCGTGCGAGATGATGATCATCGTCGAGTTGTACTCGTTGAGCGTCTGCTCGAGCCAACGGATCGAGTTGATGTCGAGGTTGTTGGTCGGTTCGTCGAGCAGCAGCACGTCCGGCTTCGAGAACAGCGCCTGCGCGAGCAGCACGCGCAGCTTCCAGCCCGGCGCGACGTCGGCCATCGTGCCGTTGTGGAACTTCTCCTCGATGCCGATGCCGAGCAACAGCGCGCCCGCGCGCGCCTCGGCGTCGTAGCCGCCGTATTCGGCGAACTTGCCTTCGAGCTCGGCCGCGTGCATGTAGTCGTCGTCGGTGGCTTCCGGGTTCGCGTAGATCGCGTCACGCTCGGTCATCGCGGCCCACATCTCGGTGTGGCCCATCATCACGACGTCGAGCACGCGCACGTCTTCGTACGCGAACTGGTCCTGGCGCAGCTTGCCCAGGCGGACGTTCGGCTCGAGCGCGACGTTGCCGGCGCTCGGCTCGAGGTCGCCGCCGAGGATCTTCATGAAGGTCGACTTGCCACAGCCGTTCGCGCCGATCAGACCGTAGCGGTTGCCCTCGCCGAATTTGACCGAGATATTCTCGAACAAGGGCTTCGGCCCGAATTGCATCGTGATGTTGGCAGTAGAAAGCACGGCAGGTCCCGTAAGAGAGAAATCGACGGAAAACCGTGTATTTTAGCAGGTGTCGGAGAAACTGCCGACCGCACCGCCCCGGCGGCGTATTCGCAGCCCTCAGGCCCGCCGCCCGCCGGCCCGTCAACACGACGGCACGCGCTCCACTGCCGTCCTACCGGAATCCCGCATGCTCGCCAGCCAGCTTCGTGAACAACTCGTCGGCGCATGGCGCCTCGTGTCCTACGAAATCCGCCCGCGCGACGGCGGGACCGTCACCTATCCGCTCGGCCGCGACGCGCGGGGCTGGATCCTCTATACGCCCGACGGCTACATGTCCGCGCAGCTGATGGCGGCCGGCCGCCCACCCTACGCGGACGGCGACCTGCAGGGCGGCAGCGTCGAGGAGCGTGCGGCCGCGGCCCGCGGCTACATCGCGTATTCAGGCCCCTTTAACGTCGACGACGACGGCACGTTGACTCATGAAATGGACGTCAGCCTGTATCCGAACTGGATCGGCAATGTCCAGCAGCGTGTCGTCAGCCTGGACGGCGACCGGCTGCAACTCGGCACCGCCGGGCCAGTGCGGATCGGCGGCCGGGAGGTCGAGCCGGTGCTCGTCTGGGCTCGCGCTCGCCCCTGAGCACCTCGGCGGCGCTGCACGGCCGACACTCAGCCGATCGCGGCAACGACGCCGAGCCGCACCGCGGCACAAGCCGCTCGGCGGCTGCGCGCATCACTTGCCGGCCTTCTTGGCCGCTTTCTGCGCCGCCTGCGCCTTCATCTGCCCGAACAGTTCCGAGCAGGGCACATCGCGGTTGTTGCTCGGCGCGATCAGCGGAAGCAGCGCCGCGAACGGGTTGATCAGCCCGAGCCCGACCATCGCGCCGGCGCGCAGCGCGAGCGCGCCGGCATCGACGCCGACCTTCGGGTTCTTGAACGTGCCCTTCGCATACAACGGCGAGCGCAGCGAGAAGATCCGGAAGCCCTTCGTGTGCGGATGGATCTTCAGGTCGAGCGATTCGTCGCGCAAGTTGATCGGGCCGTCGACGTTGATGAGCGCATCGTCGGTATCGAGCGCGAAGACCTTCGGGTCGAGCATGCCGTCGGTCGCGACGAAATCGATCGCCGCGCAATTGATGTTGACGTCGCGGTTGCCGAACAGCTTCTCGTAGACGACGTTCGCGACGTTCAACCCCGCGGCCTCCATCAGCAGGCGGCTGATGCGGCCGTTGGTGATGAGCGCCTTCACTTCGCCCGTCGACGTCGCCGCGAGCGCGGCCGGCGAATTGCCCGTTGCCGACAGCGATGCGTCGCCGTTGATTTCGCCGAACGCCGTCTGCATCACCTTCTGCGTCGGGAACAGCTGCTTGAGCTTCAGATGCCGCGCGGCCAGCGTGAAACGGCCCTTGAGCGGCGTGCGGCTGCCGTCGAGATGCGCATTCGTCGCGAGCGTGCCGCCCGCGACGCCGAACTGCAGCGGCTCCAGCGTCAGCACGCCGTCCTGCATCAGAATGTGCGTGTACAGGTTCGTGATCGGCAGGTCCGCGCTCTTGATCAGCTTGCGGCCGGTGAACTTCACGTCCGCATCGATCGCGCTCCACCGTTCGGTGCGGAACGCCGCGACCGGCAGCACGCGGTCGGGCGGCTGGCGCGTCGTGTCGCCGCGCTTCTTCTTGCTCGCGGCCGAGTCGGCGCCGATCACCGGCGCGAGATCGGAGAACTGCAGCAGGTTCGACACGAGTTCGCCCGACAGCTTCGGCCGCGGCTCGCGCTGCGCCCAGGTGAGCGTGCCGCCGAGATCGCTGCCGCCGACGCGACCGTTGAAGTTCTCGTAGCGGAACGTGCTCGCGTTCGGCTTGAAGTTGCCGATCAAGCGGCCTTCGGTCGCGTAAGGCGGCGTATCGGGCAGCGTGATGCCGGTGAGCTGGTAAAGATGCGACATCGACGTGCCCTGCAGCCACAGCCGCAGGTCGAGCGCCGCGAGATGCCTCGGATCGGTCAGCGTGCCGACGATCGCGAGCCGCGTATCGCCGGCCTTCACGTCGGCCTGCAGCGGGAACGGCTGCGACGTATCCTGGATCGCGAGCACGCCGCCGACCTTGCCGGTGCCGCTGATCGGCACGTTCTTGTAGCGGCCGTCGACCTTCAGCCCGAACGCATAGGTGGGGCCGGACGGCTTCGCGGGCGCCGCGGCCCCGCTCGCGCCGGACGCGGCAGCGGCCGCCGACGCGGAAGGCGCGGACGAAGCGAATGAACCGGACGAAGCTGAAGCAGGCGAAGCAACGCCGCTCGCAGCCGACGCTCCCGAGGCCGCGGCCGCACTCGCGCCCGACGCCCCCGAGGCGGCTTGCGCATCGGCCTTCGCGCCCAGTTGCGCGGCGCCATGCTTGCCGACGCGCTGCGCAGACGCCGCACGCGAGGTCTGCTCCTGCTCCTTCAGCACGTCGCCGAGCGGAATCGGCTGGCCGAGCGTATCGATCGCGACGGTCAGGTCGGCCTTCGTGATCGCATCGCGATACGTGACGGTGCCCTTCGCGAAACCGAAGCTGTCGAGCCGCACCTTCCAGCGCGAAGGCTGCGACGATTGCTTGAACTGAAAGGTCCACGTATTGCTGCCGTCCGCGCGCCGCTCGAGATCGACGGCAGGATTCACGACGTCGATCGACGGGATGACGATTTCATGCGCCAGCAGCGGCAGGAGCGCGAGATCGAAGTGCGCGGCATCGAGCGTGACGAATTTGGGCGCCTGCGCCCAGTCGGGATTGCCGATCTCGAGTTGCGTGGCGGAGAAGCTCGGCCAGGGCACCCATGCGCGCCAGCCGGTCTCGCCATCGGGACGACGCCAGCCGACCTTGAGATCCCCGTTGATCGCGAACGGGCGGCCGAGCGCGGTACTCACCTGTTCGTTGACCCACGGTTTCGCGCGGTTCCAGTCGAACGTGAAGATAAAGATGCCGGCCGCCGCGATGAGCACCGCGACGATACCGACGATCCATGCAGCCGATTTGCCGATGGCTCGGGTTAGCGTCATGGCGGTTCCGTTGTTGTTCTGAAGCGTTGCCGCACCATGCCGGGCCGCTTGCGTGGACGAACGGCGCACGACAACTGCGGCTTTTCAATCGGTATTATGGCGCACGACATGGCGGCCTTTCGGCGCCATTAACGCTTTTTTTCATTTTTGACATGACCTCCTCCACCGGCCTCATCGACGCGCAGCACATCACGCGGCGCGACGCCAGCAGCGGCAAGACGCTGCTCGCCCCGACCGATTTCAGTCTCGCCGCGGGATCGCGAATTGCTATCACCGGACCATCCGGGTCGGGCAAGAGCGTGCTGCTGCGCGCGCTCGCGCTGCTCGATCCGCTCGACGGCGGCAGCCTCCTGTGGCGCGGCCGCCGGATCAGGCGCAGCGCGATTCCGCGCTACCGGCGCAGCATCGCCTATGTCCGCCAGCGCCCCGCGCAGATGGACGGCACCGTCGAAGCGCAGTTGCGCTACCCGTATTCGCTCGCGATCTATCGCGACGTCGCGTTCGACCGCGCCCGCGCCGAAGCGCTCGCCGCGCAGGCCGGCCGCGGCGCCGATTTTCTCGACAAGCGTGCGAGCGACCTGTCCGGCGGCGAAGCGCAGATCACCGCGCTGCTGCGCGTGCTGCAACTCGATCCCGACGTGCTGCTGCTCGACGAGCCGACCTCCGCGCTCGATCCCGAATCGGCGCGCGCGATCGAAGCGCTCGTCGGTGCGTGGTTCGACGCGGCGCCCGATGCGCGCGCCTATATGTGGATCTCGCACGATCCGGCCCAGGCCGCACGGATCGCCACGATGCAGCTCGTGATGCAGGCCGGCGTGCTGCACGCGGCCCACTCGACGGAGGCTGCGCAATGAGCCCGGCCCTGCAGGACCTGAGCCTCGTCGACGTCGGCATCGCCGCCGCGCTCGTCGCCGTCAACGGTGCGATCTCCGCGGCGCTGTCGCTCGGCCTCGGCCGCAAGCTCGCGCTCGCGGCGGTGCGCACCGTCGTGCAGTTGCTTGCGATCGGCTACGTGCTCGGCTGGGTGTTCGGCCATCCGCACTGGTACGTCGTGCTGCCGCTCACCGCGCTGATGACGCTGATCGCCGGCTTCGCGGGCGCGGGGCGCGGCAAGCGCACGTATCGCGGCCAGCGCATCGACAGCATCGCGTCGATCTGGTTCAGCAGCTGGTTCGTCGCGGCGGTCGGCCTGTTCGTCGTGATCCGCATCCATCCGTGGTTCACGCCGCAATACGCGATCCCGATCCTCGGGATGATTCTCGGCAATACGCTGACCGGCGTGTCGCTCGGCGTCGAGCGAATGATGGAAGAACTCACGGCGCGCCGCGATCGCGTCGAGACCGCGCTCGCGCTCGGCGCGACGCGCTGGGAGGCCGCGCAGGACGCGGCGCGCCAGGCCGTGCGCGCCGGCATGCTGCCGACGCTGAACCAGATGGCGGTGGTCGGCGTCGTGAGCCTGCCGGGGATGATGACGGGCCAGGTGCTGGCCGGCCAGTCGCCGCTACAGGCCGTCCGTTACCAGATCGTGATCATGTTCCTGATCGCCGCGGCGTCCGCGCTCGGCACCGTGGGCGCGGTGCTGATGACCTATCGCCGGCTGTTCTCGGCCGATCACCGCTTCCTCGCTTGGCGGCTCGAAGAGCGCACGCGGTGACGCGCGGCGGCGCGCGCTGCGCGGTCAGCACGCGCCTGCGACGCTTCATCGGAACGCGATGATCGGGAGGACGGAATGCGCGCGCGTATGACGTGACATCCGCATGACGTCGCGCAACGCCGTTGCACGGCGGTGGCACCGTACCGCGAAGTAGACAGCGGCACGCCTTGCAACGGCGGCACGGCACGCGCTGCTCGCGCGCCGCCCGGCTCGTTGCGCCGATCGAACCGGTTGCGCGCGCACCGAACGAAACGCCGGCCCGCGCGCGCCGCTCAATGCTTGATCGACACCGTCACCTTGGTGCCGTCGCTCATCGTCACGGCCTTCGAGCCGCCGTTGGTCGGAAGCGACACCCACTTCACCTGGCTCACCGACACGACGTCCGGACACTGCAGCGACTTCCCGCCGACCGTCACACTGCGCGTGCCCTTCGGCGCGGCTGCCTGGAAGCTCAACTGCACGTTGGCGACCCCCTTTGCATCGACCGATGGTGCGAGCCGCACCTGGGTCTGCCGCACCATCGCGCCGTTCGCGTCGCGCGGCAGGCTGTCGACGTTCGGGCAACCGTCCGGCATCGCGACCGCGCCGCTCGGCGGCACCGATTTCCAGTTGAAATCGTCCGTCTCGCCCGAGCGGATCTTGCGGGTCTCCTGCGTATTGCCGAAGGTCTTCGAGTCGACCTTGACGGTGTATTCGAGCTGTCCCGTCCCGCCGCCCTTCAGGCTGCCCTTGACCGGCGGCGCCGCGAATACGCTCGCGCTGACGCACGCCGCCGCGAACACGACCGACCACGATGCGGCGACCGACAAGCTGCGTTGGCTCATGCTGACCTCCTTGTCATGCGGCGGCACGCGCGTGCCGCTCGGTTTTCGATGCATGATGCGCTGCCAGTCTACCGCCAAGCGCGGTGCAATGCGCCGCAAACGCATCGGGTGTTACCCCGCTTGCGTTCACGGCGCCGTCACCTTATTGACGCGCGTTGTCGGCTCAAAACCCGCTCAACACGAGCTTGCCAATCGCGCGTCCGCCCTCGAGCATCCGGTGCGCGCGCAGCACGTTCTCGGCATTGATCGTGCCGAGTTGTTCGCCCAGCGTCGTGCGCAGCGTGCCGCCGTCGACGAGCCGCGCGACCTCGCTCAGGATCTTGTGCTGCTCGATCATGTCCGGCGTCTCGAACATCGCACGCGTGAACATGAACTCCCAGTGAAACGCCGCGCTCTTCGCCTTCAGCAATTCGACCGGCACCGGCTTCGCGTTCTCGACGATCGTGCAAATTCCGCCCTGCGGCCGGATGACTTCCGCTGCGGCCGGGAAATGATGGTCGGTATCGTTGAAGATCAGCACGTAGTCGACGCTCGGATGGCCGGCCTCGCGCAACTGCGCGGGCAGGTCGCCGAAATGGTCGACCACCGCATCCGCGCCCAGCGTGCGCACCCATTCGGCCGACGCCGGCCGCGACGCGGTCGCGATCACGTGCAGCTTGCCGAGCGTCTTCGCGAGCTGGATCGCGATCGAGCCCACGCCGCCCGCGCCGCCGATGATCAACACCGACTTGCCGGCGTCGGCACCCTGCGGCGACACGCGCAACCGGTCGAACAGCGCTTCCCACGCGGTCAGCGCGGTCAGCGGCAGCGCGGCGGCCGCCGCGAAGTCGAGCGTGCGCGGCTTCAACGCGACGATCCGCTCGTCGACCGCGTGGAATTCGCTGTTCGCGCCGGGCCGCGTGATGCTGCCCGCGTAGAACACTTCGTCGCCGGGCCGGAACAGCGTGACGTCGGCGCCGACCGCGACGACCGTGCCGGCCGCATCCCAGCCGAGCACGCGCGGCGTCTCCTCGACCTGCGGCTTCGGCGCACGCACCTTGGTGTCGACCGGGTTCACGGAAATCGCCTCGACCTTCACGAGCAGATCACGCGGGCCCGGCACGGGCTGCGGCAGTTCGACGTCGAGCAATGCTTGCGGGTCGTCGATCGGCAGATAACGGGTCAATCCAACGGCTTTCATTTCGATACTCCTTTCAGGGGAATCCGGCAGGCTGCGGCGCAACCTCCATGCGTGCCATCGTAGGCAACCCGATCCTTCGAGAAAACCGCTATATTTCCTGAAACATTTTCAGGAATTTCAGAATAATGACGTCCGATCCCGGGTCCGATCCGATTCCCGCGCCCGACAAGCCGCTCGATCTGCTCGACGTCGCACTGTTCGTGCGCGCGGCGCTGCTCGCGAACGTCACCGCGGCCGGGCGCGAATTCGGCGTGTCGGCCGCGGTCGCGAGCGCGCGCATCGCGCAGCTCGAACGCCAGCTCGGCGCACGGCTGCTGCACCGCACCACGCGCCGCATCAGCCTCACGCAGGACGGCGAAATCTTCATGGTGCGCGCCGACGCGCTGCTGGCGGCCGCCGACGCCGCACGCGCATCGGTCGGTCGCGGCCGCAGCGAACCGTACGGGCGGCTGAAGGTATCGATGTCGTCGTCGTTCGGCCGCCAGCACGTCGCGCCGGTGATTCCGGCGTTCCTGCGCCGCTACCCGTCCGTGTCGCTCGATCTGCGGCTGTCCGACGAGATCGTCGATCTGGTCGACGACGGCTACGACGTCGCGATCCGGCTGGGCGCGCTGAAGGATTCGACGCTCGTCGCCCGCAAGCTCGCCACTAACCGCCGCGTGCTGTGCTGCTCGCCCGCCTATCTCGCCGAACGCGGCACGCCGCGCCATCCGGCCGACTTGACGCAGCACGAATGCGTGATCCTCGGCGACCAGCGCGACTGGTCGTTCACGACGCCGCAGGGCCCGCTCACGGTGCGGGTCGGCGGCCGGCTCGTCGCGAGCAACGGCGAGGCGATCCGCGAAGCGCTCGTCGACGGCTTCGGGATCGCGATCAAGTCGACCTGGGACGTCGGCCCGCTGCTCGCGAGCGGCGCGCTCGTCAGCGTGCTCGACGACTACCCGTTCGCGGACGACGTCGCGATCTGGGCCGTCTATCCGAGCCGCGCGCACGTGCCGCTGAAAACGCTCGCGTTCATTACGTTTCTGGCCGAGCATTTCGGCGATCCGCCGTACTGGGATCGTGCAAGCGGCTGACCACCATCGCCCCGCGCCCGGTTTCGCGCCGGCGCCGGCCGCCCCGCGCGGCCAACGGGCTACAATGGCGCGTTCGCGACGCAACGGCCCGCAGCCGCACGGGGCCGCGTTCGCAGGCGGCCGTCCGCGGGCCGCGCACGTCATTCATTCGTCTCCCAACCACTCGTCATGACCCACAATCTCGTCATCCAGAGTCTCGCGCCGCTGTCGGACGCCCATCACAAACCGCTGCTCGCGCTGTCGCGCGGCACCCGCGTCGTGCAGACCGACGATCACGCGCTGCGGATCGAAAACGCCAGCCCGGCGCAGCGCCTCGACATCGACGCGTACTGCGGCACGCATGCGCTCGATTTCGGCTTCGTCGAGGCCGGCCTCGCGCTCGGCGATTTCGGGCTCGCGGTGATGGACATGGATTCGACGCTGATCACGATCGAGTGCATCGACGAGATCGCCGATTTCTGCGGATTGAAAACGCAGGTCGCGGAGATCACCGAAGCGTCGATGCGCGGCGAGATCCGCGATTTCAACGAAAGCCTGACGCGCCGCGTCGCGCTGCTGGCCGGGCTCGACGCGCACGCGCTCGAGCGCGTGTACGAAGAACGGCTGCAACTGTCGCCGGGCGCCGAGACGATGCTGGCGGGCGTAAAGGCTGCCGGCATGAAGACGCTGCTCGTGTCGGGCGGCTTCACGTTCTTCACCGAGCGGCTGAAAGCCCGCCTCGGCCTCGACTACGCGCATGCGAACACGCTCGAGATCGTCGACGGCAAGCTCACCGGCAAGGTGCTCGGCGAGATCGTCAACGCCGACGTGAAGGCGCGCCTGCTGCGCGAGACGTGCGCGTCGCTCGGCCTCGAGCCGCGCCGCGCGATCGCGATGGGCGACGGCTCGAACGACCTGAAGATGATGGCCGAAGCCGGGCTGTCGGTCGCGTTTCACGCGAAGCCCGTCGTGCGCGATGCGGCCACCGTCGCGTTCGACCACGTCGGCCTCGACGGGCTGCTGCGACTGTTCTGATCCCGCGGCACCTTCAATGAAAAACGCCGGCGCGATATCGCATCGCGCCGGCGTTTCGTTTTCGTGCCGGACGTTGCCGGCCTGCGATCAGCCCAGTGCGGCCTGCATCGCGCGCTCGATATCCGCGCGCAGGTCGGCTTCGTCCTCCAGGCCCACGTAGAAACGCACCAGCGTGCCGCGATGCGGCCAGTCCGGACGCATCGACGCGACGTCGTAAGGCATCGCGAGGCTGCACGCGCCGCCCCAGCTCCAGCCGATCGCGAACAGCTCGAGCGACTCGACGAAACGGTCGACCTGCTCCGCGCTGTAGCGTTCGTCGAACACCACCGAGAACAGCCCGCCCGCGCCCTTGAAATCGCGCATGAACGACGCGTGCCCCGGGCAGTCGGCGATCTGCGGATGCAGCACCGCGGCAATCTCCGGCCGCGCCTTCAGCCATTGCGCGAGCGCGAGCGCGCTCTTGCTGTGCGCATCGAAGCGCACCTGCATGCTCGGCAGGCTGCGCAGCACGAGCGAGCAATCGTCGACCGACACGCCGATCCCGCAGCGCATCCGCGCGAGCTTCAGCTTCGCGTGCAGTTCCGCGTTCGCGGTGATCGTCGCGCCCATCAGCACGTCGCTGCCGCCCGACTGATACTTGGTCAGCGCCTGCACGGAAATGTCGACGCCGTGCTCGAACGGCTTGAACGCGAGCCCCGCCGAAAAGGTGTTGTCGATCGCGGTGACGATGCCGCGCGCCTTCGCGGCCGCCGTGATCGCCTGCACGTCGGGCACTTCCATCGTCACCGAGCCCGGCGCCTCGAGCCAGATCAGCCGCGTGTTCGGCTGGATCAGCTCGGCGATGCCGGCGCCGATCAACGGATCGTAGAAACGCACGGTAATGCCGAAATCGTTCGCGAGCCAGTTGCCGAAATCGGCGTTCGGGCCGTACACGTTATGCGGAACCAGCACGTCGTCGCCCGCTTTCACGATCCCGAAGTAGACGTTCATGATCGCCGCGAGACCCGACGGCTGCAGCAGCGCGTGCGTGCCGCCCTCGATCTCGGCGAGCCGCTGCGCGAGCGCGAGCGACGTCGGCGTCGCGTGCAGCCCGTAGCGCCACTGGTTGTCGTCGTGCCAGACCAGCGCGCGCATCGTCGCGAGATCGGGGAACACGACCGTCGACGCGCGCGCGACCGGCGGCACGAACGAACGGAAGCCTTCCGGAATGACGTCGTCGGGTTGAACGATGCGGGTTTGCAGCGCGCGCTTGGAAGTGGATGCAGTCATGACTTGGGGGCCGGGCACGCGGCCGTTCGGTTGCGGAATATGTCGTTAGAGTAGCCAAAATCGGCGCGGTTGGCCCGGTACAATGCGCGCCGCCCACACCGAGCCAGCACGCGCTCAGTCGTCGGTACGCAGGTTGACGACGCCGCCCACCGTCTCGATTTCGCGCACGCGGCCATCGCGCACTTGCAGCGCCGCGCGCTTGCCCGGCGCCAGATGCAGCACGACCGGCTGCGGGTCCGATTCGTCCGAGTTCATCCGGTCGGCCTTCAGGTCGCCCGTCGCGTCGAAGCGGCCGATCCATACGCCGGTGATATTCGTGCCGTCGTTCGACTCCTCGATTTCCAGCGTATCGCCGTCGCGGTCGCCCGCGAGCAGCACCACCTCGCCCGTATCGGCGAACTGGTATTCGCCGTGCACGCCTTCCTCGTCCATCTTCGGGCCGAGATGCACGACGATCGGCCGGTCGCCGAGCGTGCCTTCGTAGCGCGGCAGGCGGGCGAACCCGGGATTCGGCTTCAGCGGCCGCGCCGGCGCCGGTTCATCCTGCTGCACGCCCGGCACGACCGCCTGCGCGGCGCCCAATCCCGGCATCGCGATGCCCGCCACCAGCGCACCGGCGACGACGAGCGCCCGTTGCCATTCCGAATATCGACCCACCTTGTGTTGCTCCTTGCTTCAGATTCGCCCGGCAATCGCGGACCGTGCCGGGTCGAGACCCGGTTCCTGCTGACAGCACAAGCCTGCGCGGCGAATGCGTCGGCATGCGTGACCGGGTCAGCCTTGCATCAGGCGTTCCACCGCATCGCGGTGCGGAATCGGCGCGACCGCGCCGTAACCGGTCGTCGACAGCGCCGCCGCCGCGTTTGCATAACGCGCGGCCGCGAACGGATCGTCGCCCGCGACGATCCGCGCGACGAACGCGCCGCCGAAGCAGTCGCCCGCACCGGTCGCGTCGACGGCCTCGACCGCGAAGCCCGGCACGACGCGCCGCTCGTTCGGCGTCGCGACATACGCGCCTTCCTTGCCGAGTTTCAGCGCGACGATCCGCGGCCCGTGTTCGAGCATCGCGTCGACGATCGCATCGCGATCGTTCGCGCCCGTGAGCGCCGTGACGTCGTCCCAGCTCGGCAAGCAGATGTCGGTCTGGCGCAGCGCCTCGCGCATCACCGCGCGGGCACGCGCCAGCGGCCACAGCTTCAGGCGCAGGTTCGTGTCGAAGCTGACCTTCGCGCCGTGGCGACGCGCATGGTCGATCGCCGCGAATGCCGCGTCGCACGCGGCCGTGCTGATCGCAAGACTGATGCCCGACAGGTGCACGGCTTTGGCGGCCGCGAGCGCGTCGAGCGGTAAATCGCCCGTCGCGTAGCGGCTCGCGGCCGACCCCGCGCGCAGATAGTCGAACTGGTGGCCGTCGGCGCCATGCGTGACGAAATACACGCCGGTCGGCGCCGAGCGGTCGATCCGCACGTACGTCGTGTCGACGCGTTCCGACGCCCACATGTCGGCGAGCAGACGGCCGAACGGATCGTCGCCGATCGCCGACACGAAGCCCGTCGACGCGCCCTGGCGCGCGGCCGCGATGCAGAAGTTCGACGTGTCGCCGCCGAACCCCTGCAGGAATTCAGGATGCCCCGGCCGCGACTGGTTGAACTCGATCATCGCCTCGCCGAGCGCGAGGATCTCCGGGAAGGCAGCGGCCATCGCTTACACCTCGCCCCACAGATCGTGGCCGTCGGCGCCCGTGATCTTCACGGACACGAAATCGCCGACCTTGTAGCGCTTCGATGCCTTCGCCGCCGGCTCGACGTAGACGACGCCGTCGATCTCCGGCGCATCGGCGGCCGTACGGCCGATGCCGCCTTCCGCGCCGACTTCATCGATCAGCACCTTGAGCGTCTTGCCGACCTTGCGCTGCATGCGGTTCGCCGACACTTCCTCGGCCACTTCCATGAAGCGCGCGCGACGTTCCTCGCGCACCTCGTCCGGCAGCGCGCCGTCCAGATCGTTCGCGGTCGCGCCTTCGACCGGCGAATACGCGAAACAGCCGACGCGATCGAGCTCCGCTTCGCGGATGAAGTCGAGCAGCGTTTCGAACTGTTCTTCCGTCTCGCCGGGGAAGCCCGCGATGAACGTGCTGCGGATCGTCAGGTCCGGGCAGATCTCGCGCCACTTCTGCACGCGCTCGAGCACCTTCTCGGCGTTCGCGGGACGCTTCATGCGCTTCAGCACTTCCGGATGCGCGTGCTGGAACGGCACGTCGAGATACGGCAGCACGTGGCCCTTGAACGCACCTTCGGCCATCAGCGGAATCACTTCGTCGACGCTCGGATACGGATACACGTAGTGCAGGCGCACCCACGCACCGTACTGCGCGGCGAGTTCGCCGAGCGCGGCGACCAAGTCGGTCATGCGCGTCTTGATCGGCTTGCCGTTCCAGAAGCCCGTGCGGTACTTCACGTCGACGCCGTATGCGCTCGTGTCCTGCGAGATCACGAGCAGTTCCTTCACGCCCGACTTGAACAGGTTCTCGGCTTCCAGCATCACTTCGGCGACCGGACGCGACACCAGATCGCCGCGCATCGACGGGATGATGCAGAACGTGCAGCGGTGGTTGCAGCCTTCGGAGATCTTCAGGTATGCGTAGTGACGCGGCGTGAGCTTGATGCCGGCCGCGGGCACGAGATCGACGAACGGATCGTGCGGCTTGGGCAGATGCGAATGCACGGCCTGCATCACTTCGCCCACCGCGTGCGGGCCGGTGACGGCGAGCACCTTCGGGTGGACTTCCTCGATCAGGTTCGAGCCGCTCGCGCTCGACTTCGCGCCGAGGCAGCCGGTGACGATGACCTTGCCGTTCTCGGTCAGCGCTTCGCCGATCGCGTCGAGGCTTTCCTGCACGGCTTCGTCGATGAAGCCGCAGGTGTTCACGACGACGAGGTCGGCGCCGTCGTAGCTGCCGGAGATTTCATAACCTTCGGCGCGCAGTTGCGTGATGATTTGTTCGGAATCGACGAGCGCTTTCGGGCACCCGAGGGATACGAACCCTACTTTGGGGGATTGGGACATCTGGAATGTGGGGGCGTGGCAGCAAAAGCGTGAGTTTACAGCGATTTAGGGTCCTGCGACCCAAAACGAGCGGTTGGCAGTGACGATGATCGGCAACTTGAGCACGCTGTTCGCCAGGTGGCCGGCAACGAGATGGAGGTTGATGCGTCCCTATCACTCGGGGACGAAGGGTTGTCGGCCTACCCTCAGACGGATCTCGCTATACAGCTTCCTGGTGATGACCCGTGCGCATGAGGCGTCGGACATGGAGCGCAAGCGAGTGAAGGCGGCAAGCGTAAGCCTGCCGCTCAATAAAAACCAATTGCTTACTCCTTGCGGATCACCGATTCATTTTTCAATTGAATTGGCACGATCGTACTGTAATACGGCCAAATATAAGGACCACCCGCACCTTGATTCAAGTCCTGATGGATTGCGGTATAACCTTCGATCGCCGGCGGAGAAGAGCTATCGATCACGAGCAGCATGATTGCGGTGATAGGCTTTTTGCCCGCCTCCCCGTTCTTCCATGTCATGTAGATGTATTTCCCGCCCGCCCCCGCCTTCAGATCTTGCGGACTCCAGCTCCAACCCGACGGCGGATTGGATTGAGCCTGGTCATACGCAACGAAATTCAGCGACGTGACCGGATTGCCATTACCGCATTGATAACCAATATAGATATACTGGCCGCCCACGCCGGTGTTTGTGTCAACAGTAAGAAAATCCCAAGGCGGCTGGTATTGCGGCCCCGGAGTACTTCCCGCTTGAGTCGTAAGCGCATTAATCGGATTTGTCATTTTTAACCCCTCTCTAGGTCCAAGAGACAAATCCAGTATATTTAAAACATACAAATAAGCAATCTCAAATTTGTCGCCCCCATTCCAACGAAGCTTATTGCACCTTCGTCAATTATGCTTGAATTTGATTATTATTTTAATCGACACAATTTATAAGCGCACACTACATTACGATGACTTTATTCCTCGCGCTCCCGCAGTGATTTACGAATTTGCCATCAAACATATACATCGTTGCAGTGGTTGCGCATCCTGGTCGTCAAGCGATCGCTCCTTGGCCCAAAGCATACGTACACGCGCGCAAGTGAATTGCTATGCGCAGCATGAAACCAGCAACGCCAGGGAACCGCGCCACCTTCTTCATGAAGCAAATGACAAAAGAGGGAAATATCTGGCGACAGGGTGACAAAAATCCCTATTCGGGAAATGACACGAAGCGCGTCCACCCACACCATCGCCCGAACGATGGCCGCATGCCGGGCGACGATGGCTAAGTCAGATGCGCGTCGGTACCGAACGCCGGACGGATGCACATAAGCATCGCGCGGTCAGTCAAACGTATTGCACAAGAATCCGCAAGGATTCGCGAAGCCGCTATGCGAAAATCGCCCCATCCGTTCTCTTCAATCGACCCAACGGGGCTCACATGACTATCCACCTCACGATCGAATTCACCGAACACGCCGCCGAAGCGATCGGCGAACAGACCAGCACCAGCTTTTCCTACGATCAGGGCGCGCACGTCCCGCAACCGGGCGACTTCGTCGAACTCGAAAACTCCCGGCAGACGTTTCTCGTGATCGGCCGCGTGTTCTCGCTCAAGGCCAACTACAGCGCCGTCAAGCTCGTGCTCGACCTGCCGCCGTCGGACGACGATCAGGATTTCGGCCCGGCGCACTGAGTCGCGGCTCAACGCGTCGCGCGATGGCCACAAGCCGCGTGCGCAATCCCTGCGGACGCAATGAAAAGACCCGTCCGCCATGGCGGGTCTTGCTCGAACACCGAAAGCTCCGCGTCAATACGCATCCGGAAACACCGGCGCGGTCAGACACCGATCGAACCACGCCGCATCGCCGCCATCGCCGAGCGGCCACAATTCGGCATCGAGTGGCGGCAGGTCCGTCACCGGCGCGGGTGTACGGCTCTCGCCGCCGGACGCCGCGGCGCGTACCCATCCCGCCTGTACGCTGCCGCTGTCGCATGCATGCGCGCCTTGCGCTTCGCAGAACGCCACCGGATGCACCTTTCCGCCGTCGGCCGCGCTCACCAGGCGGTACTGATAGACCGCGCCGGTCGCCCAGTCCTCGCTCTGGCTGCACACCCGCGCATGATGCTGCACGTGAATCGCGCCGAAACACGCATAAGAAACATGCGCGCCACTCGCATCGTCGGGGATGAAATCGCAGTTTGCATCGAAACCGGCCAGCGGGCCGCCGCCGTATTTCGCGAGCCACTGCCGCTCGGCCAGTGCTCGCGCGATCAGTCCGTCGCCCGATCGGTCGGCCAGCACGGCGGTGCGCCGATCGAAGGCCTTGCGCACTTCGTCGACGGCCAGCCGATGACCTTCGTAATCGGTATCGAGGCGCTTGTTGCGCGCGTCGAGCCAGCGGCGCTGGCTACGCACCAACATGTCGCGAATGGCGGTGTCCGGCGCGGCCTTCAGCGCGCCCGCATAGGCTGCACTCAACCGCGTATCGGCTGCGCGCAGCGCGGGGCTTGCACAAATGCGCTTCTCGATCGGCTGGACGGCTTTCGCGCAATTCATCGCAAAGCACGGCAAGGCCAGGCCGACACCCATCATGAACATCGCAGCAAGACCGGCCAGCCTGCCAATCGATGCCGTTCGAATCCCTCGCATGCTCTCTCTCAGTCGGTTTGTTTTTCTCGGCCGCTGCGCATCGACGCGGCATGGCACCTCTCGCCCTACGTGGGAACCGCTATCGCGTGCGCCAAAAGCGGCTTCCGTGCAGCGCTGCTCATGGTACGACACGCGAGCGCCCGCACGGACACGAACGCGCCCCGTCAGGCGCGGCGCGTCCCGGCTTTCATTCGTATGGACTGGATCTCGATCGACTGGAAAACGACGATGCCCGAGCATACCGGGCACGGGCATTCTGTGCCGACGATCCTGGACGACCGTCGGCGATTTCTTCCGGCAGGCAGCAAGCGCGCATCGTCGTGCCCGAATGCACGACGGCGACCGACCGCCCCGCTTCGCGGCGCCGACGCCCGACGGCTCGCGCCGCCACGGCCGGCCTGCCGCGAAACCGTTACTTCTTTTCGGGCTCCGGCGTGCCCGGTTGCTTGAACGGGAACGTGCTGAACATCGACTTCGCCTGGTTCTGCATCTGCTCCTGCATCTGCACGAACATGTTCTTCGACTGCTCGATGTAGCTCGTCATCATCCCTTGCATCATCGGCGCCTGCATGTTCATGAACTGCGACCAGACTTCCGGATTCATCGCGTTACCTTCGTAGAGGTTCTTCGATTGATCCGCGAGCTTGTTCTGGATGTCGATGAACGCCTGGATGTTCTTTTCCAGGTACGTGCCCATCATGCCCTGCATCGCATGACCGTAGAAACGGATGATCTGCGACAGCATCGACGACGAGAACATCGGCACGCCACCGCTTTCCTCCTCGAGGATGATCTGCAGGAGAATGCTGCGCGTCAGGTCTTCATTGGATTTCGCATCGACGACCTTGAAATCCTCCTGCTCCAGCACGAGCTGCTTCACGTCGGTCAGCGTAATGTACGTGCTTGTCTCTGTATCGTAGAGCCGGCGGTTCGGGTACTTCTTGATGAGCCGTTCGGCCGTCTTCTTTGTAGTAGTCATGTAACGCCTTTGAGTGCAGCGTAGCGCAAGTGACGAATCCCCGCCGCCCGAATCCGGGAGGCGGGGGCCTTCGGAAAACGCCCGGCTGCGCGGCCACCCGGCCGGCGCAGCCCGGACGCTCAGCCCATGTGCAGGCCGCCGTTCAGCGAGAAGTCGGCGCCCGTCGCGAAGCCGGAATCGTTCGACGCGAGCCACGCGACGATCGAGCCGATTTCCTCGGGGCCGCCGAGACGCCGCACCGGGATCGTCGCGACGATCTTCTCGAGCACGTCGGGGCGGATCGCCTTCACCATGTCGGTACCGATGTAGCCCGGCGACACGGTGTTGACCGTCACGCCCTTCGTCGCGACTTCCTGCGCGAGCGACATCGTGAAGCCGTGAATGCCGGCCTTCGCGGTCGAGTAGTTCGTCTGGCCGAATTGCCCCTTCTGGCCGTTCACCGACGAAATGTTGATGATGCGGCCCCAGCCACGTTCGACCATGCCATCGATCACCTGCTTCGTCACGTTGAACAGGCTCGTCAGGTTGGTGTCGATCACGGCGGTCCAGTCTTCATGCGTCATCTTGCGGAACACGACGTCGCGCGTGATGCCCGCGTTGTTGACCAGCACGTCGATCTCGCCGACTTCGGCCTTGACCTTGTCGAACGCTTCCTTGGTCGAGTCCCAGTCGCCGACGTTGCCTTCCGACGCGATGAAGTCGTACCCGAGCGCCTTCTGGTCCTCGAGCCATTTCACCCGGCGCGGCGAGTTGGGGCCACAACCTGCGACCACCTTGAAGCCGTCTTTCGACAGGCGCTGGCAGATGCTGGTGCCGATGCCGCCCATCCCGCCCGTTACGTACGCAATTCGCTGAGACATAAATCTCACTCCATTTTTTGGTTTCGAGAGCTGCCGGAGCCCCCTCTGACTTCACGTGACGCCAGCCGAAGCCGCAATCGGCCGGCGCACGGATTCGGTTCGCCGATGGCGAACGGCCGGTTACGGACGGCCGGTTACGGACGCTCGACCGCGAGCGCGACGCCCATCCCACCGCCGATGCACAGCGACGCCAGCCCGCGCTTCGCGTCGCGCTTGGCCATCTCGTGCAGCAGCGTCACCAGAATCCGGCAGCCCGACGCGCCGATCGGATGGCCGATCGCGATCGCCCCGCCGTTCACGTTCACCTTCGACGTGTCCCAGCCCATCTGCTTGTGCACCGCCAGCGCCTGCGCCGCGAACGCCTCGTTGATTTCCATCAGGTCCAGGTCGCCCGGCGTCCAGCCCGCGCGCTCCAGCGCACGGCGCGACGCCGGCACCGGGCCCATGCCCATCACGCTCGGGTCCACGCCCGCGTTCGCGTACGCCTTGATTCGCGCCAGCGGCGTCAGGCCCAGCGCCGCCGCCTTCTGCGCCGACATCACCAGCACCGCCGCCGCGCCGTCGTTCAGCCCCGACGCGTTCGCCGCCGTCACCGAGCCGTCCTTCGAGAACGCCGGCTTCAGGCCCGCCAGCGATTCGGCCGTCACGCCGTGACGCACGAACTCGTCGGTCGCGAACTGCAGCGGCTCGCCCTTGCGCTGCGGGATCGACACCGGCACGATCTCGTCGTCGAAACGGCCGGCCTTCTGCGCGGCTTCCGCCTTGTTCTGCGACAGCGCCGCGAACGCGTCCTGCTCTTCGCGCGTGATCCCGTATTCCTTCGCGACGTTCTCCGCCGTGATGCCCATGTGGTACTGGTTGTACACGTCCCACAGGCCGTCGACGATCATCGTGTCGACCAGCTTCGCGTCGCCCATCCGGAACCCGTCGCGCGAGCCCGGCAGCACGTGCGGCGACGCGCTCATGTTCTCCTGGCCACCCGCGACCACGATCTCCGCGTCGCCCGCGATGATCGCGTTCGCCGCCAGCATCACGGCCTTCAGGCCCGAGCCGCACACCTTGTTGATCGTCATCCCCGGCACGGCCGTCGGCAGCCCCGCCTTGATCAGCGACTGCCGCGCCGGGTTCTGCCCGGAGCCGGCCGTCAGCACCTGGCCCATGATCACTTCGCTGACCTGATCGGGCTTCACGCCCGCACGCTCCAGCACCGCGCGAATCACCGTCGCGCCCAGTTCGGGCGCCGCAATCTTCGCGAGCGAGCCGCCGAATTTGCCGACCGCGGTCCGCGCGGCCGATACGATCACTACATCCGTCATGTTCAATCCCTGCATCGAAATCAGTTTGTCGTTCTGACGCCGGCACGAGGCGGCCACGAGTGACGATGGCGCGCGCCGCGCCAACCGGCGCGATCGCGGTCGCACGCCGCCGTCCTGACGAGCGGCGCCTGTTCGCACCGGCGGCACGGCACGCCGCCGCACGGGCAACCGTGCACGGACGTCTTGCGGCGCACCGGACGCTTGCCGGCCCCCGCATGGCACACGCGGCGCCGGCGCCGTCCGGCGCCGATCAATCGTGTCGCGCCGACGCGCGACACGCATTCACGCGCGCCGTCATGCACGCATTTGCGCGATTACGCAGCCGATTCGCGCGCAGCCGCTGCGTCCTTGCGGGCGGCGGCCGCCGTCTGCTTGGCGCCGCGCGTGGCCGTTTCGCTGACCGCATCGAAGCCGCTCTGCGCCGCTTCGATCGCCTGCCCCGTCGCCGCGCGCACGGAGTCGGCCGCGGCGCTCGCCGCGGACAGCGCCGAACTCAGCGCGGCGACCACCGGCGCCGAGCCGGCCGGCGCGTGCTTCGACAGTTCACCGAGCACGTCCTTCAGGCGCTTGTCGTTCTGTTCATACTGCGCCTGCGCGACCTTCGCCCATTCGGACTGCGTCGACACCGCGATGTCGAACAAATGGCGGCCATACGACACGGCCTTGCCGGCCGCTTCCTGCGGCGCGGCGACCTGCTGCGCGAAACCCGCGGCCGGATTGCTGCCGTTGAACGCGTTCTTCAGCTTGTCCTCGTATTCCTCGAGCGCCGTCCGGGCCGCTTGCAGGTTGAGTTCGACGACGGCCTCGAAGCCGTGGATCGCCGGACGGGCGATCGCGAACCAGGCAGCGATACCGGATTGATAATCGGCGGCGAGTTTTTCGGGGGCAAATACGGACATCGGGCACGCTCCTGTTAACAATGCGAGAGACGACGTAAAGAAAAATGGAAGCTTGATCGACAGACGCTTCCTTATTGACAACCCGTCACCCGTTTGAGCACGGGCAGTTGAAGGAAGCCATTCTAGAGCGATTAATTGTCAATTAAATGGCATTAATGATAGGTATAAACCCTTATTACCCTTTACGGCGACCGCCGAAGCCCGCTGCACGCCGATATCGCGGATAGCCAACCCCGGCGGCTCCGACCCGCAATGCCTTTTTACCTTTTTGCAGTATAGCGCATCGTGACATCGCGCAATATTTACCAATTCATTATTCTGTTTATTAGAAAACCGACCTTCATTGAAAATGGAGCCGCAAGTCCATGTAATCGTTTTTCTGAATTTATTATGAAATCGTTTTCCGGATTATAAATGATGAATTCAATAATCGGAGGAATGACGAGCCGCGATAAAAAAGGCCGCTCGAAGCGGCCTTGGTCGATCCGGTCAGGCGCGGGCTCAGCCCGTCAGTTCGCGATGCAGCGCGCGAAACTCCTGCGCAAGCTTGTGCGTCGGCTCGAGATGGATCACCGGCGTCGACTGCTGATGTGATTCGCGGATCTTCACCGACGCGGACAACCGCGACGCGAGAACCGGCAGCCCTTCGTCGACGAGCTCGTCGACCAGCCGCTGCGGCAGGCTCGCGCGCGGCTGGAACTGGTTGATGACGATGCCTTCCACCTCGAGCGCCGCGTTGTGGTCCTGCTGGATTTCCTTCACGTTCTCGAGCAGCGTGTACAGCGCGCGGCGCGAAAAATCGTCGCAGTCGAACGGGATCAGGCAGCGCTCGACCGCGATCAGGGCCGAGCGCGTATAGAAATTCAGCGCCGGCGGCGTGTCGATGTACACGGCGTCGTACATGTCGAGCTCGTTCAGCGCGTCGCGCAGCTTGTAGATCTTGTAGCGCGACTCGAGCTTGCCGTGCAGCGTATCGAGATCTGGATGCGCGGGCATCACGTCGAGCCCGTCGAACGGGGTCGCGTGGATGAACGACGCAACGTCGACCGGACGGAAGTTGAAGGTCAGCGCGGTTTCGAAGAAACCGGCGACGCCCGGTTGCGCGTCGGCCGCCGCGTCGCCGAGCAGGTAGCGCGTCGAGTTCGCCTGCGCATCGAGATCGATGACGAGCGTGCGCAATCCTTCGCTCGCGCTGATCGCCGCCAGGTTGCAGACGATCGTCGACTTGCCCACGCCGCCCTTCTGGTTGAATACGACCCGCCGCATGGTGTCCCCTCGATCGAAACGTCGAAACGGCCAGCTTAGCCGATCAATAATGGCGACCGCGTGACGCACGTCGAATCGGGCGCGGCTGGTATGTGACTTGGGCGCGGCACGCGTCAGATGCGCGGCGCAGCGCCCGATACGTATCGATTGCCGGGCACGCTCCACCGCCACGGCAGATCCTGGCCGACGCGAATGCCGATGCGCGGCCCGCCCGCCAGATCGGCGGGTGGCGCCATCCCGTCATCGACGATCGCGAACCCTTCGCGCGCGCCGACCAGGTCGACGCCATCCTGCGCGCCGCCGATCCCCATCGCCTGCGTCAATCGAGCCGGGCCGCGGCACAGGTCGCGATCGCGCGTGCGCGGCGGCCGCGCCGCGCGCATCTGCTCGAGCCCGTGCAGCGGCTCCAGCGCACGGATCAGCACGCCCGTTCCCGCGCCTTCCGGGCCGCACACGCAGTTGCAGCACCAGTGCATGCCATACGTGAAATACACGTAGAAGCGCCCGGGCGGCCCGAACATCGTCGCGTTGCGCGGCGTCTTGCCGCGATAGGTGTGCGCCGCCGGATCGAGCGCGCCCGCATACGCTTCCACTTCGACGATGCGCCCGGCCCGGCCGTCCGCTGCCGCGAGGATCTTGTTCAGGAGTTGCGGCGCCACCTCGGTGGCCATGCGGTTGAAGAACGCGCGCGGCACGATGGTGCCCGGCCATGGCGCCGCCGTCTTACTGCGTCGCATCGCGCCGGTCCTTCATCGCCGCGAGGTGAAGCTCACGATATGCATCGACCAGATCGTCGAGCCCGAACGCGAGGTTTCTGCCGCTGGGGTTGGGAAGCACCCACACCCGCGCCTGCTGGATAGGGGACGGCTGCAATCCCCACGCGACTTCCCGTTGCCCCGACAGCGCCGCATACGCCGCCTTGCCGAGAAACGCGACGAAGCGCGGCGCCTGATGCGCGACCTTCTGCTCGAACCCGGCGGCCGCAGCCACGAATTCTGCGCGCGACAGCTGATCGGCGCTGGCGGTCGGCCGCGGCACCACGGCCGTCAGCCCGCAGCCGTAACGCAGAATCTCGCGATCGTCCCGCGGCGAAATTTCCGTCGGCGTGAAGCCCGCGAGATGGATCACGCGCCAGAAGCGGTTGTTCCTCCCCGCGAAGTGATGACCGGTCGCGGCCGCGATCAGGCCGGGATTGATCCCGCAGAACAGGACATCGAGATGGGGCGCGATGAGGTCGGGAAGTGCGTCAGCCACGGTTCATCCTGGGTGCGGCGTGCAGGAACCGCGTAAACGAAACGAGGCCCGAAAACCCGGGCCAAGCAACTGGCTTGACTCGGACATTCGGGCCCATCGTGATGCAGGATGCCGACTGGCGATCAGAACGGAATATCGTCGTCCATCTCGTCGAAGCCGCCGCCTGCCGGTGCGCTCGGACGGCTCTGGCCGCCGCCACCCGCACCGCCACGCGCCGCGCCGCTGGCACGGCCGCCACCACCGCCGCCGCGCTCCGCCTGCTCGCCGCGACCGCCGCCACCACCACCGTAGCCGCCGCCATAACCGCCTTCGTCACCACCGCCACCACCGCCGCCCGAACCGCCGCGGCCGCCGAGCATCTGCATCTGTTCAGCGACGATTTCGGTCGAGTAACGATCCTGGCCGTCCTGGCCCTGCCACTTGCGCGTGCGGATGCGGCCTTCGATATAGACCGACGACCCCTTCTTCAGGTATTCGCTGACGATCTCCGCCAGACGGCCGAAGAACGCGACGCGATGCCACTCGGTCATTTCCTTGAAATCGCCGCTTGCCTTGTCCTTGTAGCGATCGGTCGTCGCGAGACGGATGTTCGCAACCGCGTCGCCGCTCGGCAGGTAACGGACTTCAGGATCGGCGCCGAGGTTGCCGACGAGGATGACCTTGTTGACGGATGCCATGTGTTTCTCCAGTAAATTCGATGCGGGGCCGCCCGCGAAAGCGTCGGAGCGGCCCGCCGGGCGAGCCGGCGAACGCCGCCGGCGCCTGCCCGGCAATCAGGTTCAGGCCTTGCGCGGCGGCGCCTTCATATTGGCCGCGATTATAAGCCAGGCGGCAACGAGCCCCGAACACGTATAAAAGACCGTGTTCGCGCCGCCGTGCTTCAGCAGCCAGCCGCCCACGATGCCGCCGAGCGCGAGCCCGATCGACTGCGTGGTGTTGTAGACACCCGTGGCCGCGCCCTTGCGCGAACCCGGCGCGAGCTTCGACACGAGCGACGGCTGCGACGCTTCCAGGATGTTGAATCCGAGGAAGTACACGAAGAGGATCGCCGCCACAATCAGAATGGTATGCGGTGCGCTGCCGAGCAACAATTGGCCGATCAGGATAGCCAGAATGCCGCCGAGCAGCACCGGCTTCATCTTGCCCCGTTTTTCCGCGACGATGATCGCCGGCACCATCATCACGAACGCGAGCCCCATCACAGGCAGGTAGACCTTCCAGTGCGCGGCGACCGGCAGCCCGCCGTCGACCAAAAGGCGCGGCACGACCAGGAACAGCGCTGTCTGCGTCGCATGCAGCACCAGCACGCCGAAGTTCAGGCGCAGCAGCTCGACGTTGTGCAGCACCTCGGCGAACGGCGCGCGCACGTGCACGGGCTTCGCCGCGTCGGGCACGATCCACAGCACGACGCCGATCGCGAGAATCGACAGCACGCCGACGATCGTGAACAGCCCGCTCATCCCGACCCAGTGGAACACGATCGGCGCACCGACGATCGCGACCGCGAACGACACCCCGATCGAGCCGCCGACCATCGCCATCGCCTTCGTGCGGTTCTGCTCGGAGGTCAGGTCGGCGATGAACGCGAGCACCGCCGACGACACGGCGCCCATCCCCTGGATCACGCGGCCGACGATGATCCACGTGATGTCGTGCGCGAACGCGGCGACGAAGCTGCCGAGCGCGAAGATCACGAGGCCCGTGGCGATCACCGGCTTGCGGCCGAACTTGTCGGACGCCCAGCCGTAGAAGATATAGAACAGCGACTGCGTGACGCCGTAGGCCCCGAGCGCGATCCCGACGAGCAGCACGTTGTCGCCGCCCGGAATGGTTTTCGCATAGACCGAGAACACCGGCATGATCATGAACAGGCCGAGCATGCGCAACGCGAAGATCGCCGCGAGCGACGTGGTCGCGCGCAGTTCGGGCGCGGTCATGCGGGAAGACGTGGCGGACGGATTGGACATCGGGAATGAATTTCGAATGATCGGAATGTCCGCCCGGCAGCGGGCGGCGGAAGATCAGGACCGGCGGCCTGGCGGCCTTTCGGACGACACGTCGGAGCCGGATGCAGACGGCCTGCGGGCCGCCCGGAACCGTGCGGCGCGACCGCTTTCCCCGGCGCAGGTGTCGCCTTGCTGCCACCTGCCGTAAAGGCTGGGGGCCGTAAACGACGGTCTCGAAAAGCCGTTATAGTAGCAGGTTTGGTTCCCTCCATTTTCGCCAGGTTCATGGAACAGATCCGTATCCGTGGGGCCCGCACCCACAACCTGAAAAACGTCAATCTCGACCTGCCGCGCCACAAGCTGGTCGTGATTACCGGGTTGTCCGGGTCGGGCAAGTCGTCGCTCGCGTTCGACACCCTTTATGCCGAAGGCCAGCGCCGCTACGTGGAAAGCCTGTCCGCGTACGCCCGCCAGTTCCTGCAGCTGATGGAGAAGCCCGACGTCGACCTGATCGAGGGGCTGTCGCCGGCGATCTCGATCGAGCAGAAGGCCACGTCCCACAACCCGCGTTCGACCGTCGGCACGGTCACGGAAATCCACGACTACCTGCGACTTTTGTACGCACGGGTCGGCACGCCGTACTGTCCCGATCACGACATCCCGCTCGAGGCGCAGAGCGTGTCGCAGATGGTCGACGCGGCGCTCGCGCTGCCCGAGGAAACCAAGCTGATGATCCTCGCGCCCGTCGTCGCGGATCGCAAGGGCGAGCATGCCGAGCTGTTCGAGGACATGCAGGCGCAGGGCTTCGTGCGCTTTCGCGTGCGCTCGGGCGGCGGCGCCGCGAACGAAGGCGCCGCGAAGATCTACGAGGTCGAGTCGCTGCCGAAGCTGAAGAAGAACGACAAGCACACGATCGACGTCGTCGTCGATCGCCTGAAGGTGCGCCCGGACATGAAGCAGCGGCTCGCCGAATCGTTCGAAACCGCGCTGCGCCTTGCCGACGGCCGCGCGATCGCGCTCGAGATGGATACCGATCGCGAGCACCTGTTCAGCTCGAAGTTCGCGTGCCCGATCTGCTCGTACTCGCTGCAGGAGCTCGAGCCGCGCCTGTTCTCGTTCAACAACCCGATGGGCGCGTGCCCGGAATGCGACGGCCTCGGCCAGATCACGTTCTTCGACCCGAAGCGGGTCGTCGCGCACCCGTCGCTGTCGCTTGCCGCCGGCGCGGTGAAGGGCTGGGACCGCCGCAACCAGTTCTACTTCCAGATGCTGCAGAGCCTCGCGGCGTTCTACGAATTCGACATCGACGCCGCATTCGAGGATCTGCCCGAAAAAATCCGCAAGGTGCTGCTGTTCGGCTCGGGCAAGCAGACGATCCCGTTCTCGTACATCAACGAGCGCGGCCGCACGACGATCCGCGAGCACGTGTTCGAAGGGATCATCCCGAACCTCGAGCGCCGCTACCGCGAGACCGATTCGGTCGCGGTGCGCGAAGAGCTGTCGAAGTACCAGAACAACCAGCCGTGCCCGTCGTGCGACGGCACGCGCCTGCGCCGCGAGGCGCGCCACGTGCGGATCGGCACCGGCGACCACGCACGCGGCATCTATGAGATCAGCGGCTGGCCGCTGCGCGACGCGCTCGGCTATTTCGACGGGCTGACGCTCGAAGGCGCGAAGCGCGAGATCGCCGACAAGGTGATCAAGGAAATCGTCGCGCGGCTGACGTTCCTGAACAACGTCGGCCTCGACTACCTGTCGCTCGAGCGCAGCGCCGAGACCCTGTCGGGCGGCGAGGCGCAGCGCATCCGGCTTGCGTCGCAGATCGGCTCGGGGCTCACGGGCGTGATGTACGTGCTCGACGAGCCGTCGATCGGCCTGCACCAGCGCGACAACGACCGTCTGATCGCGACGCTCAAGCACCTGCGCGACCTCGGCAACTCGGTGATCGTCGTCGAGCACGACGAGGACATGATCCGCACGGCCGACTACGTGGTCGACATGGGCCCTGGCGCGGGCGAGCACGGCGGCGTCGTGGTCGCCGAAGGCACGCCGAAGCAGGTGCAGTCGAATTCGCAGTCGCTGACGGGCCAGTACCTGCTCGGCAAGCGCGTGATCGAGTACCCGGACGAGCGGCTCGCGCCCGATCCGGAGCGGATGCTGCGCATCATCGACGCGCACGGCAACAACCTGAAGCACGTCGATCTCGAACTGCCGGTCGGCCTCCTGACCTGCATCACCGGCGTGTCGGGCTCCGGCAAGTCGACGCTGATCAACGACACGCTGTATCACGCGGTCGCGCGCCACCTGTACGGCTCGGCGGCCGAACCGGCGCCGCACGAGGCGATCGAGGGCCTCGAGCACTTCGACAAGGTGATCAACGTCGACCAGTCGCCGATCGGCCGCACGCCGCGCTCGAACCCGGCCACGTACACGGGCCTGTTCACACCGATCCGCGAGCTGTTCTCGGGCGTGCCGACGTCGAAGGAGCGCGGCTACGATCCGGGCCGCTTCTCGTTCAACGTGAAGGGCGGCCGCTGCGAATCGTGCCAGGGCGACGGCGTGCTGAAGGTCGAGATGCACTTCTTGCCGGACGTCTACGTGCCGTGCGACGTGTGCCACGGCAAGCGCTACAACCGCGAGACGCTCGAAGTGCAGTACAAGGGCAAGAACATCAGCGAAGTGCTCGACATGACGGTCGAGCACGCGTACGAGTTCTTCAGCGCGGTGCCGGTTATTGCGCGCAAGCTGAAGACGCTGCTCGACGTCGGGCTCGGCTATATCCGCCTCGGTCAGTCGGCCACGACGCTGTCGGGGGGCGAGGCGCAGCGCGTGAAGCTGTCGCTGGAGCTGTCGAAGCGCGACACCGGCCGCACGCTGTACATCCTCGACGAGCCGACCACCGGCCTGCACTTCCACGACATCGCGCTGCTGCTGGAAGTGATCCACCGGCTGCGCGACCAGGGCAACACGGTCGTGATCATCGAGCACAACCTCGACGTGATCAAGACGGCCGACTGGGTGATCGACCTCGGCCCCGAAGGCGGCGCCGGCGGCGGCCAGATCATCGCGCAGGGCACGCCCGAGCAGGTCGCGAAGACGAAGGCGAGCTTCACCGGCAAGTACCTCGCACCGCTGCTCAAGCGTCCGACCCGCAAAGCCGCGGCCGGCTGACGCCCGTTCCATCCTGCCCGCGCGCGGCCGCCCGGCCGCGCGCTCCTCGGAGCCGCCGCGCCCCCTCGTTTTCCCTTCTGCGTTTACACCACGCGCCCAACGGCCCGTTTGCGGACCATAATGGCAGCTATACTTTACGGTCGTAAGGTTCGCCATCCGCACCAATCCGGTGCGGCGCCGGGCGACCCGCGCGCTACCGCGCGCGGCGCGGCACGACACACGGACGACAGGAATCCACGATGGAGAAGCAACAAGAGTCGCGCGACACGCAGAACCGCGAGCCGCACCTGCGCAGCGTGCGGCTGACGAGCGACTTGAGCCTGCCGAAGCTGTCGGCACTCGAGATCGGCAGCTATCTCTTCGCGCTCGTCATGATGTGGCTCGTCCTCGAGCTCAAGCTGCTCGGCGGGATGCTGGCCGGCCTGCTGGTCTACCAGTTGATCCACACGATCGCGCCCGTGATCGAACGCCATACCACCAGCATGCGCGCGCGCTGGGTCGCCGTCGTGCTGCTGTCGATCGCGATCGTCGGCGCGCTCACCGGCCTGACGCTCGCCATCATCGAACATTTCGAGCACACGGTGCCGAACCTGCAGAGCCTGCTCGGCCAGTTGATGCAGATCGTCGAGCAGACCCGCGCCCGCACGCCGGCCTGGATCGCCAACCTGCTGCCCGTCGACGTCGAACAGATGAAGACGAAGGCGGCCGTGCTGATGCACTCGCACATGGACCAGCTCCAGCAAAGTGGCAAGAGCGTCGCGCGCGGCTTCGGCCACGTACTGTTCGGGATGATCATCGGCGCGATGATCGCGATCGGCGTCGAGCAGGGCAAGGTGCGCCGGCCGCTGTCGACCGCGCTCGTCACGCGCGTGTCGCGCTTCGCCGACGCGTTCCGCCGCATCGTGTTCGCGCAGATCAAGATCTCGGCGATCAACGCGGCCTTCACCGGCATCTACCTGCTCGTCGCGCTGCCGATCTTCCATCAGCGGCTGCCGCTGTCGAAAACGCTCGTGCTCGTCACGTTCATCGTCGGCCTGCTGCCCGTGATCGGCAACCTGATCTCGAACACGCTGATCGTCGCGGTGTCGCTGTCGGTCAGCATGGGCACGGCGATCGCATCGCTCGCGTTCCTCGTGGTCATCCACAAGCTCGAATACTTCCTGAACGCGAAGATCATCGGCGGCCAGATCGAGTCGCGCGCGTGGGAGCTGCTGCTCGCGATGCTGATCATGGAAGCCGCGTTCGGGCTGCCGGGCGTGATCGCCGCGCCGATCTTCTATGCGTATCTGAAACGCGAGCTGTACCTGCTGCGGCTGATCTGAAGCCACCCGCTCGCCACCGGCAAACAAAAACGCCGCGCCCCGTGAAGGGCGCGGCGTTTTCGCTGGTGGAGCCGGCGTTTCGGGGTCGACGGATCAGCGGAACACGACCGTCTTCGTCCCGTTCAGCACGATCCGGTGCTCGACGTGCCACTTCACCGCCCGCGCGAGCGTCACGCACTCGACGTCGCGGCCGATCGCGGTCAGCTGATCGGGCGTCATGCTGTGGTCGACGCGTTCGACTTCCTGCTCGATGATCGGGCCTTCGTCGAGATCGGTCGTCACGTAGTGCGCGGTCGCGCCGATCAGCTTCACGCCGCGGTCGAATGCCTGGTAGTACGGCTTCGCGCCCTTGAAGCTCGGCAGGAACGAATGGTGGATGTTGATCGCGCGCCCGGCGAGCTGCTCGCACATGTTCGGCGACAGGATCTGCATGTAGCGCGCGAGCACGACGAGGTCGGCCTGGTGCTCGTCGATCACTTCCAGCACGCGCGCTTCCTGCGCGGCCTTCGCGGCATCGGACGAGCCGCCGATCAGCGGGAAGTGATGGAACGGAATGTTGTAGCTCGCGGCGAGCTGGTAGAACTCCTTGTGGTTCGACACGATCGCCGGAATCTCGATCGGCAGCTGGCCGGTGCGATAGCGGAACAGCAGGTCGTTCAGGCAGTGGCCGATCTTCGACACCATGATCACGACGCGCGGCTTCACGGCCGCATCGTGCAGCTCCCAGCGCATCGAGAACTGCTCGGCGAGCGGCGCGAATTCCTTGCGAAGTGTGTCGAGCGCCGACGCGGCATCCACGCCGCCGCCGTCCTGTTCGAAGTGCACGCGCATGAAGAACTCGCTGGTGCGGCTGTCGCCGAACTGCGCGGAATCGAGGATGTTGTTGCTGCGCTCGAACAGGAAGCCCGAGACCGCATGGACGATGCCGTGCCGGTCGGGGCACGACAGTTTCAAGATAAAGCTGTGATCGGTCGGCATGACCGCTACTCCCATTGTTTCCGTATTCGTCAAATTGCCCGTTCGCGCCGCGCGGCGCACGTCACGCGGCCGGCGCGAACAGCGCGTCGATGCCGGCCGCGTCGGCCGCCGCGATCCAGCGGTGGCGCAGCAGCGTGTCGAGGGTCGCGAGGCTCGCATCCATCGTCGCGCGGCCTTCGCGCAGCCAGCCGATCACCTCGGGCACGCCGGCCAGCAGGTGCTCGGCCACTTCGCCATCCTGGTTGCGCGGCGCGAAATCGTGCGGCAGCGGCAGGTCGTACACGAAGATCAGTTCGGACTGCGTGCCTTCCGGCAGCGAGTTCAGCACCTGCACCGCCCGGCCCGCGATCGCGCGCGCCGCCAGGTCGGCCGGAATGCCGGCTTCTTCCCAGCATTCCTTCGCGAGCGTCTCGTGAACGCCCAGCCCCCAGCCGATACCGCCCGCGACGACGTTGTCGAGCATGCCGGGGTCGGTGGCCTTGGTCGCGCTGCGGCGGCCGAGCCACATCTTCGGCGCGGCCGCGGCGGGCGGCTCGCCCGGCGTAACCGCATATTCTACGATGCCGTTCACGTGCACCGCATAGGTCTGCGTGCCGAAGAAGCGCGACGCGGCGCGCTCGATGTACGCGAGCGGCGGATCGTCGAAGCGGTTGCGGATCGCATAGATCTCGTCGCGCCAGCCGGGAATCGCGCCCTCGGCCGCGAGCGCGCCGATCGCGCTGGCCAGCGCCATGCTGCGCGCATCGACCGAATCGTAGCGCGCCGACAGCACGACGCGCTCGCCGGTCAGCTCGAACACGTCGGGCCAGCGCACGAGCTTCGCGACGTCCTGGCGGCGCACCCAGCCGACCGCCTGGCCGGCGATCTCGAAACGCAGGTGCGCGGCCGGATCGAAGCGGCGCGCGGCCGCGATGCACGGAAACGTCATCGTCATCAATCCTTCAGCGCGACGCGGATGCCGATCGCGATGAACGTCGCGCCCGCGATCCGGTCGAGCCACACGCCGGCCTTCGGGCGCCGCTTCAGCCACGTGCCGATCATGCCCGCGCCGACGCCGAACAGCGAGAAGACCGCGGCCGTCTGCAGCATGAACAGCGCACCGAGCTCGAACATCTGCAGCGTCACGCTCTGCGCGCCGTGCGGATCGACGAACTGCGGCAGGAACACGACGAAGAACAGCGTGACCTTCGGGTTCATCAGGTTGCCGATCACGCTCTGCCGGAAGATCGTGCCGAGCGGTTGCGGCGGGCGTGCATGCGCGTTTGCGAGGCCCTGGCTGCGCAGCGCCTTGATGCCGATCCACACGAGGTACGCGGCCCCCGCGAGCTTCAGGATCTGGAACGCGACCGGCGACGAACGCAGCACGGCCGCGACGCCGAGCGCCGCGAGCGTCGTGTGGAACAGGATTCCCGCCGTGAAGCCGAGCGCGGCGACGAAGCCGGCCGCGCGGCCCTGCGAGATGCCGCGTGCGAGCACCTGCAGGTTGTCGGGACCCGGCGCGAACGTGATCGCGATCGACGTGGCGAGAAACAGCATGAAGTTGGGCATCGTGACCTCGCTGCGGAAGGTGAACCAAGCGGTGAACCAAGCGTGAACCGAGACCAGCCGGGGCGGCAAACCCCGACGGACCGGTGTTCAGTGGCCGGCGAATTCGGTAACGGTATAGACCCGCAACCCGGCGTCGCGCAACAGCGTCGAGCCGCCGAGGTCCGGCAGGTCGATGATCGCCGCGCCTTCGACGACCACCGCGCCGAGCCGCTGCAGCAGGTTGCGTCCCGCCATCATCGTGCCGCCGGTCGCGATCAGGTCGTCCATGACGATCACGCGGTCGCCGGGCTTGCACGCATCTTCGTGGATCTCGACCGTCGCGCTGCCGTATTCGAGGTCGTACGACTCCGAACGCGTCTTGTAAGGCAGCTTGCCGACCTTGCGGATCGGCACGAAGCCGACGCTCAGCTCGTACGCGACGATCGGCGCGATGATGAAGCCGCGCGCATCGAGCCCCGCGACGTAGTCGAGCTTCGCGTCGACATAGCGTTCGACGAACAGGTCGACGAGGATGCGCAGCGCCTTAGGGCTCTGCAGCAGCGTCGTAATGTCGCGAAACTGCACGCCGGGCTGCGGCCAGTCGGGCACCGTGCGGATCTGGCTGTGGATGAAGGCGACCGGATCGAGCGGTGCGCCCGGCGACGAATGCGGCATGAAACTCTCCGAAAAAAACGGTGCGCGAAGATCGGGCACCGTTTCTGATCAATACGGGTCAGGTTGTGAATCGCGGCTCACGCAGCCGCGGCCGGCGGATCGCGCCGATGGCGCGACAACCGCTCCTCCGCGAGCGCGAGCGCCTCGGGCAGCCCGCGCAGCACCACGATGTCGCTCGCGCGCAGCTTGGTCTGCGGATCGGGTTCGACGCCGCGGATGCCGTGCCGGCGGATCGCCGTGACTTCCAGCCCGAGCGCGTACAGCCCGAGTTCTTCCAGCGAACGCCCGACCGCGTCCGCGCGCGCATCGACCGGCACCGATTGTAGCCGCACCTGCTCGTGATCGTCGTCGTCCGCGTCGTCCGCGCCGCGGAAATAGCCGCGCAGCAGGCTGTAACGCTCGTCGCGCATCTCCTCGACGCGCCGCACGACCTTGCGCATCGGCACGCCGACCAGCACCAGCGTGTGCGACGCGAGCATCAGGCTGCCCTCGACGATTTCCGGAATCACCTCGGTCGCGCCGGCCGCGAGCAGCTTCTCGAGATCGGCATCGTCGACGGTGCGCACGATCGCCGGCAGCGTCGGCTCCAGCTCGTGCACGTGATGCAGCACGCGCAGCGCGGACGGCGTGTTCGCGTAGGTGATCGCGACGGCCGCCGCCCGGTGGATACCGGCCGCGAGCAGCGACTCGCGGCGCGCCGCGTCGCCGAACACGACCGATTCACCGGCGGTCGCCGCCGCGCTCACGCGATCGGGGTCGAGGTCGAGCGCGACGTACGAAATGCCTTCCTGTTCGAGCATGCGCGCCAGGTTCTGGCCCGCACGGCCGTAGCCGCAGATGATCACGTGGCCGCGCTGCTTGAGGCTTTGCGTCGCGATCCGCGTCATCTGCAGCGACTGCTGCATCCATTCCGTCGACGACAGCCGCATCACGATGCGGTCCGCGTTCTGGATCAGGAACGGCGCGGCGAGCATCGACAGCAGCATCGACGCGAGGATCGCCTGCAGCAGCGTCGAATCGACGAGGTGCCGGTCGAGGATCAGGTTCAGCAGCACGAAGCCGAATTCGCCGGCCTGCGCAAGGCCGATGCCCGTGCGCATCGCGACGCCCGGCGTCGCGCCGAACAGTCGCGCGAGCCCGGCGATCATCGTCGCCTTGAACAGGATCTGCCCGACGAAGAAGCCGAGCACGATCAACGGATGCTCCCAGATCACGCGCGGGTCGAGCAGCATCCCCGTCGTCACGAAGAACAGGCCGAGCAGCACGTCACGGAACGGCTTGATGTCCTCCTCCACCTGATGGCGGAACGGCGTCTCGGAAATGAGCATCCCGGCGATGAACGCGCCGAGCGCGAGCGACAGCCCGAAGCGGTCGGTGATGAACGCGGCGCCGAGCGTGACGAGCAGCAGGTTCAGCACGAACAGCTCCTGCGAGCGGCGCCGCGCGACGACGTTGAGCCAGCGTGTCATGAAGCGCTGGCCGATGACGAGCAGCAGCGCAAGCGCGATCACGATCTTGACCGCCGCGAAGCCGAGCGTGAGCGCAAGATCCTTCGACGATTCGGCGCCGAACGCGGCGATCACGATCAAGAGCGGCACCACCGCGAGATCCTGGAACAGCAGCACGCCGAAGATGTTGCGGCCGTGCTCGGTCTCGATCTCGAGCCGCTCGGCGAGCATCTTCGACACGATCGCCGTCGACGACATCGCGAGCGCGCCGCCGAGCGCGATGCTGCCCTGCCACGTGATGTGCACCCAGTGCTCGAACAGTGCGCCGAGCACGAGCGCGAGCACGAGGGTCGCGACGACCTGCAGCAGGCCGAGCCCGAACACGAGCCGCTGCATCGACCTCAGCTTCGCCAAGGAGAATTCGAGGCCGATCGAAAACATCAGGAACACCACGCCGAATTCCGCGAGATGCTCGGCCCGTTCGAGATCCGCCGCGACGCCGAATGCGTGCGGGCCGACCAGGATGCCGACGGTCAGGTAGCCGAGCATCGGCGGCAGGTTCAGCGAGCGGAATACGACGACGCCCACCACTGAGGCCAGCAGCAGCAGCAGGGTCATTTCGAGCGGGGAAATCACAGGCGAAGCATCCTCGTTCGTCGGGGCCACGGCAATGCGGGCGCGGGTGGTGGCGGTGGACAGGCGACCTCGGACGAGTCCGAAGGCCCGGCGCGGCGAACAAACGCCTTTGCTATACTCCGCGCATGATAGCGAAAATCAATGATGATCGGGCGCTCGCGCTCGCCCGCGACGTGCTCGACATCGAGGCGGACGCCGTGCGCGCGCTGCGCGACCAGCTCGACGGCGGCTTCGTCCAGGCCGTGGCGCTACTGCTCGGCTGCCGCGGCCGCGTCGTGGTCTCCGGGATCGGCAAATCGGGGCATATCGCCCGCAAGATCGCAGCCACGCTGGCCAGCACCGGTACGCCGGCCTTCTTCGTCCACCCTGCCGAGGCCAGCCACGGCGACCTCGGGATGGTCACCTCCGACGACGTCTTCATCGGCATCTCCTATTCCGGCGAATCGGAAGAACTCGTCGCGATCCTCCCGCTCGTGAAGCGGATCGGCGCGAAGCTGATCGCGATCACGGGCCGCGCGGGATCGAGCCTCGGCACGCTCGCCGACGTGAACCTGAACGCCGCGGTGTCGAAGGAAGCGTGCCCGCTGAACCTCGCGCCCACCGCGAGCACGACCGCCGCGCTCGCGCTCGGCGACGCGCTCGCCGTCGCCGTGCTCGACGCGCGCGGCTTCGGCTCGGAAGATTTCGCGCGCTCGCATCCGGGCGGCGCGCTCGGCCGGCGCCTGCTCACCTACGTGCGCGATGTGATGCGCTCGGGCGACGACGTCCCGTCCGTCGGACTGAACGCGACGCTGTCGGACGCACTGTTCCAGATCACCGCGAAGCGCCTCGGCATGACGGCCGTGGTCGACGCCGACGGCAAGGTCGCCGGCATCTTCACCGACGGCGACCTGCGCCGCGTGCTCGCGCGCGACGGCGACTTCCGCACGCTGCCGATCACCGAAGTCATGACGCGCGACCCGCGCACGATTGCGCCGGATCACCTGGCGGTCGAGGCCGTGGAACTGATGGAGCGCCACCGGATCAACCAGATGCTGGTCGTCGATGCCGACGGCGCGCTGATCGGCGCGCTGAACATGCACGACCTGTTTTCGAAGAAGGTGATCTGATGAGCGCAGCGCTGACTGCCGCCGAACGCGCGAGCCGCGTGAAGCTGATGATTTTCGACGTCGACGGCGTGCTGACCGACGGCGGCCTGCTGTTTACCGCGGCCGGCGACGCGATGAAGTCGTTCAATTCGCTCGACGGCCACGGCGTGAAGCTGCTCGGCGAAGCCGGCATCGCGACCGCGATCATCACGGGCCGCCGCTCCGACATCGTCGCGGCGCGCGCGAAGGAAATGAAGATCGCGCACCTGTTCCAGGGCGTCGAGAACAAGCTCGCCGTGTTCGCCGAGCTGATCGCGTCGCTCGGCCTGACGGCCGACGCCTGCGGCTACATGGGCGACGACTGGCCCGACCTGCCGGTGATGCTGCGCTGCGGCTTCGCGACGGCCCCCGCGAACGCGCACCCCGAGGTGATCGCCCGCGCCCATTGGGTCGCCGAGGCCCGCGGCGGCCACGGCGCCGTGCGCGAGGTCTGCGATGCGATCCTGCGCGCGCAGCGCCGCTACGACGCGCTGCTCGCCGCCGCCTGCGGAGCCTGACCGATGAGCACGCATTTCCGCTGGACCCAGATGCTGCCGCTCGCCGCGGTCGCCGCGCTCGCGGGCGTCACGTGGTGGCTGCTGCAGGCCACGCTGCCGCCGCCTGGCGAGGGCATCGCGCAGCCGAAGCGCCATACGCCCGACTATTTCGCGGACAACTTCTCGGTCACCGAGCTCGACCAGACCGGCACGACCCAGTACCGGCTGACGGCCGCGAAGCTGGTCCATTACGAAGACACCGAAGGCAGCGACCTGACCGATCCGGCCATGCGCGCGTTCCAGCCCGGCAAGCCGGTCGTGACGACCACCGCGAAGCGCGGCACCGTCAACGGCGACGTGTCGATCGTCGATTTGTACGACGATGCGCGCATCCTGCGCGCGGCCGGCGGCGGCGATCCGCAGATGCAGGCCGATTCCCAGCATTTCCGGATCTTCGTCAATGACGATGTGATCCAGACCGAAAAGCCGGTTAAACTTCAGCGCGGCCTGTCGCTCGTCAACGCGACCGACGGCATGAAGTACAACAACGTCACCCGGGTCATCGAGCTTTACGGCAACGTGCGCGGCACGATCGCCGCGGCGGACACGTCCGGCGGCTCGAAAGGTCAACCCAAGTGACGCATCCCTCACGTGACTGCATGAACGAACCGTTCCCTCGACAGATTTCCGGCGGCGCTGCGCGCGCCGTCCGCGCCGCGCTCGCCGCGACGCTCGTGGCGCTCCCGCTCGTCGGGCTGGCGCCGCTCGCCCATGCCGAGAAGGCCGACCAGAACAAGCCGATCAACGTCGAGGCCGACAACCTGACCTATGACGATCTGAAGCAGGTGACGGTCGCGACCGGCAACGTCGTGATCACGAAGGGCACGATCATCATCAAGGGCGACCGCGTCGAAGTGCGCCAGGACCCGGAAGGCTATCAGTACGCGACGTCGTTCGGCAGCGGCAAGAAGCACGCGACGTTCCGCCAGAAGCGCGAAGGCCTCGACGAATACATCGACGGCGACGCCGAGCGCATCGACTACGACGGCAAGCAGGATCTCACCACGCTGACCACCGCCGCGACCGTGCGCCGCCTGCAGGGCACGTCGACGGTCGCCGATACCGTGCACGGCAGCGTGATCACGTACGACGGTCAGCGCGACTTCTACACCGCGAAGGGCGGCAAGGACGTCGCCGCGCCGGGCAACCCGAACGGCCGCGTGCGCGCGATGCTGTCGCCGAAGAACGGCGGCCCCGCACCGCTGAACGGGGCGCCGGCCAAGCTGTCGCCGTCGACCACGATCCAGGGGGCGCCGGGCCAATGAACGCGCTCCCGAACCGCCAGCCGGCCGGCACCACGAGCTCGCTCGTCGTCCGCAACCTGAAGAAGCGCTACGGCTCGCGCACGGTCGTCAAGGACGTGTCGCTCGACGTGAAGAGCGGCGAAGTCGTCGGCCTGCTCGGCCCGAACGGCGCCGGCAAGACCACGTCGTTCTACATGATCGTCGGCCTCGTGCCGACGGACGCGGGCGAAATCTCGCTGAACGGCAGCTCGATCAGCCTGCTGCCGATCCACAAGCGCGCATCGCTCGGCCTGTCGTACCTGCCGCAGGAAGCGTCCGTGTTCCGCAAGCTGACCGTCGAGGAAAACATCCGCGCGGTGCTCGAGCTGCAGCACGGCGAAGACGGCAAGCGGCTGTCGAAGGACGCGATCTCGTCGCGCACCGAAGCGCTGCTCGACGAGCTGCAGATCGGTCACCTGCGCGAGAACCCCGCGCTGTCGCTGTCGGGCGGCGAACGGCGCCGCGTCGAAATCGCGCGCGCGCTCGCGACCAACCCGAGCTTCATCCTGCTCGACGAGCCGTTCGCCGGCGTCGATCCGATCGCGGTGCTCGAGATCCAGAAGATCGTCAAGTTCCTGAAACAGCGCAACATCGGCGTGCTGATCACGGACCACAACGTCCGCGAAACGCTCGGCATCTGCGACCACGCGTACATCATCAGCGACGGTTCGGTGCTGGCCGCCGGCGCGCCGAGCGAAATCATCGAAAACGAAAGCGTGCGCCGCGTGTACCTCGGCGAACACTTCCGCATGTAACGTCCTCCTCGTGGCTGGCTGCACCCCGCCCGGCATCGCCGCGCGGGGCTGCGCCCCGCTTTGCATCCACGCCCGCGGCCGTGCCCGCGGCCGGGCGGCGCGCCGCGCGTAATCGCGGATGGCTCAATGCGCCTGGGTCGTGGCAAACTGCCGGTATGACTCCCTCCTTGCCATGAAAGCCAGCCTTCAACTCCGCCTGTCGCAACATCTGGCGCTGACGCCGCAGCTGCAGCAGTCGATCCGGCTCCTGCAGTTGTCAACGCTCGAATTGCAGCAGGAAGTCGCGATGGCCGTCGCGCAGAACCCGCTGCTCGAGAACGACGACGAATGGATCGCCAGCCCGCTGCGCGTCGCGGCGGACGGATCGCTGATCGCGCAGACGCCGCCCGCGCAGAACACCGAGCCGGCCGCGATGAACGGCAGCAGCACGTCCAGCGAGCGCGCCGAGCGCGACGAGCCGGCCGGCGCCGACGAATACGACGGCTACGGGTCCGGTGACGGCAACGACGGCCCGCAGTGGAATCTCGACGAATACGGCCGCTCGAGCGGCGCGTCCGACGACGACGACCTGCCGCCGCTGCAGGTGCAGGAAGCCGCGACGTCGCTGCGCGATCATCTCTCGGCGCAGTTGCGCGTCACGCAGGCCGGCCCGCGCGATCGCGCGCTCGTGATGTTCCTGATCGAATCGCTCGACGACGACGGCTACCTGACCGCCACGCTCGACGAAGTGCTCGCCGACCTGCCGCCCGAACTGGAAATCGACGGCGACGAACTGAATGCGGCGCTCGCGCTGCTGCACAGCTTCGACCCGGCCGGCGTCGGCGCGCGCTCGGCCTCCGAATGCCTGAAGCTGCAGCTGCTGCGCCTCGATCCGTCCCCCACGCGCACGCTCGCGCTCGAGATCGTGTCGCAGCATCTCGAACTGCTCGCCGCACGCGACTTCACACGGTTGCGCAAGCACCTGAAGGCGAGCGACGACGCGCTGCGCGACGCGCACGCGCTGATCCGCTCGCTGGAGCCGTTCCCCGGCGCCGCCTACGGCAAGGCCGAGGCCGACTACGTCGTGCCCGACATCATCGTGAAGAAGGCAGGCCAGGGATGGCTCGCGGAGCTCAATCCGGAGGTCGTGCCGCGCCTGCGGATCAACAACCTGTACGCGAACATCCTGCGCAACAGCCGCGGCGATCCGTCGGCCGGATCGTTGAAACAGCAGCTCCAGGAAGCGCGCTGGTTGATCAAGAACATCCAGCAGCGTTTCGACACGATCCTGCGTGTCGCGCAGGCTATTGTCGAGCGTCAGAAGAATTTCTTTGCGCACGGTGAAATTGCCATGCGCCCCTTGGTTTTGCGGGAAATAGCTGATACGCTGGGCCTACACGAGTCGACTGTCAGCCGTGTGACAACCGGGAAGTACATGCTGACCCCGTTCGGGACGCTTGAATTTAAGTACTTCTTCGGATCTCACGTCTCGACCGACACCGGTGGCGCCGCCTCGTCGACCGCCATCCGAGCCCTCATCAAGCAACTGATAGGAGCTGAAGACCCAAAATCGCCACTTTCGGACAGCCGCATTGCCGAGCTGCTGGCAGAACAGGGTTTCGTGGTCGCGCGCCGCACGGTTGCGAAATATCGCGAAGCCCTCAAGATCCCGGCAGTGAATCTGCGCAAGTCTCTTTAAGCCTGCTGCCTGCCCGGCGGCAGGCGTGTCCCGGCCACCGCGCACACGGGGAACAGGCCGGACGATCTGTCCGCGATACGCCGCTTCGTGCGGCACGGGCAAGTCGACCGGAGCGCCGCCTCGATGCGGCCGGGTGGCCACTCGCTTGGAGAAGCACTATGAACCTGAAGATCAGTGGACATCATCTCGAAGTCACGCCTGCAATTCGCGAATACGTGATCACCAAGCTGGACCGGGTGCTACGGCATAGCGATCAGGTGATCGATGGCACTGTGATCCTCTCGGTCGACAACCACAAGGAAAAGGACAAGCAGCAGCGCGCGGAAATCAACCTGCACCTGAAGGGCAAGGACATCTTCGTCGAAAGCGCGAACGGCAACCTGTACGCCGCGATCGATCTGCTGATCGACAAGCTGGATCGCCAGGTCGTCAAGCACATGGAGCGCCTGCAAACGCACGCGCACGACCCGATCAAGCTGCAACCGTCGATCGACCAGATCGAACTGCCGCCGCAATAACCGTCACCGCAACACGCACGCCGCCCGGTTCGCCGGGCGTTTTTTTTGCCACTCCGCGCGGAGGTGCAACCGGTCCGTCCGTGCTGCGCCACGCACGCGGCTGTGCTCTATAATGTTCCGGTTATCGCCGGGGGGTGTTGGATGCGGTAGCTGCGTTGCAGGTTGCCATGCCACATGCCTTGATATCGCCGAACATGGAAAATCAGTCCGCCGCCGCAAGGAGACCCCAGGCCGCCCAATCGCCTGCCAACATGAATCGCCTAGCCAAAATCCTGCCCATAGAGAACGTCGTCATCGACCTCTCGGTCACCAGCAAGAAACGCGTCTTCGAACAAGCCGGGCTGATGTTCGAGAATCAGAACGGCATCGGCCGCAGCACCGTCACGGACAACCTGTTCGCGCGCGAGCGCCTCGGTTCGACCGGGCTCGGCGAAGGTGTCGCGATTCCGCACGGCCGCATCAAGGGCCTCAAGCACCCGCTCGCCGCGTTCGTCCGCCTCGCCGATGCGATTCCGTTCGAAGCGCCCGACGGCCAGCCGGTCGGCCTCCTGATCTTCCTGCTCGTCCCCGAGCAAGCCACCCAGCAGCACCTCGAGATCCTGTCGGAAATCGCGCAACTGCTGTCCGATCGCGACGCACGCGAGCGTCTGCACAACGAAACGGATATCGCCGAGTTGCATCGCCTGCTCACTCAGTGGCAACCTTGAGTTGTTCCGGGCGGAATATTTCCCCGTACGAGGCGGCACACGCCGCCGTCCAGGGCCGCCCGGCGCCGGCCCGGCATGGCGACGTCCGTCGCCGCGCGCCCGCACCGGCCCATTGGAGTGACGAGAGTCATGGATACGTCCAGCATCAACGCCCAGAGCATCTTCGACGACAACGCAGCCACGCTGAAACTGAGCTGGCTGACGGGGCATGAAGGCTGGGAACGCGGCTTTTCGGCCGACACGGTCGGCAACGCAACGTCGAGCGCCGACCTCGTCGGCCACCTGAACCTGATCCACCCGAACCGGATCCAGGTGCTCGGCGAAGCCGAAATCGACTACTACCAGCGTCAGACCGACGAAGACCGTTCGCGCCACATGGCCGAGCTGATCGCGCTCGAACCGCCGTTCCTCGTCGTGGCCGGCGGTGCCGCGGCGCCGCCCGAACTGGTGCTGCGCTGCACGCGCTCGTCCACGCCGCTGTTCACGACGCCGATGTCGGCCGCCGCGGTGATCGACAGCCTGCGGCTCTACATGTCGCGCATCCTCGCGCCGCGCGCGACGCTGCACGGCGTGTTCCTCGACATCCTCGGGATGGGCGTGCTGCTGACCGGCGATTCGGGCCTTGGCAAGAGCGAACTGGGCCTCGAGCTGATCAGCCGCGGGCACGGCCTCGTTGCCGACGACGCGGTCGATTTCGTCCGTCTTGGCCCCGATTTCGTCGAAGGGCGCTGCCCGCCGCTGCTGCAGAACCTGCTCGAAGTGCGCGGCCTCGGCCTGCTCGACATCAAGACGATCTTCGGCGAAACGGCGGTGCGGCGAAAAATGAAGCTGAAGCTGATCGTTCAGCTCGTGCGGCGTCCCGACGGCGAATTCCAGCGCCTGCCGCTCGAAAGCCAGACCGTCGACGTGCTCGGGTTGCCGATCAGCAAAGTCACGATCCAGGTCGCGGCCGGCCGCAACCTCGCGGTGCTCGTCGAGGCGGCCGTCCGGAACACGATCCTGCAGTTGCGCGGAATCGACACGTTGCGCGATTTCATGGATCGGCAACGACTCGCGATGCAAGATCCCGACAGTCAGTTCCCCGGCAAACTGGTGTAACCCGCACGCGCCGGCCGCGCAACGCCGACGCGTCGAGCCGGTGCTATGATGAAACGTCAGGATTCTCTGTTCCCATGCGCATCGTCCTCATCACCGGCATCTCCGGCTCAGGCAAGTCCGTCGCGCTGAACGCGCTCGAAGACGCAGGCTATTACTGCGTCGACAACCTGCCGCCGCACGTGCTCCCCGAACTCGCCCGCTACCTCGCGCAGGACGGCCAGCGCCGGCTCGCGGTCGCGATCGACGCGCGCTCGAGCGCGTCGCTCGACGAAATGCCCGGCCTGATCCGCGAGCTGTCCCGCGAGCACGACGTGCGCGTGCTGTTCCTCAACGCGAGCACCCAGGCGCTGATCCAGCGCTTCTCCGAAACGCGCCGCCGCCATCCGTTGTCCGGCTCGCGGTCGCACGATGCGGACGTCGGCCTGCTGTCGTCGCTCGAGGAAGCAATCGAGCGCGAGCGCGAACTCGTCGCGCCGCTCGCCGAATTCGGCCACCAGATCGACACCAGCACGCTGCGCGCGAACGCGCTGCGCACCTGGGTCAAGCGCTTCATCGAGCAAAAGAACAACGACCTGATGGTGATGTTCGAATCGTTCGGCTTCAAGCGCGGCGTGCCGCTCGACGCCGATCTGATGTTCGACGTGCGCGCGCTGCCGAATCCGTACTACGACCACCAGTTGCGCCCGCTCACCGGGCTCGACCAGCCGGTCATCGCCTTTCTCGACGCACTGCCGATCGTCCATCAGATGATCGACGACATCCATGCGTTCCTGATGAAATGGCTGCCGCACTTCCGCGATGACAACCGCAGCTACCTGACCGTCGCCATCGGCTGCACGGGCGGCCAGCATCGCTCGGTGTTCATCGCGGAAACGCTCGCCGCGCGCCTCGCACGCGACGCGAACGTGATCGTGCGGCATCGTGACGCGCCAGTGGATGTCGACGCGTCGTCGCGGCTCGTCTCCGAGGTCGACCGACCCTAGCGACACCCGCCCCCACGCCCGCGCGCCATGTCCTCCCTATCGACCACCCTGATCGACCTGCCGCTGTTTCCGCTGCACACGGTGCTGTTTCCCGGAGGGCTGCTCCCGCTCAAGGTGTTCGAGGCGCGCTATCTCGACATGTCGCGCGCATGCCTGCGCGACGACGCACCGTTCGGCGTGTGCCTGCTGAAGAGCGGGCCCGAAGTCGCGCAGGACGGCGCGGTGTCGGTGCCCGAAACCATCGGCTGCATGGCGCGCATCACCGAGTGCGATACCGGCGAATTCGGGATGCTGTATCTGCAGGCGGTCGGCACGCAGCGTTTCGAGCTGCTGTCGTATCGCGTCGAAAGCAACGGGCTGCTGGTCGGTATCGCGGAGCCGCTGCCCGACGACATCCCGCTCGAAGGCGAACAGGCGCTCGCCCAGTTCGGCTCGTGCGCCGAGGTGCTCGAGCGCATCATCGACGCGCTGAAGAAGTCCGATCCGGAGAAAATGCCGTTCGGCGAACCGTTCCGCCTCGACGATCCGAGCTGGGTGTCGAACCGCCTCGCGGAGTTGCTGCCGCTCGACCTGCGCGCGCGGCAGAAGCTGATGGAGTTTCCGGACGTGGGCGCGCGCATCGACGCCGTGCACCACGTACTCGACCGCCACGGCTGGCTGTAACTGCCGCGCCTGAGCCGCCGCGCATCGCGTGCCGCGCCCGCCCGACGACCTGTCCTGCGCGCGGCCACACGGCACCTTTCCAAACGCGGCCTGCGCCGCGCCCTTCCCGTTCGTTACAGCAGTGGCCCGCTCAGCGCATCGAGCAGCTTGCGCACGGGCGCCGGCACGCCGTACGCGTCGAGCCGGCTCAGCGGCACCCATGCGGTGTCCGCGTCGCGCGCCTGCGACGGCAGGCCACCGCCGTCCGCCAGATCGCTCAGCCGCGGCTCGATCTCGAGCCGGAAATGCGTGAACGTGTGCGTGAGCGGCGCGAGCGGCACCGTGCCGCCGCCGCCGAAGCCGCGTGCAAGCTCCGCGAGCGCGGCATCGCCGTCCGCTTGCGGCAGGCTCCACAGGCCGCCCCAGATGCCGGTCGGCGGCCGTCGCTCGAGCAGCACGGCGTCGCCGTCGCGCAGCACGAGCATCCAGGTCTTGCGCGTCGGCACGGCCTTCTTCGGCCGCGCGGCCGGCAGTTCGCGCTGGCGGCCGGTCGATTGCGCGACGCAGTCGCCCGCGAACGGGCAGCGCGCACAGTCGGGCTTGCCGCGCACGCACAGCGTCGCGCCCAGATCCATCAGCCCCTGCGTATAAGCGCTCACGTCGGCCGGGTTCGCGGCATCGGGCAGCAGCGATTCGGCGAGCGCCCACATGTCGTTCTCGACACGCTTTTCACCCGGAAAGCCCTCGACGCCGAATACCCGCGCAAGCACGCGCTTCACGTTGCCGTCGAGGATCGTCGCGCGCGCACCGTACGCAAACGACGCGATCGCGGCGGCCGTCGAACGGCCGATGCCCGGTAGTTCGGCCAGCGCGTCGGGCGTCGCCGGAAACACGCCGCCGTGTTCGGCGACGACGACCTGCGCGCAGCGGTGCAGGTTGCGCGCGCGCGAGTAGTAGCCGAGGCCCGCCCACAACGCCATCACGTCGTCGCTCGGCGCGGCCGCGAGCGCGGCGACGTCCGGAAAGCGGTCGAGAAAGCGCGTGTAATACGGAATGACGGTCGATACCTGCGTCTGCTGCAGCATGATTTCCGACAGCCAGATCCGGTACGGATCGCGGGTGTTCTGCCATGGCAGGTCATGGCGGCCGTGCGCGCGCTGCCACGCGACGAGACGCGTGGCGAACGTGCGGTGCAGCGGCGTGACGGGGAACGGAGCGGGGGCGATGCGGGGCGGCTTCAAGTTATCGAATTGCGGAAAAGGGTTTCAACGCTGGCACGTCGGGCAGTAATAGGTCGACCGCTGGCCCTGCACGATCTGGCGAATCGGCGTGCCGCAAACGCGGCACGGCTGGCCGGCACGATCGTAGACGAAGCAGTCGAGCTGGAAGTAGCCGCTTTCGCCGTTGCTGCCGACGAAATCGCGCAATGTGCTGCCGCCGCGCTCGATCGCGTCGGCGAGTGTCGCGCGCACCGCGTCGGCCAGCCGCTCGTAGCGCGGCAATGAAACCTTGCCGGCGGCCGTCGTCGGCCGGATGCCGGCGCGAAACAGGCTCTCCGACGCATAGATGTTGCCGACACCGACGACCATGTCGCCCGCGAGCAGCGCCTGCTTGACCGACACCGTGCGCCCGCGCGTGCGCGCATGCAGCAGCGCGCCGGTGAACGCCGGCGAGAACGGCTCGACGCCGAGGCTCGCGAGGAGCGGATGCGCATGCACGTCGCCTGCTTCGCGCGGGTGCCACAGCACGGCGCCGAAGCGGCGCGGATCGCGAAAGCGCAGCACGAATTCGTCGAAGATCCAGTCGATGTGGTCGTGCTTCGCGGCGACCGGCACGCCGGCCGCGGGCAGCACGCGCAGCGTGCCCGTCATCCCGAGATGGACGATGAACCAGCCCGCATCGACTTCGAACAGCAGGTACTTGCCGCGGCGCTCGACGGCGAGCACCTCGCGCGCGCGCAACTGCTCGGCGAGCCCCGCCGGCACGGGCCAGCGCAGCATCGCGGTACGGACGTCGACACGCTCGACGCGGCGGCCCGCGACAAAGGGCTCGATGCCCCGGCGCGTGACTTCGACTTCTGGCAACTCTGGCATGTTTTGCGGGTCTGAGGCTACGGTCTGTTTACATGGGAAACGCGCATGCGCGGCGGCGAGAACGGCCGTTCTCGCGACGCCCCCGAATTAAACACGGGAATGCCCGAAACCGCCCGCCTGGCAGCACGCGAGGCGAGCGATTTCGGGCATTCGCATGGGGATTCCACAGGTAAACGGACCCTATCACGATCGTGCGTGTATTGTAGCGAGCGCGTTACAATCGGTTGAAACATCGAACGGATTTCCATGACTCTGCCCTCGAAGCTGCTTCAGAAGCGCCCCGCCGCCGTGCGCGGCGCGCGCGCCTTCCCGGTCCGCCGTGCACTCGGTGCCGCGCTGTTTGCCGCCTGGACCCTCACCGCCTTTGCGGCCCACGCGCAGGATCCGGCATCGGACGACGCGGAGCCGCAGGGTGCGTTCGAGCATGTGCTGCCGGACGAGCAGAAGAATCTCCCCGGCGTGCCGCTGACGAGCCAGATCGTCTACCAGGTGCTCGCCGCCGAGGTCGCGCTCCAGCGCAATCAGCCGGCGCCGGCCTACCAGACCTACCTCGCGCTGGCCCGCGACACGCGCGATCCGCGCATGGCGCAGCGCGCGACCGAAATCGCGCTCGGCGCGCAGAGCCCGGCCGACGCGCTGTCCGCCGCGAACCTGTGGCGTCAGTACGCACCGGATTCGAACCGCGCGTCGCAGGTCGACGCCGCGCTGCTGGTGCTCGCCGGCAAGCCGGCCGACGCGCAGCCGATGCTCGCGCGCGAGCTGGCCCGCGCGAGCGGCGACACGCGCGGCCCGGCGATCCTCGCGCTGCAGGCGCTGCTGGTGCGCGGCCCCGACCGCGTCGGCGGCCTCGCGGTGCTGAAGGACATGCTGAAGAACGACATGAATCGCCCCGAGGCGCAGCTCGCGATCGCGCGGCAGCAGCTCGCGGTCGACGACAAGGACGGCGCCGCGCAGTCGCTGAAGCAGGCGCTGCAGCTCCGCCCCGACTACCTGCCGGCAGCGCTGATGCTGTCGCAGATGGGGCCGGCGGAACGTGCTGCGGGCATCGCGTCGTTCGAGAAGTATGTTCAGCAGAATCCGAAATCGCGCGACGCGCGGCTGGCGCTGTCGCAGCTCTATCTCGCCGACGATCGCCTCGACGACGCGCAGAAGCAGTTCGAGACGATGCGCAAGCTCGACGCGAAGGACCCGACGCCGCTGATGGCGCTCGCGCTGATCAAGATCCAGCAGAAGAAACTCGACGAGGCGACCGGCTACCTGAAGCAGTACGTGCAGCTCGGCGACAAGCAGCCGAACCTCGACGTCGGCCAGGGCTACATCTACCTCGCGCAGATCGCGATCGACCAGAACAACGACGCGCAGGCGTCGCAATGGCTCGACAAGGTCGACCAGACGAGCCAGCACTACCTGCCCGCGCAGATCACGCGTGCGCAGCTGCTGCAGAAACAGGGCAAGACCGACGAGGCGCGCAAGGTGCTCGACAACCTGCCGATCTCGGATCCGCGCGACGCGGCCGTGGTGGCGCGCACCGATGCGTCGATCCTGTTCACCGCGAAGCGCTATCCGGAAGCGGAGGCGCGGCTCGGGCAGGCCGTCCAGGACTTCCCGGACGACCCCGACCTGCGCTACGACTACGCGATGGCGGCCGAAAAGACCGGCCACTACGCGACGATGGAAAAGCAGTTGCGCGAACTGATCCGCACGCAGCCCGACAACCCGCAGGCCTACAACGCGCTCGGCTATTCGCTCGCCGATCGCAATCAGCGCCTGCCCGAGGCCAGCAAGCTGATCGACAAGGCGATGGCGCTCGCGCCGAACGATGCGTACATCATGGACAGCCTCGGCTGGGTGAAGTACCGGATGGGCGACACGGCCGGCGCGACGAAGGTGCTGCAGCGAGCATACGAACTGCAGCCGAACGCCGAAATCGGCGCGCATCTCGGCGAAGTGCTGTGGAAGAGCGGCGCGCAGGACGATGCGCGCAACGCGTGGCGCGCCGCGCAGAAGCTCGAGCCCGACAACGAAACGCTCGTGCAGACGCTGAAACGCCTGCAGATCAACGGCCTCTGATGCAGATGTTCCCGATGTTTTCCCTGTCCTGCCGCGCGCAGCGCACGCTGGCCGCGGCCGGCGCGGCGCTCGCGCTCGCCGGCTGCGCGAGCACGCCGCCGTCGGCCAATGCACCGACTGGCGCCGTACTGCAAACGGCCGCAACGCATGCCTACCATGGCCGCTTCGCGGTGCGCTACGACGATCGTCTCGGCAACCCGCAGAACGTGTACGGCAACTTCGACTGGCAGGAGCACGGCGACGACGTGTCGCTCGAACTGCGCAGCCCGCTCGGCCAGACGCTCGCGGTCGTGAAGGCGACGCCGCGCGCGGCGTCGCTTGAATTGCCGAACCGGCCGACCCAATATGCGCCTGACGTCGGCGACCTGATGCAGAAGACGCTCGGCTTCGAGCTGCCGCTCGCGGGCCTGCGCTACTGGCTGCTGCCGACCGCCGCGCCCGCGACGCCCGCCGAAACCGTGCGCGACCCGGCCGACGGCGCGCGCATCAAGCAGTTGCGCCAGGACGGCTGGACGATCGACTACCTTGCCTACGCGGATGCCCCGGCCACGGGCGTCAAACGCGTCAACCTCGTGCGCGCGACGCCGCCGCTCGACATCAAGCTCGTGCTCGATCAGTGAGGGGCAGCGCTGCATGAGCGTTTTTTTGTTTCCGGCGGTGCCTAGCCGCCGCCACACTCCTTACGCCATTGTCTAAAGGAGTATTCTCTTTGAGCAGTTCCGTCATGGATTCGACCCGCTCGCTGCGCAACTGCCTGGCGCCCGCGAAACTCAACCTGTTCCTGCACATCACCGGCCGTCGTCCGAATGGCTATCACGATCTGCAGAGCGTATTCCAGCTGCTGAACTGGGGCGACACGCTGCACTTCACGCTGCGCGACGACGGCCGCGTCGCACGCGTCACCGACGTGCCCGGCGTGCCCGAGGAAAGCGATCTCGTCGTGCGCGCAGCCAACCTGCTGAAAGCGCATACGGGTACCGCGCACGGTGTCGACATCGAGATCGACAAGATCTTGCCGATGGGCGCCGGCCTCGGCGGCGGCAGCTCCGACGCGGCGACGACGCTGCTCGCGCTGAACCGCCTGTGGCAACTCGATTTGCCGCGCGCCGAGCTCCAGTCGCTCGCGGTCAAACTCGGTGCCGACGTCCCGTTTTTTATTTTTGGAAAAAATGCGTTCGCAGAGGGTATCGGAGAAGAATTAGCTGAGGTAGAATTGCCGACTCGCTGGTTCTTGGTTGTGACGCCACGCGTTCATGTCCCGACCGCTGAAATATTTTCAGATGAGTTGTTGACAAGAGATACGAAGCCCGTCACAATTGCTGACTTTCTTGCACAGCAAACCAGCGATGCGGAATGGCCAGATAGCTTCGGCCGGAACGATATGCAGGAAGTTGTAACAAGGAAGTACGCGGAAGTTGCGCAGGTGGTCAAATGGTTGTATGATGTGACCCCCGCGAGGATGACCGGCTCCGGAGCAAGCGTGTTTGCAGCGTTTCACAGCAAGCACGAGGCAGAAGCGGCGAAAGCCAAACTGCCCGCCAGTTGGAATGGCGCAGTTGCCGAGAGTCTGAACGAGCATCCGCTCTTCGCTTTCGCGTCATGAAGTTTTACTTTGCCGAACGGCCTACACAAGTTCGGTGAAGTTATCAGTTAAGTGTAGGGGAGTCGCCAAGTTGGTCAAGGCACCGGATTTTGATTCCGGCATGCGAGGGTTCGAGTCCTTCCTCCCCTGCCAAAAATTTTCCCGCATTTCCCGCCCAAGCCTGAAGCAGGTGCACGATGAGCAGCCACAGCCATGATGGCCTGATGGTCTTTACTGGCAACGCGAATCCCGCGCTCGCCCAGGAAGTCGTCAATATCCTTGGTATCCCCCTCGGCAAAGCAATGGTCAGCCGTTTCTCCGACGGCGAGATCCAGGTCGAGATCCAGGAAAACGTGCGCGGCAAGGACGTCTTCGTCCTGCAATCCACGTGCGCACCGGCGAACGACAACCTGATGGAACTGATGATCATGGTCGATGCGCTCAAGCGCGCATCCGCCGGCCGGATCACCGCTGCCATCCCCTACTTCGGCTATGCGCGTCAGGATCGTCGCCCGCGTTCGGCGCGCGTCGCGATCTCGGCGAAGGTCGTCGCGAACATGCTGGAAATCGCCGGCGTCGAGCGGATCATCACGATGGATCTGCACGCCGACCAGATTCAGGGCTTCTTCGACATCCCGGTCGACAACATCTACGCGACGCCGATCCTGCTGGGCGATCTGCGCAAGCAGAACTACTCGGATCTGCTCGTCGTGTCGCCGGACGTCGGCGGCGTGGTGCGCGCGCGGGCACTCGCGAAGCAGCTCAACTGCGATCTCGCGATCATCGACAAGCGTCGCCCGAAGGCGAACGTCGCCGAAGTGATGAACATCATCGGTGAAGTCGAAGGTCGCACCTGCGTGATCATGGACGATATGGTCGATACGGCAGGCACGCTCTGCAAGGCCGCGCAAGTGCTGAAGGCGCGCGGTGCAAAGCAGGTGTTCGCGTACGCGACGCACCCGGTGCTGTCGGGCGGCGCCGCCGAGCGTATCGCCGCATCGGAGCTCGACGAGCTGGTCGTCACCGATACGATTCCGCTGTCGGCCGAATCGCTGGCGTGCTCGAAGATCCGCTCGCTGACGAGCGCGAGCCTGCTGGCCGAGACGTTCTCGCGAATTCGCCGCGGCGATTCGGTGATGTCGCTGTTCGCGGAATCCTGATCGCGAATCGACGGAACGAAGCATGCGCGGAAAGCGAAGCGGCAACGCTTCGCTTTTTGCACAATCGGACGGGATAGACGAAACCCCGGCCGTTTCATCGGGGGCCGCTTGATGGCCCCGTTTTACTGCCTGGTCGCGGGCAGCACATGGAGAATCACATGAAAGTCGTCGCTTTCGAGCGCCAACAGCAAGGTACGGGTGCGAGCCGCCGCCTGCGCAACGCCGGTAAGACCACGGGTATCGTCTACGGTGGCGAAGCAGCCCCGCAAAAGATCGAACTGGATCACAACGCGCTGTGGCATGCACTGAAGAAGGAAGCCTTCCACTCGTCGATCCTCGACCTGGAAGTGGCTGGCCAGTCGCAACAGGTTCTGCTGCGCGACGTGCAATACCACCCGTTCAAGCAACTCGTGCTGCACGTTGACTTCCAACGCGTCGACGCGAAGAAGAAGCTGCACACGAAGGCACCGCTGCACTTCCTGAACGCAGAAGTCAGCCCGGCCGTGAAGCTGTCGAGCGCGATCGTTTCGCACGTCGCGACGGAAATCGAAATCGAGTGCCTGCCGGCCGACCTGCCGGAATTCCTCGAAGTCGACCTGTCGAAGATCGAAGCCGGTCAATCGCTGCACGCGAAGGACATCACGCTGCCGAAGGGCGTCGCGCTGGTCGCGCACGTCGACGCGGAAAACCCGGTCATCGCTTCGGCGACGGTCCCGGCTGGCGCCGTATCGGACGCAGCAGAAGGCGAAACGCCGGCTGCCTAAGCGGCTGCGTACGCGCCCCATCGATCCGTTTCACGAAACGGTCGACGCAACCCGCCGCGGCTTGCCCGGCGGGTTTTTCTTTTTCTGCGCCCAGGCGGCTGCCGCCGCCTTCGAAACGTCATGATCAAACTGATCGTCGGCCTCGGCAATCCCGGGGCGGAATACACCGCGACGCGCCACAACGCCGGTTTCTGGCTGATCGACCAGCTCGCCCGCGAAGCCGGCACGACGCTGCGCGACGAACGCCGCTTCCACGGCTTCTACGCGAAAGCGCGCCTGCACGGCGAGGAAGTCCACCTGCTCGAGCCGCAGACCTACATGAACCGCTCCGGCCAGTCGGTCGTCGCGCTCGCGCAATTCTTCAAGATCCTGCCCGACCAGATCCTCGTCGCGCACGACGAGCTCGACCTGCCGCCCGGCACCGTGAAGCTGAAGCTCGGCGGCGGCAGCGGCGGCCACAACGGCCTCAAGGACATCACCGCGCACCTGTCGTCGCAACAATACTGGCGGCTGCGGATCGGCATCGGCCATCCGCGCGACTTGATCCCGGAAAGCGCGCGCGCCGGCGCGAAGCCCGACGTCGCGAACTTCGTGCTGAAACCGCCGCGCCGCGAGGAACAGGACGTGATCGACGCATCGATCGAACGCGCGCTCGCGGTGATGCCGATGGTCGTCAAGGGCGAACTCGATCGCGCGACGATGCAGCTGCATCGCAACTGATCGCACTGCGCACCGGCCCGGTGCGTCGGCCGTCCGGCGCAACCGGGCGACCCCGCCCGCCCCACCGCGATGCGCACATGCGGTAATCTCGACGTTTTGCCCGACAGGAGCCACGCGGTGAGCCGTTACTGGAGCGACGTCGTTCAGCAACTCGTGCCTTACGTGCCGGGCGAACAGCCCGCGCTCGCGCACCCCGTCAAGCTGAACACCAACGAGAATCCCTATCCGCCGTCGCCGCGCGTCGTCGCAGCGATCGCACGCGAACTCGGCGAGACCGGCGACACGCTGCGCCGCTATCCCGACCCAGTCGCCCGCGGGTTGCGCGAGACGGTCGCGGCCCATCACCGCATCCAGCCCGAACAGGTGTTCGTCGGCAACGGCTCCGACGAAGTGCTCGCGCACGCGTTCCAGGCACTGCTCAAGCACGACCGGCCGCTGCGCTTTCCCGACATCACGTACAGCTTCTACCCGACCTACTCGCGCCTGTACGGTGTCGACACCACGGTCGTGCCGCTCGCGGACGATTTCTCGATCCGCGTCGACGACTATCTCGACGACGCCGGCGGCGTGCTGTTTCCGAACCCGAATGCGCCGACCGGGCGCGCGCTGCCGCTCGCGGACGTCGAGCGGATCGCGGCCGCGAATCCGTCGTCGGTCGTCGTGATCGACGAAGCGTACGTCGATTTCGGCGCGCAGTCGGCCATCACGCTGATCGACCGTCATCCGAACCTGCTCGTCGTGCATACGACGTCGAAGGCGCGCTCGCTCGCGGGCATGCGCGTCGGCTTCGCGTTCGGCGATGCGGCGCTGATCGATGCGCTGAACCGCGTGAAGGACAGCTTCAACTCGTATCCGCTCGACCGGCTCGCGCAGGTCGCCGCGCAGGCCGCGTATGAAGACACCGATTATTTCAACGCCACCTGCCGGCGCGTGATCGACAGCCGGGCACGGCTCACGCACGCGCTCGACGCACTCGGCTTCGAGATCGTGCCGTCGGCCGCGAATTTCGTGTTCGCGCGCCATCCCGCGCACGACGCAGGCGCGATCGCGGCCAAGCTGAAGGAACGGGAAATTTTCGTGCGGCACTTCCGGCTGCCGCGGATCGACCAGCATCTGCGCATCACCGTCGGCACGGATGCCGAATGCGATGCGCTCGTCGCGGCGTTGCGCGAACTGCTGGCCTGACACGGAAGCATCGGCGCCGGGCGGCGCCGATCATCTGAAAGCACGACGCGCGCGCCGATCAATCGAAGCGCGCGCGTCAGCGCAGGATCACGATGCGTCGTCGCCCTTCACGGCGATCAACGCGTGGTACTTCTCCATCAATTGCGCGTGCGATTCGTCATACTGCGGATCGCGCGGAATGCATTCGACCGGACACACCTGCTGGCACTGCGGTTCGTCGAAATGGCCGACGCACTCGGTGCACTTGTTCGGGTCGATCACGTAGATGTCCGGGCCCATCGAAATCGCGCCGTTCGGGCACTCGGGCTCGCACACGTCGCAATTGATGCACTCGTCGGTAATCATCAAAGCCATACTGATCTCACTTCTTCAGGCCGGCGGCCGGCTTCGCAACCGGCCGCGCCGCGTCACGCGGCAGGGCCTCCCATCGCCGTGACTTTCTCGGTCAGCCACTTCTCGACGGACGGAAACACGAATTTGCTGACATCGCCGCCCAACTGCGCGATCTCGCGCACGATCGTCCCCGAGATGAACTGGTACTGGTCGGACGGCGTCATGAACATCGTCTCGACGTCGGGCAGCAGATAGCGGTTCATCCCCGCCATCTGGAACTCATATTCGAAATCGGACACGGCGCGCAGCCCGCGCACGATCACCCGCGCATTGTTGACGCGGACGAAATCCTTCAGGAGCCCGGTGAAACTCATCACCTTCACGTTCGGATAATGGCCGAGCACCTCGTTCGCAATCGTCAGACGTTCTTCGAGCGAGAAAAACGGCTTCTTCGCGCGGCTGTCGGCAACGCCCACCACCAGCGTATCAAAAATGCTCGACGCACGCCGCACGAGGTCTTCGTGCCCGCGCGTCAGCGGATCGAACGTACCGGGATACACGGCGACTACCATGTCGCTCCTCCTGTCATCACGCAAACGGGATGGCAGCCGCGCGATGCACGCGCCGCTGCCGAGATGGGCATGCGTCGCCTTTGGGGCGCGCCGCCTCGTATGGAACGCGCATTATTCATCATTTTCGCGGCGCAGCAAATGATAGTGAACCGCACCGGCCTTGCCCTGCTTCACTACCTGCCAGCCCGCGAGCGCGTCGTGCGCGGCCGGATCGAGTTCCGCCCCCGTTTCGACATACAGCGCGCCGCCCGCCGCGACGAGCGGCGCCGACAGCGCGATCGCGCGCTCGAGCGCGGCCAGGTCGTCGAACGGCGGATCGAGGAACACGACGTCGAACGCGCCCGGCGTGAGCCCGGCCGCGAGCCGCAGCGCATCGGCTTCGGCGATCTCGACCGAACGGGCGCCGAGTTTGTCCTTGATCGCACGCAACTGCTGCGCGGCGCGCGGATGGCGCTCGACCATCACGACGCTCGCCGCGCCGCGCGACGCGGCTTCGAAGCCGAGCGCGCCGGTGCCCGCGAACAGGTCGAGGCAGCGCCGGCCTTCGAGATCCTGGCCGAGCCAGTTGAACAGCGTCTCGCGCACGCGATCGGGCGTCGGGCGCAGGCCATCGAGATCGAGCACCGCGAGCGGCGTGCGTTTCCAGTCGCCGCCGATGATGCGGATCGTGTGCGGCTTGCCGCGACTGGAAGGGGCCGCCGGGCGGCCGGAAGAGGAACGGGACATACGGGATATCGACGACGGAGGGACCGGGCACGCGCAGGGGCGCGCCGCCAAACAGGCGCACGTTACCACAGCGGCGACGCGCACTGACGCGAGGGCCACGCCGCACTGATAAAATGCACGGTTTCGGCCGCCGTGCGCCGCGCCCGCGCGAACGCAGAACGGCCCGTCCGGCGCCCCGCTCTTGGCGGCGGCCCGCCCTCTTCCCGACGCCACACCATGTTCAGTTTCTTCAAACGATTCAAGAAAACGCAGGAGCCCGATCCGGCGGAATCGCAATCGGCCGACGCGCAACAAGCGGACGATGCGTCCGAGGCGGCGCCCGTGCTCGACGCGCCGCCCGCGGCCGACGTGCCGCACGCGCCTGCGCAACCCGCCGCGCCGGCCGTCGTGATGACGGTCACGCCGACCAACGACGGCCGCGACGAAGTCGTCGAGACGGTCGAGATCGTCCCGCCGCCGCTGCAGGACGCGTCCGCGAAGAAGTCGTGGCTCGCGCGCCTGAAAACGGGGCTCGCGAAGACGGGTTCGAGCATCACCGGCGTGTTCGTCAACACGAAGATCGACGAGGATCTGTACGAGGAGCTCGAAACCGCGCTGCTGATGTCCGACGCGGGCGTCGACGCGACCGAGTACCTGCTCGGCGCGCTGCGCGAGAAGGTGCGCGCGGGCCGGCTGACCGATCCGCGGCAGGTGAAGGATGCGCTGCACGACCTGCTCGTCGAGCTGCTGACGCCGCTCGAGAAATCGCTGATGCTCGGCCGCGCGCAGCCGCTCGTGATGATGATCACCGGCGTGAACGGCGCGGGCAAGACGACCAGCATCGGCAAGCTCGCAAAGCATCTGCAGAGCTTCGACCAGTCGGTGCTGCTGGCCGCCGGCGACACGTTCCGCGCGGCCGCGCGCGAACAGTTGGCGGTCTGGGGCGAGCGCAACAACGTGACGGTCGTGCAGCAGGAAAGCGGCGATCCGGCCGCGGTGATCTTCGACGCGGTCAGCGCCGCGCGCGCGCGCAAGATCGACGTGATGATGGCCGACACGGCCGGTCGCCTGCCGACGCAGCTCCATTTGATGGAAGAGCTGAAGAAGGTGAAGCGCGTGATCGCGAAGGCGCACGACGGCGCGCCGCACGAAGTGCTGCTGGTGATCGACGCGAACACCGGCCAGAACGCGCTCACGCAGGTGAAGGCGTTCGACGACGCGCTGGGCCTGACCGGCCTGATCGTCACGAAGCTCGACGGCACCGCGAAGGGCGGGATTCTCGCCGCGATCGCGCGGCAACGCCCGGTGCCCGTCTACTTCATCGGCGTCGGCGAGAAGGTCGAGGACCTTCAGCCGTTCAGCGCGGTGGAATTCGCGGACGCACTGCTCGGCTGAACGCCGCCGGCTCGCATCCCACGGGGCGCCTTCGGGCGCCCCTTTTTCATGCGCGCCGCGGGCGCGCCCCGCTCATTCCGCGTCCGGCTGCGCGCCCGGCTCGGCGGCCTTGAACGCATCGATCGTCGCCGCATGGTCGACGATCCGCTGGATCGTCGGGAAACGCGTCGTGTCGATCGAGAAGCGGTTCGCGTTGAACACCTGCGGCACGAGGCACACGTCGGCGAGCGTCGGCGTGTCGCCGAAACACAGCTTGCCGGTGCGCGGATCGTTCGCGAGACGCGTCTCGAGCGTGTCGAAGCCCGCCTCGATCCAGTGCCGGTACCACGCGTTCTTCGCGTCCTCGGGCACCTTCAGCGTGTGCTTCAGGTACTTCAGCACGCGCAGGTTGTTGAGCGGGTGGATCTCGCACGCGATCTGCAGCGCGACCGCGCGCACGTACGCGCGATCGACCGGCTGCTTCGGCAGCAGCGCGGGCTCGGGATGGGTTTCGTCGAGATATTCGATGATCGCGAGCGACTGCTGCAGCGTCGCGTCGCCATCGATCAGCGTCGGTACGACCCCATCCGGATTCAGTGCGCGGTACGCGTCCTTCAGTTGCTCGCCGCCGTCGCGCAGCATGTGGACGGGGGCATAGTCGAACGGCAGCTGCTTCAGGTTCAGGGCGATCCGCACGCGGTACGACGCGGAACTGCGGAAATAGCTGTAGAGCTTCATGGGATGTCTCTCTTTGGTCGTATTCGGCCGGCGGCGGCCTGGGCGCGGCGCAGCGGCGCGCGTGCCGCCGGGAACCAGAGTGTAGCGCGGCACGATGCGCGGCCGCGCCCGTGCGATACTCGGGGCATTCCTTACCGCTCACCGCGCGGCCCGATGCCGGCCGCCCGCCCCACGTTCCGATGACCGCTTCCCACGATCCCGCCGCCGCTCCGTTCCCTTGCGCCCGCTTCATCAAGGAAATCGGTCGCGGCCCGAACGGCGCGCGCGCCCTGTCCGCCGAGGACACGTTCGCGCTCTACCGCGCGATGCTCGATGCGCGCGTGTCGGACGTCGAACTCGGCGCGATCCTGATCGCCTATCGGCTGAAGGGCGAATCCGCCGACGAACTGGCCGCGATGCTCGCCGCCGCGCAGGCGTCGTTCGAGCCCGTGCACGTACAGGACGCCGCGTTCCGCCCGGTGTCGATCCCGAGCTACAACGGCGCGCGCAAGCAGCCGAACCTCGTGCCGCTGCTTGCGCTGCTGCTCGCGCGGGAAGGCGTGCCGGTGCTCGTGCATGGGGTGGAGCGCGATCCGGGCCGCGTGACGAGCGCCGAGATCTTCTCGGCGCTGTCGCTCGCGCCATCGACGTCGCACGATGCGATCGAGGACACGCTCGCCGAACGCCGCGTCGCGTTCGCACCGATCGACGTGCTGGCGCCGCGCATCGCGCGCCTGCTGTCGATGCGCGGCGTGCTCGGCGTACGGAATTCGACGCATACGCTCGTGAAGATCCTGCAGCCGTTCGCGCCGGCCGGGCTGCGGCTCGTCAACTACACGCACCCGCCGTACCGCGACAGCCTCGCAGCGCTGTTCCGCGATCATCCGGACGCCGCGCTCGGCGGCGCGCTGCTCGCGCGCGGCACCGAAGGCGAAGCGGTGGCCGACACGCGCCGCCAGGTGCAGGTCGACTGGCTGCACGACGGCGTGTGCGACACGCTGATCGACGCCGAGCGTTCGTCGACCGACGCGCCGCCCGTCGCACTGCCCGAGTCGCGCGATGCGGCGACCACGGCCGCGTGGACGGACGCCGTGCTGCGCGGCGAGGTGCCGGTGCCCGATACCGTGGCGCGACAGGTCGCGACGATCGTGCAGATCGCCCGCATCGCGCGCTGACGGCGCGACGACTACCCGCCCCTTTATCCCGACATTTGACACGCGGGCGCATCCTGGCATAGAGTGGCCGTCATGCGTTCCTTTCCGAACCCCCTCCGAATTACCTCCGGCCGCCTAGCGCGGCCGCTATCGCTACGACTAGCCTAAGGCTGTCGTAGCGCCGTGTGCCGTCCGCACGGTCCTCCCAGCAGTTCCTCGCCGTACCCCTCTCGCAGTTTTTACAACCCGAAGTCGTCAGCATTCGTCCGTCCATCCGTCGGCCGATTCGCGAAGATCATCCGCATCCGCGGCGCCATCGCGCGCCGGGTGCGAGGCAGCGCCAACCGTCGCCCATGCCGCCCGTCTTCGCTCGCGACTTGAGACCCGAGGTCCAGAAGATGATGCGCAATCCGCAAGACAAGTACCGTCCGTTCGAGCCCGTCCGCCTCAATGGCCGCCGCTGGCCGGCCCGCACCATCGAGCGTGCGCCCGTGTGGATGAGCACCGACCTGCGCGACGGCAACCAGTCGCTGATCGAGCCGATGAGCATCGAGCAGAAGCTCGAGTTCTTCGAAATGCTCGTCGCCATCGGGTTCAAGGAGATCGAAGTCGGTTTTCCGTCGGCGTCGCAAACCGACTTCGATTTCGTGCGCAAGCTGATCGACGACAAGCGGATTCCCGAAGACGTGACGATCGAGGTGCTCGTGCAGTCGCGCGAAGACCTGATCGCCCGTACGTTCGATGCGCTCGAAGGCGCGCCGCGCGCGATCGTGCACCTGTACAACGCGGTCTGCCCGTCGTTCCGCCGCATCGTGTTCGGGATGTCGAAGAACGACGTGAAGGCGCTCGCGATCGACGGCACGCGCATCATCAAGGCACACGCGACCGCGCGCCCCGATACCCGCTGGACCTTCCAGTACTCGCCGGAAACCTTCAGCATGACCGAGCTGACGTTCGCGCGCGAGATCTGCGACGCGGTCGCGCAGACGTGGCGCCCGACCCGCGACCACAAGATGATCGTCAACCTGCCGGCCACCGTCGAGGCCGCGACCCCGAACGTGTTCGCCGACCAGATCGAATGGATGGACCGCAACCTCGCGTATCGCGACAGCATCGTGCTGTCCGTGCATCCGCACAACGATCGCGGCACCGCGGTCGCGGCGGCCGAACTCGCGCTGCTCGCGGGCGCCGACCGCATCGAGGGCTGCCTGTTCGGCAACGGCGAGCGCACCGGCAACGTCGATCTCGTCACGCTCGCGTTGAATCTCTACACGCAAGGCATCGACCCGGGCCTCGATTTCTCCGACATCGACGCGGTGCGCCGCGTCGTCGAGCGCTGCAACCAGATTCCCGTACATCCGCGCCACCCGTACGCGGGCGACCTCGTGTTCACCGCGTTCTCGGGCTCGCACCAGGATGCGATCCGCAAGGGCTTCGCGCAGCAGCGTCCCGATGCGATCTGGGAGGTCCCGTACCTGCCGATCGACCCGGCCGACCTCGGCCGCAGCTACGATGCGGTGATCCGCGTGAACAGCCAGTCGGGCAAGGGCGGCGCGACGTTCCTGCTCGAGCGCGGGATGGGCTTCACGCCGACGCGCCGCGTCCAGATCGAATTCAGCCATGCGGTGCAGACGCTCGCCGACGCGTCGGGCGAGGAAGTGACGGGCGACGCGATTTGCGCGCTGTTCTCCCGCGAATTCTTCGAGACCGACGGCCCGGCCGCACGTCACGGCAGCGGCGCGCGCTGGCAAAACCGCGAGATCGCGGTGGCGCCCGCCGCCGACGCGACGCCCGACGACGCGGTGCGACGTTTCGCCGCGGCATTTGCGACGGCCGCCGGCGCCGCGATCGACGTCGCGTCGTGCGAACACACGCGCGCCGCGGACGGCCGGATCGCGGTATCGGTCGGTTGCCGGGTTGGCGACGCGCCGCTGCGGCACGGGGTCGGCGTGCACGCCGACGCGGCGAGCGCGGCACTCGATGCGGTCGTCAGCGCGATCAACCGCTCGGCATGGCACTGCACGGATCGACGCGCGGCGGCCTGAGCGCCGGACTTCGATGCAGGGTTGAATGTCAGCGAGCGGTGCGTAACCGCCCGTGCGCCGCGCGATCCGCGCCGCACGGGGCAACAAGAAGCGGCTCAGAAGGCCGCTTCGGTCGGGACATGAAAAGGCGCGCCACCCGCGCTCACGTCTCGGTCGCGCACCGCGTCGCCTGCCACGCGAACAGGCACCAGTGGCCCTGGTCGTGCGTGTGGACGGACGTATAGGCAATCGGGAAGACGAGGCCGCCGTTGTTCGTTTCCATCTCGATCAACGCGCGGCCGGTGACGACGCAGGTCTCGTCGCCGACCGGCAGCACGTCCTGCGACTGGATTTCGATCTGGCGATAGCGGCGGCGGCCGGCGACGATGGCGTCGATGAACTGCTGCTTGGTTTCGCGCTTGCCGTTGGTGTGGACGAAAAACACCTTGTCCGACAGCAGCGCGGCGAGCGCCTCCCCGTCGCCGTCCACCATCGCCCGGAACCGGTCGCGCTCGAGCGCGCGGATCGCATCGACCACCTTCGCCATCGCCTGACTCCTCGGCAACGCGCCCGCCTTGCACGGGCGTACGGATCAGAAGTTGTACTGCAGGTAGAACTGGTGGAAATTTATACCAGGATTCGGCTCTTTGATACCCGCGTTAGACACATGTTCGAAACGGTAGCCGACCTGATACTGTTGCCGTTGGCCGAACTGCACGCCCACGCCACCCGTCGGCGCGAACTGGAACGCGGTCGACAGCGAGAAATTGTCCGAGATCGTCGGATGCGTGAGAAGCCGGACGCCGCCGCCCGCCTCGATGAACGGGCGAATCTGCCCGCTGCTCTTGATGAAACGGAACATCGGCGTGACGCCGAACTCGCCGATGTTGCCGTGGACGTTGCCGCCCGTGTGCCAGTAGCCGGCGTGCCCTTCGACGACGAACGCGAAGTGCCAGCCGCCGATTTCCCACCAGTTCCAGCCCGGGTCCCACACCACGCCGATATCGGCCTTGTCGATCCCCCGACGATCCGAAAACCCGCCGCCCGCCTGGATCCCCCATCGATCCGCGAAAGCCGCACCGGATCCGCCCAGAAGAGACGCTGCCAGCATCGCATGCAGCACCAGCCGGCTGCCGGGCCGGCGATTCTTCTTATTGTTCATCTGACACTCCAACTTTGTGGGTTGAATGGAGCCTGCCGCAACGGCCGGGCCCGAGCGAACTGAATGGTATGGTAAAGGACTTTTCGGATCGGCATCACGAAGCGAAATTGTTTGCTTCCAAAACGACAAAAATCGAAATCGTCTACTGATTCCCCTCAGAAACAACGGCTTACGGAACTTCGTGGCCCCGCCCGTGTCGCAGAATAGGCTATCGACTCAACCGGTTCGATAGAAAAATGGGGAACTCCGATGCCCCCGCCCGCTCTAAGGAATTAGCACTCGTATTGCGGGAGTGCTAAGATGACCCACGGAATCTCATTCGAGACCGGGGTTTGTCCCTGATTCCAAAGGAGTTTTTTAGTGAGCCACGCCCTGACCCTCCCGAACACGCTGAGCCCGACGCCGGCCAAGGCCGAATCGGCAGGCTCGCTGGCGCTCGCAGCCCAATCGATGTTGCCCGGCCAGCTCGGCAACATCGACGCGTACATCCAGGCCGTCAATCGCATTCCGCTGCTGACCGCCGAAGAGGAACGCCGCTACGCAACCGAATTCCGCGAGGACAACAACCTCGACGCGGCGCGCCGCCTCGTGCTGTCGCACCTGCGTCTCGTCGTGTCGATCGCGCGCAACTATCTCGGCTACGGCCTGCCGCACGGCGACCTGATCCAGGAAGGCAACATCGGCCTGATGAAAGCCGTGAAGCGGTTCGACCCGGCGCAAAACGTGCGCCTGGTGTCGTACGCGATTCACTGGATCAAGGCCGAGATCCATGAGTACATCCTGCGCAACTGGCGCATGGTGAAGGTCGCGACGACGAAGGCGCAGCGCAAGCTGTTCTTCAACCTGCGCAGCCACAAGAAGAGCATGCAGGCGATGATGCCCGAGGAAATCGACGGCCTCGCGCAGGAGCTCAACGTCAAGCGCGAGGAAGTCACCGAGATGGAAACGCGCCTGTCGGGCGGCGACATCGCGCTCGAAGGCCAAGTGGAAGACGGCGAGGAGTCGTACGCGCCGATCGCCTACCTGGCCGACTCGCACAACGAGCCGACCGCCGTGCTGGCTGCACGTCAGCGCGACATGCTGCAGACGGACGGCATCGCGCAGGCGCTCGACGCGCTCGACGCGCGCAGCCGCCGCATCATCGAGGCGCGCTGGCTGCACGTCGACGACGACGGCTCGGGCGGCTCGACGCTGCACGATCTCGCCGCCGAGTTCGGTGTGTCGGCGGAACGCATCCGCCAGATCGAAGCGAGCGCGATGAAGAAGATGCGCACGGCCCTCGCCGAATACGCGTAAATCCCGGCGATTTAGAGCGCTTCATCGAAAACCGCTGCCCGACCGGCAGCGGTTTTTTTTCGTCCGTTTTTCCGCTGCTTTTCCCCCGCTTTTCAACGCGTTTCACGCTCCGTTTCTCACCCGTTAATTGAACGGATTCGTCGGGCATTACGCTATTGTCGACGCCATTCCGCATAGCCTTGATCCACCTCAATTTTTACCCCCTGTTTCGCGACGGTCTGCCGCAGCGCAGCACTCGGCATCGGAAAGCAGTCCTTTTAAAATTGGCATGTCAGGCGCAAAAGGATTAAAACAGCTTCACGGCCGTCATAAATCCGACGTAAAGTCGCCCCCAATCCGACGTAAATCGATTCAGGATAATCGCCTTGATCTCGATCAATAAAGAGCCTGCGCCGCCCTCGCGGCCGGCCGGCACGATCGGCTGGCGTGCGCGCATCGCCGCGTGGGCACGCGGCCCCACCCTCGCCCGCGACATCACCCTGGTGCTGATCGTCAAGCTGATCCTCCTGATGTCGCTCAAATACGCATTCTTCAATCATCCGCAGGCCGAGCACATGTCGTTGCCGCCTGCCGCCGTCGCCGAGAAGCTGCTGTCGGTGCCGGTGCCCGCCTCTACCGAGGGAGACCACCATGATAAGTAGTGAAGTCGTCGATCTGTCACGCCTGCAGTTCGGCATCACGGCGCTCTACCACTTCCTGTTCGTGCCGCTGACGCTCGGCCTGTCCTGGCTGCTCGTCATCATGGAAGCCGTCTACGTGATGACCGGCAAACAGGTCTACAAGGACATGACCCAGTTCTGGGGCAAGCTGTTCGGGATCAACTTCGCGATGGGCGTGACGACCGGCATCACGCTCGAATTCCAGTTCGGCACGAACTGGTCGTACTACTCGCACTACGTCGGCGACATCTTCGGCGTGCCGCTCGCGGTCGAAGGCCTGATGGCGTTCTTCCTCGAATCGACGTTCGTCGGCCTGTTCTTCTTCGGCTGGAACCGCCTGTCGAAGGTGAAGCACCTGATCGTCACGTTCCTCGTCGCGCTGGGCTCGAACCTGTCCGCGCTGTGGATCCTCGTCGCGAACGGCTGGATGAACAACCCGGTCGGCGCCGAGTTCAACTACCAGACGATGCGCATGGAGATGACGAGCCTGTTCGACGTGCTGTTCAACCCGGTCGCGCAGGTGAAGTTCGTGCACACGGTGTCGGCCGGCTACGTGTCGGCGGCGATGTTCGTGCTCGGCGTGTCGTCGTGGTACCTGCTGAAGAAGCGCGACGTCGACTTCGCGCTGCGCTCGTTCGCGGTCGCGGCCGGCTTCGGCCTCGCGGCCACGCTGTGCGTGATCGTGCTCGGCGACGAATCGGGCTATACGACCGGCGAAGTGCAGAAGATGAAGCTCGCCGCGATCGAATCCGAATGGGACACGCAGCCGGCGCCCGCGTCGTTCACGCTGATCGGCATCCCGAACCAGGAGGAACAGCGCACCGACTACGCGATCAAGATCCCGTACGCGCTCGGCCTGATCGCGACGCGCTCGATCGACGAACCGGTGATCGGCCTGCGCGATCTCGCGAAGCACAGCGAGGAGCACATCCAGAGCGGGATGATCGCGTACGGCGCGCTGCAGAAGCTCAAGCAGGGCGACACGAGCGACGCGACCCGCGCGCTGTTCGACCAGCACAAGCAGTATCTCGGCTACGGGCTGATGCTCAAGCAGTTCACGCCGAACGTGACCGATGCGACGCCCGAGCAGATCAAGGCCGCCGCGAAGAAGACGATCCCGCCCGTCGCGCCGGTGTTCTTCTCGTTCCGGATCATGGTGTTCCTTGGCTTCCTGTTCGTCGCGACGTTCGTTGCCGCGTTCTGGTTCTGCGCGCGGCGGCAACTGCTGCAGGACAACCGCCGCTGGTTCCTGCGCTACGCGGTGTGGGCGATCCCGCTGCCGTGGATCGCGATCGAATTCGGCTGGATCGTCGCCGAGCTCGGCCGCCAGCCGTGGACGATCGCCGGTGTGCTGCCGACGCACCTGTCCGCGTCGAGCCTGCAGCCGAGCGACCTGTACCTGAGCCTCGCCGGTTTCATCCTGTTCTACACCGCGCTGTTCGTCATCGAGATCAAGCTGATGTTCAAGTACGCGCGCCTCGGCCCGTCGTCGCTGCATACCGGCCGCTATCACCACGAACTCGCCGCTGCCGGCGAGCGGGCCGCGGTCTGAGCACGCCCTCGCAACCGAACAAGGAATCGCTATGGACTATGCAACTCTCAAGCTGATCTGGTGGCTGCTCGTCGGCGTGCTGCTGATCGGCTTCGCCGTCACCGACGGCTTCGACATGGGCGCGACCGCGCTGCTGCCGTTCCTCGGCAAGACCGACGAGGAGCGCCGCATCATCGTCAACACGGTCGGCGCGACCTGGGAAGGCAACCAGGTGTGGCTGATCACGGCCGGCGGCGCGATGTTCGCGGCCTGGCCGCTCGTCTACGCGGCGTCGTTCTCCGGCTTCTACTTCGCGATGCTGCTCGTGCTGTTCGCGCTGTTCTTCCGGCCGGTGGGCTTCGACTACCGCAGCAAGCGGCCGGACCCACGCTGGCGCGCGGGCTGGGACTGGGGCCTGTTCGTCGGCGGCTTCGTGCCGGCGCTGGTGTTCGGCGTCGCGTTCGGCAACCTGCTGCAGGGCGTGCCGTTCAAGTTCGACAGCGATCTGCGCGTGACCTACTACGGCGGCTTCTGGGCGTTGCTGAACCCGTTCGCGCTGCTGTGCGGGCTCGTCAGCCTCACGATGCTCGTCGCGCACGGCGCCGCGTTCATCAAGATGAAGACCGACGGCGTGATCGCGCGCCGTGCATCGATCGCGCTGCGCGTCGCGTCGTTCCTCGCGGTCGTGCTGTTCGTGCTGGCCGGCGTGCTGGTGGCCTCCTATATCGGCGGCTTCCACATCACCCATGCGGCACCGACCGACACCGTCGCGAACCCGCTGCTCAAGGACGTCGCCGCCGGTTCGGGCCTCTGGCTCGCGAACTACGGCGACTATCCGTGGATGATCGCGGCGCCCGTCGTCGGGATCGCAGGCGGCGTGCTGGCGCTGCTGCTCGCCGGCTCGAAGCAGGAGAAGACGGCGTTCTTCTGCACGGGCCTGATGATCGTCGGCGTGATCCTGACCGCGGGCTTCTCGATGTTCCCGTTCATCATGCCGTCGTCGCTCGACCCGCGCAGCAGCCTGACCGTATGGGATTCGACGTCGAGCCACATGACGCTGCAGGTGATGCTGATCGCGGTGATCGTGTTCCTGCCGATCGTGCTGCTCTACACGAGCTGGGTGTATCGCGTGATGCGCGGCAAGGTCACGCAGCAGACGCTCGAAGAGAACACGCACTCGATGTATTGATGCATTGAACCGGGCCGGGGCGCGCAAACGCCCTCGCCCATCGTTTCGCAAGGAGTCGGATCATGTGGTATTTCAGCTGGATTCTCGGTATCGGCGTCGCGCTGTCGTTCGGCATCGTCAACGCGATGTGGCTCGAAGCGCGGCAGAAGACGCAGGAAGCGCCCGTGCGTGCGCGGCGCGACTGACACCCGTCGCCCCCCGGAAGGGAAAAGAACCTCGCTTCGTGCGAGGTTTTTTTCATTCTGGCCGCGCTGGCAGGCGTCGCCCGGCGATGCCAATTTAGCGCCAGATTGATACCACTTGAATACCAATAAAAGGTTTCATAAGATCGTTGGACACGGCCGCTGACAGGCCGAATCCTTCTGGGTGGGGGAGACATGCGAATCCCGTGTGTGGCGTGCGCATGCGCGCCATCTCGACGTCCGTGCGCCACGGCGCGCGCCGTCGTCGCGCTCGTGCGTGGCCAACCGAGCGCCGCCGGCCGTGGCCGCCTCGTCGCCGCGGCGAACGCCATGGGCCGCCGATGAGTCCGCGCACGCCGCCGCGCCGATCCGATCGGCACGCATGCCCGCCGCCCGTTCCGTAACGCACGCTCCCGCGTGCCGAATGCGCGTGGGGCAGCCGTATCGCCCCGCGTGCCGGTATCTCCCGCAGCTCCACTGAAAGACCCGATCGCAGCGACGTCGCGTCACGGCGCCGCTACGCCCCCTTTTTCTCAGGAGTTCGAATGAAGCGTACCTTGCCATCCCTCATTGCCGCCCTGCTGATCGCGGTGTTGCCGCCTGCCGCGATCGCCGCGGTACCGGCGTCGGGCGCCGCCAACGCGAACGCCGGCGCCGCGCCAGCGGCCGCCGCCCAGGCAGCCAGCCTCGCGACGCTGCTGTCGAACGGCCTCGCGTTGCGCGTGGCCGTCGACAACAACCACGCAGCCGCGGCCGGCGTGCCGTGCGCCGATCTCGGCGCCGACGGCGCGGCCTGCGCAACGGGCCGCCTGATCCTGCAGAACCGCGGCCACCAAGCGATCGCCGACGGCGGCTGGAAGCTCTACCTGCACAGCATCCGCCGCCTGCTGCGGATCGACCGACCCGGCTTCGCGCTGCGGCGGCTCACCGGCGACCTGTACGAACTGACGCCGCAGCCGGGCTCGGTGCGGCTCGCGCCCGGGGAACGCATCGAGCTGCCGTTCGTCGCCGAATACTGGCTGCTGCGCTACAGCGACGTGATTCCGCGCCCGTACGTCGTCGTCGACGGCGCGCCGCCGGCCGTGCTGCGCTACAACGACACCGACAACGAGCTGCGCTACGTCGAATCGCTGCCGGCCGACGCGCAGAACAACTCGACCGGCAACGCGCCGCCGGTGGTCGCACGACCCGATCCGGGCCGCGCGCTGCCGAGCGTGAAGCGCGAACAGCCGCTGCCCGGCACGCTCGAGCTGCGCGGCGTCGAACTCGCGCTGCCGGAGCTGCCGGACGCGCAGGTCGCGGCGCTGCGCGAGCGCGCGACGACCCTCGGGCTCGATGGCGCACGCGTGCCGGTGCGCGGCTTCGTCGCACCGCGCCGGCTGCCGGCCGACATCGCGACACCGGGCGGCTACCGGCTCGCGATCGGGCCGCGGGGCGTGCTGATCGAAGGCTACGATCGCGCGGGCCTCTACTACGGCGTGCAGACGCTCTACTCGCTCGCGCCGGCCGGCGGCGGCCCGATTCCGGCGATGCTCGTCGAGGATGCACCGCGCTTCACGCATCGCGGCATGCACGTCGACCTCGCGCGCAACTTCAAGCAGCCGGCGACGCTGCGCCGCCTGATCGACCAGATGAGCGCGTACAAGCTCAATCGCCTGCACCTGCATCTGTCCGACGACGAAGGCTGGCGCATCGAGATTCCCGGCCTGCCCGAGCTGACCGAGATCGGCTCGCGCCGCTGCCACGACCCGAGCGAGACGCGCTGCCTGCTGCCGCAGCTCGGCTCCGGCCCCGACAATCGCTCGGGCGGCGGCTACCTGACGCGCGACGACTACGTGGCACTCGTGCGCTACGCGGCCGCGCGCTTCGTCCAGATCATCCCCGAGATCGACATGCCCGCGCATGCGCGCGCGGCCGTCGTGACGATGGAGGCGCGCTACCGGCGGCTGCATGCGGCGGGACGCGAGCAGGAAGCGAACGCGTACCGGCTGCTCGACCCGCAGGACACGACGAACCTGACGACGGTGCAGTTCTACGACCGGCGCAGCGACCTGAATCCATGCGTGCCGGGCGCGCTCAACTTCGCGTCGAAGGTGATCCGCGAGATCGCGGCGATGCACGCGGACGCGCAGGCGCCGCTGCAGACCTGGCACTACGGCGGCGACGAAGCGAAGAACATCTTCCTCGGCGGCGGCTTCCAGGCGCTCAACGGCACCGATCCGAACAAGGGGCGCATCGATCTGGCCGCGCAGGACAAGCCGTGGGCGCGGTCGCCGGCTTGCACGGCGCTGCTCCAGCGCGGCGAGATCAAGTCGATCGACGAGCTGCCGACGCGTTTCGCGAAACAGGTGAGCGCGGCGGTCAACACGAACGGGATCGGCACGATGGCCGCGTGGCAGGACGGCATCAAGCATGCGAACGGGCCGCAGGATTTCAGCACGCGCCACGTGATGGTGTCGCTGTGGGACACGATCTTCTGGGGTGCGTCGGACAGCGCGCGCGACCTGAGCGGCAAGGGCTACCAGACGGTGCTAGCGCTGCCCGACTACCTGTACTTCGACTTCCCGTACACGCTCAATCCGCGCGAGCGCGGCTACTACTGGGGCTCGCACGCGACCGACGAGTACAAGGTGTTCTCGCTCGCGCCGGAGAACCTGCCGCAGAACGCAGAAGTGATGGGCGACCGCGACGGCAACCCGTTCGAGGTGACGGGCACGGGCCCCGCGCCGCGCATCGAAGGCATGCAGGGCCAGGCGTGGGGCGAGGTGATGCGCAACGACACCTTCCTCGAATACATGACCTATCCGCGGCTGCTCGCGCTCGCCGAGCGCGCGTGGCACCGGGCCGACTGGGAGCTGCCGTATGCGGCCGGCGTGCGCTTCAAGCGCGGCGACACGCATCACGTCGACATCGCCGCGCTGCAGCGCGACTGGGCCGGCTTCGCGACGCTGCTCACGCAACGCGAATTGCCGAAGCTGGAGCGTGCCGGTGTCGGCTACCGGAAGCCGACCTTCACGCTGACGAATCCGTGATCGGCTGAACGGCCAGGCAGTTGAGCGGCAGGCGATGCGGACCCACGCATCGCGTATCGCACACTTGTCGCGCACTTATCGCACACTGCCTTCGCCAAAGCAAAAACGGCTTGCGACGCACACGTCACAAGCCGTTTTTCTTTGACCGCTTTTGTCCGCCGGCCCGCATCCCTCGCGCGGATCGATCAGGCCGGCCTCACCGCATCACGCCGGTTGGGCTGCCGCCCCGCCGCCCGACGGCGGCAGACGCGCACCGAGCTGTTCGGCATAGCGAGCCGCCGCATTGCCGCAGACGATGTGGAACGTGTCGAGCGACACCCATGCGACGTCGAGCGCGCCGAGACGCTCGCGATCGACCGCAGACGGATCGCGCACGACCACGCGCAGGCGCGTGGTGGCCACCGCATCGAGCGACGCGATGTTGGTCGCCCCGCCGAACACCGCGAGCCAGCGCGTCGGTTCCGGATCGAGCGGGCCGGCGGCCGCGCCCGTGACGGGCTGTGCGGCGGCGGCCGTCGCCGTCGCGGCCGCACCGGTCGCGCCGCCGCCGATCGCGGCGCGCATTTCGTCGGCAATGATGTCGGCCTCCGGCCCGATGATCACCTGCACGCTGTTGCCGCCCCGCTTGAGCACGCCGCGTGCGCCGATCGACTTCAGTGCCGGCTCCGATACCTTTTCCGGATCGACGACGGTCAGGCGCAGGCGCGTGGTGCACGCGTCGACGACCGACAGGTTGGCCGCGCCGCCGAGCGCGGCGATGTAGCGTTGCGCGCGCGGTGCGGCGGCAACCGCGGCGGCGCCCGCAGCCGGCGCGACGAAGCCGCCCGATGCGTACGATTCCGCGGCCGCATCGGCCGAGGCCGGCTCACGGCCCGGCGTGGCCATGTTGAACTTGCGGATGAAGAAGCGGAACAGCCCGTAGTACGCGACGCCGTACGCGATGCCGAGCGGAATCGCGATCCAGCCCTTCGTCGACAGCCCGTAGTTCAGCACGTAGTCGATCGCGCCGGCCGAGAACGTGAAGCCGAGCTTCACGCCGAGGATCTGGCAGATCGCGAGCGACAGCCCCGTCAGCACCGCGTGGATCACGTACAGCACCGGCGCGAGGAACATGAAGCTGAATTCGATCGGCTCGGTCACGCCGGTCAGGAACGACGTGAGCGCCATCGAGAACAGCAGGCCGCCGACCATCGCGCGGCGCTCCTTCGGCGCTTCGTGCAGCATCGCGAGACACGCGGCCGGCAGGCCGAACATCATGATCGGGAAGAAGCCGGCCATGAAGGTGCCCGCGGTCGGGTCGCCCGCGAAGAAGCGGTGCAGGTCGCCGTGCACGATCTCGCCGCCGGCCGGCGGCGTGAAGTTGCCGAACACGAACCACGCGAGCGAGTTGATGATGTGGTGCAGGCCCGTGACGAGCAGCAGGCGGTTCAGGAAGCCGAACACGAACGCACCGATCGCGCCCGCCGTCGTCAGCCACTGGCCGGCCGCGTCGATCGCATGCTGGATCGGCTGCCATACGTACCCGAACGCGATGCCCAATATCACGCACACCAGCCCCGTGATGATCGGCACGAACCGCTTGCCGCCGAAGAACGCGAGGTAGTCCGGCAGCTTGATGTCCTTGTAGCGGTTGTACAGCAGCCCCGCGACGACACCCGCGATGATCCCGGACAGCACGCCCATGTTCAGCTTGGGATCGATGTCCTTCATGATCGCGGTTTCGATCAGGTAGCCGATCGCGCCCGCGAGCGCCGCCACGCCGTTGTTGTCCTTCGCGAAGCCGACCGCCACGCCGATCGCGAACAACAGCGGCAGGTTGTCGAAGATCGCGCCGCCGGCGTCGGCGATCATCTTGATGTTGAACACGTCCGGCTGGCCGAGCCGCAGCAGGATGCCGGCGACCGGCAATACCGCGATCGGCAGCATCAGCGCCCGGCCCAGGCCCTGTATTTTCAGAAACGGATTCCCGTTCATTCAGTCCTCCAATCCTTGTCTCGTCGTTAATCGTCGTTAATCGTCGTTGACCTACTTGCCTTCTTCGTCGTGAAACGGGCCGCGAACCTGCCGTCGACGCTCAGTCGAGCGGCCAGACCTCGCGGCTTGCTGCCCTTACTGCCTGTGCCGAATCGAGCGCGAGCAGATCCTGCGCGCGCTGACGGCACAACTGGTAATCGAGACGGCGTACACGCGCCTTGATGCCCGGCACCGACACCGGGTCGACCGACAATTCGGTCACGCCGAGGCCCACCAGGATCGGCACCGCGAGCGGATCACCGCCGAGCGCGCCGCATACGCCGACCCACTTGCCGTGTTTCGCGGCGCCGCGCACCGCGATGTCGATCAGGCGCAGCACGGCCGGATGCAGGCCGTCGGACTGCGCGGCGAGATCGGCCTGGCAGCGGTCCATCGCAAGCGTGTATTGCGTGAGGTCGTTGGTGCCGATCGACAGGAAATCCGCGTGCTGCGCGAGCTGATCGGCCAGCAGCGCGGCCGACGGCACCTCGATCATCACGCCGACCTCGATCGGCTCGGTGCGGTCCTGCGCATGCGCGAATTCGTCGATGCGCTTTTTAAGCCGCACGAGTTCGCCCGCATCGGTCACCATCGGCAGCAGAATGCGCACCGCGCCGAACGGCTTCACCGCGAGCAGGCCCTGCAGTTGATCGTCGAGCAGATCGGGGCGCACCTGCGCGAGACGGATGCCGCGCAGGCCGAGCGCCGGGTTCGGTTCGGGCGGCAGCGTCAGGTAGTCGACTTCCTTGTCCGCGCCGACGTCGAGCGTGCGGATGATCGCCGTGCGGCCCTGCAGCGCGTCGACGATCGACTGGTAGCTCTGCTGGTGCTCGACCGCCGTCGGCGCGGCCTGGCGATGGATGAACATCAGTTCGGTGCGCAGCAGGCCGACCGCGTCGGCGCCGTTGTCGACCGCGGTGTTCGCGTCGTCGAGCGTCGCGATGTTCGCGGCGACCTCGATCGCGCGGCCGTCGACCGTCGCGGCCGCCTCGCCGGCCTGTTGCCGGTTCGCCTCGCGCACGCCGTCCAGGCGCTGGCGCTCGTGCCGCGCGCGTTCGACGTCGAGCGCGGTCGGTGCGTGTTCGAGCCGGCCCGCGCTCGCATCGACGACGACCTGCGTGCCGTCCGGAATCGCGTACAGCGCATCGCCGACCGCCACCAGCGCCGGGATGCCGAGCTGCCGCGCGATGATCGCCGCGTGCGACGTCGCGCCGCCGCGCGCCATCACGAGCGCGGTCACGCGTTGGCGATCGAGCGACGACAGGTCGGACGGCGTGAACTCCTCGGCCGCGAGCACGGCCTCGTCGGGCAGCGCACGCGCGGCGCCATTCGTGTGGCCGAGCGCGCGCAGCACGCGTTTCTCGATGTCGCGCAGATCGGCCGCGCGTTCGGCGAGCAGCGCGTCGTCGAGCTTCGACAGTGTGTCGATCTGCGTGCGGATCGTGGCGCGCCACGCGAAGCCCGCGCCCTTGCCGAGGCTGATCAGGTCGCGCGCCGCGTCGACCAGCGTCGGGTCCTCCAGCAGCACGCGATGCACCGCGAAGATGCCCGCTTCGCCGACCGCGCCGCGCGCCGATGCGTTGCGCACCGTTTCGCCAAGTTCGGCGTCGACCGCCTTCAGCGCCTGGTCGAGCCGGCGGCTTTCGGCGGCGGGCGTACCGGACGCCTGTTCGGGCGGCACGATGTCCGCATCGTCGAGCCGCACCAGCGTGCCGACCGCGATGCCGGGCGCCGCGCATACGCCGGCGAGCGTGTTCGGGTCGAGCGTCGCGCCCGGGGCGTGCGCGATGGTTTGCGGCGCGGGCGATTTCAGCCGCGCCGGCTTTTCTTCCACTTCGCCGTGCGCTTCGCGCAGCAACTCGCGCTCGACCGCATCGACGGCCTGCTGCGCATGCGCGCCGCGGCCGACCAGCTCGACCGTCGCGCCTTCGCCGGCGCCGAGGCCGAGCAGGCCGACGACGCTCGCGATCGATGCCTTGCGGCCGTCGAACAGCACGTCGACGCTCGCGTCGAACCCGCGCGCGGCTTCCCGCGCCCGCGCGGCCGGCCGTGCATGCAGGCCGCCCGGCTGCGCGAGCACGATCTCGCGGCGCACTTCGTTGTGCGCGGCCGCGCCGGCCTGCGCCGCGTGCGCGGCGGCTTCGCCCTTGCCGCGCAGCGCGAGCAACGGCGTGTCGCCGGCCGTCGCGAAACCGCTCGCGCGCTCGACCACTTCGAACGCGTCGGAATTCGCGATCGCGATCACCGACACGAGCGAATGCGCGCGGCGCGCCACCGCGTCCTGGTCGAACTCGATCAACAGCGCACCCGCTTCGACGCGCGCGCCGGCTTCGACGTGCGCGATGAAGCCCTGCCCGTTCAGCTCGACGGTGTCGATGCCGATGTGCAGCAGCACTTCCGCGCCTTGCGGCGTCGTGATCGTCACCGCGTGGCCGGTGCGCGCGAGATGCGACACGACGCCCGCGCACGGCGCGACGAGCCGGCCTTCGAGCGGGTCGACGCCGATGCCGTCGCCGAACATCCCGCCGGAGAACACCGGATCGGGCACGTCGGCCAGCGGGACGATCGGCCCCGTCAACGGGGCAAGCAGGACGATCTGATCGTGGTTGGGGCTCTTCAACTGGGATTCCTCGGCGCGTCTCATCGGCTTTCTCGACTATCAGTGCGTTTCGGTGACTTTGTTCAGGTGGCGCGGCGTGTCGGGGTTGCGGCCGCGCGCGACGGCGAGATCCGCCGCCATCACGTAGAACGAAAGAATGGCGGCGATCGGGTCGAGCGCCGAATGGGCGGACTGCGCGAGCGGCAGCACGGTGCCCGATACGCCGGGCGTCGATACGCCGGGCGTGCCGGGGGGCGCCGCGAGCAGCACGGCGGCGCCGCGTGCGCGCATGTCGGCGGCCAGCTGCAGCAGGCCGGCCTGCTCGGGCCCCGGCGGCGCGAACACGAGCAGCGGATAGTCGCGGTCGATCAGCTCCATCGGGCCGTGACGGACTTCGGCGCTCGAGAACGCCTCAGCCTGGATGCCGGACGTTTCCTTCAGCTTCAGCGCGGCTTCCTGCGCGATCGCGAGGCCCAGGCCGCGGCCGATGACGATCATCCGCTCGACGCCCGCGAGCGCCGCGACGGCCGGCGACCAGTCGAGCCGGCCGGCCTGCGCGAGCACGTCGGGCAGGCCGCGCAATGCGGTGATCAGCGCGGCGTCGCGCTGCCAGTACGCGACGATCTGCGCGGACAGCGACAGCATCGCGATATAGCTCTTGGTCGCGGCGACCGACAGTTCGGGGCCGGCCAGCAGCGGCAACTGGTGTTCGCACGCGTCGGCGAGCGGCGACGGCAGCACGTTCACGGCGGCGACGGTGCGTGCGCCGGCTTCGCGCAGCGCGGCCATCGTGTTGACGAGATCGGGGCTCTTGCCCGACTGCGAGAACGCGAGCGCGAGCTGGTCCTGCACCTTCAGCGGCGCCTGCTGCAGCGTCGCGACCGACATCGGCAGCGACGCGACGGGCACGCCGAGGCGGCTCATCGTCAGGCTCGCGAAATAGCTGGCGGCGTGATCCGAGCTGCCGCGCGCGACCGTCAGCGCGACGGCCGGCGGGTGATCGAGCAATTGGCCGGCGAGCGCTTCGACGCGCGTGGTGTCGGCGAGTTGCGCGGCGACGACCTGGGCGGACTCGCGCGCTTCCTTAAGCATATTCGACAATCGATTCTCCTTCGACGTAGGTCGCGGTGAGGTTCAGGTCGCGATCGAACACCGCGAGGTCGGCCCAGGCGCCGCGCTCGAGGCGGCCGCGATCGGCGACGCCGAGGTAGTCGGCCGCGTAGCGCGACATCCGGTTCGACACGTCGGCGATCGGCAGGCCGAGCGACACGAGGTTGCGCAGCGCCTGGTCCATCGTCAGCGTGCTGCCGGCGAGCGTGCCGTCGGCGAGCCGCACGCCGCCGAGGCACTTCGTCACGTGCTGGCTGCCGAGCCGGTATTCGCCGTCGGGCATGCCGGTGGCGGACGTGCTGTCGGTCACGACGTACAGGCGCGGAATCGCGCGCAGCGCCGCACGAATCGCGCCCGGGTGGACGTGCAGCAGATCGGGAATGATTTCCGCGTATTCGGCATGCGCGAGCGCCGCGCCGACGAGGCCCGGGTTGCGGTGATGCAGCGGCGACATCGCGTTGAACAGGTGCGTGAAACCGCACGCGCCGTGCTTGAGCGCGGCGACCGCATCGTCGTAGGTCGCGAGCGAGTGGCCGAGCTGCACGCGTACGCCGCGCGCGGCCATCTCGCCGATGATCTCGATGTGGCCCGCGATTTCCGGCGCGAGCGTGACGACGCGGATCGGCGCGATCGACAGGTACTTCAGCACCTCGTCGAGCACGGCCGACACGGCCGCGTCGGGCTGCGCGCCGAGCTTGCCCGGGTTGATGTACGGGCCTTCGAGATGCACGCCCAGCACGCGCGCGCCGCCCGGCGTGCGGTTCCGCGCGACGGTGCCGAGGTTCGCGACGACTTCCATCAGCTCGTCGCGCGGCGCGGTCATCGTCGTCGCGAGCAGGCTCGTCGTGCCGAATTGCGCGTGCGTGCGGACGATCGTCTCGATCGCGTCGCCGCCTTCCATCACGTCGGCGCCGCCGCCGCCATGCACGTGCAGGTCGATGAAGCCGGGCAGGATGTACGGCGCGTCGTTCGTCGCGGGATCGACGGGCGTACCGTCGAGCGTGGTGATGCGGCCGTTCTCGCTATCGAGCGAACCGTGAATCCAGCCGTCGGGGGTGAGGATGTTGCCAGTCAGCATGACGTTCTCTTGATGATCGGGTGACGCGAGCGTCCGCGTCGTGATGTGCCAATCCGTTGCGATTCATTGCGCGCGATTGCGTTCCATCGCGATCGCGCGGGGTGTGCGAGGTGTGGGGCAGTCTCGCGCGTCAGCGTTTCAGTTCGGCGACGAAGTCGTAGTAGTCGTCGCGGCAATACGTTTCGGTCACTTCGATCGCGCGCTGGTCGGCGCCGTAGCCGATCCGCGTGATCACCAGCAATGCCGAGCCCGGCTTCACCGCCATCCATTTCGCGATCGCGTGCGTCGCATTCGCCGCGCGAAAGTGCTGCAGCGCGCGCACGACGGTCATGCCGCGCGTATCAAGGTATTCGTACAGCGACGCGCCGAGCGCCTGTGGATCGGGCACCACCGCGGCCGGCAGCGTCGAATGCTCGACGGCCATCACGATGCCGTCCGCGCGGCGCAGCCGTTCGAGCCGCGCCACCGTCGCGCCGGGCGCGAGGCCGAGATGCGTGAGCTCGTCACGGCTCGCGGCGCGCAGTGTGCGCGACAGCCACACCGAATCGGGCACGAAGCCGCGCTGCCGCATCTTCGCGGTGAAGCCGACGAGCCGCGACAGCGGATCGGCGACGCGCGGCGTGATGAAGCTGCCCGCACCGCGCGCCCGCTTGATCAGGCCCTGCTCGACCAGCAGCGCGAGCGCACGGCGGGCGGTGATCCGCGACACGCCGACCGACCCCGACAGCAGCCGCTCCGACGGCAGCGCCTCGCCGGCCCGCCACGCGCCGGCGTGGATCGCGCTCGCCAGATTGCGGGCGAGCTGCAGATAGAGCGGCGTGTCGTCGAGGGGGTCGGGCGCCAGTTCGGACCAGCCGGTTTCCATGTGCCTCCGGGGTGTCGGACGACGGCTCCGGGCCGTCGAAAGTGAACGCATTATATAACCACCATAATACCAGTCAACGAACTGGTATTAGCGTCGCAAAAATCCCCGAGAGCCTTGCCCGGCAAGCGTTTTAGTATCGACAAAGCCTTTGTTTACAACGCAGTGCGGGATAGGGATTTACCCGAGGTGGTATGCAAGGGGACAGTTCGAGTGTGCGGTCCGGCCAGGTTTTGGGCGCGGATATGAGACCGGGATAGAACCAATTTGAGCAACTGGTATGCATCGGTTGCGGGTGTGCCGGTGCGACTCGCGTATCAGTGAAACTCGCGGCTCGACGTGCGCAGGCCGCCGAGCAGCGGCGTCAGATCCTCGAAATGCTGCACGACGAGGTGCCTCACGTCGCTCGCGACCTGCCACACGCCGGACGCCGCGAGCAGCCGCGAATCGAGGGTTTCGCGGCGCTGCCGTGCGAGCAGCTCGGGCCGGACGATCAGGTTCACGCAGCCGGTTTCGTCCTCGAGCGTCATGAACATCACGCCTTTCGCGGTGCCCGGCATCTGCCGCGCGGTCACGAGCCCGCATGCGCGTGCGAGCCGGCCGTCGGGCCGGTCATGCAGTTCGGCCGCGGACGACAGCCGCCGCGCGCGCAGCGCGGGCCGCAGCAGCGCGACCGGGTGGCGGTTCAGCGTGAGGCCGGTGGTGTGATAGTCGGCGAGGATGTCGTCGGCTTCCGACGGCGCGCCGAGCGCGGGTTTCTCCGCTTCGTCGATCGGCGCGGCGGCGAGCAGGTCGCGCTCCGGCGCCGCGGCGACGGCCTGCCACAGCGCGTCGCGGCGATGGCCGGCGAGCGTCGCGAGCGCGTTCGCGGCGGCGAGCGCTTCGAGGTCGCGGCGTTCGAGCTGCGCGCGGCGTGCGAGCGTGTCGACGTTGTCGAACGGGCCGGCGGCGCGGGCGGCTTCGATGCGGCGCGCGGCGGTTTCGCCGAGGCCGCGCACGAGCGACAGGCCGAGCCGCACGGCCGGCTGGCCGTGCGGCGGCAGCTGGCCGGGTAGCGCTTCGAGCGACGCCTCCCAATTGCTGTGCGTCACGTCGATCGGCATGACCTGAACGCCGTGGCGTTTTGCATCCTGCACGAGTTGCGACGGCGGGTAGAAACCCATCGGCTGGCTATTCAGCAGCGCGGCGAGGAAGATCGCCGGTTCGTGACATTTGAGCCAGCTGCTCGCGTAGGCGAGTTTCGCGAAGCTCGCCGCGTGGCTTTCGGGGAAACCGTAATCGCCGAAGCCCTTGATCTGCTCGAAGATCTGCTCGGCGAATTCAGGCGGATAGTCGCGCTCCCGCATCCCGTCGACGATCTTGCGGTGATACTGCTCGAGATTGCCCTTGCGCTTCCAGGCGGCCATAGCGCGACGCAGTTCATCAGCCTCGCCGGGCGTGAAGCCTGCCGCGATCATCGCGATCTGCATCACCTGCTCCTGGAAGATCGGCACGCCGTACGTACGTTCGAGCGCAGGCTTCAGATCTTCCTTTGGATAACTGACTTTTTCGATGCCCTGGCGCCGTTTCAGGTAGGGATGCACGGCCCCGCCCTGGATCGGCCCCGGCCGCACGATCGCGACCTCGATCACCAGGTCGTAATAGGTGCGCGGCCGCAGGCGCGGCAGCATCGACATCTGCGCGCGCGATTCGATCTGGAACACGCCGACCGTGTCGGCGCGGCAGATCATGTCGTAGGTCGCTTCATCGTCCTGCGGGATGTGCTTCAGCGTGAACGGCTCGCCGTTCGGCTCCGGCGGCCCGCGCCACGCGGTGCGCATGTCGAATGCGCGATGCAGCGCCGACAGCATGCCGAGCGCGAGCACGTCGACCTTCATCAGCTTGAGCGATTCGAGATCGTCTTTATCCCACTGAATCACGCGACGCCCATCCATCGCCGCGTTTTCAACCGGCACGAGCCGCGTGAGCTTGCCGCGACTGATCACGAAACCGCCCGAATGCTGCGACAGGTGACGCGGAAAGTTGAGGAGCCGCGCGGCGAGTCGGGCCCATGCCTGGATGAGCGGCGTCTGCGGATCGAGCCCGATCGTCCCGAATTGCTGCAGCAGATCGCGACTGCCGTCGAACCAGCGGTGTCCCTTCGCGACACGATCGACCAGCATCGGATCGACACCGAGCGCCTTGCCGGTTTCGCGCAGCACACCGCGCGGACGGTAGGTCGATACAGCGGCCGCGAGTGCGGCACGGTCGTCTCCATATTTTTTGTAGATGTGCTGGATCACCTCTTCCCGGCGCTGATGCTCGAAGTCGACGTCGATATCGGGCGGCTCGCCGCGCTCCGCGCTGATGAAGCGTTCGAACAGCATCGTGCTCTGCTCGGGATTCACCTCGGTGATGCCGAGGCAGAAGCAAACGACCGAGTTCGCCGCCGAGCCTCGCCCCTGGCACAGGATGTTCTGGCTGCGCGCGTATTTGACGATGTCGTAGACGGTCAGGAAGAACGGTTCGTAGCTCAGCCGCGCGATCAGGTCGAGTTCATAGCGGATCTGCTTCTCGACTTTCTCCGGGATACCCTGCGGATAGCGTTCGGCCGCGCCTGTCAGGGTTTCCTGCTCCAGATAACTCGTCGGCGTGAGCCCCTTCGGCACGATCTCGTCGGGATACTCGTAGCGCAGCGAGTCGAGTTCGAAATCGCACGCATCGAGAATCGCGCAGGTCTCCTCGATCTCCGCCGGCGAATACAGATTCCCGATCCGGTTCCGCGCGCGCAGATGCTGTTCCGCATTCGGCGCCAGCGCATAGCCGCACTCCGAAACCGGCATGCCGACGCGGATTGCCGTCATCACGTCCTGCAGCTCCTTGCACGAGCGCCGGTGCATCGTCACGTCGCCGAGCGCAACGACACGCACCCCGCGCCGCTCGGCCGCAGCGCGAATCTCCTCGCGCTGCGCGCCGTCCAGCGCACGCTGCAACTGCACGAGCCCGAGCCGCGCACGTTCGCCGAACGTCGCGCGAAACCACGCGGCCTGCGCATCGAGCACGTCGGCCCGCACCGGGTACGCGGGCACGAGAATCGCGAAACAGTCGGGCATGCCGCGCAAGTGCGCAAACTCCGCGGGCGGTGCCGACAGCATCCGCGACGTCAGCTTGTAAGTCCCCTTCGGCGACGCCATCCGCCGCCACGAAATCAGTTCGGACAGGTTGCCGTACCCCTCGCGGTTCTGCGCGAGCAACACGAGCCCGAACGCACCGGGGCCCGGGTCGTGGCCGGGCGCGACGTCATCCGGCGTGACTTCGAAGTACGAACCGATGACGAGCGGCAGCCCTTTCGCCTTCGCCGCGACATGCATCCGCGGCGCGCCGGCGAGCGAGCATTCGTCGGTGATCGCGATTCCGCGATAGCCGAGTTCCACCGCACGCTCGACCAGTTCGTCCGCATGCGACGCGCCATGCAGGAACGAAAAGTTCGAACGGCAGAACAACTCCGCGTAATCGGGCAGCCAGCTGAATTCCGCAACCATCTCCGTTCACCCGAACAAGCCGTGCAGGAACCAGTGCGGTTCGATCCCGCCACTGCTGCTCGGCAGTTCCTGAAAAATCCAGTAGCACGCACCGGCTTCGTCCTGCGCAACGTAGTAATCGCGCGCTGCGAGCTGGCCATCGAACCATCCGGCCTCGATCCGCTCCGCCGACGACATCCTCCTCAGCGGCGTATGGAATACCGGCCGCTCGCCACGCATCAGGAGCAGCAACGGCTCGGCCAGCAGCCACGCCGGCCGCGGCGGCACCGCCGACGGCCCGCCGGCTGGCTTGCCGGCCTGCGCATCGAGCGGCAGCCAGCGGTTCGCGGCCTCGGGCCGGTGATCGGCCACCGGCGCCGCGCGCAATACGTTCTCCGCACCCAGCCGCGCGACCAGCAATTCGAACAGCCGCGCACGCGTCTCGCGCGTGCCGCCAGGCTCGGGAAAAAGATCGTCGGCCGGCGGCGCGACCGATTCGACGCGCGTGGCCTTCAGACGCACCGCGATCACGGCGGCCGGCAATTCGACGCGCGCGAGCCGCTCGCCGAGCAGTCGCATGAAGTGCACCTCGTCGCGCACCGGCGCGGCGAATGCAAGCTCGAGCGGCGTCGGCGGCACGGCCTGGCGGCCGCGCTCGTGTTCGAGATCGAACGTCATCGCGGCCAGCGACAGCTGCCGCGCGGCCAGCCAGCCGCACAGCTGCACGACGAGCCGGCGCGCGGCGAACAGCACGGCTTCCGCGTATTCGACGCGCTCCGGCAATTCGAGCCGCACATCGAACACGGGCGGCACCGCCATCCATGCCAGCGGCTCGACCGCTTCGCCGTACGCGCGATCGAGCGCGGCCAGCAGCGCGGGGCCGCAACGGCGCTGCAAACCCGCGCGCGGCAGGCCGCGCAGATCGGCGAGCGTGCGGCAGCCGAGACCGTCGAACCAGCCCGCATACGGACGCGCATCGGGCAGCAGCACGCAGGGCAGCCGGTCGAGCGAGCGGACGAGCGAGGCCCGGCCGGCGACGCGGCGCCGGATGCGCGCCCGCGCCGACGTGCGCGCGAGCAGCCACGCACCTTGCCCGGTCGGCGCGGCGGACAGGCGCGCCGCATAGCCGAGCGCCGCGAGCGTCGCGCGCACCTGGCGGCACAGCGACGGCAACCCGCCGAACAGCCGCAGGCTCGGGCCGACGTCAACGATCAGCGTGGCTTCGTCGCCGAGCGCGACGCACGGCGAGAAACGCAGCAACGCGAGCGCGACAGCGCGTAGCGCATCGGCCTCGCGGGCGGGATCGCGTTCGACGAGCAGCGTGTCCGGCGCAAGCGTGAGCACACCGCCGCGCTTCATGCCCGCGCGCACGCCCTGCCGGCGCGCGGCCGCATCGGCGATCAGCACGACCCCCTGCTCGAGCACCGCGCAGCCTGCCTCGCCAGCCTCGCCGGCCGCCGCGTCAGACGGCGGCGGGGCGCACACGTCGAGCGGCAGGCGCGGCAGATGGATGCCGAGCAAGACGCGCATAGCGGCTCTCCACGATGGGCGACGGCAAATCGAGCACGAGCGGCTCGCTGCGCGCGGGCCCGCGACGCTTGACGATGTCGAGCGACACGCCGCCCGGCACCGGATACAGCACGACGCGCAGCACGGCCGGCGACGGCTGCCGCGCGGCCGATAGCGGACGCAGCATCACGAACAGCGTGTCGCCGGTGCGCGCGGCCGCGAGATGCAGGCGCCGCAGCGCATCGGGCCGCGCGTCCTGCCAGAGCAGCAGCGCGCCGCAACAGCCGGTCTTGAGCGTCTGCTCGGCGGCCCACAGCGCATCGGTGCGGCTACCGGCGCGCAGCCACAGCAGCGTATCGGCCGGCACGCCTAGACTGGCGAGCGCGGTGGCATGCGGCGACTGCGGCGGCGCGACGAGCGCGAGCGGCCGCCGCGCGCTGACGCTGCGGGCGAGCGCGGGCGCGAGCAGCCGCATCTCGCCGCAGCCCGGCTGCGCGGCCAGCAGTTCGACGAGGCCGCCGACCGGCCAGCCGCCACCCGGCAGCTCGGCCGACAGCGGCGCGAAGCCCGTGTCGATCGTGCGCAGGCCGCCGCGCGCGAGCTGCGAGCCGCGCCAAAGGGACGGATGAAGGGATTCGGGAGCAATGGAGGATGCGAGCATGACGCCACCCACAACTGTATGGATATACAGTATATGTCAATGCGTCCGCGCCGCACAGCACCGGTGTAAAACCGGTTTTCGTCGGAAGAAATCACGGAGAAGCCGGCGCGCCCGTCATGCCACGGCGCGCCGGCCCGTCGGCCGGCGGTCAGCCGCCCGTCAGCCGAGCAGCAGCGCGTCGTCGTCGAGCTGCTCGTGCCGCACCTTCTCGAACATCTGCAGCAGGTCCGGCACGTCGAGCCCGCGACGCGCCTCGCCCGACACGTCGAGCACGACCTGCCCCTGGTGCAGCATCACCGTGCGGTCGCCGTAGTCGAGCGCCTGCCGCATGCTGTGCGTGACCATCATCGTCGTCAGCTTGCTCTCGGCGACGATGCGCGCGGTCAGCTCCAGCACGAACGCGGCCGTCTTCGGGTCGAGCGCGGCCGTGTGCTCGTCGAGCAGCAGGATCCGCGACGGCCGCAGCGACGCCATCAGCAGGCTCACGGCCTGCCGCTGGCCGCCCGACAGCAGCCCGATCCGGTCGGTCAGCCGGTTTTCCAGCCCGAGGTTCAGCAGCCGCAGCTTGTCGCGGAACAGCTCGCGCGACGGCCGGTCGAGCGCGGCCCGGAAGCCGCGCCGCGCGCCGCGCGCCATCGCGAGCGCCATGTTCTCCTCGATCGTCAGCGCCTCGCAGGTGCCGGCCATCGGGTCCTGGAACACGCGCGCGACGAGGTGCGCGCGATCCCACGCGGCCTTGCGCGTGACGTCCGTGCCGTCGATCGCGATGCGTCCCGCATCGACGCGCTGGTCGCCGCTGACCGCATTGAGGAAGGTCGACTTGCCGGCGCCGTTCGAGCCGATCACCGCGACGAACTGGCCGTCGGGAATCTCGAGCGACAGCCCGCGCAGCGCGCGCGTCTCGATCGGCGTGCCGGGATTGAACGTGAGTTTGAGATCGTGTGCGGACAGCATGTCATGCCCCTCCGTTCTTGCGCGCGAACAGCTTCTTGCGCGTCGCCGGCAGCACCAGCGCGATCGTGACGAGCGCGGCCGTCACGAGGTTCAGGTCCTGCGCCTTCAGGCCGATGAATTCGCTGTTCAGCGCGAGCGCGATGAAGAAGCGGTAGACGATCGCGCCGAGCACGACGGCGAGCGTCGTCAGCACCAGCCGGCGCGCGGGCAGCAGCGTCTCGCCGATGATCACCGCGGCCAGCCCGATCACGATCGTGCCGATCCCCATCGAGATGTCCGAGCCGCCCTGCGTCTGCGCGAACAGGGCACCCGCGAGCGCGACGAGCGCGTTCGACAACGCCATCCCGGCGAGCGTCGCGCGGCCGGTCGCGATGCCTTGCGCACGCGCCATCCGCGGGTTCGCGCCGGTGGCACGCATCGCGAGGCCGAGCTGCGACGAGAAGAACCAGTCGAGGCCGAGCTTCGCGACCACGACGACGATCGCGAGCAGCGCCGGGCGCAGCACGTAATCGGGCATCCAGTCGGGCTGCAGCACGGTGAAGAGCGTCGGCTCGGTGATCAGCGGCACGTTCGGCCGGCCCATGATCCGCAGGTTCACCGAGTAGAGCGCGATCATCATCAGGATACTGGCGAGCAGATCCATGATCTTCAGGCGCACGTTCAGCCAGCCGGTGACGAAGCCGGCCAGCGCGCCCGCGACGATCGCGATCACGGTCGACGTGAACGGGTCATGGCCGGCCGAGATCAGCGTCGCGGCGACGGCGCCGCCGAGCGGAAAGCTGCCGTCGACGGTGAGGTCGGGGAAGTTGAGGATGCGAAACGAGATCAGCACCCCGAGGGCGACGAGGCTGAAGATCAGGCCGATCTCCAGTGCGCCCAGAAACGAGAACAGAGACATGATGGGGAAATCCTGTTGCTTCCCGGCCGGACGTGTACGGCCGGGCGAAGCGAACGGGCGGCCCCGGGTGGAGGCCGCCCGTCCGGCGATGTCGTCGAGGCCCGGATCGGGCCTGCCAGCGCGGCGTCGGGCCGCGGCTTACTTGATGACCGTCTTCGCTTCCTTCACGAGATCCGGCGACAGCGTGACACCCTGCTTCGCGGCCGCGCCCGTATTGACGAACAGCTCGAGGTTGCTGCTCGTCTCCGACGCGATCGCGCCCGGCTTCTCGCCCTTCAGGATGCGCGCGACGACCTTGCCGGTCTGCCGGCCGAGGTCGCCGTAGTTGATGCCGAGCGCCGCGATGCCGCCGCGCTTCACGCTGTCGGTATCGCCCGCGACGAGCGGGATCTTCGCTTCGTTCGCGACCTTCACGAGCGCTTCGTACGCGGACACGACGTTGTTGTCGGTGTTCGTGTAGATCACGTCGACCTTGCCGATCAGGCTCTTCGCGGCCGGGCCGATGTCGACGGTACGCGGCGCGGCCGCTTCCTTCAGCGTCATCCCCTGCTTCGCGAGGATCTCCTTGAGCTCCTTCACGACGACGACCGAATTCGCCTCACCCGGGTTGTAGACCATGCCGACCGTCTTCGCATTCGGCACGACGCGCTTGATCAGCGCAACCTGGCGATCGAGCGGCAGCTTGTCGGACACGCCGGTCACGTTGGTGCCCGACGGGCCCCAGCCCTTCACGAGCTGCGCGGCGACCGGGTCGGTGACGCCCGAGTAGACGACCGGCACGCTCTTCGTCGCGGCGACGACCGACTGCGCGGCCGGCGTCGCGATCGCGACGATCACGTCGGGCTTGTCGCCGACGAACTTGCGCGCGATCTGCGCGGCCGTGCCCGTGTTGCCCTGCGCGCTCTGGTATTCCCACTTGAGCTTGTCGTCGCCGTAACCTTCCGCCTTCAGCTCGGCGCGCACGCCGTCGCGGATCGCGTCGAGCGCCGGATGGTCGACGATCGACAGCACCTTGACGGTCTGTGCATGCGCGGCGCCGGCCAGCGCGAGTGCGGCGACGCCAGCCGTGATCGAACGGATCGCGAAAGTCTTGAATCGCTTCATGGGTATGTCTCCCCCGTATTGTGTCGGTTCTGGATGATGGATTCCCGCCGCCGTCGGACGGGCGCCGCCCGTGCGTACGAAACGCGGGCGATCGGCTCGCGCATGCTCCGGGAAAGCAGGCAGCGGCGAACGCACGAGGATACCATTTCCGCAGACCACCGCCTGACTCCAGGCTTTCGTGCGATCGGCCGATGCACGGTACCGCCGCGCTGTCACGAAATGCCCGGGCAGCCCGGCTGGCGGCGCTTCGCGCCCGTTCCGGCACAACGCGTCAGCCGCGTTGACAGCTTTACGTTATGCTGTCCGCCGACCCGAGCCACACCATCGGAGGGGACTTGAAACGAACGATTCGTACGATCGCATTCGCGGCCGTCGCGCTGGCGCTGCCCGGTGCGGCATTCGCGCTGACCGACGGCAGTGAGCAATACGACAGCTGCATGCTCAATGCGCTGCGCGAGAGCCGCAACGGCGCGGCGGCGCAGCTGATTCAGCGCTCGTGCGACGCGCTGTACCGCAACAACGCGATGCTGCTGCCGCGCGAACGCCGCTTTCACGAGTGCGTCGTGCAATCGCTGCCTGGCGTGCGCGACAACTACGCGATCCAGCAGATCATGTCGATCTGCTCGCGGCGCGGCGAGATGTAGGCGCACCTGCCGCGCCAATGAAAAAGGGCCTGCGCGATGCAGGCCCTGTTCGTTCAGCGGTCCGACCGGTGAGCGGCGTTCAGAACGACGCGACCATCGAGCCCTTGAACTGCTTCTTGATGAATTCCTTCACTTCCGGCGACTGGTACGCCTTGACCAGCTTCTTCACCCACGGCTGATCCTTGTCCTTCGCGCGCACGGCGATCAGGTTCGCGTACGGGCTCGTCAGCGCCTCGAGCGCGATCGCGTCCTTGGTCGGCTGCAGGTTCGCGGCCAGCGCGTAGTTGGTGTTGATCACGGCCGCGTCGACGTCCGACAGCACGCGCGGCAGTTGCGCGGCGTCGAGTTCGGAGATCTTCAGCTTCTTCGGGTTCTCGGCGATGTCGAGCACCGTCGCGTTGTTGCCGCCCGTGCCGGCGCCCGCCTTCAGCTTGATCACGCCTTGCGTCTGCAGCAGCAGCAGCGCGCGGTTTTCGTTCGACGGATCGTTCGGCACCGCGAGCTTCGCGCCCTGCGGCAGATCCTTCAGCGACTTGAACTTCTTCGAGTACACGCCGATCGGCGAGATGTAGGTCAGGCCCGCGCTGACGATCTTGTAGCCGCGCTGCTTCACCTGGCTGTCGAGGTAGGGCTGGTGCTGGAAGCTGTTCGCGTCGAGGTCGCCCGAATCGAGCGCCGCGTTCGGCTGCACGTAGTCGTTGAACTCGATGACCTTCACGTTCAGGCCTTCCTTCTCTTTCGCGACCTTCTGCACGACTTGCCACACTTCCGAATCCGGCCCGGCGACCGTGCCGACCTTGATCACCTTGTCGTCGGCGTGCGCGCCGGCCGACAGCGTCAGCGCGGCACCGGTGGCCAGTACGGAAAATACCTTCAGGAGACTGCGACGCTTCATCTGTTTCTCGCTTGCTTACTTGAAATGGGGCGCGATACGGGTATGCCCGGACTCGCAGGGAGGGCCAAATGGTGTCACAGGATCGGCGGGAAGTGAAATACATCCCGCTCATATGGGTATGCACCACCGCAGTGCTGGCGGCCGACGCGTCGACTCGGCCGTTAGTTGCATTTCTCGCTCGACGCATCAGCCTCGTCGATCGACCCGCGTCACGCCGCCACCGTCTCGTCGACCGTCTGCTTGCCGAACGCCGCCGGCTCGGCCGCCCGCCCGCCGGCTCCGCGCGGCGACGCGCCGCCGGTATTGCCGACCCGGAACGCGCCGACCGCGTCGCGCAGCCGTGCGGCCTGTTCCTGCAGCGACGCGGCCGCCGCCGCGGCTTCCTCGACGAGCGCCGCGTTCTGCTGCGTCACCTGGTCCATCTGCGTGACCGCGCGCCCGACCTGCGTGATGCCGCTCGCCTGCTCCTCGGACGCGGCCGCGATCTCGCCCATGATGTCGGTCACGCGCGCGACCGCCTGCAGGATCTCGCCCATCGTCGTGCCGGCCTGGCCGACCAGCGTCGAGCCGTTGCGCACGCGCTCGACCGAGTCGACGATCAGTTCGCGAATCTCCTTCGCGGCCGTCGCGCTGCGCTGCGCGAGCGAGCGCACCTCGCCCGCGACCACCGCGAAGCCGCGCCCCTGCTCGCCCGCGCGCGCGGCCTCGACCGCCGCGTTCAGCGCGAGGATGTTGGTCTGGAATGCGATGCCCTCGATCACCCCGATGATGTCGGCGATCTTGCGCGAACTGTCGTCGATCTCGCCCATCGTGCCGATCACGCGGTTCACGACGTCACTGCCGGTGCGCGCGATGTCCGACGCGTTGTTCGCGAGCCCGCTCGCCTGCCGCGCGTTGTCGGCGTTCTGCTTCACCGTCGCGGTCAGTTGCTCCATGCTCGCGGCCGTTTCCTCGAGCGACGCGGCCTGCTCCTCGGTGCGCTGCGACAGGTCGTCGTTGCCGGCCGAGATCTGGCGGCTCGCCGACGCGATCGCTTCGGCCGACTGGCGAATCCCGCCGATCGTCGCCTGCAGCCGCGCCTGCATGTCATGCATCGCGGCCATCATGCTCGTGCGGTCGCCCGCGCGCACCGGCACCGGCAGCGTGAGGTCGCCCTGCGCGATGCGCGCCGCGAGCGCGGCCGCTTCGTCCGGCTCGCCGCCGAGGCTGCCGCGCACGTTGCGGATGATCACCAGCATCGCCGCGCTGATCACGAAGCCGATCACGAACACCACGGCCAGGTGGCCGAGCAGCGTCCGGTAGTAGACGGTGTCGATGTCCTTCAGGAACACACCGCTCGAGATGTTCCAGTCCCACGGCGCGAACCGCGTGACGTAGCTGATCTTCGGCACGGCCGTCTCGCTGTGCGGCAAGCGCCCGCGATATTCGGCGAACCCGCTGCCGGTTGCCTTCGCGGCGTTCAGGATCGTCACGAACAGCGGCTTGCCGTCCGGATCGAGATAGTCGCCGACCTGCGTGTCGACGAGCTTCGGCAGCGTCGGATGCATCAGCACGACCGGCTTCGAATCCATCACGAACACATAGCCCGAATCGCCGTAGCGCATCGCGGCGAGACTCGCGAGCGCGTCGCGCTTCGCGTCGGCCTCGGGCCGCGTGCCGTTCTGCGCGAGCGCGTGATAGGCCTTGACGATGCCCGCCGCCGAGTCGACGAGATTCGCGATGCCTGCCTTGCGTTCGGCGAGCATCGTCGCGCGCGTCTCGTAGGCGCTCCATGCGCCGACGCCCAGAAGACCGATCCATACCAGCGCAAGCGCGAGCCACAGCTTGCGGTTCAAACTCATTCTGCTCATCTGCGTGCCTCTGTCGATGTCGATGCATCCGGCGCGCGAACGGCCTGCCGCGCGCAAACGGTTGCTCTTTCATTTACGGCAACGAGGCTTACATCTTGAATACACGCGAACACGGCGAACCGGAGATCGACAAACGCACCGCCCGCCGGCGCGACAGCCCGCATCCGCTGTGCTAAAAAGACCGGCTGGCCGGCGCGCAAGGCGCCGGCATCATTCCAGGGCCATCCATGTACGTCATCGACATCCACTACACCGCGTCGCTCGAGCGCATCGACGACGCGCTCGAACGCCACCGCGCGTACCTGCAGCCGCAGTTCGACAAGGGCATCTTCATCGCGGCGGGGCCGAAGGTGCCGCGCGAAGGCGGCGTGATCCTCGCGGCCCGCATCGATCGCGACGAACTCGACGCGATCCTCGAAACCGACCCGTTCGTCACCGAGGGGCTCGCCACCTATCGCGTGACGGAATTCCGGATCACGCGCGCCGCGTCGGGCTTCAACGTGCCGGCGCTGCCGTAACGCGGCTTCGGCGCAATACGTGCGCAATACGTGCGCATGCCGACGCGCCGCCCGACGGGCAACGCATGCGCACGACAACGAGAGCGGGAAGACGTGACGGCGCGAAAACGGCCGTCACGCGAAACGCCGGGCGGGGCGTCCGGCGGTTGCCGGTCAGTCGACCAGCAGCTTCAGGTCATGGACCCACGGAGCCGGGCCCTGGCCGTCGCGCACGAACAAGCGCAGCTTGCCGTCGCGATCGAACACGTAGCTCGCGGCCGTGTGATCCATCGTGTAGCTGCCGGGCGTCTTGCCGGGCACCTTCGCGTAGTACACGCGGAAATCCTTCGTGACCTTCTTCAGCGCCGCTTCGTCGGCCGGTCGCAGGCCGATGAACGACGGATCGAACGCGGGCACGTACTGGCCGAGCAGCGCCGGCGTGTCGCGCTCCGGATCGACGGTGACGAACAGCACCTGCACGCGCTTCGCGGCATCCGGCCCGAGCTGCTTCAGCGCTTCGGACAATTCGGCCATCGTGGTCGGGCACACGTCCGGGCAATGCGTATAGCCGAAGAACATCACGACGGCACGGCCCTTGAAGTCGGCGAGCGTGCGGACCTTGCCGGTCGTATCGGGCAGCGAGAAGTCGCTGCCGAACTGCGTGTTGCCGGTGATGTCGAGATTCTGGAATTTCGGCGCGTTGTCGCATCCGGCGAGCAGCAGCGCTGCCGTGAATGCGCACGCGAGCATCCAGCCTTGGCGCGCGCGGCGCCCGAACCGTGATGGGAGCATTGCGTTCAAACCGTGCGGTTACACGCCGAGCAGCGGGCGTGCATAGTGATCGACGAGCAGCGCGGCAAACAGCAGCGACAGATAGACGATCGAGTAGCGGAAGGCCTTGCGGGCGAGTTCGTCCGAATAGTCGCGATGGATCTTCCACGCATACGCGAGGAACACCGCGCCGAGCAGCACCGCGCTCGTCAGGTAGACGGCCCCGCTCATCCCGGAAATGAACGGCATCAGCGTGACCGCGAACAGGATCACCGTGTACAGCAGGATGTGCAGCCGCGTGAACTTCTCGCCGTGCGTAACGGGCAGCATCGGCAGCCCGGCGTTCTCGTAATCCTTGCGGCGATACAGCGCGAGCACCCAGAAATGCGGCGGCGTCCAGACGAAGATGATCAGCACGAGGATCCACGCGTCGCCCGGCACCGCGCCGGTGACGGCCGCCCAGCCGAGCGCCGGCGGCATCGCGCCCGACGCGCCGCCGATCACGATGTTCTGCGGCGTCATCGGCTTGAGCAGCAGCGTGTAGATCACCGCGTAGCCGACGAACGTCGCGATCGTCAGCCACATCGTCAGCGGGTTCGTGAACGTATAGAGCGTCCATGCGCCGACGCTGCCGAGCACGGCCGAGAACAGCAGGATCTGCGGCGTCGTGATCTCGCCGCGCGCGGACGGACGCCACGCGGTGCGGCGCATCATCGCGTCGATCTTCTGTTCGACGAGGCAGTTGATCGCGAACGCGGCGCCGGCCAGCAGCCAGATGCCGACGGTGCCGCCGATCAGCACATGCCACGGCACCATGCCCGGCGTCGCGAGGAACATGCCGATCACCGCGCAGAACACCGCGAGCTGCGTGACACGCGGCTTCGTCAGCGCCATGTACTGGGAAAAGCGGCTACCGGGCGATTGGGAGAGGGTGCTTTGCATGGGGACGGTCACGCCGGGGCGGCGTCGCGCGCAGGCTGCGCGACACGGCCGGGGCGGCTTGAAAGGATGCGAAAGTTTAACATGACGACGAGCAGCAGCAGGATCGCGGCCCCGCCGTTGTGCGCGACGGCGACGGGCAGCGGCCACTGCAGCACGATGTTGGTCAGGCCCGTCACGAACTGCAGCAGGACGACCAGCAGCACGCCGTTCGCGGGCCGCCGCAGCGAGTCGAAGCGGCGCATCTTCAGCGCGAACGCGACCAGATACGCGACCACGACGAACGCGAACGTGCGGTGCGTCCAGTGGATCGCGACCAGCGCGTCCTGCGTGATCGCGTCGCCGTCCTTCGTCATCCCGAGCGCGCGCCACAGGTGGAAGCCGTGCTGGAAGTCCATCGGCGGAATCCACTGGCCGTTGCAGGTCGGGAAGTCGGTGCACGCGAGCACCGCGTAGTTGGTGCTCACCCAGCCGCCGAGCGCGATCTGCACGACCAGCAGCACGAGCGCCGCCAGCGCGGCCGCACGGTAACGCCCGGCCTCGGGGTCGTACGACGGCAGCGGCGTCTGCCGCGCCGCGAGCCAGCCCAGCGTGCCGAGCAGCGTGAGGCCGAGCAGCAGGTGGATCGTGACGATCACCGGTTGCAGCTTCATCGTGACCGTCCATGCGCCGAACGCGCCCTGCACGAGAATCAGCAGCAGCAGGCTCGTCGGCCACCACGGCGACACGTGCAGGGGGCGGCGGCGCAGCCGCGCGGCCCATGCGATCACCGTCTGCGCGATGATCAGCACACCGATCGCCATCGCGAAATAGCGGTGGATCATCTCGATCCACGCCTTCGTCATGCTGACCGGCCCGGTCGGCATCGCCTGGTGCGCGGCCGTGATCGCGGCGTGCGCGATGAACGGCGACGACGTGCCGTAGCAGCCGGGCCAGTCGGGGCAGCCGAGGCCCGAATCGGTCAGCCGCGTGAAGCCGCCGAACATCACGAGGTCGAGCGTCAGGAACGTGGTGATCCACACGAGCTTGCGGAACTTGTCGTCGTCGGCCTTCACCCACACGTACGACAGCGGCAGCAGCGCGATGCACAAGCCGATCAGGCCGAGTTGCAGTAGATACGACATCGGAATGGTGCCTCGTTCTCTCGCCTTAACCGATACTCGACCACTTCAGCAGCTTCGTCACGTCCGACTTGATCTTGCTGGGATTCGGGTCTTTCGGGAAACGCATCATCAGGTTGCCGTTCGGGTCGACCATGTAGATGTGGTCGCTGTCCTTCGTACCGGCATCGGCCGGCAGCCAGGCGGCTACCGCGGCCGGATCGGCGACGAGCCGGCGCGTGTCCGGATACGCATCCAGCACTTTCTGCGGCATCGCGCCCGCATCGCTGCGCAGCCACACCATCGTGATCCGGTGTCGCTCGCCCGCCTGCGTGACGCGGACCTGACGCATGAAATAGAGCTTCTGCGCGCAGGCGTCGTCGCACGCGCTGCGGTCGGTCATCACGAACAGCCAGACCCCGCGCAGCGACGACAGCGGCACCGTCTTGCCGGTTTCGTCGGTGACCTGCAGATCCGCCGGAATCGGGCGTTGCGGCTCGATCAGCGTGCCGTAGTTCGTCGACCCGCCCTTCGGCTTGATCACGTAATAGGTGAAGTACGACGCGATCATCGGCGCGGCGCACACGAGACCCAACAGCACGAGCATCCAGCGGCCGCGCTTGCGGGCCGCGGGCGACATCGGCGCAGCGGCCGAACCCTGACGGGGAGATTGCATGGACAAATCAGACCTCTCGAAACGAACCCGCGGCGCCGGCGCCGCGTCCTGGCATGACGCTCACGCGCCGGCCGACTTCTTCGCCGCACGCCGCGCGGCGTACAGGCCGAAGCCGAGCGCGGCGGCCGCCATCGCCCACCACTGAAACATGTAACCGTAATTGCGCTCGACGCCGGTCGTCGCCGCCGGCCAGTCACGCACGAGCTTGTCGCCGTCGTCGCTCGTCTGCTGGATCACGAACGGCTGCAGCGGCAACCCCGTTTCCTTCGCATACGCGGCGACGTCGAGGTTCTGCCGGATCTTCTGATGCGCGGCCGACCCGCCTTCGCCGAGCTCGAACGCGCGCGACGCGTCGGCGCGTGCGATGCCGACGATCTCGACGTCGCCCGCCGGCGTCGCGAACGGCTCGATCGCCGTGCGATCGGCGATGTTGCGCGGCAGCCAGCCGCGGTTCACGAGCACGACGCCGCCGCCCGTGAGTTTAAACGGCATCACGACGTAAAAACCCGGCTGGTCGTTATACGGCCGATTGTCGAGGAACACCGCCTGCTCGGGCATGAAACGGCCCTTTGCCCGTACGCGATGAAACTCGATCGACGCGAGCGGCACCGGCTGCGCGCCGATGTCGACGGGCGCGGCCCGTTCGTAGCGCTCGATGCTCGCTTGCAGCGCTTCCTTCTGGTGCGCGCGGTCGCGCTGCCAGAACCCGAGACGGATCGTAACGGCGACGACGACGAGGATCAGCAGCGCGGGCAGCCAGCGGATCTTCATCATGCGGCCCGCCCGGCACCTGCGCGAAAGCGAAGTGCGATAATTATCCTCTTCCTTTCGAATTGCCGTCGTCCGGTTCGTGTCATGCACATACTCGTTCCCATCGCCTTCGTCCTCATCATTGCCAGCATGGGCTCGGCGCTCTACTTCATGATGCACGACCGCGGCCATACGAAGCGCATGGTCTGGTCGCTCGCCACCCGCGTCGGGCTGTCGGTGTCGCTGTTCCTGCTCATCCTGTTCGCGAACTGGATGGGCTGGATCCATTCGACCGGCCTGCCGATCGGGCGTTGATGCCGTTGCCGCGCCGGCCGCTGTGACATTTAGCCGCACGGCCGCGCCACCAAGCAAAAGCGCCGCCTGACTGAGTCGCGGCGGCGCCAGGGTGGTATCGCTCGCGGCTTCGCCGCCGCGCCCACGACACCAATGAAAACGGCCCGCGCATCGCTGCGCGGGCCGTTGTTCCATTTACAGCCAGTAGACGACGACGTACAGGCCGAGCCAGACGACGTCGACGAAGTGCCAGTACCACGCGGCGCCTTCGAAGGCGAAGTGATGATCGGGCTTGAAATGGCCGCGGATCATCCGCACCAGCACCACCGCGAGCATCGTGCCGCCGAGGAACACGTGGAAGCCGTGGAAGCCGGTCAGCAGGAAGAACGTCGAGCCGTACACGCCCGAGTTCAGCGTCAGGTTCAGTTCGTTGTACGCGTGGTAGTACTCGAAGCCCTGCAGGAACAGGAAGCAGATACCGAACACGAGCGTCGCGGCCAGCCACGCGATCGCCTTCTTGCGATGATCGTCGCGCAGCGCGTGGTGCGAGATCGTCAGCGTCACGCCCGACGACAGCAGGAACGCGGTGTTCAGCGTCGGGATCGGCCACGGGCCCATGGTCTTGAAGTGACCGGCGAGCGCGGCGGGGCCTTCGTTCGGCCACACGGCGGAGAAGTCCGGCCAGATCAGCTTGTAGTCGAGGCTGCCGAGCTGGTGCAGCGCGATTTCACGCGCATAGAACAGCGCGCCGAAGAATGCGCCGAAGAACATGACTTCCGAGAAGATGAACCAGCTCATGCTCCAGCGGTACGACTTGTCGACGTTCTTGCCGTAATGACCGCCTTCCGATTCGGCGATCGCGTCGCCGAACCAGTGATACAGCATGAAGAGCAACCACAGCAGGCCGAGCAGCGCCGTAAACGGCGCCCAGTCGTGACCGTTGATCCACAGCGCGGCCGACCCGAGCATGACCAGCAGGCCGATGGCCGCGCTGATCGGATGCTGCGACGGATGCGGCACGAAATAGTACGGGGTCTGGTTTTGACCGCTCATGCTTGATTCTCCACTTCAGTCCAATTTGTGTACCGGAAACCGCTCCGGCTTTATTTCTTGCGCGGCGAGACCGCCGCCGCGCTTTCCCGCACGCCGCGCCGGGGCGCCGCGCACTGCATTCTTTCGTCGCCGCGGGCCGCGCACCGTTAGCGCGCTCAACCCACGACGGCACGCACGATCAGGATCAGCACGCCGATGAACACGCCGGCCGCGAGCAACGCGACGATCAGCACGTGCAGCGGATTGAGCTGCGTCGCGTCGGCCTCCAGGTCGCGCCGCTTGCGCACCCCGAAGAACGACCACAGCACCGCTTTCAGCGCCTGACCGAACGTTCCGCTCCGCTTGACCTCCGTCATCGCCCCGTCTCCTTCGTCATGCGTCCGGCTTCGCCGCACCCTGCGCCGCCGTGCTGCGCTGCGCCGGGGCCGGCGTGGCCGAGGTATTCAGCTCGAAGAACGTGTACGACAGCGTGATCGTCTTCACGTCCTTCGGCAATTTCGGGTCGATCACGAACACCACCGGCATCTTGCGCGACTCGTTCGCGGTCAGCGTCTGCTGCGTGAAGCAAAAGCACTCGATCTTCTTGAAGAACTCCGTCGCCTGCTTCGGCGCGTAGCTCGGAATCGCCTGCGCGACGACCGGCCGGCCCTGCCCGTTCGTCACGTCGTACACGATCGTCGTCAGTTCGCCCGGATGCACGTCGAGGCTGTTGTGCTCCGGCTTGAACCCGAGCGGCCCGCGCGCGTTCGCATCGAACTCGACCGACACCGTGCGGCTATAGTCGACCTGCGAGTTCTTCACCTCGCGCTCGCTGACATCGCGCTGCACCAGGTTGTTGATGCCGGTGATCTGACAGATCGCCCGATACATCGGGATCAGCGCGAAGCCGAAACCGAACATCAGCCCGGCCACGACGAAGAGCTTCACCAGCATCGAACGATTGAACGCACGATCCACGGCGCCCTCTTCCGGCTTCGACATACGACGACTTCCTCGCTACTGCGTCAGTTACTGCATCAGTGGGTGGACAGCCACCACTGCTTGATCACGACACCCACGAAAAAAACGGCGGCGATGACGAGCAGGGTGAGGCCGAGCCGCTTGTTGCCCGCGCGGATCTGCTCGGGCGTTCGTCTTTCTTGTGGATTCCGGGTCATCTGAAACTTCCGTTCCGCGCCCGCCGCGCCTGCCTGCGCGGCAGGCAGCGGCGGAACGCTCGGTGAAACTTATTCGACGTGCGGCGGTTGCTCGAACGTGTGGAACGGAGCCGGGCTCGGCACCGTCCACTCGAGGCCCGTCGCGCCGTCCCACGGCTTGTCCGACGCCTTTTCCAGCTCGCCGCCGCCACGGTAGGCCGGCAGCGCGACCGCAAACAGGAAGTACACCTGCGCGAGGCCGAAGCCGAATGCGCCGATCGTCGCCACCTGGTTGAAGTCCGTGAACTGCGCCGGGTAGTCCGCATAGCGGCGCGGCATGCCCGCGAGACCGACGAAGTGCATCGGGAAGAACGTCAGGTTGAAGAAGATCATCGACGCCCAGAAGTGGATCTTGCCGCGCGTCTCGTTGTACATCCAGCCCGTCCACTTCGGCGCCCAGTAGTACCAGCCCGAGAACAGCGCGAACAGCGAGCCGGCCACCAGCACGTAGTGGAAGTGCGCGACCACGAAGTAGGTACCGTGATACTGGATGTCGAGCGGCGCCATCGCGAGCATCAGGCCCGTCAGGCCGCCGAACGTGAACACGAACAGGAAGCCGATCGCGAACAGCATCGGGGTTTCGAACGTCATCGAGCCGCGCCACATCGTCGCGAGCCAGTTGAACACCTTCACGCCCGTCGGCACCGCGATCAGCATCGTCGCGTACATGAAGAACAGCTGGCCGGTGACCGGCATGCCCGTGGCGAACATGTGGTGCGCCCAGACCATGAACGACAGGATCGCGATCGATGCCGTCGCGTACACCATCGAGCTGTAGCCGAACAGCGTCTTGCGTGCGAACGCCGGGATCACCTGCGACACGATCCCGAACGCCGGCAGAATCATGATGTACACCTCGGGGTGGCCGAAGAACCAGAAGATGTGCTGGTACATCACCGGGTCGCCGCCGCCTGCCGCGTTGAAGAACGACGTGCCGAAGTGGCGGTCGAACAGCACCATCGTGATCGCGCCCGCCAGAACCGGCATCACGGCGATCAGCAGGTACGCGGTGATCAGCCACGTCCACGCGAACATCGGCATCTTCATCAGCGTCATGCCCGGTGCGCGCATGTTCAGGATCGTCACGACGATGTTGATCCCGCCCATGATCGACGATGCGCCCATGATATGGACCGCGAAGATCGCGAAGTCCATACCCGGGCCCATCTGCGTCGACAGCGGTGCGTACAGCGTCCAGCCGGCAGCCGTCGCGCCGCCCGGCGCGAAGAACGAGCCGACCAGCAGCACGGCCGCGACCGGCAGCAGCCAGAAGCTGAAGTTGTTCATCCGCGCGAACGCCATGTCGGATGCGCCGATCTGCAGCGGAATCATCCAGTTCGCGAAGCCGACGAACGCCGGCATGATCGCGCCGAACACCATGATCAGGCCGTGCATCGTCGTGAGTTCGTTGAAGAACTCCGGACGCATGATCTGCAGGCCCGGCTCGAACAGCTCGGCACGGATGCCGAGCGCCATCACGCCGCCCGACAGGAACATGATGAACGAGAACAGCAGGTACAGCGTACCGATGTCCTTGTGGTTGGTGGCGAACAGCCAGCGACGCCAGCCGTGCGGGGCTTCGTGCGCGTGGTCGTCGTGCGCGTGGTCCGCGGCTACGTCGTGCCCGATGCTAGACATGAGAATCTCCTAATGCGAATACGTCGACTAACTCAGCGACACGTCAAGCCGCCGGGCCGATCTCGACACGCCGGGCTTCCTTCGCGTCAGCCCCGCCCGTGATCGTTTCCGGCTTTTTGAGAATAATGTGGTCTTCCGCCACGCCTGCTGCCTTCAGCGCATCGCGCACGGCCTGCGCGCGATGCTTCGCCAGTTCGGCGTTCGCGTCGGCCGAGCCCGTCTTGTCGGTGAAGCCCGACAGCGCGAGCTTCGCGTCCGGATGTGCCTTCGCATAGTCGGCCGCGGCGGCGATCGCCGCCTTCGCGTCGGCCGGCAGCACGCTCTTGCCCGTCTCGAAGTAGATCGTCGACAGCGCGGCCGATGCCGCGGCCGCCGGCTGCTCGGCGCCCGACGCGGCTTGCGCCGGCGCCGAAGCCGCTTCCGCGGGGGCCGCTGCCGCGCCCGCCGCGTCTTCCGGCAGCTTGCCGTTGCGTGCGTCGGCCACTTGCTTCGGCTGCAGCAGGTCGTTCTTGTGGTTGCCCCACGAGTTGCGTTCGTACGTGACGACCGAAGCGATGTCGAGGTCCGACAGCGACGCCCACGACGGCATCGCGCCCTTGCCGTGCAGCACGCGCTCGACGTGCGCGGCGATCGGGCCGTTCACGATCGGGCTGCCGTCCATCGCCGGGAATGCGCCGAGGCCCTTGCCGCTCACCTGGTGGCAGGCCGCGCAGTTCGCCTTGTAGACTTCCTCGCCGTGCGCGACGAGTTCGGCCATCGTGTAGACCTTGTTCGGATCCACCGCCGCGCTGGCCAGCTTGGCCTTCTGCGCGGTGACCCACTTCGCGTAGTCGTCGTCCGACAGCACTTCGACGACGACCGGCATGTACGCATGCTCCTTGCCGCACAGCTCGGTACAGAAACCGCGGAACGTGCCGACCTTGTCGGCCTTGAACCACGTGTCGCGCACGAAGCCGGGGATCGCATCCTGCTTCACGCCGAACGCGGGCACGTACCACGAGTGGACGACGTCGTTCGCGGTCGTGATGATGCGGATCTTCTTGTTGACCGGCACGACGAGCGGGTTGTCGACTTCCTGCAGATAGGTGTCGGTGATCGGCTTCTTGCCCATCACTTCGTCGCGCGGGGTGGTCAGCGTCGACAGAAAGCCGATGCCCTCGCCCGGGCCCTTCACGTAGTCGTAGCCCCACTTCCACTGGTAGCCGGTGACCTTGATCGTGAGATCGGCGTTCGTCGTGTCCTTCATCGCGACGACGGCCTTCGTCGCCGGCAGCGCCATCAGCACGACGATGACGAACGGCACGATCGTCCAGATGATCTCGACGGTCGTGCTTTCATGGAAATTGGCGGCCTTGTGGCCCTTGGATTTGCGGTGCGCGAAGATCGAATAGAACATCACGCCGAACACGCCGACGAAGATCACCGTACACAGGATGAGCATCATCGTGTGGAGATCGTAGAGCTCCTCGGCGATCTTCGTGACAGGCGGCTGAAAGTTGATCTCGTTGACACGGGGGCCGCCCGGGCTATCACCGACCGCCAGGGCCGCACCGGCAAAGAGCAATCCGCTGCATGCCAGCACGCCCGTGAGGGCTCGCTTGATTGTTTTCATAGCATCCTTACCCAAAATTTCCATTCAAACCCTCCCCCGTCGCAAGCCACCAGCCTCGTCCGGCCGATGACCGCGCCTCGTCAGCCGCAGCGCCTGAGCGACACGCGCAGTTCGTCGGCGAACTGCGCACGCTTGTACTGCGCGAGATGCTGCCCGATTACGACGGTCTGCCCGCGCGATACCAGCCGAATCGGATCGCGTGGCGTCGCACCCGGCTCGACCCGCACCCAGCGCGGGTTGAATTCGATCTGCGTGAGCCGCTCCGCATCCATCCGCTCGATCACGAGCCGGTGCGGAAACAGCCTGATGCGCTCGTAATCGACCGCGTGGCGAGCATAGATCGCAAATGCGACACCCACCGCCAGCAACTCGATTCCGGTAAAGGGCATGACGAGCCAGACCCCTCTCCACAACAGCAACGCCGCGATCGCCAGCGAGAAGCCCGCCAGCGACGCGTAAAACAGCACGAACTGGCGTGGCGACACCGAACAGTTGCGTTTCATGAGCCAGTCTTCGAGGACCGGTTCGCTGTCCGACGTCTCCGCCAAAACCCTCGCTGCTTCCATCGCCGCCTCACGCGAATGGCATGCGATGCATGCCTGCATCGGACTCGTCGCCCCGTATTGCGGGGACCCCGGGACGACAAGCTGACGCATTATAGGCGGGTTCAATGGCATCCACAAGCAAGCGCCTATCGCCCGCCAAGCCAAGCGCGACAAGCTTTCCGGGCGTTTTGGCCGCCAATTCGACCCCGCTTTGCGCCGCTAATTTCAGACATAACAAAACCCCTCTTTACCGCTTTACCGATTCTTCGGACGCCCCTTGCCGATGTCCTCGATGCGCACGATGCCGTGCCCTTCGGCGGTCGTGCGCGGCACGGCCTTCCACGCGTGGCCGTAGATCACCTCGAAGGTGAGCGGAATCGTGCCGTCCTCGCGCCGGCGCGCGTCCAGCGCGTCGCGGAGCGCCGCGCGAAAGCGCCGCGTCGCGTGCTGCGGCGTCGTGCGCTCGAACGGATAGGCGCCCCAGCGGCGCACGTCGGCCAGCAGGGAATCGGGGGATTTGTAGGTGACGGTCAGCACTTCCTGGTCCATCACGGGGATCTCGAAGCCGCTCTCGACGAGCATGTCGCCGAGGTCGTGCATGTCGACGAAATCGATCACGCGCGCGGCGGGCGGCGCGATGCCGACCGCCGCTTCGGCGTCCGCGCAGGCCGCGCGCAGCTCGCGCAGCGTGTCGGGGCCGAGCGTGCTGAACATCAGCAGCCCGTTCACGCGCAGCACGCGCTGCCATTCCGGGAAGACGGTATCGGGACGCGAATGCCAGTGGAGCGCGAGATTCGACCAGATCAGGTCGAACGCGCCGCCCGGGAACGGCAGCGCGGCGAAGTCGGCCTGCGCGACGCGCGGGCCGCGCTGGCCCAGCGCCCGGCCGAGCGACGCCGGCAGCCACCGGCGCCAGGTGGTCTGCTCGACCTCGCGCTGACCGGCCCGCGCGAGCATCGCGCCGGACAGGTCCACGCCGAACACCGGCGCTTCCGGAAAGCGCGCGCGCAGCGCCGGCAGGTCGTCGCCCGGGCCGCAGCCCGCATCGAGCACGGCCGCGGGGCTCACCTTGATGTATTCGAGGCGCTCGTTCATCCGCTGCGCGATCTCGCGCGGCAGGAACGCAACCGCATCGAACGTGGCGGCACGGCGATCGAAGATCCGCCGCAGGCGCCTGGTGTCATTGGCCGGACGGCCGGTTGAAGTCGAAGCTGGGGACATGTCGGGCACACTGGCGAAGAGCCCGAAGTATACTCGCTCGCCTCGCAAGCTTCATTGAGGCGGCATGCCAGGAGTGTTGCGATGGTCCGCGGTTCCGCCGAGCGCACGTTGCGCGTCGTTTTGTCGCAGGTTCGAACGCTGGTCGTGCGCGTTGCCGCGGTCATGTTGCCGAATCGCTGTGCGTTGTGCGGCAATTTGTCACACGCCGTGATTTGTGGCGCCTGCGATGCCGCGTACTGGAATGAAGCGCGGCTGCGCTGCGAGGTCTGCGCGCTGCCGCTCGGTGTCGGGCACGCGCGGTCACACGGCGGCAGTCGCAGCGGCACCGCCCGCGCGGCCGCGTACCGGTGCGAAACGTGCCGCACCGCGCCGCCGCCGTTCGACGCGACGCTCGCGCTTGCCGATTACCGTGCGCCGCTCGACGGGCTCGCACGCGGCCTGAAGTTTCACGCGCGGCTCGCGCTCGGCGGTGAATTCGCAGCCCGGCTCGCACGGCTGGTCGACGATACGCGCGGCGCGAACGGCTTCGACCTCGTCGCGCCGGTGCCGCTGTCGCACCGGCGGCTCGTCGCGCGCGGCTACAACCAGGCGTGGGCGATCGCGCGTCCGCTCGCGCGCCGGCTCGGCGTGCCGGCGGAGGCAGCCTTGCTCACGCGCGTCGCCGACACCGCGCCGCAGTCGCGGCTCGACCGGCACGCACGACGCGACAACGTGATGGCGGCTTTCGCGGTGGCAGGCGGCGTCGCCGGTCGCCACATCGCGCTCGTCGACGACGTGATGACGTCCGGCGCGACGCTCGCGGCGGCCGCGCAGGCGCTGAAGGCGGCGGGCGCCGCGCGCGTGACGAATCTGGTTGCGCTGCGCACCGCCAGGGATTAATTAGATAGAGAGGCCGCCCGCCCGCGTGCGGCCGTCACGAACCGGCCGGCCGGATGCACGCGCGCGTTGTGCCGCTCCGGCCGCCCCAGCCAAACCGAAACATGTTCAACGTCGTCCTCGTCGCCCCCGAAATTCCGCCGAACACCGGCAACGTGATCCGCCTGTGCGCGAACACCGGCGCGCATCTGCACCTGATCGAGCCGCTCGGCTTTCCGCTCGACGACGCGCGGATGCGCCGCGCCGGCCTCGACTATCACGAGTATGCGCAGATGCGCGTGCACCGCGACTGGGATGCGTTCGTCGCCGCCGAAACGCCCGATCCCGCGCGGATGTTCGCGTTCACGACGCGCGGCTCGGGCCGCTTCCACGATCATGCGTTCCTGCCCGGCGACTGGTTCGTGTTCGGCTCGGAAACGCGCGGCCTGCCGGCCGAACTGCTCGAACGCTTCCCGAACGAGCAGCGCGTGCGCCTGCCGATGCGGCCGGACAACCGCAGCCTGAACCTGTCGAACACGGTCGCGGTGGTCGTGTTCGAGGCGTGGCGCCAGGCCGGCTTCGAAGGCGGCGCCTGACGCGCCCCGGGCGCCGAACGCGTCAGGTGCGCGCGAGCCGCGCGCGGTAAAGGTCGTAGATGTCGGAAGAAAAGCACGCGAACACCACGCGTGCGAGGTTCGGCGCCTGCGCGAGCATCTCGGCGACGGTGCCGACCGCGATGTCGACGGCGGCTTCGGTCGGATAGCGGTAGACGCCGCAGCTGATCGCCGGAAACGCGATCGACGTCGCGGCAACTTCTTCGGCCAGTTCGATCGCGCGCCGGTAGCACGACGCGAGCAGATCGGGCTCGCCGCGCGCGCCGCCGTACCAGACCGGCCCGACCGCATGGATCACGTAGCGCGCCGGCAGCCCGTGGCCGCGCGTGAGCTTCGCGTCGCCGGTGTCGCAGCCGCCGAGCATGCGGCACTCGGCGAGCAAGCCGGGGCCGGCCGCACGGTGGATCGCGCCGTCGACGCCGCCCCCGCCGAGCAGCGAGCCGTTCGCTGCGTTGACGATCGCGTCGACGTCGAGCGTCGTGATGTCGACGAGTTGTGCATCGAGCGTGGTGGAATGGATCTGCAGCATGACACCCTCGCGGAACGCCGGAGACGATTCAAGCGTAGTCCGCTTTGGCGCCGCGCGCCCGGCGCAACCGTGCCGGGCGGCGCGTGCCGCGCTACTCGGCGCGCGCGTCCCGCCGCAGCAGTCCGCTGACGGCGTCGCGCGGCGCGATCCCGTCGAACAGTACGCCACACACGGCTTCGGTGATCGGCATTTCGATCGACTCCGCACGAGCGAGCGCCAGCACGGCCTGCGCGCAGCGCACGCCTTCGGCCACGTGGCCGAGCGCGCCGAGGATGTCGTTCAGCGTGCGGCCGGCCGCCAGTTGCAGCCCGACCGTGCGGTTGCGCGACAGGTCGCCCGTCGCGGTGAGGATCAGGTCGCCGAGGCCCGTGAGGCCCGTGAAGGTTTCCGCGCGACCGCCGAGCGCCACGCCGAGCCGCGACATTTCGGCGAGGCCGCGCGTGATCAGCGCGGCACGCGCGTTCAGCCCGAGGCCGAGGCCGTCGGAAATGCCGGTCGCGATCGCCAGCACGTTCTTCACCGCGCCGCCGACCTCGACGCCGACCACGTCGTCGCCCGTATAGATCCGCATCGCGCCGTGATGGAACGCGGCGAGCGTGCGTTCGCGGCATTCGGCCGACGCGCTGGCCACCGTCAACGCGACGGGCAGCGACTGTCCGACCTCGCGCGCGAAGCTCGGGCCCGACAGCACGCCATTGCTCTGCTGTTCGGGCAGCTCGGCCGCGATCACCTGATGCGGCAGCAGATGCGTGTCGGCCTCGAAGCCCTTGCAGACCCAGACGACGTGCGCAGGCACGCAGCCGGCGTCACGCATCGCGTGACACAGCGTGCGCAGCCCGGCCACCGGCGCGGCGATCACGCACAGCGCATCGTCGGCGGCACCATGCGCGAGCGCGGCGCCGAGATCGACGTCGTAGCGCAGCGCGTCAGGCAGCGCGATGCCGTCCAGATAGCGGGAATTTTCGTGCCGGGCCTGCAGCCCGGCGATGAGCGCGGCGTCGCGCGCCCACAGAAGCGTATCGTGCCGCGCGGCCAGGTGGCCCGCGAGCGCGGTGCCCCAGGCACCGGCGCCGAGAACGGCTACTTTCATACCCAGCACCGGTCCGGAGTGAAACGTCAGTTCAGCGTCGTGCCATTCGGCGCGCCTGCTGCGGCGCCGGCTTGCTGCTGAAGCTGCGCGAGACGCTGCTCGTACAGCGCCTGGAAGTTGATTTCCGCGAGGTGGATCGGCGGGAAGCCGGCGCGCGTGATCGCGTCGGCGATGTTCGAGCGCAGGTACGGGAACAGGATCGTCGGGCACGCGATGCCGACGAGCGGGTCGAGTTGTTCGTCCGGAATGTTGCGGATGTCGAAAATGCCGGCCTGCTTCGCTTCGATCAGGAATGCGACCTTGTCCTTCACCTTCGCGGTGACGGTACCCGACACGACGACTTCGAACACGCTTTCCGCGAGGCGGTCGGCCTTGACGTCGACTTCGACTTCAACCGACGGCATGTCCTGCTCGAGGAAGATCGCCGGCGAATTCGGCTGCTCGAGCGACATATCCTTCAGGTAGACGCGCTGGATGTTGAAGAACGGTTGGTTTTCGACGTCGGACATGGTGTTTCCCTAAAAGTGGTGACGGGGCGGCCCGGCTGTTCGCCGGCCGCCACGGATGAATCCTGCGCGCCCGACCCGCGGCGCGGCCGGCGGCCATTCTGCCCTAATCAGGCCGCTTGCAGAAGCGGCACGAGGCCACCTTCGCGGTCGAGCTTCGACAGATCGTCGTAGCCGCCGACGTGCGTGTCGCCGATATAGATCTGCGGCACCGTGCGGCGCCCCGTGCGCGTCATCATTTCCTCGCGGCGGGCCGGATCGCGATCGATCAGCACCTTTTCGATCTGCTCGACGCCGCGCAGCTTCAGCAGGCGCTCGGCCTGCATGCAATACGGACACACCTGCGTGCTGTACATCAAAACCTTGTTCACTTCGCCACTCCTTGTTTGACGACCGGCATCCCGGCCTGCTGCCAGGCGGCCACGCCGCCTTCGAGCACGTGCACCTCGGCGTAGCCCGCCGCCTCGACCTCGCGCGCCGCCTTCTGCGACTGCTGGCCATTCTGGCAGACGAGCAGCACCGGGGTGCTCTTGTTCTTCGCGACCTGCGCAATTTTCGCGCCGATCTCGCCCGCCGCGACCTGGCGCGCCGACGGCAGGTGGCCGGCGGCGAAATCGGAGGCGGCACGCAGGTCGATCACGACCGCGTTGCGGCGATTGATGAGCTGCGTCGCTTCCGCAGCCGACAGGCCGCCACGGCCGCGGCGCAGGGCCGGCCATGCCAGCAGGCCGCCGGAAACCAGCAGGATCGCGATAAGGGCCAGGTTCGTGTAATTGGTAAAGAACGTCACGGAATGCCGCCGGAAAAAGAGAAATCGGATGAGGACAATCCCGCCATTATAAAATAACCGTCTTGCGCGATGTCGGGCCCCGGTTCGGTCCCGTGCGGCGCGCCCCGCTTCCCATCACTACCGACCGCAAGATCCATGTACAAACTCGTTCTCATCCGCCACGGCGAATCGACGTGGAACAAGGAAAACCGCTTCACCGGCTGGGTCGACGTCGACCTGACCGAACAGGGTCGCAACGAGGCCTACCAGGCCGGCGAACTGCTCAAGGAGGCCGGCTACACGTTCGACATCGCGTACACGTCCGTGCTCAAGCGCGCGATCCGCACGCTGTGGCACGTGCAGGACAAGATGGACCTGATGTACCTGCCGGTCGTCCACTCGTGGCGCCTGAACGAGCGCCACTACGGCGCGCTGTCGGGCCTGAACAAGGCGGAAACGGCCGCGAAGTTCGGCGACGAGCAGGTGCTCGTGTGGCGCCGCAGCTACGACACGCCGCCGCCCGCGCTCGAGCCGACCGACGAACGCGCGCCGTTCAACGACCCGCGCTACGCGAAGGTGCCGCGCGAGCAACTGCCGCTCACCGAGTGCCTGAAGGACACGGTCGCGCGCGTGCTGCCGCTGTGGAACGAGTCGATCGCGCCGGCGGTGCGCGCCGGCAAGCAGGTGCTGATCGCCGCGCACGGCAACTCGCTGCGCGCACTGATCAAGTACCTCGACGGCATCTCGGACAGCGACATCGTCGGCCTGAACATCCCGAACGGCGTGCCGCTCGTGTATGAACTCGACGAGAACCTGAAGCCGATCAAGCACTATTACCTCGGCGACCAGGACGCGATCGCGCAGGCGCAGGCCGCCGTCGCGAAGCAGGGCAAGGCGGGCTGACGCCCGGCGCGGCGAGCAGGCCGCGTTCCGGCGCGGCGTGCCGGGCCCCGGCCCGCACGCCGCGCGAACCTTCCCGGCCCCGCTGCGGTCGAACCCGCTTTCGAACCCCGCAGCGCGCCTGGCGGTGCCCCGCCGGGGCCTCTGCGGCCTTTTCGACGCTTTTCGCGCCGTTCCACTGAGTTATCGGACGAACAGTTATACTTGTCCGCTACATCCCCGCTACCGCCACGCGCTTCCCGACCGCACCAGACTCTCTATGCGAATGAATTTGAAGAACATCGGCCTGATTGCCGCGGGCCTCGCCACGGGCGTGTTCGCCACGCTGCAGGTTTCCGCATCGGCCGAGCAGACCGCCACGGCGCCGCTTCCCCTCGACCAGCTCCGCCTGTTCGCGGAAGTATTCGGGCAGATCAAGCGCGAGTACGTCGAACCGGTCGACGACAAGAAGCTGCTGACGGCGGCGATCAAGGGCATGGTGTCGAGCCTCGATCCGCACTCGTCGTTCCTCGACAAGACCGACTATGACGAGCTGCAGGAGCAGACGAAGGGCCGCTTCGCGGGCCTCGGCATCGAGATCTCGCAGGAAGACGGGCTCGTCAAGGTGATCTCGCCGATCGAGGATACCCCCGCGTTCCGCGCCGGCATCCGTCCGGGCGACCTGATCACGCGCATCAACGACAAGCCGGTGCGCGGCATGACGCTCGACAAGGCCGTCAAGCAGATGCGCGGCGAGCCGGGCACCAAGGTCACGCTGACGATCTTCCGCAAGAGCGACGACCGCACGTTCCCGGTCACGGTCACGCGCGCGATCATCAAGGTCCAGAGCGTGAAGATGAAGATGCTCGATCCGGGCTACGCGTACATCCGCATCACGAGCTTCCAGGAGCGCACGACGCCCGACCTCGCGCAGAAGCTGCAGGACATCGCGCGCCAGCAGCCGAACCTGAAGGGCCTCATCCTCGACCTGCGCAACAACGGCGGCGGCCTGCTGCAGAGCGCGGTCGGCGTGGCCGGCGCGTTCCTGCCGCCCGACTCGGTCGTCGTGTCGACCAACGGCCAGATCCCCGATTCGAAGCAGGTCTACCGCGATACGTACGACAACTATCGCCTGCCGTCCTTCGACGGCGATCCGCTGAAGAACCTGCCGCCCATCTTCAAGACCGTGCCGATGATCGTGCTGACGAACGCGTATTCGGCGTCCGCGTCGGAAATCGTCGCCGGTGCGCTGCAGGATTCAAAGCGCGCGCAGATCATGGGCAAGACGACGTTCGGCAAGGGTTCGGTGCAGACGGTCCGCCCGATGACGGCCGACACCGCGCTGCGCCTGACCACCGCGTATTACTACACGCCGAGCGGCCGTTCGATCCAGAACAAGGGCATCACGCCGGACGTGCCGGTCGATCAGTACGCGGACGGCGATCCGGACGACGTGCTCGTGACGCGCGAGGTCGACTACACGAACCACCTCGCGAACACGCAGGATCCGAACGAGAAGAAGGAACAGGAAGAGCGCGAGCAGCGCCGGATGGATCAGTTGCGCGTGCTCGAAGAGCAGAACGACAAGAAGACGCCGGAGCAGCGCCAGAAGGATCGCGATCGCAAGCCGATCGAGTTCGGCAGCGCCGACGACTTCATGATGCAGCAGGCGCTCAACAAGCTCGAAGGCAAGCCGGTCCAGGAATCGAAGTCGCTGCTCGCCGAGAGCACGACGAAGAGCCCGGCCGCCAAGGCGGCCGCGAAGGCATCGGGCGCAAACGCCGCGAAGCCGGCTTCCGCACCGAAGCCGGCATCCGCGCCGAAGTAAGCGCAAGCCGGCATCCGACGGGCCATCGCGGGAAGACCGCGATGGCCCGTTTTTCATGCGCGCCTAAAATAACGAACGTCCGCCCGCCTCGCTCACGACGCCCCATGAACGACGATCAACTCCTTCGCTACTCCCGCCACATCCTCGTCGACGAGATCGGCATCGAGGCGCAGCAGCGCTTTCTCGACGCGCATGCGATCGTCGTCGGCGCGGGCGGCCTCGGCTCGCCGGCCGCGATGTATCTCGCGGCGTCGGGGGTCGGCACGCTCACGCTCGTCGACGCCGATACGGTCGACCTCACGAACCTGCAGCGGCAGATTCTGCACGTGACGGCATCGGTCGGCCGCAGCAAGGTCGAATCGGGGCGCGACGCGCTCGCGCAACTGAATCCCGAGGTGACGGTGAACGCGGTCGCGGAACGCGTCGACGGCGCGTGGCTCGACGCGCACGTGCCGCACGCGAGCGTCGTGCTCGACTGCACCGACAACTTCGCGACGCGGCATGCGATCAACCGCGCGTGCGTCGCGCACGGCGTGCCGCTCGTGTCGGGCGCCGCGCTGCGCTTCGACGGCCAGATCAGCACGTTCGACTTCCGCGACGCGGCCGCGCCCTGCTATGCGTGCGTGTTCCCGGAAGACCAGCCGTTCGAGGAAGTCGCGTGCTCGACGATGGGCGTGTTCGCACCGACCGTCGGGATCATCGGCGCGATGCAGGCGGCCGAGGCGCTGCGCGTGATCGGCGGCATCGGCAAGACGCTCAACGGGCGGCTGATGATGCTCGATTCACTGCGGATGGAATGGACGACGATGAAAATCGCGCGCCAGGCCGACTGCCCCGTATGCGGGGGCCGGCACTGACGCGCGACGGGCATGCGCAGAACGCGCATGCGTGACGCTTCGCTACAGTGAGCGGCGGCGAAAACGCCTACGCGGCCGCGTCCGCCCGCGGCTCGGCGACTGCCAGCCGCTGCAGCGCCGCCTGCACTTCCTCCGGCTCGAACGCGGCCAGCACGTCGGCCGTCGGCTTCTCGAGCGCCTTCAGGTGCGCGCGCAGGATCTCCTGCTTCACGACGAGCAACTGGCTCGGGTGCATCGAGAACTCGGTGAGCCCCATCCCGAGCAACAGGCGCGTGAGCGCCGGGTCGCCCGCCATCTCCCCGCACACCGACACCGACACGCCCGCGCGCTTCGCTTCGCGCAAGGTGTACGCGATCAGATGCAGCACGGCCGGATGCAGCGGGTCGTACAGGTGCGCGACCGCGTTGTCCGCGCGATCGATCGCGAGCGTGTACTGGATCAGGTCGTTCGTGCCGATCGACAGGAAATCGAAGCGCTTCAGGAACAACGGCAGCGCGATCGCCGCGGCCGGGATCTCGATCATCGCGCCGAGGCGCACGTTCGGATCGTAAGCGAGCCCCGCGTCGTCGAGCTGGCGCTTCGCCTCGCGGATCAGGTCGAGCGTCTGGTCGATCTCCTGCGCGTGCGCGAGCATCGGGATCAGGATCTTCACCTGGCCGAACGCGGACGCGCGCAGGATCGCGCGCAACTGCGTGAGGAACATCTGCGGCTCGGACAGGCTCCAGCGGATCGCGCGCAGCCCGAGCGCCGGGTTCGGCGCCGTTTCGTAGCCTTCGTCGAGCGCCTCGAGCGGTTTGTCGGCGCCAACGTCGATCGTGCGGATCGTCACCGGCATGCCCTTCATCCACTCGACGGCGCGCTTGTACGCGGCGAACTGCTCCTCCTCTTCCGGCATCTGTTTCTGATGCATGAACAGGAACTCGGAGCGGAACAGGCCGACGCCGACCGCGCCGGCCTCGACGGCCGCCTTCGCGTCGTCGGGCAGCTCGATGTTCGCGTACAGGTCGATCTTCGTGCCGCACAGCGTTTGTGTCGGCGAGAACTTCAGGCGCTGCAGCTTGCGTTGCTCCAGCAGCTTCTCGGACTGGCGGTACGAATATTCCTCGAGGACGATCGGCGCGGGATCGACGATCACGATGCCCTGGTCGCCGTCGACGATGATCAGGTCGTCCTGGCGGATCAGCGAACTCGCATGCTGCACGCCGACCGCGGCCGGAATGCCGAGGCTGCGCGCGACGATCGCCGTGTGCGACGTGCGCCCGCCGAGATCGGTGACGAACGCCTGGAACGACTGCGTCTTGAACTGCATCATGTCGGCCGGCGCGATGTCGTGCGCGACGACGATCATGTCGTTCGTGCCGTTCCTGGCCGCGCCGTCGAGCGCCTGCGACGCGGACGGCGCACCGGCGAGCGCCTTCAGCACACGCTCGACCACCTGCTCGATGTCGGCCTTGCGCTCGCGCAGATATTCGTCCTCGATGTCGTCGAAATGGCGCGTCAGCAGTTCGAGCTGCTCGGTCAGCGCCCATTCGACGTTGTAGCGGCGCGTGCGGATCAGGTCGATGGTTTCCTGCACGAGCATCTCGTCGCTCAGGATCATCGTGTGGACATCGATGAATGCACCGACTTCGCTCGGGGTATCGTCGGCCAGGTCGGCGCGCAGCGCTTCGAGCTCGCGACGCACGACGTCGAGCGCCGTGCGGAATCGCTCCACTTCGGCGTCGGTCTGGTTGGCCTCGATCAGGTAATGGGCGACGTCGAGCGCCGCCGGCGCGATCAGATACGCTCGCCCGATCGCGATACCTCGTGAGACGGGAATGCCATGCAGCGTGAAGGACACGCGCACCTCCTCTGTACAAGTAAAGCCGCGGCACACTGCTGCGATGCGCTTATGACCCCGGTTAGCGATTATAAATTCCGCGACTCCCTGCTGACTGCATGCAGCGCAGCATTGCGCATTCCGCATCAATGCTTCCGACGAAAAAAATGCCGCGACATCCGCGGCATTCTGACTGGAAACGGCAATGATTCCGCGTGGCGATCACTGGCCTTCGCCGAACTTGTCGGCGATCAGCTTCAGCAGCGCATCCATCGCTTCCCGCTCGTCGGGCCCTTCCGTCTCGATCGTCACGGTGCTGCCGATACCGGCCGCCAGCATCATCACGCCCATGATGCTCTTCGCATTGATCTTGCGCCCGTTGCGTGTCATCCAGACTTCCGACTGGAAGTTGCCGGCCAGTTGCGTAAGCTTGGCCGATGCGCGTGCATGGAGCCCCAATTTATTGACGATGGTGGTTTCTTGTTGAAGCATGATTCTCGGTCGGGTCGGTCGAGGCCGCCGGCGACGGGCGTCGGCGGGTCAGTCTAAAACGGAAAACGGGGCGGTCAGTGCGATTCGGTGCGCGGCTGCGGTTCGGGCGGAATCGGCGCGCACTGGCCGCAGCCGGTCTCCGACGGCGGCGGCGGCGTGCCGGCCGACACCTCGTGGACACCCTTCGCGCCGCCGGACAGCGCCTTGTCGACCAGCTTGTCGAGCGGCACGGTGCGGTAGCAGACGGCCCGCACGAGCATCGGCAGATTCACGCCGGCCAGCACGCGCACGTTGTCGAGCTTCGCGAGCTGGCCCGCGATGTTCGCGGGCGTCGCGCCGTACATGTCGGTCAGCACGACCACGCCGTTCTCTTCCTTGAGCCGCGCGAGTTCAGCGTGCGCAAAGGCCATCACCTGGGCCGGATCGCTGTCCGCCGTCACGTCGATGCAGCCGATGCGGGCGGGCACGCCGCCGTAGATGTGCGCGATGCAGTCCCGCAGCGCGGTGGCGAGCGGAGCGTGCGCGATGATCAGGATTCCGGCCATGTCAGATCGCTCCCGGCCGCCCCTGGCGGGCCGATACCCCGCGGTGGGGCAATGAGCGTAGCGAGTGTGGGGAACGTTTCATGTTCAGCCTTGCAACAGTGTCGGCCCGACCGCCGGGCCTTCGGTGCGCCGATCACGGCACCGGGCAAGCGGGCATTGTAGCAGGCCGGTCAAGCTGCTCCGGCGACGGGGGACCTGCGCGGCCGCCGCCGGGCTTGCGCGGACGGCGGCCTACGCGGCCGCGCGCTCCAGCGCGTCGATGAACATCGCGGCGACGTCGAAACCCGTCTGCTCCATGATCTCGCGGAAGCACGTCGGGCTCGTGACGTTCACCTCGGTCAGCCAGTCGCCGATCGCGTCGAGCCCGACCAGCAGCAGCCCGCGCGACGCCAGCACGGGCCCGAGCGTGTCGGCGATCTCGCGGTCGCGAGCCGTCAGCGGCTGCGCGACGCCGAGCCCGCCCGCGGCGAGATTGCCGCGCACCTCGTTGCCTTGCGGAATCCGCGCGAGCGAATACGGCACCGGCTCGCCGCCGATCAGCAGGATGCGCTTGTCGCCGGCCTTGATCTCGGGAATGAACTTCTGCGCCATCACCGAGCGCGTGCCGTCGTGGCTCAGCATCTCGACGATCGAGCCGAGGTTCATCCCGTCCGGCTTCACGCGGAACACGCCCATCCCGCCCATCCCGTCGAGCGGCTTCAGGATCACGTCGCCATGCTCGGCGTGGAACGCGCGCAGCCGTTTCGCGTCGCGCGTGACGAGCGTCGGTGCGACGAACTGCGGAAACTCGCCGATCGCGAGCTTCTCCGAATGGTCGCGGATCGACTGCGCCTTGTTGAACACGCGCGCACCCGCACGCTCGGCCAGCTCGAGCAGCCACGTCGACGTCACGTACTCCATGTCGAACGGCGGGTCCTTGCGCATCAGCACCGCGCCGAACGACTCGAGACGGCGCGCGTCGACCGGGCCCGCTTCGAACCAGGTGTCGCGATGCAGGTCGTCCAGCTCGCCGACGAACGTGATGCGCCGCACGTCGGCCTCGACGGCCGAGCCCGTCCACGCGAGGTGGCGCGGCTCGCACGCGTACACCGCATGCCCGCGCCGGGCGGCCTCCGCCATCATCGCGTAGGTCGAATCCTTGTAGATCTTGAAATGCTCGAGCGGGTCGGCGATAAAAAGAATGTCCATGCGGGTCCTGTACGTAGCGAAGCCGTTACACCTGGATGGCTTCGGGATCGGTCTTTTCCAGTTCGATCGACGACGCGATCAGCGACAGCCGCGCGACGACGCCGTACATGTAGAAACGGTTCGGCGGCGCGGCGCCCGGCTTGGCGCCCGCATCCGGCAGCGCGGTGTGCTCGAAGCCGAGCGGCACGTAGTGCATGCCGGGCGCGTTCAGGTTCTGGTCGCGCTCGCGGCCGCCGTGCGTGCGGTAGAAGCCGCCGACCACGTAGCGGTCGATCATGTACACGACGGGCTCGGCCACTTCGTCGCCGACGCGCTCGAACGTGTAGACGCCTTCCTGCACGATCACGTCGCGCACCGCGAGGCCGGCCTTCGATTCGGCCATCTGCGCGCGTTCGGCCTTCGTCATGCGGCCGATCTCGGCCGCGTCGTGCACGGTCATCACGCCACGGCCCGCGGTGCCCGCGTCGGCCTTCACGACGACGTACGGCTTCTCGCTGATCCCGTATTCGCGATACTTGCGCGCGATCTTCTTCAGCACGCCGTCGATCGCGTCGGCGAGCGCCTGCTCGCCTTCATGCGCCTGCCAGTCGACGCCTTCCACGTGCGCGAAATACGGATTCACCATCCACGGATCGACGCCGACCATCTTCGCGAACTTCTTCGCGACGTCGTCGTAGCACGAGAAATGCGTCGACTTGCGGCGCACGGCCCAGCCCGCGTGCAGCGGCGGCAGCAGGTACTGCTCGTGCAGGTTTTCCAGCACGGCCGGGATGCCGGCCGACAGGTCGTTGTTCAGCAGGATCGAGCACGGATCGAAATTCTTCAGGCCGAGGCGGCGCTGCGAACGCTCGAGCGGCTCGAGCACGATCTTCTGGCCGTCGGCCAGCGTGATCGGCGTCATGTCGGTGATGCTCGGGTCGAGCGAGCCAAAGCGCACGTTCAGGCCGGCCTGGCGCATGATCGTCGCGAGGCGCGCGACGTTTTCCAGGTAGAACGCGTTGCGGGTCGGCAGCTCGGGAATCACGAGCAGATTCTTCGCGTCCGGGCAGATCTTCTCGATCGCGGCCATCGCGGCCTGCACGGCGAGCGGCAGCACTTCGGACGGCAGATTGTTGAACGCGCCGGGAAACAGGTTCGCGTCGACGGGCGCCAGCTTGAAGCCGGCATTGCGCAGGTCCACCGAACAATAGAACGGCGGGGTGTGTTCCTGCCATTCGAGCCTGAACCAGCGTTCGATCGCAGGCGTCGCGTCGAGGATCTTCTGCTCGAGTTCGAGCAGCGGACCGTTCAACGCGGTAACGAGGTGGGGAACCATGAATCACTCGCGAGCGGGAGAATGAAGATTGTAGAGCAATTGCCTTGCCCATTTGGGGATTGTTCCCGGCTTCGCAAGGATATCGAGGAACTTTTCGGCTATTGACCCGATAGAGTGAAGGGTTATCCGCTACGGCAGCGGGTGACAGGAGAAAAAAAGCCCGCCGGGTAGGCGGGCCGAAGTCGCTGCGCTCATTCGGGGCGGGCGCCGTCGTCGCGGCGGCCCGCCGTTGATTCGTGTGACTTATTCCACGTGCTCGCCGTGCAGGATCACGTCGAGACCTTCGCGCTCTTCCTCTTCGGTCACGCGCAGGCCGATCGTCAGGTCGATCAGCTTCAGCAGCACGAAGCTCAGCACGCCGCTGTAGACCAGCGTGATCAGCACGCCCTTGGCCTGCAGCAGCAGGCTGCCGTCGAAGCCGCCGATGTCCTTGACCGCGAATACGCCCGTCAGCAGCGCGCCGAGAATCCCGCCGATGCCGTGCACGCCGAACGCGTCGAGCGAATCGTCGTAGCCGAGCTTGGACTTGAGCCAGGTTGCCGACCAGAAGCAGACGACGCCCGCCGCGATGCCGATCACCAGTGCGCCCGCCACGCCGACGAAGCCGGCGGCCGGCGTGATCGCCACGAGACCCGCGACGGCGCCCGACACGATGCCGAGCACCGACGGCTTGCCCTTCGCGATCCACTCGGCAAACATCCAGCCGAGCGCCGCGCAGGCGGTCGCCACTTGCGTGGTCAGCATCGCGAAGCCGGCACGGCCGTCGGCCGCGACCGCGGAGCCCGCGTTGAAGCCGAACCAGCCGACCCACAGCATCGAGCCGCCGATCATCGTCAGCACCAAGTTGTGCGGCGCCATCGATTCACGGCCGTAGCCGACGCGCTTGCCGAGCACGAGGCACGACACGAGGCCCGCGATACCGGCGTTGATGTGCACCACCGTGCCGCCCGCGAAGTCGAGCACGCCGTCGGCCGACAGCCAGCCGGTCGGCTCCCACACCATGTGCGCGATCGGCACATAGACGATCAGCGACCAGAGCGTCATGAACACGAGCATCGCCGAGAACTTCATCCGGTCGGCGAACGCGCCGCAGATCAGCGCCGGCGTGATGATCGCGAACGTCATCTGGTAGACGAAGTAGACCGATTCCGGAATCGTCGACGCCAGGTGACTGACGGTCAGCGTCGTCGCCTTGTCGCCCTTGATGTAGTTCATGCCGTGCAGGAACACGCGCGACAGGCCGCCGATGAAGCCGTTGCCCGGCGTGAACGCGAGGCTGTAGCCGACCACCGTCCACAGCACCGTGATCACCGCGGTGATCGCGAAGCTCTGCATCACGGTTGCCAGCACGTTCTTCTTGCGGACCATGCCCGCGTAGAACAGCGCGAGGCCGGGGATCGTCATGAACAGCACGAGCGCGGTGGAGGTCAGCATCCACGCGGTGTCGCCCGCGCTGATCTTCGACGAATCGACCGAGAACGGGGCCGTCGGCGCAGCCGGGGCGGCCGGCGCGGACGCGGCGGCGGCAGCCGATGCGTCGGGCGCGCCCGATGCCGGTGCGGCAGCGGCGGTGGCGGATGCGTCGGCGGCCGGCGCCGAAGCGGCCGGGGCAGCCGGAGCTGCGGCAGCCGATGCGTCGGAAGCCGTAGCGGCGGGCGCGGAACCAGCCGCGGCGGACGCCGCGTCGTCCGCGAGCGCGGAACCGACGCCGGCCGCGATCAGCGAGCCGGCCATCAGCAGGGACATCAGAAGTTTTCGCATCTTGGGTTTCCTCTTGTCGCTTGTCTTGTCTGTTCTGTTACAGCGCGTCCGCGCCTGTCTCCCCGGTGCGAATCCGGATCACCTGTTCGATCGGCGTGACGAAGATCTTGCCGTCGCCGATCTTGCCGGTGCGCGCGGCCCGCTCGATCGCTTCCACCGCCTGGTCGACGAGATCGTCGGACACGGCCGCCTCGATCTTCATCTTCGGCAGGAAATCGACCACGTATTCGGCGCCGCGGTACAGCTCGGTGTGCCCCTTCTGGCGCCCGAACCCTTTCACCTCCGTCACCGTGATGCCGGAGACGCCAAGCGCCGACAGCGCCTCGCGCGTCTCATCGAGCTTGAACGGCTTGATGATTGCGGTAATGAGTTTCATGAAGTCCTCTCGCTGGGTTGTCCCGTCGAATGAGTTGGAATGTTGTAACGGACTCTTCTCAGCAACTCGCATGCCATGTTGGCCCGAACACCGTCTCGAATGGCTCCGGAACGGGGTCACATCCCGCGGTGTAAGGCGCAAAAGCCCGGCCGAATGGCCAACATGGCCCGGTTTGCTGGCGCGGCGAAAGGATCGTTGCTAGAGTGCACGCACGTCCCGGATCGCCGGGCCATTCACCCATGCGGGCGCCATGCCCGGAATTCGCGCCCCGCGCGCACCATTTCCGGTCATGCGTGCATCATGGGCACGTACGCAACTGAAGATGCACATTTTTTGTGCAAGGAAGGGGAATCACATGAAGCAACCCAGCGACGTTTTCAACGATCTGCAGTCGCGCGTCAGCGATTTGCTGAAAAACTCGCCGGCCAAGGACGTCGAGCGCAACGTGAAGGCCATGCTGTCGCAAGGCTTCTCGAAGCTCGATCTCGTCACGCGCGAGGAATTCGACACCCAGGCGCAGGTGCTCGCCCGCACCCGCGTGCGCCTCGAGGAACTCGAAAAGCGCGTCGCCGAACTCGAGCAGAAGCTCGCGGCCCCGCAGGCCTGACGCTCCACCCGGGTGCGGGCCGCGTCGTGCGGCCCGCACCCGCCACCTTTCGCCACGCTTCGTCGTCCGTCGTTCTTCGCTGCACCCCGCTCTTCGCAGTCCATCGCTCTTCGCAGTCCATCGCTCTTCGCTGTTCCTCGCTCTTCGCAGTTCGTCGTTCCGCAACACCTCGTTCTTCCCCAGCGCCACGCCGGCAAGCGCGCACCCGATTCCTCCGATTCCCGCGGCAAGCGGCCCCGAACGGCCGTCGTCCGCCTGCTTTTACAGGAGCCTCGCCATGTCGCTCGCCGTGGTGCGCAGTCGCGCGCCCGCCTCCGGCCGCGCGCCGGACGTCACCGTCGAAGTCCATCTCGCCAACGGGTTGCCGTCGTTCTCGATCGTCGGCCTGCCCGATCTCGAAGTCCGCGAAAGCCGCGAGCGCGTGCGCGCCGCGCTGCAGAACTGCGGGTTCGAATTCCCGGTGCGCCGCATCACCGTCAATCTCGCACCGGCCGATCTGCCAAAGGAATCGGGCCGTTTCGATTTGCCGATCGCGCTCGGCATCCTCGCCGCGAACGGCCAGATCCCGGCCGACGCGCTGGCCGGCCGCGAATTCGCCGGTGAGCTGTCGCTGACGGGCGCACTGAGGCCGATGCGCGGCGCGTTCGCGATGGCATGCGGCGCCGCGCGGGATCGGCGTGCGGAGGAGTCCGGCGCGGGCCTCGCCGGCGGCCCGGGCCTGGATGCCGGCGAGACGCGCGCTTGCACCGCGACATCGCGTCCGCCCGAGTTGTACCTGCCGCTCGACAGCGCCGCCGAGGCCGCGCTCGTGCCGGGCGTGACCGTATTCGGTGCACGCGACCTGCCCGCGCTGTGCGCGCACCTCGCCGATGCGCCGGACGGGCGGCTCGCGCCGGTCGCGGCGCCCTGCCTCGACGGCCTGCCGGCACCCGCCGCGCCCGACCTCGCGGACGTCGTCGGTCAGCGCGGCGCCCGGCGCGCGCTGGAAGTCGCGGCCGCAGGCGGCCATCACATGCTGATGGTCGGCCCGCCCGGCGCCGGCAAGTCCATGCTGGCCGCGCGCCTCGCCGGGCTGCTGCCGCCGCTGACCGACGACGAGGCGCTGACCTCGGCCGCGCTGCTGTCCGCAAGCCGGCTCGGCTTCTCGCCCGCGCAGTGGCGCCGCCGGCCGTTCCGCGCGCCGCACCATTCGTCGAGCGCCGCCGCGCTGGTCGGCGGCCGCAATCCGCCGCAGCCGGGCGAAATCACGCTCGCGCACCTCGGCGTGCTGTTTCTCGACGAACTGCCGGAATTCGACCGGCACGTGCTGGAAATGCTGCGCGAGCCGCTGGAAGCCGGCCGCATCACGATCTCGCGCGCCGCCCAGCAGGCCGACTTCCCCGCCGCGTGCCAGCTGATCGCCGCGATGAATCCGTGCCCGTGCGGCTGGCATGGCGATCCGTCCGGGCGCTGCCGCTGCTCGCCGGACGTGGCCGCCCGCTATCTGCGCAAGCTGTCGGGGCCGCTGCTCGATCGCATCGACATCCAGATCGACCTGCCCGCGCTGTCGCCGGCGGAACTCGCGACGCGCGCGACGGCGCCCGGCGAGCCCAGCGCGGCGGTGGCTGCCCGGGTCGCGCAAGCGCGTGCGCTGCAGCTCGCTCGGCAGGGCAAGACGAATCACATGCTGAGCGGCCGTGAAACCGACGACCTGTGCCGGCCCACCGACGAAGGCGAGCGATTGCTGCGCGAGGCCGGCGAGCGCTTCGGGTGGTCGGCGCGCGCGTATTTCCGCGTGCTGAAAGTCGCGCGGACGATCGCCGATCTGGCCGGCGACCCGTTGCCGACGGCCGCGCAGATCGCCGAGGCGATCCGATACCGGCGTGCGCTGACGGCGCTGTGAGCGCTCTGGGAGGACAAAATCAGGCTGTCAAGACTTGACTTATGCACAATTCCCCTAATCCGGCCCCGGATCGCGGCTCGCCGCGGCCTTCGCCGGACGGAATGCGTATCCCATTGTTTTGATTGATTTTTCTCAAAGGGCGAATGGGCGACCAAACGAGCCGGAGGGCCGTCCGGCGCGGCTTTGCGGGAAATACGTGCGACTTTTCAACAAAGTTATCCACATGCGCTGTGGATAGCCGAAAAACCCTCGCAAAATCCGGCGATTAGCGTCGAAAGCTGCGAATGAACTTTCAGTTGCCGTTGCCTGTCAGAGCGCCCTCGCCGGCCGTCGTCAATCGAGTTTGAACGATCCGAAAAACTGGTCCAGCTGCTCCTGCGCGAGCGGCCCGTCGGCGATCACGACGGCCTGGTATGCGTGCCAGCCGCGCGCGGCAAGCCGCGCGACGATCGTCTTGCGCGCGCGATCGCCGCCGGCGGCGGCCCCCGCGATACGCAGTTCGAGCCCGTTCACCGCGCCGCCGGCGGCGAGCGGCACGGGCACCGCGGCCGTCTGCGGCGCGCCTTCGAGGTTGCGCGACAGCCCCGCGCGCAGGAAGTCGAGTGCCGTGCGGCGCGTGTCGTCGCGGTCGTCCGGCAGCGTCAGCGTGCCGACCGCGAACACCGCGCCGTCGACGTGCGCGGCCTGCATCCGCATCGGCATCGACGTGCCGCCGAGCGCCACCGGCTGCTCCTCGACGGTCGGCTTCGCCGGCAGGTCGATCGTGTAGCCGGCATCGTTGTGCAGCGTGCGCCAGTCGTACGACGGCGAGCACGCGGCCAGCGCGGCGCTCATGCAGGCCAGCGCGGCGAAGTGTCGCAGCGGACGAAAAAGGGGGCGCAACGAATCGGGGACTTCCTTCGGCATGGCGTGGATCGCGGCAGGTAAAACGGGCATTATCCGCCGAACCTGAAAACCGGGATGTGCGGCCGCCGCCGGTGCGCGCGCCGCATTCGCGCTAAAATGAGCGCCGAATTTCGACGTCCTTTGCATCGATCCGCGTCATCGACTCCGAGAGCACCAGATGAACACCACGCCTCCCGCCCGCCGCAGTACCGGCCCCGTCCGCTATATCGTCGCGGCCGCCGTCGTCGCGGCGATCGCCGTCGCCGGCTTCTTCGCGTTCAACGGCAAGTCCAGCGTGCCGGACGCGACCTTCACACTGCTGTCGGGCCAGAAGGTCTCGACCGGCGGCGACCTGAAGGGCAAGGTCTATCTGGTGAATTTCTGGGCGACCAGTTGCGCGACCTGCATGCAGGAAATGCCGCAAATGGTCGATACCTACAATCGCTTCAAGGGTCAGGGGCTGGAATTCGTCGCGGTCGCGATGAACTACGATCCGCCGATGTACGTCGCGAACTACGCGCAGACACGCCAGTTGCCGTTCAAGGTCGCGCTCGACGACGGCAGCGTCGCGAAGCAGTTCGGCAACGTGCAGCTCACGCCGACGACCTTCGTCGTCGACAAGGACGGGAAGATCCTGAAGCGCTACGTCGGCGCGCCGCAGTTCGCGGAGCTCGACGCGCTGCTCAAGAAGGCGCTCGACGGCAACGCGGCCTGAGCGCCGCCGAATCGGATTCGAACGGGCGCGCACGGCGCCCTTTCGGCAAACAGACGGACCGCATGACCGGGCACCCCGGTTCCGCGGTCCGTTTGCTTTTCAGCGCTCGGTTTCGCCTTTCGCCGAAAGCCCGTAGCGCTTCATCTTCTCGTACAGCGTCGCCTTGCCGACATGCAGCCGGTCGGCCGTCGCGGCGACCGCGCCGCCCGTCTGGTTCAGCGCCTCGGCGATCACCGCGCGCTCGAACTGCTCGATGCGCTCCTTCAGCGTCTGGTCGTTGTCGGCGTCGCCGCCCGCGCCCGTTTCCGGCGGCATGTCGGCCACGCCGAGCACGAAGCGGTCGGCCGCATTGCGCAGCTCGCGCACGTTGCCCGGCCAGTCGCGCTGCATCAGGCTCGCGCGCTGCCGGTCGGTCAGCACCGGCGCCGGCCGCCCGTAGCGCACGGCCGCATCGAGCATGAAGTGCTCGAACAGCGGCACGATGTCCTCGCGGCGCTCGGCGAGCGGCGGCAGCGCGATCGTCACGACGTTGAGCCGGTACAGCAGGTCGCGCCGGAACGTGCCGGCCGCGACGAGCTCGCTCATGTCGCCCTTCGCGGCCGCGACCACGCGACAGTTCACGCGGATCGGCTGGTTCGAGCCGAGCCGCTCGAGCACACCGTCCTGCAGCACCCGCAGCAGCTTCACCTGCAGCGCGAGCGGCATGCTTTCGATTTCGTCGAGGAAGAGCGTGCCGCCGGACGCGTATTCGAGCTTGCCGACGCGCCGCTTCGCCGCGCCGGTGAACGCCCCCGGCTCGTAGCCGAACATCTCCGACTCGAACATCGGCTCGGGCAGCGCGCCGCAATTGACCGCGATGAACGGCTTGTCGCGGCGCGGCGACAACTCGTGCAGGCTGCGCGCGATCAGCTCCTTGCCAGCGCCCGTGTCGCCGTTGATCAGCACCGACGCGTCGGTCGGCGCGACGTTCGCGATCAGCTTGCGCACCTGCTCGATCGCGGGGCTGCGGCCGATGATGCGCGGCGCGACCACGTTCTGCCCGGCCAGCTCGCGCCGCAGCGCATGGTTCTCGAGCACGAGCTCGCGGCGCTCGAGCGCGCGGCGCACCGTCTCGATCAGGCGCTCGGCCGCGAACGGTTTTTCGATGAAGTCGTACGCGCCGTCGCGCATCGCCTGCACGGCCATCGAGATGTCGCCGTGCCCGGTGACGAGGATCACCGGCACGTCGGGCACGCGCTCGCGGCACTGCGCGAGCACGTCGAGCCCGCTCGCGCCGGGCAGCCGGATGTCGCTGACGATCGCGCCGGCGGTATCCGCGACGATCGCCTTCTCGGCCGCCTCGGCCGACTCGAAGCCGGCGACGTCGAAGCCCGCCAGTTGAAGGCTCTGCACGCTCGCCCGGCGCACGAGCGCATCGTCTTCGATATAGATCACTTGCAGCCGGTTGGCCATCTTGGTCACTTGCTCCTGACGAGCCGCGCGGCGAGCGCGCCCCTCTCGTTGATGCCGGTCGTTCGCCGACCGGGCCTGCGCCTACGGCCTGCGCTCGCTAATGCGAGCCCGCCGGCTCGGACACGGAGTCCGGATGATGCGTGCGGGCGCGCCGCAGCGTCAAGACGAACAGCGCGCCGCCCGCCGGGGCGTTGCGTGCGGTCAGCGCACCGCCCGCGTCGCTCGCGATCGACGACGAGATCGCGAGGCCGAGCCCGAGCCCGCGCCCCATTTCCTTGGTCGTGAAGAACGGCTCGAACAGGCGCGGCAGCAGATCGGGCGCAATGCCGGAGCCGTTGTCGCGCACCTCGAGCGCGAGCGTCGCGGCCGATACCGCGATCGTCACCTCGATGGCCGGCGCCGCGACACCGGCCACCGCGTCGAGCGCGTTGCCGAGCAGGTTGATCAGCACCTGTTCGAGGCGCAGATCCTCGCAGCGCGCGACGAGTTCGGGATAGTCGCGCGCCAGGTCGAGCGGCGCGCCGTGCGCGGGCGACACGGTCGCGTCCTGCAGCGTCAGCGTGAGCGCGACGCCGCGCAGGCGCTCGCCGAGCAGCGACAGCACGCTGCGCAGCGCGCGCACGACGAGGGCCCGCTCGTTGCGCGGCTTCGCGCGGCCGACGAACAGCTTCAGCTGGTTGGTGATCTTGCCCATCCGCTCGGTGAGCGCGGCGATCGCCTCGAGATTCTCGCGCGCGGCGGCCTGCTCGCCGCGATCGAGCAGCACGCGCGTGTTGTCCGAGAAGCTGCGCAGCGCCGCGAGCGGCTGGTTCAGTTCATGTGTGATGCCTGCCGCCATCTGGCCGAGCGCGGCGAGCTTGCTCGCCTGGATCAGTTCGTCGTGCGCGGCGCGCAGCTCCTGCTCCGCGCGGATCCGGTCGCCGACTTCCTTCTGCAATTGCTCGTTCGCCTCGGACAAATCGGCCGTACGCTCCTCGACGCGCCGGTTCAGCTCCGCGTACGCCTGCTGCAGCAGCGCGCGGCCGCGGATCATCTCGCGGACGCGGGCGCGGCGCATCCGCCAGTAGAACGCCAGGAGCGCGACCGACACGAAGCCGAAACCGGTGACGATCGTCGCATTGCGCGCATCGGCATCGATCGGCGCGATCGGCGCGAGCGTGACGAGCAGCCAGTCCGGCTCGCCGATCCGGCGCTTGCTGGCGAGGAAGCGCGGCGCGCGCCGGCCGGCGCCAAGGCGCACGATTTCCGCGTCGGCGCCGAGCGTCTGCTCGACGCGCAGCGGCAGCGGCGTGACCGGTTGCTGCGCGTACTGGCGCGTTTCGTAGATCGACGCGGCGACCGGCCCCGTGAGCGGGCGCAGCGTGTGGTACTTCCACGCGGGCACCGACGACAGGAACACGACGCCGTGATCGTCCACGACGACGAGCGGCTCGGACGCGTCGGCGCCCTGGAACCATTCGAGATTGAGCTTCACGACGACGACGCCGGCGATCTTGCCGTCGCGCCACACGGGCTGCGAGATGTAGTAGCCGGGATCGCGCGAGATCGTGCCGATCCCGAAGAAGCGGCCGACCTGGCCGTTCATCGCATCAAGGAAATACGGGCGGAAACGGTATTCGATCCCGACGAAGCTGTCGGGCGCGCGCCAGTTGCTGGCGGCGACGCACAGGCCGTCCGCGCCGATCACGTAGGTGACGGTCGCGTGCGCGTGTTCGTTGAGATCTTCGAGATAGCGGTTGACGCGGGCGGTGTAGTCGCCGCGCTTCGGGTCGGCGAGCAGATCCTGCACGTACGGATGGCTGCCGAGCAGATAAGGCAGCGATTCGTAGCGGTCGAGCGTGCTCTTGAGCGCGCTGGTGGTGCGGTCGACCCGCACCGCGGCATTGCGCTGCAGCTCGGCGACGCCGCGCTGCCAGGTGATCGTCCACGTCAGCGCGCACGCCGCGACGAGCGCGGCGGCAAGCACGACGAGGATGAGCAGGCGGCGCGTCACGGTCGAGGCTTCCTGGCGATGCGGATCGCCTATTGTGTCATAGGCCTGCGCATCGATACCCCGGCCGCCGCGGGCCGCACGGCCGGCGGGCGGTGCCGCCGCCTGCTCCTTCATGACGTCAGACGCCGGCCGTCGTCTCGGTCGGCGCGACTTCGCCGCCGCCCTTCAGCGCCTGGCGCAGCTTGTTGCGGTCGAGCTCCTTCTCCCACGCCGACACGACGACGGTGGCCACGCCGTTGCCGACGATGTTGGTCAGCGCACGGCATTCGCTCATGAAGCGGTCGATGCCGAGAATCAGCACCATGCCCGACAGCGGGATCGTCGGCACGACGGCCAGCGTGGCGGCCAGCGTGATGAAGCCCGCACCGGTCACGCCGCTCGCGCCCTTCGACGTCAGCATCGCGACGGCCAGCAGCGTGAGCTGCTGCATCCACGTCAGCTCGATGTTGGTCGCCTGCGCGATGAACAGCACGGCCATCGTCATGTAGATGTTGGTGCCGTCGAGGTTGAACGAATAGCCGGTCGGCACGACGAGGCCGACGACCGAACGCGAGCAGCCGGCCTTCTCGAGCTTTTCCATCAGCTGCGGCAGCGCGGCTTCCGACGAGCTCGTGCCGAGCACGATCAGCAGCTCTTCCTTGATGTACGACACGAAGCGGATGATCGAGAAGCCGGTGAAGCGCGCGATCGCGCCGAGCACGACGAGCACGAACACGACCGACGTCAGGTAGAACGTGCCGATCAGCTTGAGCAGCGGCACCAGCGAGCCGACGCCGTACTTGCCGATCGTGAACGCCATCGCGCCGAACGCGCCGATCGGGGCCAGCTTCGTGACGATGTGCACGATGCCGAACAGCACGCGCGTGAGGCCGTCGATGAAGTCGGTCACGACCTTGCCGCGCTCGCCGAGGTGCGCGAGCACGCTGCCGAACAGCAGCGCGATCAGCAGGATCTGCAGGATTTCACCCTGCGCGAACGCGTCGACCATCGTGTTCGGGATGATGTGCATCAGGAAGTCGACCGTCGACTGCCCGTGCGCCTTCGCCGCGTACGACGCGACGGCCTTGCCGTCGAGCGTCGCCGGATCGATGTTGAAGCCGACGCCCGGACGCAGCAGGTGCGTGGCCGCGAGGCCGAGCAGCAGCGCGAAGGTCGACACGATCTCGAAGTACAGCAGCGCCTTGCCGCCGACGCGGCCGACCTTCTTCATGTCCTCCATGCCGGCGATGCCGGTGACGACCGTACAGAAGATGATCGGGCCGATCACCATCTTGATCAGCTTGATGAAGCCGTCACCGAGCGGCTTCATGTCGGTGGCGATCGAGGGGTAGTAGTGGCCGAGGATCACGCCGACGATGATGGCGAAAATCACCTGCACATAGAGCACTTTGTAGAAGGGTTTCTTCTTCACGATGGTTCCTGCTGAAGTAGATGAGCCGTGGAAACGGCGTCACGCGCGCAGGCGAATGTCTCAGGGGAAAGTCACTCGCCCGCGCGGCTGCCGTGCCGCAACAAGCGATGCCTCAGGACATCCGGAGGGGGAGGAAGGCATTGGTCATCGGTTGTCTCCTTGCTTGCTGTAGTAGTTCGGCCGGGGGATGGCCGTGCGCTTTATATCGCAAGGTCGATGCCAGGTCTCCGGAACCCCTCAAGCCGTTGTTTTCATTGTATTTCCCATAATGCGGCAGGCAAGGGAATCCGGGATTCCGGATTTCCGGAAAATATCCGTCCGGCGATCCGGACGGTTGGGCGATTTTGTCAGATGAATCAGTGCTGCACGGCCTCGCCGGCCAGCAGGCCCGTCTGCGCATAGAACTCCTGCTGCGCGAACGCGTCGCGCTCGCGGCGTGCGCGCTCGCCGCGATCCGCGAGCGAGCCGACCACGATCCCGACGAACGCGAGCGGCACCGAGACGAGCGCCGGGTTGTCGAGGAACACCGCCGCGTGCGCGTGGTGCAGCACGTCGACCCACACCGACTTCGACAACACCGTGAGCGCGACCGCCGACACGAGGCCGAGACCGCCGCCGAGTACCGCGCCGCGCGTCGTCATCCCGCGCCAGAAGATCGACATCGCGAGCACCGGGAAATTGGCGCTCGCGGCCACCGCCGCGACGAGCCCGACCATGAACGCGACGTTCACGTGCTCGAACAGGATCGACAGCGCGATCGCGACGGCCGACAGCCCGATCGTCGCCGCGCGCGAGATGCGCATCTCCAGCCGTTCGTCGGGCTTGCCGCGCGCCCACATCTGCGCATACAGGTCGTGCGAGATCGTCGTCGCGCCGGCGAGCGTCAGGCCCGCGACCACCGCGAGGATCGTCGCGAACGTGACGGCCGCGATGAACCCGTAGAACCAGTTGCCGCCCACTGCCTGCGCGAGCTTCACCGCGACCATGTTGGAGCCGCCGAGCAGGTCGTGCGTCAGGTTGAACGTGCCGTTCGCGCCGAGCCGGAAGAATTCCGGATGCTGCGCGAGCAGCACGATCGCCGAGAAGCCGATCACGAAGGTCAGCAGGTAGAAGTAGCCGATGAAGCCGGTCGCGTAGAGCACCGACTTGCGCGCCTCCTTCGCGTTCGGCACCGTGAAGAAGCGCATCAGGATGTGCGGGAAGCCGGCCGTGCCGAACATCAGCGCGATACCGAGCGACAGCGCATTGGCCGGGTCGCGGATCAGCTTGCCGGGCCCCATGATCGACAGCGCGCCCGGATGCACGGCCACCGCGCGGCGGAACATCGCGTCGATGCTGAAGCCGAATTCGCCGAGCGCGAGCCACGCGAGCAGCGTCGCGCCGCACAGCAGCAGCACGGCCTTGATCACCTGCACCCAGGTGGTCGCGGTCATCCCGCCGAAGAACACGTAGACGACCATCAGCACGCCGACGATCAGCTCGGCCGTGCCGTACGACAGCCCGAACAGCAACTGGATCAGCTTGCCGGCGCCGACCATCTGCACGACGAGGTACAGCACGACGATCGTCAGCGCGTTCGCCGAGGTCAGCAGCCGGATCGGCCGCTGCGCGAAGCGGTACGCGACGACGTCGACGAACGTGAACTTGCCGAGGTTGCGCAGCGGCTCGGCGATCAGGAACATCACGAACGGCCAGCCGACCAGGAAGCCGATCGAGTAGATCAGCCCGTCGAAGCCGAACATGAACACCATCCCGGACAGCCCGAGGAACGATGCGGCCGACATGTAGTCGCCCGCGATCGCGAGCCCGTTCTGCAGCCCGGTGATGCCGCCGCCGGCCGTGTAGAAGTCGCGCGTCGAGCGCGTGCGGCGAGCGGCCCAGCGGGTGAGCGCGAGCGTCGCGAACACGAACGCGAAGAACATTCCGATCGCGACCGGATTCAGCTCGACCCTGCCGGGCATCGGGCCGGCGACGCCGGTCGCATCGGCGGTGGCGGAAACGAGAATGGCCAGCGCGCCGAGCGCGCGAGAAATGAGTCGCATGTCGGCCTCCGTCACGGACGCTGCAGGATCGCGTCGACGCGGCGGTCGAACGCACGGTTCGCGCGCAGCACGTAGCACGCGGTCAGGCCGATCGCGATCAGGATGATCGCGACGCCCGCGGCGATCCCGACCGTCGTCGTCGCGCCGCGGTACAGCGGCGCGGCGAGCACGTGCGGCGCGAGCGCGACGAGCAGGATGAAGCCGTAGTAGGTGGCGATCATCAGCGCGGTGAGCGTGAAGCTGAAGCGGCGCCGCGCCCGCACGAGTTGCTGGTAGTCGCGGCGCGCCGTGACCGATTCGATGACGGAAAGCTCCATGGTGTCTCCTGGATGAACCGAAGTCGGCGCTTCAGCACTGACTCTGGTCCCATGCTTCGCGGTCGACCGGCGTTGGCGCTTTGGCGCTTGCTCCAGTCCCCGCAGGGCGAGCGTCTCGTCGTCGCGAGCGCTGTCGTTGGATGGCCGGCGCGTGATCCGAAACCGCCCGCGCCGCGGCGGCAACCCCTGAAACGCGTTACACGACGCGATCCGCCCGCAGCCGCGCGACGTCCTCCGCCGACATCCCGAGCCAGCCGCCGAGCACCGCCTCGGTATCCGCGCCGAGCACCGGCGGCGCGCCGCGCACCGGCAGCCGCGCGCCGTCGAAGCGGTACGGCGGCGCGAGCACGTCGACATCGCCCGCGACCGGATGCGGCTGCCGCGTAACGAGTCCGGCGCACGTTGCACGTTCGGACGTCAGCGCTTCGTGCAGCCCGAGCACTTCGCCGCACGGGATGCCCGCATCGGCGAGCGCGGTGAGCAGCGTCGCGCGCGACCGGCGTGCGAGTTCGCTACGAAGCTCGGGCAGCAGGTCCGCGCGGTTTTCCGAGCGGCCGAGATTGGTCTTGTAGCGTTCGTCGGCGGCGAGATCGGGCCGCTCGATCGCGTCGCAGAAGCGCGCGAACTGCGTGTTGTTGCCGACCGTGATCACGAGCGGGCCGTCGGCCGCGTCGAACACGCCGTACGGCACGATCGACGGATGCGCATTGCCGTAGCGCGGCGGATCCTCGCCCATCAGCAGCGCATCGAGCCCGTAGTACGCGGTGATCATCAGCCCGCAGTCGAACAGCGCCATCTCGATGCGGCGCCCGCGCCCGGTCGCATGGCGTTCGTACAGCGCGGCGAGGATCGCCTGCGCCGAGTACATGCCGGTGAACAGGTCGACCGCCGCGACGCCGAATTTCAGCGGCGGCTGGCCGGCCTCGCCGTTCAGCGCCATCAGCCCGGCCTCGCCCTGCACGACGAGGTCGTAGCCGGGCCGCGCGGCCTCGGCGCCCGACCGGTCGTAGCCCGAGATCGCGCAGTGCACGAGCCGCGGATTCAGTTCGGCCAGCGCGTCGTAGCCGAGCCCGAGTTTCTCCGCGCCGCCGAACTTGAAATTGTGGATCAGCACGTCGGCCTGCGCGGCCAGCTCGCGCGCGATGCGCTGGCCGGCTTCCGTCTGCAGGTCGACGCAGATCGACCGCTTGCTGCGGTTTACGCTGTTGAAATAGGTGGTTTCGGTGTCGCCGATCCGCAGCCCCCAGTCGCGCGTATCGTCGCCGCGCGCCGGATGCTCGACCTTGATCACTTCCGCACCGAAATCGGCGAGCACCATCGCGCACCACGGGCCCGCGAGCACGCGCGAGAAATCGAGCACCTTCACGCCGGCCAGCGGCAGCGCGCACCGTTCGTTCGTCATCCTTGTCTCCTCCATTCGCGCCGTGCGCCCTTACTGCTTCGACAGCGCGATGTAGCGCGCGAGATGGTGATCCTCGTCGCCGAGCTGGTGATCGATCATCACGAGCCGCTTCGCGTAGTGCGACAGCGGCAGCTCCCACGTCATCCCGATCCCGCCGTGCAGCTGGATGCTTTCCTCGGCGACGAGCGTGCCGATCCGGCCGATGCTGTATTTCGCCGCGGCGAGCGCGCGCTCGCGCACCGCGCGCGGCGCATCGAGCTGCGCGGCCGCGTTGATCACGGCCGAGCGCGCCTGCTCGACCTCGAGCAGCAGGTCGGCCATCCGGTGCTGCAGCGCCTGGAAGCTGCCGATCGGCAAACCGAACTGCTTGCGCGTGCGCAGGTAGTCGAGCGTGTGCTCCTTCGCGACGTCCATCGCGCCGAGCGCTTCCGCCGACAGCGCGAGCAGCCCGTAGCCGAGCACGCGTTCGAGCAGTTCGGCGCCCGCTTCGCCGTCGAGCGCATCCGGTGCGCCGAGCGCGGCATCGGGCGGCAGCGCGACCCGCTCGAAGCGCACTTCGGCCGCGCGGCCGCCGTCGATCTTCCGGTAGTCGCGCAGCGACACGCCCGGCGCATCGGCCGGCACGACGAACAGGCCAATGCCGGCCGCGTCGTCGTCGCTGCCGGACACGCGCGCGCTGACGACGAAGAACGCCGCCTGCGCGGCCTGGTCGACGACGCCCTTCGCGCCCGTCAGCACCCAGCCTTCAGCCGTGCGCTCGGCGCGCGTGCGCACCGTCGTCAGTTCGTAGTGCGAGCCCGGTTCGTCGTGCGCGAACGCGGCGCTCGCGCTGCCGTCGATCAGCGCGGCGAGCCGCTCGCGATGCGCATCGCCGCCGGCGAGCGCGAGCGCACGGCCCGCGAGCAGCGCGCCGAGGAACGGCTCGACCACGAGCCCGCGCCCGAGGCATTCGAACACCACGGCGATGTCGAAACCCGCGCCGCCGAAGCCGCCGTCGGCTTCGGAAAACAGCGCGCCGACCGTGCCGAGCTCGGCGAAGCGCCGCCACATCGCGCGGTCGCACCCTTCGGCCGATTGCGCGATGCGCTCGCGCACCGGGAACGCGTACTGTTCGGCGATGAAGCGGTTCAACGTATCCGCCAGCATCCGGCGGTCTTCTGTGTGCTGGAAATCCATCGTCGCGTCCCTCGTTACAGCCCGAGCATCATCTTCGCGATGATGTTCTTCTGGATCTCGTTCGAGCCGCCGAAGATCGACAGCTTGCGGTTGTTGAAGTACTGCTGCGCGGCGCTCGCGGCTTCCTCCGGGCCGACCGGTTCGCCGTCGTAGCTCGCGTCGAGCGCGTCTTCAATGAACGGCTGCGCGTACGGCCCCATCGCGCGCCGCATCAGCGCGGTGATCTCCTGACGGATCTGCGTGCCGCGGATCTTCAGCATCGAGCTTTCCGCGCCCGGCACGCCGCCGCCCGCGACCGCGGCCAGCACGCGCAGGTTGGTCGTGCGCATGTTTTCCAGTTCGATCTCGACGCGGGCGAGCCGCGCCGCGAAGAACGGATCGTCGGCCAGCGGCCGGCCGTTTTTCGTGACCTTCGCGGCCACCGCGCGCAGCCGGTCGAGGGCGGCGGTCGAGAAGCCGATCCCCGCGATGTTGGTGCGCTCGTACGTGAGCAGGTATTTCGCGTAGGTCCAGCCGCGGTTCTCTTCGCCGACCAGGTTCTCGACCGGCACGCGCACGTCGGTGAAGAACACCTCGTTCACCTCATGCTCGCCGTCGAGCGTGATGATCGGGCGCACTTCGACGCCCGGCGTGTTCATGTCGATCAGCAGGAAGCTGATGCCCTCCTGCTTGCGCACGTCGGTCGCGGTGCGCACGAGGCAGAAGATCATGTTCGCGTAGTGGCCGAGCGTGGTCCACGTCTTCTGGCCGTTCACGACATAGTGAGCGCCCTGCGCATCCACACGCCGCACCGCGCTCGTCTTCACCGCCGCGAGATCGGAGCCGGCGCCCGGCTCCGAATAGCCCTGGCACCACCAGTCGGTGCCGTCGAGAATGCGCGGCAGCCAATGGCGCTTCTGCGCTTCGTTGCCGTACTTGATCAGCACGGGGCCGAGCATGTTCACGCCGAACGGCACGATGCGCGGGGCGCCGGCGAGCGCGCATTCGTTGTCGAACAGGAACTTCTGCGTGACGCTCCAGCCGGGGCCGCCGTATTCGCGCGGCCAGTGGCTCGCGAGCCAGCCGCGCGCATTCAGGATCGCGTGCCATTCGCGCATGTCGTCGCGCGTCAGGTGCAGGCCGCCCTTCACCTTGCGCGCGATGCGCTCGGGCAGTTCGGCTTGCAGGAAGCGCTGCACTTCGGTGCGAAACGCTTCCTCTTCGGGAGTGAAATCGAGGTCCATCGTGGGTCCGTTGCGAATGCGGTGGGTGTTCAGTCGATGCGGTTCAGGCTCGCGAAATCCGCGCCGCGCGCGACGAGATCGACGAGCAGCGGCGACGGCTTCCAGAACAGCGGATCTTCGTTCGCGAACGCGCGGATATCGGCGAGCACGTTCGCGAGGCCGACCGTGTCCGCGTAGTGCATCGGGCCGCCGCGATAGCGCGGGAAGCCGTAGCCGTACAGGAACACCGCGTCGACGTCGAGCGGGCGCAGCGCGATCTTCTCGTGCACGACGTTCGCGCCTTCGTTGATCATCGCGGCGAGGTAGCGGCGCAGGATTTCTTCGTCGGTGAACGTGCGCGGCGTGATGCCCTTCTTCGCGCGTTCTTCGGCGACGATCGCTTCGACTTCCGGGTCGGGCGTGCCGACGCGCGCGCCGTCCGGGTACAGGTAGTAGCCGCGGCCGGTCTTCTGCCCGAACCAGCCGCGCTCGCACAGCCGGTCCGAAATCTCCACGTAGCGTGCGTTCGGATCGCGCGTCGCCGCGCGGCGCTTGCGGGTCGCCCAGCCGATGTCGCCGCCCGCGAGGTCGACCACCTGGAACGGGCCCATCGGGAAGCCGAACCCGCGCACCGCGCGATCGATCTGGTACGGCGACGCGCCGTCTTCCATCAGGTAGTCGGCCGCCGTCCGGTAGACGGCGAGGATCCGGTTGCCGATGAAGCCGTCGCACACGCCCGCGCGCACCGGCGTCTTCTTCAGTTGCTTGGCCAGCGCGAACGCGGTCGCGACGACGTCCGGGCTCACGCGCGCCGGCACGACGATCTCCAGCAGCTTCATCACGTTGGCCGGCGAGAAGAAATGCAGGCCGATCACGTCGCCCGGCCGGTCGATGCTCGCGGCGAGTGCGTCGATGTCGAGATACGACGTGTTGGTCGCGAGCACCGCGCCCGGCTTGCACACGCGGGCGAGTTCGGCGAACACGGCCTGCTTCACGGCCATGTCCTCGAACACGGCTTCGATCACGACGTCGGCCTGCGCGAGCGCGTCGTACGACGTGCTGCCCTTGAAGCGCGCGAGCCGCGCCGCGTGCGCGGCCGGCGTCATCCGCCCTTTCGCGACGAGGCCGTCGTACACCTTCTCGACGTGCGCCCGGCCGCGCGCGAGCGATGCTTCGTCGCGCTCGATCATCGTCACCGGCAGCCCGGCGTCGAGCGCCGCGACCGCGATGCCCGCGCCCATCGTGCCGCCGCCGACCACGCCGATCCGCTCGACCGGCCGCGGGCTCGCGCGCCGCGCCTCGGGCGCCTTCGCCGCTTCGCGTTCCGCGAAGAACGCATGCACGAGGCCCGCGCGCTGCGGGCTGTCGAGGCATTGCAGGAACAGGCTGCGTTCAACCTTCATCCCCGCATCGAACGACTGCGTGAGCGCGGCCTCGACCGCGTCGACGATCTTCGCCGGCGAGAACAGGCCGCGCGATTTCTTCGGCAATTCCGCTCGCGCCGCGTCGATCGCGGCCTGCGCGGCCGCGCGGTCGGCCAGCCCCTGCGCGTCGCGCGTGCGGCGCACCGGCGCGCCGAGCGACACGAGTTCCTGCGCATAGGCGAGCCCTTCGGCGAGCGTGTCGTCGCTGTGCGCGATGCGATCGACGAGGCCGAGCGCGAGCGCTTCCTCCGCGCTCGCATGGCGACCCGTCAGCATCAGGTCGAGCGCGGCCTTCGCGCCGATCAGGCGCGGCGCACGCTGCGTGCCGCCCGCGCCGGGCAGCAGGCCGAGCGTCACTTCAGGCAGCCCGAGCTTCGCGCCGGGCACCGCGAGCCGGTAATGCGCGGCCAGCGCGACTTCGAGGCCACCGCCGAGCGTCGCGCCGTGCAGCGCGACCACGATCGGCTTGGTACCCGATTCGATCCGCTCGCACACGTCGGGCAGCGACGGCGGTACAGGCGGCTTGCCGAATTCGCGGATGTCGGCACCCGCGATGAAGTTGCGGCCGGCGCCGACGATCAGCACCGCGCGGATCGCGTCGTCGGCCTGCGCGGCGTCGATCGCATCGGCAAGGCCGCGCCGCACGTCGGCGGACAGTGCGTTGACGGGCGGATGGTCGATCGTGACGACGAGCACCTTGTCGCGTCGTTCGCGCGTGACCGTGTCGGCCGTCGGGCTGGCGGGGGAAGCGGTGGAATTCATCGTGTCTCCAGTGGTGCGGTGCGCCGGGCGGCACGAACCGGTCGGGGCCGGCAGCAGCGCCGGTGCGCGAGCCGGTTCGGGCGGCGCGGGAAACGGTCCGGCGTGGTCGCCGGGCATGACTCGATTCTCGATTGATCGAGATTCATTGACAATTCCCGCACGCCTTTACAAGCTGTCAAGTCTGACTTGACACTGAATGCTTTCGGACCGTTTCGGATCCGCTTCGGATCGTTAAACGGGACGGATCAGGAGATACCCCGCATGGACCTGAACGCGCTGACGCTGCTCGTCGAGATCCTCGACGCCGGCAATCTCAGCAAGGCCGCGCAGCGGCTCAAGATGAGCCGGGCGAACGTCAGCTACCGGCTGAACCAGCTCGAGCGCTCGATCGGCCAGCAGCTCGTGCGGCGCACGACGCGGCGCATGGAGCCGACCGAGATCGGGCTGAAGCTGTACGAGCACGGCCGGCGCATCCGCAACGAGCTGCTCGCCGCGCAGGAATCGGTGACGACGCTCGGCCAGGACCTGCAGGGTCGCGTGCGGCTGTCGGTGCCGAGCGGCTACGGGCAGATCGTGATGTCCGACTGGCTGCTCGCGTTCAAGCGACGGCATCCGGGCATCGTGCTCGACGTGGTGTTCGAGAATCGCGTGGAAGACCTGATGCGCGACGAAGTCGACATCGCGATCCGCGTGATGTCCGAGCCGCCGCAGAACCTGGTCGCGCGCGACATGGGCGCGGTGCGCTACGTCGCATGCGCGTCGCCCGCGTTCGCGGCCGCGCACGGGATGCCCGCGAGCCTCGGCGCGCTGGCCGCGGCGCCGGTCGTCACCGCGACGGTGCTGGGCCGGCAGTTGCGGATCGCCGCGTATCTCGGCGACGAACGCCACGAGGTGCTGCTCGAACCGACGCTGATTTCGGAGAACTTCCTGTTCCTGCGCCAGGCGATTCTCGCGGGGATCGGCGTCGGCATCGTGCCCGACTACGTGATGCAGGACGACCTGCGGCACGGCACCGTCGTCACGTCGCTCGATGCGTACCGGCTCAGCATCTTCGGTACCCACATGTACATGCTGTACATGCCGAACCGCCACCACACGCGCGCGACTTCCACGTTCATAGAGTTCATCCTCGAACAGGCCGGAAAGACCGGCCGGGGCGGGCCCGGCGGGATGCGTCAGGGTTTCCTGTCGGATGACAAGCCGCCGGGCACGCGGCGACAATAGCGCGCCGGGGCGGGCCGCACCGTTGCGCCCGCACCGACGCCAACGTCAACATCAACGCCGCCGCCTCCTTCGAATTCACTGCTGCCGAGGGTTCAATGTTCGACCGGATTCGTCCGCATTCGCGTCCCTGGACACTGCTCGCCGCCGTCGCGTTCGTCGCGTTGAACGCCAGCTGCACGTCCCCGTCCGCGCCGTCGGGCGCCGTCGTCCCGGTCGCCGCCGCGTCGGGCGCGGCCGTTCCGCTGCCCGGCGTTCACGCGCCCGAACTGTCGTCCGGCTGGACCGACAAGCCGGGCTGGACCTCGCAGCACTTCATGATCGCGGCCGCGAACCCGCTCGCGACGCAAGCCGGCTACGACATGCTGAAGGCCGGCGGCACCGCGATCGACGCGGCCATCGCGACGCAAATGGTGCTCGCGCTCGTCGAGCCGCAATCGTCGGGCATCGGCGGCGGCGCGTTCATGCTGTACTTCGACGGCAAGACGACGCAGGCGTACGACGGCCGCGAAACCGCGCCGGCCGCCGCGACCGAGCGCCTCTTCTACGGGCCGACCGGCCAGCCGATGAGCTTCTACGAAGGTGTCGTCGGCGGGCGCTCGGTCGGCACGCCGGGCGTGCTGCGCATGCTCGACGCCGCGCACCGCGCGCACGGCAAGCTGCCGTGGCGCCGGCTGTTCCAGCCGGCCATCCGGCTCGCCGAGCGCGGCTTCACGATCAGCCCGCGGCTCGCGATGCTGATCGCGAACGACAAGTACCTGAAGAACGACCCGGCCGCCCGCGCCTACTTCTACAACGCGGACGGCACGCCGAAGGCCGCCGGCACGGTGCTGAAGAACCCGGCGCTCGCGACCGTGCTGCGCCAGGTCGCCGACCGCGGCGCGAACGCGTTCTATGGCGGCGCGATCGCGCGCGACATCGTGACGAAGGTGCGCAAGCACCCGACCAATCCGGGGCTGCTGTCGCTGCAGGATCTCGCGCGCTACAAGGCCAAGGTGCGCGCGCCGCTGTGCGCCGACTACCGGCGCTCGGTCGTGTGCGGGATGCCGCCGCCGTCGTCGGGCGGCCTCGCGATCGCGCAGATGCTCGGCATCCTCGAAGCGATGCCCGACTGGCAGCAGATCGGCGCGCAGAAGCCGGTGCGCAACGAGCTCGGCTATGAGCCGACGCCTTTCGCCGCGCACCTGTTCAGCGAAGCCGGCCGCCTCGCGTATGCGGACCGTGCGCGCTACGTGGCCGATCCCGATTTCGTGCCGCTGCCGGGCGGCAACTGGGCGAGCCTCACCGACAAGACCTATCTCGCGCAGCGCGCGCGGCTGATCGGCGACACCAGCATGGGCGTCGCGCAGGCCGGCACGCCGCAGGGCGCGACGCTCGCGCTGGCCGACGATCGCAGCCCCGAATTGCCGTCGACCTCCGACATCGCGATCGTCGACCGCTACGGCCAGGCGCTGTCGATGACGACCAGCATCGAGGATGCGTTCGGCTCGCGGCTGATGGTGCGCGGCTTCATGCTGAACAACCAGCTCACCGATTTCTCGTTCGCGTCGAACGACAACGGCCGGCCGGTCGCGAACCGCGTGCAGCCGGGCAAGCGACCGCGCTCGGCGATGTCGCCGGAACTCGTGTTCGACAAGAAGACGAAGCAGGTGACGATGATCGTCGGTTCGGCCGGCGGCCCCGCGATCATCAATCACGTGACGAAGACGCTGGTCGGCGTGCTCGACTGGGGGATGACGATGCAGCAGGCGATCGCGCTGCCGAACTTCGGGTCGATGAACGGGCCGACGCAGCTCGAGCGCGGCCGCGTATCGGACGCGCTCGCGGACGGGCTGAAGGGCCGCGGGCACGACGTGCGGATCGTCGAGATGAACTCGGGGCTGCAGGGGATCCAGCGGCTGAACGTGCAGGGGCAGACGGTGTGGTTCGGCGGGGCCGATCCGCGGCGGGAAGGAGTGGCGATGGGGGAATGAGGGCGGACGACGGCCGTCCGTGGTGGTGTGCGCGAATCGGCGCGCACCGCCTCCCTGTCGTCTCTCCGTTCGCGCGCCGTCCGTGGCCGCGCGCTGCGTGAGCGCTCCGATCCCCCATCCCGGCATTCACGCCGCCCCCGCCATCGCGCAACCGTAGCGTGTCCCATCCGCGCCAAATCAATTTCGTACCAGTCTGATCGACGGCGCCTGCGTCCATCCGTATAGTCGCTCGCTCATGTCGGGGCTACGTGATCGGTGGTTTGCCGCTCACGAGCAACAACACCTCGCCCCGCGCCTTTCGACCAAGCCACGTATGCGTCACCCGGCTGCGTCATACATCGTATTGATCAGGACTGCGATTAAATGTCACGTACCTCCGTCCCACCTTCCCGAACCGCGCGCGTCCGCTCGCATACTTCATCCAGACTGCAACCCACGCCGTCCATCCGCCTGTCGGCGCTCGCGTTCGCCATCGTCGCGCTCGCGCCGTGCTACGGCCATGCCGCCGACCTGATTTTGAACAATCTGGTGGTCAACGAAGGCACGGGTGGCACGACCACCGCGTCCGGTGCCGGCTCGATCGCAATCGGAACGGGCGCAAAGGCGAATGGCGAGACCGGCGGGGATTACTCGGCGATCGCGATCGGCGCGAAAGCCGAGGCGAACGGGCGCTCCACCATTGCCATCGGCGAAGGGGCGAATGTCCGGGGCGACCGCTCGAGCGCATTCGGCGTGTCGTCGTCCGTCGTGGGCGACCGCTCAAGCGCATTCGGCTCCTCATCGAGCGTCCAGGCGGTCCGCGGCATCGCGCTCGGCGCGGATTCGAAGGTCACCGCCAACGGCGCGGTTGCGCTCGGCCAGGGTAGCGTCGCCGACCGCGCGAACACCGTATCGATCGGCGATACGGGCAGCGAACGCCAGCTCGTGAATCTTCGCGCCGGCACGCGCGACACCGACGCCACCAACCTGTCGCAGCTGAAGCCCGTCGTCGCCGCGCTCGGCGGCGATGCGGCCGTCAACGCCGACGGAACCGTGCGCGGCCCGACCTACACGGTCGACGGACAATCGTTCAACAACGTCGGCGGTGCGCTGACCCAACTCGACGGACGCGTCACGACAATCGACGGCCGTGTCAGCACCGTCGAAAACAACGTGACGTCGATCCGCAACGACGTCACCGATCTCGGCACGCGGCTCGACAACGGCACGACCGGCCTCGTCCGGCAGGATCCGGCGAATCTCGCGATCTCGATCGGCGCAGACAAGGGCGGCACGTCGGTCAGCGTCGCCGGCGCGAGCGGCACACGCACGCTGACCGGCCTGTCGAACGGCGTGGGCGATACCGACGCCGTGACGATCGCGCAGTTGAAGGCTACCGGGCTCGTCGACCCGGAAGGCAAGCCGCTCAGCGCGCTCGTGTACGACGATCTGTCGCTCGGTCGCGCAACGCTTGGCGGCGTGGGCGGCACGCTGCTGGACAACGTGCGGGCCGGTGCGATCGTCGCGGGTGGCATGCAGGCCGTGAACGGCGGGCAGCTCTTCACGATGCAGCAGCAGTTCGACAATCGTTTCGATTCGCTGGACACGCGTCTGTCGAACATCGAGAAGAACGGCCCGAGCATCAATCCGCCGACGGGCGACCATGGCAATCAGCTCGCGCAACTCGGCGACGGCTCCGGTGCGACCGGCTCGAACTCGATGGCGCTCGGCCAGAACTCGACCGCATCCGGTAACGGCAGTCTCGCGATCGGCAACAACGCGACCGCCTCGGGCCAGAATTCGGTTGCACTCGGCAACGACTCCGTTGCCGATCGCGACAACACGGTGTCCGTCGGCGCGCCGGGACACGAGCGGCAGATCACCAACGTGGCGGCCGGCACCGCGCCGACCGATGCCGTGAACGTGCAGCAACTGAACGACCACATCGGCAGTGTTCGATCCGACATGGATCATTACCGGCGCGACGCGAGCGGCGGCATTGCGTCGGCGGTGGCGATCGCGAACTTGCCGCAGGCGTCGCTGGCGGGCGAAAGCATGGTCGCGATCGCCGGCGGCACCTACAGCGGACAATCGGCCGTCGCGTTCGGCGTGTCGACCGCCACGCGCAACGGGCGCTGGGTGATCAAGGCGTCCGGGTCGACCAATACTCGCGGCACGGTCGCGGTGGGCGCCGGCGCAGGCTATCGCTTTTAACTCGCCACGGCGACACCCTCCGCGTTAGACCGTTAAACGACAGGGGCCGAGGTTCGATCGATACGAACCCGGCCCCTTTGCTTTCTCGATACGGGCACCAGCCCGCGTCCATGCAGCCCGTACGGCCTACCCCCGCCCCTTCCACGGCACCACCCGCCGCTCGACCCACCGCATCGCCAGATCGAACAGCCACGCGATCGCGCCGATGATCAGGATGCCCATCACGACGATATCGGTGCGCAGGAAGCTCGACGCGTTGAGCACCATCTGCCCGAGCCCGGCCGTCGCGGCGACCATCTCGGCCGCGACGAGCGTCGTCCAGCCGAACCCGATCGCGATCCGCAGCCCCGTGAGGATCTCCGGCAGCGCGGCCGGCAGCACCACGTGGCGCACGATCTGCGCGAAACTCCCGCCGAGCGAATACGCGGCGTTGATCTGCTCGACGGTTGCCGCACGCACGCCGGCGCGCGCCGCCATCGCGATCGGCGCGAAGCACGCGAGAAAGATCACGACGAGCTTCGCCGTCTCGTCGATGCCGAACCAGATCACGACGAGCGGCAGGTACGCGAGCGGCGGCAGCGGCCGGTAGAACTCCAGCAGCGGATCGAGCACGCCGCGGGCGATGCGGCTCACGCCCATCAGGATGCCGGCCGGCACGCCGATCGCGGTGGCGAGCGCGAACGCGCCGAACACGCGCGCGGCGCTCCACAACAGATGTTCGGACAACGGCAAGCCGCCCTGGATGCGGCCGTGCCATGCGTCGACGAACGCGGTCCACACTGCTTCCGGTGCGGGCAGGAACAGCGGCGGCAGCCACTGGAAATGCGTCGCGACCCACCAGAGCACCGCCAGCACCGCGACCGTCGCGGCGCTCAGCGCGGCCGTCTTTCCTTGCCCCGGCAAACGGTAACGATGTGATGTCCGGGCGGGACGCACCGCATGGCGCTGTTGCGCCGCGCGCGCATCCCGTTCGGAGTCGGCGGCCGTTCGATCGGCCGCCCAGGAATCCTGCGTGCTCATGTCGTCCTGCCTGTGCAATGTACTGATCCGGCCGCGCCCCACGGACGCACCCTGCCGCGCGAACTCGTGCATCACGCGGGCTCCGCGACCGCCTCGTCGCGATGCAGGTACGCGATCAGCCGCTCGCGCCACCCGATGAAATCCGGCGACGACTTCACCGCACGCGCATCGCGCGATTCGACGTAGCGGCGCGCGAACGGCAGCTCGAAGGTTTCGGCAATGCGGCCGGGGCCCGGCGTCATCACGACGAGACGCGTGGCGAGGAACAGCGCTTCCTCGACGTCGTGCGTGATGAAGAACACCGTCTTGCCGGTGCGCGCCCACACGTCGAGCACGAGTGCTTGCATCGTGCCGCGCGTCATCGCGTCGAGCGCGCCCATCGGCTCGTCCATCAGCAGCACGCGCGGGTCGCTCGCGAGCGCACGCGCGATGCCGACGCGCTGCTGCATCCCGCCGGAGAGTTCATACACGCGCGCATGCGCATGGCGCTCGAGACCGACGAGTGCGAGCATTTCTCGCGCGCGTGCTTCGCGTTCGGCCTTCGACACGCGCGCGAAGCGCAGCCCGAGCGCGACGTTGTCGAGCACGTCGAGCCACGGCAGCAACGCGTATTTCTGGAACACGACGCCGCGATCCGCGCCGGGGCCCGCGACCGGCACGCCGTCGACACACACGTCGCCGGTCGTCGGCGCGACGAAGCCGGCCATGCAGTTCAGCAGCGTGGTCTTGCCGCATCCGGACGCACCGAGCGCGACGACGAATTCACCGGCATCGATGCGCAGGTCGACCTGCGCGAGCGCCTGCGTCGTCGGCCTGCCGCGCTCGCCCGGGTAGGCAACCGATACCTGGCGAACTTCCAGCGTGCTCATGATCGAAGGGCTCCGCGATGAGTGGTGAGTCGGCTGAATCGCCGCGCTCAGCGCGCGGCCTTCTGCACGAACTGCGGATCGACGCCGGCCGAATAGTCGGACAGCACCGTCTGGATCGTGCCTTGCGATTTGAGGAACGTGGCCGTGGCCGCGAGCGACTTCGCGGCGCCCGACTGCGCGCCGCCGCCGAGCCACGTCGGCGACGCCTGCTCGGCCGCCGTCGGGAATGCGTAGAGCGCGAGGCTGGCCGGCACGTCCTGCGCGTTCGCGCCGGACACCTTCGCGACCGCCGCGACCTGCGGCGAGCCGACCTTCCACGCCGCCGCATGCGCGCGGTAGTCCGCGTCTGCCGATGCGAGCACCTTCACGAAGCGCGTGACGAACTCGGGGTTCTCGCGCGCGAACTTGCGGCTCACGACGAAGCCGTCGAAGGTCGCCTTGCCACTTTCTTTCGCAACCTGGCCGGACGTCGTCAGCACGGTGCCCGACTGCTTGACCTTCGCGAGCACCGGATCCCAGATATAGGTTGCGTCGATGTCGCCGCGCGTCCATGCGGCGGCGACTTCGGGCGGGCGCAGGTTGACGATTTTCACGTCGTTCGGATTGACGCCCGCGGCCTGCAGCGCGACGAGCGTATGGAAGTGCGACGTCGACACGAACGGCACGCCGATCTTCTTGCCCTTGAGCGCGGCGATGCTGGTCACGCCCGAGCCGTTGCGCGCGACGAGCGCCTCGGCGTGGTTGATGTTGTCGAGCACCCAGAACAGCGAGATGTCGAGCCCTTGCGACAGGCCGGCCGCGATCGGGCTCGAGCCCGCTTCGCCAAGCTGCACGGAACCCGACGCGAGCGCGCGGATTACGTCGGCGCCGCTGTCGAGCTTGCGGAACGTGACCTTGTAGCCGGTCGCCTTTTCGACTTCACCGCTCGCCTGCGCGTAGCGCCACGGCACGACCATGTCCTGATACGCGATCACGACTTCGCGCGATTCGGCGTGCGCCGCGCCGAGCGCGGCAAAGGCGGTCAGCGCGACGACGGCGCGGCGGATGAAGCTGAAACGGGACATGCGGCTCTCCTTCGGAATGCGGGCATTGCTGCGGGAGAGCCGACTTTACGGGCTTTGCGCGCGGCGGGAGCGAACTTATCCTGCGAAGCTATCGACGCCGTTTCAGCTTTGCTTTCCATGCTGAAATGGATCACCCGTCCGGTCCGGCGACGATTGCCGTGCGCATGCGCGGATAACCGCCGCGCCAACGAAAAAGCCCGCATCGCTGCGGGCTTTCGGGACTGCGGGACTTCAGCAGACGGAGACGAACGCGGTGCTCAGACCACCCCAGCCCCATGCGCCTGCAGATCGGCGTGATAGCTGGAGCGCACCATCGCGCCGACGGCCGCGTGCGTGAAGCCCATCTTGTACGCCTCTTCCTCGTACATCTTGAACGTATCCGGATGCACGTACGCACGCACCGGCAGGTGGTGCTCGGACGGCTGCAGGTACTGGCCGATCGTCAGCATGTCGACGTCGTGCGCGCGCAGGTCGCGCATCACCTGCAGGATTTCCTCTTCCGTCTCGCCGAGGCCGACCATCAGGCCCGACTTCGTCGCGACGTCCGGATGCAGCGCCTTGAAGTCCTTCAGGAGCTTCAGCGAGTGCGCATAGTCCGAACCCGGGCGCGCTTCCTTGTACAGGCGCGGCACCGTTTCGAGGTTGTGGTTCATCACGTCGGGCGGCGCGGCGTTCAGGATCGAGATCGCGCGGTCGAGACGGCCGCGGAAGTCCGGCGTCAGGATTTCGATGCGCGTGTCCGGCGACTGCGCACGCGTTTCGCGGATGCACTCGACGAAGTGGGCGGCGCCGCCGTCGCGCAGGTCGTCGCGGTCGACGCTCGTGATCACCACGTACTTGAGCTTGAGCGCCGCGATCGTGCGCGCGAGGTTCTTCGGTTCATCCGCGTCGAGCGGATCGGGCCGGCCGTGACCGACGTCGCAGAACGGGCAGCGGCGCGTGCACTTGTCGCCCATGATCATGAACGTCGCGGTGCCCTTGCCGAAGCATTCGCCGATGTTCGGGCAGCTCGCTTCCTCGCACACGGTGTGCAGGTTGTGCTCGCGCAGGATCGTCTTGATCTCGTTGAAGCGCGAGCTGCCGGTGGCCGCCTTCACGCGGATCCACTCGGGCTTCTTCAGCTTTTCGATCGGAATGACCTTGATCGGGATGCGCGCCGTCTTCGCCTGCGCCTTCTGCTTGGCGGTCGGATCGTAGGCAGGGGTCGCGGCCGTATCGGCCGGTGCGGGAGAAGCGGTAACGTCAGTCATTCGATTGTTCCAGTGCGTGCGGCTTGTCGGCGGCCGCGGATGCGCCGTCGAGGTTGGCGATCAGACGGCCCACCAGCGTGTGGGCGACGTCGTTCCAGTCGGCGGCAACCTCGAGGCTCGCCATGTCGACGGTTTCCAGTCCGGCATAGCCGCACGGGTTGATCGCAAGAAACGGGCGCAGATCCATCTTCACGTTCAGGCTCAGCCCGTGATAGCTGCAGCCGTTGCGGATCTTCAGGCCGAGGGCCGCGATCTTCGCGCCCTCGTGCACGCCGGACGCCACGTAGATCCCGGGCGCGCCCGCCTTGCGGACCGAAGCGAGATTATACGCCGCGAGGGTTTCGATCACGGCCTCCTCGATCTTCGTCACGAGCGTGCGCACCATCAGCTTGCGCCGGCGCAAGTCCAGCAGCAGGTAGACGACGATCTGGCCGGGGCCGTGGTAAGTGATTTGTCCGCCGCGGTCGACCTTCACGAGCGGCACGCCGCTGTCGGCCACCAGCAGGTGCGCCGGGTCGCCGGCCTGGCCGAGCGTGTAGACGGGCGGATGCTCGACCACCCAGATTTCGTCGCCGGTGTCGGCCGTGCGCGTGTCGGTGAACGCGCGCATCGCGTCGAAGCTCGCCTCGTACGCCTCGCGGCCCCGCCACCGCACGGTGACCGGCTGATCCGGGGCTCCGGCGGGCGATGCGGAAACGGCGACAGGCGTGGACACGATGGAAACCGGCGAAACGGACATGGGCGGTAGTTTACCGAAAACCCGTGGGTCTCGCCGGCCTGGGAAGGGGGACGGATCGCCGGTATCCGTCGGATGAAATGATGGTCAGACCGTGCGCCAGCCGTCGTGGAACAGCGCGCTCACGCGTTCGCGCAGCCGGGTCAGGCCGCCCAGCGCGACTTCCCGCGGCGGCCGCGACACCGAGAACGCGACGCACGCGCCCTCGCGGCCTTCCGCGCTGAGCCACAGCCGCTCGCCGCGGCGCAGCTTCAGCGTCTCGCCGTCGACCAGGAAGTAGTCGTCCACGTCGTTGCTGCGCGTCGCCCAGATCGGCCCGCACTGGACGACCAGCCGCGTGCTGCGCTGCACCTTCATCGGCACGGTCTCGCCCGGGGGAATTTCAAAGGTGATGCTTGAAGAGATTTCTTGCATGATCGACTCCGCCAAAAAGTGCTTCGATGGCTACAATCGTAGTCACTCAAAGGTGTCCGACCAAACGACCAATTTTCACGTCGATGTGAGGAAAATTAGCAAATGGACCTCCGCCAGCTCCCGGCGCTGAACGCGATTCGCGCGTTCGAAGCCGCCGCCCGCCACGAGAACTTCTCGCGCGCCGCCGACGAGCTGTTCGTCACGCACGGCGCCGTCAGCCATCAGGTGCGCGCGCTCGAGGAAGAGCTCGGCGTGCAGCTGTTCACGCGCAACGGCAAGCGGCTGTGCCTGACCGACGCCGGCATGCGCTACGCGCAGCAGATCCGCACCGCGCTGATGGTGATCGCCGACGCGACGCGCGACGTGCGCGCGAGCGACCGCGACCGGCGGCTGGTGGTGTCGATGCTGTCGTCGTTCGCCGCGCGCTTCATCACGCCGCGCATCGGCACGTTCATCGAGCGGCACCCGGAAATCGACGTCGAGCTGCAGTCGACCAACTCGCTGACCGATTTCGCGCGCGACGACGTCGATCTCGCGATCCGCTTCGGCTTCGGCAGCTATCCGGGGCTGCACGTGGAGCCGCTGTTCGAGGAGGTGTTCTTTCCGGCATGCGCGCCGACGCTGAACGGCGGCAAGCTGCCGCAGACGCCCGCCGATCTCGTGCACTACCCGCTGCTGCGCTCGGACGACGAGCTGTGGCGGCCGTGGTTCGACGCGGCCGGGCTCGATACGCTGACCGAGCCGAAACGGGGAATTCTGTACCAGGATTCGTCGAACCTGCTGCTGGCCGCGATCGAGGGCCAGGGCATCGCGCTGGTGCGCCGCTCGCTCGCGGTGCACGACCTGCTCGACGGGCGCATCGTGCGCCTGTTCGACATCGACGGGCCGAGCCCGTGGCACTATTTTTTCGTGTGCCCGCCGCCGCTGCTCAACACGCCGCGCGTGCAGGCGTTCCGGACCTGGCTGTTCGAGGAAGTGGCCGAATACAAGCGGCTGTGCGACGAGCTGGACGCGCGGCGCGCGGCGGGGAAATGCCCCGCCGAGTGCGCGCTGGAGGGAGGATGGAAAGGGATCAGCGGCCGTTTGCGCTGATCCCGGACGCCGGAACGAGCGCTTAAAGGACGACCTTGACCATCGGATGGCCGGTCAGCGCGCGGTAGATGTTGTCGAGCTGTTCCTGACTCGTCGCGCGCACGGTGATCGTGAGGCCCGTGTAGTTGCCGCCGCTCGACGCGCGCTCCTCGATCTTCTCGACGTCGATCTCGTTGTCGTGAACGGCCACGACCTTGAAGATCGTGTCCTTGAATTCGGGGTGCGCCTTGCCCATGATCTTGATCGGGAAATCGCACGGAAACTCCAGCAGCGACTCCTTCCGGGTCTCGATCGCACCGGTCACCTCGACGGTTTTGGTCGGTTCGCTCATCATTTTCTCCGGGTCAGGTCAAACTGTTCAAATTCGCGTGCCTTCGCACGCTGGTACGCGTCATACAGCGCCGCGAACACGGGGCCCGGCTTGCCGCCCTGCACGGGCAGATCGTCGAGCGACGTCACAGGCAGGATTTCCTTGGTGGCCGACGTCAGCATGATCTCGTCGGCCGAGCGCAGCTCGACCTCGCTGATCTCGCGCGCGACGAACCGGATCCCGCACTCTTCGGCCAGCTGTTCGACCAGCGCGTAGCGGATCCCTTCGAGGATCTTGTTGCTGCGCGGCGGGGCGAACAGTTCGCCGTTCTTCACGATCCATACGTTCGACGACGAGCCTTCGGTCACGTTGTCGTCGCGCAGCTGGATCGTCTCGAACGCGTCGCGTTCGGCCGCATGCTGCGCCATCAACACGTTGCCGAGCAGCGAGATCGACTTGATGTCGCAATGCAGCCAGCGGCGATCCTCGGCCGTCACGCAGCGCACGCCCTTCGCGCGCTCCGCTTCCGACGGCAGGCGCAGCGGGCTCGTCATCGCGAACACCGTCGGCACCGCGTTCGCCGGGAACGCGTGGCCGCGCTTCGCGACGCCGCGCGTCACCTGCAGGTAGACGAGCGCGTTGCCGTCGGCGAGGCCTTCGGCGTTCGCCGCGACGACCCGCTCGATCAGCGCGCGCCAGCCGGCCGCATCGTGCGGATCGTCGATGCCGATCTTCTTCAGGCTGCGCGCGAGCCGCTCCAGATGCTGTTCGATCCGGAACGGCACGTGCGCGCCGTCGTGCGCATAGACGGGCACGACTTCATACACGCCGTCGCCGAAAATGAACCCGCGGTCGAGCACCGGTACACGGGCTTCGGACAGCGGCACCAGTTCCTCCTGCGACGACACGCTGAGGTAGACGATCGGTTCGAATTCGGCTTGGCTCATAGCTATGACAGATGGGGATGAAGTCGTGAAAACAAAGGCCCGTCGTGCTTACTTCTTCTTGCTGAACATCAGCAGGATCGAGTCCCAGATACGTCCGAAGATACCCGCTTCCGGCACGGCCTGCAGCGCGACGACCGGGAATTCGGACAGCGTCTTGCCGTCGGCGACGATCTTCACGGTGCCGACCTGCTGGCCTTCGGCGAGCGGCGCGATCAGCGGCGCGTTGACGTCGACTTCGGTCTTGACCTTGTCGCCGAGGCCGCGCGGCACGGTCGCCCACTGGTCGCCCTTCACGCCGACCTGCACGGTATTGTCCTTGCCCTTGTAGATGCGCGGCGTCGAGATCGCCTGGCCGCCCTTGAACAGGCGCACCGAATCGAACGCGCTGTAGCCGTAGTTCAGCATCTTCATGCTGTCCTGCGTACGATCGCTTTCCTTCTGCTCGCCCATCATCACCGACACCAGGCGGCGCTGGCCGTCGACGCCCGGGATCGCGCGCTTCGCCGACGCGATCAGGCAGTAGCCGGCCGCCTGCGTATGGCCCGTCTTCAGGCCGTCGACCGTCGGGTCGAGCCACAGCAGACGGTTGCGGTTGCCCTGGCGGATGTTGTTGTACTTGAATTCCTTCTCCGAGAAGATGCCGTAGTACTGCGGAAAATCGCGGATCAGGTGGGCCGACAGCTTCGCGAGGTCGCCGGCCGTCGTGTAGTGGTTCGGGTCGGGCATGCCGTTCACGTCGGCGAAGTGCGTGCCCTTCATGCCGAGGCGCGCCGCCTCGTCGTTCATCAGCGTGACGAACTGCCCTTCGCTGCCGCCGACGAGCTCGGCCAGCGCGATCGCGGCATCGTTACCCGACTGGATGATCATCCCGTACACGAGGTCGTGCACGGACACCGGCTTGTTCGCCTCGATGAACATGCGCGACTCGTCGCGGCCGACGCGGCGCACCGCGTCGCTCGGCGTGACGATCTGCTCCATCGAGATCTTCTTCTTGTCGAGCGCCTCGAACACGAGGTAGGCCGTCATCAGCTTCGTCAGCGACGCCGGCTCGACGCGTTCGTCCGCATTGCCCGACGCGAGCACCGTGTTGCTCGTCGCGTCGACGAGCACCCACGAGCGCGCGTTCACGCCCGGCGGCGGCACCGCGCCCGGCATGTAGGTCGCGGGCGCGCCGGTGGACTGCTCGGCGGCTGGCGCCGCATGCGCGGCCTTGGCCTTGGCGGCCGGCTTCGCCTCGGCGACGACGATCGTCGAGGCGAGCGCGACGGGCAGCATCACGCCGAGCGCGACGTTGCGCGCGGCGGTGCCGAAGGCGATGGAGGAAGCGAGGGACTTGAGGCCTTGGGAAGACAGACGCATGATCGATTCAGGCTGATGGCAGAAAGTGCGGTGCGAGACGCGCAGGGTTGAACGGCAAGGCGGCGGGCGTCTCGGGCACTCGCCCGACACCGTCGGGCGACGCGAAACGCGCCGGTTGGACTCGTGCGGGCGCGTTCGGTTCGCGGCCGTCGCGAGCGGGCGGACAGGCGGCGAAACGAGCGCCGCATGGGCCCAGCCGGGCCGCGGGCAACGCGAAATGCGGCCATTATACGTGGCCGCGAACGGCGTTTTCGCGAACCTGGCGGCGGACACCCGCATACCGGATGCGAGAGCATGGCACGGGCATGCAGCGGACACGCGTGCTCGAAGCCGCGCGAAAGGCGTGCGCAGGCCGCGTGCAAGTCGGGTTGCGCCGCCATGCGGCAGGCGGCGCGTCGTGCGGGGCGGCGCGATGTCGCATGAAGTTTCGGGAAGGGTCGCGCCTCAGCCGGCCGGGCGCCGGTGCGCGGTGCGGTGGCCGACGCTCACGCCGGCCACCGCATGCAGGCCAAGGCCTGTTCACGCCAGTAACGAGCGTGCGCTGGCCCCTAGCGCCACGCGTCGACGATGATGCGCTTCAGCACGTGCAGCTTGCGATGGAGGAAATGCTCGGCGCCGGGGATCACGACGACCGGCAGCTCCTGCGGCCGCGCCCAGTCGTACACCGACGCGATCGGCACCGTGTCGTCGGTTTCGCCGTGGATCACGAGCGTGTTCTCGGGCACGTCGGCCACTTGCCAGCGGCTCGCGGCCGTGCCGACGAACACCATCCGCTCGATCGTCTCGCCCGCGTCGAGCAGCCGCTTGGCGACGTGCGACAGCACGAAGGTGCCGAACGAGAAGCCCGCGAGCACGAGCGGCAGGTCCGCATACGCGGGCTGCGCGCGCATGTGCGCGAGCACCGCGAGCAGGTCGTCGGCTTCGCCCGTGCCGTTGTCGTGCACGCCCTCGGTCGCGCCGACGCCACGGAAGTTCGACCGGTACACGACGTAGTTCAACTGCACGAGCGTGCGCGCGAGCGTTTGCGCGACCTTGTTGTCCATCGTGCCGCCGAACAGCGGATGCGGATGCGCGACGAGCGCGATGCCGCGCGGCGCGGCGCCGCCTTCGCGCACGGCGTCGGGCAGGTCGACCGCGATTTCGATCTGGCCGACCGGGCCCGCGATCAGCGATTTCTGCGTATGAACGTTCATTCGGCCGGCCCGCTCAGATCTTCAGGCGGTCGACGACCTTGCCGTCGCGCAGGTGCGACTCGACGATCTCGTCGATGTCGGCCTGATCGACGTACGTGTACCACGTGCCTTGCGGATACACGACCATCACCGGCCCTTCCTCGCAGCGGTCGAGGCAGCCGGCCTTGTTGATGCGCACCTTGCCGGGCCCCGCGAGACCGAGTTCCTTCACACGCTTTTTCGCGTATTCCTGCATGGTCTGTGCATCGCATTGCGCGCAGCTCGGGCGTTCGGCGCCCGGATCGCGCTGGTTCAGACAGAAGAAGACGTGGTGCTGATAGTAGGAATCCATGATGGTGACGAGCGGCCCGGCACGAGGCCGTGCGCAAAGAGGGGCGATGGATTGCCGTTGCGCGAGGCGGCAACGGAGGATGCGGACGATTATAGCGACCGGCGCACGCGGCTGCCCGCGGCACGGCCGCCGCCGCACGGCTGCGGCTGCCGCGTCAGCGGCGCAGCGCGGCCGGCAGCCACGCGTGTTCTACGCGCTGGCCGAGCCAGATCAGCGCCGCGTAGGGCCAGATCCATGCGAGCCAGCGCGCGATGCTGTTGAAGTGCACGTAGCGGCCCTGCCGCCAGCCCGACAGCGTGAAGTCGAAGAACGGGTTGACCGGCAGCAGGTTCACCAGCGCGACACCGGCCAGCAGCGCGAGCGCCGCGAGCAGCGCACGCCACGTCGCCGGCACGCGCAATGCGACGAGCGCCGCCGCGAAACCAAGCTCGATGCCGAGCCGCGCGCCGGGTGTGGCCCATACGACGACGAGGCCGGTGGCCGACTGCATGAACGTCGCGGCCGCCTTCAGCACGAGCGTGGCGACCACCAGCGCGATCAGCAGCCGGATGCGCGGCGCGCGCGGACGCATCGCGAGCGACGCGATCGCCAGCGCGGCGAACAGCATCAGCCCGCCGAGCACGGCTTCCCACGCGGAATCGGACAGCCAGCCGTCGACCCGCTCGGGCCATTCGCTGACGTGCCACGCGGCCGGCAGCCACGCGAGCAGCGCGTCCTGCATCGACGCGTCGGCGCGCTCCCACAGCGCGGCCGGCCAGTCGCCGATGCCGAACAGGAACGGCGACGGAAACACGATCGCGAACGGCCACAGCGCGGCGAGCAGCAGCGGCGTCGAACCGTCGGGCTCCAGCCACGCGAAGCGCAGCCGGCGCAGCGCGCCGCGGTCGAGCAGCGCGCCGGTGGCCGGCGCCGCGAGCGCCGCGCCCAGCAGCGCGCCGAGCGCGTTGGCGCCGAGATCGAGATTCGACGCGACGCGCGTCGGCAGGTAGGTCTGCAGCGCCTCCATCGTCCCCGACAGCAGCACGCCGAGCCCGCCCGCGATCAGCGTCGCGGCCACGCCGCGCCAGCGCGGATGCAGCGCGAGCACGCCGAGCGCGCCGAACGGCAGATAGCCGAGCACGTTCGTGACCACGTCGAATGCGGTCACATAGCGCTGCATCGGCGCGAACAGGTAATCGAACGGGCCGATGCCGAGCGACACCCAGCCTTCGAACGGATACAGCGACGCATAGACGATCAGCGCCGCGTACGCGGCAAACGCCTGCCGCGCGAGCGGCGACGCGCGATGCGTGCCGGGCACGTTCATCGCGGATGCAATCGCGGCGGCACGTCGGGCGTCACGGCGTGCCCGCGTACGCCTGCACGCCGACCCACGCGGCGATCTGCGACACGAGTTCGTCGCTGGCCGCCGCGAGCGCACGCGCGCCGCCGGCGGCGTCGGGCGTGCTCGACGGCGCGCGCGCGACGAACGTGCGCTGGCCGAGCACCTTGCCGTCGAGCATCAGCGTCGCGCGCGCGGTGACCGCGCCGTGGCTTTGCGACTGCCCGTCGAAGACCTGCTCGAATTCGCTCAGGTCGACCTTCAGCGTCGGCGCGCGCACGCCGTCGGCGCCTTCGAGCACCGTGCCGCGCGACGACAGCGCGCCGCGCAGCCGCTGCGTGAGCAGTTGCGCGGGCGGCGCGGTCCAGCGGCTGTCGCGATAGACGGCTACGTGCTGCGCATCCGCGTACGCGAGGCGGTACGCGAACTTGTCCGAATCGAGCGCGTCGGGCGCGGCGACGTCGAGCACCTTCAGCGCGGGGCCCGAACCGGTGGTCGTCACCGACGAGGCAGGCCCGAGGTCGTAGCGGATGTTCGACAGCACCGCGTCGTTGCCGGCACAGCCGGCGGCCAGCGCGAGCGTCAGCATGGCGAGCGCGGCCGCGGCCGGGCGCAGCGCGCGGTCAAGGATTCGTGGCATGGCGTATTCCTGCATGAGGTTTCCGGTTTCGATGGGCGTCCTGTCCGACCGTTCCCGGCCGGACGATCGATCAACTGCTGCGGGGTGTCCCGTATGTCCCGGGCGTCACTTCCCGGCCGTCGCGCCGGGCCAGACGAAGCCCGCTTCGCCGGGCCCCGGCGCCGCGCCGGGCGAACCGAACAACAGACTGCGCGGGTTGCGGCCGAGTTCACCGGCGACGTCCTTCAATTGCCGCGACGCGTCGCCGACGCTGTCGGCCAGCGCATTGAAGCGCGGCAGCGTGTCGTACTGCACGCGCGCGTTGAGGCCATTCAGCGCGACGCCGATCTGCTCGGCGGCCGTGCCGGCCTTGTTCAGGTTCGACACGAGCGGCCCGTTCGGCTGCAGCAGCGTGTTCGCCGACGCCATCGCGCGGTTCACCTCGTGCATCGTTTCCGGCAGCGCGGTGACCGCCGGTCCGAGCTGCTTCGTCAGCGTCGCGGCGCCGTCGGCCGCGTGCTGCAGGCTTTCGGCAGTCGCGCGCAACTGCTCGCGCATCTCGGGCGACATCAGCGCGTTCGCGCTCTTCGCGGCCAGTTCGAGTTGCCGCAACAGCACGTCGCCGCGCTCCTGGATCTGGTCGAACAGGCTCGGCCGCATCGGGATCTGCGCGATCGCCTTCGGCGACGACGGCAGCGGCGCCAGATCGCGCCCCGTATCCTCCAGCTGCACGAACGCGATACCCGTCACGCCCTGGAAGCCGAGGCTGCCGTACGTCGACTGCGTGATCGGCGCATCGTGATCGACGAGGATGCGGATTCGGATCTGGCCCGGATGCGTGCGATCGAAGCCGATCGACTGCACCTTGCCTACGTCGAGGCCGCGAAAGCGCACCGCCGCATCCGGGAACAGCCCCGTCACGTTGGTGCGCGCGAGCAGGTCGTACGGCACGCGCACGGTGCGGTCGACGTTGAACCAGAACACGGTGCCCGCGATCGCGAGCGTCAGCGCGATCGTGAACAGGCCGGCCCAGAACGCATGTGATTTGTTTTCCATTCGCGGGTTCCTTGCTTCTACAGCTCGACGCTCGACAGCGCCGGTTCGAGGGCCGCCTTCGGCAGCTTCGCGCGCCGCTCGGGCGGCAGCGCCTGCAATGCGCGGCGCCCGCGCAGCCCCAGGAAATATTCGTGGATGAACGGATGGTCGACGTTCGCGGCCTCCTCGACCGGCGCGGCGACCAGCACCTTGCGGTCGGCCAGCACCGCGACGCGCGTCGACAGCGCGACCATCGTGTCGAGGTCGTGCGTCACCATCACGACGGTCAGCCCGAGCGTGCGGTGCAGCGTCGCGATCAGCTCGACGAATTCGTCGGACGCCTGCGGATCGAGGCCGGCCGTCGGCTCGTCGAGAAACAGCAGCTCGGGCTCCAGCGCGATCGCGCGCGCGATGCCGACCCGTTTCACCATCCCGCCCGACAGCGCGGCCGGCATCTTCGACGCGTGCTTGCACGGCAGCCCGACCATCTCGAGCTTCAGCATCACGATGTCGTGCAGCAGGTCCGGCGGCACGCGGCCAAGCTCGCGCAGCGGCTGCGCGACGTTGTCGAACACCGTCATCGACGAGAACAGCGCGCCCTGCTGGAACAGCATCCCCGAGCGCGTGCGCATCATCCGCGCGCTTGCGTCGTCGATCGTCGACGTATCCTCGCCGAACACCTTGATCGTGCCCGACGTCGGCCGCTCGAGGCCGAGGATCTGGCGCACGAGCGTCGTCTTGCCGGAGCCCGACCCGCCGACGATCGACACGATCTCGCCGCGCCGCACGTCGAAGTCGAGCTTCTGGTGAACGATGTTGCGCCCGTAGCGCTTGGTCAGGTTGCGCACCTCGATCACGAGGTCGCCGGCGTCGGCGGCCGCGTCCGGCCGGGCGTCGACCGACCCGGCGCCGATGGCCGCGGCATGCGCGGTCGTTTCGTTCGATGCGTTCATCCGAGCCCCACGTTCTGGAACAGGATCGCGAACACCGCGTCGGCGAGGATCACGACCGTGATCGACGACACCACCGACGTGGTCGTGCCTTCGCCGAGACTCTGCGAGTTCGCCTTGATCCGGAAGCCGAAATGACACGCGACCAGCGCGATCAGCATGCCGAACACGACGCCCTTGCCGACGCCGATGTACAGGTTCGCGATCGGCACGACGCCCGGCAGCGAGCGCACGAAATAGTTGATGTCGATGCCGAGCACCAGCTTCGCGGCGAGCGCGCCGCCCGTCAGCGCGATGATGTTGGTCCACATCACGAGCAGCGGCATCGCGACGCCGAGCGCGAGCACGCGCGGCAGGATCAGCCGCAACCCGTGCGGAATGCCCATCACGCGCATCGCGTCGAGCTCCTCGGTCACCCGCATCACGCCGATCTGCGCGGTGATCGCCGAGCCGGAGCGGCCCGCGACGAGAATCGCCGACAGCACGGGGCCGAGCTCACGGATCACCGACAGCCCGAGGATGTTCACGATGTAGCGGTTCGCGCCGAACATCTGCAGTTGCTGCGCGGACAGGTAGCTGAGCACGATGCCGATCAGGAACGCGACGAGCGCGGTGATCGGCAGCGCCTGCGCGCCGGCGCTGTAGATGTTCGCCGAGGTTTCCTTCCACGGCATCGTCTTCGGGCGGCGCAGCACCGACAGCGCATCGAGGATCACGCGGCCGAACATCGCGATGCCGCCCTGCAGGTGTTCGCCGAACGCGAAGATCGCCAGGCCGAGCCGCGTGACGGGATCGAACCGCACGATGCGCTCGGGCGCCTCACGCTGGCTGTCGAGCCGCTCGATGCGCTCGAAGATCGTGCGCTGCGTGGCGCTCAGCGCGACGCCGGCCGGCAGCTTGCGGCCCCACACGCGCCACAGCGCCTGGCCGCCGACGTGGTCGAGCCGCTCGATGCCGGACAGATCCCATTCGCTCACGCGCCCAGCGGCGATGCTCGCGATGCGGCGCGCCACGGCGCCGCGGTTGCGCGCGAGCGAGAGCGCGGTCCACTGGCCGGTCAGGCGCACCGTCTGGCCCTGGCCGCCGGCGTCGACCGACAGGCCGGGAGGAGTCTCGAAGTCCAAGGGCAGGTTGTTTGCAAAAGGATGACAGCGGCCATTGTAGCGAACCGCCCGATGCCGCGACGTGAGGATTTCGGCGCGGCCGGCGAGCTCAGGGCGCGTAGCCGGAGGCGCCGAACTCGGGGGGCGCGATCGAGGCGCCGGGCTCGGACGCGCAGCCGGGGCGCGGGGCTGGGAGTGCCGGCCGGGACTGGCCCGAAGCCGCCGCCGGCCACTGCCCGCTGCCCGCATCGCGACCTTTCATTGTTCCGTCACGTTTCCTTTCGATACTCTCACGCGCCGCACCTCAGGCCGTCGGCGCGCCGCGCCGCCATTCGTGCGTACCTCGCGTTTCATAAAACAGAACACCGAACAGGACAACCGATGCGTCTCCCCCCGCTTTCCCGCCGTCACGTGCCGGCCGCCGCCGCGCTCGCCAGCCTCGCCTTCGTCCTCGCCGGCTGCGGCGGCGACGACGTCACCGCCACGCCGCCGTCGCAGTCCGAGGCCCAGGCGCCCGCCGGCACGACGGCCACGCTCGCGCTGCTCGAGACGACCGACCTGCACACCAACGTGCTGTCGTACGACTATTTCAAGCTCGCCGCCGACAATTCGCTCGGCTTCGAGCGCGTGTCGACACTGATCGCGCAGGCGCGCAAGCAGTACCCGAACACGCTGCTGCTCGACAACGGCGACACGATCCAGGGCACCGCGCTGTCGGACTACCAGGCGCTGGTCAAGCCGGTCGGCTGCGACCAGACGCTCGCGATCTACAAGGTGATGAACGCCGCGAAATTCGACGGCGGCGGGATCGGTAACCATGAATTCAACTACGGCCTGCCGTACCTGTCGCAGGTGACCGGCAACACGTTCGAGGTCGACGGCCTGCCGGCACCGGCCCAGCAGAAGAAGTGCGCGGGCCCGAACTTCCCGCAGGTGCTCGCGAACGTGATCAGCGCCAAGACCAATGCGCCGCTGTTCACGCCGTACACGATCCTGACGCGCACGGTGACGGCCACGACGCCGGACGGCAAGACGGTGAGCGCGCCCGTGAAGATCGGCATCATCGGCTTCACGCCGCCCGCGATCATGAACTGGGACAAGCGCTGGCTCGACGGCAAGGTCTACACGACCGGGTTGAAGGAAGCGGCCGAGAAGTACATTCCGGAGATGCGCGCGAAGGGCGCCGATCTCGTCGTCGCGATCTCGCACGGCGGCCTCGACAATTCCGCGTACTCGCCCACGATGGAAAACGGCAGTTGGTGGCTGTCGAAGGTGTCCGGCATCGACGCGATGCTGATCGGCCATTCGCACCAGGTGTTCCCGGACGCGAACAGCACCGTGGCGCAGTTCAACCTGCCGGGCGTCGACAAGGTCAAGGGCACCGTCAACGGCGTGCCGACCGTGATGGCCAACTACTGGGGCAAGCACCTCGGCGTGATCAAGCTCGGCCTGAAGTTCGACGGCAAGACGTGGGCCGTCGACAAGTCGCAGACGACCGTCGAGGCGCGGCCGATCCAGAACGCCGACAAGAGCTACGTCGCGGCCGACCCGTCGGTCTCCGCCGCGATCGCGGCCGAGCACCAGGCGACGATCGATTACGTGAAGACGCCGATCGGCTCCACCGACTACCGGATGAACTCGTACTTCGCGGACGTCGGCGATCCGGGCGCGATCCAGATCGTCAACGAGGCGCAGGCCGACTACGTGAAGACCTACGTGCAGGCGAACCTGCCGCAGTACGCGTCGCTGCCGGTGCTGTCGGTCAGCGCGCCGTTCAAGAGCGGCTTCGGCGGTGGCACCGACTACACCGACGTCGCGCCGGGCGCGCTCGCGATCAACAACGCGGCCGACCTGTACCTGTATCCGAACACGGTGTACGCGGTGAAGGTGAGCGGCGCCGACGTGAAGAACTGGCTCGAGACGGCCGCGAAGCGCTTCAACACGATCGACCCGACCAAGGCCACCGTGCAGCCGCTCGTCAGCACCTTCCCCGGCTACAACTTCGACATGTTCACGTCGGCCGATCTCGCGTACGAAATCGACGTCACGCAGCCGGTCGGCAGCCGGATCAGGAACCTGACGTACAAGGGCGCGGCGATCGACCCGAACGCGCAGTTCATCGTCGCGACCAACAACTACCGCGCGAGCGGCGGCGGCAACTTCCCGGGCCTCGACGGCAGCAAGACGATCTTCGCGTCGCCCGACGCGAACCGCGACGTGCTGATCGCGTTCATCAAGAAGCGCGGCGCGATCACGCGCGCGGCCGACGGCGCGCAGCGCAGCTGGCGCTTCACGAAGCTCGCGAGCTCGGTCGCGCACGTGCAGTTCGCGTCCGCGCCGAACCGTCTCGGCGACGCCGCGGCGGCCGGCCTGACCGGCATCACGCAGGTCGCGGCCGACGACGGCTCGGGCAAGAACCTCGCGACCTACGAGATCGACCTGACGCAATGAGACACACGATGCAACCGATCCGGACGATGCGGCCCGCCGAAACCGGCTTCGCCGCCGCCGCGCGGCGCGTGCTGCGCGCGAAACTCCCGCCGGCCGCGCTGCTCGCGGCGGCGGCCGTGACCGTCGCGGCCATCGTCGCCGCGACCGGCCTGCGCGGGGCCGGCCCCGCGCCGAGCGTCGCGCAGCTCGACGAATGGCAGGCGATGGTCACGCAGGCGACCGAGCCGCATGCGCTGGCCCAGTTGCGCACGCTCGCGCGCCACGGCTCGGGCGCCGCGCAGGCGGCGCTCGGCATCGCGCTCGTCGATGCGCATGAACCGGGGCTGCGCGACGAGGGGCGCGGCTGGCTGGAAACGGCCGCGGCGGCGGACGGCAGGGCCGACGCGACGGCTGCGCGGCGCGCGCAGCTCGCGCTCGGCAAGGCGTTGCTGCTCGGCAGCGGCGACATGCCGAAGGACTATGCGCGCGCCCGCGCGCTGCTCGGCGCGGCGGCTTCGAATGGCGATCCGGCCGCCGCGTACTACCTCGGGCTGATCTACCGCAGCGGTTACGGCATCGCGGCCGACCCGGTGCAGGCCGCGCACTGGTTCGACATCGCGTCGCGCGCGGACATCCCGGCGGCCGACTTCATGCTCGCGAACGCGTACCGCGACGGCAGCGGCGTGCCGCGCGACGACGCGCGCGCGCTCGCGCTGTATCGCCGCGCCGCCGAGCACGAGCTGCCGGAAGCGGTGCAGACGCTCGCGATGGCCTATCGCAACGGCGAACTCGGGCTTCGACCCGATGCGGACGAATTCCACGCGCAGTGGATCGAGACCGCGCATGCGCTGAAGCACCCGGTCGTCGCGCCGTGATGGCCGTTTGGCCGGGACACGCGCGAGCGTGACCTGGCCGGACGGTGGTTGCGTCGTATGCGTCATCTGCGAGCCGCCGGCGGCGCACCGATCCTCGTTTCGACCCGCTAAGGCCCGGCGCTGAAGGGCAGGACGCCGCTCGCGTGCGAGATGACGTCGGAAGAGGACATCAAGGCGCTGGAGCGCGGATAGAGATGCAGCACTAAGCCACGCCGTGTCGCCCTGCAGGTTGGGCGCGCCCTCCGGCGCGCGCCAACGCCCCCTGTCGCTACAATAGGCGCCATGAACGCCCCCACCTCCTCCGACACGCCCGAATCCGGCGACGCGCACATCGCGCGCAACCGGCTCGAGGCGCACCTGGACGCCGCGCCGCGCGCGTGGCCGCTCGACATCGTCGCCGCCACCGGCTCGACCAACGCCGACGTCGCAACGCGGCTCAAGGCGCTGCCGCGCAACGCAAAGGCACTGCCCGCACCGCTCGTGCGCGTCGCGTTCGAGCAGACGGCCGGCCGCGGCCGGCAAGGCCGCCCGTGGTTCGCGCAGCCGGGCAATGCGCTGCTGTGCTCGGTCGGCTGCATCGTGCCGCGCCCCGTCGACGCGCTCGGCGGCCTCAGCATCGCGATCGGCGTCGCGCTCGCCGAAGGGCTGGCCGCGCTGCCGCTCGACGCCGGCTCGCGCGTCGCACTCAAATGGCCGAACGACCTGCTGCTGACGGCCGACGACGACGGCACGCCGCGCATCGTCGGCAAGCTCGCCGGGATCCTCATCGAAACCGTCTGGACCACCGCCGACGCCACCGCCGTCGTGATCGGCTTCGGCATCAACGTGCGCGGCGCGCAAGCCGTCGCCGCGCAAGTCGACGCGCTGCGCGCGCGCGAAGCGACGCTCGCGAGCGGGCTGCCGCCGGCCGCGTTGTCGATCGCGTGCGCGTCGGCGAACCTCACCGATACGCTCGCCGCGTCGCTGAACGCACTCACGCCCGCGCTCGCGCAGTTCGGCACCGACGGCCTCGCGCCGTTCCTGCCGCGCTGGCACGCGCTGCACGCGTACGCGGGCCGCGAGGTCGTGCTGCTCGAACAGGGCGTCGAACGCGCGCGCGGCGTCGCGACGGGCATCGACGCGACCGGCCAGTTGCTGCTCGACACGCCGAACGGCGTGCAAACGATCGCAGCCGGCGACGTGTCGCTGCGCGAAGCGCAATGAGCGAGCCGCACCTGCTGATCGATGCCGGCAACAGCCGGATCAAGTGGGCGCTCGCCGACGCGCGGCGCTCGCTCGTCGACACGGGCGCGTTCGGCCATACGCGCGACGGCGGCGCCGATCCCGACTGGTCGCACCTGCCGCGGCCGCGCGGCGCGTGGATCTCGAACGTCGCGGGCGCCGACGTGGCCGCACGGATCGACGCGCTGCTCGATGCGCGCTGGCCGGGCCTGCCCCGCACGACGATCCGCTCGCGGCCCGCGCAATGCGGCGTGACGAACGGCTATACGACGCCCGAACAGCTCGGCAGCGACCGGTGGGCCGGCCTGATCGGCGCGCACGCGGCGTTTCCCGGCGAGCATCTGCTGATCGCGACGTTCGGCACCGCGACGACACTCGAGGCGTTGCGCGCGGACGGCCGCTTCACGGGCGGGCTGATCGCGCCGGGCTGGGCGCTGATGATGCGCGCGCTCGGCACACACACCGCGCAGTTGCCGACGCTGACCACGGATATCGCCAGCGGCCTGCTCGCGGACGCGCAGGCCGAACCGTTCCAGATCGATACGCCGCGCTCGCTGTCGGCCGGCTGCCTGTACGCGCAGGCCGGCCTGATCGAACGCGCGTGGCGCGATCTCGTCGCTGCGTGGCAGGCGCCCGTGCGGCTCGTGCTGGCAGGCGGTGCGGCGGACGACGTCGCGCGTGCGCTGACGGTCGCGCATACGCGGCATGACGCGCTGATCCTGTCCGGGCTCGCGCTGATCGCAGCGGAGGCAGCCGGCCCGGCAACGGTGCAGGATTGACGCGAAAGCGCCGGCATCGCGCCGGCGCGATGCCGACGCAGGCCAAAGTGAGCCCGACCGGCCCGCGTCACGCCGACGATGCAATACGCGCGGTGCCGCGCCAGCGGTCCGCACGAACGGTCAACGAAAGCCATGAAAAAAGCCGGCCATGCGGCCGGCTCGACTGAACGACGTGATTTACGTCGATGACGACAAGGAGTTTCGACGATGCTGCGCTGGCTGATCGCTGTTCTCTTTCTCGCCAACATGCTCGCGTTCGTGGTGGCGCGCGGCATGTTCGGGCCGCTGCCCGCGGCCGGCCCGCGCGAACCCGCCGTGCTGTCGCGGCAGGTGCGGCCCGACGCATTGCGCGTGACACCGCTCATGCGGGCGACCGACCAGCCCGTCGTCGGCGGCCCGATCGCGGCGCCGGCCGTCACGACCGCACCGCTCGCCGCGTCCGCGCCGTGACGGCGCCGCGTCGCGCTCACGGCTGTTGCGCGCGCACCTTCTTCAGCAGTGCAGTGGTCGAGCGATCGTGCTCGAACGGAATCGCCAGCGCCCGGCCGCCCCAGCCGCGCACGAGCGCCGACTCCGGCAGTGCGTCCATGTCGTAATCACCGCCCTTCACGAGGATGTCCGGACGGACGGCCTCGATCAGCGACACGGGCGTCTGTTCCGTGAACGTCACGACCCAGTCGACGCTTTCCAGCGCCGCCAGCAAGGCCGCGCGATCCTCTTCGCGGTTGATCGGGCGGTCGTCGCCCTTGCCGAGCATGCGCACCGACGCGTCGCTGTTCACGCCGACGATCAGGCAGGCGCCGAGCGCTTTCGCATCGGCGAGATACGTGACGTGACCGCGATGCAGGATGTCGAACACGCCGTTGGTGAACACGACGGGCGACGGCAGCGACGCGCGCAGCGCGACGAGGGCATCACGGGTGATCAGCTTGCGTTCGAAAGTGGCGGACATGATGGAGATTGGACGGGATGAACGACGGCGCGCGCGACGGCGGCACCCGATAAAAAGCCCGCCGGACCGGCCGGGCGGGCTTCATGCGATGAACGCGACACGGTGCCGCGAGCCGGGCGCGAATCGGGCGCGAATCGGGCGCGAATCGGGTACGAATCGGACCCGGCTCGCGCCGACGGCGGCCCCTGCCGGCCTCAGGCCGGCTGCGCGGCTGACGACGGGCCACTTTCGGCCTGCAGGCGGCCGGTGACTTCCTTGCGGTAGCGGTTCAGTTCCTGCGCGGTCGCGAACGTGCGCTCGAACAGGATCGACAGGTTGTGCAGAATCCGCTCGACCACCTTCTTCTCCCACTCGCCGTCGAAACGGATCTGCTCGTCGAGCCAGCGTTCGAGCCATTCCGGATCGGGCAGGCGCGACTGCACGGTGTCGCGCGGGAACAGCGCCTGGTTCACGTGCAGGTTGGTCGGGTGCAGCGGCTTCTCGGTGCGGCGCGCCGACGCCATCAGCACGCCGATCTTCGCGAAGGCGGCACGCGCGACGTCGCCGCAGTTGTTCAGCGCTTTCTTCATGTAGCGCAGGTACGCGCCGCCGTGACGCGCTTCATCGCGCGAAATCGTTTCGTAGATCTGCTTGATGACGGGCTCGGTGTGCCAGTCGGCCGCGCAGCGGTACCAGTGGTTCAAACGGATTTCGCCGCAGAAGTGCAGCATCAGCGTCTCGAGCGGCGGCGCCGGATCGAACTGGAAGCGCACCGCGTGCAGTTCCTCTTCGGTCGGCACCATCTCCGGCTTGAAGCGGCGCAGGTATTCCATCAGCACGAGCGAATGCTTCTGCTCCTCGAAGAACCACACGCTCATGAACGCGGAAAAGTCGCTGTCGTGCTGGTTGTCGCGCAGGAACATTTCCGTCGCGGGCAGCGCCGACCATTCGGTGATCGCGTTCATCTTGATCGTCTTCGCCTGCTCGTCGGTGAGCAGCGAAGCGTCGAACTTGTCCCACGGAATGTCCTTCTCCATGTCCCAGCGGACAGCTTCGAGCGACCTGTAAAGTTCCGGATAAAGCATGGTGTTCATGATGGTCCCACCCCTGTTCTGCGCAATGCGACTTCTCTAAACGTGACTGTTGCCGCGCAAGCGCGCCACGCGCGCTTTTTGCAGCCAAGACTCTAATTTTACGCGGGAAACCGGCCCGCCGGACGCTGATTCCTCGTCCGGCAGCCGGGCGGCCGCGTTGCCGCCGTTGGGCATGCCGCCACCCGCTCCGTTCGGACGAAGCCGGTCGCGCTTGCCTGAGTGGGGGCCGGCGCTGGCCGGCTCGTTGGCGCGCCCGTCCCCTGCCCCCAGGCGGGTTCCCCGAAAGGTCCCGTGCGGATGCCGGATCGGCGGGCTGCTCGATATGGTGTATACGGCGGCGGCCATGATAGCACGCGTGCATGACGGTTCCGAGACGCCCGCCCGGTCTGGCCCCGCCAACCTGCGTGCGGCGATCGGTCGCAGCCGACCGTCGCAAATACGCAACCTTACATTGCGCCTGCGTGCATCAGACCCGTATTTTTCCGGCCGCGAGGCCGCCTTCCGGCGGCGTGCCGGCCGCCGGCGCGCGGCTGCCGTCCGCCTGAGCGATCCAGCCGGCGAGCGTCTCGCGTTGCGCCCGGCCGTCGCGGTAGCCGAGCTCGATCAGCTCGCGCGTGAAGGCCTCCTCGAACAGCAGGTAGCTCGCGAACGACGCGCCGGCCGGCTGGCTGCCGCCGATCGCGCCGAGCAGCCCGCGCATCGTCGCCGGCATCTGCTTCAGGTGCTTCGCGGCAATCAGCTCGATGCGCTCGGACGGCGCGATCGCGAGCACGTCGACGTGCCGCCAGCCGCTGTCGATCTCGACCTGGTGCGGCAGGTGCTCGATCATCCGGTTGATGTGCTCGATCCGTTCGATGTCCGAGCCGATCGAGTCGAGGAACACGCTCGCGAGCACCTGCTGGCCGATCTGCGCGAGCGTCGGGTAGCCACGGGGCCGCCCCGCGCCGTTTGCGGCCGGAATCTCGGGCCGCGGATCGGCGGCACCGACGACGACGATCCGGTCCGCGCCGAAATGGATCGCCGGCGACAGCGGCGCGATCTGCCGGATCGAGCCGTCGCCGAAGTACTCGATCTGCCCGTCGAGCACGAGCGGCACGGCGGGGAACACGAACGGAATGGCCGAGGACGCGAGCAGGTGCGACGCCGACAGGTCGACGAGCCGCGCGGTGCGCTGCGCGCGCCGCCACGCCTGGATCGGCTGGGCGGCCTGGTAGAACGTGAGGTGCCGGCCGCTCGAATAGCTGAGCGCGGTGATCGCGAGCGCATGCAGCAGGCGCGCCTCGAGCATCTGCTCGATCCGGTGGAAACTCAGCTCCCGCTGCAGCAGATGCGCGAGCGGTGTGTTGTCGAGCAGCCCGCGCGGCGAGCGGCGCGCCGCCCAGCCGAACGTCATCGTCGCGAGCCAGCGCGCGCCGGCGGCCGCGATGCCGAGCCAGTCGGTGCGATACACGTAGTCGGCGCGCAACGGCTCCCAGAATTCGAGCAGGCGCCGCACGCCATGGGAAAAGTCGTCCGCGTGGCTCGCGACCGACGTCGCGTTGATCGCGCCGGCCGACGAACCGCACACGACCGTGAACGGCAGCGTGTGCCGCTGCGGATCGGCCTCGCGCGCGATCTCGGCCAGCGCCTTCAGCACACCGACCTGGTATGCGGCGCGCGCGCCGCCTCCCATCAGAACGAGCGCGAGTCGCATGATCGCCCTGCTACCTGCGCCGCATCACGTCGAGCGCTTCGGCGGACGCGTTTCGGGCGACGAAGCGGCCGCCGCGCGCTCCGCGGCCGAACCGGACGGCTTCGCGCGCTTCGCGGCGGGCTTGCGCGGCGCCGCCGCGGCGGCCTTCGCGGCGGGTTCGGGCGCGGCGGCGGCCTCCGGCGGCGCGGCGCCCGACGCGGCAGGCTGCATGCCCGGCTGCGCCATCGCGAGGCTCGCGAGCTGGTTGAATTGCGTCTGCAGCAGATTCCACCAGCCGGACGGATCGAACGGCTGCTGCGCGGGGTCGCCTTCCGGCGCAGCCGCGGCATCGGCCGCGGGCGCGGCCTCGCCCGCCGACGCGGGCTTCGCGGCCTGCGCGGCAGCCACGGCCGCTTCCTCGGCCGCCGACATCGAGCTTTGCGCGAATGCGCCAAACGCGCGCAGCGTCGCGAGCGTCGCACGCTGCACCTCGAGCGCCTGGATCGCGGACTGCAGCATCCCGAGATTGAGCTTCAGCCATTGCTCGACCGCGCGCAGATCGGTGATCCGCTTGTCGAGCTCCTCGACGTTCGTGAGCGGCGACATCATGTCGGACATGCTCGACAGCGACGGCGGCAGCCCGTGCGCGGCGCCCGGAAACGGCGCCATCCCGCCGAACGGCGACATCCGCATCATGTCCCACATCCGGTCCATCATGTCGGCGGGCTGGAACCCGGCAAAGCCGGCGAAAGGGTTGGCGCCGGAGGCATCGGTCGTCATACGGGCATCCTGGTTGACTGGGGGAGCGAGGCGGCCGCCGAGCGTCGCGCAGCCGCGCGTGGTTCGATCATAGCGCGCACGTCAGAACGGCGCGTCGCCGGGGAATGCGGGCGGGCGCCGCTCGCGCAGCGAGCGGATGCCCTCCTGCACGTCGGGCCCCGAAAAACCCATGAATTCGAGTGCGAGCGACGTATCGAAGGTCGGGCCGGCCGTGCGCAGCCAGTTGTTCAGCGCGTACTTGGTCCACCGGATCGCCGACTGCGAACCGTGCGCGAGCCGCTCGGCCACTTCGTATGCCTTCGACAGCAGGTCGGCCGGCTCGACCGCGAGCGAGACCAGCCCGATCCGCTCCGCTTCCTCGCCGCTCACGGGCTCGCACAGCATCAGGTAGTACTTCGCCTTCGCCATCCCGCACAGGAGCGGCCACACGATCGCCGCATGGTCGCCGGCCGCGACGCCGAGCCGCGTGTGGCCGTCGATGATGCGCGCATCCTTCGCGGCGATCGAGATGTCGGCGAGCAGCCCGGCCACGAGCCCCGCGCCGACGGCCGGGCCGTGCATCGCCGACACGATCGGCTTGCTGCAGTTGATCACGTTGTAGACGAGGTCGCGCGCCTCGCGCCACACGCGGGCGCGCACGTCGAAATCGTTCGCCATGTCCTCGACGAGCGCGAGATCGCCGCCCGCCGAAAAACCCTTGCCTTCGCCGCGGATCACCGCGACGCGCGTGTCGGGATCGCGATCGACGTCGCGCCAGATGTCGGCGAGCTCGCGATGCATGCGCGCGTTCGCGGTCGCGAGGCCGCTGCGGTTCGCGCCCTCGCCGCTCATCACGATGTCGAGCACGCCATGGTCGCGGCGCGTCACCTTCAGTGCTTCGTAACCGCCGTACGCGGCAAGATCGGCCATCTGCTGCTCCTTGTTCGAGGCGCTCGAACGCTTGAATCGAGTGTAGCCAAGCCCGCGCGGTCAAACATCGGGCGAAACCCGGCGCGCGGGCCGAAGCCGGGGTTCGCCGTCGCAGCGCGTACCGCGCCGCTTATGCCGCGCCGTCGGGCGGCGAAACCGACTGCTCGATCGCGCCGAAGATCGATTTGCCGGCCGCATCGAACATCTCGATGCGCACCGTATCGCCGTAGCGCATGAATTCGGTCTGCGGCGCGCCGTGCTCGATCGTCTCCAGGCAGCGCTTCTCGGCGATGCAGCAGTAGCCGCGCTTCGCGTCCTTGTTCGACACCGTGCCCGAGCCGACGATCGAGCCGGCACGCAGGTTGCGCGTCTTCGCCGCGTGCGCGATCAACTGGCCGAAGTGGAACACCATGTCGGTGCCCGCATCCGGCTGGCCGACCTTCTTGCCGTTCCAGTGGACGATCATCGGGCGGTGCACGCGGCCTTCGCGCCATTCGTCGCCCAGCTCGTCGGGCGTGACGGCGACCGGCGCGAACGCGGTGGCCGGCTTGCTCTGGAAGAAGCCGAAGCCCTTCGCGAGTTCGGCCGGAATCAGGTTGCGCAGCGATACGTCGTTCACGAGCGTGATGAGTCGCACGGCCTTCAGCGCGTCGTCGGGCGACGCGCTCATCGGCACGTCGCCGGTGATCACCGCGACTTCCGCCTCGAAATCGATGCCCCATTCCTCGGACGGGCACACGACGTCGTCGCGCGGCCCCACGAAATCGTCGCTGCCGCCCTGGTACATCAGCGGATCGGTCCAGAACTCGGGCGGCATCTCGGCGCCGCGCGCACGACGCACGAGCTCGACGTGGTTCACGTACGCGGAGCCGTCGGCCCACTGGAACGCGCGCGGCAGCGGCGCCATGCAGTTGGCCGGATCGAACGGGAAAGCGTTGCGCGCGCGGCCGTGGTTCAGCGCGTCGTACAGGTCGCGCAATTGCGGCGCGTAGAACGCCCAGTCGTCGAGGACGCGCTGCAGCGTCGGCGCGATCGCATCGGCAATCGCCGCGGTGTGCAGGTCGCGCGACACGACGATCAGCTGGCCGTCGCGCGTGCCGTCCTTCAGCGAAGCAAGTTTCATAGGGAGGATCTGCCGTTGTAGTGACGATGGAGGGAATCTATTTTACGATGGTGAATCCATGCGGCGCGCCACGATCGCGCACGCCGTTTTCGCCCCGTTTCCTGTCGCATTTTCGCGCACCCGTTGCCCATGCCCGCCAGCCCGCTTCCCGACGACGATCTCGCCGACTCCGATACCGACGATGCCGCCTCCGGCGAACACGGCGAGAAGGTCCGTTCCGGCATCCAGTCGATCGAGGTCGGCTTTCGCCTGCTCGACGTGCTGACGAGCGAGCCGCGCGCGATGATGCTGCGCGATCTCGCGCAGCGCGCGGGCATGAGCCCGGCGAAGGCGCATCGCTACCTGGTCAGCTTCTCGCGGCTCGGCGTCGTGTCGCAGGACCCCGTCTCGGGCCGCTACGAGCTCGGCGGCTTCGCGCTGCAGATGGGCCTCGCGCGGCTCGCCCGCGTCGACGGCGTGAAGCTCGCGCGGATCGCGCTGACCGAATTCCGCGATCGCCTCGACCAGACGGTCGGCATCGCGGTATGGGGCAACCAGGGGCCGACGATCGTGCACTGGATGGAATCGAGCCATCCGGCGAAGGCGTCGCTGAAGCTCGGCGACGTGATGCCGTTGCTCGGTTCCGCGACGGGCCTGCTGTTCGCCGCGTACCTGCCGCGCAGCAAGACCGCCGCGATGCTCGAGCGCGAACTCGCCGATACGCGCCGCTCGCCGCACCACGGCGGCCCGCGCACGCTCGACGAAGTCGATGCGGTGCTCGCCGACGTGCGCCGGCACCAGGCCGCGCGTGTCGAGGGGATGCTGCTGCCGACGATCCACGCATTCTGCATGCCGGTGTTCGATGCGGTCGGCGAACTCGCGCTCGCGATCGTCGCGCTCGGCCAGGAAGGCTCGTTCGACATCGCGTGGGGCGGCGAGATCGACACCGCGCTGCGCGCATGCGCGCAGAAACTGTCCTACGAACTCGGCTATAGTCCCGACGCACGCGACGCCTGACGCATCCGGTTCACGCCACGTCACGCATCGCGAACGCGCAGCGCATCCGACGGTCCGATTCCTGTGGCGCGCGCCGCGCGCCCGACGTCACCCACGCGCCCCGATCCTGTTCCGATGCCCATGCAGCCTGCCGACCTTCGCCCGAGTCACGCCCAGCCCCGCCGCTGGCTGCGCGTGGGCGTCGCGCTCGTCGCCGTGCTGGTGCTGCATGCGCTCGCCGGATTCTGGCTGATGCGCAACCGCGAATCGTTCACACCGCCGCCGCCCGCTGAGATCCCCGTGCAGATCGAGTTGCTGAAACCGCAGCCGATCGAGCGCCAACCGGCCCCGCCGGCGCCGACGCCGGTCGAACGTCCGGCCGCACCGGCCGCGCCCAAGGCCGCCCCGCCGAAACCCGCGCCGTCGCAGGAGCCGGTCCTCACGTCGACGCAGACGGCCGAGCACGGCGAACCGCCCGCGGCAGCCGCGTCCGCTGCGAGCGGCACACCGGGGGCTTCGGGCGCCTCGGCCGCGCACGCGGCCGCGGGCGCGAGCGCCGCGACACCCGGCCCCGCGACGAGCGGCGTGAAGTTCGCCGCGCCGCCGTCCGGCGACCTGCAGTACGACACGTTCTACAACGGCATGCAGAACATGATCGGCACGATCCACTGGCGCACCGACGGGCACACGTACGACCTGTCGGTGTCGATGCCCGTGCCGTTCGTGGGCCCGTTCACCTATCGCAGCGAAGGCCGCATCGACGCGTTCGGCGTCGCGCCCGACCGTTACGTCGAGAAGCGCGGCAAGCGGCCGGAAGACATCGCGATCTTCAACCGCGAGATCCGGCAGGTGGTGTTCACGCGCACGCCGAACAACGCGCCGCTGCCCGACGGCGTGCAGGACCGCTTCAGCATGCTGATGCAGTTGTCGGGGCTCGTGCGCGGCAATCCCGCCGCCTACAAGCCGGGCGTCACGCAGCAGTTCTTCGTGATCGACAACAACAGCGGCGAGACCTGGCCGATCACCGTGATCGGCGACGAGCAGGTGCAGACGCAGGCCGGCATCGTCGCGGCGCGGCACTTCATGCGGCTGCCGCGCCGCGACGGCGACACGCGCCGCATCGACATGTGGCTCGCGCCGTCGCTCGGCTGGCTGCCCGCGCGACTCGTGCAGAGCGAGCCGAACGGGGCACAGATCGAGCTGCTGTGGCACGGCCGCCTCGCCGCACCGGACGTGCCTGCCGATGCCGTGCCGCCCGGCGGCGCAACGAACGCGCCTGCCGCCGCTCCGACACCCGATGCATCGCCTGCGCCGCCAGCGGAACCGGCGCAAGCGGCACCGCCCGCGCCGATGCAACCCCCTGCCTCGTCGACTGTCACACAGTGAACTCGAGTGAACGCGCACGAATCGGCAATTTCGACCGATTACAGATTTCCCGGAAATGGCCGATGACACTCTTTAACAACTATTTCAGTCCACCGGCTCACAATGAGAAACGTTTGATAGACATCGGCTTCTAACCGATACACCCCACGCAACGGGAGAACGGGGTGTGCAGCGCAAGCCCCTTGAAACCGGCAAGGCTCGCCCCACCTAGGGGACAACAAGGCCAGATGCCACTGCGAAGAGGAGTGCCGCCATGCAAATGATCTACAACAGCCCCAACTACTGCGTCGTCGAATTTGCGCCGCAGGCCGGCCATCACCTGATGAATGCCGGCGGATACGAAATCGTCGACAAGAACGCGCAGCGCGAAATCTTCATCGACGGCGAACTTGCCGAACGATTCCGCGCGCACGTGAAGCAGCTGATCGAGGATGAACCGTCGCTCGACGAAGTCGACGAATTCCTCGGACAATTCGACAGCCTGATGATGATGCCCGTCGTGCTCCACTGACGACCGCGGCCCGGCGCGTCACGCGGCCGGGCCATTTCGCCGCGCATCGACGCGGCGCCGCGTGCACTCCGATCCTGCCCCCGTCCGGCTCGCCGGCGGGGGCTTTCATTTGGCGGGCCGCGAGGCCGGCACGGCGAGGGCCCGCGCCCCCTTGACGCACCGGCTACAATGACGGTTTTCCGTCTTCGCCGGTCTTCCGCCCATGTCTGCGACTCCTCTCGCCGCTTCCGTCCCGCTCGACGCGCACTACACGCGCGGCGCCGCCCTGCCCGCGCTGCTGAAATCGCGCATCCTGATCCTCGACGGCGCGATGGGCACGATGATCCAGCGCTACAAGCTCGACGAGGCCGCGTATCGCGGCGAGCGTTTCAAGGATTTCCCGCGCGACATCAAGGGCAACAACGAGCTGCTGTCGCTCACGCAGCCGCAGATCATCCGCGAGATCCACGACCAGTACTTCGCGGCCGGCGCCGACATCGTCGAAACCAACACGTTCGGCGCGACGACCGTCGCGCAGGCCGACTACGGGATGGAAGATCTCGTCGTCGAGATGAACGTCGCATCGGCGAAGCTCGCACGCGAATCGGCCGCGAAATACGCGACTCGGACCAAGCCGCGCTTCGTCGCGGGCGCGATCGGGCCGACGCCGAAGACGGCCAGCATCTCGCCGGACGTCAACGATCCGGGTGCACGCAACGTCACGTTCGACGAGCTGCGCACGTCGTACTACCAGCAGGCGAAGGCGCTGCTCGACGGCGGCGTCGACCTGTTCCTCGTCGAGACGATCTTCGACACGCTGAACGCCAAGGCCGCGCTGTTCGCGCTCGACGAGCTGTTCGAGGACACCGGCGAGCGCCTGCCGATCATGATCTCGGGCACCGTCACCGACGCGTCGGGCCGCATTCTGTCGGGCCAGACGGTCGAGGCGTTCTGGAACTCGCTGCGTCACGCGAAGCCGCTCACGTTCGGCCTGAACTGCGCGCTCGGCGCGGCGCTGATGCGCCCGTACATCGCCGAGCTCGCGAAGCTGTGCGACACCTACGTGTCGTGCTATCCGAACGCGGGCCTGCCGAACCCGATGAGCGACACCGGCTTCGACGAAACCCCCGACGTCACGTCGGGCCTGCTGAAGGAATTCGCGCAGGCCGGGCTCGTGAACCTCGCGGGCGGCTGCTGCGGCACGACGCCCGAGCACATCGCCGAGATCGCGAAGGCGCTCGCCGACGTGAAGCCGCGCCGCTGGCCGAACCAGTACAGCGACAACGCCTGACCGACCGCCCCACGTCCTTCATCAAAAGAATTCGCACCGCCATGACCGATCACATGATGCGCCTTGCCGGCCTCGAGCCGTTCAACGTCACGCCCGGGACGCTCTTCATCAACGTCGGCGAACGCACCAACGTCACCGGCTCGAAGGCGTTCGCACGGATGATCCTCAACGGCCAGTTCGACGAGGCGCTCGCCGTCGCGCGCCAGCAGGTCGAGAACGGCGCGCAGGTGATCGACATCAACATGGACGAGGCGATGCTCGATTCGAAGGCGGCGATGGTGCGCTTCCTGAACCTGATCGCGTCGGAGCCGGACATCGCGCGCGTGCCGATCATGATCGACTCGTCGAAGTGGGAGGTGATCGAGGCCGGCCTCAAGTGCGTGCAGGGCAAGGCGATCGTGAACTCGATTTCGCTGAAGGAAGGCGAGGACGCGTTCCGCCACCACGCGAACCTGATCCGCCGCTACGGCGCGGCCGCGGTCGTGATGGCGTTCGACGAAACCGGTCAGGCCGATACCTACGCGCGCAAGACTGAGATCTGCAAGCGCTCGTACGATTTCCTCGTGAACGAAGTCGGCTTTCCGCCGGAAGACATCATCTTCGACCCGAACATCTTCGCGGTCGCGACCGGCATCGAGGAGCACAACAACTACGCGGTCGACTTCATCGAGGCGACCCGCTGGATCAAGCAGAACCTGCCGCACGCGAAGGTGAGCGGCGGCGTGTCGAACGTGTCGTTCTCGTTCCGCGGCAACGACCCGGTGCGCGAGGCGATCCACACCGTGTTCCTGTATCACGCGATCCAGGCCGGAATGGACATGGGCATCGTGAACGCGGGCCAGCTCGGCGTGTACGCCGATCTCGACCCCGAGCTGCGCGAGCGCGTCGAGGACGTGATCCTGAACCGCCGCGACGATTCCACCGATCGCCTGCTGGAGATCGCCGACAAGTTCAAGGCGGGCGGCGCGAAGAAGGAAGAGAACCTCGAGTGGCGCAACCAGCCGGTCGAGAAGCGGCTCTCGCATGCGCTCGTGCACGGCATCACGACCTTCATCGTCGAGGATACCGAGGAAGTGCGCGCGAAAATCGCCGCGGCCGGCGGCCGTCCGATCAACGTGATCGAAGGGCCGCTGATGGACGGGATGAACATCGTCGGCGACCTGTTCGGCCAGGGCAAGATGTTCCTGCCGCAGGTGGTGAAGTCGGCGCGCGTGATGAAGCAGGCGGTCGCGCACCTGATCCCGTTCATCGAGGAAGAAAAGCGCCTGCTCGCGGAAGCGGGCGGCGACGTGCGCGCGAAGGGCAAGATCGTGATCGCGACCGTGAAGGGCGACGTGCACGACATCGGCAAGAACATCGTGTCGGTCGTGCTCCAGTGCAACAACTTCGAAGTGGTCAACATGGGCGTGATGGTCCCGTGCAACGAGATCCTCGCGAAGGCGAAGGTCGAGGGCGCGGACATCATCGGGCTGTCGGGCCTCATCACGCCGAGCCTCGAGGAAATGGCGTACGTCGCGTCCGAAATGCAGCGCGACGACTACTTCCGCGTGAAGAAGATTCCGCTGCTGATCGGCGGCGCCACGACGTCGCGCGTGCACACGGCCGTGAAGATCGCGCCGCACTACGAAGGCCCGGTCGTCTACGTGCCGGATGCGTCGCGCTCGGTGTCGGTCGCGTCGAACCTGCTGTCCGACGAAGGCGCGGCGAAGTATCTCGACGAGCTGAAGTCCGACTACGAACGCATCCGCGACCAGCACGCGAACCGCAAGGCGCAGCCGATGGTCACGCTCGCCGACGCGCGCGCGAACAAGACCAGGATCGACTGGGCCGGCTACCAGCCGGTGAAGCCGAAGTTCATCGGCCGCCGCGTGTTCAAGAACTACGACCTGAACGAGCTCGCGAACTACATCGACTGGGGCCCGTTCTTCCAGACCTGGGACCTCGCGGGCCCGTACCCGGCGATCCTGGACGACGAGATCGTCGGCGAATCGGCGCGCCGCGTGTTCTCCGACGCGAAGTCGATGCTCGCGCGCCTGATCCAGGGCCGCTGGCTGACCGCGAACGGCGTGATCGCGCTGCTGCCGGCCAATACGGTCAACGACGACGACATCGAGATCTACAGCGACGAGTCGCGCTCGGAAGTGCTGCTCACGTGGCGCAACCTGCGCCAGCAGAGCGTGCGCCCGGTGGTCGACGGCGTGATGCGGCCGAACCGCTCGCTCGCCGATTTCATCGCGCCGAAGGAGTCGGGGGTGGCCGACTACATCGGGATGTTCGCGGTGACGGCCGGCCTCGGCGTCGACGCGAAGGAAAAGCAGTTCGAAGCCGACCACGACGACTACAGCGCGATCATGCTGAAGGCGCTCGCCGACCGTTTCGCGGAAGCGTTCGCCGAAGCGATGCACGCGCGCGTGCGGCGCGAGCTGTGGGGCTATGCGAGCGGCGAGACGCTCGACAACGACGCGCTGATCGCCGAGAAGTACGCGGGCATCCGCCCGGCGCCCGGCTACCCGGCCTGCCCCGACCACCTCGTGAAGCGCGGCATGTTCGACGTGCTGCACGCGGACGAGATCGGCATGAGCGTGACCGATTCGCTGGCGATGCTGCCGGCGGCGAGCGTGTCGGGTTTCTATCTCGCGCACCCGGACAGCCGCTACTTCTCGGTCGGCAAAATCGGGCAGGATCAGCTCGAGGACTACGCGCAACGCATGGCGCTGTCGCTCGACGACGCGCGCCGCGCGCTCGCGCCGCAACTCTGATCGACGCAAACGGGCGGCCCGGCCGCCTTTTTATCAGACAAAAGAAAAAGCCCGCTCGAAAGCGGGCTTTTTCCTGTCTGGCGAACCTTTCGATCTGCCAAGCAAGGAAGAAGGAAGCTCAGAAGCCCCAGTGCACGTCGGCCTGGCCGGCCTTCGCTTCGCGCAGCATCGTCAGGAACGGCGCGACGCGCTGGGCCAGACTCGGCGGCACTTCATGGTGCGCGTGGTCGGCTTCGTCCTCGTGGAAATGGCCGGCGTGCTCGGCGCGCTCCTGCTTCGCCTGCGCGACCGCGCCTTCCAGCTTGGCGATCGCGTGGTCCAGTTCGTCGTGCGTGATCACACCGCGCTCGCCCAGCTGCTTGCCGACGAGACCCAGCACATACACGGCGAAATCCTTCAGCACGTCGAGATCCTGTGCCGCCTTGCTCTTGAACGTAATCATGACAATTCCCTTTTCATCTTGTTGTGCCTGCGCGGCGCGGTTGGGGAACGCCGGCAGACCGGCGTCCGGCCTCGCGGACGCGGGCCGCCTGAGCGGCATATTAGCACCTGTTAAAATTCTGCGATCCCTGAAACGCGCGCTTAAAAAGCGTGCCGGCGGGCCGGCGTTTCCGGCCGCCACCAACGAAGCCTTCTACCAGCATGCTGCCAGCACACAAACAGACCCTCGAAGCCCTGCTCGCGGATAGCGTCAAGCAGGTCGCACACGCACTGAAAGGCGCCGACGCAGCATTCGTCGCCCCCGCCATCACGCTGGAGCGCCCCAAGGTCGCCGCGCACGGCGACGTCGCGTGCAACGTCGCGATGCAGCTCGCGAAGCCGCTCGGCACGAATCCGCGCCAGCTCGCCGAGCAGATCGTCGCCGCCCTCACCGCGCAGCCGGCCGCGCAAGGCCTCGTCGAAGCCGCCGAGATCGCCGGCCCCGGCTTCATCAACCTGCGCCTGTCGGCCGCCGCGAAACAGGCGGTGATCGCCGCCGTGTTCGACCAGGGCCGCGCGTTCGGCACGTCGGATCGCGAGAAAGGCAAGCAAGTGTTGCTGGAGTTCGTCTCGGCCAACCCGACCGGCCCGCTGCACGTCGGCCACGGCCGCCAGGCCGCGCTCGGCGACGTGCTCGCGAACGTGATCGCGAGCCAGGGCTACGCGGTGCACCGCGAGTTCTACTACAACGACGCGGGCGTGCAGATCGGCAACCTGGCGATCTCGACGCAGGCACGCGCGCGTGGCCTGAAGCCGGGCGACGCGGGCTGGCCGGAAGCCGCGTACAACGGCGAGTACATCGCCGACATCGCGCGCGACTACCTGAACGGTGAAACGGTCGCCGCATCCGACGGCGAGCCGGTCAAGGGCGCGGGCGACGTCGAGGATCTCGACGCGATCCGCAAGTTCGCGGTCACCTACCTGCGTCGCGAGCAGGACATGGACCTGCAGGCGTTCGGCGTGAAGTTCGACCAGTACTACCTCGAGTCGTCGCTGTACAGCGAAGGCCGCGTCGAGAAGACGGTCGACGCGCTGGTCAAGGCCGGCATGACCTACGAGCAGGACGGCGCGCTGTGGCTGCGCACGACCGACGAAGGCGACGACAAGGATCGCGTGATGCGCAAGTCGGACGGCACGTACACGTACTTCGTGCCGGACGTCGCGTACCACGTGACGAAGTGGGAGCGCGGCTTCACGAAGGTGATCAACATCCAGGGTTCGGACCACCACGGCACGATCGCGCGCGTGCGCGCCGGCCTGCAGGGGCTGCATATCGGGATTCCGAAGGGTTATCCCGACTACGTGCTGCACAAGATGGTCACCGTGATGCGCGACGGCCAGGAAGTGAAGATCTCGAAGCGCGCGGGCAGCTACGTGACGGTGCGCGATCTGATCGAATGGTCGGGCGGCGCGGCGGCGGGCCAGGAAGCGGCCCCCGACCTGATCGACGAGGCAACCATCACGCGCGGCCGCGACGCGGTGCGTTTCTTCCTGATCTCGCGCAAGGCCGACACCGAGTTCGTGTTCGACATCGACCTCGCGCTGAAACAGAACGACGAAAACCCGGTCTATTACGTCCAGTACGCGCATGCGCGGATCTGCTCGGTGCTCAACGAACTGAAGTCGCGCTACAACGTCGACGTCGCGCAACTGCCGGGCGCCGACCTGTCGCAGCTGACGAGCGCGCAGGCGGCGTCGCTGATGCAGAAGCTCGCCGAGTATCCGGACATGCTCACGCACGCGGCGAACGAGCTGGCGCCGCACGCGGTCGCGTTCTACCTGCGCGATCTCGCTGGCGAATTCCACTCGTTCTACAATGCGGAGCGCGTGCTGGTCGACGACGAGGCGCCGCGCAATGCGCGCGCCGCGCTGCTCGCCGCGACCCGGCAGGTGCTCGAGAACGGCCTGGCGGTGCTCGGCGTATCCGCGCCCGCCAAGATGTAAGGATGCAAGCGGCCCGGAACCGGGCCGCGAATGGCTGCGGCAGCGGCCGCCGTCGGATGCGCGTCGTCGGATGCCCGCCGCAGCCTTTTCACGATTCTTTTTGCAGGTGACTCAAGCAATGGCACAACCACGCCGAACTTCGAAGCAATCGAAACAAGCCGGAGGGACATTTCTTGGAATCGTGCTAGGCCTGATCGTCGGCCTCGCAATCGCGGTGGTGGTGGCACTCTACATCACGCGTTCGCCGTCGCCGTTCGTGTCGAAGGTCGCGCCGCCGCCGGCCGACAACGGCGCGAGCCAGCCGCAGCAGTTCGACCCGAACCGCGCGCTGCAGGGCAAGACGCCCGGCCAGCCGGTGCCGCAAGCCGCGCAATCGGCGCCGCCGAACACCGCGCCCGGCCAGGCCGCGAACCAGACCCAGGGCGGCCTGCTGCCCGAGCCGCAGATCGTCGAAGTGCCGCCATCGGGTAACCCGAACGGCGCCACCGGCTCGAGCAACACCACCGCGTCGAACACGCCGTCGTCGGGCAACGGCGTCGCCGTCGCGCCGAAGCCGGCCGACACCACGCCGCCGCCGAAGAAGACGCAGCAAGCGCAGCAACAGCAGCAGCAAGGCGGCGAGGACGACCTCGCCCGCTTCGCCGCGCAGAAGCAGGCGCAACAAGCCGCCGCGCAGAAGCAGCAGCAACAGCAGGCCGCGAACACGCCGAAGCCGACGTCGTCGGCAGCGGCCGCGGCGGCAGCAACGGCGAAGCCGCCGACCGCGAACGACGCGAACACCGGCTACTTCCTGCAGGTCGGTGCGTACAAGACGGAAGGCGATGCCGAGCAGCAGCGCGCGCGCCTGGGCTTCCAGGGCTTCGAATCGAAGGTGTCGAAGCGCGACGTCAGCGGCGTGACCTATTTCCGCGTGCGGGTCGGCCCGTTCTCGAAGTTCGAGGATATGAACTCGGCCCGCCAGCGCCTGTCCGATGCAGGTGTCGACACGGCGGTGATCCGCTTCACGAAGCAGTAAGCCAACCGGCCGAGCCCACGCAGAACCCGTTACGTTCCGTAACCCGAGCAACTGATTCGACGTTCACAACATGAAAAAACTGCTTAGCACGCTCCTTCTGTCCCTGGGCCTGGCCGCCGGCCTCGCCCAGGCTTCGCCCGCCGCGCCGGTGTCCGGCAAGGACTTCGAGGTGATGAAGTCGCCGCAGCCGGTGTCCGCGCCGGCCGGCAAGGTCGAGGTGATCGAGTTCTTCTGGTACGGCTGCCCGCACTGCTACGAATTCGAGCCGACGATCGAGGCCTGGGTGAAGAAGCAGGGCAACAACATCGACTTCAAGCGCGTGCCGGTCGCATTCCGTGACGATTTCCTCCCGCACTCGAAGCTGTTCTACGCGGTGTCCGCGCTCGGCATCTCCGAGAAGGTCACGCCGGCGATCTTCAACGCGATCCACAAGCAGAAGAACTACCTGCTGACGCCGCAGGCGCAGGCCGACTTCCTGGCCACGCAGGGCGTCGACAAGAAGAAGTTCATGGACGCGTACAACTCGTTCAGCGTGCAGGGCGAGGTGAACCAGTCGGCCAAGCTGCTGAAGGACTACGCGATCGACGGCGTGCCGACGGTCGTCGTCCAGGGCAAGTACAAGACGGGCCCGGCTTACACGAACAGCATCCCGGGTACCGCGCAGGTGCTCGACTTCCTCGTGAAGCAGGTTCAGGACAAGAAGCTCTGATCCCCGTCCGCGCGCCGGCATGACTACTCCGCTGAAGGTCTTCATCACCGGCGCGTCGAGCGGCCTCGGCCTCGCGATGGCCGAGGAATACGCCCGCCAGGGCGCCACGCTCGCGCTCGTCGCGCGACGCACCGATGCACTCGATGCGTTCGCGCGGCGGTTCCCGAAGCTGTCCATCTCCGTCTATTGCGCCGACGTGCGCGACGCCGATGCGCTGGCCACCGCCGCCGCGTCGTTCATCGCCACGCATGGTTGTCCCGACGTCGTGATCGCGAACGCGGGCATCAGCCAGGGCGCCGTCACGGGCCAGGGCGATCTCGCGGCGTTCCGCGACGTGATGGACATCAACTACTACGGGATGGTCGCGACATTCGAGCCGTTCGTCGGCCCGATGACGGCCGCGCGCCACGGCACGCTGGTCGGCGTCGCGAGCGTCGCCGGCGTGCGCGGGCTGCCCGGCTCCGGCGCGTACAGCGCGTCGAAATCGGCCGCGATCAAGTATCTCGAAGCGCTGCGCGTGGAGCTGCGTCCGGCCGGCGTCGGCGTCGTGACGATCGCGCCCGGCTACATTCGCACGCCGATGACCGCGCACAACCCGTACCGGATGCCGTTCCTGATGGACGCCGACCGCTTCGCCGCGCGCGCGGCGCGCGCGATCGCCCGGCAGCACGCGTTCCGCGTGATTCCTTGGCAGATGGGCGTCGTCGCGAAGGTGCTGCACGTGCTGCCGCGCTGGCTGTACGACCGCCTGTTCGAAAAAGCGCCGCGCAAGCCGAAGGCCGGCGCGCACTGAGGGTGCCGTGGCTCCGGCACGCGTCTCGCGGCGGGGCGCGGCTTGATCGCCGCAGTCAGATCGCGCGGAGTCAAGCGGATTCCCGCCTTCCCGCCTTCCTGCGTTCCTGCGTTCCTGCGTTTCCGCCTTCCGGACGCCCTGCCGCACCACGTGTCGCGCATCGCTGGCGCGATCGTATTCGTTTCGTCGCTCGAGTCGCGCCACGCATGTGCTCAGCGCATCGCGATCGACCGCCGTCTCGAGCGCCGTCGCCTCGCGCATCGCTCTTGACCTGCCCGCCCCGCCGCCGCAACACGCATTCCGTCGCGAACGCAGCCTTTTGTCGCTCAATTCACCGCGTTCCGGCGCCTTTTTCCACGCGTCGCGCGCTTTGACGGTATGCTATTCGCCAGCCGCGCCGGCCGGTCCTCGACCGCGCCGCGCCCGCATTCCGACATCCAGCAAAAATCACAAGTCACGTGGGAGAACCTATGCACGTCAAGCTGTTCGCCGCGGCCGCCGTGGCCACGACCCTCGCCGCCCTTGCCGCCCCCGGCCTCGCCGCCGCCAAGCCGCTCACCGTCTGCACGGAATCGAGCCCGGACGGCTTCGACGTCGTGCAGTACAACTCGCTCGTCACGACCAACGCGTCGGCCGACGTGATCTTCAACACGCTCGTGTCCTACGACGAAGCCGCGAAGAAGGTCGTGCCCGCGCTCGCGGACAAATGGGAAGCGAGCGCCGACGGCCTCACGTACACGTTCCACCTGCGCCCGAACGTCGCGTTCCAGACCACCGACTATTTCAAGCCGGGCCGCACGCTGAACGCGGACGACGTCGTGTTCACGTTCACGCGGATGCTCGACGATGCGAATCCGTGGCACAAGGTGGCCGGCGCGAGCGGCTTTCCGCACGCGCAGTCGATGGGCCTCGTGAAACTCGTGAAGTCGGTCACCAAGGTCGACGACAGCACGGTGAAGTTCGTGCTGAACGAACCGAACGCGACGTTCGTGCCGATCCTGACGATGGGCTTCGCGTCGATCTACTCGGCCGAATACGCGGACCAGCTGCTGAAGGCCGGCAAGCAGGCCGACCTGAACGCGAAGCCGGTCGGCACCGGCCCGTTCGTGCTGAAGAGCTATACGAAGGACGCGCTGATCCGCTACGACGCGAACCCGACGTACTGGGGCGCGAAGCCGAAGGTCGACCGGCTGATCTACGCGATCACGCCCGACCCGTCGGTGCGCCTGCAGAAGGTGAAGGCCGGCGAATGCCAGATCGCGCTGTCGCCGAAGCCGCAGGACGTGCTCGCCGCGAAAGGCGAAAGCGCGCTGAAGATCGTGCAGACGCCCGCTTTCATGACCGCGTTCGTCGCGCTGAACACGCAGAAGAAGCCGCTCGACAACGACAAGGTGCGCGAGGCGCTGAACCTCGCGTTCGACCGCGCAACCTACCTGAAGGTCGTGTTCGACAACACCGCGACGGCGGCGAACAACCCGTATCCGCCGAACACGTGGAGCTATGCGAAGGACGTCGCGCCGTATGCGTACGATCCCGCGAAGGCGAAACAACTGCTCGCGCAGGCCGGCTTCCCGAACGGCTTCTCGACCACCATCTGGACGCGCCCGACCGGCAGCGTGCTGAATCCGAACCCGAAGGTCGGCGCGGAACTGCTGCAGGCCGATCTCGCGAAGATCGGCGTGAAGGCCGAGGTGAAGGTGATCGAATGGGGCGAGCTGATCAAGCAGGCGAAGCTCGGCCAGCATGACATGCTGTTCATGGGCTGGGCCGGCGACAACGGCGATCCGGACAACTACCTGTCGCCGCTGTTCAGCTGCAATGCGGTGAAGTCGGGCATCAACTTCGCGCGCTTCTGCGATGCGCAACTCGACAAGCTGATCGCCGACGGCAAGTCGACCGCCGACCAGGCCAAGCGCGCGAAGCTGTACGAAAGCGCGCAGAAGATCATCCATGACCAGGCGCTGTGGATTCCGCTCGGCTACCCGACCGCGGCCGCGTTGACGCGCACGAACGTGAGCGGCTATCACGTGAGTCCGTTCGGACGCCAGAACTTCACGACGGTCGCCGTGCAGTAATGTTCCAGGCGGGGGCCGGATTGCGAAACGCCCCCGTTCTTTTGCACATGCTCAAAGATACGACATCGTGACAGTCAGCACCGCATCGGCTCTACCGCCGCTTGCGTTCATTGCCGTCCGGTAGAGGGCGCCCTGCAGTGGCACACTGTACGATCGCAAGCCGGGGCGCGGTGCGATTTCGTATGAGCGCCGCAGATCGATCGCTTTGCCGGCACCGTCCATCAGCTTGACGCCGAAGCCCTTCGTCGTGGACGATGCATTCAACGCGATGACGCCGCCGGCCGCATCGAGCGTGCCGGCCGGCGCTTCGAACCGGTAGCCGATCGATTTGAGCCCGTCGGGACAATTGTCGATTTTCAGATCGAACGCGATTGGCTTCGATGTCGCACCGACGCCAGGGAACTCGGCCATCGAATGGCGTCCCAAACTGACCGAGACATCGGGCGTCGTGCAGCTTGCAGCCTTGAGCGTCACATTCCCTACGGCCCGTGCCACCAAGTAGGTCTTGCCGTCGAGAGCCATTGCGGCATCCGGTAGCCTGGTAATCGCGCCGCCATCGATGGGTCCGGTCTTGACCAGCGAATAGAAGACGGTGAGGTTGCGCCACATGATCGAAACTCCCGGGAAGATCGGGCTGCCCGGACCGGCCTTGAGCGTGTAGCTATTCGGGAAAATCATGTCGCCATTCACGCTCGTGTCGTTCAGTCCGATCCTGACGCTCACACCCTTTATCGAAGTCGGATAGAGGTTTCCGACGCCCGGGCCCATGTTCGGCGTGACGGTGTTGGCAAGCGTCACCGTCCCGGGCGTACAGCGGGTGCCAAATGTGAAGTCGGTCGTATTCCAGGTGAAACGTGCGATTTCTGCACCAAGCGGCGCATCACGACCAGTGTCGATATTGCCGGACAGCACAACGACCGGGGCACGTGTGTCTGCCAGCACGCAGCCTGCGGACGCAAGGCCGGATACCGCCATCCCCGCCACCGCCAGTATGACGATTGTCGCTCGGACAACGCAACGCCGGCTAGGGCGGTCAGTTACGACGCAGCTTGGTGCCATCAGTTTTCCCGTCGAAGAATGAACAAGTCATGCACGCCCCGAGACCAACGTTGCTCATCGTGCATGCATCGAACGCTATTCTGGGCGGAAGCGAACTGTCCAGATATCAGCCGGGCTCCAATTTCAATAAAAAAATCGTCGTTCTAGTACCAATTTTTCAGATTTGCCCGAATCCGAGCGCCTCAAAGCGTTCACGCAATCCAATCTGCTCGATCTCCTCATTGATCGCACACCGACACACATCGTCGGGCATCACGGCATTGACACGCGCATGAAGCTCCATGCAACGGTACGGTAAACCATCCGCGACCAGTTACTGTAGGTTCCGCCCGCCATCCGGCTGCGACGGCGCTTATGCGCACGAACGCGAGCGGATATTGCGCGGATCCATTCGCATCGCAGAACGTCTCCGCCGTCGCCGTGCGGTGCGCGTGCGTGGCGCGTAAGCGACGCCGCTCGCTTGCGGCCCGCGCGTGGCGCTTGCTACACTGCGCGCCTGTTCCTCATACTGGACGCCAGCCAAAGTGAACAACTAAGCCTTCCTGAAATGTTTTCGCCGCCCGTGCCACGCACGCCGCGCGCGAAGGTCTTCATGCATTTTTGGAGGTGCTCATGGCTGCAGCCACGCCCACCGGCGCGCTCGTCGCGCTTCATCACGTTTCCTTCCGCTTCGACGACGGCGTCACGCTGTTCGATTCGCTCGACCTGTCCATCGACCACACGCCGACCGGCATCGTCGGCCGCAACGGCGTCGGCAAGAGCGTGCTCGCGCAACTGATCGCCGGCTGCCGTGCACCCAGCGCGGGAACGATCGAGCGGCATGCGCACGTCGTCTACGTCGCACAACAGCACGATCACGGCCGCGACCGCGACGACGCGGCCGCCGTCCCGCGGACCGTCGCGCAGATCGCCGCGCTCGATGCACCGCTCGGGGCACTCGCGCGTCTCGCGGAAGGCCACGCAACACCGAACGACTTCGACCTGATCGGCGATCGCTGGGATCTCGCGGAACGCCTGCGCATGGCGCTCGACGCGGCCGGCCTGCACGACGTCCATGCCGACACGCTCGCGCACGCGCTGAGCGGCGGCCAGGTCGCACGCGTCGCGCTGATCGGCGCGCTGCTGTCCGGCGCCGGCCTGCTCGTGCTCGACGAACCGACCAACCATCTCGACGCACCGGGCCGTGCCTGGCTGCGCGCGGCGCTCGACGGCTGGCGCGGCGGCGTCGTCATCGTCAGCCACGACCGTGCGCTGCTCGCCGGCGTGCAACGCATCGTCGAGCTGACGCCGCACGGCGCGCGTTCATATGGCGGCAACTATGCGCTCTACCGCGCGCAACGCGACGCGGAACAGGACGCCGCGCACGCGGCGCTCGACCATGCGCGCACCGAGCGCGGGCGCGTACGGCGCCGGCTCGAACAGGAACACGACACGATCCAGCGTCACGCGGCCGCGTCGCTGCGCGACGCGAAGACGGCCAACCTGTCGTCGATGGCGCGTCAGAGCCGCAAGGGCGCCGCGCGCGCGATCATGGGGACGGTCCGGCGTCATCAGAGCGACTTCAAGGCGACGCTCGACGCGCGCGTGCAGGAAGCGGCCGCGCGCGTCGAGGCCGACGCGCCGGTGCTGGTATCACTGCCGGGCACCGAGGTCAGCGCGCGCCGCCAGCTGTTCACGCTCGAACGCGCGCAACTGCCGTGGCGCGTCGCGGGCGACGCCGACACGATCACGTGGTCCGCAAGCGGCGCTGTGCGCATTGCGCTGACGGGCCCGAACGGCTGCGGCAAGTCGACGTTGCTGAGAATGCTCGCGGGCGAACTCATGCCGCGTTCAGGTACCTGCACGACGCACGTGAGCGCCGCGTATCTCGACCAGCGGCTCGCGTTGCTCGACCCCGAGCGCTCGATCGTCGAGCAACTGGGTCTGCTCGATACGCCGCTCGCCGAAGGCGACCTGCGCAGCCGTCTCGCGCTGCTGCAACTCGACGCGACGCGTGCGACGCAACCCGCGCGGCAACTGAGCGGCGGCGAACGGCTGAAGGCCGCGCTCGCCTGCGCGTTGTGGCGCGGCACGCCCGCGCAACTGCTGCTGCTCGACGAGCCGACCAATCACCTCGATCTCGAATCGGTGCATGCGATCGAAGCAGCGCTGGCCGGCTTCCCCGGCGCGATCGTGGTCGCGTCACACGACGCCGCGTTTCTCGCGGCGCTCGAACCAACTCACACGATGCAGTGGCATCGCGACGGATGGCGTTACGAACCCGTCGCGTAAAGGCAACGAAGCACGCTCAGCCGGCGGTGCGGAACCGCAGCACGCCGTCGTCGCCCTGCTCGCGCACGAGCTCGCCCGCGAGCCACAGCAGGTTCAGGTGCGCGAGCGCCTCGCCGAGCGCGAACGTCATCTGGTGGATGTCGAGCTCGCGGCGGCGGAACATGATCGGCACGATATCGGCCGCGCTCATCGGCTGCTCCGCGCACGCGACGCGCACTTCGGCCAGGCGCGCATCGTGGTGTTCGCGCAGTTGCGCGATGCGCGTGCGCACGCCGCGGAACGGCTTGCCGTGCGACGGCAGCACGAGCGTGTCGGGCGCCATCGTCTCGTAGCGGCCGAGCGATTCGAGGTACAGCGCGAGCGGATTCGCTTCCGGCTCGAGGTCGAACACCGACACGTTCGTCGAGATGCGCGGCAGCACCATGTCGCCGGAAATCAGCACGCCGTCCGCTTCGCTGTGGAGCGCGCAATGTTCAGGCGAATGACCGAAGCCGGTGACGACGCGCCACGTGCGCGCGCCGATCGTCACCGCGTCGCCTTCGCGCAGGCGCCGGTAGCGCGGCGGCACGGCCGGCACCAGATCCGCGTAGTAGCTGCGGCGGTTGCGCAGCTTGTCGAGCGCGGCCGGATCGGTCAGCCCGTGGCGCGCGAAGTGATCGGCGACAGCCGCGCCGCCCGCGTTCGAACCGTTGCCGGCCGCCATCAGGCAGCCGAACATATATTCGCCGAGCGTCATCCACAACCGCACGTTCCAGCGGCCCTTGTCGCCGCCTTCGCACAGCCAGTTCGCGAGGCCGAAGTGATCGGGGTGGCAGTGCGTGACGAGCACGCGCAGCACGGGCAGGCCGTCGAGCTGCGTGTCGAAGATCTGCTCCCAGTGCGTGCGGATCGCATCCGACGAGATCCCGCAATCGACCACCGTCCAGCCGGCCTGCCCGTCGATCTCGTCGCGCAGCAGCCAGAGATTGATGTGATCGAGCGAAAACGGCAGCGGCATGCGCAGCCAGCGCACGCCGGGCGCGACCTCGAACGTGTCGCCCGCGGCGGGCAGCGTATCGGCGAAGGGGTAGTCGAGTTGGTGTTCCAGGGCGTTCATCGGTGGGGCGTCTCGTCGTTATCGGTGCGAATGCGCGCCGGCGGCACGCGCGGCGGGCGGTGCGTCGATTCTATCGCCGTCGCGAGAAAGACGTGCCCGGCGGCCTGCGGCCCGTCAAAAAAGTTCGTGTCAGAATCGGTTCCGTACCCGCATCTTTACGCGAAGATGCACCGAACAGTGCCTAACGGCGAGCAACACACCGATTGACGACTGTTCGCGCGTCACCCCGAAAGTCATTGAAACGCCGACTTGGGCGCTAAAATGGCGGGTGCTTACAGCCCCTTGAACGAGCCTGCACGCGATGAATCACTTCCCCAAACTGCTGTCGTCGCAGATCGGTTTCGACGTCGCGCAGACGATGCTCGAATACTTCGATCGCCATTACCGGATCTTCCGCGAAGCGGCGGTCGATGCGAAGACGCTGTTCGAGCGCGGCGACTGGCACGGGCTGCAGCGGCTCGCGCGCGAACGGATCACGTCGTACGACGAGCGCGTGAAGGAATGCGTCGAGGTGCTGGAAGACGAATACGACGCGGAGAACATCGACGACGAAGTGTGGCAGCAGATCAAGCTGCATTACATCGGCCTGCTCACGTCGCACCGCCAGCCCGAGTGCGCGGAAACCTTCTTCAATTCGGTGTGCTGCAAGATCCTGCACCGCTCGTATTTCAGCAACGATTTCATCTTCGTGCGCCCGGCGATCTCGACCGAGTATCTGGAGAACGACGAGCCGGCCGCGAAACCGACCTACCGCGCGTACTATCCGGGCACCGACGGGCTCGCGGTCACGCTCGAGCGCATCGTCACGAACTTCCAGCTCGAGCCGGCATTCGAGGATCTCACGCGCGACATCGGCTGCGTGATGCAGGCGATCGACGACGAATTCGGCCACTTCGATGAAGCGCCGAATTTCCAGATCCACGTGCTGTCGTCGCTGTTCTTCCGCAACAAGAGCGCGTACATCGTCGGCCGCATCATCAACGCCGACCGCGTGCTGCCGTTCGCGGTGCCGATCCGCCACGTGCGCCCCGGCGTGCTCGCGCTCGATACCGTGCTGCTGCGCCGCGACCTGCTGCAGATCATCTTCAGCTTCTCGCATTCGTACTTCCTCGTCGACATGGGCGTGCCGTCCGCGTACGTGGATTTCCTCTGCACGATCATGCCGGGCAAGCCGAAGGCCGAGATCTACACGTCGGTCGGGCTGCAGAAGCAGGGCAAGAACCTGTTCTACCGCGACCTGCTGCACCACCTGTCGCATTCGAGCGACCGCTTCATCATCGCGCCCGGGATCAAGGGCCTCGTGATGCTCGTGTTCACGCTGCCGTCGTTCCCGTACGTGTTCAAGATCATCAAGGATTACTTCCCGCCGCCGAAGGAAACGACGCGCGCGCAGATCATGGAGAAGTACCAGCTCGTGAAGCGCCACGACCGCCTCGGGCGGATGGCCGACACGCTCGAGTATTCGAGCGTCGCGCTGCCGCTCGCGCGGCTCGATCACGCGCTCGTGCGCGAACTCGAGAAGGAAGTGCCGTCGCTGCTCGAATACGAGGACGACAAGCTGGTGATCAAGCACCTGTACATCGAGCGCCGGATGACGCCGCTGAACCTGTACCTGCAGAACGGCAGCGACGCGGACGTCGAGCACGGCGTGAAGGAATACGGCAACGCGGTGAAGGAGCTGATGAAGGCGAACATCTTCCCCGGCGACATGCTGTACAAGAACTTCGGCGTGACGCGCCACGGCCGCGTCGTGTTCTACGACTACGACGAGATCGAATACCTGACCGACTGCAACGTGCGGCGCGTGCCGCCGCCGCGCAACGAGGAGGACGAGCTGTCCGGCGAACCGTGGTATACCGTCGGCCCGCACGACATCTTTCCGGAGACCTACGGGCCGTTCCTGCTCGGCGACCCGCGCGTGCGCAGCGTCTTCATGAAGCATCACGCGGACTTTTTCGACCCGGCGCTGTGGCAGGCGAGCAAGGACAAGCTGATGCAGGGCGAACTGCCCGATTTTTATCCGTACGACGCTGCGTTGCGCTTTTGCGTGCGCTACGCCGCGCGCTTCGGCGCGACAGGCCGCGCCGACGGCGCAGGCGACGCGCAGCGCGCCGCCTGACGCCGGCAACACCCCATCCGATATCGACTTGATTTCCGCCAACGGAATCCACACCGATGACTACCCAAGACAATCCGCTTTCACATCTGTTCGACAACAACGATGCCTGGGTCAAGCGCCAGCTCGCCGACGATCCCGATTTCTTCGCCCGGCTCGCCGACCAGCAGGCGCCGGAATATCTGTGGATCGGCTGCTCGGATTCGCGCGTGCCGGCGAACCAGATCATCGGCCTGCCGCCGGGCGAAGTGTTCGTGCACCGCAACATCGCGAACGTGGTCGTGCACAGCGACCTGAACTGCCTGTCGGTGATTCAGTTCGCGGTCGACATCCTGCGCGTGAAGCACATCATGGTCGTCGGTCACTACGGCTGCTCGGGCGTGAACGCGGCGCTGCACAACCGCCGCGTGGGCCTCGCGGACAACTGGCTGCATCACGTGCAGGACGTGCGCGAGCGCCATGCGGCGCTGCTCGACGAATGGCCGGTCGGCGAAGCGCGCTATCGCCGCCTGATCGAGCTGAACTCGATCGAACAGGTCGTCAACGTGTGCCGCACGACGATCGTCAACGACGCGTGGGCACGCGGCCAGTCGCTCACCGTGCACGGGCTCGTGTACGGCGTGCACGACGGCCGGATGCGCAACCTCGGGATGTCCGTGTCGAACTTCGACGCGCTCGACGCAACCTACAAGCGCTGCGTGGCGGCGCTGACCGCGCGCGGCCAGCATGCGCCCGACAACGACATGGTCGCGGCGGACGCTGCACGGCTCGAAGACGTCGCGCAGGCGGTCGCCGCCACGCTGAAGCCGTGCGACGACGCACAGTAACGTGCGGTGCGCGCCAGCCGCCCGGCGGCGGCTGTCGCGCGGGCGCGGCACGCATCGAACGGATCTGACACCGGCACTGCCGCGGCGGCGCCAACCCAAGGAGCGACGGAAATGAAAACCGTATTGATCGTCGGCGCGTCACGCGGCCTCGGCCGCGAATTCGTCCGGCAATACCGGCGCGACGGCTGGAACGTGATCGCCACCGCACGCGACGCGGCATCGCTCGACGCGCTGCGCGCGCTCGGCGCGCAGCCGCATGCGCTCGACATCGCGCGGCCCGAGCAGATCGCGGCGCTCGGCTGGAAGCTCGACGGCGAACGGCTCGATGCGGCCGTGCTGGTGTCGGGCGTGTACGGGCCGCGCACCGAAGGCGTCGAGACGATCACCGCCGAGGATTTCGACGCGGTGATGCATACCAACGTGCGCGGGCCGATGCAGTTGCTGCCGATCCTGCTGCCGCTCGTCGAGGACGCGCGCGGCGTGTTGGCCGTCGTGTCGAGCCGGATGGGCAGCATCGCCGAGGCGACCGGCACGACCGGCTGGCTGTACCGCGCGAGCAAGGCCGCGCTGAACGACGCGCTGCGCATCGCGTCGCTGCAGACGCGCCATGCCGCGTGCATTTCGCTGCATCCCGGCTGGGTGCGCACCGACATGGGCGGCGCGCAGGCCGCGATCGATCCGGAAACGAGCGTGACCGGCATGCGTCGCGTGATCGCCGAATCCGCTGCGGACGTGTCCCAGGCGAATGGCCGGTTCTTCCAGTACGACGGCGTCGAGCTAAGCTGGTGAGCTGCATCGGCAACCGCTCGTTGTTAATTCATATTACGCATGATTTTGAACCGACCTGACGTGTGCCCGTGCGGCGGCGCGTCCCCCGCGCCCGCCGGCAAAGCCCCGGCGCCGCGCTATGCGGCGTGCTGCGGCCGCTTCATCGACGGCGGGCAAGCCGCCCCGAGCGCACTCGAATTGATGCGCTCGCGGTATAGCGCCTACGTGCTCGGCGCGACCGATTACCTGCGCGCGACATGGGCCGCGCGCACCTGCCCGCCCGATCTCGACACCGACCCCGACGCGCCGGACGCGCCGCGCTGGCTCGGCCTCTCGGTCAAACGCCACGCGCCGCTAGACGACCGGCACGCGGAGGTCGAATTCGTGGCCCGCTACAAGGTCGGCGGACGCGCTTACCGGCTCCACGAGACGAGCCGTTTCGAGCGCGACGAGCAGGGTTTCTGGCGCTATGTCGACGGCGAAGTAAGTGAACGCTGACAAATAGTTGCCATGTCAGACGCCGGGTAATTCCCGCATTGCACAACCTGATTTTGTCGGGCTACGATGGGCTCGACTTGGTGATGTTGCATGGCAGGGCTTACGAATGGCGTTCAGCAAGGTATTGGTGGGATGGATGGCGGCCTGTGCGCTGTCGGCCGCTCAGGCCGGTACGCTGCCGAGCGCCAATACGGGTGCAGGCGCCAGCGGCTCGCTCGCGCACGCCGAGCACTTCGACTACGCCGACGCGAACCTGCCGCAGGTCGCCGCCGACCTCAACGAACAGATCCTCCGCATTCCGGCCGACGCTTCGGGCGCCATCACGCTCGAGGCGACGCTCTTCAAGCCGAACGGCCCCGGCCCGTTCCCGCTCGTCGTCTTCAACCACGGCAAAAATACCGGCGATCTGCATCTGCAGCCGCGCAGCCGGCCGCTCGCGTTCGCGCGCGAATTCGTGCGCCGCGGCTATGCGGTGATCGCGCCGAATCGCCAGGGCTTCGCCGGCTCGGACGGCACGTACCGGCAGGAAGGTTGCAACGTCGGCAAGAACGGCCTCGCGCAGGCCGCGGACGTCGATGCGACGGTACGCTACATGGCGCACCAGCCGTACGTCGATGCGTCGCGCATCGTCGTCGCCGGCACGTCGCACGGCGGGCTCGTGTCGGTCGCGTACGGCACCGAAGCTGCGGCGGGCGTGCGCGGCATCATCAACTTTTCCGGCGGGCTGCGCCAGGACCTGTGCGACGGCTGGCAGCGCAACCTCGTCGACGCGTTCGACCAGTACGGCGCGCACACGGCCGTGCGGTCGCTGTGGCTGTACGGCGACAACGATTCGGTGTGGACGCCCGCGCTCGTCGCGCAGATGCACGATGCGTACCTGTCGCACGGCACGCAGGCGCAGTTCATCGATTTCGGCCGCTACAAGGACGATGCGCACCGGTTGATCGTCGATCGCGACGGCGTGCCCGTCTGGTGGCCGGCCGTGCACGCGTTCCTCGCCGAACTGAACCTGCCGACCGCGGTGCGCTATGCCGTCGCGAACCCGCACGAACCGAAGGCCACCGGCTATGCGTCGATCGATGCGGTCAACGCTGTGCCCTACGTCGACGAAGCCGGCCGCGAAGGCTATCGCCGCTTCCTGAACCAGCATCCGAGCCGCGCGTTCGCGGTGTCGTCGGAAGGCGCGTGGTCGTGGGCCGAAGGCGGCGACGATCCGATGGCGCTCGCGCTCGACAACTGCGCGAAGCAAGGCGCGGGCGCGTGCCGGCTGTATGCGGTCAACGACCGCGTCGTGTGGAACGACAGCACGACGCAGACGGCCGACAACGGCGACACCCCCACCCGCGACACCGATACGCGCGCTTTGGCTTCGCGCTGACGCGCGGTTGTCGCTCCTCCCGCTTCCTCCTTCGCGCGCCGTCGATTCAACGTCACTGCGGCACTCCGCCGCATGCTCGTCAAATCGGGCACACATCGCGTAATGCGCGTTTTTACGAGCAATCGACCTGAATTCGCGCCAGATTTCGTCCAATCGTCCGGCGTTGCGCCGCCCCGCGTCGATCGCCCCCGCGCAACGAACTCGGCCCGTTGTCGCCGCCAGCATCACACCCTCATCGCTCCCCTTATTTCGTCGCTCCATCGCGCCCCGCCCCGCGATTTTTTCTGTCGGGGGGCGTCACTCGAACGTCGCCATCTGCGCGCATTTCGCCCGATCCGCCGCGTTCCGTTCCGAGCAACGCCGAACTGCGCCGAACTCCCGCCCAGTAAGGCTGCGCGGGGTTTGTAACCGCTAGTGCAACGTCCGGCGGAACACGCTAATCTCTGCGCGTTTCGTGTCCCGCCGCGCGGCATCCCGTCGATGCCGCGCGGTCGTTTTACCCCCGGAGTCGCCTTGAGTACGCCAGCCACCGACGACTGGGTCGCGCGCAGCCTGCGCGCGGTCTGGCACCCCTGCACCCAGATGAAGCATCACGAGCGCCTGCCGCTCGTCCCCGTCGCGCGCGGCGCGGGCCTGTGGCTGTACGACCGTGACGGCCGCCGCTACTTCGACGCGATCAGTTCGTGGTGGGTCAACCTGTTCGGCCATGCGAACCCGGACATCAACGCGGCGCTGAAGGACCAGCTCGACACGCTCGAGCACGCGATGCTCGCCGGCTGCACGCACGAGCCCGCGATCGAGCTCGCCGAACGGCTGCATGCGCTCACCGCGCGCACGCTCGGCCATGCGTTCTTCGCATCCGACGGCGCGTCGGCCGTCGAGATCGCGCTGAAGATGAGTTTCCACGCGTGGCGCAACCGCGGCCGCGCGAACAAGCAGGAATTCGTCTGCGTCGCGAACAGCTATCACGGCGAGACGATCGGCGCGCTCGGCGTGACCGACGTCGCGTTGTTCAAGGATGCGTACGACCCGCTGATCCGCCACGCGCACGTGGTCGCGTCGCCCGATGCGCGCGGCGCGCTGCCGGGCGAGACGGCCGCCGACGTCGCGGGCCGCGCGCTCGCGGACGTGCGGCGCCTGTTCGTCGAACGCGGCGACCGGATCGCCGCGCTGATCGTCGAGCCGCTCGTGCAATGCGCGGCCGGCATGGCGATGCACGATCCGTCGTACGTGCGCGGGCTGCGCGCGCTGTGCGACGAATTCGGCGTGCATTTGATCGCCGACGAGATTGCGGTCGGGTGCGGGCGCACCGGCACCTTCTTCGCGTGCGAGCAGGCCGGCGTCTGGCCCGATTTCATGTGCCTGTCGAAAGGGATCAGCGGCGGCTACCTGCCGCTGTCGCTGGTGCTCACGCGCGACGACGTGTTCGCGGCGTTCTATGACGACGACACGACGCGCGGCTTCCTGCACTCGCATTCGTATACCGGCAACCCGCTCGCGTGCCGCGCGGCCGTTGCGACGCTCGACCTGTTCGCGCGCGACGACGTGCTCGCGAGCAACGCCCGCAAGTCGGCGACGCTGCGCGCGGCGCTCGCACCGCTCGACACGCACCGCCAAGTGCGCCACCTGCGCGAGCGCGGCACGCTGTTCGCATTCGACGTCGCGCTCGACGGCGACGCGGCGCGCGGCTTCTCGCGGCGCTTCTTCGAACGCGCGCTCGAACGCGAGCTGCTGCTGCGCCCGATCGGCACGACCGTGTACCTGATGCCGCCGTACGTGATGAACGACGACGACATCGCGTGGCTCGCGCAGCGCACGCGCGACACGCTCGAGGCCACGCTGGAGGACCTCGGCCGATGAGCCTGCTCGATACCCTGCAACGCGGCCTCGCCGACCTCGACGCGCAAGGGCTGCGCCGCGTGCGCCGCATCGCCGACACCGCGTGCGACGCGCGCATGACCGTGAACGGCCGCGAGATCGTCGGCTTCGCGAGCAACGACTACCTCGGCCTCGCCGCGCATCCGGCGCTCGTCGCCGCGTTCGCCGAAGGCGCGCAGCGCTACGGCGCCGGCAGCGGCGGCTCGCACCTGCTCGGCGGCCATTCGCGCGCGCACGCCACACTGGAGGACGAACTCGCGGGCTTCGCGGGCGGCTTCTCCGACGCGCCGCGCGCGCTGTACTTCAGCACCGGCTACATGGCGAATCTCGCGGCGATGACGGCGCTCGCCGGCAAGGGCGCGACGATCTTCTCCGACGCGCTGAACCACGCGTCGCTGATCGACGGCATGCGGCTGTCGCGCGCGAACGTGCAGGTCTATCCGCATGCGGACGTGGCCGCGCTCGCCGCGCTGCTCGACGCGTCGGAGGCCAAAACGAAGCTGATCGTCAGCGACACCGTGTTCAGCATGGACGGCGACCTCGCACCGCTCGCCGAACTCGTCGCGCTGGCCGAGCGCCACGGCGCGTGGCTCGTCGTCGACGACGCGCACGGCTTCGGCGTGCTCGGCCCGCAGGGCCGCGGCGCGCTCGCGGCCACCGCGCTGCGTTCGCCGCATCTGGTGTACGTCGGCACGCTCGGCAAGGCGGCCGGCGTCGCGGGCGCGTTCGTGATCGCGCATGAAACGGTGGTCGAATGGCTGATCCAGCGCGCGCGCAGCTACATCTTCACGACCGCCGCGCCGCCGGCCGTCGCGCATGCGGTATCGGCAAGCCTGAAGGTGATCGCGGGCGACGAAGGCGACGCGCGCCGCGCGCACCTCGCCGCGCTGATCGAACGCACGCGCGCGCTGCTGCGCAACACGCGCTGGCAGCCGGTCGATTCGCACACGGCCGTGCAGCCGCTCGTGATCGGCAGCAACGACGCGACGCTCGCGGCGATGCGCGCGCTCGACGCGCACGGCCTGTGGGTGCCCGCGATCCGGCCGCCGACGGTGCCGGCCGGCACGTCGCGGCTGCGCGTGTCGCTGTCGGCCGCGCATTCGTTCGACGATCTCGCCAGGCTCGAAGCCGCGTTGATCCAGGCCAGCGACGAGGCTGCGGCCTCCTTGGGAGCGGCACCGCAGGAGGCAGCAGCATGACCGCCCCGCTCTCCGTCTTCGTTACCGGCACCGACACCGAAATCGGCAAGACCTTCGTGTCGGCCGCGATGCTGCACGGCTTCGCGCGGCACGGCCTGCGCGCGGCCGCACTGAAGCCGGTCGCGGCCGGCGCGTACGAACGCGACGGTGTCTGGCGCAACGAGGATGCGGACCAGCTCGATGCCGCCGCGAACGTCGTGCTGCCGCCCGAGCTGCGCACGCCGTTCCTGCTGAAAGCACCGGCCGCACCGCATATCGTCGCGGCGCAGGAAGGCGTGACGCTCGATCTCGACACGATCGTCGCGTGCCATCGCGAAGCGCTGACGCGCGCGGACGTCGTCGTCGTCGAAGGCGTCGGCGGCTTTCGCGTGCCGCTGAACGACACGCAGGACACCGCCGATCTCGCGGTCGCGCTGGGCCTGCCCGTCGTGCTGGTGGTCGGCGTGCGGCTCGGCTGCATCAGCCACGCGCTGCTGACCGCCGATGCGATTCGCCAGCGCGGCCTCACGCTCGCGGGCTGGGTCGCGAACCACGTCGACCCGGCCATGTCGTTCGCCGACGAGAACGTCGCGACGATTCGCGACTGGCTTGCGCGCGAGCACCGCGCGCCACTCATCGGCCGCATCGCGCACATGACGCCGGCCGCCCCCGAATCCGCCGCGGCGATGCTCGACATCGCCGCGCTCGTCGAGTCGCTGCGCGCCGCGCGGCCTTGACCCAACCGATCCCCCAATCCCGCCCAGGACAGGAAAACGAAATGACCCAAGCCCAGACCGCCGCCGTGCAACCCGCCGCGATCCCCGTGGCCGCCCCGGCGTCGCAGCGCTGGCGCGTCGCCGACGTCGTCGCGCTGTTCGAGCTGCCGTTCAACGACCTGATGTTCCGCGCGCAACAGGTGCATCGCGAGCACTTCGACGCGAACGCGGTGCAGCTGTCGACGCTGCTGTCGATCAAGACGGGCGGCTGCGAGGAAGATTGCGGCTACTGCTCGCAGTCGTCGCATCACGACACGGGCCTGAAGGCCGAGAAGCTGATGGACGTCGACACGGTGCTCGACGCCGCGCGCGCGGCGAAGGCGAACGGCGCGAGCCGCTTCTGCATGGGCGCCGCGTGGCGCAACCCGAAGGAGCGCCACATGCCGGCGCTGACCGAGATGGTGCGCGGCGTGAAGGAGCTCGGCCTCGAGACCTGCATGACGCTCGGCATGCTGGAAAACGAACAGGCCCGGCAGCTCGCCGACGCGGGCCTCGACTACTACAACCACAACCTCGACACGTCGCCGGAGTTCTACGGCCAGGTGATCTCGACGCGCACGTACCAGGATCGCCTCGACACGCTCGACCGCGTGCGCGACGCGGGCATCAACGTGTGCTGCGGCGGCATCATCGGGATGGGCGAGTCGCGCCGCGAACGCGCGGGCCTGATCTCGCAGCTCGCGAACCTGAACCCGTATCCGGAATCGGTGCCGATCAACAACCTCGTCGCGATCGAAGGCACGCCGCTCGAAGGCACCGCGCCGCTCGACCCGTTCGAGTTCGTGCGCACGATCGCGGTCGCGCGCATCACGATGCCGAAGGCCGTCGTGCGCCTGTCGGCCGGGCGCGAGCAGCTCGACGACGCGATGCAGGCAATGTGTTTCCTCGCCGGCGCCAACTCGATGTTCTACGGCGACCAGCTGCTGACGACCAGCAACCCGCAGACGCAGCGCGACCGCGCGCTGTTCGAGCGCCTCGGCATCCGCGCGAGCCAGGCCGACGCGCTGTCGGAAAACGCGTAAGCGGCAACGGCCGGCGCGCCGCGCCCGCCAACGAAAAAGCCGGGGCATGCCCCGGCTTTTTTACGCCCGATCGTCTGCATCGGTCGCCGTACGTGTCGCGAATCGAGGGTCGTCTCGATGCGCCGACGCGCAGCTTCGGCCTGCGCGTCACACGTGCGACGCCGCGCCGTCGAGCGCCGCGCGCACGCGCTCGACGCGCTGCGCGTCGACGGGCGCCAGCACCTCGCCGCGCGGCCGCACGCCCGAGCCGAAATGCACCGCGCGCACGCCGGTGGCGCGGACGAAATCGCCGACCGCGTCGATCGTGAGCCCCGAGCCGGCCAGCACCGTGCAGGTCGTGCCCGCCGCCTGCCGCACGAGCCGCGTGATCGTCGCGACCGCATCGAGCACCGACGGATGGCCGCCCGACGTCAGCACCGACGTGACGGCCGGCACGCGCAGCAACGCGTCGAACGCGGCGTTCAGATCGCGCGCGACGTCGAATGCGCGGTGAAACGTGAGCGCGCGCCCGTCGGCGGCCGCCGCGATCCGGGCCAGCGCGCCGAGATCGATGTCGCCATGCGCGTCGAGCGCGCCGAACACGACACCGTTCGCGCCGGCCGCGACGGCCGCGCGCACGTCGCGCTCGATCACGCGCAGGTCGTCGGCGTCATAGACGAACGAGCGGCTGTGCGGACGCACGATCACGTTGACGGGAATCGGCACGGCGGCCACGACGGCCTCGATCAGGCCGACGCTCGGCGTCAGCCCGCCTTCGGTGATCGCGGTCACGAGCTCGAGACGGTCGGCGCCCGCGCGGGCGGCGGCCTTTGCATCGCCGACGGTCGTGGCGATCACTTCGAGGAGAACGGAGGAAGCGGCATGTCGGTTCATGGGCGGCCCGCGAATCGTCTGGACAATTCGCGCATCCTAGCCGAGCCGCGCGACGGACGCCAGCGGCGCAGCCGCCGCGTACGTCAGCCGCGGACTTCAGCCGCGCCGCACGAGCCAGACGCCGACGAGCGCGGACAACGCCGTCACGCCGGTGCCCGGCACGAACCGGAACATGCGCGCGTCGAAGTACGCGCCCTGCTGCTGCATCACGTCGACGATCGCCGGTGTGAGCAGGAGCATCCCCCAGCCCACCATCCCGAGCGCGGTGGTCGCGGCCGCGGCGAGCAGCACGATGCCCGCGCCGCGCGCACGCGGCCGGAATGCGCCGGCAAACGCGCCCGCGGCCAGCAGCACGGCCGACACCGCGAACAGCACGGCGACGAATACGGCCGTCGCGCCCGCGTGGCCGACTTTCAGGAACGCGGCCATCTGCGCGGCCATCACGCAAAAGCCGGCGATCGAGAACAGCACGATCGCCAGCGCGTTGCGCACGACGCTCACGCGAAGGCGTGACGGAAATACGCGGTCGCCGGACGCCGGAACAGCAGGTAGACGAACACCGCGAACAGCAGGAAGCCGGGAATCAGCACCATGAACATCGACTTCGGCATGTTGACGAACGAAAACGCGAAGCCGAACACCGACGTCGCGAGGTAGGCCTTGCGCGACCACTCGCGCCCCTTGAGGATCGCGATGCCGATCACGACGTTCGCGGCTTCGATGATCACGCTGATGCCGAGCGTCGCCCAGACGGGCAGCAGGTAGTGCGACAGCAGCGCCTGGGTGGTCGGCATGCCGATCGAGAACGGCGTGTAGACGCAGGTGATCGCGTTGGTCACGATGATGATCCACGCGAGGATGGTCAGCGAAATCGGTCTTTTCATGATGTTTTCCTTTTTTTATTCGCCGCCATGGTGGCCCCCGGGACGGCGCGCGCGGTCACGACGGCCGCGGTCGCGCCATTGTCGGGGAAGCGCGCGGTGAACGCAACGGCCGCCCCCGCGGCCCCGCGCGCCTTCGCCGCATGCGAGCCGTGCGTCGCTACGCGGCCTGCGCGTCGTCGTCGAGCCAGTCGATATCGCCGCACAGCACGCGCTGCGCATCGCCGACGCGCACGGCCACCGACAGCGTCACACACGGCTGCGCCTCGTTGATCGACAGGTACGGCCGCGTGACCTGCACGCGCCCCGGTTCGGCGATCGCCGAGCGGAAATACGGCCGGCGCAGCCAGTTCGCGCCCTGCGCGTCCGCCAGCGGCGAAAAGCGCGCCTCGGCCAGCGCGCGATCGGCGCGCAGCACGACGTTGCGGCCCGACTGCCGGCCCTGAGCGTCGAGCAGGAAGCAGCGCGCGGCCGCATCGAGCGCGAGGAAATTCCAGCACACCTCGTCGAGCGGCTCGCCGGCCTCGAGGCGCTCGGCCGCGCGTTCGAACGCGCGCAGGTACGGTGCGAGCCGCTGCGTGTCGCGCCGCTCGCGCGCTTCGGTCTGCTGACGAAAGCGCTCGGTCAGCTCGCCGATGCAGCCGGTCGCGGCCGCGCTGTCGGGCAGCCCCGGCGCCGGGCGGCCGAAGTAGTAGCCCTGCACGAAATCGGCCTCGCACGACAGCGCGATCTGCGCTTCGTGCTCGGTCTCGATCCCTTCGACGAGCACCAGCTTGCCGGCCTCGTGCAACAGCGTCACGAGCCCGTGCAGGATCGCGGTGAGCCCGGTGCGGTGCGCCGCGTGCGACAGCATGATGCGGTCGAGCTTCACGATGTCCGGGTTCAGTTGCCAGATCCGTTCGATGTTCGAGTGGCCCGCGCCGAAATCGTCGAGCGCGATCAGGAAGCCGTGCGTGCGGAATTCGCGCACGGCCTCCGCGAGCCGCTCGACGTCGTCCGCGCGCTGTTCGAGCACCTCGAGCACGATGCGGCGCGGCGGCATGCCGAGCCGCTTCAGGTTCGCGAGCAGCGCGGCCGCCTGGAACGGGTCGGTGAGCACGCCGGGATGGACGTTGAGAAACAGCCACTCGCGCTCCGCGCCGAGCAGCGCGAAATTCTCCAGATGCAGCGCCTGCGCGAGCCGGTCGAGCTGCAACAGCTCGTCCCGGCGCGCGGCTTCACCGAACACGTCGAGCGGCGACACGGGGCGGTCGAGCGCATCGTGCGCGCGCAGCAGCGCCTCGTAGCCCACCGCGCGCTGATGCGACAGGCTGAATATCGGCTGGAACACGGTCGTGAGCGTCAGGTCGCGGTGCTGCGTCGCCAGCCGTTCGAGGCCGGAGCTCATCTCCCGCTCGAACCGGTACGGCGACGCGGCGGCCGGACGCTCCTGTTGCACGATCGTCATGCTTCCTCCTGGTGATGCAATCGAACGCGACGTCCGGCGAAACGGACGACGAACGGGACGGCGCGCAATGTCATGGTTGGACCCTCGGTTGCCCGGCGCGGGCCGGGTGGCTGCCCACCTTCAAGCAAGCTCCGTGCAAGGCGCGCAGAACCCATGCGCCGCGCGGCCGCACGCGGCCGCCGCACCACCGTGGCGCGCCTTCGAAGCACCATTTCCGTGCGCACGCACCGACCGCTTGAGCGCACCCGTCACGTCGGCACGCTACACTCCGTACGATCGTTTCATTCCACGTCATTCGCCGTATCGATGGAAATCGTTTTCACAGTCCTCATTCTGCTGCTGACCGTCGCGCTGTCCGGCGCCGTCACGCGTCTCCTGCCGTTGCAACTGCCGCTGCCGCTGATGCAGATCGCGTTCGGCGCGATGCTCGCGTGGCCGAAGCTGAACCTGCACGTCACGTTCGATCCCGAGATCTTCATGCTGCTGTTCATTCCGCCGCTGCTGTTCGCGGACGGCTGGCGGATTCCGAAGCGCGAGCTTTACTTGCAGCGCCGCGCGATCCTGATGCTCGCGTTCGGGCTCGTGTTCATGACGGTACTCGCAGTGGGCTACTTCGCACACTGGCTGATTCCCGAGTTGCCGCTACCGATCGCGTTCGCGCTCGCCGCGGTGCTGTCGCCGACCGACGCGGTCGCGCTGTCCGGCATCGCCGGCAAGGGGCGCATTCCGCCGCAACTGATGCACATCCTCGAAGGCGAGGCGCTGATGAACGACGCGTCGGGCCTCGTCGCGCTGAAATTCGCGATCGCGGCCGCGCTGACGGGCGTGTTCTCGCTGCGCGCCGCGTCGGTCACGTTCGTGATCGTCGCCGCCGGCGGGCTCGCGACGGGCGCGATCGTGTCGTGGGTGTTCAGCGCGCTGTCGACGCGCTTCCTCAATGCCGAGCAGGAAGGCGATCCGGCCCCCGGCATCGTGATGACGCTGCTGGTGCCGTTCGCGGCCTACCTGTTCGCCGAGCACCTCGACCTGTCGGGCGTGCTCGCGGCCGTGTCGGCCGGGATGATGATGAATTACACGAGCTTCTCGCGCAAAAGCACCGTCGCGTCGCGCGTGCGCGCCGAAAGCACGTGGGCGATGATCGAATTCGTGTTCAACGGCATGGTGTTCATCATGCTCGGGCTGCAGTTGCCGCACATCATCGGCCGCGCGCTCGTCGACGCGCACCATACGAGCGACGCGCTGGTCGGCCGCATGATCTTCAACGTGTGCGCGATGATGCTCGCGCTGTATGCGATCCGCTTCCTGTGGGTGTGGCTGCTGCGCTGGTTCGCGAGCCGCCGCGCCGCGCGCCATGGCCTCGCCGGCACGATGGCCGGCGTGCGCACGATCGCGGTGATGACGGTCGGCGGCGTGCGCGGCGCGGTCACGCTCGCCGGCGTGCTGTCGATTCCGGTCGCGCTGTCCGACGGCGCGCCGCTGCCGGGGCGCGACACCGCGGTCTTCATCGCGTCGGCCGTGATTCTCGGCTCGCTGATCGTCGGGGTGATCGGCCTGCCGCTGCTGCTGCGCGGCGTGCGCTCGACGCGCAACCCGCTCGGCAACGAGGAGCGCATCGCACGCTCGGCCGCCGCGCAGGCCGCGATCCGCGCGATCGATTCGTCGCACGACGCGATCTCGGCCGATCTCGACGAATCGGGCGCGGCGCGCTGCGCGGACATCTCCGCGCGCGTGATGGATCAATATCGCCGCCGGCTCGCCGCGCTGGCCGAGGACGGCCCCACGCCGCGCGCGCAAGCGCAGCAGGCCGAAACGATGGAATTGCAGATGCGGATCGCGGCCGTGCGTGCTGAACGCTCGGCGCTGTACCGGCTGCGCAGCGACAGCAAGATTTCCGACGAGACGCTGACGAAGCTGCTCCGCGAGATCGACCTGTCGGAAACCGCGCTGTCGACGCGCAAGAAAGGCATCGTTTGACGGGCCGGCCGCGCCCGCGCGCAGCCACCGAGACCATAAAAAAACGGCGACGCTCGCACGAGCATCGCCGTTTTCGCATCCACTCACGCTCGCGTTACTTCGCGACGACGACCGGAATCCCCTTCAGCATCCCCGCGCCCTTCATCTCGTCGAGCGCATGCTGCACGGCCGCGCTCGTCGCCGCGTCGATGCCGAGCTGCAGCGCGAGCTCGCGTTCCGCGCGCTTCACGCCGGCCAGGTTGCGCACCTTCACGTGACCGAAGCCGCGCACGCGCGCGTGCAGGTCGGCCAGTTGCACGACCTGCGCCGCATTGCCGGGGGTCATTGCGGCGAACGCACGCTCGAGTGTCGTTTCGTAGTCGTCGGCCAGCGCGCGCTCCATCTTGCGCTCGACCGTGCGGCCGAACGGATCGAGCCACGTGCCGCGCAGGCTGCGCACGCGCGCCAGCATGCCGAGCACCGGCCACATCCACTGGCCGAACACGCGCTTCTTCGGCGTGCTGCCGTCGCTGCCGGCCTTCGCGCCCGTCGGCGGCGCCAGGTTGAACTTCACGCGATACGTCTGCCCCGGCACGCCTTCGAACTGCGCTTCGAGCGCCGTGCGGAACGCGTCGTCCGTGTACAGCCGCGCGACTTCGTATTCATCCTTCACCGCGAGCAGCCGGTAGAACGTCGTCGCAACCGCGCGCGTCAGCGTATCGTCGCCCTTCTCGCGCGCCGCGTTCACCAGCGCCCGGTAGCGTTCGACGTAGCGCGCGCCGCCGTAGGCATCGAGGCGCGCCTCGCGATCGGCGATCAGCTCGGCAAGTGTCTCCGGCGCGGCGTGGACGGCCACCGCATGACGCGCGTTCCACAACGCGTCGAGGCCCGCCGCGTCGCCGGCCGCCATCCGGCCGATCGAGAACGCGAGCTTGTTCATCGGCACCGCGACGTTGTTCAGCTCGATCGCGCGCATCATCGCGGCATGCGACACCGGCACGAGGCCGAGTTGCCACGCGTAGCCGAGCATCAGGATGTTCGCGCCGATCGAATCGCCGAGGAATTTCGCGGCGAGCGCCTGCGCGTCGCAGCTCGACAGGTAGCCGTCGCCGGCCGCGTGGCGCATCTTCTCCAGCAGCGCATCCGCATGCAGGTTCGCGTCGGGGTTCTGCACGAACGATGCGTTCGGAATCCGGTGCGTGTTGACGACGATCCGCGTGCGCGCGTGACGCACCGTCTGCAGCGCCTCGGCGCTCGCGCCGACGACCATGTCGCACGCGAGCAGCACGTCGGCCTGCTGCGTGTCGATGCGCACCTGGTTCAGCCAGCGGTCGCTCGACGCGATCCGCACGAACGACAGCACCGAGCCGCCCTTCTGCGCGAAGCCCATGAAGTCGAGCACCGATGCGCTCTTGCCTTCGAGATGCGCGGCCATGCTGATCAGCGCGCCGACCGTCACGACGCCGGTGCCGCCCACGCCCGTCACGAGCATGTCGAACGGCGCCGCATCGAGGTGCGTCGCCGGCACCGGCAGTGCGTCGACGCGCGCGGCGAGCGCCGCTTCGTCGAACGCCGCGCCGGCCGCCTTCTTCAGCGCCGCGCCTTCGACCGTCACGAAGCTCGGGCAGAAGCCGTTCACGCACGAATAGTCCTTGTTGCACGACGACTGGTCGATGCGGCGCTTGCGGCCGAGCGGCGTCTCGAGCGGCTCGACCGACAGGCAGTTCGACTGCACGCCGCAGTCGCCGCAGCCTTCGCACACCGCGTCGTTGATGAACAGGCGCTTGTCCGGGTCGGGAAATTCGCCTTTCTTGCGACGGCGACGCTTCTCGGCCGCGCAAGTCTGGTCGTAGATCAGTACGGTGACGCCCGGCGTTTCGCGCAATTCGCGCTGCACCGCGTCGAGTTCGCTGCGATGATGGAACGTCGTGCCGGTCGGGAACTGCCCGTGATGGCCGTCGTATTTCTCCGGTTCGTCCGACACGACGACGAAGCGCGACACGCCTTCCGCCTCGACCTGCCGCGCGATCTGCGGCACCGAGATGCTGCCGTCGACCGGCTGGCCGCCCGTCATCGCGACCGCGTCGTTGTAGAGGATCTTGTACGTGATGTTCGCTTTCGCGGCGACCGCCTGGCGGATCGCGAGGATGCCCGAGTGGAAGTAGGTGCCGTCGCCGAGGTTCTGGAACACGTGCTTCGTGTTGGTGAACATCGCGTGCGCGGCCCAGTCGACGCCCTCACCGCCCATCTGGATCAGGCCGGTGGTGTCGCGCTCCATCCACGACGCCATGAAGTGGCAGCCGATGCCGGCCTGCGCGATCGAGCCCTCCGGCACCTTCGTCGACGTGTTGTGCGGGCAGCCCGAGCAGAAGTACGGCGTGCGCTTCACCGCGTCGGCCTCGTTCGACAGGATCTGCGGCGCGACGAGATCGACCACGCGCTCGCGCCGGTCGAGCGCCGGCTTGTGCCGCGCGAGCCAGTCGGCGAACACCGGCAGGATGCGTGACGGACGCAGCTCGCCGAGCTCGGACAGCAGGCATGCGCCGGCCGCGTCGTGCTTGCCGAGCACGCGCGGGCGGGCACCTTCGGTGCGGTTGTACAGGTAGTCCTTGATCTGCTGCTCGATGACCGGGCCCTTCTCCTCGATCACCAGCACTTCGGCGAGCCCCTCGACGAAGGTTTCGATGCGCGTCATTTCGAGCGGATACGACAGGCCGACCTTGTAGATCCGCACGCCGGCCGCGTCGAGATCGGCGACCGTCAGGTCGAGGCGGCGCAGCGCTTCCATCAGGTCGAGGTGCGCCTTGCCGCAGGTGACGATGCCGACGTTCGCCTGCGCGCTCGGCGCGACCCACTTGTCGATGCTGTTGGCGCGCGCGAAATGGCGCACCGCGTCGAGCTTCGCCGCGAGGCGCGCCTCGATCGTGAGGCTCGGCAGGTCGGGCCAACGGTTGTGCAGGCCGCCCGCCGGCGGCATGAAGCCTTCCGGCGCCGGCCAGCGCGTCTGCAATGCATCGAGGTCGACGGTCGAACCCGACTCGACCGTTTCCGAGATCGCCTTGAAGCCGACCCACGCGCCCGAGTAGCGCGACAGCGCCCAGCCATACAGACCGAATTCGAGCATGTCGGCGATGTTCGACGGGTTCACGACCGGCATGTGCCACGCCATCATCGCGAAATCGCTCTGGTGCGGCATCGACGACGACACGCAGCCATGGTCGTCGCCCGCGACGACCAGCACGCCGCCGTGCGGCGACGAACCGTACGCGTTGCCGTGCTTCAGCGCATCGCCCGCGCGATCGACGCCCGGGCCCTTGCCGTACCACATCGCATACACGCCCTCGACCGTGCGCTCCGGGTCGGCCTCGACCCGCTGCGTGCCGAGCACGGCCGTGCCGCCGAGCTCCTCGTTGATCGCGGGCAGGAAGCGCACGCTGCCGGCGTCGAGCAGTTTCTTCGCCTTCCACAGCTGCTGGTCGACCATGCCGAGCGGCGAGCCGCGGTAGCCGCTGACGAAGCCGGCCGTGTTGAGCCCCTGTTCGGTGTCGACCGCGCGCTGCATCAGCAGCAGGCGGATCAGCGCCTGCGTGCCGGTCAGGAAGATCCGGCCGCGCGTCGCGGTCAGGTTGTCGGTCAGGCGGTAGTCGGACAGGGCAGGCGTGCCGTCGACGGGCAGGCGGGCGGTCATGAGGGGATGTCTCCGGATTGTGCTGTTGTGCTGTTCTGGGCCGTGCGCGGCGGGGCGTCGGACGACGCAGGGTGCCGGCAGCGAATGGCTCTATTTTTTCGCGCGCGGCCGAGAATGTTTTTTCTCATCTTGCTCGGACCGGCCTGTCGCGAGAAAAACTGCGCAGCTTTTTGACTGGATTTGAGAGAGTTCTCGCGCGGACGGCCGGAGTGTGATGGGGAGGCGTGTCGCGGCGGTTGGATGGTCTGGCGGAAAGGCGGGGCGTGCCGTGCGGCTCACCGTCAGCGGGGTGGATGGCGCTCGAACCCCGTGCGACAAGGGTTTCGGGGGTATCGGGCCGTCACTCTCACCGTTGGAATGCACAGCGTTCCGATTGGTTGGCGACGTCGGATGTCCACAATGCCGCGCCCCTCTGTTGATCGGCTCGCGCACTCACCGTTCGATTGCACAGCGTTTCGAGTGGCGTCGGGGCCGGGATATCCACATCAGGAATCGGCATGCGGGGCGCTCAGGCGGCGGCGCTCACCGTTGAAATTCACAGATTGGCGAGTGGATTTCGGCGGCGGATATCCACCTCGGAAAACGCGCGTTTCGTCGGTCCTCCGTCAGCGCTCACCGTTCGAATACACAGGGGCGAGAGTGAGTTTTGACGGCTGGACGGCCTCGCCTGAACACGCTGGCCAAGCGATTGCCGGCTCGCGCTCACCGTTGAAATACACAAGGCTTCGACTGGCTGCGAGGGCATTTGTCCACGCGCGGATCTGAGTTGCCGCTTGGCCATACGCGCACCCTCACCGTTGAAAACCACAGCGCTTCGAGTCATTGCCCGGGCCGGATATCCTCGTCCGAATACGCAGGCCATGCGATTGCCGGGTCGCGCTCACCATTGAAATACACGGGGCTTCGACTGGCTGCGGTGGCAGTTGTCCACGCGCGGAACTGCGTTGCCTCCCGGTCATACGCGCACCCTCACCGTTGAAAACCACAGCGCTTCGAGTGCTTGAGCGCGCCGGATATCCACATGGACGTGCGTTCTCCGATCGATAGCTGACGCACGTTTCGAAGCGTACCGCCAAGGGGCAATCCATATCGGAAGCCGCTCATCACCCGATCGGACACGGAGGCTCACCGTCGAAATACACAGTGCCGCGAGTCGTTTCGGCGGACGGATATCCACATGGGCGAACGCGCTCGATCGATAGAAGAAGCACGCTTCGAAGGCTACCGACGACGGGCGATCCATACTGGAAGCGGCTCATCACCCGATCGGGCACGGAGGCTCACCGTCGAAATACGCGGTGCCGCGAGTCGCTTCGGCGAACGGATATCCGCATGGACGTGCGTTCTTCGATCAATAGCTGACGCACGCTTCGAAGCGTACCGCCAAGGGGCCATTCATACCGGAAGCAGCTCGTCACGCGCTCGAGCGCGGATGCTCACCGTTGAAATACACAGTGCCTCGAGTCGTTTCTGCCGACAGATATCCGCACGGGCACGCGCGTCGTCGTTGCTCGCTGCCTTGCGCCCGGGCCTGGCAGGAACACCGCTTCATGCGGCATCGGCGGTCGAACGGCAGCATTCCGACGGGCCTCGCGCCGATCGTTGGCTCATGCTCACCATTGAATTGCACAGCGCGCCGAGTCGCTGGAGAACGCGGATAGGCGCGTCGAAATCCGCACATCGCCAACCACGCGCCAGCGCTCACCGTTAGAATGCACAGCCCTTCGATTGGGGCCGGAGCCCGATATCGACGTGTCGGCGCCGGCAGCTTGTGATCACGCACGCTGCGCCAGTCGGCTAGAATGCGCGGCGCTCCGAACCACGGCAACGACCGGAAACCCGCGCCAGTGCAGGCACCCCGCCAGATCAAGCGCGACACTCACCGTTGACTTTCACAGCATTTCGCTTCGTTTTGCCGTGAGTTGTCCACAACCCGCTTCATGTATCGCGCAGCATCCGGTCACCCTCACCGGTGAAAACCACAGCGAGCCGAGTCGTTTCCGGGCGCAGATATCCACAACCGGCACACGACCGGATCTTCCTCTGCCAATCGACGGACGACTCGGCGCGTGACAATCGGGAAAAGCTGGAAAGGCTTGTCAGGACGGCCTCGGCGGCACGCTCACCGTTCAAATGCACAGCGTTTCGAGTGATCGTGGTCGCCGGTTGTCCACATCCCTCCACCGATGTCTCATCGCACCGGCGCCACATCCGGGCGACGTTATTCGGCAATCGACCGAATGATCTTCGCCGGATTGCCGCCGACCAGCGTATTCGGCGGAACGTCCCGGGTGACGACGGCCGCCGCCGCGACGACCGCGTTCTCGCCGATCGTCACGCCGCCGATGATCGTCGCGCCCGCGCCGATCCACACGTTCCGTTCGATCACGATCGGCTTCGCGACCACGCAGTCGCGCCGCCGCGAAGGCTCGACCGGATGACCGGACGTGATGAGGCTGACGTTCGGGCTGATCATCACGTCGTCGCCGATCTCGAGTCCGCCGAGATCGTAGAACGTGCAGTTCTGGTTGACGAACACGTTGCGTCCGAGCTTCATGCCGGCGCCGCCCGTCGCATGGAACGGCGGAATCAGCACGAAGCCGTCGTCCACCTGCGAGCCGATCAGTTCACCGAACAATGCGCGTACGTCCGCCGCATCGTCGAACGTCAGGCGGTTGAGCCGCGCGGTGATCGCCATCGCCCGCTTGACCTCGGCCACCATGGCCGCCGATTCGGGCGTTCTGCGCGGAATGATCGTGATGCGATCGTCGGTTGCCATGCGTGACTTGTCTCCGGTGAGTGCGGCGGTGCGTGATGTGTCGGCGAGCGTGGCCGGGCGCTTGCGTTACCGTGTGCGTGGGTACCGGGCAATGAGCCGGGCGCAGTGGAGCAATGCTGGTTCGTGCCAAGGATTTTTCTGAATTTTCATAACTAGTTTTACTACAACTAGTTATATTACGAACTTCAGTAACACAAGGCTCTGCGGGCCATCTCCCGCGACTCACCGCTGCCCCAGCGCATCGAATCAGGTGCGTGCAACCGAACCTTGTACCCCTTGCCGGGCGCCCCTGTCCCAACCTCCCCCGCTCGGGTACGCTTGAGCATCCACCGGATCGACAGCAGCACCCAAACGCGGAGGCGCGATGAAGCTCTACTACTGGCCGAAGACCCGGGCATTCCGGGCGCTGTGGATGCTCGAGGAAATCGGCGTGGTGTACGAACTCGTGCCGATCGACCTGCGCTCGCACGAACAGGGCAGCGACGCGTTCGTGCAGGTCAACCCGATGGCGAAGCTGCCCGCGCTCGACGACGGCAGCGCCCCGTTCGCCGAATCGGGCGCCGTGCTGCTCTATCTTGCCGACCGTTGCCCGGGCGCCGGGCTCGGCGTCGCGCCCGACGATCCGCTGCGCGGCCGCTTCCTCCAGTGGATGTTCTTCACGCCGACCTGCCTCGAACCGGCGATGGCCGAGAAATTCACCGGCGCGTCGGGCAACCCGGTCGCGTTCGGCTGGGGCAATATCACGCGCGTGCAGCGCGCCCTCGCGCAAGCGCTCGCCCACAGCCGCTGGCTCGTCGGCGAACGCTTCACCGCGGCCGACCTGCTGCTCGCCAGCACGCTGAAGATCGCGTTCGACGCGCATCTGCTGCCGCACGAAGGCGTGCTCGGCGACTACGTCGCGCGCGCCGAGGACCGCGACGCGTTCCGCCGCGCGGTCGCAATCGAACAGCGCGAAGCGGCGCGTCTGCTGCACGCATGACGCGCGACGGGGCGGCGCTCCGCCGCCCTTGATCACGCCTGCGCGGCCGGCCCCGGCGCCGCCGCACCCGCGTCGATCACCACGCCCGGCGAACCGCGCTCGTCGGTGTCGACGTCGATCGGCACGACTTCATGAAAATGCGTGTAATCGATGTGCGTGATGCCGTCCTCGTCGTGCATCAGGTCGACATAGCGGTGGCCCCAGCGGATCTCGTCATGCGCCCACTCATGACGCGCCTGCATGACCTGCGCGGTGGTCTCGTCCGAGCCCTCGATCGTGATCAGCAGCGACGCTTCGCGCGCGGCGAGCGACTCGGGCGTCTCGTCGAACAGCGCGCTCGACTCGTCGATCACGTGCATCAGGTTCCAGCCGAGCAGGAAGATCGGATGCTCGTTGCGCACGAGCGGCAGGTCGTGAATCTTGCGCAACGAGTAGCCCTCGTGCGTGCCTTCGACGCGCATCAGCCGCAGTTTCGCCTGCGCCTCGGCAATCACGTTCTGGCGAGCATTCGCGGCGCGCACCATCAGCGTCATCCGGCCGTTCAGCGGCCGTACGATCGCGTAGCGCGCGAAGAGGATCTTCGCCTGCGGCCGCGAAAACCGCGCGAACACGAGCCCCGTGGCCAGTGCGATGCCCGACATCCCGACGAAGATCTCGAACGTCGCGACGAGGTGCGCATAGACCGTCTGCGGATGCATGTCGCCGTAGCCGACGGTCGCAAGCGTCTCGACGCTGAAGAAGAACGCGCCGCCGAAGCCGGCCGGCGACTGGTTCGCGATCGGCGCATGGCCGAGCAGGTAAAGCGTCGCGAAGCCGCCGTTGAGCAGCAGGAACAGCACCGCGAGCGACAGGAAGAACACGGGCCAGCTCACCGTCAGCGCGCGATGGTAGAAGTCGCGCCAGCCGAGCGGCGGCATCCCGTACGCGATCACCGGGCGGGTGCCCGACCAGATCTTGCGGCCACGGCCGCGGGAGGCTGGGGAGGACGAATCGACGTTCATCGCGCGGCGCCGGTTGCAGGGAGGCGATGAGCGTAGCACGCGCGGCGGCGGGCGGGAATGCGGGCCGGCTCGGAACGTCAATCCGCCGCGCGGGCGTAAAAAAAGCCGGCCGCACGAGCGGCCGGCTGCGTCGTCATGCGAACCCGCGCGGGGCGCGGGGCGCGATCACTTGCGGTCGACGATCACCTGGTCGAACGTGCCGCCGTCGGCGAAATGGGTCTTCTGCGCGTTCGCCCAGCTGCCGAAGACCTGCTCGACGCTGAACGTCTTCAGCGCCTTGAACTCGGCCGCATGCTTCTTCAACACGGCCGCGTCGCGCGGGCGCAGATGGTGCTGCGCGATGATCTCCTGCGCTTGCGGCGTGTACAGGTAGTCGAGATACGCCTGCGCGACCTTGCGCGTGCCCTTCTTGTCGACCACCTTGTCGACGACCGCGACGGGCGGCTCCGCGAGGATGCTCGCCGACGGATACACGGGGTCGAATTCCGCGCCCGACGCGCCGGTGTCCATCAGCGCGACCTCGTTCTCGAACGTGACGAGCACGTCGCCGATGCCGCGCTGCGTGAACGTCGTCGTCGCGCCGCGGCCGCCCGAATCGAGCACCGGCACGTTGCGGAAGATCGCCTTCTCGAAGTCGAGCGCCTGCTGGTCGGTCGCGCCCTTCTGCTTCTGGAAGCCCCATGCAGCGAGATACGCATAGCGGCCGTTGCCCGATGTCTTGGGGTTCGCGATGATCACCTGAACGCCCGGCTTCGCGAGATCGCTCCAGTCCTTGATCGCCTTCGGGTTGCCCTTGCGCACGAGAAACACCATCGTCGTCGAGTACGGCGAGCTGTTGTCCGGGAAGCGCGCGCGCCAGTCCTTCGGCAGCAACTGGCCGCGCTCGGCGAGCAGGTCGATGTCGTTCGGCTGGTTCATCGTCACGACGTCGGCCTGCAACCCCTGCAGCACCGACAGCGCCTGCGCGCTCGATGCGCCGTGCGACTGCTTGATCGTGACCGTCTCGCCGGTCTTTTGCTTGTAGGCGGCGGCAAAGCTCGCGTTGATGTCCTTGTACAGCTCGCGCGTCACGTCGTACGACACGTTCAGGATCGACGTGTCCGCCTGCGCGGCCGTCGCCGCCACGACCAGCGCCGCCGCCGCGCCCGTGTGCAGCCAGCGGCCGATCCCCTTGATGCTTGCCATCGTGATATGCCCCGTTTCCAGTGGTGGTGAATGTGCGTGACCGCACGCGTACGCGCTGTCATCGAAACGTAAGCGGGCATTCTAGCGGCCGGCCGCGGCACGCCTTCCAATCAGTCGTGGAAAGCAAAGCTCGAATTCTGCTAAACGGCGGCCGAGGCTCGCGCGCGCCGCCGCCCCGGTGTTAAGATCGCCGCTCAGCCCACTCACGATTCATCCATGTCCGCTCTCCTGCGCTCGCCCTCGATCCTCGCCGCCGTCGCGGCAGGTGCGCGCACGGCCGGGCTGAAACTGAAAAAACGACTCCTCGACTGACGGGGACGTCGCGTCCCGTCAGGCGAATGCCGGACGGGATGCCCGCAGGTCGTTTCATTCTCCTTGCACGCACGCCTCGCTCCGGCACACCGCCGGCGGAACGGTTCCTTCCCACTCCGTTTCCACCATGAGGCTTTGCATGAACACACGTTTCGAAGGTATCTGGCTGCCGATCATCACGCCGTTTCATCATGGCGAGGTCGACCATGCAGCGCTCGCGCGGCTCGCGCGCCACTATGCGGCCGCGGGCATCGCAGGCTTCGTCGCGGGGGCGACGACCGGTGAAGGCGTGCTGCTCGACGCGCGCGAACAGGACGCGGTGTTCGCGACGCTGCGCGACGCGGCGCCCGCGCTGCCGATCGTCGTCGGGCTGACCGCGAGCGCCACGCACTTCGCGGCCGCCCGCGCGCGCGAACTCGCGGCGCTGCGCCCCGACGGGCTGCTCGTCACGCCGCCCGTCTACGTACGGCCGACGCAGGACGGCATCCGCCGCCATGTCGAAGCGATCGTCGACGCGGCCGACCTGCCGGTGCTCGTCTACAACATCCCGTACCGCACCGGCGTGAACGTCGAACTGGACACGCTGCAGGCGCTCGCGCGCGACTCGCGCGTCGCCGGCATCAAGGAATGCGGCGGCACGCTCGACCGGATGAGCCGGCTCGTGCACGACACGCCGCTTGCGATCCTGTCCGGCGACGACAACCAGAACTTCGCGGCGATGTGCGCGGGGGCGCACGGCGCGATCGCGAGCAGCGCGCACGTGCTGCCCGAATGGCATGTGCGCATCCATGCGCTACTGCGCGACGGGCGGCTCGCCGATGCGCGGCGCCTGTCGGTCGCGCTGCAGCCGCTCGTCGCGGCGCTGTTCGCGGAACCCAACCCGGCGCCGGTGAAGGCCGTGCTCGCCGCGCAAGGGTGGTGCGAGGACGGGCTGCGGCTGCCGTTCGTGCCGGCGAGCGACGGGTTGCGGGAGCGGTTGGCAGAGATTTGCGCGACGCTGGAAGCAATCGAGCCGGACGTCGCCACAGCATAGGCCGCTACGTCGCGAATGGCGCCGGCGGCAGATGAATCCCGACCCGACGAATTATTTCAAACTGTCAGAACCAGAGACAGGCCGTACCGAGCCAGATGCGCGTCCGCCGTCATGAGTCGAAGCGGTTCATGTCGCGCCTGCGCAACCAGAAATCGATCGAAAGGATCGCAATGGTGGTGAGGTAAATCGCGCACCGCGGCTCCATGTACGGCCCGAACCGGCAACTCGCGAATCCCGCTTGCGCCGATTGCGCGGATCAGCTTGCCCACGTCGATGTCGAGCTTTCCCAGGCCGGCCTTGATCGCAGCCTCCCAGATACTCGCGCTGCTGACGAAGCGTTCGTCAGCAGCCGAGATCAGTCTGCGCACACGCGTGCTGAGCCTGGGATCGTTGGTCACGATCCACAAGAAGATGTGCGTATCGAGCAACAGGCGCATCACCGTCCTTCGAAAGCATCCAGCAGATAATCGGGCAGTGGCGCATCGAAGTCGTCCGCGATCCAGACCTGTCCTTGCAGGAGCCCAAACCGAACGGGTAGCGAAGCAGGGGCGGAGTGATCGGCGGATTCTCCGTCACTGCGGATCGAAACATCCGTCCGTTGCGCGGGATCAATCGCGCCGGTACCGGGAATGTTCGCTTTTTGCATGATGACCTCCGTTTCGGATGACCATCACTGTAGTCAGGTTCGCCCGATCGATCCATTCAGCCGATCGGCAGAAGGGTATCGAATGACCGCGTGCAGCGACCATCTCGAATGTGTCGTCAAGCCGCCAATGCGGCGCCGCGCCCCTCCGTCGCCTCCCCCACCGCCTGCGTCACGATCCGCGCGAGCCGATCGACCGTCGGTGTCGCCGACGACGTGCGCCGCAGCAGAATCAGCGGCAGGCTCGGCAGCGCCGGCAGCCCATACGACGCCGCATCGAGCACGCGCACCGACGCGGGCAACCCGTAATGCGAGCGCACCGTCAGCCCGAGGCCGGCCGCCGCGGCCGCCCAGAGCCCGGCCAGGCTCGGCGTCGTGAACGCGACGCGCCACGGCATACCCGCGCGGTCGAGCGCATCGGTCGCCGCGCCGAAGAACCGGCACGGCCGGTCGAATACGACGAGCGGCAACGGCTCGCCCGTCGCGCCCCCGGCACGGCCGGCGGTTTCGCCGCCCCCGCCCTCTCCACCTGGTTCCGCACTGCCATCCGGCACCCCGACATCCCCGCCCGCCACCGCGCCGATCCATTGCATCGGCACCTGCGCGATCACCTCGCTGTCGACGCCCGCCCGCGACACGAGCGCCGCCGACGCCGGATCGCCCCACACGAGCGCCAGATCGAGCTGGTTCGCATCGAGCCGGTCGAGCAGATCGGCGTTACGCGCCACGCGCGCCTCGATCTTCACCTTCGGATGCGCACGCGCGAACCGCCCGAGCACGTCGGGCAGGATCGCCTCGCCGAAATCTTCCTGCAGCCCGACCCGAACCCAACCGTCGAGCTTCACACCACGCACGGCCGCAGCCGCCTCGTCGTTCAGCTCGATCATCCGCCGCGCGTAGCGCAGCATCGCGTCGCCGGCGTCGGTCAGCGCGAGGCCCCGCCCGGCCTTCACGAACAGCGGCGTGCCGGCCTGCTCCTCGAGCTTGCGGATCTGCGCGCTCACCGCCGACGACGAGCGCGCGACACGGTCGGCCGCCTTCGCGAAACTGCCGAGATCCACGCCCGCGACGAGGCTGCGCAGCGCCGCGACGTCGAAGTTGGGCCGCGCCAGCGCGGCATCGGCCCCCGCGAGCGGCTCATCGCCGTCGCGCGGAATGTCTTGTCCGGGCATCTCAATCATCCTGTTTTATCGAACGATTCATCAAAAACTTTCCGATTTTCAGGATGAATGTAGGCCGCCAGACTATGGACGTCAACATCGAACCGGGCTTGTCGCCATGGATACCTCGTGCATCGCTTCTCCCTCCTCGCCGGTCCGCGACGTGCGCGGGCCCGCCCATCGCTGGCGCGTGCTGGCGGCCGGCGTCGCCGCGAACATGAGCTTTTCGGCCGCCGCGGCCGGCATTCCGACCACGGCCGTGTGGATGCGCTCGGCCTATCACCTCGACAACGGCGCGCTCGGCCTCGTGCTCGGCGCGCTCGGCTTCGGCGTCGCGCTGTCCGAGCTGCCGTGGGGAATCGCCGCCGACCGCTTCGGCGACCGCCGCGTGCTGCTGACCGGGCTCGTCGCGACGGCCGCGATGCTCGCGCTGATGGTGTGCACGATCGTCCCGACCGCACACGCGGTGCCGCCGCTGATGCGCGTGGTCGCGGCAATGTGCTGCGTCGGCCTGCTCGGCGGCAGCGTGAACGGCTCGAGCGGGCGCGCGGTGATGCGCTGGTTCGGCGAACGCGAACGCGGGCTCGCGATGAGCATCCGCCAGACGGCCGTCCCGCTCGGCGGCGGCCTCGGCGCGGCGCTGCTGCCGTCGCTCGCGTCGCATGCCGGCTTCGCCGCGGTGTTCGGTGCGCTGATGCTGCTGTGCGCGGGATCGGCCGCGCTCACCTGGCGCTGGCTGCACGAGCCGCCCGCCGAGCCGGCCGCGGCGCACCTCGCCCCCCACGTCGCCACGCCTCGCGGGGCCCAACGGCCGCACGCCGCCAGCCCCGCGCGCAATCCGCTCGCGAGCGGCTCCGTATGGCGCATCGTGCTCGGCATCGGCCTGTTGTGCGCGCCGCAGTTCGCGGTGCTCACGTTCGCGACGGTGTTCCTGCACGACTTCGGCCGGCTTGGCCTCGCCGGCATCAGCGCGGCGATGGTGGCGCTCCAGCTCGGTGCGATGGCGATGCGCGTCTGGAGCGGCCGCCATACCGACCGGCACGGCAACCGCCGCGCCTACCTGCGCGGTTCCGTGTTCGTCGCGGCCGGATCGTTCGCGCTGCTCGCGGCGGCCACGGCCGGCAGCCCGCATGTGCCGCTCGCCGCGATCGTCGCGATTCTCGTGTTCGCCGGCATCTGCGTGTCGGCCTGGCACGGCGTCGCGTACACGGAGCTCGCGACGCTCGCCGGCGCGAACCACGCGGGCACCGCGCTCGGGATGGCGAACACGATCGTCTACCTCGGGCTGTTCGCGACGCCGCTCGCGATTCCGCCGCTGCTCGCCGCGAGTTCGTGGAGCGTGGTGTGGCTCGCGGCCGCGCTGGTCGCCGCCGCGACCTATCCGCTGTTCGCGGCGAAATAGCCGCCGCCCGTTTTACTCGGGCGACGCGGGCGTCCCACGCGGGCGTCCCGGCAACGCCCGTCGACGCCCGCCCCTGTCAAGCCGCCTCGCGCGCCAGCGCGCGCCGCGCGGCCGGCCGTTCGGCCTCGCGCTGTGCATGAGCGGTCCACGCGGGATGCCGGGTCATGTCGAGCCCGATCGCGACGCCCCAGCGATACAGCACGAGCAGGAACGGATCGACGATCGAATGCGCGCCCGGCTCGGCCCACGTGCGGCCGTCGGCCAGCAGGGCTTCGATCGACGCGTTCGCGGCGTCGATCGTGCCGCGCCCATGCGCGCTGACCGCGCCGTGCAGCGCCGGATCGTCGATGAAGCGGCCCGGCCGCCACAGCGCGCCATAACCGACACCATGCACCCAGCCGACCAGCCAGGCGAGCCATTCGTGGCACCGCGCCTCGCGCAGCGGATCGTCGAGCGGCAGCAATTGCGCATCCGGATAGCGGCGCGCGAGATACGTGAGAATCGCCGGCGTTTCGGTCAGCACGCGCGGCTCGCCCGGAATCGCGAGCACGGGCACGCGCGCTTTCGGGTTGATCGCGAGATAGCGCGCTTCGAGGTTCTGCTGCTCGCGCACGGACACGATCTCGACGTCGAACGGCGCGCCGGTTTCCTCCAGCGCGATGTGGGCGGCGAGCGAGCAGGCGCCCGGCGAAAGATAGAGACGATAGGCGTTCATGGCGGTGTGGCCCGACGGGCTGTGGAAGACGGAACCGAGTGTAGGAACGCACGCCGCTGCGCGGCAAACGATGAATTGTCGTGCTCGGACATTAGTGTTACTAATACCCGCATGCGACGCATCCACCTCCCTCCGTTGCAGACGCTGCGCGCGTTCGAGAGCGCCGTGCGGCTGCAGAGCTTCACGCGCGCGGCCGACGAGCTCGCGCTCACGCAAGGCGCGGTCAGCCAGCACATTCGCGCGCTCGAGGCGCAGCTCGGCTATCCGCTGTTCACGCGCGAACGCAACGGCGCGACGCCGACGCACGCCGCGCATGCCCTCGCACTGCAGGTTCGCCAGGGCCTGAGCGTGCTCGAACGCGCGTTCGAGCCGACGCTGGCGGTGCGCCGCCGCCCGCGCACCTGCGACGTGACGCTGAACGTGAGCGTGCTGCCGAGCGTCGCCGAGCGCTGGCTCGCGCCGCGCCTGCCGCGCTTCTCCGCCGCGCATCCGCACATCTCGATCGTGCTGCATCCGGACGTGGCGCTCGCGCCGCTGCGCAAGCGCGACCGCATCGACGTCGCATTGCGCTATGGGCCCGGCACGTGGCCCGGCGTCGTCGCCGAGAAGCTGATGAACGAGACGATCTTTCCGGTCGCGAGCCCCGCGTACCGCAATCGCGACGGCATCGCGCCGCGCACGCCGGCCGACCTCGTGCGCGCGACGTTGCTGCGCCATCCCGCGCAGCCGTGGGAACCGTGGTGTCAGGCCGCGCGGCTCGACCTCACCGAATCCGCGCGCGCGCCGCGCTTCACCGATGTGAACGCGCTGATCGACGCGGCGCTGAAAGGCCGCGGCATCGCCCTCGCGCGCCGCTCGCTGATCGAACCGGAACTCGCCGACGGCACGCTCGTGCGCGTGTCGACGGTACGCATCACCGACGTGTACGCGCACTACGTCGTGTGGCGCCCGGGCCATTCGCACGAAGCCGCGATCCGCACGTGGCTCGACTGGCTGCGCAGCGAAGTGCGGCGCAGGACGCCGCGGCGCTAACGCCGATGCCGATGCCGACACTCACGCGCGTATCGGCGTCGCGACCTTGTCGAGCGTGATCGGCAGATCGCGCACCCGCACGCCGGTCGCGTGATAGACCGCATTGGCGATCGCGGCCGGCACGCCGGTGATGCCGATCTCGCCGATGCCGCGAATGCCGAGCGGATTGAAATGCGTGTCGTTTTCGTCGACGAAACTCACGTCGAGCTCGCCGATGTCCGCGTTCACGGGCACGTGATATTCCGCGAGATTCGCGTTCGTGAAGCGGCCGTGGCGCACGTCGAGATGCGAGCCTTCCTCGAGCGCGGTGCCGAGCCCCCACACCATCCCGCCGATCAACTGGCTGCGCGCGGTCTTCGCGTTGAGCAGGCGGCCGACGCTGTAGACGCCGACGATGCGCGGGACGCGAATCGTGCCGAGCTCGGCGTCGACGTGCACTTCGGCAAACACCGCGCCGAACGAATGGGACGCATAGCGCGACTTCTCGTCGCCGGGCTTCGCCGTCGCCTGCGCGTCGATCGGCTGGCCGCCAGCACGCGCGATCACCGCCGCGGCAGGATCGCGCCGCGAGGGTTCGCCGCGATGCACGACCCAGCCGTTGTCGACCGTCACGTCGTCGGCCGCGGCGCCGTGCAGCGGCGATCCGGGGTCGGCGATCGCCAGCGCGATCAGCTTCGCGCGCGCCTGGAGCGCGGCCTCGCGCACGGCGGGCGCGACGCTTGCCGCCGATTGCGAGCCGCCCGATACCGGCGCGCGCGGCAGACTGGAATCGCCGAGCGAAAAGCGCACGTTCTGCGGCGCGAAACCGAGCGCATCGGCCGCGACCTGCGTCATCACCGTGTAGGTGCCGGTGCCGATGTCCTGCGTGCCCGACGCGACTTCGGCCGTGCCGTCCGGCAGGATGCGCGCACGCGCCGACGCTTCGCTGCGGTTCGCCGGATACGTGGCGGCCGCCATCCCGAGGCCGATCAGCGTGTCGCCATCACGCATCGTGCGCGGCGCGCCGGTGCGGCGCGACCAGCCGAAGCGCCGCGCGCCGGCCTCGTAGCATTCGCGCAGCTTGTTGCTCGACCACGGCTTGCCGTCCTGCGGATCGACCTCCGCGTAATTCGCGAGCCGCAGCGCGACCGGGTCCATGCCGAGCCGCCACGCGAGCTCGTCCATCGCCGATTCCAGCGCGAACGAGCCCGACGCCTCGCCGGGCGCGCGCATGAACGTCGGCGTGCCGACGTTCAGCGACACGATCCGGTGCGTGGTTGCCTGGTTCGGCACCGCGTACATGATCCGCGACAGCATTCCGCACGTTTCCGTCCAGTCCTCGAACGTCGACGTGGTGGCGATCGTGTCGTGGCGCATCGCGGTCAACGTGCCGTCCTGCCGTGCGGCCAGCACGATGCGCTGTTCGGTGAACGGCCGCCCGCCGACCGGGCCGAACATCTGCGGCCGCGTCAGCGCGAGACGAACCGGCCGCCCGACCTGCTTCGCGGCCATCGCGCACAACGACACGTGCGACCACGACGAACCCTTGCAGCCGAAGCCGCCGCCGAGGAACGGCGAAATCACGCGCACGTGTTCCGGTGCAATGCCGAACACGGCGGCCACCGCCGTGCTCGCGCCCGACACGCCCTGCGTCGCGTCGTGCAGCGTGAGCGTCGGGCCGTCCCAGCGCGCCATCGTCGCGTGCGGCTCGATCGGGTTGTGGTGCTGCATCGGCGTCGTATAAGTCGCGTCGATACCCACCGCGCCTTCGCGCAGGCCGGCCTCGACGTCGCCGCGCTGCGTGTCCATCGCGCGGCCCTGCTGCTTCGGCGGCACGCGCGCGCCGCGCTTCGCCTGCGCGAAATCCACCACCGCCTCGCTCGCGCGATAACGCACCTGCACCGCATGCGCGGCGTCGGTCGCCTGCTCGAGCGTTTCGGCGACGACGACCGCGACCGGTTCGTTGCTGTAGCGCACCGTGTCGTCCTGCAGCAACGTGAGCCGGCGCCCGGCGGGCGGCGACAGCGGCGGGCGGCCGCCGTTGGGCAGCCGCATCGCGTTCTCGTGCGTGATCACGATCAGCACGCCCGGCATCGCGCGGGCGCGCGCCGCATCGATCGATTCGATGCGGCCGGACGCGATCGTGCTCGTCACGAGCACCGCATGCGCGAGCCGCGCATCGGAGAATTCGGCTGCGTAGTGCGCGCCGCCCGTCACCTTCAGCACACCATCGACCCGGTCGAGCGGTTGTCCCGTCAACGTGTTCATGCGGCACCTCCCGTCGCGGCCGCTGCCGTCTTGACCGCACGGACGATCGCCCGCTGCGCGAGCGCGACCTTGAAGCCATTGCCGTCGAGCGGCCGCGCATCGCGCAACGCCAGGGCGGCCGCCTCGCGCAGCGTCGCGTCGGTCGGGCTGCGGCCCGCGAGATGCGCTTCCGCCTCCGTCGCGCGCAGCGGCTTGTGCGCGACGCCGCCGAGCGCGATCCGCGCGTCGGCGACGCGCGGGCCGTCCATCCGCAACGCGGCCGCGACCGACACCAGCGCGAACGCGTAGCTCGCGCGATCCCGCACTTTCAGATAGTGCGCATGATCGGCGAAGCGCGGCGGCGGCAAGTCCACCGCGGTGATCAGTTCGCCCGGTTCCAGCGTCGTGTCGAGATCGGGACGATCGCCCGGCAAGCGGTGAAAGGACGCGATCGGAATCTGCCGTGCGCCGCGCGGGCCGCTCACCTGCACGACGGCGTCGAGCGCGGCGAGCGCGACGCTCATGTCCGACGGGTTCACCGCCACGCACTGCGGGCTCGCGCCGAGGATCGCGTGCATCCGGTTGTGGCCGCCGATCGCCGCGCAGCCGCTGCCCGGGTCGCGCTTGTTGCACTGCGCGAACGCGGGATCGTAGAAATACGGGCAGCGCGTGCGCTGCATCAGGTTGCCGCCGACAGTCGCCATGTTGCGCAATTGCGCGGACGCGCCGGCGAGCAGCGCCTGCGACAGCAGCGGATAGTCGGCGCGCAGGCGCGGATGATCGGCCGCATCGCTGTTGCGCACGAGCGCACCGATGCGCACCCCGCCGCCGGACAGCGCGTCGACCGTATCGAGGCCCGCGATGCGCGTGATGTCGATGAGCGTGACGGGCCGCGCGACGCCGCCCTTCATCAGGTCGAGCAGGTTCGTGCCGCCGCCGATGAATGCCGCGCCGGGCCGCTGCGCCGCGCGCACGGCGCCGGCGACGTCCGTCGCGCGTTCGTAGGAAATCGCTTCCATTGCGCTGCCCTCCGTCGGCTAGCCGTGCGCCGCATGCGCGGCGCGCACGGCGGCGACGATGTTCGGGTACGCGCCGCAGCGGCACAGGTTGCCGCTCATGCGCTCGCTGATCTCGTCGTCCGACAGGTTCGCGGGACGGCGCCGCACGTCGTCGGTGGCCGCGCTCCCCGCGCCCGCCGCGAACTCGTCGAGCAGCGCGGTCGCCGAGCAGAGCTGGCCGGACGTGCAGTAGCCGCACTGGAACGCATCGCATTCGACGAACGCGCGCTGCACCGGGCTCAGCTCGCCGCCGCGCGCCAGCCCCTCGACGGTCGTGATCCGCGCGCCTTCGTGCATCACCGCGAGCGTCAGGCAGGCGTTGATGCGCCGCCCGTCGACGAGCACCGTGCACGCGCCGCACTGCCCGCGATCGCAGCCCTTCTTCGTGCCCGTGAGCCCCGCGTATTCGCGCAGTGCGTCGAGCAGCGTGACGCGCGGTTCGAGCTGCAGCGTGTACGCGCGCCCGTTGATGTCGAGACGCACCGGCTGCGCCGGCACCGTATCGCGGCGCGGCGCAGCCGGCGTGGATGCCGCGTACGGCGGCTGCGGATGAACGTGCGATGCGGCGCTGACGGTCGCGGCGGCCGCCGCGGATTGCAGGAAGCGGCGCCGCGCGGCGCTGGACGGCGTATCGTGCGGCAGCGGCGGCGCCGCCGCTGAACGGCCGGGCCCGAGCGGCGACGGGGCGGCATCGCGCGCCGGTTCGGCGGACGGAGAATCGGATCGATCGCTGGACATGACTTCTGCTCGCTCCATGGTGGATGGACGCGGATGTGCCGCCCGTGCCTGAATGGCAGCACGGTCGGCACGCGCATCGGCAAAGAGCAATTCGGGTGCCGCGAAATTGGGGGGACACGGTCCCGGTGCGGTACCGGCCACCGGTGCGCGGCGCATACCGAGGCAGCAGCCGGCCGCGTTGCCGGTGATAGCGGCTCCATGACGCCACGCTGGCACGCGGCTGGCCGTTCGCTGACGAAGCGGCAATAACGCCCGGTTTTTGGGCGTGACGGGCCGCGCATCGGTCGCAAGTTGCCGGGCGCATTGGCCATGCCGCGCATGGCGCGCGCGTCGCCGCGGCCGGGTCGCGGCGTGGCGCGCCGTGTAAATGTGCGCAGCATCCGCGTCTGCTGGAAAATTCCGCCATGCGTGCCGGCGGATCGCTGCGACGGCCTTCGGTCAGCCTGACGAAAGCCTGGCGCGATCACGCCCCGAACGCAGACGATTCACCGAAACGTCGCATCGCGGCGGCATACTCGAAAACGTTTCCCGATCAGCCTGCCAGGAGAGAAGTCATGCGTCGCGTTTCCGTCGCCGTCGTTCTGTGTGCCGCCGTGTTCGTCACAGCCTGCAGCGACGACGCACCGCACGACGCCAACGCGACCGACGCCGCGCCGCAGGCTGGCGCCTCGAGCGGCGCCGCCAGCGCGTTCAACAGCGACACGACCGCGAATACCGCCGCGTCCGACGCCGCGCCGCTCGCGCCGCCCGTCGTGCACTACCCGCCCGATGACGACGACGATGCGAAGCCCGCCGCGAATGCAGCCGCCTCCAGCACGGCCGCGTCGTCGCCGGGCTGATTCCGTCGCCACCTGATAGCAGTCGGTATCGCTCGGGAAGAGCGGCGGGCGCTCACGTCGAGCCAGCGCTGGCATGACGTAACGGTCGGCGACGGCGCGAACGGCACGGTGTCGCGCCGCCTCACGGGGCACGTCGAGCACGGCCGGCCGAGCGATTCGCACCCGGCCGCAGTCAGGCAGGCCCGCCTGCGCATTGCAAGCGCGACGGCCCGCCATGCCGCGCCAGCCACCGCACGGCATGCGCCGCGCAACCCGTCCGTCAGACCGCGTGCGCGAGCGCGCGATCGACGAGCGCGGCCTCGAAGCCGTCGTCCGCGTCGCGAAAGCGCAGCGGCGCCGCGCAATGCACCAGCGTGTCGATGAAGTATTTCGCGCGCGGCCACGGCCCGAAGCCGGCCGCCGTGTTGATGTGCCCGGCGTCGCCGAGGTTCACGAATGCGCTGCCCAGGCGCTGCGCGAGCGCGCGCGCATCGGCGAGCGGCATCCACGGATCGGTCTCACTGCCGATCACGATCGACGGCACCGCGAGCCGGCGCGCGTCGAACGGCCCGGCAAAGGTGAATTTCTTCGGGCTGGCCGGCGCGACGAACAGCACGCCCGCGACATCGCCCACATGCGGCCACTGCGCGAGCGCATGTGCAGCCGCGAGGCAGCCGAAGCTGTGCGCGGCGAGCACGAACGGGCCGCGCTCGCGATCGAGCAGCGCGCGCACCGATTGCGCCCAGCCCGCGAGATCGGGCGCATCCCAGTCGTGCTGCTCGACGCGCAACGAGCGCGGGAACTGTCGCTCGAGCCAGGTCTGCCAGTGGGCGCCTTCGCTGCCGTGCAGGCCCGGAACGGTGACGAGCCGCGGCGGCCACGCCGATTTGCTGCATGCGCGCATGATTGCCCTCGCTTGCTTGAAGACGAGGTTCGATTGTGGCGTCGGGTACGCGGCGACCGAACCAATATTTTGTGCTTTGCTTTTGCTCGGCCGACGGCCCGGCGGCGGCCCGCCGACCGCGCGATCGCGGCCCGCGCCGGCCGCTCCGCCCGCACCGACGGCGCAATGTGCTGCGAAACCGTAGAATGTGGGCTTCCCGTCAGCTTCACACGAAACCGGTCCCCGCGCCGACGCGCCGGGGCGGTCGTCAGGAGTCGCCCGATGTCCGCTACGTCCGCCGGCGCGCCGCGCCCGGCCCTACTCGTCGTTCCCGCGACGCGCCTCGCCGGCGCGCGCGCCCTCACGCAATGAAGATCCTGTTCCATTCACCGCATCAGGACGCCGGCGCATGGCGCGACGAGATCGCACGTGCGCTGCCGGAAGCCGAACTGCGCGCGTGGCAGCCGGGCGATACGGCCGCCGCCGACTACGCGCTCGTGTGGCGCCCGCCGCGCGAGTTGTTCGCGCCGCGCGACGGCCTGCGCGCGATCTTCAACCTCGGCGCGGGCGTCGATGCGCTGCTTGCGCTCGAGCACGCGCATCCGGGCACGCTGCCCGCGCACGTGCCGCTGGTGCGGCTCGAGGATTCCGGCATGGCGCAGCAGATGGTCGAATACGTGACGCACGCGGTGCTGCGCTACCTGCGCCGTTTCGACGAATACGACCTGCAACAGCGCGAGCGCCGCTGGCAGCCGCTCGAACCGCATGCACGCGCGAGCTTCACCGTCGCGGTCCTCGGACTCGGCGTGCTCGGCGCCGAAGTCGCCCGCGCGCTCGCCACGCTCGGCCTGCCGGTGCGCGGCTACAGCCGCAGCGCGAAGCAGCTCGACGGCATCGCGACCTTCGCCGGCGACGGCGCGTTCGACGCGTGCATCGACGGCGCGAAGGTGCTCGTCAACCTGCTGCCGAGCACGCGCGACACCGACGGCATCCTGTCGGCGCGCGCGTTCGCGCGGCTCGCGCCCGGTGCATACGTCGTCAACGTCGCGCGCGGCGCGCATCTCGTCGAAGCGGACCTGCTCGACGCACTCGCGAGCGGCCGGATCGCCGCGGCCACGCTCGACGTGTTCCAGCACGAACCGCTGCCGGACGACCATCCGTTCTGGCGCGCGCCGCGCATCACGATCACGCCGCACAGCTCGGCCGAGACGCTGCGCGCGGAAGCCGTCGAGCAGATCGCCGGCAAGATCCGCGCGTTCGAGCGCGGCGCGCCCGTCAGCGGCATCGTCGACTACGCACGCGGCTACTGAATTCCGCCTACACAAAACCGGAGACAACCATGACGTTCCCCACCGCCGTCAAGATCGTCGAAGTCGGCCCGCGCGACGGGCTGCAGAACGAGAAGACCTTCGTGCCGACCGACGTGAAGATCGCGCTCGTCGACCGGCTGTCGCGCGCCGGCTTCCGCAACGTCGAGGCCGCGTCGTTCGTGTCGCCGAAATGGGTGCCGCAGATGGCCGACGGCGCCGACGTGATGGCCGGCATCGAGCGCCGCGCGGGCACCGTGTACTCGGTGCTCACGCCAAACCTGAAGGGCTTCGAGAATGCGCTCGCCGCCCGCGCGGACGAAGTCGTGATCTTCGGCGCGGCGAGCGAAGCGTTCTCGCAGCGGAACATCAATTGCAGCATCGCCGAGAGCATCGCGCGCTTCGAGCCGGTCGCGAAGGCCGCGAAGGACGCCGGCGTGCGGCTGCGCGGCAGCGTGTCGTGCGCGCTCGGCTGCCCTTACCAGGGCGAGGTGCCGGTCGCATCGGTCGTCGACGTCGTCGAGCGGTTCGCCGCGCTCGGCTGCGACGAGATCGACATCGCCGACACGATCGGCGTCGGCACGCCGAAGCGCACGCGCGAAGTGCTCGCGGCCGTCACGCGCGTGTTTCCGCGCGAACGCCTGTCGGGCCACTTCCACGATACCTACGGCCAGGCGCTCGCGAACATCTACGCGGCGCTGTTCGAAGGGATCGAGATCTTCCACGCGTCGGTCGCGGGCCTCGGCGGCTGCCCGTACGCGAAGGGTGCGACCGGCAACGTCGCGACCGAGGACGTGCTGTACCTGCTGCAGGGCCTCGGCATCGAGACCGGCGTCGATCTCGCGCAGGTCGTCGCGGCCGGTGATTTCATCTCGAACGCGATCGGCCGCGCGAACGTGTCGCGCGCCGGTCGTGCACTGCTCGCCAAGGCGCAGAGCGCGGCCGACGCCGCGAACTGCGTCTGATCACCTCGTTCCACGGATTCCCCGACATGACGACACCCGCTTCATTCGATTCCCTCCCCGATTCCGCGCGACGCGTCGCGCTGCTGCTGCGCGAGCGCGGCCATGCGAAAGGCATCGTGATGCTCGCCGAAACCGGCAAGACGTCGGCCGAGGCCGCGGCCGGGCTCGGCTGCTCGGTCGCGCAGATCGCGAAGTCGATCCTGTTTCGCCGGCAGGCCGACGGCGTGCCCGTGCTGGTGATCGCGAGCGGCGTCAACCGCGTGGATGAAAGGAAGGTCGCCGAGCGGGTCGGCCCGGTCGGCCGCGCGGACGCGAAGTTCGTGCGCGACAACACCGGCTATGCGATCGGCGGCGTCTGCCCGATCGGCCATCTGGTCGAACCCGTCACGCTGATCGACGCCGACCTGCTCGCGCTCGACAGTCTGTGGGCCGCCGCCGGCCATCCGCACGCGGTGTTCAACCTGTCGCCGCACGAGCTCGTGTCGCTGACGGGCGCGCCGGTCGCGGACGTCGCGTTGCGGGAGTCCGCATGAGCGACGTGACGATGCCGGTCGCCACGGTCGCGTCGCCGTGCACCGACGTCTGCCGGATCGATCCGCGCACCGGCTGGTGCGCGGGCTGCCTGCGCACGCGCGGCGAGATCAAGGGATGGCGCGAGTCGGACGACGACGCGAGGCGCGCGCTGCTCGCGCGGCTCGACGCGCGGCGGCGCCTGATCGCGGGCAGCGAGACATAAAAAAAAGCCGTTCAACCTCACGGGCGAACGGCATCGAGATCGGAATCCTGTGAACGTGATCAACGTCACAGCCCGCATCATACGAGCGACGCGACCGCATCGCATCGGGTGTTTCCCTACAACTTCTTACAGCGCTTTTCACGGCTGCGCGCGACGTCGGCGGGGCGGCATTCGGCGTGCAATCCTCATTCCCGATTCGCGCATTCGACGGGCCGCGGCGTAACCGCGCGGCCGCGTCGAATCGTCTGACCGTTTCAGTTGCCGACCGCCGCGCGACGCGTGGGCACGATGCGCCAGCCGAGGTTCACACCGGCCGCCGCGAGCAGGATCAGCAGCGCGCCGAACACCTGCGTCCACGCGAGCGTCTGCCCGAACGCGATGCGATCGACGACGATCGCGACGACCGGATAGACGAACGACAGCGCCCCCGTCATCGCGGTCGGCAGCTTCTGGATCGCGCCGTACAACAGCACGTACATCAGCCCCGTGTTGACGACGCCGAGCACGATCAGGTCGAACCATTGCCCGGCCGTCGCGGGCAAGGTGTCGAAGTGCGCGAACGGCGCGAGCAGCAGGATACCGAGGCCGGCCTGCAGCAATGCGAGCAGATGCGGCGGCGTGCCCTTCAGGTGCTTCGTGACGATCGACGAGATCGCATACAGGAACGCCGCGCCGAGCGACAGCGCGACGCCTTCCAGATATTCGCCGGGCACCGCGAGCACGGCCGGCTCGACGCGCACCACGAACACCAGCCCGGCGAACGCGAGTGCGAGCCACGCGACCGTCGACGCCGTGATCCGCTCGCGGAACACGATGGCGCCGAGCGCGACGAGCATGAACGGCTGGGTGTTGTAGACGGCGGTCGCCATCGAGATCGACGCGCGCGAATAAGCGGCGAAGAGCAGCAGCCAGTTCGCGACGATCGCGACGCTGCCGAGCGTCGCGAGCGCGAGCATCCGCGGCGAGAACAGCGAGCGGCGCAGGAAGCCGAACGCCGCGCAGACGATCGCGAGCGTCGCGGCGCCGAACAGGCAGCGGAAGAACACGACATTGGTCAGCGGCTGCTGCGACGACATCACGAGCCAGCCGATCGTGCCGGACATCAGCATCGCGACGATCATCTCGGCGGCGCCGCGGCGCATTTCATTCGAGGCCATCATGAACTCCGTTGAAGAGAGTGGATGACTTCGATTCTAGAAACTTGCTTTCGCCGCAACCACGGCTAAACTGAAGCGAATCAGCCAATTCACCTTCGAAAGCAAAGCGATCATGCTGAAACGCCTTTCCCCGCCCGCCGTCGCGTCGCTCGACGCGACCGACCGCGCGATCGTCGCCGCGCTGGCCGACGACGCGCGCATCGCGACCAGCGAACTCGCCCGGCAGATCGGACTGTCGGCGCCCGCGACCGCCGACCGCGTGCGGCGGCTCGAGGCGCAAGGCGTGATCGCCGCGTTCACCGTCGAGCTCGATCCGCGCGCGCTCGGCTACACGCTGCAGGCGATCGTCCGCGTGAAGCCGCTGCCGGGCCAGTTGCATCTGGTCGAGGGGTTGCTGCGGCGGATTCCCGAGTTCGTCGAATGCGACAAGGTCACCGGCGACGACTGCTTCATCTGCCGGCTCTACCTGCGCACGATCGAGCATCTCGACGACATCCTGTCGAAGGTGACGGAGCGCGCGGAGACGAGCACCGCGATCGTGAAATCGACGCCCGTGCCGCGCCGCCTGCCGCCGCTCGTCGAGGACGACCACGCACACCGCTGAGCCGCGACGGCAAGCGTCCATCCTGAGCCGCGGGCGGCACGCGCCGCCCGCGCGCCCGCACCGTCATGCCGCCGCGTCGCGCGCCTCGAAGAACGCGAGCAGTTCGTCGATCAGCGCGGCGGGCGCCTCTTCCGGAATGTAGTGCCCGCAATCGAGCGCACGGCCGCTGACGTCGCGCGCGACGCGCCGCCATTCGTCGAGCGGATCGAAGCAGCGGCCGACGACGCCGTGCTCGCCCCACAGCACGCGCAGCGGGCACGCGACCTTGTTGCCGCGTTCGAGATCCGCACGGTCGTGCTCGAGGTCGATCGTCGCGGACGCGCGGTAGTCCTCGCACATCGCATGCACGGCGCCCGGTTGCGCGAGCGCCGCCCGGTACGCGTCGAGCGCCTCCGGCGCGAACGGCGCCAGCCCGGCCGAGCGGTTGCCCATCACGCGCTCGATGTACGCATCGGTGTGCGCGCCCACCAGCGTCTCGGGCAGCGGCTCCGGCTGAATCAGGAAGAACCAGTGGAAATACGCGGTCGCGAACGCGCGATCGGTTTTCTCGTACATCGCGAGCGTCGGCGCGATGTCGAGCAGCATCATCCGCTCGACGGCCTCCGCGTGGTCGAGCGCGAGCCGGTGCGCCACCCGCGCGCCGCGATCGTGCGCGCACACGTGGAACTGCTCGAAGCCGAAATGCCGCATCACGGCGACCTGGTCCGCCGCCATCGCCCGTTTCGAATACGGCGTGTGCCGCGCGTCGCTCGGCGGCCGGCCCGATGCGCCGTAGCCGCGCAGATCGGTGGCGATCACCGTGAAGTGATTCGCGAGCGTCGCCGAAACGCGATGCCAGATCATGTGGGTCTGCGGATGGCCGTGCAGCAACAGCAGCGGCGGACCCGTGCCTCCTTTGACACCGAAAATGTCGGTGTCCTGCACCGTCACGCGAAACGGTGCAAACGCCTCAAACGACATGGTTTGTTTCTCGTTGGTTTGTTATGGCGGCTATTTTAGGAGCGCCGACGCGTCTTCACAGCGCGCCAAGCACCCGAAACCGTAGAAAGAGAACACTCACTCGATTGCCGGCACACCGCGCAGTTTGTTAAGCTCGCGTAGAATCGCACGACCGTTCGTATTAATATGAACGGACCGCTTGTGGGGCTACACTCGAATCACCGTCCGATCGCAACGCCCCCGGAGACTGGAGACATCACATGGCATTGCCCACCGTCCTGCAGAACCTGACGCTGCCCGTCATCGCGTCGCCGATGTTCATCGTCAGCTACCCCGAACTCGTGCTCGCGCAATGCAAGGCGGGCATCGTCGGTTCATTCCCCGCGCTCAACGCGCGCCCGGCCGATCTGCTCGACGAGTGGCTCACGCAGATCCAGTCGGCACTCGCCGACCACAAGGCAAAACATCCCGATGCGGTGATCGGTCCGATCGCGGTCAACCAGATCGTCCACCAGTCGAACGCGCGGCTCGAACACGACGTGCGCGTGTGCGTCGAGCACAAGGTGCCGATCTTCATCACGAGCCTGCGCGCACCGGCGCGCGAGATCGTCGACGCGGTGCACAGCTACGGCGGCATCGTGCTGCACGACGTGATCAACCTGCGCCACGCGCAGAAGGCGCTCGAAGCGGGCGTCGACGGGTTGATCCTCGTCGCGGCCGGCGCCGGCGGCCACGCGGGCACGACGTCGCCGTTCGCGCTGGTCGGCGAAGTCCGCAAGATCTTCGACGGCCCGATCGTGCTGTCCGGCTCGATCGCGAACGGCGGCTCGATCCTCGCCGCGCAGGCGATGGGCGCCGACTTCGCGTACATGGGCACGCGTTTCATCGCGACGCAGGAAGCGCACGCGATCGACGACTACAAGCACGCGATCCTGAACGCGAAATCGTCGGACATCATCTACACGAACCTCTTCACGGGCGTGCACGGCAACTACATCCGCGAGAGCATCGAGAAGGCCGGCCTCGATCCGGACGCTCTGCCGGAATCCGACAAGACCAAGATGAATTTCGGCAGCGACAAGACCAAGGCGTGGAAGGACATCTGGGGCGCCGGCCAGGGCGTCGGCCTGATGGACGACCTGCCGAGCGTGGGTGCGCTCGTCGAGCGGCTCAAGCGCGAGTACGACGACGCGAAGGCACGGCTCGGCATCCCGCGCTGACGGAGGCGGCGGCCGTCGCGGCCGCCATCGACGCGAGATCGTCGAATCAAACAAAAAAGCGCGAACCGTTGCGGTTCGCGCTTTTTTGTTGCCCCGCCACAGTGGACGGGCCAGACGATCTGGCTCAGACGGCGCGCTTCATCCGCGTGATCGGCAGCACGCGCAGCCGCGATTCGATCGACGGGCACAGCGACTGCCCTTCGAAACGCGCGGCCAGGAAATCGACGAACGAGCGCACCTTCGCGGACACGTGGCGGCGGCTCGCGTACACCGCATAGATCGGCGCCTCGTGCGGCGGCACGGAATCGAGCAGCACCGGCACGAGCCGGCCCGACTCGATGTCGTCGCCGACCACTTCGGTGCCGAGCAGCGCAATGCCCGCGCCGGCAAGCACCGCCGCGCGCAGCCCTTCGAGATGATTCACGATCAGGTTGCCGTTCAGGCTCACGCGCGACGCGGCGGCCGCGTCGATCACGAGCGAATCGAGCATCGTCGAATTCGAATCGCGCCGCAGGTAGTTGTGGTTCGCGAGATCGGCGATCGTCTGCGGCGTGCCGTGCTTCTCGAGATACTCCGGCGACGCGACCAGCAGGATGTGCGCGGTCGCGATCTGGCGCGCGACCAGCGACGACGATTTCAATCCGTTCGGCGCCGCGCGCACCGCGACGTCGTAGCCTTCCTCGATCAGGTCGACCACGCGATCGGACAGCGTCATGTCGACGGTCACGTCCGGGAACCGGCCCGCATAATCGGTGACGGCCTGCATCACGTGCCGCAGCCCGAACGCGGACAGCGACGTCACGCGCAACCGGCCCTGCGGCACCACGCTCGCGGCGCCGACGGCCTGGCCGGCTTCGTCGAGTTCGGACAGCGCCTGCACGAGGCGCTCATAGTATTCGCGTCCCGCCTCGGTGGGCGCGACGCGTCGTGTCGTGCGATGCAGCAGCCGCGCGCCGAGCTGCTGCTCGAGGTGCATCACGTGCTTGCTCGCCATCGCCGCCGACATCTGCATGCGCTCCGCCGCGCCGACGAAGCTGCCCACTTCGACGACGTAGCGAAACACATTCATGCTGACGAGGGTATCCATCGAACTAGCTCGCAATCCCGGGGGAATCAACCAATTACGAGATAGGGTAACAAAGGCGAGGAAACAGAAAGGTCAAGAAAGGCAAAACGGCGCCGCGAGTGACGGCGCCGTTTTGGGTAGCAATGACGGACGGAAAACATGCAGCCAAAACGCGCGATTGACGCGCGCGTCCGGCGCACCGATCGCGCGTGCGCGTCAGAACTTCGCGCGGATGCCTGCGCCGAACGTGTTGCCGGTCGACAGGCCGCTGATGTGGTCGTTCATGTAGGCCGCGTAGACGTCGGTGCGCTTGGACAGCGGATAGTCGTAGCCGACGGCCCAGGTCTGGCGCGTCTGGTCGAGGCCGCCCGCGTCGCGCGAATACGCATACGACGCCATCGCGTTGCCCACGCCGATCGGCACCGACACGCCGCCCTGCGCGGTGTTGACGTGCCAGCTGCCCGCGACCTGGTCGTTCTTCGTATACATGTATTGGCCGAACAGCTTCACGAGCTTCAGGTCGTAGGTCGCGCCGACCAGCGCGATGCCCTGGCTCTTCATGCCGGTCACGAGCGCGCTCAGGTCCTGCGGGCCGTTGTTGAAGTTCACGTACTGATACACGGCGGTCGCCGCGAACGGGCCGTTCGCGTAGTTGAACTGCGCGCTCCACTTCTTCGAACGGTTGTCGCCGGCCTGGTTGCCGAGGGCGTACATCGCGCCGAAATTCAGGCCACCGAACGAAGGCGACGTGTAACCCACCGCGTTGTTCCAGCCCGAATCGCCGACCGCGCCCTGGTCGCTCGGATAGGTCGGGAACGTGCCGAGGCCGAGGAACACGTGATACACCATCGGCGAGAAGGTGTACGAGTCGTAGAACGGGTTGAACAGGATCGTCGACAGGAACAGGTGCGTCGTCAGGCGGCCGGCCGTCACCGTGCCGTACGGCGAGCTGATGCCGACGTACGCGTTGCGCGCGAAGAACGTGTCGCCCTGGAAGCGGCCGTACTGGCCGTTCTGCGCACGGAAGAAGCTCTCCAGGGTGAAGATCGCCTTGTAGCCGTCGCCGAGATCCTCTGCGCCGTGCAGGCCCCAGTACGACGTCGACATGCCGCCGCCCGACACGTTCCACGCACGATCGCCGCCGGGGAACTTGGTGGCGCCCACCCATTCGTCAACCTGCCCGTAGAGCGAGACGCTCGATTGCGCATGGACGGGTGCGGCGGCCACCACGCAGGCGGCCGCGGCGATCAGCTTGACGGACGTGCGCGACGCACGGCGAGCGAATGCTTTCATGGGATCTCCAGGTTTTGTCGGATAGTCGATAAGTGGCGCGAGCGTTGTTTTTTGGAGCCGAGTGCTTGCGTCGTATGGGGCGCAGCCATCTTTACGGATCATTCGTCCGGTCAAAATTGCGCACACTTATTGCGGGTATAGCGCCGGCATTAACTTCGCGGAATGTATCCATGGCCGGATGCACCGCGGCGACCCGGCGCGAGCGCGGTCGCACGGGCGGGCGGCGGCGTGGCATGCGCGTGCCGGGCGCGAAAGATAGCGCAATGCGGTCGGAAAATCAGCGGAAATCTGCGCGCGACTGTGGCGAATTCGCATCAGCCGGCAGGAAGACGAGCGCCGAGGCGCTCAGTTTCGGTAGAACGGGGAGAAAGAAGGCGAGTGTGCAGGCTCTTCCTGCGAGCGGGGCGGCGGCATCGGGCGACCGCCGCGCTCCTCGTTGTAGCGGGCGACGTCGGCGCGGATCGAACCGGCCCGCAGCGGGACGTTGCCGCCGCCCGGCGGGCGCGGCATCTGGCGGACTTCGGCGCTGATCGGCCGATACGGGCTTTGCGCGGCGTAATGGCCGTACGACGGCGTGGGGCGCAGCCCCCACCGGGAACCCGAGCCGCTCACGCCGCCCGGACGCACGTCGGCAGGCGGCGCAACGCGGCGCCAGACGGGACCGGCGCCGGGGCCGCCGGCCGGCTGGCCGTACGCGCGCATGTCGCCGCCGCCGAAGCCGCCGAACCCGTGACCGCCATGGGGCGGCTGGGCGAGCGCAAGCGGCATCAGCAGCGCGCCGAGCACGCCTGCCGCCCATCGTCCGATCTTCCGTTTCACCCGTTCCGTCATCGTTCCGTGCCCATCGACGCCCGCCGTCGGTTCCTTTCGGCCGACCCAAGGCTTTCAGCAGTAATTTATGGGCGGGTGGAAAGTGTGTCGAGCCAAAAAGTGTTATGTCGCCGGCATCGGTGTAACACCATGTTACTGCTAGGTTTTTTCGCTTCGGCGGGCGGTCGCGACAGAACATTCTTCTGCGGTTTCGAGTGCGGCCGGGCAACGGCGGCGGCCGCCGCCTCATGCAATCGACTCATCAATCGATTCACACAATGAATTTGTGTAGTGAATCGCCAACCGGGACAATAACGCCATCCGCGCGCGCGACGCGCGCCTTCGCCATTTCCGAATCGAGTTCCCGATGGCCCGTCCCCGTTTTCTGCCCGACAACTTCACACTCGCGCTCGTCGGCACCGTCGTGCTCGCGAGCCTGCTGCCCTGCCGCGGCCCGGCCGCCCATGCGTTCAACTGGGCGACCAACCTCGCCGTCGGCCTGCTGTTCTTCCTTCACGGCGCCAAACTGTCGCGCGAAGCCGTCGTTGCCGGCGCGACGCACTGGCGGCTGCACGCGGTCGTGCTGCTCAGCACGTTCGCGCTGTTTCCGCTGCTCGGCCTCGCGCTGAAACCCGTGCTGCAGCCGCTCGTCACGCCGACGCTGTATGCGGGCGTGCTGTTCCTGTGCACGCTGCCGTCGACGGTCCAGTCGTCGATCGCGTTCACGTCGATCGCGAAGGGCAACGTGCCGGCCGCCGTGTGCGCGGCCTCGGCGTCGAGCCTGCTCGGGATCTTCGTCACGCCGGCGCTCGTCGGGCTGATGATCACGTCGCAGTCGGCCGCCACGGCGTCGCCGTGGAGCACCGTCGGCAGCATCGTGATGCAGCTGCTCGTGCCGTTCATCGCCGGCCAGCTGCTGCGGCCCGTGATCGGCGGCTGGATCGACCGCAATCGCGGCGTGCTGCGCTTCGTCGACCAGGGCTCGATCCTGCTGGTGGTCTACGTCGCGTTCAGCGAGGCCGTCAACGAGGGGCTGTGGCACCAGATTCCGCCGCGCGCGCTCGGCGGCCTGCTGGTCGTCAACCTCGTGCTGCTCGCGATCGCGCTGCTGCTGACCGCGTTCGTCAGCAAGCGGCTCGGCTTCAACCGCGCGGACCAGATCACGATCATCTTCTGCGGCTCGAAGAAGAGCCTCGCGGCCGGCGTGCCGATGGCGAAGGTGATCTTCTCGGCGAACGCGGTCGGCGCGATCGTGCTGCCGCTGATGCTGTTCCACCAGATCCAGCTGATGGCGTGCGCGGCGCTCGCGCAACGCTGGGGCGCACGCGACACGAGCGGCGAGCACGACGAGGGCGGAGCGGCAGCCGCGTCGGGAGCGCTGAGCACGGGCAAGCGCTGACGCGTCGGAGGGCGCGAGGCCGCCTTCCGCCTTCCGCCTTCCGCCTTCCGCTTTCCGCCTTCCGCTTTCCGCTTTCCGCCTTCCGCTTTCCGCTTTCCGCTTTCCGCTTTCCGCTTTCCGCTTTCCGCTTTCCGCTTTCCGCTTTCCGCTTTCCGCTTTCCGCTTTCCGCTTTCAACGCGCCGCCTCCCATCCGTCCCCTTCGCACCGCGCGCCCACCCGGGCCCGGCGCGATGCACCGGCAACGCCCCCTCGTGTCACGAAATCTTCATTCAACTCTCCGCGAGCGGTGCCGTTAAGCCGGGCGTCCCGTCGATTCGGCTGCCCTCGCCCATGCCCGCGCTCCCCTCCGATTCCGCTGTCGCCCGCACTACGCGCCTGATCGCGGAACGCGCGCTCGCCGCCGTGTTCCAGCCGATCGTCGACCTCGGGTCGGGGACGGTCATCGGCTACGAAGGGCTGATCCGCGGCCCGCGCGGCACCGAGCTCGAGCCGCCCGCCGCGCTGTTCGCGCAGGCCGCGCGCGACGGCGAAACCATCGCGCTCGAACGGGCCGCCGCGCTCACCTGCCTCGACGCGTTCGCGGCGCTCGGCTGCGACGGCAAGCTGTTCCTCAATTTCAGCGCGGGCACCATCCTCACGCTCGCCAGCGAACGCGAGCGCGCTCGTCAGTTCCTCGGCCGCGCGCGGATCGGCGCGGAGCGCATCGTGATCGAGCTCACCGAGCAGAACGCGATTCCCGATCTCGCGGACATCGGGCCGGCGGTCGCATCGCTGCGCGACGCCGGCGTCCAGTTCGCGCTCGACGACTACGGCACCGCGAACGCGAGCATGAACCTGTGGCTGCGCCTGCATCCGGACGTCGTGAAAATCGACCGCTTCTTCATCCACGACATCGCGCGCGATCCGCTCAAGTTCGAAGCCGTGAAGGCGATGCAGCACTTCGCGCAGGCGAGCGGTGCGAAGCTGATCGCGGAAGGCATCGAGAACGAATGCGACCTGATCGTCGTGCGCGACATGGGGATCTGCTGCGTGCAGGGCTTCCTGCTCGGCCGGCCGAACGCGCAGCCGTCGCGGGTGGTCGCGCCGGCCGCCCGCGACGCGATCCGCGCGCCGCACATCGCCGTGTTTCCCGGCGTGACGCGCGCGGTGCGGCCGGCCGGCACGATCGCCGGGAAGATGCTCGTGCCCGCCCCGGCGCTGCCGCGCGACGCGACCAGCAACGACGTGCTCGACCTGTTCAACCGGATGCCCGACCTGCACGCGGTCGCGCTCGTCGAGCGCGGGCGGCCGGTCGCGCTCGTGAATCGGCGCGGCTTCATCGACCGCTTCGCGCTGCCGTATCACCGCGAGGTGTTCGGCAAGAAGCCGTGCCTGCAGTTCGCGAACGATGCGCCGCTGATGATCGACAACGCGACCACCTTCGAGCAGCTCGCGATGCTGCTCGCGAGCCACGACCAGCGCTATCTCGCCGACGGCTTCGTGATCACCGAACACGGCCGCTATGTCGGGCTCGGCACCGGCGAGAGCCTCGTGCGCACGGTGACCGAGATGCGCATCGAGGCCGCGCGCTACGCGAATCCGCTGACCTTCCTGCCCGGCAACATCCCGATCAGCGCGCACATCGACCGCCTGCTCCAGCGCGACGCCGGCTTTCACGCGTGCTACGTCGACCTGAACCAGTTCAAGCCGTTCAACGACCAGTACGGCTACTGGCAGGGCGACGAAGTGCTGAAGTTCGCCGCGACGGTGCTGGCCGGCGTGTGCGATCCGCAGCGCGACTTTCTCGGCCACGTCGGCGGCGACGATTTCCTCGTGCTGTTCCAGCGCGACGACTGGCGCGAGCGCGCCGCCGACGCGATCGCGCGCTTCAACGACGGCGCGCAACTCTTCTACACGCAGGCCGACCGGCAGGCGGGCGGGCTGCGCGGCGAGGACCGCCACGGCAACCCGGCATTTTTCGGCTTCGTGACGATGGCGATCGGCGCGGTCGGCGTGCCGGCCGGCGCGCACGGCGCGAAACGCTACGGCAGCGACGAGATCGCGTCGGTCGCGGCGCTCGCGAAGCGGCGGGCGAAGCAGCAGCCGGACGGGCTCGCGGTCGTCGATCTCGATGCCGGCCGCGCCGCGCTGCGCGATCGCGGCGAACCGCCGGCCATGGCGGCGGCAGGCTGAACGGCGCGCAGTCGCCGGGGACGCACGGAAAAGCACCTGCACATCGTGCGACGGACCGATGCGGAGGCAGCGCAAGGTTCGGCCGGTGCGCAACGGCACGTCGTCGTCACGCGCGTAGGCCAAGGGCGCCGCGCCCTCACGCTCGCCACCGTCCCGCAGCCGAACTGCGGCCCTTTTCCGGCGACGCCATCCGCGCCCCCAGACAGCGCACCCCCACCTTGCCTTTTTCGCGTTTTGTTTAGTATTTTTAGTAACGGCGTTTTCGCAGATTAGCGCTTAAAAAACCCGTTATTCGCGGGTATTCCCCGGTTATCCGGCCCGAATTCCGCCATACGTTTTACTATACAATCGCTTTCAACCTAAACAAACCAGACCCCGAACGATGGGTACGACCATTCGCGATGTGGCGCGGGCAGCAGAGGTCTCGATCGGCACCGTCTCCCGCGCGCTGAAAAACCAGCCCGGCCTGTCCGAAACCACGCGTGCGCGCATCGTCGGGATCGCACAGCAGCTCGGCTACGATCCCGCCCAGCTGCGGCCGCGCATCCGCCGGCTCACCTTCCTGCTGCACCGCCAGCACAACCGCTTTCCCGCGAGCCCGTTCTTCTCGCACGTGCTGCACGGCGTGGAGGACGCCTGCCGCGAGCGCGGCATCGTGCCGACGCTGCTCACGGTCGGCCCGAACGACGACGTGCTGCGCCAGATGCGCCCGCACGCGCCCGACGCGATCGCGGTCGCCGGCTTCATCGAGCCCGAGACGATCGAGGCGCTCGCCGCCACCGGCCGGCCGCTCGTGCTGATCGACCTGTGGGCGCCCGGGCTGCGCTCGGTCAACATCGACAACGCGACGGGCGCGGCGCTCGCGATGCGCCACCTGCTCGCCACCGGCCGCTCGCGGATCGCCTTCATCGGCGGCTCGGCCGCGCACTACAGCATCGCGCAGCGCGCGATCGGCTACCGGCGCGCGTTCTTCGAAGCCGGGCGGCTGTTCGATCCCGCGTACGAAGTGACGATCGACGCGGGACTCGACCCGGACACCGGCGCCGCGCGTGCGATGGAGCAACTGCTCGACGCGCCCGGCCCGCGGCCCGAAGCCGTGTTCGCGTACAACGACGCGGCCGCGCTGGCCGCGCAGCGCGTGTGCATCGCGCGCGGCCTGCGGATTCCGGACGACATCGCGATCGTCGGCTTCGACGACATCCCGGCCGCCGCGCACGCGAACCCGCCGCTCACGACGCTCGCGGTCGACAAGGAAGCGCTCGGCCGCCGCGGCGTCGAGCTGCTGCTCGCCGAAGCGCCCGAGCGCACCGAGATTTCCCTGCCCGTCGAGCTGATCGTGCGGGCCAGCAGCCAGCCCGCCGGCTCCCCGGCACTCGATACCGTAACGGCCACCGAATCATGAACATGCCCCCGGTCCAACCCTGCACGGCCGCGCCGGCCGCCCACACGCCAGCCGTACCGTTCGTCGCCAGCTTCCGCGATCCGTCGTTCCTGCTGTCGCACATTGAAGACACGCTGCGCTTCTATGCGACCAACGCATTCGACCCGACCGGCGGCTTCTACCATTACTTCCGCGACGACGGCAGCATCTACAACCGCACGTCGCGCCATCTCGTCAGCACCTGCCGGTTCGTCTTCAACTACGCGATGGCGTACCGCCATTTCGGCGATCCGCGCCACCTCGACTACGCGCGCCACGGGCTGCGCTTCCTGCGCGACGCGCACTGGGACGACGCGCTGCAGGGCTACGACTGGGAGCTCGACTGGCGCGACGGCGGCAAGCGCGCGACGCTCGACGGCACGCGTCACTGCTACGGGCTCGCGTTCGTGCTGCTCGCGGCCGCGCATGCGACGATGGCCGGCATCGACGAAGCACGCCCGCTGATCGCCGCCACCTACGAGCTCGCCGAGCATCGCTTCTGGGATGCGGCCGCGGGCCTGTATGCGGACGACGCGACGCCGAACTGGATCGTGTCGTCGTATCGCGGCCAGAACGCGAACATGCACATGACGGAAGCGCTGCTCGCCGCCTACGAGGCGACCGGCCACCTCACGTACCTCGATCGCGCGGAAAAGCTCGCCTCGCACATCACGCAGCGCCAGGCCGCGCTGTCGGGCGGCCTCGTGTGGGAGCACTACCATGCGGACTGGTCGGTCGACTGGGACTACAACAAGGAAGACAGCTCGAACATCTTCCGGCCGTGGGGCTTCCAGCCCGGGCACCAGACCGAATGGGCGAAGCTGCTGCTGATCCTCGAGCGGCACCGCCCGCTCGACTGGCTCGCGCCGCGCGCGGCCGAGCTGTTCGACGCGGCGCTCACGCACGCGTGGGACGCCGATCACGGCGGCCTCTGCTACGGCTTCGGCCCCGACTTCACGATCTGCGACCACAACAAGTATTTCTGGGTTCAGGCGGAAACCTTCGCGGCGGCCGCGATGCTCGGCGCGCGCACCGGCAGCGAGCGCTTCTGGGACTGGTACGACGAGATCTGGCGCTACAGCTGGGCGCATTTCGTCGATCACCGCTACGGCGCGTGGTACCGGATCCTCACCTGCGACAACCGCAAGTACAGCGACGAGAAGAGCCCGGCCGGCAAGACCGACTATCACACGATGGGCGCCTGCTACGACGTGCTCGCGACCCTCGCACGCATGCAACGCAGCGAGCCGACGCAATGAGCGGCGGCACGTTTCCGGCTTTCGTGTCGGCGGGAGACATCCTGACCGACATGGTGCGCGCGGGCGACGCGCAGTGGACGTCGGTGCCGGGCGGCGCCGGCTGGAACGTCGCGCGCGCGGTCGCCCGGCTCGGCGTGCCGAGCGCGCTCGCCGGCTCGATCGGCGAAGACTGCTTCTCCGACGTGCTGTGGCACACGAGCGAAGCGGCCGGGCTCGACCTGCGCTTCCTGCAACGGGTCGCGCGGCCGCCGCTGCTCGCGATCGTCCACGAGACGCGCCCGCCCGCGTACTTCTTCATCGGCGAAGCGAGCGCCGATCTCGCGTTCGATCCCGCGCGGCTGCCGGCCGGCTGGACCGAGCACGTGCAATGGGCGCATTTCGGCTGCATCAGCCTCGTGCGCGAACCGCTCGCGGGCACGCTGGCCGCGCTCGCGGCCGACCTGCACGCGCGCGGCGTGAAGATCAGCTTCGATCCGAACGTGCGGAACCTGATGACGGCCGCGTACCGGCCGACGCTGGAGAAGATGGCCGCCCTCGCCGACCTGATCAAGGTGTCCGACGAAGATCTGCGGCACCTGTTCGGCGGCGACGGCCCCGACGCGATCGCGGCCGTGCGCGCGCTGAACCCGCGAGCGGCGGTGCTCGTCACGCGCGGCGCGCAAGCCGCCACGCTCTACGCCGACGGCGACGTGCACGAGGCCAGCCCGCCGCGCGTCGAGGTGGCCGACACCGTCGGCGCGGGAGACGCGTCGATCGGCGGCCTGCTGTTCAGCCTGATGGCCGCACCGCAGCGCGGCTGGCGCGAGCATCTCGCGTTCGCGGTGGCGGCCGGCGCCGCCGCGTGCCGGCACACGGGCGCGCACGCGCCGACGCTCGACGAGATCGTCGCGCTGCTCGAAGGGTGAAGGGACGTTGAAGGCACGACGCGGGCAGTACGGTGGCCGATCGCCGATCGGTCACCGATAAGCGGCGCTGTACATGTTGCGCCGCAGTGCTACGATGAAGTGTCCTTTTCGCGGGAGAGCACGATGGACACGAACACGTTCACCAAAGGCATCTATACGGCCAAGGCGCATACGCACCGCGCGGACAACGGCGAGTTTCAGGGCTACGTGATCCTCGCGCGGGACGACGGCGACGAGACGGAGAACATGCGCTACGACGTTCACACGACGAGTTCGAGCGAGGAAGAAGCGTTCGAGGAAGCGAAGGCGCTTGCGCACCGGATCCTCGGCGAAATCGAGCTGTAACGCGCGAACTGTCATGCGCGCGCCGCGGCCCGGCCGCGCCGTCTTCGGCTCAGAGCAGCCGCGCCACCATCGAGACCAGCATCGTCAGCACCAGCGTCGACATGAACGGGAACGGGTAGCGCCGCCCGCCGAGCGTCAGCGTGACGTCGCCCGGCATCCGCCCGATGCCGAGCTTGCCGAGCCACGGCCAGCAGCGCGTCAGAATCATCACCGCGATGAACGTCGTCAATAGCCAGCGGAGCATGTGCGTTCCATATGGAAACAGGCCCTGGCCCGTCAGAGCGCGTGCGAGCGGTCGCCGCGCGCGAACGCGTCGAGCGTGCCGTCGATCCCGCGCGAAAACGCGATCACCTTGAACAGCTCGCCCATCTCGGCTTCCGAGATCAGCTTCTGCACCGCGTTCGCGGCCGGCAGGAACTGATGGACGTCGGACGGGTCGATCGCGGCCAGCGCGTCGGTGATGCCCGCGTTCAACAGAAAGCGCGCCTGCGACGTGTAGCCGAGCAAGTCGACGCCGGTGGCGACCGCCGCCTCGTAGATGCCGGTGAATTCGACGTGCGCGGTGAGGTCCTGCAGGCCCGGGTAGACGAACGGGTCGTCGTGCGCGTGGTGACGGTAGTGGCACATCAGCGTGCCGCGGTCGCGCTGCGGATGGTAGTACTCGTGCGCCGGAAAACCGTAGTCGATGAGCAGCACCGCGCCGCGGCCGAGCATCGTGCAGACGGTGCGCGTGAACGCGAGCGCGGCCTCGTGCGTTTCGGTCACGTAGCCGTCGCCGACGTCGAGCGTCGCGAGCACCGCCGGCAGGCCGGCTGCGCCGACCGGCCGGTCGTCGAACACGAACGCGTGCCGCGCGTCGAGCGCGACGCCGCGCTCGCGCCACGCGCCGTTCGCCTTCGCGAAGAGGCGCACTGGCATCGCGTCGAGCACCTCGTTACCGACCACGACGCCGTCGAACCGCTCGGGCAGTGCGTCGAGCCAGCGCACCTTGCCGGCCAGCGCCGGCACCGCGGCTGCGATCGTGTCGCGCTGCCGTTCGCGCAACTCGCCGGACAGATCGACGATCAGGTATTCGTCGAGTTCGGCGCCGAGCGCGTCGAGCGCCGCGAGCAGCCCGGCCGCGAGCTTGCCGGTGCCGGCGCCGAATTCCATCACGCGGCGCGTGCCGCTCGCCGCGAGCGCCTCGGCCACCGGTTGCGCGAGCGTCTGCGCGAACAGCGGAGACAGCTCGGGCGCGGTGACGAAGTCGCTGCCGTCGTCGGCGCGGCGCCCGAACTTGCGCGCGCCGCCGCTGTAATAGCCGAGGCCCGGCGCATACAGCGCGCGCTCCATGAAGCGGTCGAACGGCAGCCAGCCGCCGGCCGCCGCGATCTCGTCGCGCAGTTGGGCGGCGAGGGTTTCGGACTGCGCGAGCGCGTCGGGGCCGGGAGCAGGTAAACTAGCGGGTTCGTGAGCTTTCGGGTTCATCCCGGCATTGTAAATGACCGTTTCAGCCGATACGTCGACCCCACGCGTGGTGCTCGTCACGGGCGCCCTGGGCAGCGCGGCCGACGCCGCGTCGATCGGCCGCGCGCTCGCGACGGGTTTCGCCCGCCGCGGCTGGGACGTCGCGCTGCAGCGCGGCCATGGCGCGCCGCGCGCGGCCGCCGACGCGCTTGTAGCCGAAGTCGCGGCGCTAGGCCGCCGCGCGGCCGTGCTCGACGCCGACCTGGCCCTGGAAGCCGATGCCGCGGCCCTCGTCGCCGCATGCGGCGAAGCGCTCGGCCGGCCCGCGTGCGCGGTGTTCGTCAGCGCCAGCGCCGGCGCGGACGACGCGCACACGGTGGACGGCGCGTCGCTCGCCGCTGCGCTCGCGCGCAACGTGACGGCGCCGCTCGCGCTGGCCCGCGCGCTCGCCGATGCGACGCCCGACGCCGCGCGCGAGCATGAAGCACTGCGCGCGTGCGCGATCCACGTACTGGATCAGGCCCTGTTTCACCCCGCACCAGCGCAGTTGTCGCACGCGCTGATGCAGGCCGCGCTGAACCGCGCGACGTCGGCGCTCGCGCTGGCGCTCGCACCGAAGGTGCGGGTCGCGGCGCTCGTGCGCGGCCACGCGCCGCACGCGGACGACATCGCGGCGGCCGCCTGCTATCTCGCGAGCGCGCCCGGCGTGACGGGCGCGACGCTGACCGTCGACGGCGGCGAGCACCTGGTGCCGCCCGCCGCCGGCCCGAATGAATGAACCGCGCGGGCGCGGCCTGAGCGCCGCCGCCCGCGCCGCTTTGCGTGCGCGCACGCCAATTTGACTGGGACGACCATGTTTTCCGCTCTCCTGCACCCCCGCCTCGCGGATTGCCGCAGGCTCTACCTGCGCGACTACGAGGTGCACATCAACATCGGGGCCTTCGAACACGAGAAGCGCGGCGAGCAACGCGTCGTCATCAACATCGACCTGTTCGTGCCGCTCGCGCTGTCCACCCCGGTCGACGACCGGCTGCACGAAGTCGTCGATTACGACCTGATGAAGCAGAGCGTCGCGCAGAGCCTGGCGCGCGGCCACATCCACCTGCAGGAAACGCTGTGCGATTCGATCGCCGCGCACCTGCTGGCGCACGATACCGTGCGCGCGGTACGCGTCCGTACCGAGAAACCGGACGCCTATCCGGACTGCGACGCCGTCGGCGTCGAAGTCTTTCGCATCAAGGACGAGGAGCGCGCATGAACGCCCCCCACATGAACGACACGGCGGCCGACGCCGCCACGCTGGACGACGCGGCCGCGCCGGCCGGCCGCCCCGCGCTGACGCGCCGCGAGCAGAAGGAAGCGTACGAGAACAACAAGCTGTTCAAGCGGATCGTGCGCCAGGTCGGCCAGGCGATCGGCGACTACAACATGATCGAGCAGGGCGACAAGGTGATGGTGTGCCTGTCGGGCGGCAAGGACAGTTACGCGATGCTCGACGTGCTGCTGCGCCTGCGCGAGCGCGCGCCGATCGACTTCGACATCGTCGCGGTGAACCTCGACCAGAAGCAGCCGGGCTTCCCCGAGCACGTGCTGCCCGAATACCTGAAGCAGGTCGGCGTGCCGTTCCACATCGAGAACCAGGACACCTACAGCATCGTCAAGCGGCTCGTGCCGGAAGGCAAGACGACCTGCTCGCTGTGCTCGCGGCTGCGCCGCGGGATCCTGTACCGCGTGGCCGGCGAGCTCGGCGCGACCAAGATCGCGCTCGGCCATCACCGCGACGACATCGTGCAGACGCTGCTGCTGAACATGTTCTACGGCGGCAAGCTGAAGGGAATGCCGCCGAAGCTGCAGTCGGACGACGGCAAGAACATCGTGATCCGCCCGCTTGCGTACGTGAAGGAAACCGATCTCGAAAAATACGCGGAACTGCGCGAATTCCCGATCATCCCGTGCAACCTGTGCGGCAGCCAGCCGAACCTGAAGCGCGCGGAAATGAAGGCGCTGATCCGCGACTGGGACAAGCGCTTCCCGGGCCGCGTCGACAACATGTTCAACGCGCTCGCGAAGGTCGTGCCGTCGCACCTGATGGACACGACGCTGTACCCGTTCCAGTCGCTGCGCGCGACGGGCGAGGCCGATCCGCAAGGCGACATCGCGTTCGACGAGGAACCGTGCGCATCGGGCGACGACGCGGCCGCGCCGGGCGCGTCCCAACCGATCTCGATCGTCCAGTTCGACGACCTGTAAGCAGGGGCCGAACACCCGCCGAAACCGGGGCCGGCGGCCTCGTTTCGGCGTTGTCGCCCCGCCGCGACCGGCCCGGAGCGACAAGGGCCGCATGCTAAAATGGTCGGCTTCGAACTCTGACCCACGCGCGCGCCATGAATATCGTGATTTTGGCGGCAGGCACCGGCAAGCGCATGCGTTCCGCGCTGCCGAAAGTGCTTCACCCGCTGGCCGGCAGGCCGCTCCTCTCCCATGTCATCGACACCGCGCGCACGCTGCAGCCGTCCCGGCTCGTCGTCGTCGTCGGCCACGGCGCCGAGCAGGTCCAGGCCGCGGTCGCCGCACCCGACGTCCAGTTCGCGGTGCAGGCCGAGCAGCTCGGCACCGGCCATGCGGTGCGCCAGGCGCTGCCGCTCCTCGATCCCGCGCAACCGACGCTCGTGCTGTACGGCGACGTGCCGCTCACCCGTGCGTCGACGCTGCAGCGCCTCGTCGATGCCGCGCGCGACGGCCGCTACGGGATCCTGACCGTCACGCTCGACGACCCGACCGGCTACGGCCGCATCGTGCGCGACGCATCCGGTTTCGTCACGCGCATCGTCGAACAGAAGGATGCGGCGCCGGAAGAGCTGAAGATCGCCGAGATCAACACCGGCATCATCGTCACGCCCACGGCGCAGCTGTCGATGTGGCTCGGCGCGCTGAAGAACGAAAACGCGCAGGGCGAGTACTACCTGACCGACGTCGTCGAACTCGCGATCGAGGCCGGCTTCGAGGTCGTCACGTCGCAGCCCGACGACGAATGGGAAACGCTCGGCGTGAACAGCAAGGCGCAGCTCGCGGAGCTCGAACGCATCCATCAGCGCAACGTCGCCGATGCGCTGCTCGTCGACGGCGTCACGCTCGCCGATCCGGCGCGCATTGACGTGCGCGGCACGCTGCGCTGCGGCCGCGACGTGTCGATCGACGTGAACTGCGTGTTCGAAGGCAACGTGACGCTCGCCGACAACGTGACGATCGGCGCGAACTGCGTGATCCGCAACGCGTCGGTCGGCGCCGGCACGCGCATCGACGCGTTCACGCACATCGACGGCGCCGCGCTCGGCGCGAACACCGTGATCGGCCCGTACGCGCGGCTGCGCCCCGGCGCGCAGCTCGCGGACGAAGCGCACGTCGGCAACTTCGTCGAGGTGAAGAACGCGGTGATCGGCCACGGTTCGAAGGCGAACCACCTCACGTACATCGGCGACGCCGACATCGGCGCGCGCGTGAACATCGGCGCGGGCACGATCACCTGCAACTACGACGGCGCGAACAAGTTCCGCACCGTGATCGAGGACGACGTGTTCGTCGGCTCCGACACGCAGCTCGTCGCGCCCGTGCGCGTCGGCCGCGGCGTGACGATCGCCGCCGGCACGACGATCTGGAAGGACGTCGCCGAGGGCGTCCTTGCGTTGAACGAGAAGACGCAGACCGCGAAGAGCGGCTACGTCCGCCCGGTCAAGAAAAAGAGCTGAACCTTTTGCGGGCGCCCGCGGCGCCCGCTTCGACTGACAGGATTGACCATTCATGTGCGGCATTGTCGGCGCAGTTGCGCAACGTAACATCGTTCCGGTGCTGATCGAAGGATTGCGGCGCCTCGAATACCGTGGCTACGACTCGTGCGGCGTCGCCGTGCTCGAGCCGGGTGCACCGAAGCGCGCGCGCAGCGTCGCGCGCGTCGCCGATCTCGACACGCAGGTGCGCGAGACGCACCTCGAAGGCACGACGGGCGTCGCGCACACGCGCTGGGCCACCCACGGCGCGCCCGTCACGCACAACGCGCACCCGATCTTCTCGTCGAACGCGCTCGCGCTCGTGCACAACGGCATCATCGAGAACTTCGAGCCGCTGCGTGAATCGCTGCGCGCGAAGGGCTACGAATTCGTGTCGCAGACCGACACCGAAGTGATCGCGCACCTCGTGCACAGCCTGTACCGCGGCAACCTGTTCGACGCGGTGCGCGAAGCCGTGCAGCAGCTGCACGGTGCATACGCGATCGCCGTGATCCACAAGGACCAGCCGCACACCGTCGTCGGCGCGCGCCAGGGTTCGCCGCTCGTCGTCGGTCACGGCGACGGCGAGAACTTCCTCGCGTCCGATGCGCTCGCGCTCGCGGGCAGCACCGACCGCTTCACCTTCCTCGAGGAAGGCGACGTGTGCGAGCTGTCGCTCGACGGCGTGACGATCGTCGATCGCCACGGCGCCACCGCGCAGCGTGAAATCCGCGTGGTCAGCGCGTACGGCGGCGCGGTCGAGCTCGGGCCCTATCGCCACTTCATGCAGAAGGAAATCTTCGAGCAGCCGCGCGCGATCGGCGACACCGTGCCGCAGACGGAAGCCTTCGACGCCACGCTGTTCGGCGAGGCCGCGCCCGCCGCGTTCGCGGACATCGACAGCCTGCTGATCCTCGCGTGCGGCACGAGCTACTACTCGGGCCTCACCGCGAAGTACTGGCTCGAATCGATCGCGAAGATCCCGACCCAGGTCGAGATCGCCAGCGAATACCGCTATCGCGAGTCGGTGCCGAACCCGCGCCAGCTCGTGCTCGTGATCTCGCAGTCGGGCGAGACGGCCGATACGCTGGCCGCGCTCAAACATGCGCAGTCGCTCGGCCACACGCACACGCTCGCGGTGTGCAACGTCGCGACGAGCGCGATGGTGCGTCTGACCGAAATGCAGTTCCTGACGCACGCGGGCACCGAGATCGGCGTCGCGTCGACGAAGGCGTTCACGACCCAGCTCGTCGCGCTGTTCGTGCTGGCCGCGACGCTCGGCAAGCTGCGCGGGCACGTCGACGCCGCGCAGGAAGCGCAATTCCTGAAGGAGCTGCGCCACCTGCCGGCCGCACTGAACAGCGTGCTCGCACTCGAGCCGCAGATCATCGCGTGGTCGGAGGAATTCGCGCGCAAGGAAAACGCGCTGTTCCTCGGCCGCGGGCTGCACTACCCGATCGCGCTCGAAGGCGCGCTGAAGCTGAAGGAAATCTCGTACATCCACGCCGAGGCCTATCCGGCCGGCGAACTGAAGCACGGGCCGCTCGCGCTGGTCACGGAAGCGATGCCGGTCGTCACGGTCGCGCCGAACGACACGCTGCTCGAGAAGCTGAAGTCGAACATGCAGGAAGTGCGCGCGCGCGGCGGCGAGCTGTACGTGTTCGCGGATGCCGACACGCAGATCGTCAACGACGACGGCCTGCACGTGATCCGGATGCCGGAGCACTACGGGCAACTGTCGCCGATCCTGCACGTCGTGCCGCTGCAGCTGCTCGCGTATCACACCGCGTGCGCGCGCGGCACCGACGTCGACAAGCCGCGCAACCTCGCGAAATCGGTGACGGTGGAGTAATACGCGGCGACGGGATGGCCCCTCGCCGGGCCCTCCCGACCGCTTGCGGGTGTGAGGCAGGCCGTTTGGCCAGGTCGAAATATGTACCACGTAGTGGTATATAATCCTGTGCTAACTCGACCGGCTCGACATGTCTGCTTCCGTACGACGCGTCTTCAAGACGAAGTGGTTTCACAAGGCAGCCGGGAAAGCGGGAATCGCCGATGGCGAGCTCTGCCGCGCGGTGCGGGAACTGGCCCGCGGCCAGGGCGTCGATCTCGGCGGCAACGTCTGGAAGAAGCGCCTCGACGGGAATCGGCAACGCGGGATCGTGCTGGGCAAGGTCGGGCACACATGGGTGTTCGTGTTCCTGTTCGCGAAATGCGACCGCGACGACATCGACGCACACGAACTGCGCGCCTTCAGAAAGCTCGCGGCGGATGTCGGCCGACACACCGACAGCGGCATCGCGACGCTGGTCGCACTGAAAGAGCTTGTGGAGATTTCCGATGGCTAAGAGTCGATTCAAGAGCGATGCGACGGAGGCGATCCACAGCGCCGCGTCCGGCCTGTATCGTGCGCAACTGATCGACAAGAAGACGATGCGGGAATACGACGATCTCTGCATCGAAGCCGCGCCGCAGTTCGATCCGGAAGCGATCGCCCGCATCCGCAAGTCGGTCAACGTCAGCCAGAGCGTGTTCGCGCTCTACCTGAACACGACGACATCGACGATCCGCCAATGGGAACAGGGTGACAAGCGGCCGAGCGGCATCGCCGCGCGCATGCTCCAGATCGTCGAGAAACACGGGCTCGAGGTGTTCTCCTGAGCCGGCTTCCCCGAATGCCCCTGCACGGCCCCGACCGGACGCGCCGCAACGAATATGACGGAGAGACAATGGTAAGACTGTTTGGATGCGGATTGCTGGCGCTGACGTTCGCGTCGACGGGCTGGGCCGCGGAGCACTATGTCGAGGTCTGGAACCCGCCCGAGGCGCGGCAGCCGGCAGCCCGTATGCCGACCGCACGCCCGGGCGCCGACACGCGCACCGGCAAGAGCGCGGAGAAGCACGCGAGCGCCACGCCGAAAGCCGCCGCGAAACCACCCAAGCGCCGCGTCGCGCAGGCCGTGAAAGCGGGCTCGCATCGCCCGGCCGCCACCGCGACCGAAACCCGGGCCGCCCCGCGCCCCGTCGCGCAACCCGCGCCCGGGCGCCTCACGGTGATGCAACCGGCCGCACCGGACGCGACGCGCGCGCTCACCTTCTCCGACATCCCGCGTCAATACACGCCGGACGGCAACGTGCTGCAGGTCGGCACGCACGGCCGCTCCGCGGAGGTGACTCGATAATGGAAGCGCAGACCTACCACGGCTACCAGATCTGGGGCCACGCGATCCTGCAGCAGGACGAGATCATGCAGCCCGAGCGCTTCGCGGCGAGCGGCACGATCACGCAGAACAACCGGCTCGTCGAGGCGTCGGGCGTGCTCGGCGTGTTCGACACCGAAGACGATGCGCGCGATGCGGGGCTCGAATGGGCGCGCGCGTGGATCGACAACCACAGCTGACCGAGCGCAGGCGCGTCGCGCACCGCAAATGAAAGAAGGGGCGTCCATGACGCCCCTCCTTTCATTCGAACCGGGAAACACTCACGCTGCGGCGTGCGGCGGCCTCACCGTCTGCTGCGGCCGGCCGACGAGCCGCGCCAGCACGAGGATCGCCACGAGCGTCGCGACGTACGCGGCGATCTGGATGCCTGCCGGCCGCGCCGTATAGCCGATCAGCGTATGCAGCGCCTTGCCGACGATGCTCGATTCCTTGAGCAGCCACGACGTGTCCCAGACCGCATCGCCCCACGACGGCACGAGGCCGGCCGCCAGCAGGAAGCCGACGCACTGGCTCGCCATGCCTGCGGCGAGCAGCACGATCAGTCCGTTGGTGACGGAGAACAGGCGCTTCAACGGAATCTGCAGCAGGCCCGCATACATCGCGTAGCCGAGCCCCGCCCCGCCGAGCACGCCGAGCAGCCCGCCGGCGATCATCTGCGGCGTCTGGCCCGGATCGCCCGCCGCGATCCCGTACAGGAACAGCACGGCCTCGGAGCCTTCGCGCAGCACGGCGACGCCGACCACGATCGCGAGCCCGGTCAGCGGCCGGCTGCCAGCCGCGACCGCCCGGCCGACCTCGCCCATGTGCAGCGCCATTTCGCGGCCGTGCCGGCTCATCCAGATGCAATGCCACGCGAGCATCAGCGTCGCGACGAACATCACGCCCGCGTTGAAGACTTCCTGGCCCATGCCCGAAGCCCATTGCGAGATCACGTCGGCGAACGCCGCGATCAGGCCGGCGCCGACCACGCCGCCGACCAGCCCGCCGCCCACCCACCAGCCGCGCCGCGGCACGCCCTTCGTGGCGGCCATCACGATCGAAACCACCAGCGCGGCCTCGAGCACTTCACGAAAGACGATCAGGGCGGTAGACAGCATGTCGGTATCGGCTTACTTGACGGTCAGGTGCGTTTTCGACTGCGCTTCGTGATACTCGTCGTGAAACTCGTAGGTCCCGGCCTTCAGCGGCCCGACCAGGATCTCGACCGACTTGCCGGCCGGCACGACCTTCTCGGCCTTGAAGTCGTCGCTTTCGAATTCCGCGGGCGTCGCGTCGAGGTTCTTCACGACGAATTTCACCTTCTTGCCAGCGGGAATCGTCACGCCATCGGGCGAAAACTTGTGGTCCTTCAACGTCAGGTTGACGACGTCGTCGGCAGCGAAGGCGGACGTTGCCGAGGCGCCCAGCAGGGCCAGCGCGAAACCGAGAGCGAAACGGGTCATGTGCGTAATGATTTGAAATATCGAAGGGAATCGATACTAAGATCGATTCGCATTTTCACCTCGAAGTACCCTTACTCCGCCCAGGGAGATCGTGGGCAGTCGATCCCGCACGCCCTTTGCCACGCAAGGCTCCGCCGGATTTCGCCGATAACGGGCGGTCGTCAATCGGGAAAAATTCGGACTGACGCGCGCACGCGAATGAAGATTCGTCAGACCTCAGCATTACAAATGACTGATGCGATGCACGTCGCCTCATGTGGCGCTTGACCTTCCCACCATGGCAAGCTTCATGCTGAACCTACTCGTCAACCATCAACCCGGGAGAACACGATGGAATTCGAAGTCCAGGACATGACCTGCGGCGGCTGCGCCAACGCCATCACGCGCGCGGTGACGGCCGCGGACCCCGCCGCGAAGCTCGACATCGACGTCGCGGCGAAGATCGTCAAGGTCGACTCGGCGCAAGGCGCCGAGCGCGTGCAGTCGATCATCGAGGCCGCCGGCTTCCATCCCGCGCTGCGCACCGCGTAACACGCGCCGAAGGCCGCGGGCGCAGCGCCGCACGGCGACGCGCCCGCCCCGGCCTCGCGTCAGCGCAGCCGGATCAGCGTCGACTTCAGTTCCGTGTACTTCTCGAGCGCATGCAGCGACTTGTCGCGGCCGTTGCCCGACTGCTTGTAGCCGCCGAACGGGAAGTTCATGTCGCCGCCCTCGTCATAGCAGTTCACCCACACGGTGCCCGCGCGCAACCGGCGCGACACGTCGTGCGCGGTCGTCAGGTTCGACGTCCACACGGCCGCGGCCAGCCCGTATTCGGTGTCGTTCGCGATCCGCACGGCTTCGTCGACGTCGTCGAACACGATCACCGACAGCACGGGCCCGAAGATTTCCTCGCGCGCGATCTTCGCATCGGGCTTCACCTCGAACACCGTCGGCTCCACGTAGAAGCCGCCCGTTTCCGCGTTCACGCGCGCACCGCCCGTGCCGAGCCGGCCTTCGCCGCGCCCCGCTTCGATGTAACCCAGCACGCGCTCGAGCTGGATGCCGTCGACGATCGCGCCCATCGATACCGACGGATCGAGCGGATTGCCCGGCACGTACGCGCGGGAGGCCGCGACGAGCTTCTCGATGAACGCGTCCTTGATGTCGCGATGCACGAGCAGCCGCGAGCCAGCCGTGCACATCTCGCCCATGTTGTAGAAGATCGCGCCGGCCGCCGTCTGCGCCGCGCGGTCGAGATCGGGGCAATCGGGCAGCACGATGTTCGGCGACTTGCCGCCGAGCTCGAGCCACGCGCGCTTCAGGTTCGACTGCGCCGCGTACTGCATGATCAGCTTGCCGACCGCCGTCGAGCCCGTGAACGCGATGCAGTCGACGTCGCGATGCAGCGCGAGCAGCTTGCCCGGTTCGCCCGCGCCCGGCACGACGTTGAATACGCCTGCCGGAATGCCGGCCTCGAACGCGAGCTGCGCGACGCGGATCGCGGTCAGCGGCGATTTCTCCGACGGCTTCAGCACGACACTGTTGCCGGCCGCGAGCGCGGGGCCGAATTTCCACGCGGCCATCAGGATCGGGAAGTTCCACGGCACGACGGCGGCCACCACGCCGACCGGCTCGCGCGTGACGAGACCGACGAGATGGTGATCGGCCGGCGCGACCTCGCCGCCGACCTTGTCGATCGCTTCCGCAAACCATTCGACGCAGTACGCGGCGCCCGGCACGTCGACCGTGGTCGTGTCGCCGATCGGCTTGCCCGCGTCGAGCGTCTCGAGCAGCGACAGTTCGTCGAGATGCGCGCGCATCAGCGCGGCCCAGCGCAGCAGCACGGCCTTGCGCTCGCGCGGATTCAAGCCGGCCCACACACCCGCGTCGAACGCGCGGCGGGCCGCCGCGACGGCCGCGTTCACGTCCGCTTCGCCGCAGTCGGCGACCTTCGCCAGCACGCGGCCGTCGATCGGGCTCACGCAGTCGAACGTCTTGCCGCCGTGCGCGTCGCGCGACGCGCCATCGATGAATGCGCGCCCTTCGATCTCGAGCGACGCCGCCTTGTGTTGCCAGTCAGCCAAAGTCAACTTGTTCATGAGGATGCCTCAATGTTGTGGCATTCGCGATGCGGCACGCCGCGCACGTGGCACGCAGCCGGCCTGCAGCGAATGCGGTGACGCGCGGTCAGAAGGTCGCCGGCGAATTGGCCGAGACGACCTCGCAGATCAGTTCCGCGCTGGGATTGCGAAAACGATGCGGCAAACGGCTCTCGAAGTAGTAGCCGTCTCCGGGGTCGAGCAGCCACGTCGCGCCGTCGACGGTCAGCTCGAGCCGGCCCGACACGACGACGCCGCCCTCGTGCCCCGCGTGCACCAGCATCTCGGGCCCCGTGTCCGCCAGCGGCTGGTAGATCTCGCGCAGGATGCACATGTTGCGATCCTTCACGTTCGCACCGACCAGATGAAACGCGAGCGACTCGTTGCCGAGGTTCGGCATCTCGTCGCGACGCGACACGACCGCGCGCGATTCGACGAGCTCGAACGTGAAGAATTCCGCGAGACTCATCGGGATGCATTCGAGCAGCTTCTTCAGCGAGCCGACCGACGGGCTCACGCGGCCCTGCTCGATCAGCGAGATCGTGCCGTTGGTGACGCCGGCGCGCTTCGCGAGTTCGCGCTGCGACAGGCCATGCTTGTTGCGCACGAAACGCAGGCGCTCGGCGACTTCGGTGGACATCGATTCGGTTTCGGACACGATAAGTGCGGTGACAAAGTGAAACGACGCGGCGGACTGCCGTTGAATATTCTAATCACTTTATGCCGCACATCAGCGGGGAAAACCCTGAAAGGCGTTCGAAATAATGGACACCGTGTCGATTATTCCTTTTATGAATCTTTTGTTTTCACGCTCGGGAAAGCCCTGATGCAGGACCTTAAAAAAACATTTGACGCCGTTATTGGCTCGTATATGCTGGCTCTCAGGTCAGCGTCATCAGGCTTTCACAGGCATCGAAAAGCGTTATCGCAACGCAACAATCGATACCAGCGAATGTAAATGATGCGGGGCCGGCACCTTGATTATTTTAAACGCCCAGCGCGTCGAAACGATCGGGTGTTCAATACTTTCAACAAACCAGTCGAGTGTAATCGTGAGAGTCCGTGGCCCTCTGGTGAGGTGGGATCGAGGCGATGTGCGAAGTTTGCGCAGCGCCGTTCCCGCTTCCGACGGCAGTTGCGGCTGGCATAGTCCTCGCCTGCTTCACCTGTCGATCTACACCATCCTGTCCCGTCGTTCCGTTCGGCGCCACAACGCCGTTTCCGCACGCGCATTCGTCGCCGTCGATACCGACGAAGTGGCGTCGCTGCTGCCGTAGCGCCTCTCCTTTCTTCACGTCGTTCGTTTTTTCTGTCGATTCGCCAACCGCATCGTCCGTGCGGTGACGGCACGCGTTCGCGCATGCGTTGCCGCGTCGCGTATCGCAATGAAACGAACGACGGCCTGACCGTCGCGCGCAGCGCGGATCGCCACGCCATCCCGTTGCGCCCATTCACCAGCGGCCGTGCGCCTTGCGCCCGGCTGCGGGGTCGTGTCGCGCCTGCGTTTTGCCGCATTCGGGCCGACGCGCGTCACGTCCCTACGGATTACTGATTGACGTCATGGAAAGGAAACCTCTCGTCGGCATTACCGCCGACCTCACCCAGATCGGCGCGCATGCGTCGCATACGGTCGGCGACAAATACGTCGCCGCGATCGTCGATGGCGCGCATGCGCTCGCGATGGTGCTGCCGGCGCTCGGCGAGCGGCAGTCGAGCGCCGACGTGCTCGACGCCGTGGATGGGCTGCTGTTTACCGGCAGTTACTCGAACGTCGAGCCGCATCGGTACGGCGGCGAGCCGAGCGAGCCCGGCACGAAGCACGACCCCGCACGCGACGCAACGACGCTGCCGCTGCTGCGCGCGGCCATCGTCGCGGGCGTGCCCGTGCTCGCCTTGTGTCGCGGCTTCCAGGAGCTGAACGTCGTCTGCGGCGGCACGCTGCACCAGCGCGTACACGAAGTGCCCGGCTTCGCCGATCACCGCGAGGACGACGACGCGCCGATGGATACGCAATACGGCCCCGCGCACGTCGTGCGCCTGACGCCCGGCGGCAAGCTGCATGCGCTCGCCGGCGGCCGCGACGAAGTGCACGTGAACTCGCTGCACAAGCAGGGCATCGCTCAGCTCGGCTCCGGCCTCGCCGTCGAGGCCGTCGCACCGGATGGCCTGATCGAGGCCGTGAGCGTCGTCGATGCACCGGCGTTCGCGCTGGCCGTGCAGTGGCATCCGGAATGGCGACACGCGCAGGACCCGCTGTCGAGCGCGATCTTCCGCGCGTTCGGCGATGCGTGCCGCGCCCGCCGCGCCGAACGCACGCGCGCCATCGCCGCCGCCGCGCTCGCCTGAGCGCGCCCACCAGACAACGAGAACAGACATGCAAGACATCGAAGACTTTCTGAAGCAGCATCGGATCACCGAGGTCGAGGCGATCATCCCCGACATGGCCGGCATCGCGCGCGGCAAGATCACGCCGCGCAACAAGTTCACGTCCGGCGAATCGATGCGCCTGCCGCAGGCCGTGATGGTGCAGACCGTTACCGGCGAATACCCGGAAGACGGGTCGCTCACCGGCGTGACCGACCCCGACATGGTGTGCGTGCCCGACACGTCGACGATCCGCCTGATCCCGTGGGCCGTCGATCCGACCGCGCAGGTGATCCACGACTGCGTGCATTTCGACGGCTCGCCGGTCGAGATCTCGCCGCGCTACGTGCTGCGCCGCGTGCTCGACCTGTACAAGGCGAAGGGCTGGAAACCGGTCGTGGCGCCCGAGCTCGAGTTCTATCTGGTCGACATGAACAAGGACCCCGACCTGCCGCTGCGCCCGCCGGTCGGCCGCACGGGCCGCCCTGAAACGGGCCGCCAGTCGTATTCGATCGAGGCCGTCAACGAATTCGATCCGCTGTTCGAAGACATCTACGAGTACTGCGAAGCGCAGAACCTCGACATCGACACGCTGATCCACGAAGTCGGCGCCGCGCAGATGGAGATCAACTTCATGCACGGCGACGCGCTGTCGCTGGCAGACCAGGTGTTCCTGTTCAAGCGCACGGTGCGCGAGGCCGCGCTGCGTCACAACATGTACGCGACGTTCATGGCCAAGCCGATGGAAGACGAACCGGGCTCGGCGATGCACGTGCACCAGAGCATCGTCGACGAGGAAACGGGCCAGAACCTGTTCACTTCGCCGGAAACCGGCGGCGCGACGTCGATGTTCTACAACTACCTCGCGGGGCTGCAGAAGTACACGCCGGCGCTGATGCCGATCTTCGCGCCGTACATCAACTCGTATCGCCGCCTGTCGCGCTTCATGGCCGCGCCGATCAACGTGCAGTGGGGCTACGACAACCGCACGGTGGGGTTCCGCATTCCGCATTCGGGCCCGGCCGCGCGCCGCATCGAAAACCGCATCCCGGGCGTCGACTGCAACCCGTACCTCGCGCTCGCCGCGACGCTCGCGGCCGGCTATCTCGGCATGACGCAGCGCCTGGAGCCGACCGAGCCGCTGGTGAGCGACGGCTACAGCCTGCCGTACCAGCTGCCGCGCAACCTCGAGGAAGGGCTGACGCTGATGGCCGCGTGCGAGCCGCTCGGCGAGATCCTCGGGCCCAAGTTCCTCAAGGCGTACTTCGCGCTGAAGGAAACCGAATACGAAGCGTTCTTCCGCGTGATCAGCTCGTGGGAACGCCGCCATCTGCTGCTGCACGTTTAAGCGCGCATCACAGCATACGGAATCACGGAGGAAACATGACTTACCGCAACGAATCTGCCTGGGTCCAGCCGGCCGCGCCGAGCGCCGCGGCCGCCGCGCCGCGCGCGACGCAGGCGCGCTCGACCGCCGAATACCGCGCGCTCGACGCCGCGCACCACATTCACCCGTTCTCCGACATGGGCGCGCTCAATCGCGCCGGCAGCCGCGTGATCGTGAAGGCCGACGGCGTCTATCTGTGGGACTCGGACGGCAACAAGGTGATCGACGGGATGGCCGGCCTCTGGTGCGTGAACGTCGGCTACGGCCGCAAGGAGCTCGCCGACGCCGCGTATCGCCAGATCCAGGAACTGCCGTTCTACAACACGTTCTTCAAGACCACGCACCCGCCGGTGATCGAGCTTTCCGCGATGCTCGCCGAAGTCACGCCCGCCGGCTTCAACCACTTCTTCTATTGCAACAGCGGCTCGGAAGGCAACGACACCGTGCTGCGGCTCGTGCATCAATACTGGCGCGTGCAGGGCAAGCCGCAGAAGAAGTATGTGATCTCGCGCAAGAACGGCTATCACGGCTCGACGATCGCGGGCGGCACGCTCGGCGGGATGGGCTACATGCACGAGCAGATGCCGTCGAAGGTCGAGCACATCGTGCACATCGACCAGCCGTATTTCTTCGGCGAAGCGCAAGCAGGCGAGACGCCCGAAGCGTTCGGCCTCGCGCGTGCGCAGCAGCTCGAAGCGAAGATCCTCGAACTCGGCGCGGAGAACGTCGCGGCGTTCATCGGCGAACCGTTCCAGGGCGCGGGCGGCGTGATCTTCCCGCCGTCGACGTACTGGCCGGAGATCCAGCGGATCTGCCGCAAGTACGACATCCTGCTGGTCGCCGACGAAGTGATCGGTGGGTTCGGGCGCACCGGCGAATGGTTCGCGCACCAGCACTTCGGCTTCGAGCCGGACCTGATCACGATGGCCAAGGGCCTCACGTCGGGCTACGTGCCGATGGGCGCGGTCGGCATTCACGAACGCATCGCGCGCCCGATCATCGACAACGGCGAATTCAATCATGGCCTCACGTACTCGGGCCACCCTGTGGCGGCCGCCGTCGCGGTAGCGAACCTGAAGCTGCTGCGCGACGAAGGCATCGTCGAGCGCGTGAAGACCGACACCGGCCCGTACTTCCAGGCGCTGATGCGCGAAACCTTCGCGCGTCATCCGATCGTCGGCGAAGTGCACGGCCACGGGATGGTCGCGAGCCTGCAACTGGCCGAAGCGCCGGCCGAACGCCGCCGCTTCGCGAACGGCGGCGAAGTCGGCACGATCTGCCGCGACTTCTGCTTCAACGGCAACCTGATCATGCGCGCGACCGGCGACCGGATGCTGCTGTCGCCGCCGCTCGTGATCTCGCGCCAGGAAATCGATGAACTCGTGTCGAAGGCGAAGAAGGCCGTCGATGCCACCGCCCGGCAACTGGGCGTTTCGTAACGGTTTTGCCTACAGGCGTGCGGCGGGCGCCGCACGCCGCCATCACTCAAGGGAATTCCACCATGCGTGCCTGCATTCTTCGCCAAGCCTGTTCCGTCGCCGCCCTCGCCGCCGCGGCCGCGCTCACGTCGGTCGCCAGCCCGTCGGCGCATGCCGACGAGCTGAACGTCTACAACTGGTCCGACTACATCGCGCCGGACACGATCCCGAACTTCCAGAAGCAGACGGGTATTCACGTCAAGTACGACAACTACGACAGCGACGACACGCTCCAGGCGAAGCTGCTCGCCGGCAGTTCGGGCTACGACATCGTCGTGCCGACCTCGAACTACATGGCCAAGCAGATCCAGGCCGGCGTGTACCAGAAGCTCGACAAGTCGAAGATTCCGAACCTCGCGAACCTCGACCCGCTGCTGATGAAGATGATCTCGGACGCCGACCCGGGCAACCAGTACGGCGTGCCCTGGGCGTACGGCACGGACGGCATCGGCTACAACGCGCAGGCGGTGAAGAAGGCGCTCGGCGACAAGGCGCCCGTCGACAGCTGGGCGCTGGTGTTCGACCCGGCCAACATGGAGAAGCTGAAGAGCTGCGGCGTGTCGTTCCTCGACCAGGCCGTCGACGTGTTCGCCGCCACGCTGCAATACATGGGCAAGGACCCGAACAGCAAGAACCCTGGCGACTACCAGGCCGCATTCGAAGTCCTGAAGAAAGTCCGCCCGTACATCACCCAGTTCAACTCGTCCGGCTACATCAACGACCTCGCGAACAACGACGTGTGCGTCGTGCTCGGCTGGTCGGGCGACGTCGGCATCGCGCACCGTCGCTCGGCGGAAGCGAAGCGTTCGTACGACATCAAGTTCTCGAATCCCAAGGAAGGCGGCCTGCTGTGGTTCGACGTGATGGTGATCCCGAAGGATGCGCCGCACCCGGAAGCCGCGCTGAAGTGGATCAACTACATTTCCGATCCGAAGGTCAACGCGGCGATCACCAACACGGTGTTCTACCCGACCGCGAACAAGGCCGCACATCAGTTCGTCACGCCGGCCGTCGCGCAGGACCCGACCGTCTATCCGCCTGAAGACGTGCTGAAGAAGATGGTACTGATGAAGCCGATGCCGGCCGACATCCTGCGCCTCGAGAACCGTCTGTGGGCCCAGTTGAAGACGGGCCACTGATCGCCATGCATCACGGCGGCGCAGGCATCGCGGTACGCCTGCCCGCCTGAAATTCGCGGACGTCCGTCCGCTCGCGCGCACCGCGCGCCCAGTTCCATCCGGCACGAGCCGTTGCTCGCGAGTCGCGTTTCGCGCCTCGCGCGGGGACGCTCACGCCTGCAATCCGTGAAGAACGAATGGTGAATCCCATGCAATCGATACCCGCTTCCGCTGCCGCACGCCAGACCCAACCGGCCGCCGCGCCCCGTACGCAAAACGACGCATTCGTGCGCATCGAAAACGTCGTGAAGAAATTCGGCGACAGCACGGCCGTCGACAACGTGAACCTGACGATCGCGAAGAACGAACTGTTCGCGCTGCTCGGCAGCTCGGGCTGCGGCAAGTCCACGCTGCTGCGCATGCTCGCCGGGCTGGAAACGGCCACCTCCGGCAAGATCTTCGTCGACGGCGAGGACCTCGCGTCGCTGCCGCCGTACCGCCGCCCCGTCAACATGATGTTCCAGTCGTACGCGCTGTTCCCGCACATGACGGTCGAATCGAACGTCGCGTTCGGGCTGAAGCAGGAAGGCACGCCGAAAAACGAGATCAAGGAACGCGTGGCCGACGCGCTCGCGCTCGTGCAGATGAGCAAGTACGCCAAGCGCAAGCCGCATCAGCTGTCCGGCGGCCAGCAGCAGCGCGTCGCGCTGGCCCGCTCGCTGGTGAAGCGCCCGAAGCTGCTGCTGCTCGACGAGCCGATGTCCGCGCTCGACAAGAAGATCCGCCAGAAGACCCAGCTCGAACTCGTGAACATCATCGAGAAGGTCGACGTGACCTGCGTGATGGTCACGCACGACCAGGAAGAGGCGATGACGATGGCGAGCCGCCTCGCGGTGATGAGCGAAGGCAAGATCGTGCAGATCGGCTCGCCCGGCGAAGTCTACGAATACCCGAACAGCCGCTTCTCCGCCGAATTCATCGGCTCGACCAACCTGTTCGAGGGCCGTGTCGTCGAGGACGAGCCCGATCACATCTTCGTCGAAAGCGACGACCTCGAAACGCGCATGTACGTGAGCCACGGCGTGACCGGCCCGCTCGGGATGCCGGTCGGCATCTCGGTGCGCCCGGAACGCATACACGTATCGCGCGAGAAGCCGGGCTCGAAGCACAACTGGGCGCGCGGCGTCGTCACCGACATCGCGTACATGGGCAGCTATTCGCTGTACCACGTGCGTCTGCCGAGCGGCAAGACGGTGGTGTCGAACCTGTCGAGCTCGCACCTGATGAACGACGGCGCACCGGCGTGGAACGACGACGTGTTCGTGTCGTGGTCGCCGGCCAGCGGCGTCGTGCTGACGCAGTGAGGACGCCACGATGAGAACCTCCGCTTCCACCCCTTCCGCGCCGGTGTCGACCGGCGCCGCGCGAACCGGCGCGGGTCATGCCCGCCGCGGCCGCTTCGCCGCGCTGTCGCGCTTCCTGCCGTCGGGCCGCGACGTCGCGATCGGCGTGCCGTTCCTGTGGCTGGCCGTGTTCTTCGCGCTGCCGTTCGTGCTGGTGCTGAAGATCAGCTTCGCCGACCAGGTGATGGGCATCCCGCCGTACACGTCGCTCGTCGAGATCAAGGACGGCGTCGTGCACTTCGCGCTGCAGATGTCGCACTACGCGTTCCTGCTGCAGGACGACCTGTACATCGCGACCTATCTCAGCTCGCTGAAGATGGCCGCCGTGTCGACGGTGCTGTGTTTGCTGATCGGCTATCCGATGGCGTACTACATCGCGCGCTCGGAGCCGAACCGCCGCAACGTGCTGATGATGGCCGTGATGCTGCCGTTCTGGACGTCGTTCCTGATCCGCGTGTACGCATGGATCGGCATCCTGAAGGACGACGGCCTGCTGAACCACACGCTGATCGCGCTCGGCATCATCCACACGCCGCTGCGGCTCTACCACAGCGATGCGGGCGTCTATATCGGCATGGTCTATTCGTACCTGCCGTTCATGGTGATGCCGCTCTATGCGCACCTCGTGAAGATGGACCTGACGCTGCTCGAAGCCGCGTACGACCTCGGCGCGAAACCGTGGGTCGCGTTCACGCGCATCACGCTGCCGCTGTCGAAGAACGGGATCATCGCCGGCAGCCTGCTGGTGTTCATCCCGGCGGTGGGCGAGTACGTGATTCCGGAGCTGCTCGGCGGCGCCGACACGCTGATGATCGGCCGCGTGATGTGGGATGAATTCTTCAACAACATGGACTGGCCGATGGCGTCCGCGGTGACGGTCGCGATGGTGCTGCTGTTGCTGGTGCCGATGGCGCTGTTCCAGTACTACCAGGTCAAGGAACTGGGAGACGCGAAATGATCAAGCCGAGCAAACCGCTGTCGACGGGCGTTCTCGCCTTCGGCTTCCTGTTCCTGTACATCCCGATCATCAGCCTCGTCGTGTACTCGTTCAACGAGTCGAAGCTGGTCACCGTGTGGTCCGGCTTCTCGCTGAAGTGGTACGCGGCGCTGCTGGACGACGACGAGCTGCTGACCGCCGCGTGGCTGTCGCTGAAGATCGGCCTGCTGACGGCCACCGCGTCGGTCGTGATCGGCACGTGGGCCGGCTTCGTGCTCGCGCGCTTCGGCCGCTTCAAGGGCTTCACGCTGTACACGGGGATGATCAACGCGCCGCTGGTGATTCCCGAGGTGATCCAGGGGATCTCGCTGCTGTTGCTGTTCGTCGCGCTCGAGCAGATGTTCGGCTGGCCGAAAGGGCGCGGGATGCTGACGATCTGGATCGGCCACGTGATGTTGTGCGTGTCGTACGTGGCGATCATCGTGCAGTCGCGCGTGAAGGAGATGAACAAGTCGCTCGAGGAAGCCGCGCTCGACCTCGGCGCGACGCCGCTGAAGGTGTTCTTCGTGGTGACGCTGCCGCTGATCTCGCAGGCGCTGCTGTCGGGGTGGCTGCTGTCGTTCACGCTGTCGATCGACGATCTGGTGCTGTCGGCGTTCCTGTCCGGTCCGGGCTCGACGACGCTGCCGCTGGTGGTGTTCTCGCGCGTGCGGCTGGGGCTGAACCCGGAGATGAATGCGCTGGCGACGCTGTTCATCACGGCCGTGACGATCGGCGTGATCGTCGTGAACCGGATGATGATCGCGCGCGAGCGTCGCCGGATGGCCGACTTGAAGGCCGCGTTCGCGGCGGCTTGACCGCTCGTCTCCCGCTTCGAGGATAACAAGCACTGCAGACAAGCAAGGCGCGCTGCCCCAGGGGGGGCGCGCGATTCGATCCCGATTTGACAGGCGCACGACTAGGAGAATCCGCAATGAAGAAGAAACTGATCTGCCTGCTGGTGGCCGGCGCGTTGCCGGGCATCGCGCTGGCCGGCTCGACATCCGCCGAAATCAAGGCGCTGCAGGCGCGGGTCGCGGCGCTGCAGAAACAGATGAAGGCGATGCAGGCGCAGCTCGCCGCGAAGCCGGGCGGCGCGGGTGTCGTCGCGACGTCCGGCGCGAGCGGCGGCATGGCCGGCGGCGGCAAGGCCGTCGCGGCGACCGCCGATCCGGGCTCGCCGGACTACGGCAAGGCGCAGGCCACGCTGACCAACGACGAGGTCAGCGAAATGAAGCAGCAGATCGCGAACCAGCAGCTGAAGGTCGATTCGCTGACCGACGCGGCCAACACGGGCCCGCTCGCCGGCCTGTCGGTCACCGGCTACATCGATCCGACCTACATCTACAACCGCGCGGCCGGCACGTCGTCGTTCCTGTTCGCGAACCACGAGAACGCGTACAACTACTTCAACAGCACGTTCGGCGATCTCTACCTCGACATCAAGAAGACCTTCGGCGTCGGCCCGATGGCGCCGTCGGCCGAGATCACGTTGATGCCGAACCGCGGCAACGGCATCACGCTGCTGCAGAACTCGCGCGGCTCGATCACCGACAACCTGCTGAACACGGCGGTGATCAACGTGCCGATCACTGCCGAGACGACGCTGGTCGCCGGCCTGATCCCGAGCTTCGGCGGCTACGAAGTGCAGCAGTCGAACCAGATGCTCACGCTCACGCACAACCTGCTGTACGATTTCTCCGATCCGGGCAGCTACGTCGGTATCGGCGCGAACTACACGAAGGGCGCATGGGCGTGGAAGTTCTTCCTCGGCAACGAGCAGTACCGCACCTACGGTTCGGTCACGCAGACGGGTACCAATGCGCTCGGCGACCCGATCACCACCAGCAACAAGGTGCCGACCTTCACCGCGCGCGCCGACTACACGTGGTCGAGCGCGCTCGATCTCGGCGGCTCGTTCAACATCGGGCGCCAGACGCTGGCGAGCGCGATCGACCCAACCACTGGTGCCGTCAGCTACGGCCCGGGCGGCGCGGCGCCGAGCGCGTACGGCTCGTTCTTCTTCGGCGAACTCGACGCGACCTACACGCTCGCCGACATTCAGTACAACGCCGAAGTCGACTACGGCCGGCAGCAGCATGCGGCGTTCAACGGCGGGCTCGCGCAGTGGTACGGGCTGTCGCTGCTCGCGCACCGCAAGTTCAACGCGCCGGTGGTCGGCCGCATGGGCGTGACGCTGCGCTACGACCTGCTCGCGAACTCGAAGAACGGCGGCGGCGGTGGCGGCATCGCGCTGAACGGCAACGGGATGGACCCGAGCAACGGCTTCGGCGTCGATGCGGACTGCCTGGCGCAGTCGAAGGCCGGCGGCGGCCTGGGCTTCGAGTGCAAGGGCGCGGTGCGCCAGGACGTCGCGCTCGACCTGCTGTTCTATCCGACCCAGCAGATCACCGTGAAGGTCGAATACCGGCACGACTGGGCGAACAACAAGGTGTTCCTGCGCAACGACGGGTCGTACGGCAAGTCCAACGACCTGCTCGCGACGCAGTTCATCTATTCGTTCTGATGCGGCACGCGCGGGGCGCCGTGCCGTGCGCACGGCGTCCCGCGCCGTTTTCAGGGGTGGCTGCGGGCGGGTTGCAGCCTTTTCGAGGGAGTCGTTTTGATGACGCAGTCTTTCACCCGCCGCGCCGATGCGCTCGCGCGCGACTCGTATTACGAAGCCACGGCCACGCGGCCCGCGGCCGACGATCCGATCCTCGAGGCGGCGATCGACGTCGACGTCTGCGTGATCGGCGCCGGCTTCGCGGGCCTGTCGACGGCGCTCGACTGCCGCGCGCGCGGGCTGTCGGTCGCCGTGATCGACGCGCAGCGGCCCGGCTGGGGCGCGTCGGGCCGCAACGGTGGCCAGGCGATCACCGGCTTCGCGAAAGACGACGTGATCGAGAAGCAGCTCGGCCCCGACGGCGCGCGCGCCGCGTGGTCGTTGTCGCTCGACGGCGTCGCGCTGATCGCCGAGCGCATCGCGCGCTACGGGATCGACTGCGACTTCACGCGCGGCTACCTGACGGTCGCGACGAAGCCGCGCCGCATCGACGACCTGCGTGCGTGGATGAACGCCGCGACGTCGCGCTGGGGCCATCCGTCGCTCGCGTGGCTCGATACCGGCGAGATCCACGCGCGCATCGCATCGACGCGCTATCTGGCCGGCGTGCACGATCCGCTGTCGGGCCATCTGCATCCGCTCAGGTACTGCCTCGGTCTCGCCGATGCCGCACGCCGCGAGGGCGTCGCGCTGTACGCACACACGCCGGCGCTCGACGTCGCGCGCGGCGCGCGGCCCGTGGTGCGCACACCGTCGGGCGAGGTGCGCTGCCGCTTCGTCGTGTCGTGCTGCAACGCGGGCCCCGGCGGCGTGCTGCCGGCCGCGACCGCCGCGCGCATCGCGCCCGTCGCGTCGTACATCATCGCGACCGAGCCGCTCGGCCGCGCGCGCGCCGACGCCTTGATCGCCCGACGCGAAGCCGTGTGCGACAACAACTTCTTCCTCGACTACTTCCGGCTGTCGGCCGACCACCGGATGCTGTTCGGCGGCCGCGCGAATTCGGCCGGCGCGTCGCCCGCCGCGCTCGCCGAAACGATCCGGCAGCGCATGGTCGGCGTGTTCCCGCAGCTCGGCGACGTGCGCGTCGACCACGCATGGGGCGGCTTCGTCGACGTCACGCGCAACCGCGCGCCGGATTTCGGCGCGATCGATCCGAACTTCTTCTACGTCCAGGGCTTCAGCGGCCACGGTGTCGCGCTCACCGGCATCGCCGGACGCGCGGTCGCCGGCGCGATCGCGGGCGACACGCGCACGTTCGACCTGTTCGCCCGCCTGCGTCACCGGCGCTTTCCCGGCGGCGATGCGTGGCGGCAACCCGCGCTCGAACTCGGGATGCTGTACCACCGCGTGCGCGAGCTGTTCTGAGCCCTTTCACTCCGCTTTCCTGATCATGCAGACATTCGCCAACCAGCCGCACGTCGCGTCGTACTACGCGGCGACCGCCAACGACACGACCCGCCACGCGCCGCTCGCCGGCACGACCGACGCCGACGTGTGCGTGATCGGCGCGGGCCTCACCGGCCTGTCCGCCGCGCTCAACCTCGCCGAGCGCGGCCATTCGGTGACCGTGCTCGAAGCGTCGCGGGTCGGATGGGCGGCGAGCGGCCGCAACGGCGGCCAGTTGATCGGCGGCTTCGCGTGCGACATCGACACGTTCGCGCAATTCATGCCCGAAGGCGACGTGAAGCGCATCTGGGACATGGGGCTCGAAACGCTGTCGCTCGTGAAATCTCGCATCGCGCAGCACGACATCGACTGCGCGCTGGTGCCCGGCTACCTGACCGCGGCCAACACCGAGCGCGACGCCGATGCGCTGAAACGCTGGCGCGACGAAGCCGCGAAGCGCTTCGGTTACGACCGCTTCCACTTCGTCGAAGCCGACGAACTCGGCGACTACGTGCAGTCGGCCCGCTATTGCGGCGGCCTGTACGACCCCGACAGCGGACACCTTCATCCGCTCAATTACACGCTCGGCCTCGCGCGGGCGGCGACCGACGCGGGTGTGCGCATTCACGAGGACAGCTGCGTGACGCGCGTGCGCGACGTGGCGGGCGGCCACGTCGTCGAGACGAGCGGCGGCAACGTGCGCGCGCGCTTCGTCGTGCTCGCCTGCAACACCTACGTCGGCACGCTCGCGCCCGCATTGTCGAAGAAGATCATGCCGGTCGGCACCTACGTGATCGCGACCGAGCCGCTCGGCGAAGCGCGCGCCGCCGCGCTGATGCCCGCCCGCGCGGCGATCTGCGACAGCCGCTTCGTGCTCGACTATTTCCGGCCGGCGCCCGACACGCGGCTCGTGTGGGGCGGCAAGGTCAGCTATTCGACGCGCGAGCCGCGTGATCTCGCCGCGGCGATGCGCGCCGACATGCTGAAGACGTTCCCGCAACTCGCGGACGTGAAGATCGACTATGCGTGGGGCGGCTTCGTCGACATCACGATGAACCGCGCGCCGCATTTCGGCCGCATCACGCCGACCACGTACTTCGCGCAGGGGTTCTCGGGGCACGGCGTGAACACGACCGCGCTCGCGGGCAAGCTGATCGCCGAGGCGATCGACGGGCAGGCGAGCCGCTTCGACCTGTTCGACCAGATCCGGCATCGCGACTTCCCGGGCGGCGAGGCGCTGCGCACGCCGGCGCTGGTGCTCGCGATGAGCTGGTATCGGCTGCTCGACGCGTTCGGCGTGCATTGAGCCCGTCGCCCGCCGCGATGCCGATGCACGAGAAAAAACGGCCGCGCTCGCGCGCAGCCGTTCGATCGGAACGCGGCTCGCCGACGCAACGGACACCAGCCGGTGCCCGTGCGCCGCATGCGCCGGTCAGTCCGTGCCGTACTTCGGCGAATGCGGCCCGTACAGCAAGCCGGCCGGCGGCCCGGCCGACAGCAGGCGGCCGCTCGTGAACGCGGCGACGTCGTGGCTCTGGTCCATCAACGTATTCGCGATCTGCTTGACCGCGGCCACCACCAGCATGCCGATCAGGCCGCCGCCGCCGTTGTTGCCGCCTTCGTCGCTGCTCGCGCTCGCGTGGCCTTGCCACAGCACGTCGCCGGTGCGCAGATCGACGAGCTTCGCCGATGCCGACACGACCGTCGCGCTCGCGAGAATCCGGTAGACGGTGCCGTACTGCGACACCTTCGAATACAGCGCGGCGTCCGCGCCGAAAATCTCGCGCAGCTTCGCGGGCGGCGTTTCCTGGATCTCGGCCGCATTGGTCAGGCCGTTCTGCTTGAAGGTCTCGTCCATCACGGCAACCGGCACGACGTAATAGCCCGACTCGGCGAGCGGCAGCGTCATCTGCGACAGCAGCCCGTAGGTCGCGCCGACGTCGGAGGTTTCGTTGACGGGCGGCAGCACGAGGATCGAGCGCGGCTGGCTCTTCTTGAACGCCGCGTAATCGGGCCGTTTCACCGGCTGCGCGCAGGCGCTCAGCAGCGCGACGAGCGACAGCACGGACAGCAGCTTGAATGAGAGGGTCTTGAACATGGCTGGCGCGTCGCTCACTGTTTGGCGGTGGTCGGATCGGCGTTCTTCTGGCCGGCGACCGTCTGGTCGACAGCCTTCTGGCCGGCTGCCTTCGGATCAGCCGCCTTCTGCGCGCCGCCTTTCTTTTTCAGCAGGAAATCCATGTAGGCCGCGGACTCCGGAAACAGCTGTTTCTCGGCCTGCAATTCCTGTTCGGCCTGCTGCTCGCTGCCGATGCTCGCGTACAGCATGCCGAGATGCGCATGGAAGCCCGGCGGCGGCGTATGCCCCTTGGCGCGAATGTCCTGCAGCGCTTTTTCGAGCGCGTCGATCTGCTCCTGCGGCGACTTCTGCCCCTTGAAGTATTCGTACACCTGCGGCTGATAGCCGGTCCACTGATAGAGCGGCGGCGGCGAGCTCGCGCAGCCGGCGAGCAGCAAGGCGGCGGCCGTCGCCGGCAGCCAGTTACCCCGTTTCATGGTCTTTTCTCTTTTGATGTCGTGGTGAATCGTGCGAGCGCGGCGCCGGCCCCGGCGCCCGCTGCGGCAGGTTGCGACGCTTACTGCGCGACGCTTACTGCGCGACCTTCAATGCGCCGGCGTCCACCTGCTCGGCCAGATGGTTCACGGCTTCCTGGATCGCGAGGTCCAGCACCTTGCCGTTGAGCGTCGAGTCGTAGCCGGCCGTACCGCCGAAGCCGATCACCTCGCGGTTCGACAGGCTGAACTCGCCCGCGCCCTGGCTCGATGCGACGACTTCCGACGTCGTCGTGTCGACGATGTTCAGGTTGACCTTCGCGTATGCGACCTGCGTCTTGCCGCGACCGAGAATGCCGAACAGTTGATGATCGCCGACGTCCTTGCGGCCGAACTCGGTCACGTCGCCGGTCACCACGTAGTTCGCGCCCTTCACGGCCTGCGCCTTCTTCATGAAGCCCGCTTCCTGCTTGATCTCTTCGAGGTTCTCGCGATCGAGCACGTTGAAGCGGCGGCTCTGCTGCAGGCGCGTGACGAGAATCGTCTTCGCCTGTCCGCCGAGGCGGTCGATGCCGTCGGAGAAGATGCCGCGCATGTAGCTCGAGCGGTTGTCGAACTTGCCGACGGCGATCGCGACGGGCTTGCCCGCGTACGGCTTCTGCGCGCTGCTGACGGCCGGCACGTCGAGCGTGCGCGACGATTCGGTCGCGCAGCCGGACAGCGCCGCGACGACCGCTGCCGCCACGAGGACGGTGCGTCGTGTCTGAATGTTCACTGCTGGTCTCCTTGCGTGGAAAGAATGCCCTGCACGGGCACGCCGGCTCGCGAACGATCCGGCGGTCGAAACGGCTACGGCGCGAACGGACACGCGCGCATCGGTGCGATGCGCACGCATGCGGTCAGCGCCGGGCCGGCGATAGCGGTATGTGAAGGATGGGTGTCCGCAACGGATGGGTCGCGGCACGAAGCGGATGGGCAATGCAATACGCGACAGGCTCGCGTGCGCCGGTTACCCCATTGTTCTGCTTGCTGCGCTGTTGATCGCGCATGATCGGCCCCGTATATGATTTTTCGCGATCATACCAAGTCCGGTTATCGAGGCGGGGTTTCTTGAAAAGAATTGACGAATTTCGGACGGGCATGAGACACGCCGTCGATTCGGCGCGCTCCGACATTCCGACCGCACGCGCGCATGCATCGGTGCAAACGCGCGTGCGGTTTCCCGGTTCCCGCTAGTCGCCCACCTTCTGCCGCATCGTCACGAATTCCTCGGCCGCGGTCGGATGAATGCCGATCGTGTCGTCGAACTGCGCCTTCGTCGCGCCCGCGCGAATCGCGATCGCGATGCCCTGGATGATCTCGCCCGCCTCGCGGCCGACCATGTGCGCGCCGACCACGCGCTGGCTGTCGCGCGCGACGACGAGCTTCATCAGCGTGCGCTCGTCGCGGCCCGACAGCGTGTGACGCAGCGCCTTGAACGACGTGCGGTAGATGTCGACGTCGCCAAGCGTACGACGCGCATCGGCCTCGGTCAGGCCGACCGTCGCGACTTCCGGCTGGCTGAACACGGCCGACGGCACGTATGCGTGATCGACCGCGACGCGCGAGCCGCCGAACAGCGTGCGCGCGAGCAAGCCGGCGTCGCGCGTCGCGACCGGCGTGAGCTGCGGCCGCGACGTGACGTCGCCGATCGCATGGATCGACGGCACCGACGTCGCCGAATACGCATCGACGGCAATCGCGCCGCGCGCATCGAGCAGGATGCCCGCCTGCTCGAGCCCGATCCCGTCGACGTTCGGCACGCGGCCGGTCGCATAGAGCACCTGGTCGTACGGCCCGTGCCGCGCGTCGCCGACATGCACGAACAGCGTGCCGTCGCTCGCGCGCTCGATCGATTCGATCACCGCGCGCGGATGAATCGTGACGCCCTGCTTCGTCATCTCGTCGGTCAGGAACTCACGCACGTCGTCGTCGAAGCCGCGCAGGATCTTTTCGCCGCGATAGAACAGGTCGACGAGGCTGCCGAAGCCGTTGAAGATACCCGCGAACTCGACCGCGATATAGCCGCCGCCGACCACCGCGATGCGTTTGGGCAGCGCCGCGAGCGACAGCGCCTCGCGCGACGTGATCGCATGCTCGATGCCGGGCCGCGGCGGCAGCGACGGCCGCGAGCCGGTCGCGATCGCGATGTGGCGCGCGCGGATCGTGCGCTCGCCGATCGCGACGGTATGCGCATCGACGAGCGTCGCGCGGCCGGCGTGCATGTCGACGCCCGATTGCCGCAGCAGGCTGATGTAGATGTCGCTGAGCCGGTTGATCTCGCGATCCTTCGCGACGATCAGCGCGGGCCAGTCGAGCGTGCCGGCGCCGAAGGTCCAGCCGAAGCCCTTCGCGTCGTCGACTTCGTGCGGGTAGTGCGAGGCGTAGACGAGCAGCTTCTTCGGGATGCAGCCGCGCAGCACGCAGGTGCCGCCGATCTGCTCCTCTTCCGCTATGCCGACGCGTGCGCCGTATGACGCGGACATGCGCGCGAGCCGCACGCCGCCCGAGCCGGCGCCGATGACGAACAGGTCGTAGTCGAAATCCATCGCATTCCCTCATCGCAGTTCGGATGGAGGGACGATAGCAAGATTCGGGGATTCGTGCGGCGCGTGGTGCGTGCCGCGCGCCCAATAAAAAACGGCGAGAGACGAGGCCTCTCGCCGGTCAAACCGGCTGGCGGTTGTGCCATGCGTCACCGATCGACCGCATGCCCGACCTGCCGATTGCGCGGCGCCGGCCGGCCCGGCGCGCGAAAGGCGCGCCCGCGGCCCGACCGGCCGCCATGCTCATGCCTGCGACGTGTCGCTGCCGTCCGTCGCCTGCGTATCGTCCGCCTGCTGCGGCTGCTCGTCCTTCTTCTCGAGCATGCCTTCGATCGCCTCGGCGCCCTTGAAACCGGCGACGGCCGCGGCCGCCTTGGTCAGGAGGCCCGCATCCGGATCCAGCTTCTCCGCGCCTTCGACGGCGGCGACCGCGCCGGCGATCTCACCCACGACATTCAGGATACCCATCGTCATCCCCTTTCAAGAAAATCGTGAGCGCATCGTCCCACGAAAGAAACCGGCGGACCGTGTTTGTCATCGCCGGATACACAAGTTACGCACCAGGCCGGCCGCGCTCACGGAGCGCCACCGGAACGACGCACGCGCACGCCGGACGGCATGCAACGCGCGATGCACGCAGCGTAGCGGAAAGCCTGCACGCGGACTGTAAAAGTATGTTGTGGATTGCCGACGGATCGCTTACGGCGCGGGACTTCCGCAATGGAGCGTTCGCCGAATAGTCGGGCGTGCGTATGAAGCTCGCACGACGAAAAAAAAGAGGCCCCTCGCGGAGCCTCTTCGATGCGTGCCGGACGAAGCCGGCGCGTGCGTTCCGACGTTCGTCAGAAGATATTGCGCAGGCCGATCGCGATGCCCGTCTGGTTGCTGCGGCCCGGCAACTCGACGTTCGCCGCGCCGTTCGTCTTGTTGAAGTCGACGGTGCCGTAGATTTCGGTGCGCTTGCTCAGCGCGTACTCGGCGATGCCGACGATCGCGTAGCGGTTGCCGCTCGCGAGCGTGCCGTTCGTGGTCATCGCATTGCGCATGTGGTCGTAGTAGAACGCGCCCGTCAGCGTCAGCGGCGCGCTGACCTGCCAGCTCACGCCCGCGAACGGACCGTCGTCGATGCGGCCCGTGCCCTTCGCGACCGGAATCGACTGCTGCGCGAGCAGGCTGTCGACGAAGCCCGTGTCGTCCTTCGAGCGCAGGTAGCCCGCGTAGATCTTCGCCTTGCTGAACGCGTACACGACGTTCGCGTGGTAGATCGTCTGCTTGCGCGCCGAGTTGTCGCTGTTCTGCTGCGCACCGGCCGCGATGCTGAGCGGGCCCATCACGTACGACAGCGACACGCCCCACGCATTGCCCTTGCCGAGCGAGCCCGGAATCTGGCCCGAGAAGCCGCCGGCGCCGGTCGATTCGTAGTTGGTGCCGGTCGAGTACATCGCCTTCGCCGTCAGGCCCTCGAACTTGCCCGTGTACTTGATCTGGTTGTCCGCATACAGGCCGCCGCCGAGTGCGACCGGCAGCCACGCGTTTTCGAGGTAGTTGCCGACCGTCAGAGGATCGTAGGTGTCCGACAGCAGGTCGAACAGCGGCGTCTTCTGGCGGCCGAGGGTCACCGTGCCGTACGGGCTCTGCAGGCCGACGTACGCCGCGCGGTTGAACAGGCGGCCGCTGTCGGCGAACGCGCCGTTCTGCAGGTTCACGCCGCTCTCGAGGTTGAACACGGCCTTCAGGCCGCCGCCGAGGTCTTCCGTGCCGTAGATGCCGAAGCGGCTGTTCGTGATCGCGCCGTTGGTCATCGACAGCAGGCCGTCGTTCTTGGCGTTGGCGTTGGTCAGGTAACGAATGCTGGCGTCGGCGACGCCCCACAGCGTGACCGAGCTTTGTGCTGCTGCGTACTGGCTGGCGAAGGCCAGCGCCGCGCCCCCTGCGATGACTGCGAGTCGGGTGGTCTGCTTCATGAGCTTTCCCTTTTGTAGGTGTCTCCATTCATGGCCGGCCGCGTGCGCAGCCGGGTGGCGATCGCGCACGTTCATGGCGTGCGCGATGTGGGCTGAATCATAAGACCAGTGCCAACGCTGAAAGAAATTGAAATACGCGGCAATCGCGCGATTGTCGTCCGGGAACAACGTTTCCCGCGCCGGGGCGGTCTCGCGCGAGGGCGGGAGGGTGCGCGACGGCGCCGGCAGGCACGTGCGGCGCTGTAAGGTTCGGCGATGGTGCGGTGCGATCGCGCGGGGCGCGGGGCGCGGGGCGCGGGGCGCGGGGCGCGGGGCGCGGTGAAATGGTCGTTGCGATCGGTGCGGTCGGCTTGCGGCTTGCCGCTTACCCGCCCCCTCAGGTCCTCTGCGCCGCCCCGTCGCTGCTGTCGCCCGCGTCGCCGTTACCGCCCGTGTCGCCCGCACCGCCGTTCCCCGCGCGACGCCACGCCCGCCGCACGATCTCCGCGAACGCGCCGACGAGCAGCAACACGGCGCCCCACAGCGCGATGTCCGGCACGAGCCGCGTCACGAGGCCGCCGACCACCGCGCCGGCCAGGAAACAGAAGCTGATCGTCGCGAGCAGCGCCGAGTCGTGCAGCGCGCCCGCGTCGTAGCGCGGAATCAGCCCGACGAACAGCTTCTGCGCGGCGCGCCGCAAGTTGCCGGTCGTCATCACCGACGTGTACGACAGTTCCTCGAGATGGGTGAACGACAGCGTCTGCAGCGTCGCGACGAACGAGATGCCCGGAATCAGCCATGCGCTCGACGCGCCGACGAGGCCGCTCGCGGCGACGCCGAGAAACGCGATTTCGACGATCAGGCTCACGAACGCCGTATGCCGCATCCAGCCGCGCCCCGCGACGAGACCGAGCAGGTGCGCGACGAACACCGCGAGCACGAAGCCGCCGAGCGGCGGCACGTGATGCAGCGCGGCGGCCCATTCGCCGGCCGACAGGTTGATGCCGAGCAGCGCGACGTTGCCGGTCATCGTGTTCGCGAACACGTGGCCGTGGCCGACGTACGTGTACGCGTCGAGATAGCCGCCGGACAGCGTCAGCAAGGCGGCGACAGTGAGATTGCGGCTGGCGCCGTCGAGATCCATCCATCCTCCCGTGAAAAGTCGCGACAGTATCGCGCACGGGAGGGCGGTTGTGCGCCGCTCACTGCCCGATGCCCGTGAGCCCGATCAGCGCGCCGCCCGCGAGCAGCCACAGCGGATGGATGCGCGTGCGCCACGCCAGCACCGCGCACGCGGCCGTGATGCCCCACTGGATCGCGGTGCGGTTCGACGCCTCTGAAATCAGCACCGCGCTTGCCGCGACGAGCCCGGCCGTCACCGGCATCATCCCCTGCTGCACATAGCGGCGCCACGGCCGGTCGCGAAAGCGCTCCCACGCATGCAGCGCGAGCACGGTGACGATCGACGACGGCCCGAACTTCGCGAGCGACGCGACAAGCAGCCCGGCCCAGCCGGCCACGTGCCAGCCGACCAGCGACACGATCATCATGTTCGGCCCGGGCGCCGCCTGGGCCAGCGCGAACAGCGCGGTGAACTCGTGCGCGCTCATCCAGTGATGCACGTCGACGACCTGCCGCTGCATCTCCGGCAGGATCGTGTTGCCGCCGCCGAACGCGAGCAGCGACAACTGACTGAAGATCGTCGCGATGTCGATCAGCGTATCGCTCATGGCCGGCCCTCCTGTTGCGAGCGGGGCGCGTCGGGCGCGCCCCGCGTGCCGGGCGCGGCATCCGGCGCCGGCCGCGGCGTGCCCGCATCGCGGCGGCGCGACGCGAGCCAGATGCTGACGGGCGTCAGCACGAGCATCGTGGTCAACAGCGGCATGCGCAGCACCGCGATCGCGACGAACGCGAGCGCCGCGATCGCCGCCGCCGTGCGCGGTGCTCGAAGCAGCGGCTTCGCGACCTTCACGGCCATCGCGACGAGCAGGCCGGCCGCCGCCGCCGCGAGCCCCGCGAACAGGTGCTGCACGCGCGGATCGTTCTGCGTCTTCGCGTACAGCACGCCGAGCGCGACGACGACGAGCGTCGGGCCGGCGATCAGCCCGAGAATGCCGGCGAACGCACCGGCGACGCCGCGAAAGCGCATGCCGACGGCAACCGACAGATTGATCACGTTGCCGCCCGGCAGGAACTGGCACAGGCCGAGCAGATCGGTGAATTCGTCGGCGGAGAGCCACTTGCGCTCGTCGACGATCGTGCGCCGCGCGAACGGCAACGCACCGCCGAACGACATCAGGCCGAGCGACAGGAAACCGGTGAACAGCTCGGCGAGGCCGACGCTGCGAGGAGACGCGCCAGGCGGCGGGGAGGCGGGCGGCGAGTCAGGCTGAAAAGCGGATTGCATGGGGCTCCTCATCAAACGGTGAAGCGAGGTTACCGCCGTTCAGGATTCCGGCAAAACGATTTTATCGGCGCGCCCTTGTGATCTAGAATCACAAGCATGGCACGCGATCTCCCACCCTTTTCCGCGCTTCGGGCCTTTGAAGCTGCGGCACGACATGAAAGCTTCAGCGCCGCCGGCGATGAGCTGCATGTGACTCACGGTGCCATCAGCCGGCAGATCGCCGGGTTCGAGGCGTGGCTCGGCAAGCCGGTGTTTCACCGCTACGGCAAGCGCGTGAAGCTCACCGACGAAGGGCGCCGCTACCTGGACACCGTGCGCGCGGCCTTCGACAGCATCGCGCTCGCGACCGAGCAATTGCGCAACACCGGCGCGGCGCGCGTGCTGCGCATCAACGCGCTGCCGACCTTCGCGATGAAATGGCTGCTGCCGCGCCTGTCGCGGTTCCAGCGCGACGTGCCGAACGTCGAGCTGAAGCTGTCGACGTCGAACGCGCCGCTCGACACGCTGAATGGCTTCGACGTCGCGATCCGCCGCGGCGCCGGCCACTGGCCGAACTGCACGAGCGGCCACTTCCTCGACGAAAGCGTGATTCCGGTGTGCAGCCCGGCGCTGCTCAAGCGCGCGCCGATCGCCCGCGCGGACGATCTCGCGCGGCACGTGCTGCTGCATTCGGATACGCGGCCGGAAGGCTGGCGCGACTGGTTCGCGGCGGCCGGCGTCGCGATGAAGGGGCGCAAGCGACAGTCGTTCGACCACTTCTACCTGGCGCTGCAGGCGGCCGTCGACGGGCTGGGCGTCGCGCTCGGCCCGCTGCCGCTGATCGACGACGAGCTCGCGAGCGGGCGCCTGGTGATGCCGCTCGACGGGCCGCGCATCGCGACGCGCAGCTACTGGTGGATCGCGCCGGGCGCGCCGGCCGACGATCCGCTCGTCGCGCAGTTCTGTGCGTGGTTGCAGGGGCAGTCGAATACGGGCGCATGAAGGTGCGCCCGCGGGCGGCATTGCACCGCCCGCGCCCGAATCAAACCACCGGCCCCGGTTCCTTTTCCTTGCGCAGGATCGCGTACAGGATGATCGCGCCGAACGTCGCGGTGCCGATCCCGCCGAGCCCGAAGCCGCCGATCTTCAGCGAGAAGTCGCCGGCGCCGAGCACGAGCGTGACGGCCGCGACGATCAGGTTGCGGTTGTCGGAAAAGTCGACCTTGTTGACGACCCAGATCCGCGCGCCCGTCACCGCGATCAGCCCGAACACCACGATCGACACGCCGCCGAGCACCGGGCCCGGAATCGTCTGGATCACCGCGCCGAACTTCGGCGAGAAGCCCAGCCCGATCGCGATCAGCGCGGCGATCGCGAACACCAGCGTCGAATAGATCCGCGTGACGGCCATCACGCCGATGTTCTCCGCGTAGGTGGTCACGCCCGTGCCGCCGACGCTGCCCGACACGATCGTCGCGAGCCCGTCGCCGATGAACGCCCGGCCGACGTAGCGGTCGAGGTTGCTGCCCGTCATCGCGCTGACGGCCTTGATGTGGCCGAGGTTCTCCGCAACGAGGATCACCGCGATCGGCGCGAGCATCAGCATCGCATGCGGATCGAACACCGGCGCGCGGAAGCTCGGCACGCCGAACCACGCGGCATGCGCGACGATCGCGAAATCGATCGGCTTGCCGAGGCCCATCCCGTTGGTCGTGATCGCGTAGATCACGTACGCGATCACGAGCCCGACGAGGATCAAGAGGCGCTGCATCATCCCGCGCGCGAACACCGCGACGCCGCCGACGCACAGCACCGTGACGAGCGCCATCACCGATTCGAAGGTCGAGCCCGACACGCCCTTGACCGCGATCGGCGCGAGGTTCAGCCCGATCACCGCGACCACCGCGCCGGTCACGACGGGCGGCATCAGCGTCTCGATCCAGCGCGTGCCGATCGCCTGCACCAGCGCGCCGAGCGCGACGTACACGACGCCGCACGCGACGATCCCGCCGAGCGCGACCGGAATGTTCGGGTTCGGGCCGCTGCCGCCGTAGCCCGTCACCGCGATCACGAGGCCGATGAACGCGAAGCTCGAGCCGAGATAGCTCGGCACGCGGCCGCCGACCAGCACGAAGAACAGCAGCGTGCCGATGCCCGACATGAAGATGCACAGGTTCGGGTCGAAGCCCATCAGCAGCGGCGCGAGCACGGTCGAACCGAACATCGCGACGACGTGCTGCACGCCCATCGCGACCATCTGCGGCCACGCGAGACGCTCGTCGGGGCCGACCACGCGCGAGGCCGCGCCGGTCGGCTGGACCCGCCAGCGCGGGAAATAGGAATCGGACATGGGGAAAGCGCTCCTGTCGGTCGTCGGTCGCCGGCTGCGAAGGATGCGCCGGTCTGGAATCTGGCGCGAGTTTACGGAGCGGAATGGGGGCTGGCAAGCGAGCCGGTATGCGCGGCCGGCCAAACGAGGACGCGGCAGCCCGCATGAGAGAACCGGTGCGCGAGCGCGCGGCCCGGTGAAGCGCCCGTCCGCGCACGATGCACGGGCGGCGGCGGGCGCCGACAGCGAAGTAAGCGCGCGCTCACCTCGCCGCCGGCGCGTCGTGCATCACGGATTGATGTACTGGAACAGCGACAGGTTCTGCAATTGCGCGTAGGCCTTCTGCGACCCCGTCAGCGCGTTCTGCATCTGCAGGAACTGGCTGATCGTCGCGACCATGTTGGTGCTCGTCAGGTCGGCCAGGTCGCTGCTGACCTGCAGCGTGTTGGTCTGATTCACGGCCTGCATCGCCTTGATTTCCTGCTCGCGGCCGCCGACCGACGCCTGCACCGTGAGGACGTTCGTCATCATGTTGTTCAGCTTGGTCGTGCCGGTGGTCATCGCGTTCGCGAGCGCGGTCGCGGCGCTCGTGTTGCTGCTGATGGGCACCTTCAGCGCGGCGATCATCGTGTCGAGCGCCGCGAACACGTCGGTGCCGGCCTGCGGCGCGGGCGTGACCGTGAACGTGTCGCCCGGGGCCGGCTTGCCCGACACGGGCACCGACAGGCCGTTGCCGAGCGCGATCCCTGCGCCGTCCGAATACGGTTGCGCGGTCGTCGTGGTCGGCGGCACGACGGTGTTGTCGGTCACCGTATAGGTCGGCGCGGCGGCCGTGCCGCCGAACGCGATCGTGAACTGGTGCGCGTTGGACGCGGCCGACGGGCTCGTGATCGTCACGCCGCCGATCGTGCCCGTGCCGGTGTTGGCCGCGCCGGCGAGCGGCACCGGCTGGCTGCCGAGCATCGGCACCGACAGGAACACGTTCGCGCCGTTGTCGCCCTGCGCGATCGAGCGCGTGTCGGCGATCTGCACCTGGCGCGAGCCGGTGTCGCCGCTGTAGGTCACGCCGCCGCCCGGCGCGTTCGAGAACGGCGCGGTGGCCGACTGGAAGCCCGCGAACAGGTAATTGCCCGAGCCGTCGGTCGAATTCGCGAGCGTCATCAGCTGGTCGCGATAACCCTGCAACTGCGTCGACAGTGCCGAACGATCGCTGTCCGACAACGAGCCGTCGCCGGCCTGGATCACGACCGTGTGAATGCTGTTGAGCAGGTTGTTGACGCTGATGAGCGTCTGGTCTTCCTTCTGCAGCGACGACAGCGCGGCGTTCTGGTTCGACGCGTACTGCGACAGCGTCGCCGACGTCATCGACAGCTGCACGGCCTGCGCCGCGCCGAGCGGGTTGTCGGCCGGCGTCGCGAGGCTCACGCCGCTCGAGATCTGCTGGTACAGCTGCGAGAGCTGCGCCTGCTGGTCGCTCATCTGGGCGACGTTCATCTGGTAGAACTGCGCAGTGGAAATCCGCATCGCTTACCCCGAAATCAGTTGAACAGGCCGAGCACGGTCTGGAACAGCGTCGACGCGGTCTGGATCACCTTCGCGTTCGCCTGGTAAAGCTGCTGGTACTGCATCAGGTTGGCCGCTTCCTCGTTCTGGTTCACGCCCGACACCGACTGCTGCGCCTGCGTGATCTGGCCGACCAGCGCGGTCTGCGCGGCGCTCGACGACTTCAGCTGGCTCGCCGTGTTGCCGATGCCGTTCACGTAGTTCGCGTACGCGCCCGTCAGCGTCGCCGAACCGTTGCCGAATGACTTCGAGTTGACGAGCTTCGACAGCGCGAGCGCGTTGCTGCCGTCGTTCGTGCCGCCCGTGTTCGGCGCGACCTTGAACGTGTCGCCCACCGCCGGCGTGCCCGACACCGTCACCGTGACGCCCGCCGTCAGCGTGATCGGCGAGCCGGACTGGTACGGCTGCGCGGCGCTGGTCGTCGGCGGCACGACCGTGTTGTCGGTGACCGTGTAGGTCGGCGCGGCCGTGGTGCCGCCCATCGTGATCGTGTAGTTGTGCGCGTTGGCCGCGGCCGTCGCGCTCGTGACCGACAGCCCGCCGATCGTGCCGTTGCCGGTGTTGGTCGTCGTGGCCGACGGCACGTACGGCGCGGCCGCCGCGATCGCGGAGCCGTTCGACGTCGCGAGGCCAAAGCCGTTCAGCGCGCCGCGCGTCGGCTGCACGGTGAACTTGTCGCCGGCGCTCATCGAGCCGGACGAGAACGAGAAGTTCAGCCCGCCGATCGAGGCCGGCATCGACGTCGACGTACCGACCACCGTGCCGGTCGCACGGTCGGTCAGCGTGTAGTTCGTGCCGTCGTACGCGAGCGTGTAGTCGCTGGTGGTCGGCTGCGCGGCGTTCGCGAACGACACGGAAAGCGCCGCGTTGCCGGTATTGCCCTGGTTCGCGTAGGTGATCGGCGCGCCGGTCGAAAACAGGTTTCCGCCGACCTTGCCCGACAGGTCGATGCCGAGCGCGTTCTGCGCATTGACCTGCGCGGCGAAGCTGGTCGCGATCGCGCCGAGCTGCGCTTCGGCCGGGTCGAGCGTCTGGCTGCGGAACGCGAGCAGGCCGCCCAGCGTGCCGCCCGACAGCGACGCGTCGGACAGGAACTGGTTCGGCCCCTGCGGGTTCGCGCCCGCGATGCCCTGCGACACGACGGTCAGCTCGCTCGGATCGGACGGCGACGTGACGGTCGCGAGCTGGTAGCTCTTGTCCGCGACGACGAGCGGCGTGCCGCCCGACATGAACACGCTGTAGCCGTCGCTGTTGCGCACCACCTGCACGCCCGCGAGATTCGACAGGTTCGACACCGCGAGGTCGCGCTGGTCCATCAGCTGGTTCGGCGGCTGGCCCTGGCTGCTCGCCGACGCGATCTGCTGGTTCAGTTGCGCGATCTGCGCGGTGTACGCGTTGATCTGCGTGACGGTGCTGGTGAGCTGCGTGTTCACGCTCTGGCGCAGTGCGTCGTACTGCTGGCCGGCCGCCGTGATCTGGTTCGCGAGCGTCTGCGCATTGCTCATCGCGGTCTGCCGCACCGACGAGTCGGACGCGCTGTTCGCGACGTTCTGCATCCCGGTGAAGTAGCTCGTGATCGCGGTCGAGATGCCGGCCGTCGGGCTGCCGATGTAGTTGTTCAGCTGCGTGACGAGCGAGTACCACGTCGACAGCGCGCCGCCCTGCGTCTGCGCGCCGTTCAACTGGTCGCTCAGGTACTGGCTGTACTGCCGCTGCACGGTGACGGTGTTCACGCCCTGGGGCATGTAGCCGCTGCTGGTGTACTGCCCGCTTGCCTCGGCATAGACGGGGCGTTCGACCGAATAGCCGGGCGTCGCCGCGTTGCTGATGTTCTGGCCGGTCGTCGTGAGGCCCCAGAGCGCGGCATTCAGGCCGCTGACACCGAGGTTCATGAGTGAGTTGGACATGCGCGATCCTGATGAGCCGGCCGCGCTGCGGCCGCCGGGTTGCGTGACTCCCGGTATAACGGCCGCGGATCGAAAAAATTGAGGAAAAAATGCACGCGCGACGCACGGGCGTGCGTCGCCGTTCGAAGCGGCCGGCGAAAGGTGCCGGCGGCGCTGCGCGGGCGGCCCGGACGGGCCGGCGCCGCGTACGCGTCAGGCCCGCGCGAGCGAGCGGCGCTTCATTTCGAGCTGGGTGATCAGCCGCTGCAGCGTGTTCTCCGCGCTGCCCGGCAGCGACATGTAACGGAAGCCGAGCTGGTAGCGGCGCGACCCGTTCGGCATCTGCGTCGAACGCTGCGACACCAGTTGCAGGTCGAGCGACAGCTTGCCGTGGCCGGTCAGCTCGAGCTCGACGTCCGGCAGCAGCGTGCCGACCTCGAGCGCCTCGACGCGCTCGTCGGCCGTGCGCAGCCCCACGCCGCCGAGCGACAGGTTGTGCACCTCGAACAGGAAGCCTTCGCCGTCCGGCAGCTTTCCGCGGCACAGGAACGGATCGACGATCGGCGCATCCACGCGGAAATATTCGCGGCGCTGGATGCACACCAGCACGTCCGGGAAATCGGCGACGAACGCGGGCAGCCCCTCGTAGCGCGTCTCGCGCGGCGTGCCCGTGGTGAATTCGACGCGCACGCCCTCCGGCGAAGCCGCGAACGTGCAGCGCGACGCGCCGAGGATGCCGGCGTTCTGCTCGGACAGCGCGCCCCAGTCGAACGTGAACGTCCGCGCGCCGACGTCGACCTCGAGCAGACGCGTGACGAGCTGGCCGCCCGGGTACTGCACGGTCAGGAAATCGCCGCGATTCACCAGGTTGCGCAGCTGCACGCCGATTTCCAGCGGATTGCGGCGGGCATAGTCGGGCCCGGAGTGGCCTGCATCCAGGCTGGGGTCCGTCGACGTTTCGATATTCATGGCTAGCCGGTCTTTCTTGTCATGGGCGCCCGGGGCAACCGGTGCGCAATAAAACCGGGCCAGAACGGGGGCCCGGTCGCAGGTCTCTCACACTTAGCGGCAGTGCTGACCGAAAGTTTAGATCGAAACGGCGATTTATTTCGCGCAAACGTTGAAACCGCGCGCGGCAAGGTGCCGGGCGCGGTCCGAAGGGGGGACGAACCGACGACGGGCGGGCCCGTCAGCCGATCTGCTGCATGATCGAGATCAGCTTCTTCGCGTAATTCGGGTCGGTTGCGTAACCGGCCTTCTGCATGCCGTGCGCGAAGCCCTCGACGCTGCGGCTCGCGCTCAGCACGCCCGCGTAGCGCGGGTTGTTCTTCAGCAGGTTCGCGTAATCGGTCATCGCGTGCTCGTACGAGTCGTACGCGCGGAACTTCGCGACCACGCGGCGCGGCGTGCCGTTCACGTATTCGGTGGTCAGCGCCGACACGGTGCGGCCGGTCCAGCTCTTGTTCGCCTTGATGCCGAACACGTTGTAGCTGGTCGAGCCGTCCGCCGCGCGGATCTCGCGCTTGCCCCAGCCCGATTCGAGCGCGGCCTGGCCGACGATGAAACGCGCCGGGATGCCGGTCGTCGCGCTGGCCGCCTGCGCGGGGGCCGCGAGCCGGTCGACGAATGCGTCCGCGTCCTGCACGCCGCTCGCGCCCTTGACCGGCGGCGTCAGCGCGCTGCCGGCCGAATAGCCGCGCGCACCGGCGAGCCCGCCGTTGTTCGCCGCGTTCGCATAGGCCTTCGCCATCGCGTTCATCGCGGCGAGGCTGCCTTCGTTGCCGGCCGTGCCAAGGCCGCCGGCGCCCATGCCGCCCGCGCCCACATCCGCTGCCGTATCGCTGCCCGCACCGGCGCCCGCATTGCGCAGCAACTGCTTCATCAGCGCGTCGGCGACGCCGATCCCGCGCGTCGACATCTGCTGCGCGAGCTGCTGGTCGAGCATCGACGTGTACATCTTCGACGTATGCGAATCGAACAGCCCGCCGTCGGGCGACGCATCGCGCATGCTCTTGAGCATCATCTGCGTGAACATCGCGTCGAACTGGCCGGCCACCGCCTTCGCGCCGGCCTGCGGCGACTGCTTCGCCTGCGCGCGCAGCGCGTCGAAACCCTGCACGTCGAGCGCGAAGCGCTGCGTGAGGTCGTTTGCGTTGGGGAGCGTGGCTGCCATTTAGATCACCTCCAGGTCGGCGCGCAGCGCGCCGGCCGCCTTCATCGCCTGCAGGATCGACATCAGGTCCGCGGGCGTCGCGCCGAGCGTGTTCAGCGCCTTCACGACGTCGGCGAGATTCGCGCCGGCCGTCACCATCTTCAGCGCGCCGTTGTCCTGCTTCAACTGGATCTGCGACTGCTGCGCGACCACCGTCTGCCCGTTCGAGAACGGCCCCGGCTGCGACACCACCGGCTGCGTGTTGACGACGACCGACAGGTTGCCGTGCGCGACCGCGCAGCTCTGCAGCGTGACCATCTGGTTCATCACGATCGAGCCGGTGCGCGCGTTCAGGATCACCTTCGCCGCGGCCTTGTCCGGGCTCACGTCGAGGTTCTGCAGCCGCGCCATGAACGCGACCTGCTGCGCCGAATCGGCCGGCGCGGCGAGCTGGATCGTGCGGCCGTCGAGCGCCGTCGCGGTGCCCGGGCCGAAGCTCGAATTGACCGCGGATACGATCCGCTGCGCGGTGCCGTAGTCCATGTCGTTCAGTTGCAGTTGCAGCACGCCGTTCATCTGTGCGATCGCGTTCGGCACCGCGCGCTCGACGATCGCGCCGCCGACGATCCGGCCGGCCGCGAGCTGGTTCACCTGCACGCGGCTGCCGTTCGCGCTGGCGCCGGCACCGCCGACCGCCATGTTGCCCTGCGCGAGCGCGTACACCTGCCCGTCCGCGCCCTTCAGCGGCGTGAGCAGCAGCGTGCCGCCGCGCAGGCTCTTCGCGTTGCCGAGCGACGACACGGTCACGTCGAGCGCCTCGCCGGGCCGCGCGAACGGCGGCAGCGTGGCCGTCACCATCACGGCCGCGACGTTCTTCAGCTGCATGTTGTTCAGCGACGACGGGCCGCCGTTGGCCGAACCGTTGTTGATCGAGATGCCGAGGTTCGCGAGCATGTTCGCGAGCGTCTGCGTCGTGAACGGCGTCTGCATCGTCTGGTCGCCCGTGCCGTCGAGGCCGACGACGAGGCCATAGCCGATCAGCGGGTTGTCGCGCACGCCCTGGATCTGCGCGAGATCCTTCAGGCGTTCGGCGTGCGCGGGCGCGGCGCCGAGCACGCAGGCGGCCAGCATGAAGGCGGCAAACCGCGCGGCGGCGAGCGCACGCGTTGACAGGCGGTGAAAAAGAGGCAGCTGCATCGTCATCACCACGGCGCGATATTGAGGAAGAAGCGCTGCAGCCAGCCCATCGTCTCGGCTTCGTTGATGTAGCCCTTCGACGAGTATTCGATCTTCGCGTCGGCGACCTGCGTCGAGTAGACCGAGTTCGCGCCCGAGATCGTGTTCGGGTTGACGACTCCCGAGAAACGCACGAATTCGTTGCCCTGGTTGATCAGCATCTGCTTCTCGCCGCTGACCACGAGGTTGCCGTTCGGCAGCACGTTGGTGACGGTCACCGTGATCGTGCCGTTGAACGTGTTCGCCGCGCTCGCGCCGCCGGTGGCCGCGAACTTGTTCGCGCCGGTCGCCGACAGGTTCGCCTTCGCGAACAGCCCGCCGAGGAAGCCGGCCGTCGGCACGTTGAAGTCGGTGTTGCCCTGCCGGTTCGTGTTCGCGCCGGACGACTTGGTCGCGTTGATGTTCTCCGCGATCATGATCGTCAGGATGTCGCCGATGTTGCGCGGGCGCTGATCCTCGAACAGCGGCCGCCCCGCGTAGCCCGGGTTGTAGATCGAGCCGGGCGCCTGCATCGACATCGGCATCGGCGGCTGCGCCGTCATCGGCTGCTGGATGATCGGATCGCGCGGGATCTGCGCGCAACCGGCGAGCGCCGCCACCGCGACCGCGCAGGCGGCGCGGACGGTGGCTGACGAGGGGAGGCGAACCTGCTTCATGGCTGCGACGGGACGTTCCGGTTAGCTCTTCATCTGCGTGACGGTCTGCAGCATCTGGTCGGACGTCGTCACGGCCTTGCTGTTGATCTCGTAGGCACGCTGCGTCTGGATCATGTTGACGAGTTCCTGCACGACGTTCACGTTCGACGCCTCGACGTAGCCCTGGTTGAGCACGCCCGCGCCGTTCAGCCCCGGCTGCGACACGTTCGGCGCGCCCGACGACGTCGTTTCCGCGAACAGGTTCTCGCCCTTCGCCTCGAGGCCGGTCGGGTTGATGAAGGTCGCGATCTGCAGCGAGCCGATCTGGACCGCGTTGCTCGAACCCGGCTGCGTGACCGACACGACGCCGTCCTTGCCGATCGTCAGCGACTGCGCGTTCTGCGGCACCGTGATCGCCGGCAGCACCTGGTAGCCGCTCGACGTGACGAGCTGGCCCTGCGCGTTGGTCTGGAACGAGCCGTCGCGGGTGTACGCGTTGGTGCCGTCCGGCATCAGCACCTGGAAGAAGCCCGCGCCGTTGATCGCGACGTCCTTCGAGTTGCCGGTCTGCGTGAGGCCGCCCTGCGTGTACAGGCGCTCGGTCGCGACCTGCTGCACGCCGGTGCCGAGCTGCAGGCCCGACGGCAGCTCGGTCTGCTGCGTCGAGTTCGCGCCGGGCTGGCGGATGGTCTGGTACAGCAGATCCTCGAACACCGCGCGCGACGCCTTGAAGCCGTTCGTGCTGGTGTTCGCGAGGTTGTTCGAAATCACGTCCATCTGCGCCTGCTGCGCATTCATGCCGGTGGCGGCGATGTAGAGCGAACGATTCACTTGTCAGGTCTCCTGCGTGGGCTGGCGCGGGCGCTCAGCTGAAGTTGAGCAGCTGGTTCGCCGTCTGCTCGTTCTGGTCGGCCGTCTGGATCAGCTTCGACTGCAGCTGGAACGCCCGTGCGTTGTCGATCATCGCGACCATCGCGGTCACCGGGTTCACGTTGCTGCCTTCGAGCGAATTCGGCGTGACGACCACGTTCGGGTCGACGTCGGCCGGATTGCCGTCGGCGGTGCGGAACAACCCGTCGTTGCCGCGCGTGAGCGTGGCCGGATCGGGATTGACGAGCTTCATCTGGTCGACGATCGCGACCGCGGTCGGCGGGTCGCCCGGCATCAGCGCGGACACCGTGCCGTCCTTGCCGATCGTCACTTCCGCGTTGGGCGGCACCGAGATCGGGCCGCCGTTGCCGATCACCGGCAGGTTGCTCGCGTTGACGAGCTGGCCGTTCTCGTCGACGTGCAGGTTGCCGGCGCGCGTGTACGCCTCGCTGCCGTCGGCCGTCTGCACCGACAGCCAGCCCGGGCCCTGCACGGCGACGTCGAGCGGATTGCCGGTGCGCGTGATCGGGCCCGGCGCGTAATCGGCGCCGGGCGTCGACGCGAGCACGTAGGTGCGCGTCGTCGTCGGGTCGATGTTGCTGCCGTCGCCGAAATTCATCGGCACCGCGCGATACGTCGCGAGCTGCGCGCGAAAGCCGGTCGTCGACGCATTCGCGAGGTTGTTCGCGACGATCGCCTGCTGGTCGAGCGACTGCGACGCGCCCGTCATCGCCGTATAGATCAGTCGGTCCATGGCTGCCGGTTATCCGCGCTTACAGGTTGATGAGCGTCTGGTCGACGGTCTGCTGCGTCTTGATCGTCTGCGCGTTCGCCTGGTAGTTGCGCTGCGCGGTGATCAGGTTGACAAGCTGCGAGGTCAGGTCGACGTTCGAGTTCTCGAGCGCGCTGCCCTGCAGCGTGCCGTGGTTCGTGCTGCCCGGCGCCGACACCTGCGGCACGCCCGACGCGGCCGATTCCGCATACTGGTTGCCGCCGAGGTTCACCAGCCCGTTCGGGTTGTTGAAGTTCGCGAGCGCGATCTGGCCGAGCACGGCGGTCTGGCCGTTCGAGTAGTTGCCGGTCAGCTTGCCGTCGGTGCCGATCGAATAGGTGGTGAGCGTGCCGCTCGCGTAGCCGTCCTGCGCGAGGTTGTTCACGCCGTCCTTGCCGCCGTACTGCGTCGTGCCGGTCAGGTCGAGCGTGAGATTCTGCGGCGTCGCCGAGCCGTCGGTGTTCGGCACGGTGAACTGGAACTGGCCGAGCGACGCGGTCGGCGTGGCCGGCGTGCCGGTCGTCGTGCTCTTGATCGCGCCCGACGTATCGAACGTGATCGTGCCGAGATCGTTCGTCGCGCCGCCCTGCACGCCCGCGTACGCTTCCCACGTGCCGGCCGCCGACTTCACGAAGTACATGTTGACCGCCTGCGAGCCGCCGAGCGAGTCGTACACCTGGATCGACGTCGAGTAGTTGTACGTCGTGGTGTCGGTCGCGTTGAACGGCGTCTTGGCCGGCACCGTGTCCTGCGAGTTCAGGTTGAACTGGCCGTTGATCTTGGTCGTCGCGGTCGGTGCGATGTTGGTGGTCGGCGCCTGCAGCGGCACGGTCTGCGCAGTGTTGAGCACGCCGTTCTTGTCGGCCATGTAACCCATCAGGTTCATGCCCTGCGCGTTGACGATGTAGCCGTTCTTGTCGCGCTGGAACGTGCCGTCGCGCGAGTACGTCGTCACGCCGTTGTTCGACATCTGGAAGAAGCCGTTGCCGTTGATCGCGACGTCGAGCGACGAGTTCGTCGTGTTGATCGTGCCCTGGCCGAACTGCTGCTGCACCGAGTTCAGCGCCGTGCCGATGCCGATCTGCGTGTTGACCGACGTCGCGACCGAGTTCGCGTACATGTCGGCGAACTGCGCGGTGCTCGACTTGAAGCCGACCGTGTTCGCGTTCGCGATGTTGTTGCCGATCACGTCGAGCGCGTTCGATGCGCCCGAGAGGCCGCTCAGACCTTGTTGATAACCCATTTCGTTCTCCGTTACGGGAAAGCTCGATCAGTTGGTGGTGGTGTCGCTGGACGTGGACGACTTCGTGTTCGGGAAGATCGACGCAACCTGGGTGAGCCCCACCGTCGTGCCGTTCGACAGCACGAGCCCCGCGGTGCCGTCCGCCTGCTTGACCACGCTCTGCACCTGCGCGGCCGCGAGCGTCGTGGCCGCCTGCGGCGTGCCAGCGCTGTTGGTGTACGACGCACTGACCGTATACGTGCCGTCCGGCAGCGCATTGCCGGCCGCGTCGGTCGGGGTCCAGTTGAACGGCACGGTGCCGGCCGACTGCGCGCCCGCGTTGATCGTGTTCACGACGGCGCCCGCCGAGTTCTTCACGGTGATCGTCAGGTTCGACACCGAACTCGCGAGCGACACGCCGAACGGCGACGCCGCGCCGCTCTTCACCGCGACCGAGTTGCCCGGCGCGAGCACGTTGGTGCCGATCAGCAGCGCGGCCTGCGTCTGCTGGCCGGCCGCGAGCTGCGTCGACAGCGACGTGAGCGACGTGTTCAGCTGCGCGATGCCGCTCACCGTGTTGATCTGCGCGAGCTGCGACGTCATCTGCGAGCTGTCGACCGGGCTGGTCGGGTCCTGGTTCTGCAGCTGCGTGACGAGCAGCTTCAGGAACGTCGCCTGCAGGTCGCTCGCCGACGTGCCGTTGGTCGACGACACGTTGTTGGTGTTCATCGTGTCGGTCGGCAGCGTCGACACGTTGGTGCCGTTGCTGCCGATCGTCGTGTTGGAGGAAGTCATCCTGTTGGCCTTCTGTCGGAACTGTCGGTGTCGGGTCGGTCAGGTCGGCGGCGCGCGGCTTACGAGCCGATCGTCAGCGTCTTGAGCATCAGCGTCTTCGCGGTGTTCAGCGTCTCGACGTTGGCCTGGTACGAGCGCGACGCCGAGATCATGTTCACCATCTCCTGCACCGGGTCGACGTTCGGCATCTGCACGTAGCCGTTGGCGTCGGCGGCCGGGTTCGCCGGGTCGTAGGTCGATTTCATCGGCGACGGGTCGTCCATCACCTTGGTCACGCGCACGCCGCCCACGCCCTGGCCGGACGCGGTACGCGCGCCGCCCATCGGGTCGGTCGCGAACACGACCTGCTTGGCCTTGTACGGCTTGCCGTCGGGGCCGGTCGCGCTGTCGGCGTTCGCGAGGTTCGACGCGGTGACGTTCAGGCGCTGCGATTGCGCGGACAGCGCCGAACCGGCGACGCCGAAGATGTTCATCAACGAAGGCATGGAGGCTCCTTGTGTTCGAGTCCGGATTCGGAAGCGGCGCTTACGAGTTCGTTACGAGTTCGTCGTGATCGCGGCGATCATCGCCTTGATCTGCTGGGTCATCACGGTCATCCCGGTTTCGTAGTGCAGCGCGTTGTTCGCGAACTGCACGCGCTCGACGTCGAGATCGACCGTGTTGCCGTCGAGCGACGGCTGCAGCGGCATCCGGTACTGCGCGCGGCCGTAGTCGTCCGCCGGGCCGCCGGTCGGGATCAGCTTCGCGGTGCCGGCCATGTGGCCCGGCGCCGTCGACACCATCGACATGCCGCTCGTCACGCCGGCCGGCTGCGTCATCGGCAGTTGCGCGGCGTTGCTCGGCGCCAGGCCGCCGCCCGCCTGCTTCAGCGAGCGCGCGAGCGTCGACGCGAAATCGACGTCGCGGGCCTGGTAGCCGGGCGTGTCGGCGTTCGCGATGTTCGACGACAGCAGTTCCTGCCGGTAGGCGCGCACGTCGAGCGCCTGTCGGCCGAACGCGAATTCCGCATCGAGTTTGTCCAGCATGTGTGCGTCTCTCCGTATGAAGCGCTGCACGCCCCTCGCGCCGGATGGCGACCCGAGAGGCTTTTTTCCATGACAGCGATGGTAGGCGCGGGACGCAACCGGCAATCGGACGAATAACGCGGCAAAGGCCCCCTCTATTCATCGTTTGCGCGACGCCCGGGCTCCCTAGAATGCGAAGCGGATCAACGGATCGAGGACACGGCGATGACGGGCGACGCACTTCGCGACAGCAACGGGCGGCTCACGCACGTCCGGCGTGCGTTCGCGCTCGCCGCGGCGCTGTGGATCGCCGCGCCAGCCGCCCATGCCGACGACGGGATGATCGTGATTCCGGGGCGCGGCGAGACGGCCGAAACCGCGCTCGCGCACGCCAATGCGGCGAGCGGCGGGCAGTTCGGCGGGAATGCGGGCGTCGCTTCGGCTTCGGGCGCGCAACGCGCGGCCGGCGCGGCGAGCGCCGCGACCGGCAGCGACTACGCGGCGCAACCGGCCAGCCAGATGGTCGTGACGAGCGTTCCGCCGCCGGCCGCTGCGCCGGCTCCCGCAACGGTCCCCGTCTACGCAGCCGCCCGCGCGAACGCCGGGTACGGCGCGACGCCGCGCGCGGCCGACCCGGCCGCCATCGCGACGGTCGTCGCCGGCACCGCCGAGCCTGCATCGAATCCCGCGCGGCCGGCGCCGCAACCGGCAGCCGCCGCCCGGCTGGCCGCGGCTCGTGCCGCATCAGCCGCAACGGCGCCGCGCACGGCGGCCGCTTCGGCCCGCCCGGCTCCGGCGACCGTCGCGGCCCAACCCACGACTCAACCCGCGGCCCAGCCCGCGACGCCGCCCGGCCAGCAAGACCCCGAAACGATCCGGCGCGCGGCCCTCGCGTTCCTGCAACAGCAGATCGCCGGCCTGCCCGGCAAGACCACCGCGACGGTCACGACCGCCTTTCCGCGCGGGCTCGCCGCGTGCACGACGCTCGAACCGTTCTTGCCGACCGGCGCGCGCCTGTGGGGCCGCACGACGGTCGGCGTGCGCTGCGCGGGCGAGCGGCCGTGGACCGTCTACCTGCAGGCGAAGGTCGCCGTGCAGGCCACCTATTACGTCGCCGCGCGCCAGATCGCGCCCGGCGAGCCGCTCTCGGCGGCCGACCTGCTCGCACGCGACGGCGACCTGACGGTCATGCCGCTCGCGGTGATCACCGATCCGGCGCAGGCGATCGGCGCGACCGCGCTCGCGCGCATCTCGGCCGGGCTGCCGCTGCGGCAGGACATGCTGAAGAGCGCGGCGTCGGTATCGGCCGGCCAGACGGTGCGGGTCGTCGCGGCCGGCCCCGGCTTCACGATCTCGGCCGAAGGCAGCGTGCTCGCGAATGCGGCGCCGGGCCAGTCGGTGCGGGTGCGGATGGCGGCCGGGCAGATCGTCACGGCGATCGTTAAAGACGCGGGCACCGTGGAAATTCCGCTGTAGGGACGGATCTGCCGCAAGAATGTAAAGAATTGTTTATTCGGAGCATTTCGGGCTCGCGATGCTAAAGTTCGGGCCGACCCGGCCGTTATCTGGGTCAAACCGTACAGGAAACCCATCGTGAAGATCGATTCCACTCCGAAACCGAGCCCCCTCGCGCCGACCGGCAACGGCGCGGCCCGTGCGCCGTCCGGCACGGCCCAGTCGTCCGCGCAGGCAGCCGATGCAGGATCGAGCGGCGGCGACACGACCGTGAACCTGTCGGGTCTGTCCGGCCAGTTGCGGTCCGTATCCGCGTCGGGCGACGCCGATATCGACACGGGCCTGGTCCAGTCGATCAAGGACGCGCTGAACAACGGCACGCTGACGATCGACGCGAACAAGATTGCCGACGGCGTATTGAACACCGCCCGCGAACTGCTCCAGCAGCAGCGCCCGGGCAGCTAATCCCGGCCTCGTGGCCGGTTCACCGGTTTGCCGGTGTGCGGCCATCCCGCGCACCGGCGTGACGAGCATGACGCGATGAGAGAAGAGCTGCTGGCCACGGTCAACGACGAACACGCGACGGTCGAAGCGTTCGCGTCCCTGCTCGTCTACGAGGAAAAGGCGCTGACGACGGCCGAGCCGCTCGAGATGCTGCCCGGGATCGTCGAGAAGAAGAGCGCATTGATCGACCGGCTCGCGCAGCTCGAACGCACGCGCGACACGCAGCTTTCCGCACTCGGCTTTCCCGCCGGCAAGAAAGGCATGGACCAGGCGGCCGAGCGCGACGCGCGCCTCGCGAGCCGCTGGCAACTGCTGCAACAGGCCGCCGAACGCGCGCGCCAGGCCAACGCGAACAACGGGATGCTGATCCGGATCCGGATGGACTACAACGAGCGCGCGCTCGCGGTGCTGCGCTCGGCGCCCGCGCCGGCCGGCGTGTACGGCCCCGACGGGCGCGTGTCGGCACTCACGCGCTGACCGGCTGACGTCGCGCCGCGCGGCCGCCCGGCGGCCGCGCTCCCGCCTCCCCCTTCGTTACAACAGCGGACACGCGGTGACCTGCGTGCCGCGTTCCACGCACAGCCGCTCGTAGTCGCGCAGGTACGCGCGCTCGGCGTCGTCCAGCAGATCCAGATCGATCAGGTCCCAGTCGTAGCCCACCGTCACGATGTTCTCGAACGTCACGGTGCCGGGCTGTGCGTCGTCCGGCCGCACGATCACGATGTTCTCGATCCGCACGCCGCCCTTGCCCGGCAGGTAGATGCCCGGCTCGACCGAAATCACCGCATTCGGCACCAGCCCGTACGTCGCGCCCGGCGCGAACCGCACGCCGCCCTCGTGCACGTGAATCCCGACGCCGTGCCCGGTGCCGTGGCCGAAATCGTGGCCATGGTCGCGACACACCTGCCGCACCAGCGCATCGACGTCGCCGCCCGTCGCGCTCGCCGGAAAGCGCGTGACGAGCCCCTTGATGCAGGCCTTCAGCGCCACCGTGTAGATCTCGCGCTGCCACGGCTGCGCGACCGTGTCCGGCCGCGTGCGGCGCAGCACGACGCGCGTGCAGTCCGTCGCGAAGCCGGCTTCGTAGTACGCGCCGCTGTCGAGCAGCACGAGTTCGCCTTCGGTCAGCTCGACGTCGGCGCTCGCCGCCGTGTAATGCGCGAACGCGCTGTTCGCGCCGTTCGCCGCGATCGACGGAAACGACAGCGCGACCGCGGAGCGTGCGCCGTACGCGTCGTTGATCCGGCGCGCGAGGTCGTACTCGGTGTGGCGCACGCCCGGCTCGCCGTTCTTCGCCCAGCGCATCGTCTCGGCGATCGCCGCGCAGCTGCGCGCGAACGCGTCGCGGAACCGGTCGAGCACCGCCGGCGTCTTGCTCGCCCGCATCGCCTCGACCGGGTTGAGATCGGCATGCCGCGCGTGCGGCCACACCCGCTTCACCGCGTCGACGAGCGCGCAGTTCACCGATTCGAAGCCGTAGCAAACGTGCTCGATGGCGAACTGCGCGAGGAAGCGCTCGAGCGCCGCGACGTCGCGCCGGATCACGTGCAGCGCCGGATACGCATCGAGCGCGACCTCGCAGCGGTCGCAGCCTTCCGGCAAAAACAGCACCACCTGAGCGCCGATCGCGAACAGGAAGCCGAGGTGCGACGACGCATTCGGGATGTGATAGCCGCGGCTGTTCAGCAGATACGCGAGATCGTCCGACGCGCAGGTGAAGAACGCCGTCTTGCCGTCGGCCGCGCCGGTATGCGCGGCGAGCCGGCGGTTCAGCGCGTCGAGGTTCTGCGCGACGCTCAGGCCGGTCATCGCTGCCGGGATCCCGAAGATCGGCCGCTCGACGTTCCAGCCCGGCAGCGCGATCGCCTGGTCGATCTCGCGCTCGGCGAGGCTCGTCCAGTCGAGCGACGCGGCCTGCGTCTGCTCGAACAGCCGGTTGCGCTGCGCGACGCTGATCCGCCGCGCGTCGTAGCCGACCCGCGCGAGCCGGCTCGCGTGCGCGAGCAGCCAGTCGGCCATCGCCTGCCAGATCGTCACGTTCATGCCGAGCTTCTCGACGCGCACGCGCGCCGGGTCGCACTGCTCGTCGGCCTGGAAGTGATAACGGCCATCGACGAACAGCACGAACGGCGGCAGGCCGAGCGCCTGCGCGGTCGCCGCGCTCAGGAAGATTCCGCAGCCGGCCGAGCCGTCGAAGCCGGACACCGCGTAGCGCGGGTTGTTGCCGCGCGGCAGGTACTCGGTCACGTATTCGTCCTGCGACGTGATCAGCACCGCGTCGAGTCGCGCGGCATCGAGCAGGCGCGACAGGCCGGCCTGCGTGTCGGCGACGGACGCGTCGTACGGGGGGAGGCCGGAGAAGCTGTATTTCAGTCGATCGATCATCGGATGCCCGTTATTCATTGTTGTCGGCGGCCGGCGGCGTGCCGCGGCATCGCGCGCCGGGCATGGCACGTCGTTGCGGCGCAGGTCACGCGCGGCACGGCGCGCGGCCGGGCCGCGCCGTCGGCCGAGAGGCAGGCCTTCGGTAAAATTTTTGTCTCACTTAACTTTGTTTGATGCGCGACAGAATCTAGAGCACGTCGAAATCGAGGTCAAGCCAAGATTTTCGTAGGACTAAAATCGGCGTGCCGCATGCCGAATCCGGCACAACGCCGATTCGCCCCGCGACGCTGCGCGGTACAATGCGCCGGCCTCGCCGCCCCGGGCGGCCGCACGGCCCCTTTGCCCGCGCCCCCGACTCGTTGCCACGAAAGAGATTCATGGATTCAGACCTCATGCGTATCGGCCAGCGCATTCGCCGCCTGCGCCGGGAAGCGAAGAAGACGCTGCTCGAAGTGGCGATCGAAGCGAACCTGTCGGTCGGGTTCCTGTCGCAGGTCGAGCGCCATCTGACGGGCATCTCGCTGTCGTCGCTCGTCAACGTCGCGAAGGCGCTGGGCGTGCCGCTCGGCACGCTGATCGAGCAGCCGCGCCAGGCACAGCCCGATTCGCACGAGGGCAGCCGCAAGCCGTACGCGCTCGACGCCGCGTCGCAGTGGTACGAGCGGCTGTCGACCACGTTCGACGGCAGCCAGATCAACGCGCTGAAGGTGCAGATGATGGAAGGCTACCGGTCGGAATGGGTCGCGCACGGCGGCGACGAATTCGTGTACGTGCTGGCGGGCCGCGTCTGCTACACGGTCGGCAAGAAGAATTACCCGCTGACGCCCGGCGACTCGCTGCACTTCGACGCGCGCAAGCGGCATCGCGTGGCCAATACCGGCGACGGGCCGGCCGAGCTGATCACCGTCAGCACGCTGCCGCTGTTCGACGACAGTGGTGCGGAATTCGTACCCACGACGACGGAAATCAGGCAGTCGAAGCCCGGCGAGCCGCGCGTGAGCCGGCGCGCGCCGGCGCCCAAACGTGATGATCGCGACGCCGCCGCGGCACGGCCGTCCAGGGCCGGCGCAGCCGAAAAGAAAGGGGCGGCGAAGCCGCGCGCCGCCGCCGGCAAACGCCCGGCGGCCGCGACTCCGGCGCGCAAGAAGAAACCGTAACGGCTGGCCGGCGCGCAGGCCGCGCGCTGTTCCGCGCTGTTCCGCGCTGTTCCGCGCCTGTTCCGCGCCTGTTCCGCGCCTGTTACTTGCCTGCTACCTGCCTGTTACTTGCCGCCTACTCGCCGATCGCGAGCGCCTGCGCGACGGCCTGGATCCGCGCGCGATGCACGGCTTCCTTGATCTTCTCCGTATCGTTGCCGATGCCGCGCGCGATCGCGCCGGCATCGACACTGCGCGCCGCCGCGAGCGCGACGCGCAGCCGCTCGGCCTGCGGATACGGCTGCGCATCGAGCCCGAGCCGGCCGCGCGCGTCCGATTCGCACGCCTGCAGCAGCTCGGCGAAGCGCGCCGGCTTGCGCAGCGCGTCGCTGCGCTCGAAGAGCCGCACCAGCGCGGCCGCGCCCATCTCCATCACGCGATGCAGGTTGCCATGCTCGCGCGCGACCACCAGCGCGAGATCGCGGCATTCGTTCGGCACCCGCAGCCGCTCGCACAACGGCTTGAGCAGCTCGACGCTGCGGCTTTCGTGGCCGACGTGGCGCGGCAGCACGTCCGCGGGCGTCGTCCCCTTGCCGAGATCGTGCGTGAGCGCCGCGAAGCGCACCGCCAGCGAATAGCCCTGCTTCGCCGCGTAGTCGACGACCATCATCACGTGCACGCCGGTATCGACTTCCGGGTGGTAATCGGCGCGCTGCGGCACGCCCCACAGCGCGTCGACCTCGGGCAGGATGCGCGCGAGCGCGCCGCACTCGCGCAGCACCGCGAACATCCGCGACGGCTTCGCCTCCATCAGCCCCCGCGCGATTTCCTGCCATACGCGTTCGGGCACGAGCGCGTCGACCTCGCCCGCATCGACCATCCGCCGCATCAGCGCGAGCGTTTCGTCCGCCACCGTGAAATCCGCGAACCGCGCGGCAAAGCGCGCGATGCGCAGGATCCGCACCGGATCCTCGACGAACGCGTCGCTCACGTGCCTGAACACGCGCGCGCGCAGGTCGGCCTGCCCGTCGAACGGATCGATCACCGGGCCGACCAGCGCGCCTTCCGGGCTCACCTCACGCGCCATCGCGTTGATCGTCAGGTCGCGCCGCGCGAGATCCTCGTCGAGTGTCACGTCCGGCGCGTAGTGGAACTGGAAGCCGTGATAGCCGGCCGCCGTCTTGCGCTCGGTGCGCGCCAGCGCGTACTCCTCCTGCGTCTGCGGATGCAGGAACACCGGGAAATCCTTGCCGACCGGCCGGAAACCCTGCGCGGTCATCTGCTCGGGCGTCGCGCCGACCACCACGTAGTCGCGGTCCTGCACCGGCACGCCGAGCAATTCGTCGCGGATCGCTCCGCCTACTGCGTAGATGTTCATGGCTGCGGCTCGTATTCGGCGATCACGTTGGTTTCGCGGCGCGCGGCATCGATCCACCGCTGCACGGCCGGCAGCGCCGTCACCCGCGCCGCATAGCCGGCCGCTTCCGGCGACAGCGCCGGCGCATACGTGTTGAAGCGCATCACGACGGGTGCGTACATCGCATCGGCGACGCCGAATTCGCAGAACAGGAACGGCCCGCCCGACGCCTCGATGCATTCGCTCCACAGCGCGTCGATGCGCGCGACGTCGGCGAGCGCCTCGGGCGTCGCGCCGCGCCCCGGCATCGACGCGCGGATGCTCATGCCCATCTGCGTGCGCAGCGCCGCGAAGCCCGAATGCATCTCGGCGGACACGCAGCGCGCATGCGCACGCGCCAGCGGGTCGGCCGGCCACATCGGGAATTGCGGATAGCGCTCGGCGAGCGTCTCGGCGATCGCGAGCGAATCCCAGATCGCCAAGCCGTGATCGTCGACGAGGCACGGCACCTTGCCGGTCGGCGAGTATTCGCGGATGCGCGCCGCCGTGTCGTCGCGACGCAGCTCGATCACGATTTCGTCGAACGGGATGCCGAAATGCGCGAGCAGCAGCCAGGGCCGCATCGACCACGACGAGTAGTTCTTGTCTCCAATGACGAGCTTCATGACGGGGTTCCGGAAAATGCGAAAAAGGAAAAGAAAGGCGTCGGCCGGCGGCGCCCCGCGGGTATTAGCGACGCGAGCGGAACCAGTCGAACCGCGAACGCCCGGTCGCTTCGCCGAGATACGCGGGCGCAATGCTTTCGAGACTCGCGGGCGAGAGCCCGAGTTCCGGCGCGAGCGGCCCCGACAGCACGTTCGGCACCGACATCGTCGCGAGATTGTCGCGCGTGAGCATCGGCTCGCCCGGCAGGCACTCGAACACGCGCGCCTGCAGCCGCGCAAGCGCGTCGGGCAGCCGCACGATGCGTGCCTGCCGGCCGACCAGCGTGCCGCAGTAGCGCACCAGTTGCTCGAGCGTGTAGACGGTCGGGCCACCGAGTTCGTAGGTCTTGCCGTGCGCGCCGACGAGATCGAGCGTGTTGACGAACGCGCGCACGACGTCGCCGACGAATACCGGCTGGAAGCGCGCGTCGGGCATCGCGAGCGGCAGCACGGGCACCGTGCGCTGCAGGTTCGCGAACGTGTTGAGGAATGCGTCGCCGGGGCCGAACACGACCGACGGACGGAAGATCGTCAGCGCGAGCGAATCGGTGGCCGCGACCGCATGCAGCGCGGCTTCGCCGTCGCCCTTCGAGCGCTGGTACATGCTCGCGCCGTGCGAATCGGCGCCGAGCGCGCTCATGTGCAGCAGGCGCCGCACGCCGACCTCGCTGCAGGCGGTCGCAAGCGCGGCCGGCAACGCGACGTGCGCGCGCTCGAAACCCGGCCCGTACGGCGTGCCACGGCCGCCGTGCAGCACGCCGATCAGGTTGATCGCCGCGTGCGCGCCGGCGACGAAGCGTGCGAGCGTGCGCGTGTCGAACGCGTCGAGTTCGACGACGTCGACCGGCAGCATCTGCAGGTGGCGGGCGTGGTCGCGCCGCCGCGTGCCGATCCGCACGTGCTTGCCGGCATCGATCAGCGCATTGACGAGCCGGCTGCCGATGAAGCCGGTGCCGCCCAGCAGCGCGACGGTCTGGCGATCCATTGTTCGAGTCCTAAAAAGAACACTGCCGCGTCTCGCGCGGCAGTTCGGTGTATCAGGGCGAGATCATGCCTAGACGTTTCTTCAACGACTGCGGTTTGCCCTCGAAGAGCGCCGCGTAGTAGACGGTGTTCGACAGCACGTTCTTCACGTAGTCGCGCGTCTCGTTGAACGGAATCGTCTCCGCGAAGATCGCGCCTTCGACCGGCTGCGTCAACACCTGGCGCCACTGGCGCGGCCGGCCCGGGCCCGCGTTGTAGCCGGCGGTGGCGAGCACCGGCGAGCTGTCGAAGTTGTTGTAGATGTCAGCCAGATACCAGGTGCCGAGCTGGATGTTGGTGTCGATGTCGTGCATCTGCGCACGCGAGATCGTACCCATGCCGAGCTTCTTCGCGACCATCTGGGCCGTCGCCGGCATCAGTTGCATCAGGCCGCCCGCGCCGACCGACGAACGCGCGCTGATGATGAAGCGCGATTCCTGGCGGATCAGCCCGTACGCCCACTCGACGTCGAGGCCCGTCGACTGCGCATAGCGCTCGACGGTCGTGCGGTACGGCGACGGATAGCGCAGCGTAAAGTCGTGCTCGGCCTTCGTGCGGTCGGCCGTGTTGACCGTGCGGTCGAGCAGCTCGACGCGCTTGCCGTATTCGGCGGCCGCGAGCAGCTGGCGATCGGTCATCCCGCGCAGCGGCCAGTTCCATTCGCGATTGCCTTCGAGGCGCAGGTTCAGCGCGTAGAAACGCTGCGCGAGCGCGAAGCCCGGGATCTTGCCCATCGCGTCGATCTCGGCGTCGCTCACCTTCGTGCGCGGCGGGATCGTCGTGCGCTGGCCGAGCTCTTCGCCGGCCAACTGCCCGTAGAAGTTGAACTGGCCGGCGACCTGCTCGAATTCCTGGTTCGCCTGCAGCGTGTCGCCGCTCTGCTTGAGCGCGCGCGCATGCCAGTAGATCCACGCCGGATCGTTGCGCAGCGACGGCGGCATCTGCTCGATCGACCAGCGCACCATCGGCCAGTTGCCGGCGAGCAGCGCGGCGCGCGTGCGCCATTCGTAGCCCGGGTTCGACAGCGGCGCGTTCGCCGATTTCGCGTACCAGACCGACGCCATCGGCGAGCGCTTGATCGCGCCCTGGTAGCCGATCGCGCCCCATGCGATCGCCTGTTCCTGCTTGGTCAGCGAAGACGCGAGCGTCGTCAGCATGCCGGCGGCCGCGTCCGGATCGTTGCGCGCCATGCGGCCGAGCGCGATCAGCGCGAGCTGATGCGACGCGGCGTCAGGCCCGACGCCGCGCGCGAGATACAGCGGCGGCGCGCTCGTCGCCTGGTCGAAACCGACCGGGCGCGGGCCGAGCGCGTCGACGATCTTGCCGCCGAGCGTCGTGTAGTTCTGCTCGTACGCGAGGCGCGCCTGCTGCCACACGTCGTCGCTCGTGAACTGCTGATTGACGGTGAGCGCGGTGATCAGGTCGACGCACGCATCGCCGTAGTTCTTCGGCTCGACGAGCAGCGCGCGCGCCGCATCGGCGACGTTCTCGTTGCGCGCCGCGCGCGATTCGAGCGCATAGCACTTGACCTGCGTATCGTCGTCGAGCACGAAGCGCTTGTACTGGTCGTCGAAATTGCGCCAGTCGTGGCGCGCGCCGAGCACGAGCAGGTAGTCGTTGCGCAGGCGATCGGCGATCGCCTGGCCATCGTAGCGCTGCAGGAACGACTGCACGGGCGCGTCCGGCGCATCGACGCGCGCGCGGCCCGTCGAATCGAACAACTGCGGCTTGATCTGGAAATACTCGACGTAGGACGGCACCGGATAGTTCGGGATCATCGACGCGAGCTGCGCGGCCTTCGCGGCGTCGTTGCGGCGTGCGGCTTCGCGAAGCTGCACGAAGATCTGGTCATCCCCGGCGAGCGTGTCGTCGTTCGGTGCGGCACATGCGGCCGTGCCCGCGACGAGCGCGGCGGCGGAAAGCGCCAGTGCGACCGCGCGATATACTCGGAAAAGGCTGTTCGACATCGTTTTGAATGGAGCACGAAGTGAGCGAAAGCATAGCACGCAACCCTGTGCCGAACCCGAAGGTTGCGCTGCGCAAAACGCTGTCCGGCGCCCGTCGCGACGCCGCGTCGCAACCTGCCGCGAACGCCGCGCTCGACGCGCGGCTGCGCACGTTGCTCGACCGTCTGGCGCCCCGCACGGTCGGGTTCTACTGGCCGCTGCCGGGCGAATTCGATGCGCGCGACGCGGTGCTCGCGTGGTGCGCGGCCGGTGCCGGCAGGCAGGCCGCACTACCCGTGATCGGTGAGCGGCACACGCCGCTCGAGTTCCATGCGTGGGACACGCACACGCCGATGCGCGAAGGTCATCACCGGATTCCCGAACCGGCGTCGGGAATCGCCGTCGTGCCCGATCTTTTGCTGATTCCCTGTGTAGGATTCGATGCGCAGCGCTACCGGCTCGGCTACGGCGGCGGCTACTACGACCGCACGCTCGCCGCGTGGCCGGGCGACACGCTGCCCGTGACGGTCGGCATCGCGTACGAAGCGTGCCGCGTCGATGCGCTGCCGGCCGAAGCGCACGATCTCGCGTTGCGCTGGATCGTCACCGACGGTGCGCTTTACCCGACCGCCGAATGATGCCGCGTGTGGCGGCGCAACCGTCGCCCGCCGTCGGCGCGTCGCCTCACCCCGACCGTTTCCGCCATCGTTTATTTACAGTGACGCCGCCGCCCGCGCGGCCGTGTCGTAGAGGCCCGATGCGTTGCGCAGCAACTGCGCCGCGTCGCCGATCTGCTCGTTGGTGAGGCCGCTGTCCTTCAGCGTCTCGATCAGGCAATGCTCTCGGACCTCGCGGTACTTCAGGCACAGGTCGCGGCCCGCGTCGGTCGCGAAGAAGAACACTTCCTTGCCGTTCTTCTCGCTCTTCACATAGCCGCGGGCGATCAGTTTTTTCAGCGCATAGGTCGCGACGTGCGTATCCTCGATATTGAGCACGAAGCAGATGTCGGCGAGTTTCTTCTTGCGTTCGCGATGGCTGACGTGATGCAGCAGCGAGACCTCGACCGCCGTCATGTCCTTCGCGCCCGCCGCCGACATGCAGCGCACCATCCAGCGGTTGAACGCGTTGCCGGCCATGATGAGCCCGTATTCGAGCTCCGACAGCTCCGCGCTCGAATCGGAAACGAGGTGTTCGGATGACACGATCTTGGTCGCAGGACGCTTCATGGAAAGGCGGCGCAAGCCGGATGACAGGATGTGCCCGAGTGTACGCCAGAAGCCCCGGCCTACGAGCTAGGCGAAAACGCTTATTGAGAAGTTGTCGATATTTTATTGACAATGTGCGCTAACATTGCCGTCCGAACCGTGCCAGTCCGATGACGCAACCCCGCATTTATCCGCTCGGCGATGCCGCCCTCGTCTGCGAGGTGCCGCCGCCCGCCACGCTCGATTGCCAGCGCCGCGTCTGGGCCGTGGCCGAGGCCGCGCGCGCGTGGCCCGACGTGATCGACGTCGTCCCCGGCATGAACAACCTGACCATCGTGTTCGACGCGCTCGCCGCGACGGCCGACTCGCTCACGCCCGCGCTGCGCGACGCATGGGAAACCGCCGACGTCGAGCACGCGGACGGCCGCGAGGTCGAGATCCCGGTCGAGTACGGCGGTGCCGCCGGCCCCGACCTGGCGGCCGTCGCCGCCCACACGGGCCTGTCGGCCGACGAGGTCGTCGCACGCCACGCGGCCGGCGCCTACGTCGTGTTCTTCGTCGGATTCCAGCCGGGCTTCGCGTATCTGGGCGGCCTCGACGCCGCGCTGCACATGCCGCGCCGCGCGGCGCCGCGCCTCGAGGTGCCGGCCGGCTCGGTCGGCATCGGCGGCGCGCAGACGGGCATCTACCCGGCCACGTCGCCCGGCGGCTGGCAACTGATCGGCCGCACGTCGCAGGTGCTGTTCGACCCGGCGCGGCCGCAGCCGACGCTGCTGCTGCCCGGCGACCGCGTGCGCTTCACCATTGCGGGAGTCGACGCACGATGACCCAGAGCAACGCACCGGGCACCATCGAGGTCGTGCGGGCCGGCCCGCTGTCGACCGTGCAGGATCTCGGCCGCCGCGGCGCGCGCCATCTCGGCGTCGCGCAGGGCGGCGCGCTCGACGGCCTCGCGCTCGAAGTCGGCAACCGGCTCGTCGGCAACCGCCCCGACGCGGCGGCCGTCGAAATCACGATCGGCCCCGCCACGTTCCGCTTCACGCGCGCCACGCGCATCGCGATCACCGGCACCGAGTTCGGCGCGACGCTCGACGGCCAGCCCGTGTATTCGTGGTGGAGCCTGCCGGTCGACGCCGGGCAGACGCTCGTGCTGCCGGCCGCGAAACGCGGCATGCGCGGCTACCTGTGCATCGCGGGCGGCATCGACGTGCTGCCGATGCTCGGCTCGCGCAGCACCGATCTCGCGTCGCGCTTCGGCGGCCTCGGCGGCCGCACGCTGCGCGACGGCGACCGGCTGCCGGTCGGCGTGCCGCCGGCCGGCGCGGGCTGCCTTTCGGCCGATGCGCCGGAATTCGGCGTGAAGGCGCCGGCGTGGTGCGCGTTCGTGCGCGTCGATGAGCCGCCGCGCCGTCATCGCCCCGTGCATGCGCCGTGGGCGATGCCCGTGCGCGTGCTGCCGGGCCCGGATTACGCGTCGTTCGCGGCCGATTCGCAGCAAGCGTTCTGGGATGAGGAATGGCTCGTCACCGCGAACAGCAACCGGATGGGCTACCGGCTCGCCGGCGCCGAGCTCGTGCGCGAGCGGCCGGTCGAGCTGCTGTCGCACGCGGTGCTGCCCGGCACGATCCAGGTGCCGCCGAACGGCCAGCCGATCGTGCTGATGCACGACGCGCAGACCACCGGCGGCTACCCGAAGATCGGCACGGTGATCCGCGCCGACCTATGGAAGCTCGCGCAGGCGCGGCTCAACCTGCCGATCCGCTTCGTGCGCACGACACTCGACGCCGCGCGCGCCGCCCTCGTCGCGGAACGGGCGTACCTGCGGCAGATCGACGTCGCGATCGAGATGCGCGAGGAAGCGCGCCGCCGCGCCCAATCGCGCGCGGCGTGACAATGGCGGAAGCAGTCGCGAAGGACGCGCCACGCAACCAGTGGACGAGGAACATATGGAAATCGATCTGAATGCCGATCTCGGCGAAGGATGCGGATCGGACGAGGCGCTGCTCGACCTCGTCACGTCGGCGAACATCGCATGCGGGTGGCATGCAGGCGGCGCGAACGCGATGCGCGACTGCGTGCGCTGGGCCGTGCAGAAAGGCGTGTCGATCGGCGCGCATCCGAGCTTCCACGATCCGGAGAATTTCGGCCGCAAGGAAATGCAGCTGCCGGCCGGCGACATCTATGCGGGGGTGCTGTACCAGCTCGGCGCGCTGTCGGCGATCGCGCAGGCCGAGGGCGGCCGCATCGCGCACGTGAAACCGCACGGCGCGCTGTACAACCAGGCCGCGCGCGACCCGCTGATCGCCGACGCGGTGGTGTCCGCGATCCACGATTTCGATCCGTCGCTCGCGGTGTTCGGGCTCGCGAACAGCGTGTTCATCGCGGCCGCGCGGCAGGCGGGGCTCGCGGCGGTGGAGGAAGTGTTCGCCGATCGCGGTTACCGCGCGGACGGCTCGCTGGTGCCACGCAGCCTGCCCGGCGCGTTGATCGACGATGAAGACGCGGTGCTCGCGCGCACGCTCGACATGGTGCGCAACCGGCAGGTGCGCGCGCTGAGCGGCGAATGGGTGCCGCTCAATGCGCAGACCGTCTGCCTGCATGGCGACGGGCCGCATGCGCTGGCGTTCGCGAAGCGGATCCGCGCGGCGCTCGAGGCCGCCGGCGTCGACGTCGTGGCGCCCGGCGCGCTGCAGGCCGACGAAGGCGCGTAACGCAGCATTCGGTGCAAGGCCCGCGCGCCGCACGTTTTCGTCGCACCAAAGAAAAAAGCGCCCTCGTGGCGCTTTTCCGTTGGTGCAATCGGTGCGGCTTCGCCGTCTGTCGATTCACCCCCCGAAACCGTCTTTCGACGGTGACCGGAAAAATATTCCGGATTAAAAAACGTCCGCCGCCGCCCGATCACTGCCTTCCCCGGTCAGACGACGGAACGTCGCTTATGTGCAAGTCGGCCCGCATGCATGTGTTGTTCGACGATGATTGGCCCCGCCGTGCATGCAGACTCTCCGCGGCCGGCACGTGCTTCACGTGCCGGCGACGCTCACCCCGCGCTTTATTTCTGCTACCCCGTAGAACTTATCTATTCTTTTCATTTTTTCAACTTGTGGGGTGAAGAATAGATATTGGCCGAACGGGATGTCAATCGTTTTAAACGCTATTTTCCGACGATTCAAGGGTTTTCCTTATCGACCGGCACCACCGCGCAGGCGCATCGCACGGTGCGCGCGACGTCGATCAAACAGGGGAAGATCAGTACGGGCGGCCGGGCGCGATCAGTTCGCGTCGACCCGGTATCCTTGCTGGCGCAACAATTCGAGCACGCCGCGCGGGCCACCCAGATGCAGCGCGCCGATCGCGACGAACAGCGGCCGGTTCGGCGCGGCGATTGCAGTCATCCGTGCAACGAAGCGCCGGTTGCGCTCGTACACGATCTTGTTGTCGAGCGACGCCGACAACGCCTTCGAACGGGCGAGCCGTTCGCTCTTCGCGACGGCCCACGCCGAGATCGCATCGGCGTCGCCAATTCGCCACAGTCGGTGCAGCGCCTTGATGTCGTCGGCGTTCTGCGCGGGCGTCTGCACCATGTCCTGCGCGAGCATCTCGCGCTGCTCGGCCAGCGTCAGCCCGGTGAACGCGCGCATCTGTTCGGCGAGCGTCTCGAGTCCGATCACGCGGCCGCCCTTCTTCTTCAGGAACACGTTCTGCAGTTGCGCCTCGGTGCCGTATTCGGTCTGCAGGCCGGCCGACAGCGAATCGTAGGTCTCGACGACGAGCGCCGCGAGCCACGGCCGCATCTTGCGGATCTCGGCGAGCGCGGCCGGGTTGCCGCGCAGGCGCGCCGCGAGCCGCTGCCACAGCGGCTCGGGCAGCAGGCGCTGCAGGCACGGGTAGCGGCACACGCCGTACTTCGACACGTCGTCCTGCGATTCGAGCAGATCGTCGGGCGACAGCTCGAGCGCGAGCGTCGGCGACGCGGCGAGCGCCGCGAGGATGCGCGGCCGGAATGGCTGCGCGCTCGGGTAATCGGACGGGTCGCCCGTATGCAGCGTGCCGAGCACGTAGAGCGTGACCTTGCCCTTGGTCGCGACGTAGAACGGCATGCGCGCCGGCTGCACGCGCACGGTGCCGCGCGACACGGTGCCGTCGGACACGGCCGGCGTATGGAAGCCCGGCAGGCTCATGCCGGGCGGGGGCACCTGAGACGGACGAATCGGCGAAGTCGCCGGCGCACGCCCCTCGGCGCGCACCGGTTCGACGGGGACCACGATGCTGGCCGCCGCGCACGCGCCGGCCAGCGCCGCGCCCGTGACGGTACGCACGCTCCAGCGCCGCGCGTAGCGGTACGCGCGCATCACGCGCGCGCCGCCCGCCCCCGCACGGCGCACGCCGGACACGCGCGCCGCCAACGCTTCAGGCATTCTCCTCCCCGACCTCCTCGGCGCGATGGCAGGCTACACGCCGGCCGTCCACTTCGCGCAATTGCGGCTCCTCGACGCGGCACCGCTCGACCGCGTACGGGCAGCGCTGGTGGAACGCGCAGCCGGACGGCGGATTGAGCGGCGACGGCAGTTCGCCCTGCAGCTTGATCTGCACGCGGCGGTCTTCCTCGAAGATCGCCGGCGTCGCCGACATCAGCGCGCGCGTGTACGGATGGCGCGGCCGTGCGTAGATCGTCGCCTTGTCGCCGAGCTCGGCGACGCTGCCGAAGTACATCACCATCACGTCGTCGGCAACGTGTTCGACCACCGACAGGTTGTGCGAGATGAACACGTAGCTCGTCTTGAACTGCTCCTGCAGATCCATGAAGAGATTCAGGATCTGCGCCTGGATCGACACGTCGAGCGCGGACACCGGCTCGTCCGCGACGACGATGCGCGGATCGAGGATCATCGCGCGCGCGATCGCGACCCGCTGGCGCTGGCCGCCCGAGAACATGTGCGGATAGCGCTTCGCGTGCTCGGGCCGCAGGCCGACCGTGCGCATGATCTGCGCGATGCGCGCGGCGCGCTCGGCGGCCGTCAGGTTCGCGTTGATCTCGAGCGGCTCGGCGAGCGTCTGCTCGACGGTCTTGCGCGGGTTCAGCGACGCGAACGGGTTCTGGAACACCATCTGCACGCGGCGGCGCAGGTCGGCGACCGTCTCGCGGTTCGCGCCGGCGACGTTCTTGCCGTCGATCACGAGGCTGCCGGCGGTGGGCGTCTCGATCATCGTGAGCTGGCGCGCGAGCGTCGATTTCCCGCAGCCCGACTCGCCGACGACGGCCAGCGTCTTGCCGCGTTTCAGCGAAAACGACACGCCGTTGAGCGCCTTCACCGTGCCCTGCCCGAACATCCCGCGCTTCACCGTGTAGTGCTTCGCGAGGCCGTCGGCCACCAGTACCGCTTCCTCGTCGTGCGATGCGCGAGGCGTTTCATTGACTGCATTCATCGTGCGCCTCCCGTCAGGTCGAGGTTGGAAACATTGAGCGGCTTGATGCAGCGCGCGCGCATCGCGTCGTTGGCCGGCACCAGCGTGTCGAGCGCCGGCCGCGCCTTGCGGCAATCGTCGACGACGTACTTGCAGCGCGGCGCGAACAGGCACCCGGACGGGCGATCATCGCGGCCCGGCACCATGCCCGGCAATGCGGCAAGGCGACGCGCCCCCTGATTGTGCTCGGGAATCGCCGCGAGCAGCGCTTCGGTATACGGATGATGCGGCGCACGGAAGATATCGGGCACGCGATTGGTCTCGATGATCTCGCCCGCGTACATCACCGCGACGCGATGCGCGACCTCCGACACCACGGCCAGATCGTGCGAGATCAGCACGAGCGCCATCCCGCGCTCCTTCTGCAGCTTCACGAGCAGATCCATGATCTGCGCCTGGATCGTCACGTCGAGCGCGGTGGTCGGCTCGTCGGCGATCAGCAGCTTCGGGTTGCACGCGACGGCCATCGCGATCATCACGCGCTGGTTCATCCCGCCCGACATCTGGTGCGGGAACGACGCGATGCGGTTCTTCGCATCGGGAATGCCGACCTGGTCGAGCAGTTCGAGCGCGCGCCGGTGCAGCGCGTCGCCGCGCAGCCCTTCGTGCAGCTTCAGCACTTCCTTGATCTGGTAGCCGACCGTGTAGCTCGGGTTCAGGCTCGTCAGCGCGTCCTGGAACACCATCGCGATGTCCTTGCCGACGATCTTGCGGCGCGCCTTCGGCGATGCCTTCAGCAGGTCGACGCCGTTGAACGTGACCTCGTCGGCCGTCACCTTGCCGGGCGCGTCGATCAGGCCCATCAGCGCCATCATCGTCACGCTCTTGCCCGAGCCCGATTCGCCGACGACGCCCACCACCTCGCCCGGCGCGACCGACAGGTTGATCCGGTCGACCGCGGGCAGGCCGTTGAAGTTCACCGCGAGATTGCGGATGGTCAGGAGATTGTTGCTCATGTCAGGCCATCCGTTTCAGTTTGGGATCCAACGCGTCACGCAGCCCGTCGCCGAGCAGGTTGATCGCGAGCACCGAAATCAGGATCGACAGGCCGGGCATCGTCACGATCCACCACGCGTTGTCGATGTAGTCGCGCGCCGAGGCCAGCATCGCGCCCCACTCGGCGGTCGGCGGTTGCACGCCGAGGCCGAGGAAGCCGAGCGCGGCCGCGTCCAGGATCGCCGACGAGAAGCCGAGCGTCGCCTGCACGATCAGCGGCGCCGTGCAGTTCGGCAGCACCTGCGAGAACATCAGGCGCAGCGTGCCGGCGCCGGCCACGCGCGACGCGGTCACGTATTCCTTCTGCAGCTCGCCGAGCGCCGACGCGCGCGTGAGACGCACGTAGGCCGGCAGCGCGACGATCGCGATCGCGAACATCGTGTTCGTCAGGCCCGGGCCGATGATCGCGACGACCGCGACCGCGAGCAGCAGCGACGGCAGCGCGAGCAGCACGTCCATGATGCGCATCACCGGCGTGTCGGCCCACTTCTGGAAAAACGCGGCGACGAGCCCGAGCACGATGCCGGGGATCAGCGCGAGCACGACCGACACGAAGCCGATCCAGAACGACATCCGCGCGCCGAACATCAGCCGTGAAAGAATGTCGCGGCCCGCTTCGTCGGTGCCCAGGATGAATTGCCAGTTGCCGCCGGCGAGCCACGCGGGCGGAATCTTCACGTAGTCGCGATATTGCTCGACCGGGCTGTGCGGCGCGATCAGCGGCGCGAGCAAGGCGACCGCGATCAGCACGACCACGACGATGCCCGCGCCCACGGCGCCGCGGTTGCGCGAGAAGTTGGCCCAGAACTCGCGCAGCGCGAGCGCACGGCCGCCGGCCGGCGCGGATTCGGTCGGCAGGGTATTTTGCAGATTGCTCATGGGATTACCTCGTGTGGCGGATGCGCGGATTCAGCACGCCGTACAGCAGGTCGACGACCAGGTTCACGACGATCACGAGCGTCGCGATCAGCAGGATGCCGCCCTGGACGACCGGATAGTCGCGGCGGCCGATCGCATCGATCAGCCACTTGCCGACGCCGGGCCACGAAAAGAGCGTCTCGGTCAGCACCGCGCCGGCAAGCAGCGTGCCGATCTGCAGGCCGATCACGGTGACGACCGGGATCAGCGCATTGCGCAGCGCATGCACGACGACCACGCGCACGGGCGATAGCCCTTTCGCGCGGGCGGTGCGGATATAGTCCTCGCGCAGCACTTCGAGCATCGACGAGCGCGTCATCCGCGCGATCACCGCGAGCGGGATCGTGCCGAGCACGATCGCGGGCAGGATCAGGTGGCTCACCGCCGACTTGAACGAACCTTCGTCCGGCGCGAGCAGCGCGTCGATCAGCATGAAGCCGGTCGGGTGCGGGAAATCGTATTCGACCGCGATGCGCCCCGACACGGGCGTCCAGCCGAGGTAAGACGAAAACACCATGATGAGGATCAGTCCCCACCAGAAGATCGGCATCGAGTAGCCGGTGAGCGCGGTGCCCATCACGCCGTGGTCGATCACCGAGCCGCGCCGCAGCGCGGCGATCACGCCCGCCGGCAGGCCGACGGCGAGCGCGAACACGAGCGCGCACAGCGACAGTTCGACGGTCGCCGGGAAGCGCGCGAAGAACTCGCCCGCGACGCTCGTGTTGGTGATGATCGACATGCCGAGGTCGCCATGCAGCGCCCGGCCGATGTAGTGGAGATACTGCAGCGGCAGCGGCTCGTCGAGCCCGAGGCGCTTCATCGCCTCAGCATGCATCGCGGGATCGACGCCGCGCTCGCCCATCATCACTTCGATGGGGTCGCCCGGTATCAGGTGAATCAGCGCAAACGCCAGGATGGTGATGCCGATGAAAGTCGGGATCACCATCCCCACGCGGCGCAACACGAATCTGAACATGATGCGTCTCGTATTTTTCTGGGGGAAATGTGCGACCGGCGACGAGAGGCTTTGGGCCCCTCGCCGCCGGATGATTTCAAGCCGGTTTTCTCAATGACGACAGCTTACGCCTGCCCGGTTACTTCACGCTGACACCGTCGAAACGTGCATAGCCGAGCGGTTCGATACGCATGTCGACCACGTTCTTGCGCACCGGCTGGTAGACGGTCGAGTTCGCGATCGGCGAGAACGGCAGCTGTTGCGCGAAGATCTGCTGCGCCTGCGTGTAGAGCTTCGTGCGCGCGTCCTGGCCCGTCGTCGTGCGGCCCTTCTGCACCAGCTCGTCGAACGGCTTGTAGCACCAGTGCGAGAAGTTGTTGCCCTTGATCGCCTCGCAGCCGAGCAGCGTGCCGAGCCAGTTGTCCGGATCGCCGTTGTCGCCCGTCCAGCCGATCAGCATCGTGTCCTGCTCGCCGGAGTGCGCGCGCTTGATGTACTCGCCCCACTCGTACGTGACGATCTTCGCCTTCACGCCGATCTTCGCCCAGTCGGCCTGAATCATCTCGGCCATCAGGCGGGCGTTCGGGTTGTACGCGCGCTGCACGGGCATCGCCCACAGCGTGATCTCGAAACCGTTCGGGAAGCCTGCCTTCGCGAGCAGCGCCTTCGCCTTCGCGGTATCGTAGGTCGCCATCTTCAGGTTCTTGTCGTACGACCATTGGGTCGGCGGCATCGGTGCGTTCGCGGCCTGGCCGGCGCCCTGATAGACGGACTCGAGGATCGCCTTCTTGTTGATCGCCATGTCGAGCGCCTGACGCACCTCGAGCTTGTCGACCGGCTTGTGCTCGACGTTGTACGCGAGGTAGCCGAGGTTGAAGCCGGCCTGCGACGGCATGTCGACGTTCGAATCGGCCTTCAGCGTCGCGATGTCGGCCGGGCGCGGATAGCTCATCACCTGGCATTCGTTGCGCTTGATCTTCTGCACGCGCACGCCCGGGTCCGGCGTGATCGAGAAGATCAGCTTCGAGAGCTTCACTTCGCCCTTCTTCCAGTAATCAGGATTGCCATCGAAGCGGATCGTCGCGTCCTTCGTGTAGCTGCGGAAGATGAACGGGCCCGTGCCGACCGGCTTCTGGTTGATGTCGGCGGCCTTGCCGGCCTTCATCAGCTGGTCGCCGTATTCGGCCGACAGGATCGACGCGAATTCCATCGCCATGTTCTGGATGAACGGCGCGTTCGGCTCGGCCAGCGTGAACTTCACGGTGTACGGATCGACCTTCTCGACCTTCGTGATCAGCTTGTCGAGGCCCATGTCGGTGAAGTACGGGAACGACACCGGGTACGCCTTGCGGAACGCATTGTTCGGGTCGAGCATGCGCTCGAACGAGAACACGACGTCGTCCGCGTTGAATTCGCGCGTCGGCTTGAAGAAGTCGGTCGTGTGGAACTTCACGCCGTGGCGCAGGTGGAACGTGTACACCTTGCCGTCGGACGACACGTCCCACTTCTCGGCGAGGCCAGGCTCGACCTTCGTGCCGCCGCGCTCGAATTCGACGAGGCGGTTGTAGACGGTGAACGTGGCGGCGGTGAAATCGACGCCGGTCGTAAATTGCGCGGAATCGAAACCCGCCGGGCTGCCTTCTGAGCAGTAGACGAGCGTTTTGTTCGGGATCTGTGCGAATGCAGAGCCCGCGACGCCGAGCGATGCCGCTGCCACGCCTGCCATGGCGGTAACACGCAGGGTGTGCAACAGACGGTTGTATTCCATGTTTCCTCCAGGTCTCCAGATCGGAACCGGCCCCGCCAGGGTCCGGCGTACGCGGATATTACTTGAGCTAGCGATCCTGCAACAAGCTGGAGAAAAAACTCTTCTATATGCCCGCCGGGTTTTTGCCGATTTTTAGTGTGGGTAAAAAATGCAACAACGCGCGCGAGCGACCATTCCGTTCATTTCGCGGCATGTTTCGTTCGACGACTAAACAATTCGGGTGCGAACACGAAGGGGCGACGCACCGTCTCCCCGCGTTGCGCAGCACATCATTGCGTTTTACGAAACGATCCGATGACCGTCTTCAAATCGCCATGTCGTCACGCCGGCGCATCGAGGTCGGCGTTGCGCGCGGGCACGAACGCGACCGCCACGATCGACAGCGCGATCCCCGCCATCACGTAGTAGGTCGGCGCGAGCGGCGTGCCGGTCACCTTGATCAGCCACGTGACGATGAACTGGCCGAAGCCGCCGAACAGCATCACCGCGACGTTGTACGCGATCGACAGCCCGGTCGAGCGCACGTTGGCCGGGAACAGTTCGGCGATCATCGCGCCGAACGGCCCGTAGTAGCCTGCCAGCGTCACCGACAGCACGGCCTGTACCGCGATCAGCCGCCCGATGCTCGGCGCGGCGTCGAGCCATGCGAACAGCGGATACATCAGCGCGAGCGTCAGCACCAGCGACCACAGCGACAGCCCCTTGCGGCCGATGCGGTCCGACCACGCGCCCGCGACCGGCGACAGCACCATCAGCAGCAGGTTGCCGACGATCACCGCGTAGAACGATTCCGCATACGGCAGCTTCAGCTGCTTCACCGCGAAGGTCGGCAGATAGCTGATCAGCACGTAGATCGTCACGGTGAGCGCGATCACCGAGCCGAGCCCGCACAGCACCTCGCGCGGGTGGCGCGTGAACACTTCGCCGAGCGTCGCGCGGCGCGCGCTCTGCTGCGCATGCAGGAACGCTTCGGAATCGGCGAGATGGCGGCGGATGTAGAAGCCGATCGGGCCGATCACGAGCCCGAGGATGAACGGCACGCGCCAGCCCCAGCTGCGCAGCGCGTCGTGCGACAGCCCGCGCGTGACGGCCGCGCCGACGAGTGCGCCGATCAGCAGCGCGGCCGCCTGGCTCGCCATCTGCCAGCTGCCGTAGAAACCGCGTTTCGAGAACGGCGCCGCTTCGATCAGCAGCGCGGTCGAGCTGCCGAATTCGCCGCCCGCGGAGAAGCCCTGCAGCAGGCGGCCGAGCACGATCAGGATCGGCCCGCCGATGCCGATCGCCGCATAGGGCGGCGCGATCGCCAGCAGGAAGATGCCGGCCGTCATCAGCAGGATCACGAGCGACAGCGCGGCCTTGCGGCCCGCGCGGTCCGCATACAGCCCGAACACGATGCCGCCGATCGGGCGCATGAAGAACGCGACGCCGAACGTCGCGGTGGTGAGCAGCAGCGACGAGTATTCGCTGGAGGTGGGGAAGAACAGCTCGGCGATCACGACCGTCATGAAGCCGAACACCGTGAAGTCGTACCACTCGAGCGCATTGCCGATCACGGCGGCCACGACGGCCCGCCGGTTCAGCGCACGCTCGGGCCGGGTCGTTTTCGTTGAACTCGCAATCGTCGCCATGCGTGCCTCGTCCTCGTGAATTCGCCGTGTCGGGCGGTGCGGCGCGCGGGGTGCCGCGGCGCGCTGGTGTGCAGCGAGTGTAGAAAGCGACGGAACCGTTTTCAAGCAATAAAAAACGCCCGCCATCGAACGACGGCGAGCGTGTTGCGGTTTTCGCCGCATTGCGGCATCGCACGATGCCGCACGGGCCTCAACCCATCTTCGAGAAAGCGCTGCACCAGCCCTTCGCCGACACCTGCTTGCCGGGGAACGCGCCGCACGGGCCCGAAGCCGAGCCCTTCTTGCCCTGGTACAGCATGCAGGCCGCGCAATCCTGGCCGGCCGCGTATTTCGGGTACTTCGTCTTGTCGACCTTCGTGGCATCGGCCTTGTAGCCGAGCGCCACCGCGGTCGGATCGGTTTCCGACAGCATCGGCGCATCGGCCAGCGCTTCGCGCGACAGCGCCAGCGCGGACACCGCACCAATGCTCGTGATCAGGAAACTCCGACGGGATGTTTTCATGGGGGACTCGCTCCAACGTTATCGGTTTGAAAGCCGTTCTAGGGTCTGTCTACCGATGGAACGCACATGCGAAGGCCCGAAATCGCTCGCAGGGCAAGGAGGGAGGAGCGCCGTTTGGCCGAGCCAAACAAGCGACGACCGACGCCGCCATGCGGGCGATTTCGGGCCTTCCCGTGAACACGCTACAAATTAGGGGTTGCCCCGAGAAGGGCCGCTCGCCACGTTGCGCACCTTGCGAATACGTCAGTATTCGCGGCGGCGCGCGCCTCGCGAGCGGCCCTTCTCGGGGCAACGCATGTGCGTTCCATCGGTAGACAGACCCTGGACGACCGTTCGACAGAATACCGCTCAAGCGAATAAATGTGCGCGCCGAAATGCCGGAGATAAGGGATTCCACACGGGTTTCGCGCGGCCGGCCCGCACGGCGGCGGGTCGTGCGTCAGGCGCGCGACACCATGTCGCCGACGCGCTGCGCGAGCGCGAGCGACGCGGTGAGCCCCGGCGACTCGATGCCGAACAGGTTCACGAGCCCGCGCACGCCGTGCTGCGCGGCGCCCTGCACGATGAAGTCGGCCGGCGGCTCGCCAGGCCCGGCGAGCTTTGGCCGGATGCCCGCATAGGCGGGCTGCAGCGCATCGTCGGGCAGGCCCGGCCAGAACGCGCGGATCGACGTGTAGAACGCACCCGCGCGCGCCGGATCGACTTCGTAGCGCAGCGCATCGCACCACTCGACGTCCGGGCCGAAACGCGCCTGCCCGCCGAGATCGAACGTCAGGTGCACGCCGAGCCCCGCGCGCTCGGGCATCGGGTAGATCAGGTGCGAGAACGGCGCACGGCCCGACAGGCTGAAATAATTGCCGCGCGCGAGATAAAGCGGCGGCACCCAGCGCGGATCGAGCCCACGGGTGCGGCGCGCAAGCGCCTGCGCGCCGAGCCCCGCGCTGTTGATCACGCACGCGGCGTCGATCTCGGTCGGCGCGGCGCCGCCGGTGCGCACGATGAAGCGCCCGCCGCCCAGCACGTCGATCGATTCGACCGGCGATTGCAGCGCGCACACGGCGCCGTCGCGTTCCGCGTCGCCGAGCAGCGCGAGCATCAGCTGGTGGCTGTCGACGATGCCGGTCGACGGCGAGAACAGCGCCTCCACGCATTCGAGCGCGGGCTCGAGCGTCTGCGCCTCGGCGCGCGTGAGCGGCAGCAGATCGAGCACGCCGTTCTCGGCGGCGCGCGCGGCGATCGCCTTCAACTGCTTCAACTGCGCGGTGCTCGTCGCGACCAGCAGCTTGCCCGTGCGCCGGTGCGGCACGTGGTGCGTATCGCAGAATTCGTACAGCAGGTCGCGCCCGTGCACGCACGACGTCGCCTTCAACGACCCGCGCGGATAGTAGAGCCCCGCGTGAATCACCTCGCTGTTGCGCGAACTCGTGCCCGTGCCGATCGCGTCGGCCGCCTCGAGCACGACCGTTTCACGCCCGCGCGCGGCCAGTTCGCGCGCAATCGCCAAACCGACGACACCCGCGCCGATCACGACACAATCCGTCTGCTCCATGGCTTTTCGCGCTGCTCGCGCGTCGATGGGGGAGAGAAGAATTGTACGTCCCGGTTCGCCCGCTTGCCGAACGCGTGCGCATCGCGTCGCGGCGGTACGGGCGGCGGCGCGGACAACGAGGCGGGCGCAAGCGCGACGAACGCCACGCGCGCACGCCGCGGCCGTGCGCGCGTGGCCGCGTCAGAAGCCGATCGGGCGGCGCTTCGCCGCGCCTTCGTCGGCGCGGATGTCGGCCGGCCCGATCGCGTCGCGGCCGTCGAGCCGCGCGGCGCCGAACGCATGCAGCAGCGCGCGGCGCATCGTGCGCGGCGGCGTCGCGGCCAGCACGTCGAGCGCATCGTCGCCGAGCGTCTCGGGGAAGCGCCGCCCCCACGCATGCGACGTGCGGATCTCGTCGTAGATCGTCTGCGCGATGCGGCGCGCGCCAGCCGCATCGGGCGCCGCGATCTCGTACACGTTCATCCGGTTGAGCAGCGGCTCCGGAATCGCGTGCGCGTCGTTCGCGGTCGCGATCCAGATCACGTTGCCCGCGTCGATCGGCACTTCCGCGAATTCGTCGACGAACGCGCGCGCGGTGTCGTGCTCGAGCAACGCATACAGCGCGCCGAGCGGATCGTATTGCGCATCGCTGCCGGCCTTGTCGATCTCGTCGACCGCGATCACCGGGTTCGCGTAGCTGCCGTTCACGAGCGCGTCGAACACCTTGCCGGGCTTCGCGTTCTTCCACTGCGACGACGCGCCGGACAGGATCCAGCCGGCCGTCAGCGAGCTCATCGGCACGTAGTGGTACGCGGTGCCGAGCAGTTGCGCGAGCGCCTTCGCGAAATGCGTCTTGCCGATCCCGGGCGGCCCGAGCAGCAGGATCGGCATCAGTTCGAGCCGGTCCTCCGTTTCGAGACACAGCGCGATCTGCTTGCGCACGTCGGCGAGCGGCTCGCCGAAATTCGGCAACGCTTCGCCGAGCGCGTCGAACGACGGCATCCGGGTCGGCTTCACGCAAAAGCGCAGATTCCCCGTCTTGAGCATCTTCTCGTAGGTCGAGCGCAGCGCATCGCTTGCGCTCTCGTTCAGGTCGCCCAGCGCCGTCTCGACCTGCTCGAGGTCGTACACCGTGCTGAAGGACGCCACCGCCAGTTCCTGCTTCACCATCGCCGTCGTCATACCCACCTCGCTCCACTTGCCGTCACACACTCATCAGACCCTTACGATTTCAGTGTAGCGATCCCGTATCGCCGTGCAAGCAAGCAGCCGGGCGGGTCTGCTGCTAACAGCGCGCGCACGCTGCACGGCCGCGCGCCGCGGCGTATGATCGAAAGTTCACGACGCTCGCGCGGGGCTTCCCGATCGCGCCCGCGCGCCGCGCACACGCCGCTGCCCCGCACTTCGCCTGACGCCTCCCGAAGGGTTGCCGATGTCCGTCCCCGCTGCTTCCCCGCGCGTCGACTCCGACGCGGTCCGTTCCGTCGATGCCGTCGACGCCGCGCTCAAGTCACGCCATTCAGTCCGGGCGTTCCTGCCGACGCCCGTGCCGCGCGCCACGATCGAGGCGATCCTCGAAGCCGCGAGCCGCGCCCCGTCGGGCACCAACATCCAGCCGTGGCGCGTGTACGTCGCCACGGGCGCCACGCGCGACGCACTCGCCGCCGCGCTCACCGCGGCCTACGACGATCCCGCGCGCGACGAGAAATACGTCGCCGAATACGACTACTACCCGCGCGAATGGGTGTCGCCGTATGTCGACCGGCGCCGCAAGGTCGGCTGGGACCTGTACGGCCTGCTGAACATCGGCCGCGACGAGAAGGCGCGCATGCATGCGCAGCACGCGCGCAATTTCCGTTTCTTCGATGCGCCGGTCGCGTTGTTCTTCACGCTCGACCGCGTGATGACGTTAGGGGCCTGGCTCGACTGCGGGATGTTCCTGCAAGGCGTGATGACGGCCGCGCGCGCCCGCGGCCTCGACACCTGCCCGCAGGCCGCGTTCGTGCCGTTTCACCGGATCGTCGCCGAACACCTCGACATTCCGGCCAACGAGCAGCTCGTCTGCGGCATGTCGCTCGGCCATGCGGACCCCGACGCGATCGAGAACCGCCTCGTCACCGAGCGCGCGAGCGTCGCCGAGTTCACGCGCTTTTTCGCTTGAAAACGCATGACGCGGCCTTACCTGTCGAGCAGGACCCCATCGTGCTGCGAACCTGTCGCGGCACGCCCTGTCACATCACGAGCGAAATCGATCGGGCGTAAGATGTGCGTCCGTTCCCCGCTATCCCGCGTTTCCGGAGACGTTTCATGCTGAAACACGGCCTGGCCGTCCTGCTTGCGAGCGTCGTGCTCGCCGCCCATGCGCAGAGCCCCGCGCCGGCCGTCATCGCATGGGAAATCCAGGTGGTACGCGACGGTCAGACGATCGACACGTTCCAGCAAAACACCACCGTGGGTCAGTCCCGTACCGATACCCATCGCTATCCGTCATCCGTGCCGGTGGGCTGCGGCAATGCCGCGCGCGTCGTGCCGACCGAGCGCTCGCGCTCGGTGACGGTCGCCCCGCTCGCCGTCGACGCCAACGCGAACACCGTGTCGCTCGGGCTCGACGTGCAGGAAACGCTCGACGACGAAAACGCGACGCGCAGCGATCCGTGCGTGCCCGCGTCGCCGCGGCAGATCGTCGCGAGCCACCCCGGCCTGGCGGTCGGCGGCGACGCCTGGACCGACTGGACGCTCGTCGAGCAGCATCCGCATCTCGTGTACCGCGTGCGCGCGCACGTCGCGAAGGATTGAGCGTCATGTCCGCCGACGCCCTGTCCCTGCCGTTCGCCGAGCCGCACGCCGCGCCCGACGAAATCACCGCCGTCAGCTGGAACCTGCACAAGGGCCGCTCGCCGCTCGGCTTCACCGCCTGGAACGCGATGCGCGACTGGATGCAGTCGACCCACGCGGACGTGTATTTCCTGCAGGAAGCGATGGCGCGCCGCATGCCGCGCCCGATGCTCGCCCCGGGCTTCGGCGCGCCGATGGACGATACGGTCGACGACGTATGGCATTGCCAGGCCACCGAGATCGCGCAGGCGCTCGACTGGCAGATCGCGCTCGGGCCGAACGTGTTCAAGCCGTCGTGGCGGCACGGCAATGCGATCCTGTCGCCGCATCCGCTCGACCTCGGCGGCCGCTGGGACATCTCCGCGCACCGCTTCGAGCGGCGCGGGCTGCTGGTCGCGCGCGCCACGCTCGCGGGCGCACGCCCGGTCACGCTGCTGTGCGCGCACCTCGCGCTCACGCGCGCAGCTCGCCTGCGCCAGATGCACTGGATCGCGCACTGGATCGTCCGCAATGCGGGCGACGGCCCGCTGATGCTCGCCGGCGACTTCAACGACTGGCGCAACGACTCGGTCGCGCTGTTCGGCGAGATCGGGCTGTCCGAGGTCGCGACGCTGCTCGGCGAGTCGGGCCGCACGTTCCCTGCGTTCTCGCCAGCGCTCGCGCTCGACAAGATGTTCGTGCGCGGGCTGACGCCGCTCGAATGGCGCGCGCCGTCCGGCGAAGCCGCCTGGCTGTCGGACCACCTGCCGTACATCGCGCGCCTGCGCCTCGATCCGCAGTAACGCCTCGGGCCGGCACCGTCTCCGGTCACGGCGCCGCCGAAGCGCGTCGGCGTCGGCGCGACAACACGCGGCCGATTACCGAAAGCTCGCTGAAAGAATACGTTGCGCCAAATCCGCGCAGCCGCCCGGGTCAAGCCCGCATCTGCCCCAAGCAGGGTAAAATAACGAGTTACTCAAACGTCTGTCATCGAGAGGGCGCGTGTCCGACGCGCCGGCCGGCCGATCCGCGATCGGGCCGTCGCACTCGGTTTTTTTGCCCGTTTTTGGGCCCGTTACACGCGTCCGCTACGCGCGTCCGTTTTCAAAGCCATGAGCAAATACGACACCGCCACCGTCCAATCCGTCCATCACTGGACCGACACGCTTTTCAGCTTCACCTGCACTCGTGAGGCGAGCCTGCGCTTCAACAACGGCGAATTCACGATGGTCGGCCTCGAAGTCGACGGCAAGCCGCTCGCGCGCGCCTATTCGATCGTCAGCCCGAACTACGAAGAGCATCTCGAATTCTTCAGCATCAAGGTGCAGGACGGCCCGCTGACGTCGCGCCTGCAGCACCTGAAGGTGGGCGACACGGTGCTGATCGGCAAGAAGCCGACGGGCACGCTGATCGCCGACAACCTGCTGCCGGGCAAGACGCTGTGGATGCTGTCGACGGGCACGGGCCTCGCGCCGTTCATGTCGATCATCCGCGATCCGGACATCTACGACCGCTTCGACAAGGTGATCCTGACCCACACGTGCCGCCTGAAGGGCGAGCTCGCGTACATGGACTACATCAAGCACGACCTGCCGGGCCACGAGTACCTGGGCGACATCATCAAGGAAAAGCTCGTCTACTACCCGACGGTCACGCGCGAAGCGTTCGACAACGAAGGCCGGATCACCGACCTGATCGCGACGGGCAAGCTGTTCACGGATCTCGGCGTGCCGGCGTTCTCGCCGGAAAACGACCGCGTGATGCTGTGCGGCAGCACCGCGATGCTGAAGGACACGACCGAACTGCTGAAGCAGGCCGGCCTCGTCGAAGGCAAGAACAGCGCGCCGGGCCACTACGTGATCGAGCGCGCGTTCGTGGACTGATCCGCCCCCGAATTTGTGCCGCATCAAGAACCGGAGCGAAAGCTCCGGTTTTTTTTCGTCCGGACTTGGCGAATTCGTAACAAACTGGGACCATTCCATCTCAAATAGTTACATTTGGATACGTCGCCGTCCGGCGCTCGGGTGTCAGTGTTTTTCCTACAACACCTTCATTCCGATTATTCACATTTACCCTTAAATGTCCGTCCGACATGATCTTTTCGGAAATTTTGAGATATTATTCGGCCCGCGTGGTTGCCGTTCGGATGACAGTGGAAGGGTCGGATGAAAGTGTTACAAGACGTAACTTTTGTTACCTCGGCATGGAGCGATTCTCTGGCGGCGACCGTCATCGAAACGGCAGCCGGTCCACGCAGCCAGCCGGTGTCTGAACCGCCTTCTGACAGCAGGGAGAGTCATGGATACGTCGCTTAACGCGCCCTTGGGCGCCCACGCCCCGTTCCCGTCGCGGCAGCGCATGCCTGGCTGCGCTGCTACTCCGCCCATGGCCGACGCCGCGTCGAAACGCGACGCGTCCGCCGCGCGGATCGCGGCACTTTCCGCCCAGCTTCTCGCCGCCGACGAAGCAGCCCGCCGCCATCTGGCCGGCGAGCTGCACGACGGGCTCGGCGCCGAACTGACCGCTGCCCGATTCGCGCTCGCAAACGTTCAAACGTGGCTGCCGGCCGATGCGCCGGAAGGTTGCCTGCGCGCGCTGGCGCTGGCGCAGCAGGCGCTCGACGCCGCGACCGACGCGAATCGCCGGCTCATCGACGAGCGCGACACGCCGGCGCTCGACGCGGGCGTGGTCGGCGCGCTGTCGTCGTGGATCGACACGCATGCGGCCCGCACCGGCCTGCGCACGAGCTTCGTGTGCGCGGCCGACGCCCGCCTGACGCAGCTCGCCGGCGCCAGTGCGCTCGCGGTGTTCCGCGTGGCGCAGGAAGCGCTGTCGAACGTCGCGAAGCACGCCCGCGCGACGTCGGTCGATGTGCGGATCGTCACCGACGGCACGCACCTGTCGCTGAGCGTCACCGACGATGGGACCGGTTTCGCGCGCAATCGCCGCAGCGGCTACGGCCTCGCCGGCATGCGCGCGCGCTGCGAGGCGTTCGGCGGCAGCTTCGAGACGGCCACGCCGGCAACCGGCCGCGGCACGCGCGTCACCGCGCGCTTCGCGTGGGCTTCGCTGCTGGCGGCGCCGGTCTCGGCACGCCGCACGTCGCTTTCGTGAGGTCGCGATGAGCCTGAACATCCTGCTCGTGGACGATCACGCGATCGTCCGGCAAGGGATCCGCCAGTTGCTGATCGACCGCGGCGTCGCCCGCGACGTGACCGAGGCCGAGAACGGCGGCGATGCGATGGCCGCCGTCGACAAGCAGGAATTCGACGTGATCCTGCTCGACATCTCGCTGCCCGACACGAACGGCATCGAGGTGCTCAAGCGCCTCAAGCGCAAGCTGACGCGCACGCCGGTGCTGATGTTCTCGATGTATCGCGAGGATCAGTACGCGGTGCGTGCGCTGAAGGCCGGCGCGGCCGGCTACCTGTCGAAGACGGTCAACGCCGCGCAGATGATCGGCGCGATCCAGCAGGTCGCGGCCGGGCGCAAGTACGTGAGCCCCGCGATGGCCGAGGCGCTCGCCGAATACGTGTCGTTCGAGAACGAACCGCTGCCGCACGAGAAGCTGTCCGATCGCGAATACCAGACGCTCTGCATGCTCGCGTCGGGCAAGCGGCTCACCGATATCGCGAACACGCTGTCGCTGTCGGTAAAGACGGTGAGCGTGTACCGCTCGCGGCTGCTGGAGAAGATGCGGCTGTCGAACAACGCGGAACTGACGTTCTACGTGATGAGCAACCGACTCGTCGACATGGCGCCCACGGCCGGCGCCTGATCTCCGGGTACCTCGAACTCGTCCGATACCGGGCGCGGCGGCCGCCTCGCCGTGCCCGGCCGTGCCCGGTTTGCTCCCGTTTCGCGTGCAAGCGCTTGTTTTATCGGCCGATTTCGCCGCACGTCGCTGCGCCACCGCGGGACTTGCACGCCAAATCAGCTAAAATTATCGGTTTTCACTCAGTCGGCGCGCCGTGCCCGCGCGTGCCGGCGATCCATCCGCAATGTCTCTCTTCCGCAAGAAAAACGTCGATCGCATGATCGCCGGCGCGCAAGCCGCCGGGCTCAAGAAAGCGCTCGGCGCGATCGACCTCACCTTCCTCGGCATCGGCGCGATCATCGGCACCGGCATCTTCGTGCTGACCGGCACCGGCGCCGTCCAGGCCGGCCCCGCGCTGATGCTGTCGTTCGTGATCGCCGCGATCGCGTGCGGCCTGGCCGCCTTGTCGTACGCGGAGTTCGCGTCGTCGATCCCCGTCGCCGGCTCGATCTACACGTATTCGTACGCGACGCTCGGCGAGCTGGTCGCGTGGATCATCGGCTGGGACCTGATGCTCGAGTACGGCCTCGCATCGTCGGCCGTGTCGGTCGGCTGGTCGGGCTACCTGCAGTCGCTGCTGCAGGGCTTCGGGCTCACGCTGCCGACCGTGCTGACGGCCGCGCCCGGCGCCGTGCCGGGCGTCACCACGTGGTTCAACCTGCCCGCGTTCCTCGTGATGATCGTGATCACGACGCTGCTGTCGATCGGTATCCGCGAATCGACCCGCATCAACAACATCATGGTGTTCATCAAGGTGTCGGTCGTGCTGCTGGTGATCGCGGTCGGCCTGTTCCACGTGACGCCCGCGAACTGGAAGCCGTTCATGCCGCACGGCTGGAACGGCGTGTTCGGCGCGGCCGCCGTGATGTTCTTCGCGTTCATCGGCTTCGATGCGGTGTCGTCGGCCGCGGAGGAAGTGAAGAATCCGAAGCGCGATCTGCCGATCGGCATCATCGCGTCGCTCGCGGTATGCGCGGTGCTGTACGTGACGGTCGCCGCGGTCGCGACCGGTATCGTGCCGTCGGCGCAGTACGCGAACATCTCGCACCCGATCTCGTACGCGCTGCAGGTCGCCGGCGAGAAGTGGGTCGCGGGCTTCATCGATCTCGGCGCGGTGCTCGGCATGCTGACCGTGATCCTCGTGATGAGCTACGGCCAGACGCGCGTGATCTTCGCGATGTCGCGCGACGGGCTGCTGCCGGCCGCGCTGTCGCGCGTGCATCCGCGTTATGCGACGCCGTTCCTGACCACCTGGCTGGTCGGCCTGTTCTTCGGGCTGATCGCCGCGCTCGTGCCGCTCAACGTGCTCGCCGAACTGATCAACATCGGCACGCTCGCGGCGTTCTCGATGGTGTCGATCGCCGTGCTCGTGCTGCGCCGCACGCACCCCGAGCTGCCGCGCGCGTTCCGCTGCCCGGGCGTGCCCGTGGTGCCGATCCTCGCGGTCGCGGCGTGCCTGTTCCTGATGCTGAACCTGCAGCCCGTCACGTGGGCCGCGTTCGGCATCTGGCTCGTGATCGGCCTCGTGATCTACTTCCTGTACTCGCGGCACCACTCGAAGCTCGCGCACGGCCACCCCGACACGCACTGAGCGCCGTCATGGCGCGCCTTCGCGGCGCGCCATGACGAACCCGCGCGGGGCCGGCACCGGCTCCGCACGTTTCCTCCCTCCCGCCCCCTCCGCCGACGCGCGATCACTGTCCGATCGTCGCGATGTCTTGCCCGATCCTCCGGATTTGCGCGCACCCGCCGGCGCGCCCCCTGCACGCGCGCGCCGGGCGGTTCATAATCCCGCCATCGAACGACGGCGCCGCGCGGCGGGCCGTCCGGCAACAGGAAAAGATGATGGAAAGCGTCGATCTCGATGTACTGAAATCCAGTGCGCGCTGGCTCGAAGAAGGGCGCCGCGTGCTGCTCGTCACGGTCGTGAAGACGTGGGGCTCGTCGCCGCGCCCCGAAGGCGCGATGCTCGCGGTGCGCGAGGACGGCCTGGTGGTCGGCTCCGTGTCCGGCGGATGCATCGAGGACGACCTGATCGCCCGCGTGCACGCGAGCGGCATCGCGGCCGATGCGCGCCCGGAAGCGCTCAAGTACGGCGTGACGGCCGAGGAAGCGCACCGCTTCGGGCTGCCGTGCGGCGGCACGATCCAGCTGGTGCTCGAACCGCTCACGCGCGACAGCGGCATCGCCGCGCTGTGCGCGCAAGTCGAGGCCGGCCGCCTCGTCACGCGCACGATGACGCTCGCGACCGGCCGCGCATCGCTGTCGCCCGCGCAGGCGACCGACGGGCTCGCGTTCGACGGCGAACGGCTCGTGACGATCCACGGGCCGCGCTACCGGATGCTCGTGATCGGCGCCGGCCAGTTGTCGCGCTATCTGTGCCAGATCGCGGTCGGGCTCGACTATCAGGTGACGGTATGCGATCCGCGCGAGGAATACACGGATGCGTGGGACGTGCCGGGCACGCGCGTCGTCCGCACGATGCCCGACGATACGGTGCTCGACATGAAGCTCGATGCACGTTCGGCCGTGATCGCGCTCACCCACGATCCGAAGCTCGACGATCTCGCGCTGATGGAGGCGCTGAAGACGCCCGCGTTCTACGTGGGCGCGCTCGGCTCGCGGCGCAACAACGCCGCGCGGCGCGAGCGGCTGCGCGAATTCGATCTGAACGAAGTGGAACTGGCCCGGCTGCACGGGCCGGCCGGCATCTACATCGGCAGCCGGACGCCGCCGGAAATCGCGATCTCGATCCTCGCCGAGATCACCGCCGCGAAGAACAACGTGTCGCTGCCGACGATCCTGCAGGTCGAAGGCGCGAAGGCCGCGCGCGAAATCGCGGCGAACAGCGGCGCGGCCTGCGGGCTCTGACCCGCGGCGGCGGGCGGCTACGCTCGCCGGCCGCCGGACGCTCCCCCGGCGCGAACGTCGGTCAGGTCAGGCCGGCAGCGAGCGCCGCGGCGACCGAACCGACCACCAGCACGACGCCGATCGTGCGGCGCTTGTTCAGCTCGCTCCACAGCAGCACGCCCGTCAGCGACAGCAGGATCAGCGAGCCGGCGATCGTATCCATCAGCAGCACCCAGCCGAGATTCATCCCGACGCCGCGATGCAGGTTGTTCAGCGTCGTCAGGAACGTGTTGCCGGTGCGCTTCACCGACACGTAGCCGTTGCCGACCCAATACTCGGCCTGCAGGTTCTGGTGCGGCCCGAACACGCCGAATTGCCAGTGCTCGGGCTGCATCACGCGCTTGTCGCCCCACGCGACGGCCTGCGCGGGCTCCTTGCGCATGCGGCCCGGCTTGCCGTCGAAATGCAGCTCCTGCTGCAGCCACTTCGTCATCGCGGCAGGCGTTTTCGGCACCGGGTCCGGCAGCGCGATCTGCAGCTCCTCGACCTGCGGCTCGCCGGTCGAAATCTTCAGCGGCGGCGCGCGGTGGTTCAGCAGCACGCCGGTCACGCCGAACAGCAGCCCGAGCACCGCGCCCCACAGCCCCACCCAGCCGTGCACCTTGCGCAGCCACTTGATGAAGGTTGCGCGGCGCGAGCGCTGGCGCCGCGCGGCCAGTTCGTCGTCGCTCAGCGGGCGGCCCGCCGGGTGCAGCACGGTGACGCCGGCGCGCGGCATGCCCGTCTTGGGCGGGTCGATGGTTTCGGGCGCGTTCACGCGAAAGTATCCATTCGTTCAAAACGACGGGCGGCGCGCAGGGAATGCGCGCCGCCCGGGTAGCATGAAAATGAGAATGGATATCATTACACAAATCGAAAGCCGGCTCAATCCGTACGCGTACGGTGCGGCAGGTTCGACGGGGGCGTGAACGCGGAAAAAAGGCACGCGTTGCAATGCGATAGCGGTCGACAGGCCGAACATGCCGGCAGAACGATCGCGCACGCGGCGGATAGCTAGTCGTAAGAAGCCGGCCGACGGCTGGCCGTTCAGCGCAACGGCGGCAACGGAAAACGCGGCGCGGCGTCGTCCGGCGCGGGCTCGGTGCGATCGAGCGCGTACAGCCACGCGAGCAGGTCCGCGACCGCCTGATAGAGCTGCGGCGGAATCCGGTCGTCTAGATCGACCTGCATCAGCAGCGACACCATCTCCGGCGCCGTGTGTACATACAGTCCGGCATCGTGCGCGCGCGCGACGATCATCTCGGCGAGCACGCCGTAGCCCTTCGCCACCACGCGCGGCGCCGCATCGCCGCCTTTCGGGTCGTAGACGAGCGCGGCCGCGCGCTTGCGGGACGTCATGCTCATGACAGCGCCTCGTCATCGTCGCCCGGCACCCGCGCCTCGGGGCCGCCTGCCGCGCCGCGCGCATACGCGGCCGCGGCGGCCTGGGCCGCGAACAGGTCGAAGCCGTCCGGCCCGTCGTCGACCGCGCGGATCGACAGCCCGCCCACCTTGAGCCCCGAGCCTTCGAGCCGCTGCCGCAGCGCGGCCTCGTGGCGCGTCAGACGGTCGGCGCCCGTCTGGTTCGCGCGCAGCCGCGCGACGAGCTGCGCGCCGTTCAGCACCAGCTCGGCATCGACCGTGCCGAGCGACGGCAGCGTCAGCGTCAGGCGCGTGCGCCATGCGATGCCGTCGCCCGCGTCGTCGCCACCGCCGCCGCCGCGCGGCGCACGGTGGCCCGGCTCGTCGGGTTCGATCGTCCAGTCGAGCCGCGCGCCGGGCCATGCCTCGCCGGTCCAGCGAAACTGGTCCGTCGCGAGCGCATCGAGCTGCTGCCGCACGAGCGGTACCGCGGCCGGGTGGACGGTCGCGAGCGGTTGCGGCTGCGGATCGGACGATGCGGCGGCCAGTTCGGCACGCGCGGGTGTCCAGCGCGTATCGGCGGGCGTAGCCAGCGGATCGGAGGCGTCGGGCGGCAACGACGCGCCCGGCCGGGCCGCGGCCGGAGCGGCCTGCGCAGGGTCGCGCGCAGGCGCGCCGCCCTGTGCGGGCGGTTGCGCGGTGCCCCGCGCGGCGGCCGGCAGCGACGGACGCTGCGCGAGCAGTTCGTCGAGCAAGTCGGTCGATTCGTGCGGGACGGCGTCCGGGTCGGCCGGCGCGAGCGCGGTCGCGAGGCGCGCTTGCGGCTCGCGCAGCAGCGCCGCGAGCGGACGCTGGCCGGCCAGCCACTGCGCGAGATGGGATTCGTAGAAGAGGCCGCTTTCGCTCACGGCCTGCGCGAGCGCCGCACGCAGCGCCGCGACGGGCGGGGCGACCGACGGCGCAGCCGCGGCCCGCGTCGCCGCGGCGGACGACGCTTGATCGGAAACCGGCGTGGCAGACTCAGCGGGACCGGAGGCAGCCGGCGCACGCGCCGGCAGGGGCGTATCGGTGAGCAGCACGGCCGGATCGGCCAGCAGCGGCTGCCGACCGACGATCGCCGGCGTCGCATCGCCGCCCGAGCGCGAGATCGCGTCGAGCACGCGCCCGACCTCGGACAGCGCGGTCTGCGTGGAAGCCGGCGGCGCGGCGGGCGGGCTGCCGGCCGGCGGCGCGGACGACGCGCCGGCGCCCGGTGTGCCGACCTGCGCGGTCGCGCCGCCGCCGGCGGGCGCCGACACGGTGCCGGTCAGCAGGCTGTCGAGGCGGCTCGCCAGCAGCGCGGCCGCAACGGAGTCGATACCGGTCATGATCGGAGCCTGCTCACCTTGGGGCATTCGCATGCGCGTTGCATATGCAAACAGACCCTACACATCGTTGCGAATCCGGGCGGGCACGCCGGTGCCGCCCGCGGGAACAGCGCGCGCCGCGTGCGGCCCCGGGCCCGGGCGCCGCGCGCCCGTCTCCCGGAACACGGCCCTACCCGCGCGCGCGGTAGAGGTCGGTCAATACCTGGGTCGAGCGCCGCGCCTCGAACAGCGCGGACAGCCGCGCGACGTCCGGGCTCGCGAGATCGCGGATCGCGGCGTCGTCGGCCAGGATGCGGCGGATCAGGTCGAGCTTGCGACCGAGATCCGATTCGTCGAGCGCGACGCCCGGATCGGCCTCCTTCAACCCGTCGACGAGCTGCATGAATTCGGCCTGCAACCCCGGCAACGCGCTCCAGTCGGCGCCGCGTGCGGCGCACAGCATCCGGCCCGACACGGCGGCGAGCGCCTCGTAGCGCGCGAAGTATTCGGCCTTGTGATTCATCGTGATGCTTCCGCTACCTGTTGCGCGGCCATCCGCGCGACTTCCGGGGCGATGCCCGTCCATGCTTCCTCGAGCGTCGCGAGCAAGCCGTCGACCTCGACCAGCATCGCGTCGCTCGCCTGCGCGTTCGCTTCCAGCAGGCGCCGGCCGATATACGCATACAGCGCATTGAGGCGCTCGGCGATCTCGCCGCCCGCGTCGCGGTTCAGCGACGCCTGCAGGCCGCTCTCGACGATCCGGATCGCCTTGCCGATCGCTTCGCCGCGCCCGGCCACGTTGTCCTGCTGCAAATGCATGCGCGCCAGCGCGATCGCCTGCCGGGCGCCCTGGTACAGCATCGCGATCAGCCGGTGCGGGGAGGCGCCCATCACCCCGGTCTCGACGCCGACACGCGCGTACGCACTGGCTCCAGCGTGTCCTGGGGAAAACATGCGCTTCTCCTTGTTATTTGCCTTGGCTATGCGGGAGCCGCCGCCGTGCGTCGCACGGCGCGGCCTTCACCGGAGTTATCGGAAGGGATTTGGAAAGCTTTAGGTGAGCAGGCGTTGCCGCCGGGCGGCCGATGCCGGCGCGCCGGTCTCGTTCTGCAAGCCGCGAGCCGTGCCCGGATGCTCGCCCCCGGATGCCCGTCGCCGGATGCCCGTCGCCGGATGCCCGTCGCCTCAAACCGACATCTGCATGATGTCGTTGTAAGCGCTCACTAACTTGTTGCGAACCTGGAGCCCGAACTGGAAGCCGATATTGGCTTTCTGCATGTCGACCATCACGTCGTTCAGCGAGATGTTCGGCGCGCCGACCTCGAACGCCTTCGCCTCGCCGAGCGCGTGCTGCTGGTCGCCGCTGATCTTGTCGAGCGATGCCTTCATCGCGCTCGCGAACGTGCCGGCCGTCGCCGCACCCGAGCCGGCCAGCGCCGCCGTCGGGCTCGCGACGCCGCCGGACGCCTGCGCGGCCATCGACTGCATCTGTTGCAACACCGAACCGATTCCGCTGACGTTCGCAGTCATGCTGTCCCCAGACATAGAGAAAAGACCCGGACGCACCGGGCGATCCGCCGGCGCCGCACCACGCGCACCATGCCGGATCGCGAAAAAGGATAGCAGCGCGGCGCGCGTCAAAGCCGCGAAAGTACGGGGGAAACCCCGCTCTTTTCGGTCGATCGGAGTGCGCCGCCGGTCACGATAATCGCATCGTGTCATTGTCCGCCCGCTCGTCCGAGCGAGCTCAGTCGTCCCGCTCCGGAGAAACTCGACGCATGGATTCGCAGGCCAACTCGCTGATCAACCCAGACGCCCGCGCGGGCCTCAGCCCGGCGCCCGGCGCCGCCGCGGCCGCCGCGTTGCCGGGCACGGGCGGCGCAGGCGCGGACTTCGGGCTGGGCGGCTTCGCCGAACGCATTCCCGGCATCTCGCGGATGAAGGGCAACCCGAAGCTGCCGTTCGTGATCGCCGTCGCGTTCGCGATCGCCGCGATCACCGCGCTCGTGCTGTGGAGTCGGGCGCCCGACTACCGCGTGCTGTACAGCAACCTGTCGGACCGCGACGGCGGCGCGATCATCGCCGCGCTCCAGCAGGCAAACGTTCCCTACAAGTTCGCCGATGCCGGCGGCGCGATCCTGGTGCCGTCGGGCCAGGTGCACGAAACGCGCCTGAAGCTCGCCGCGATGGGGCTGCCGAAGGGCGGCTCGGTCGGCTTCGAGCTGATGGACAACCAGAAATTCGGCATCAGCCAGTTCGCCGAGCAGATCAACTACCAGCGCGCGCTCGAAGGCGAGCTGCAGCGCACCATCGAATCGATCAACGCCGTGCGCGGCGCGCGCGTGCATCTCGCGATCCCGAAGCCGTCGGTGTTCGTGCGCGACAAGGAAGCGCCGAGCGCATCGGTGTTCGTCGACCTCTACCCGGGCCGCGTGCTCGACGAGGGCCAGGTGCAGGCGATCACGCGGATGGTGTCGTCCGGCGTGCCCGACATGCCGGCCAAGAACGTGACGATCGTCGACCAGGACGGCAACCTGCTGACCCAGACCGCGTCCGCCTCCGGCCTCGACGCGAGCCAGCTCAAGTACGTGCAGCAGGTCGAGCACAACACCCAGAAGCGCATCGACGCGATCCTCGCGCCGATCTTCGGCGCCGGCAACGCGCGCTCGCAGGTCAGCGCGGATCTCGATTTCTCGAAGATCGAGCAGACGTCGGAAAGCTACGGCCCGAACGGCACGCCGCAGCAGGCCGCGATCCGCAGCCAGCAGACCAGCAGCGCGACCGAACTCGCGCAGGGCGGCGCGTCGGGCGTGCCGGGCGCTCTGTCGAACACGCCGCCGCAGCCTGCCTCCGCGCCGATCGTCGCCGGCAACGGCCAGAACGCGCCGCAGACCACGCCGGTCAGCGACCGCAAGGACCAGACGACCAACTACGAGCTCGACAAGACGATCCGCCATACCGAACAGCCGATGGGCAGCGTGAAGCGGCTGTCGGTCGCGGTCGTCGTCAACTACCAGCCGGTCGCCGACGCGAAGGGCCACGTGACGATGCAGCCGCTGCCGCCCGCGAAGCTCGCGCAGGTCGAACAGCTCGTGAAGGACGCGATGGGCTACGACGAGAAGCGCGGCGACTCGGTAAACGTCGTGAACAGCGCGTTCTCGACCGTGAGCGACCCGTACGCCGACCTGCCGTGGTGGCGCCAGCCCGACATGATCGCGATGGCGAAGGAAGCCGCGAAGTGGCTCGGCATCGCGGCGGCCGCGGCGGCGCTCTACTTCATGTTCGTGCGCCCGGCGATGCGCCGAGCGTTCCCGCCGCCCGAGCCGGCCGCGCCGGCGCTCGCGGCGCCGGAAGACACGGTCGCGCTCGACGGCCTGCCCGCGCCGGAAAAGGCCGCGGAAGAAACCGATCCGCTGCTGCTCGGCTTCGAGAACGAGAAGAACCGCTACGAACGCAACCTCGACTACGCGCGCACGATCGCCCGCCAGGATCCGAAGATCGTCGCCACCGTCGTGAAGAACTGGGTGTCCGATGAACGCTGAAGGCTTGACCAAGAGCGCGCTGCTGCTGATGTCGATCGGCGAGGAAGAGGCCGCGCAGGTATTCAAGTTCCTCGCGCCGCGCGAGGTCCAGAAGATCGGCGTGGCGATGGCCGCGCTGAAGAACGTCACGCGCGAGCAGGTCGAGGAGGTGCTGCAGGACTTCGTGAAGGAAGCCGAGCAGCACACCGCGCTGTCGCTCGATTCGAACGAGTACATCCGCTCGGTGCTGACGAAGGCGCTCGGCGAGGACAAGGCCGGCGTGCTGATCGACCGCATCCTGCAGGGCAGCGACACGAGCGGCATCGAGGGCCTCAAGTGGATGGATTCGGCCGCGGTGGCCGAACTGATCAAGAACGAGCATCCGCAGATCATCGCGACGATCCTCGTGCATCTCGACCGCGACCAGGCGTCCGAAATCGCGTCGTGCTTCACCGAGCGGCTGCGTAACGACGTGCTGCTGCGGATCGCGACGCTCGACGGCATCCAGCCGGCCGCGCTGCGCGAGCTCGACGACGTGCTCACGGGCCTGCTGTCCGGCAGCGACAACCTGAAGCGCAGCCCGATGGGCGGCATCCGCACCGCGGCCGAGATCCTGAACTTCATGACGAGCGTGCACGAGGAAGGCGTGCTCGAAAGCGTGCGCCAGTACGACGCCGACCTCGCGCAGAAGATCATCGACCAGATGTTCGTGTTCGAGAACCTGCTCGACCTCGAGGATCGCGCGATCCAGATGGTGCTCAAGGAAGTCGAGTCGGAAACGCTGATCGTCGCGCTCAAGGGCGCGCCGCCCGCGCTGCGCCAGAAGTTCCTCGCGAACATGTCGCAGCGCGCGGCCGAACTGCTCGCCGAGGATCTCGACGCGCGCGGCCCGGTGCGCGTGTCCGAAGTCGAGACGCAGCAGCGCCGCATCCTGCAGATCGTGCGCAACCTCGCCGAGAGCGGCGCGATCGCGATCGGCGGCAAGGCGGAAGACGCGTATGTCTGATTCGGCGAGCGATCGCGTGGGCACCCTCACCGCGTACCAGCGGTGGGAGATGGCGTCGTTCGACCCGCCGCCGCCCCCGCCGCCGCCCGACGACGCGGCGGCCGCTGCCGCCGCGCTCGCCGAGGAATTGCAGCGCGTGCGCGACGCCGCGCACGCCGAAGGCCATGCGGCCGGCCACGTCGAAGGCCAGGCGCTCGGCTACCAGGCCGGTTTCGAGCAGGGCCGCGAACAGGGTTTCGAGGCCGGCCAGGCCGAAGCACGCGAACAGGCCGCGCAGCTCGCGGCGCTCGCCGCGTCGTTCCGCGAAGCCGTCTCGAGCGTCGAACACGATCTCGCCGCCGACCTCGCGCAGCTCGCGCTCGACATCGCGCAGCAGGTCGTGCGCCAGCACGTGAAGCATGACCCGGCCGCGCTGGTCGCCGCCGTGCGCGACGTGCTCGCGGCCGAGCCCGCACTGTCCGGCGCGCCGCATCTCGCGGTGAATCCGGCCGACCTGCCCGTCGTCGAGGCCTATTTGCAGGACGACCTCGACACGCTCGGCTGGAACGTGCGCACCGACGCGTCGATCGAGCGCGGCGGCTGCCGCGCGCACGCCGCGACCGGCGAGGTCGACGCGACGCTGCCCACCCGCTGGCAGCGCGTCGCCGCGGCGATCGGCAAGGTGAGCACGTGGTGACGCGCTCGCCCGACGCGCTCGCGCACGACGGCATGACGCCGCTCGAACGCGAGCTCGCGCTCGCGTCGTTCGGGCCGGCGGCCGCGCACGATGCCGCGGACGACGCCACGCCGCACGCAGCATCCGAAGCCGCCGACGCCGCCCCGCGCGCGCCGCACAATCCGCATCTCGCGCACTGGCGCACGCACCTGAACGGGCTCGCCGCGCGCAGCCACCGCGCGCTGCCGCTGCGGCCGTGCGGACGCCTCACGCGCGCGGCCGGCCTCGTGCTCGAGGCGATCGGGCTGCGCCTGTCGGTCGGCGCCGAATGCACGATCGAGCTGCCGCCGGGCAGCACGCTGCCGCACGCGGAAGCCGAAGTCGTCGGCTTCGCCGGCGACCGCCTGTTCCTGATGCCGACCACCGATGTCGCAGGCGTGTTGCCCGGCGCACGCGTGTGGCCGCGCGAGAGCGCCCCCGTCACCGATCCGCTCGCCGGCGCGAAGCGGCTGCCGGTCGGCTGGGAAATGCTCGGGCGCGTCGTCGACGCATCGGGTCGCCCGCTCGACGGCCTCGGCCCGCTCGCGTCGAAAGTCGATGCGCCGCTGTCGGCGCCGTCGATCAACCCGCTCGATCGCGAGCCGATCCACCACGTGCTCGACGTCGGCGTGCGCGCGATCAACGCGCTGCTCACCGTCGGCCGCGGCCAGCGGATGGGCCTGTTCGCCGGCTCCGGCGTCGGCAAGTCGGTGCTGCTCGGCACGATGGCGCGCTACACGAGCGCGGAAGTGATCGTGATCGGCCTGATCGGCGAACGCGGCCGCGAAGTGAAGGAATTCATCGAACAGATCCTCGGCGAGGACGGGCTCGCGCGCTCGGTCGTCGTGGCGGCGCCGGCCGACGTGTCGCCGCTGTTGCGGATGCAGGGCGCCGCGTACGCGACGTCGCTCGCCGAGTATTTCCGCGACCAGGGCAAGCACGTGCTGCTGCTGATGGATTCGCTGACGCGCTATGCGATGGCGCAGCGCGAGATCGCGCTGGCGATCGGCGAGCCGCCCGCGACGAAAGGCTATCCGCCGTCGGTGTTCGCGAAGCTCCCCGCGCTCGTCGAGCGCACCGGCAACGGGCCCGAAGGCGGCGGCTCGATCACTGCGTTCTACACCGTGCTGACCGAAGGCGACGACCAGCAGGACCCGATCGCCGATTCGGCGCGCGCGATCCTCGACGGCCACATCGTGCTGTCGCGCGCGCTCGCCGAGGCCGGCCACTATCCCGCGATCGACATCGAGGCGTCGATCAGCCGCGCGATGACCGCGCTGATCGACGAAACGCATCTCGACCACGTGCGGCAGTTCAAGCAGATGCTGTCGCGCTACCAGCGCAACCGCGACCTGATCGCGGTCGGCGCCTACGCACCCGGCCGCGACGCGCAGCTCGACCGCGCGATCGCGCTCTACCCGCGCATCGAGGCGTTCCTGCAGCAGGGCTTTCGCGAATGCGCGCCGTTCGCATCGAGCCTCACCGCGCTCGATGCGCTGTTCGACGCTTACGGAGGCTGATCACGATGGCCCACGGCTTTCCCCTTCAGCTGCTGCTCGACCGCGCGCAGGAAGACCTCGATTCGGCCGCGAAGCAGCTCGGCACCGCGCAGCGCGACCGCACCGCGGCGGCCGAACAGCTCGACGCGCTGCTGCGCTATCGCGACGAATATCACGCGCGCTTCGCGCAATCCGCGCAGAGCGGCATGCCGGCCGGCAACTGGCGCAATTTCCAGGCGTTCATCGACACGCTCGATGCCGCGATCGCACAGCAGCGCAGCGTGCTCGCCGCGGCCGAAGTCCGCATCGACGAGGCGCGCCCGAACTGGCAGCAGAAGAAACGTACCGTCGGCTCGTATGAAATCCTGCAGGCGCGCGGCGTCGCGCAGGAAGCGCAGCGCGACGCCCGGCGCGAACAGCGCGACGCCGACGAACACGCCGCGAAGATCCTGCGCATGCGGGCCGACGCGGCCCGTTCGTCGTAACCGACCACCGCCTTCGAACGAGAGAACCGTCATGCCTCCCCTGCCCCTGCTCGGCGCGCTGCTCGACACCGCCGGCGCCGCACTCAAGCCCGCCCGCGGCTCGGGTGCATCCGCCGCCGCCAACGACGCGTCGGCCGCCACGAGCGCCGTGCCGTTCGCGCAGACGCTCAAGCAAAGCGTCGCCACGCGCGGCGATACGGCCAATGCCGGTACGCCGGACGTGTCCAGACAGGCTGCGTCGAAGCCGGCCGCCGGCGCGAAGCCGTCCGGCACCGACGACGACAAGGCGACCGACGACACGACCGCGAACGCCGCCACCAACCCCGATGCCGCCGCCCTCGCGGCCGCCGCGGCCGTGCAGGCGCAACTGCAGGCGCGCCCGGACACCGCGACGCCGGCCGACGCGGCGACCGCTGCCGCCGCCGTTGCCACGCAGAAGACGGCCGTGTCCGGCCAGCCGGACGCCACGGCGACGCTCGCCGATCATGCCGCCAAGGACACGGCCGCCCAGCCGACCGACCCGGCATCGAGCCGCGACGCGCTGCAAGCGGCGCTCGCCAAGCTGACGGGTGGTGCGGGCGCGATCGCGATGCCGGCGACCGGCACGACCGCCGCCGCGCCGACCGCGCCGGCAGCCACCGCGTCGAACACCGCCGCGCCGCTGACGCCGAAAGTGCCGACGTTCGACCGCACCCTCGCCGACGCGAGAGGCGCGCTCGCCACGCAACAAACGCCGGCACAGATCACCGCGCAGACGCTGCAGGCCGACGCGAACGCGCAGTCCGGCGCCCAGCACGCGCTCGCGGCGGCCGGCAACGCGACGGACCCGGCCGCCAGCGCGACGCTCGCGGCAGGCGCAACGGCCGCCGCCGCGGCGCAGGCGAACCTGCAACTGTCGCCGGCCGCCGGCGCGATCGCCGCCGCCAACGCGCACGTACTCGCGCCGCACGTCGGCACGGCCGACTGGACGGATGCGCTGAGCCAGAAAGTGGTGTTCCTGTCGAATGCGCACCAGCAGAGCGCCGAGCTGACGCTCAACCCGCCCGATCTCGGGCCGCTGCAGGTCGTGCTGCGCGTCGCGGACAACCATGCGCATGCGCTGTTCGTGTCGCAGCACGCGCAGGTGCGCGACGCGGTCGAAGCCGCGCTGCCGAAGCTGCGCGAGGCGATGGAAGCGGGCGGGCTCGGGCTCGGCAGCGCGACCGTCAGCGACGGCGGCCTCGCTTCGCAGCAACAGCAGCCCAACCCGCAGCAGACCTTCGCCCACGGCCAGTCGTCGCGACGCGGGAACGGCGGACCGTCAGCCGTCGATGCACCTGTCGACGCCGCGCAATCCGCACCGGTCGCCGCGCGCGCGAGCCGCGCCGGCCTCGTCGATACGTTTGCCTGAGCATGGGCGCTGCCGTGTGCGCCGCGCTCAGCGGCCGTGCACCGCGGCAGCCGCCTCGCCGCGCGGCACCCCGCCCTTACGCGCGGCGACGATGAAGTCCGCCGCGCGCTCGCCGATCATCACCGACGGCGCATTCGTGTTCCCGCCGACCAGTGTCGGCATCACCGACGCATCCACCACCCGCAGCCCGTCGACGCCGCGCACGCGCAGTTGCGGATCGACGACCGCGCGCGCATCCGAGCCCATCCGGCAGGTGCCGACCGGGTGATAGATCGTGTCCGCATGCGCGACGATCGTCGCGCGCAGCTCCGCTTCGCTCTGGTCCGGCCGCGTGTAGAGCTCGCGCCCGCCCTGCGATGCAAGCGGCGCCTGCGACAGGATGCGGCGCATCGCCTGCGTGCCGCGCACCAGCAGGTCGAGGTCGCGTGAATCGCTGAAGAAGCGCGGATCGATCAGCGGCGCGTCGCGCGCATCGCCGCTCGCGAGCGCGACCGTGCCGCGGCTGAACGGCCGCAGCGCGCACACGTGCAGCGAATAACCGAAGCCCCAGTGCATCTTGCGGTTGTGGTCGTCGACGAGCGCCGTGCAGAAATGCAGCTGCAGGTCGGGACGCTCGAGCGACGGATCGCTCTTGATGAAGCCGCCGGCCTCCGCGACGTTGCTCGTCATCATCCCGGTGCGGCTCGAGAAATAGCGCGCGAGCGCCGGCGTCATCTTCGCGATGCCGCGCAGGCACACGCCGACCAGCTCCGACGAATTCACGCGCGTGTTGATGATGAAGTCGATGTGGTCGATCAGGTTCGTGCCGACGTCCGGCGCATCCTGCACGACCGCGATCCCGTGCCGGCGCAGTTGCTCGGCCGGGCCGATCCCCGAACACATCAGCAGTTGCGGCGAATTGAATGCGCCGGCCGACAGGATCACTTCCGCGCGCGCGCCGAACGTCTCGACCCGCCCGTTGCGCGACACCACGACGCCGACCGCGCGCTTGCCGTCGAACCCGACGCGCAGCACCGTCGCATCGGGGACCACGTGCAGGTTCGGCCGGTTGCGACCGTAGATATACGCGCGCGCCACGCTGCAGCGCGAACCGTCGCGATGCGTGACCTGATAGAAGCCGACGCCTTCCTGCGTCGCGCCGTTGAAGTCGTCGTTCAGCGGATAGCCGGCCGCATGCGCGGCCTGGATGAATCGTTCGGAGAACGGATTGCGAAAGCGCAGATCGGAAACGGTCAACGGTCCGTCCGCACCGTGCCACGCGTTGGCGCCGCGTTCGTTGCCTTCCGCGCGGCGGAAATACGGCAGCACGTCCTGCCAGCCCCAGCCCGTCGCGCCGAGTTGCGCCCACTCGTCGTAATCGCCCGGGTGGCCGCGCGTGTAGATCATCGCGTTGATCGCGCTCGAGCCGCCCATCCCGCGCCCGCGCGGCTGGTAACCGCGCCGCCCGCCGAGACCCGGCTGCGGCACCGTCTCGTAGCCGTAGTTGGTGCCGAGCTTGTACGGCACCAGCGCCGCGATGCCGACCGGCATGTTGACGAGCAGGTTGCGCTCCGTGTGCGAGCCGGCCTCGATCAGCGCGATCGTCGCATCGGGGCAGGCATCGGCGAGACGGCCGGCCAGGCTCGAGCCGCCCGAACCGCCGCCGACGATGATGTAGTCGTATTGCATGTCACGTCTCCGTCGTGTCATGGAAGGCGCCCGGCACCGCCGCGCGACCGTGTCTCCTCTTGTGTTCGGGCATTGTAGGAATGGCCGTCCCGCACGCGGCGCGCGGATTCAAGAGCGATTCCTCTAAACGCCCGCGTGAACTAAATTTAAGATGTATCGATGCGCTTCGCGCGATGCACCGGCCACGAGAAGCCGATTCGTCGCGAAACGGGAGGAACGACGATGCAGCGCCGGATTCTGCAGGCCACGTGCCGACCGGGTGATCCGGAAGTCACGCGCGCGGCCCGCATTTCATTTCAAACGGCGGCCCGCGCGACGATCCACGACGCGATGCGCGCAGTCGGTCGAAATCGAACGGCACGTGTCATCGCCGACCGTTTGGATGGTGTGTCGGCGCCGAGGCACGATGCGCGGCGACCCGCCGTCGCGGCTATGTCGCGCTGCGCTGCCGCGGTGCGCCGGCAGGCGTGCGCAAGACGGCGTCGCGTGCCTGCTCGTCACCGTATCGAATCGTGCGCGCCTGCCGTGCGGCATGACTTTCTGACACGGACACCGTCGCGCGGATACGACGCCTGCCGCGCGCGGCAACCGGTTTTCGAACACCCGTCGCATCCGGCCCCGTGCCGGGCGACATGCATCACCCGATCCGCGTCGCCGCGCTCGCCGAGCGTGCGCGTGCGGCGTGACGGCCGGCCGACCAGCCAGGCCCAACTGGAGGAGACGACATGAAGAACGACCTGCCCGAACTGGCCCCGCAAGCACTACCGTCGGTCGATGCGCTGACGTCGCTGCTGCACGACCAGCGCGCGGCGTACCTGCGCGCACCGTACCCGACATGGGACACGCGTGCGCAGCACCTGCGCGCGCTGCGCACGATGCTGATCGATCACGCGGATGCGCTCGCCGACGCGATCAGCGCCGATTTCGGCCATCGCGCGAAGCAGGAAGTGCTGCTGTCGGAAATCTGGATGGCCAAGGAAGAGATCGACGACGCGCTGAAGCACGGCAAGCGCTGGATGAAGCCGATCCGCAAGCCGATGAACAAGTGGCTGCGCCCGGCGCGCGCGAAGGTGATTCCGCAACCGCTCGGTGTGGTCGGCATCGTCGTGCCTTGGAACTACCCGGTGCTGCTCGCGGCCGGCCCGCTGATCTGCGCGCTCGCCGCCGGCAATCGCGCGATCATCAAGATGTCCGAACTGACGCCCCGCACGTCGGCGCTGTTCGAGCAGCTCATCGGCAAGACCTTCACGCGCGACCACGTCGCGGTCGTGAACGGCGATGCGGAAGTCGGCGCCGCGTTCAGCGCGCTGCCGTTCGACCATCTGCTGTTCACCGGCTCGACGCAGGTCGGCCGCCACGTGATGCGCGCGGCCGCCGACAACCTCACGCCGGTCACGCTCGAACTCGGCGGCAAGTCGCCGGCGATCGTGGGCCCGAATGCGCGCTTCGACGCGGCCGTCGACGCGATCATTGCCGGCAAGACGCTGAACGCCGGCCAGACCTGCATCGCGCCCGACTACGTGCTGCTGCCGCGCGGGATGGAAGGCGCGTTCATCGAACGCGCGCGAACCCGCTTCGCGAAGCTGTATCCGGACCTGTCGGCCAACGGCGACTACACGACGATCGTGTCGCCGCGCCACTACGCGCGCCTGCAGCAACTCGCGAGCGACGCGCAGGCGGCCGGCGCGCAACTGCATCCGCTGTCGGATGCGCAATCCGATCCCGCGTCGCGCCGCTTCGTGCCGTGCGCGCTCACGCAGGTGCCGGCCGCGTCGCAGCTGATGCAGGAGGAAATCTTCGGGCCGCTGCTGCCGCTCGTGCCGTACGAACGGCTCGACGAAGCGATCGCGTACGTCAATGCGCGCCCGCGTCCGCTCGCGCTGTACCTGTTCGACGAGGACGGCGGCACGATCGACCGCGTGATGCGCGAAACGGTCTCGGGCGGCGTATCGGTCAACGAGACGCTGATGCACATCGCGTGCGGCAGCTTGCCGTTCGGCGGCGTCGGTGCGAGCGGCATGGGCGCGTATCACGGCTACGACGGCTTCGTGACGTTCTCGAAGATGAAGCCCGTGCTCACGCAGGCGCGGCTGAACGCGCGCAACCTGCTCGCACCCCCGTACGGCAAGCGCTTCGCCGCGCTGATCAAGCTGATGCTGAAGTTCTGAGCCGAACGGGCCGCGCGCGCCGCGGCCTTGAGCCGGCGGGTTGTCGCGCGGCACGGGATGCCGCGCACCCGCTCGTCACACGGGCCAGAGCGGCCCTTCCTGCATCGCGCCGATCTGCTCGCGCAGTTCGAGCACGCGCGCTTCCCAGTAACGATGCGTGTTGAACCACGGGAACGCGGCCGGAAACGCCGGATCGTCCCAGCGCCGCGCGAGCCACGCCGCGTAGTGGATCAGCCGCAACGTGCGCAGCGCTTCGACCAGATGCAGCTCGCGCGGCTCGAATTCGCAGAAATCCTCGTAGCCCGCGAGCAGGTCGGCCAGCGCGCGCGACGCGCCTTCGCGATCGCCCGGCAGCAGCAGCCACAGATCCTGCACGGCCGGCGCCATCCGGCTGTCGTCGAAGTCGACGAAATGCGGGCCGGCATCGGTCCACAGCACGTTGCTCGGATGACAGTCGCCGTGCGTGCGCAGCAGGCGAATCTCGCCCGCGCGCTCGAACGCGGCCTCGACGCCTTCGAGCGCGAGCGCGACCGCGGTCGCGTACGCCGGTCTTACGTCAACCGGAATGAAATCGTGCGCGAGCAGATAGTCGCGCGGCTCGTAGCCGAACGTATTGATGTCGAGCACGGGACGCGCGACATACGGCTGCGTCGCGCCGACCGCATGAATGCGGCCGATGAAGCGGCCGAGCCATTCGAGCGTGTCGCTGCGGTCGAGATCGGGGGCGCGGCCGCCGCGTCGCTCGAAGATCGAGAAGCGGAAACCGTCGAACGCGTGCAGCGTGCGGCCGTCGAAGGCTCGCGCGGGCACCGCCGGAATCTCGCGCGCGGCGAGTTCGGCGACGAACGCATGCTCTTCGAGAATCGCGTCGTCCGACCAGCGCGCCGGGCGATAGAACTTCGCGACGACCGGCGGGCCGTCTTCGATACCGACCTGGTAGACGCGGTTTTCGTAGCTGTTGAGGGCGAGCAGGCGCCCGTCGGTGCGCAGGCCGGCCGGCATCAGCACGCTGTCGAGCGCGTCGAGCACGCACTCGGGCGTGAGGCCGGCGAACGGCGGGCTGGCGGGAGAAGCGGGAGCGGAAGTGGCGTCTGTCATGCCCCGCATTGTGCCGCCTGCCGGACCGAAAGACGAGCTTAGTGAAGCGCCGCGCCGGCCGGCAGAACGGATTCGCCGGTGTCGATCAGGTCCTCGAGAAAGAAAGGCTCGGTGTTGAGTTCTTTCGACTCACCCGGCACGCCCGCGTACCAGGTCACCATGGCCATGTCGCCCAGGATGCGCTGGACGATGCCGCGCGCGCCTTTCGGCACCGCGATATGGGTAGTGCAGACGATCGACCCGATATGCATGATGGTTCCCCACTCTTGAATCTTGAAACCCGGCCCGCTGGCGAGCCGGCAAATGCGCGATCCGCGCCGCTCTCGGCGGAGCGTTGCGCGTGATCCCATTGTTCACGGTTTATCGAAGCGCGAAAAGAAGAAGAAGCAGGCGAAGTGCCGCGAATTCGTCGAATGTCTCCAATCAACCACTGCGCCGGGCATGTACTTGCCCACCCGGTTACCCCCATCATACCCTGTCGAATGTGACCGCCCGCCGAAATCGCCCGGCGCGCCGCGCGCACGGGATTGACGCAATACACGTACCGCCTCGCTTCGCCGGCACGGGATCAGCGGAACACACGCCGCGACCACGCTGACATCGCATCGCGCGCGTCGCATGCCGATCGCTTTCCACCGTCCGTCGAATGCTTGCGTGCGCAGCGACCGGCGCATCGGCGTCGGCCTGCATCGACGCAACCTATCGCCCGCGATGCGCAGCCGCCGACAGTGGTTGCGTTCGATGCTTGCCTTGCGGTACCTTAGGCTTTCATTCGCGTTCAACCGCATTCCGACACGATGCACCCGCTCACGTCCGCACTCGCAAAAAACCGGCCGCAGTTCGACGCGCGGCCGCAGGCGTGCGCGCATCCGTCGGTCCTTCCTCCTCCTGTCGCACCGCCGCTCGTCTGCGCCGCGCCGCCCCCGCCGGCGGCACGCGTCGGCTGACTCGCCGGCTTTTCGTTTTCGTCTTCCATTCGCCCCGTTGGCTGTCGTGCGTGCGTCGTGACGCACCGCGTGTTGCCGCATGCGCGAATGGAACGTTTCGATCCGTTCGACAGGTGGATTCACATGGTTTCGTTCAAACGCGCGCTCGCCGCGCATGGCGCGACGTCGCTCTTCGTGCTGCTGTGGAGCAGCGGCGCGATCTTCGCTGAACTCGGTCTGCGTCACGCGTCCGCGTTCGCCTTTCTCACTGCCCGTTTCGCGCTCGCATCGCTCGTGCTGCTCGCGCTGGCCCGCATGCGCGGACGGTGGCTGCCGCCGCGCGGCGAGCGGCGCATGGCCGCGCTGACCGGCTTGCTGATGATGGGCGGCTATTCGATCTTCTACTTGCTCGCACTCGAGCGCGGTATCGCGCCCGGCGTGCTCGCGACGATACTCGGCGTGCAGCCGATCCTCACGCTCGCGATCGTCGAGCGTCATTGGCAACCGGTGCGCATCGCCGGGCTCGCGCTGTCGCTCATCGGCCTCGCGCTCGTCGTGGGCCGTGGCGTGAGCGGCGGGACGGGCGACCTGTCAGCGGCCGGCATCGCGTGCGCGTTGACGGCGCTCGTCGCGCTGACCGTCGGCTCGCTGCTGCAAAAGCGCGTACGCGCGGCGCCCGCCGACGTGCTGCCGCTGCAGAACGCGATCGGCCTCGCGCTGTGCGTCGCGATCGTGCCGTTCCGGCCGGTGTCGTTCGACATGAGTTGGGCGTTCGTCGTCCCGCTGCTGTGGCTCGGCATCGTGATTTCGGTGATCGCGCAACTGCTGTTCTACCGGTTGATGCAGCACGGCGATCTCGTCAACGTGACGAGCCTGTTCTATCTCGTCCCCGTCGTCACCACGTTGATGGATGCCGTGTGGCTCGGCAACCGGCCCGAGCCGCTCGCGCTCGCCGGCATGGGCGCGATCATCGCGGGGCTCGCGCTGGTGTTCCGCGCGTCGGCCGCCCGCCCGCAACCCGACCGCGCGTGAGTAGACGGGCCGCCGCGCCCGCGGGTGCGGCGGCCCGCATCGGACACATACGACGATTCCGCGCAAATCGAAAGGAACGGGAAAGATGTGTGCAAGGCGTTCGTCTTGTTTGCCCGAAAAACGCGTGATTCTCGGGGCTTTCCGCTGATTTTTAATGGTTCGGATAGCGAAAAGCGCCGCCGGTTGCCTATACTCGAATTGACCGGCCCGCTCGTAACGGGCCGGACCAACTAGAAACACCCGGCATGGGGCCGGGGTGAGCGCACGCACGTCGATTTCGGCCGATATCCCGTACGGATGGAGCCCTGGCAAGCGTCGAAGCGCCCACTTCGGTCGACACTGGAGACACGCATGACGACCTACTTCACGATCGGCGACTTCATCCTGTTGATTCCGATGGCGCTGGCCGGAGCGCTATTTCTCGGCGCGGTGCCGTGCGCCACTCAATTCCGTCACAACCTGCTGCGCGTACTCGGCGTCATTCTCGGCGTCGGCGTCGCGGTATTGCTCGTTGAAGGCCTGCCTGCGCTGATCTAGCGCCGCCGGCCGTGCGCGACACGCATCGCTGCACCGCAGCGATGCGCCGCACCGCCTGCGCGTCGGACACGGCACGCGATGTTTCGCATGCCGTATCGACTTCCGGTCAGATCGCCTGATCGGTGGACGGCTTTTCCCACAGATTGATGCCGCCTTCCGTCGCGTAACGATCGATCTCCGCGAGTTCCTCCGCGGAGAATTCGAGGTTGCTCAACGCACCGACGTTCTCGCGCACCTGCTCCGCGCGGCTCGCGCCGATCAGCGCGGACGTCACGCGGCCGTTACGCAGCACCCACGCCAGCGCCATCTGCGCCAGGCTCTGCCCGCGCCGTTCGGCGATCGCGTTGAGCTTGCGCACATGCTCGAGGTTGTCCGCGCTCAGGTGATCCTGCTTCAGCGAGCCACCGCCCGGCTTGTTCACGCGCGCATCGGCCGGCACGCCGTTCAGGTACTTCGACGTGAGCAGGCCCTGCGCGAGCGGCGTGAACGCGATGCTGCCCGCGCCGACGTCGTCGAGCGTGCCGAGCAGATCCTCCTCGATCCAGCGGTTCAGCATGTTGTACGACGGCTGGTGAATCAGCAGCGGCACCTTGTATTGCGCGAGCAGCGCGGCCATCTCGCGCGTCTTCGCGGCCGAATACGACGAAATGCCGATGTAGAGCGCCTTGCCCTGCTGCACGGCCGACGCCAGCGCACCCGCCGTTTCCTCGAGCGGCGTATGCGCGTCGAAACGGTGCGAATAGAAGATGTCGACATAGTCGAGCCCCATCCGTTGCAGGCTCTGGTCGAGACTCGCGAGCACGTACTTGCGCGACCCGCCGCCGCTGCCGTACGGCCCCGGCCACATGTCCCAGCCGGCCTTCGTCGAGATCAGCAGCTCGTCGCGATACGGGCGGAAATCCTCCTTCAGCAGCCGGCCGAAGTTGGTCTCGGCGCTGCCGTACGGCGGCCCGTAGTTGTTCGCGAGGTCGAAGTGGTTGATGCCGAGGTCGAACGCGGTGCGCAGGATCTCGCGCTGCGTCGAGATCGGCGTCGTGTCGCCGAAGTTGTGCCACAGGCCAAGCGACAGGGCGGGCAGTTTGAGCCCGGATTTGCCGCAGGTGCGGTATTGCATGCCGGCATAACGTTCGGAAGCTGCTTCGTAGGCCATGAGTCTGTTCCGTCAGGACATCGGGGAAAGGGACACGCGCCGGCCGCGCCGATGACGCGACGGCGGCGAAGGAGTCATACGACGACTATGGTAGCGAAAGCGGCCGGATCACGCACGGCGGCGCGGCGATGGACGCGACCGCGGCGCTCGCCTACACTGCGGCGTCTCGAATCACCGTTTCAGCGAGGTTGGTATGTCCCGGGTCATCTCGGTTGCGCTGCTCGTCGGCGGCGTCGTGCTGCTGTATTTCGGCGGCCAGTCGTTCCATTCGATCAACGACAACGTGTCGCGCTTCTTCACCGGTTCGCCCGCGACGAAGACGATCCTGCTGATCGTCGGCGGCGCCGTCGCGTCGTTCGTCGGCCTGATCGGCCTCGCGATGCCGGGCAGCAAGCGCTGATCGCATCGCAACGCGACGCGTGCACGGCTCGCGTCCCGCGCGTGGGCCGTATCAAACGAAACGGGCGGCCAAGCCGCCCGTTGCTTCATTCGTCCGCGATGCATTGCATCGGCCGAGCATCGCGGCGCCCCCGCGCCGCTCCACCCACGCCTAGAGCGCCACTTCCGGCTTCGATGCCGAGCGCGTGCCGGGCACCGGCCGGTTGCTTGCGCCGTGGTACGTGTACACGAGCGAGAACTTCACCTGGTCGGAACGGTTCTGCCCGGCCGAATGCAGCGTGTTGCTGTGGAAGAACACGACGTCGCCCGTTTGCAGCGACGGGCACGTCGCCGCGTCGATCATCCTGCGGTTCTCCGGCAGATCACTGCGGAAGAATTTCGCGTCATCGAACGCTTCCGGTCCGAATTCGGCCGTATGCGAACCCGGCACGAGCCACAGCGCACCGTTCTCGTTGGTTTCCGGCCCGAGCGCGAGCCACACCGACACCATGTCCGGCCGCTCGAACGCCCAGTAGCGGAAATCGCGATGCCAGCCGGTCAGGCTGCCGTACGCCGGGTGCTTCGTCATCATGCAGTTGTGATGCGCGCGCGACAGCACGGGCTCCTCGCCGAAATACTCGCGCATCCACGCGCCGATTTCGGGCGCGATCGCGCGCTCGGCAAACGCCGGATCGCGCGAATACGCATCGAGCAGCCGTCGCACCGTATGCCCGCCCGGCGCATGCTTCGATTCGGGCGCGCCCGGGTAGCGCAGGTCGGCCTCGAACTCGATCGGCTCGGCGGCCTCCCGCAACTGGCGCTCCGCGATCTGCCGGAGCGCCGCGCATTGCGCTTCGCCGACGAGGCCACGCGCGACGACGAAGCCGCGCTCGCGCAATTCCGCGACTTGCGCGCGGATCGATTCCGACTGCAATGGAGACGACATGGGATGCCAGACGTTTATTGTGTGAATGTGACGATTGTAAATCGGCACCGGATACCGCGAACAGCACCATTGTCGTGCGCAGGGGCATGCCAATCGCGGATTTGACCCAGCTCAAGGGAACTGTACGGCGCGGCACCTGCCTGAGCGACAGGCGGTATGCGGCACACGCCTTGCGGCACAAGGGTTTATCGCGACTTTTGCCCGTCATGAATCCCCTGTAGCCTGACGCGGCCTGTCAATTCTGGCGGGCGCGGCGCGCGACGGGTTTAGGTAAGATCCGTTGTGCCATCCGAGGCCGTTCATACCAGTGCGCTCTCCAGGGCGCCACCCATACAAGCGAAGCATCGTTCACATGCCATTCCGTCTGACTTCCCGTTTCAACCGCGCTGCGAAGCGCGTCGTGCCGTCCGCTCCTGCCCGCTCGCTGCGCCATCATCGCGCACGCACGCAGGCGCTGGCCGAACGTACGCACACGCACAGCCGGCTGGACGGCATCCGCGCGTGGTTCCACGCGTTTTTCTCGATGATGAGCGCACAGGCGTTCGTCCGCCGCGCCGGCCTGCGCTCGCTGCTGCAGAAGCCGTCGTCGCTGCGCGCGCTCGCGCTGCGCCGCAAGCTCGGCCCGCAGCGCCGCGTCAACCGCCCGCGCCGCCTCGCGGCGAGCAACGGCTGGTTCGGGTTCGGGGCACGCTGAACGCGTGCCCGGCGGGCGCGGCCCGCACCGATCGCCGCCGTTACCGCGGCGATCGACACCCATAAAAAAACCCCGGCTCGGCCGGGGTTTTTCATTTCAGGCGGACGACGCTTACGCGACGCGGGCCGTCGGCTCCACGCCGGCCGCTTCGGCCAGCGCGAGCGCCTTGTCGGTCGCTTCCCACGAGAATTCCGGCTCTTCGCGGCCGAAGTGGCCATAAGCCGCGGTCTTCTCGTAGATCGGGCGCAGCAGGTCGAGCATCTTGATGATGCCCTTCGGACGCAGGTCGAAATGCTCGCGCACGAGCTTCGTGATCACCGCATCCGACACGCGGCCCGTGCCGAACGTGTTGACCATCACCGAGGTCGGCTCGGCCACGCCGATCGCGTATGACACCTGGATCAGCGCGCGCGATGCGAGGCCGGCGGCGACGATGTTCTTCGCGACGTAACGGCCGGCATACGCAGCCGAACGGTCGACCTTCGACGGATCCTTGCCCGAGAACGCGCCGCCGCCGTGCGGCGCGGCACCGCCGTAGGTATCGACGATGATCTTGCGGCCGGTCAGGCCGCAATCGCCCTGCGGGCCGCCGATCACGAACCGGCCGGTCGGATTCACGAGGAACTTGATGTCGCCCTTGATCAGCTCGGCCGGCAGCGTCGGCTTGATGATTTCCTCGATCACGGCTTCGCGCAGCGCGGGCAGCTCGATGTCCGGTGCGTGCTGCGTCGACAGCACGACGGTGTCGATCGAATCGGGCTTGCCGTCGACGTAGCGCACGGTGACCTGCGACTTCGCGTCCGGACGCAGCCATTGCAGGCGGCCGTCGCGGCGCAGGCTGGCCTGGCGCTCGACGAGGCGGTGCGACAGGTAGATCGGCAGCGGCATCAGTTCCGGCGTTTCGTCGCACGCATAGCCGAACATCAGGCCCTGGTCGCCCGCGCCTTGATCGAGGTTGTCGTCGTGTGCGCGATCGACGCCCTGCGCGATGTCCGGCGACTGCTTGTCGTACGCGACGAGCACCGCGCAACCCTTGTAGTCGATGCCGTAGTCGGTGTTGTCGTAGCCGATGCGCTTGATCGTATCGCGCGCGATCTGGATGTAATCGATGTTGGCCGTCGTGGTGATTTCACCGGCCAGCACGACGAGACCCGTATTGCACAGCGTTTCAGCCGCAACGCGGGAGTATTTGTCCTGCTCGAGGATGGCGTCGAGAATCGCGTCCGAGATTTGGTCCGCGACTTTGTCCGGATGGCCTTCGGAGACGGATTCGGACGTGAAGAGATAATCGTTTGCCACTTTTTCAGGCTCCTGTGTGGTTACGGTTGGTTTCACGTAGCCAGCTTCGTTGGGCCTGAAGCGGCGACGCTTTAGCGGATTACCAGGACCGGGCAGCGTGTGTCGCGCCAGCCGGCTTCGCCCCGCAAGTTGTCAGTTAACTCGGCGAAGCCCGTATTATAGCGGCTTTCCTGAATTGTCACAGAGCGCCGCCCGTGCTGCATCTTCCGCTGTCTTACCACCCTGTTCGCAACGTGCCGGCCAGCCGGCCCTACGGAGATTCCGCATGCTAGGCCGCCTCGGCACGCACCTCGCCATCGGCTTGCTGAAGCTGCTCGCCCTGCTGCCGTACGGTCTGACCGCACGGTTCGGCGATGGCCTCGGCTGGCTGCTGTATCAGATCCCCAGCCGGCGAAAGCGCATCGTACATACGAATCTGAAACTCTGCTTCCCCGACTGGAGCGACGAGCGCCGCGAGGAAGTGGCGGGCCGGCATTTCCGTCATGCGATCCGCAGCTACGTCGAGCGCAGCGTGCAGTGGTTCGGTTCGGAGAAGAAGCTCGCGAAGCTGATCCAGGTCGACAGCGCGGTCGATCTCACCGATCCCGACCTGCCGCCGACGCTGTTCCTCGGCCTGCACTTCGTCGGCATCGAGGCCGGTTCGATCTGGCTGAACCGTTCGCTGCACCGCCGCTGCGGATCGCTGTACCAGCCGTTCTCGAACGCGGTGCTCGAGGAAGAGGCGAAGAAGGCGCGCGGGCGCTTCGATGCCGAGATGGTCGGCCGCGCGGACAGCGCGCGCGTCGTGCTGCGCTGGCTGCGCGACCGCAAGCCGGTGATGCTCGGCGCGGACATGGATTACGGGCTGCGCAACTCGACGTTCGTCCCGTTCTTCGGCGTGCCGGCCTGCACGCTGACGGCCGTCGGCCGGCTCGCGAAGACGGGTCGCGCGCAGGTCGTGCCGTTCATCGGCGAGGTGCTGCCGAACTACAAGGGCTACCGTCTGAAGGTATTCAAGCCGTGGGATCACTACCCGACCGGCGATGACGATCTCGACGCGCGGCGGATGAACGAATTCCTCGAGGAGCAGATTCCGCTGATGCCCGAGCAGTACTACTGGGTGCACAAGCGCTTCAAGACGCGCCCGCCCGGCGAGCCGAGCCTGTACTGACCCTGCCGCGACATTCGCGGGTGCGCCGTCATGCGCGCGCCCGCGCCCTCGCCACCTTCGGCGCACCCTTCGCGCGCGCCTGCCCGAGATCGTAGGCCGACTGCTGCGCGAGCCACAGATCGGCCTTTCCCCCGTTTTCCTCGCCGAGCCACGCTTCGAGCCGCAACGCCATTTCCGGCGAGATGCCGGCATGGCCGTGCAGGATTCGCGACAGCGCGGCACGTGTCACGCCGAGCTGCGACGCGGCCTCGGTGACGGTCAGGCCGAGCGCCGGCAGCACGTCGTCGCGCAGCGTTTCGCCCGGATGGGGCGGATTGAAGATGCGGGTCATCGCTTGAATCACCTTAGTGGTAGTCCTGGTAATCGACCAGAACGACGTCGGGGCCCTCGAACCGGGATGTCAGCCGCCAGTTGCCATTGACGCCGACTGCGTAATATCCGTCCCGCCCGCCGACGAGGCCGTGAAAACGCCAGCCGGGCACATTCATGTCGTGCGGTTTGCCCGCGACATCGAGACGCGCCAGCATGCGCCGCAGCCCGGGCGCATGATCGGGCCGAATGCCCGCCTTGCTCCCGGTGACGAAAAACGCTTCCAGTCCCTTGTGTACCCATGACTTGATCATGGACCTCCCACACTCGAGCGCGACGTCGACAGCATGGCCCGACTGTGTATAGCCAAACTATACGAATCACTTGATTTCCTCGTCAATCTGACCCGTACGAAAACGTTCGTCCGGGTCACCTCATACCTTCGTCGTGTGTTCGGGCACGCATCGCCGGTCCCACATCCGTTGCGCGCGCTACACCACGCCAATTTGTCTGCTCGCCACGTGCCCGACCAGTCGACCCATCGACATATGCCGCACACCCGGCCCACAGCCGGGACCCGAAGCACCGTCCCCGCGCAGGACGCCCCTGTCGGCTGCATGTATCATTTGCGGTTGAGATCAGCACGACGAACGAGGCCGCCCGGCATGGCCGCCGGCCGTTCGCCTCGTGCCGACCGCCTTGTTCGCCATGGAATTCCGGACCCAGTGAAACTCTCGTTCACCAAGATGCACGGCGCGGGCAACGACTTCGTCGTGCTCGACGGCTACTCGCGCGCGCTGCCGCCGCTCACCGAAGCGCAGGTGCGCGCACTCGCCAACCGCCACTTCGGCATCGGCGCCGACCAGTTGCTGCTGGTCGAGAAACCGACCGTCGACGGCGCGGATTTCAAGTACCGGATCTTCAATTGCGACGGCGGCGAGGTCGAGCACTGCGGCAACGGCGCGCGCTGCTTCGTGAAGTTCGTCAGCGACCGCGGCCTGACCGACCAGCGCAGCGTGCGCGTACAGGTCATGAAGGGCCTGATCACGCTGACGCTGCAGGACAACGGCGAAGTCGTCGTCGACATGGGCGCGCCCGTGTTCGCGCCGGCGCAGGTGCCGTTTGATACGGCCGGTCCAGGCGCGACGAGCCTCGACGGCCGCAAGGAAGGCAACGACACGCTGTGGCCGCTCGACGTCGGCGGCGCGACGCGCTGGATCTCGACGGTGTCGATGGGCAACCCGCACGCGGTGCAGGTCGTCGACGACGTCGAAGCGTATCCGGTGCTGGAAGAAGGCCCGCTGATCGAGCGCCATGCGCGCTTCCCGCAGCGCGTGAACGCCGGCTTCATGCAGATCGTGTCGCGCAATGAAGTGAAGCTGCGCGTATACGAACGCGGCGCGGGCGAGACGCTCGCGTGCGGCACCGGCGCGTGCGCGGCGGTCGCGGCCGGCATCCGGCGTGGCCTGCTCGATTCGCCCGTGACCGTGCACACCCACGGCGGCACGCTGACGATCGGCTGGGACGGCGCGCGCGACGAAGCCGCCGCGCTGATGATGGCCGGCCCCGCCACGACCGTGTTCGAAGGCGAGATCGACCTGAACGCCTGACCCTGCAACGTCCTTGATAACTGAACGCTCCAGCCACATGAACGATCGCGAAGTCGCCGACTACCTGCTCGCCAATCCCGAATTCTTCGCACAGCACGCCGAGCTGCTCGCGACGATCCGTCTCGCGAATCCGCACGGCAAGGCCGCGATCTCGCTGCAGGAACGGCAGATGGAGATGCTGCGCGACAAGAACAAGCATCTCGAACGCCGGCTCGCCGAACTCGTGCGCTACGGCCACGAGAACGACAGCCTGTCCGCGAAGTTCAGCCGCTGGACCGCGCGCGTGATCGCGGAGCGCGATCCGTACGCGCTGCCGCGCACGATCGCCGACGGCATCGCCGACGTGTTCGACGTGCCGCAGACGGCGCTGCGCGTGTGGGACGTCGCCGACACCTACGCGCAAGCCGACTTCGCGCGCCAGGTCGGCGAGGAGGTGCGCCTGTTCACGAACGGCCTGTCGACGCCGTATTGCGGCGCGAACACGGGCTTCGAGGCCGCCCAGTGGCTCGCGCCCGCGCTCGCCGCCCCCGCCGCGAGCGCGGGCGAAGGCGCCGAAGCCGCGCCGGCCGGCGACGGTGCGGCCGCGTCGGTCGCGCTGCTCGCGCTGCGCGCACCGCTCGCCGGCAACGACGCGCCCGCGTTCGGCCTGCTCGTGCTCGGTTCGCCCGATCCGCGCCGCTTCCACGACGGGATGGCCACCGACTTCCTCGCGCAGATCGCGACGCTCGCGAGCGCCGCGCTCACGCGCCTGCTGCCGCACTGATCCGCCGCACGCGATGACCGACGATCCGATCGCCGCCTACCTGTCGAACCTGAAGCACGTCAGGCAGCTGTCGGAACACACGCTGCGCGCGTACACGCACGAACTCGACGAACTGAAGAAGCTCGCGGCCGGCCGGCCGCTCGAAGCATTGACCGCCGCCGACATGCGCGGCGCGGTCGTGCGCGGGCACGCGGCCGGGCTGTCCGCGCGCTCGATCTCGCACCGGCTTTCCGCATGGCGTGCGTTCTATCGCTGGTTCGCGCAACGCGTCGAGATGCCCGCGAATCCCGTCGCCGGGGTCCGCGCGCCCAAACGCGAGAAATCGCTGCCCAAGGCGCTGTCGGTCGACGATGCGGTCGCACTCATGGACGCGCCGCTCGCCGACACGACCGAAGGCATCCGCGATCACGCGATCCTCGAGCTGTTCTATTCGTCGGGGCTGCGCCTCGCCGAACTGGTCGGGCTCGACGTCCGGTACACGCAGGCCGACGGCTACCGCTCGGCCGGCTGGCTCGATCTCGCCGAAGCCGAAGTCACCGTGCGCGGCAAGGGCAACAAGGAGCGCAAGGTGCCGGTCGGCAGCAAGGCGATCGACGCACTGAACGCGTGGCTCGCGGTGCGCGGCGAATTCGTGAAGCACGATCCGCATCCGCTGTTCGTGTCGGTGCGCGGCAACCGGATGTCACCGGGCGTCGTGCGCGAGCGCGTGAAGCGTGCGGCCCTTGCCGCCGGCATCCCCGCCAACGTCCACCCGCACGTGCTGCGCCACTCGTTCGCGACGCACGTGCTGCAGTCGAGCGGCGACCTGCGCGCGGTGCAGGAACTGCTCGGCCATGCGAGCGTCGCCGCGACGCAGATCTATACGTCGCTCGACTTCCAGCATCTCGCGAAGATTTACGACAGCGCGCATCCGCGCGCGAAGAAGCGCGACTGACGCGCGTCCCGTGTTACTCGCCACGCGCGGCGGCCGGCACCGGCCGGCGTCGCGCGCGGCCCATTTCGATCTCATCATGCAAACCGTCACCCTCAAGCCGTCCAAGGAAAAATCGCTGCTGCGCCGCCATCCGTGGATCTACGCCAATGCGATCGACCGCGTCGACGGCAAGCCCGCGCCCGGCGCGACCGTGCTCGTGCGCGCGCACGACGGCCGCTTCCTCGCGCGCGGCGCGTACAGCCCGCAGTCGCAGATCCGCGTGCGCGTGTGGAGCTTCGACGAGCACGAGCCGATCGATCACGCGTTCTTCAAGCGCCGCGTGCAGCGCGCGGTCGCGCATCGCACGACGATGGTGTCGGGCACCGGCGCGGTGCGGCTCGTGTTCGGCGAAGCCGACGGGCTGCCGGGGCTGATCGTCGACTACTACGTCGCGGACACCGCCGAAGCCGGCGCGACGCCGCGCGGCCAGTTGGTCTGCCAGTTCATGGCCGCTGGCGTCGAAGCGTGGAAGGACGCGATCGTCGCGGCGCTCACCGGCGCGACCGGCTGCCCGAACGTGTACGAGCGCTCGGACGTGTCGATCCGCGACAAGGAAGGGCTCGAACAGACGACCGGCGTGCTGGCCGGCGACGCGCCGCCCGCGACGCTGATCGCGAACGAAAACGGCGTGCGCTATCACGTCGACGTGCCGAACGGCCACAAGACGGGCTTCTACGTCGACCAGCGCGACAACCGCGCGCTCGTCGCGCAGTACGCGGCCGACCGCGACGTGCTGAACTGCTTCTGCTATACGGGCGGCTTCTCGCTCGCGGCGCTCAAGGGCGGTGCGAAACGCGTCGTGTCGATCGATTCGTCGGGCGATGCGCTCGCGCTCGCGCAGCAGAACGTCGTGGCCAACGGCTTCGACGCCGAACGCGCGACCTGGCTCGACGCCGATGCGTTCAAGACGCTGCGCCGCCTCGTCGACGAAGGCGAGCGTTTCGACCTGATCGTGCTCGATCCGCCGAAGTTCGCGCCGACCCGCGACAGCGTCGATCGCGCGGCGCGCGCGTACAAGGACATCAACCTGAGTGGCTTCAAGCTGCTGCGTCCGGGCGGCCTGCTGTTCACGTACTCGTGCTCGGGCGCGATCGACATGGACCTGTTCCAGAAGATCGTCGCGGGCGCCGCGGCCGACGCGAAGGTCGACGCACGCATCCTGAAGCGGCTCGGCGCGGGCGTCGATCATCCGCTGCTCGCCGCGTTCCCGGAAGGCGAATATCTGAAGGGCCTGCTGTTGCAAATCGTCTGATCGCCCCGATCTTGGCGCGTAACCGTCCGTCGGCCGCGGCCTCGCGCCCGACGGATCAGCGCCCCCGCCTGTCGTTCGGACGACGGGCGGGGGCTTGACAGGTATGTTTCAATGGATGGTTGTGCGCCCCGGCTCGCAGCGCGAGGGCGCGACGCACATCCTGGTTTTGACCCCGATTCACGAACCACAGGCGACCGACATGGCCACTCCCGTCACCATCCTCACCGGCTTCCTCGGCAGCGGCAAGACGACGCTGCTCAAGCGCATCCTGAACGAACAGCACGGCATGAAGATCGCCGTGATCGAGAACGAATTCGGCGAAGAGAACATCGACAACGAAATCCTCGTGCAGGATTCGAACGAGCAGATCATCCAGATGAGCAACGGCTGCATCTGCTGCACGATCCGCGGCGACCTCGCCCGCGCGCTCGGCGATCTGGCCGCGAAGAAGCGCGAAGGCAAGCTCGACTTCGACCGCATCGTGATCGAGACGACCGGCCTCGCGAATCCGGGCCCCGTCGCGCAAACTTTCTTCATCGACAGCGAAATCGCCGACGATTTCCTGCTCGACGCGGTCATCACGCTGGTCGACGCGAAGCACGCGAACGCGCAGCTCGACGAACATGAAGTGGTGCAGCGCCAGGTGGGCTTCGCCGATCGTCTATTCATCACGAAGTCGGACCTGGTCGACGACCAGACCGTCGCGGGCCTCAAGCACCGCCTGATGCACATGAACCCGAAGGCCGCGATCAAGGTCGTGAATTTCGGCGAAGCGGACATCAAGGAAATCTTCGACCTGCGCGGCTTCAACCTGAACGCAAAGCTCGAGATCGATCCCGATTTCCTCGCCGAGGACGATCACGCGCACGACCATCACGATCACGGCCATGACCATGATCACGCGAATTGCGACCACGATCATGGCCAATGCGCGCACGATCACGACCACGGCCACCATCACCACCACCACGCGCACCACGACGACAAGATCAAGTCGTTCGTGTACCGCAACGACCGCCCGTTCGACCCGAACAAGCTGGAAGACTTCCTCGGCGGCATCCTGCAGATCTACGGCGAACGGATGCTGCGCTACAAGGGCGTGCTGTACATGAAGGGCGTCGACCGCAAGGTCGTGTTCCAGGGCGTGCACCAGATGATGGGCAGCGACCTCGCGGCGAAGTGGCTGCCGGTCGAGAAGAAGACCAACAAGATGGTGTTCATCGGCGTCGACCTGCCGCAGGACCTGATCACCGACGGCCTCGACGCCTGCCTCGCCTGATCCGCGCGGGCGCCCGCCGCGCCCCGCTGCCCGGCCGCCAGCCCGAGCGGCCGCGGCCGCCGCGCGGCGCCTTTTTCGGGCAGGGTTTCGCCGTCATCGCTTTTTCGCGATTTGCGCGTTATATTTTCTAGATATTGGCGCAGCCGACGGGGATCGACCCGATACGGCGCCCGCTTGCGATTCAGTTACAATACGTGCCCGCTGGAGTACGGCAACAAACAGGCCCGGTTCTTGCTGAACCAGTTTTCCGGGCATCGCAACCGCGCCGGATCGCCAATCCGCCTCCCGGCCGCGGCCGATGCGATGTGCCGCGCAGCACACCGGTTCGCAGCGCGCGCAACTCCGCGCCAGGCCTATCCTGGTATTTGAGAACCGGTTTTCCAGAGGCTTTCGGCCCCGCGGCGGCAAATCGCAAATGATTGCAAGGGCGGTTGCGGGTAATCCCAAAGTGCAGGCAATATCTTTCGATTTGCCGCACATTGAAGAAGCAAGCAGATGACGAAGAAACTCTTGACCGAAGCCGAAATCCTGAAGATGAGCGACAAGGATTACATGAATGAGGATCAGCTCGCCTTCTTCAAAAATCGGCTCGAACAGTTGCAGGCGGACATCCTCAAGAATGCAGGCCAGACGACCGAGAACCTGCGCGAGACGGTGATCGTCCCCGATCCCGCCGACCGCGCGACGATCGAGGAAGAGCACGCGCTCGAGCTGCGTACGCGCGATCGCGAACGCAAGCTCCTCAAGAAGGTTCAGCAGTCGCTCGCCCGCATCGATTCCGGCGATTACGGCTGGTGCGAGGAAACCGGCGAGCCGATCGGCATTCCGCGCCTGCTCGCGCGCCCGACCGCCACGCTGTCGCTCGAAGCGCAGGAGCGCCGCGAGCTGCGCCAGAAGCTGTTCGGCGACTGATCGAGCGGCGTTCCGCTCAAGCACGCTGCTTCCCGAAAGCGCGCGGCCTGCCGCGCGCTTTTTGTTTTCCCGGCACCGGTTCCCGGCCGCCGGCCGATTTGCCTTCCCCTCTTGATATCCCGGCGCCCGCCCTAAAATGAAACGGACGCGCGCCGGGCCGCTCCCCGGCGCACTGCGGATTCACGCGGCGGCGCGTCGCGCCGCCCGACTCTTCCCCGTTTTTCTCAAGGAACGCAGATGGAGCAATTTCACGGCACGACCATCGTTTCGGTCCGGCGCGGCGACAAGGTCGCGCTCGGCGGCGACGGCCAGGTAACCCTCGGCAACATCGTCATGAAGGGTGGCGCGCGGAAAGTGCGGCGAATCTACAACAACCAGGTTCTGGTCGGATTCGCGGGCGGCACCGCCGATGCGTTCTCGCTGCTCGACCGCTTCGAGGCGAAGCTCGAGAAGCACCAGGGCAACCTGACCCGCGCGGCCGTCGAGCTCGCGAAGGACTGGCGCACCGACCGGATGCTGCGCCGCCTCGAGGCGATGCTGATCACGGCCGATGCGACCACCACGCTCGTGATCACCGGCAACGGCGACGTGCTCGACCCCGAGGGCGGCATCTGCGCGATCGGCTCGGGCGGTGCGTACGCGCAGGCCGCGGCCCGCGCGCTCGTCGAGAACACCGACCTGTCCCCGCGCGAGATCGTCGAGAAGTCGCTCGGGATCGCCGGCGACATGTGCATCTACACGAACCACAACCGCATCATCGAAACGATCGAGTAAGGACCGCCCCATGAGCACCATGACCCCTGCCGAGATCGTCTCGGAACTCGACAAACACATCATCGGCCAGGCGAAGGCGAAGAAGGCCGTCGCGGTCGCGCTGCGCAACCGCTGGCGCCGCCAGCAGGTCGCGGAACCACTGCGCCAGGAAATCACCCCGAAGAACATCCTGATGATCGGGCCGACGGGCGTCGGCAAGACCGAAATCGCGCGCCGCCTCGCGAAGCTCGCCGACGCGCCGTTCATCAAGATCGAAGCGACCAAGTTCACCGAAGTCGGCTACGTCGGCCGCGACGTCGACAGCATCGTGCGCGACCTGATCGAGATCTCGGTCAAGCAGACGCGCGAATCCGAAATGCGCAAGGTGCGCAGCAAGGCGACCGACCAGGCCGAAGACCGCATCCTCGACATCCTGCTGCCGCAGCCGCGCGCGGTGGGCTTCGGCGGCAATGCCGAGCACGCGAACGACGACAACAATGCGACCCGCCAGACGTTTCGCAAGCGTCTGCGCGAAGGCCAGCTCGACGACAAGGAAGTCGAGCTCGACCTCGAGCAGCCGTCGGTCGGCATGGACATCATGGCGCCGCCGGGGATGGAAGAGATGACCGAGCAGATCCGCTCGATGTTCTCGAATCTCGGCAGCGGCAAGAAGCAGCGCCGCAAGGTGAAGATCAAGGAGGCGCTGAAGCTGCTGACCGACGAGGAAGCGGCGAAAATGCTGAACGAAGAGGAAGTGAAGACGAAGGCCGTGCAGAACGTCGAGCAGAACGGCATCGTGTTCCTCGACGAGATCGACAAGATCACGTCGCGCAACAACGAAGGCAGCGGCGGCGAAGTGTCGCGCCAGGGCGTGCAGCGCGACCTGCTGCCGCTCGTCGAAGGCACGACGGTCAACACGAAGTACGGGATGGTGAAGACCGATCACATCCTGTTCATCGCGAGCGGCGCGTTCCACCTCGCGAAGCCGAGCGACCTGATTCCCGAACTGCAAGGCCGCTTCCCGATCCGCGTCGAACTCGATTCGCTGTCGGTCGAAGACTTCGAGGCGATCCTCGATGCCACCGACGCGAGCCTCGTCAAGCAGTACCAGGCGCTGCTCGCGACCGAGGACGTTCAGCTCGAATTCGCCGACGACGGCATCCGGCGCCTCGCCGAGATCGCATTCGCGGTCAACGAGAAAACCGAGAACATCGGCGCGCGCCGCCTGTACACGGTGATCGAGAAGCTGCTCGAGGAAGTGTCGTTCTCGGCCGGCAACCACGCCGGCGAGTGCGTGACGATCGACGCGAAGTATGTCGACCGCGCGCTCGGCGAAGTGTCGCAGGACGAGGACCTGTCGCGCTACGTGCTGTAACGCGCGCGGCGCTCGATGCGAGACGGGCGGCCCCTTCGGGGGCCGCCCGTTTTCGTTGGTGCGCCGCTTACTGCCGAACCGGCTTCTTCGCGAGCTTGCGCTGCAGCGTGCGGCGGTGCATGTTCAGCGCGCGCGCGGTCGCCGAAATATTGTTGTTGTTCTCCGCCAGCACGCGCTGGATGTGCTCCCATTCGAGCCGGTCCACCGACAGCACGACCGGATTCTCGAGCGCCTCGTCGGCCTGCACTTCGGTCGCGTTGGTCTGCAGCGCGGCCAGGATCGACTCGACGTTCGCCGGCTTCGCGAGGTAGTTGTCGGCGCCTTCCTTCACGGCCTGCACGGCGGTCGCGATGCTCGCATAGCCGGTCAGCACGAGAATGCGCGCATCGGGCTGCAGGTCGCACAGCGGCGCGATCAGGCTCAGCCCGGAATCCTCGCCGAGATGCAGGTCGACGGTGATGAACTGGAACTTGCCGCCCGCGGCGAGCCGCAGCGCCGTCTCCTTGTCGTGCGCCTGCTGGACCGCGTAACCGCGGCGCTCGAGGCCGCGCGCGAGCGTGCCCGCGAACACCTCGTTGTCGTCGATCACCAGGAAATTGTTCTCGCTCATGTGGTTTCTCCGTCTACGTGTTGGTTGAGGCCGCCGGCATCGCGACGCGCACGACCGGCAGGCGCAGCACGGCCCGCGTGCCGCGGCCAGTCGGCGCGCCGGCCGCGCGGCTGTCCGGCGTGCCGGCTGGCCGTTCGGCTGCATGCGCGCCCGTGCGCGAGCCCGCGCGTTGTCCCGATGCCGCCGCCGCGTGGCCATTCGTCGCACCGCCGGCCCGCCCGTTGCCGCCCGCCGCGCGCGGCGTCACATCGGACAGTTCGATCTCGCCGCCGAGCCGCGCGGCCGCGCTGAACGCGAGATACAGGCCGACGCCGTGCCCGCCCTGCGTGCTGTCGACCGGCATCGCGCCGAGCGATTCGCGCAGCGCGGCCGGAATGCCGGGCCCGTCGTCGCATACCTCGAATTCGATTTCGTCGGCCGTGCCGCCATGCGCGACCTTCGCGGCGAGCGTCACGCGCTGCGGGCTCGCACGCGCGGCGTTGTCGAGCAGGATCGTCAGAATCTGGCCGGCCGCGACCGTATCGTCGAGCGCGACGCCGGCCGGGCGCGCGCCGAGCAGCTCGAACTGCACGTGCGGATGCCGCAGGCGCCAGTGCTCGACGAACGTGTCGAGCCAGTCGTCCACCGGCTGGCGGCTCGCCGACGTGCTCGCGCGGCTGCGCAGGCGCGCGAGCGCCGACGTGCACAGCGACATCTGTTCCTCGAGCACCTTCAGGTCGGCGTCGTAGCGCGCGAGCCCCGGATCGGCGCGCGCCGCGTCGCGCAATTCCTCGGCGAGCATCGCGATCGTCGACAGCGGCGTGCCCATTTCATGCGCGACGGTGGCGGCCTGCACGCCGAGCGCGACGGCCCGCTCGTCGCGCAGCAGATGCTGCTGTGCCTCGCCGAGCGCCGCGTCACGCTGGCGCAGCGCGTTCGACATGCGCGCGACGAACCATGCGATCAATCCGACGCTGACCATGAAGTTCGCCCACATGCCGGTACGGTAGTAATCGAACAGGTTCGCCGGGTTGTCCATGTTGAGCGGCACCGAATCGAAGCCGAGCGCCGCGTAGCAGGCGACCGCGAACGCCGCGAGCCAGATCATCAGGTGCCACGGCAGCACGGCCGCCGCGATCGCGAGCGACGGCAGGTACAGCGACACGAACGGGTTGGTCGTCCCGCCCGACAGGAACAGCAGCGCGGACAGCGCACCGAGGTCGACCCACAGCTGGCCGAGCAGCTCGAAATTGGTCTCGGGCCGCGCGCGCAGCACGCGCACCCAGGTCAGCGCGTTGAAAACGATTTCAAGCGCGATGACCATCAGCATCGCCGGCAACGGCAGATGCACGCCGAAATAGGTCTGCACGACGCCGATCGTCACGAGCTGGCCGATGATCGCGAGATTGCGGAGCCAGAACAGATGACTGAGGTTGACGCGCCCGGTGGTGGTGATTCGTTGCATCCGGGCAGTTTACCCGTTTAGCGGGCGGCGCCTCTAGCGGGGCCGGATCGATGCGCGCGAACGGGCGCGGCGAGGCGCCGTCAATCGGCCGCGCCGGCCATGCGCTGCGCGATCTCGTCGGCCAGGCACTCGGGGCATCGGCACCGCGCGCCGGCCGCGGGCGGCGTGCCGCCGGGCGGCACCGGCATCGACGCGCACCAGCAGTCGAACGGCTGCGTGTGCGCGCCGCAGTCGAAGCCGCGCCCGCAGTGCGGGCAGCGCGCACGGCGCGGGGCAGAACGGGCGTCGGCGGCGGAATCGGTCATGGCGCAATCGCGGAAGCGGGCGGGACATCGCCCCACGCGACAAGCATAGCGCGGCGGCTGGATTTTGCACGCCGCCCGCCCGGCCGAGGTCCGTCGCAAACGCGCGCCCGCCCGCCCGCCGGCGGCACCCGCGCAGCGACGCCCGAATCGCGCCGCGCCATAGCCGGCGGGCCGCCGCGCGCGATGCCGCGTCGCGCCGACCGTGTTCCGGCCGGCCCAAAAACCCGATGCTGCGCTGCGCCACTCCTGTACAATTCGCCCTGTTTCAACCGTTCCCAGCCAGAGCCGCCGCCATGTCCGAGCCCATCGACCTCTCGCAGATCGCCCCTACGCTGAAAGCAGAAATCCTCGCGGAGGCGCTGCCGTACATCCGCCGTTACCACGGCAAGACCGTGGTGATCAAATACGGCGGCAACGCGATGACGGAAGAGCGGCTCAAGCAGGGCTTCGCACGCGACGTGATCCTGCTGAAACTGGTCGGCATCAATCCGGTGATCGTCCACGGCGGCGGTCCGCAGATCGATCATGCGCTGAAGAAAATCGGCAAGGCCGGCACCTTCATCCAGGGCATGCGCGTCACCGACGAAGAGACGATGGAAGTCGTCGAATGGGTGCTGGGCGGCGAAGTGCAGCAGGACATCGTGATGCTGATCAACCACTTTGGCGGCCACGCGGTCGGCCTGACGGGCAAGGACGGCGGCCTGATCCACGCACGCAAGCTGCTGATGCCGGACCGCGACAACCCGGGCCAGTACATCGACATCGGCCAGGTCGGCGAAGTCGAGGCGATCAACCCGGCGGTCGTGAAGGCGCTGCAGGACGACGCGTTCATCCCGGTGATCTCGCCGATCGGTTTCGGTGAAGACGGCCTGTCGTACAACATCAACGCGGACCTCGTCGCGGGCAAGCTCGCCACGGTGCTGAATGCCGAGAAGCTGCTGATGATGACCAACATCCCGGGCGTGATGGACAAGGACGGCAACCTGCTGACCGATCTGTCCGCCCGCGAGATCGACGCGCTGTTCGAGGACGGCACGATCTCCGGCGGCATGCTGCCGAAGATCTCGTCGGCGCTCGACGCCGCGAAGAGCGGCGTGAAGTCGGTGCACATCGTCGACGGCCGGATCGAGCATTCGGTGCTGCTGGAAATCCTGACCGAGCAGCCGTTCGGCACGATGATCCGCTCGCATTGAGCGCACGCCGCCCGCCCTCCCGCACCGACCTGCCGGCGTCATTGCGACGCCGGCGCATCTCCCGCAGCCGGCCGCGTGCCGGCGCGCCCGTCTGGCTGTTCGATCTCGACAATACGCTTCACCACGCATCGCACGCGATCTTTCCCGAGATCAATCGTGCGATGACGCAATACATCGTCGACGCGCTGCAGGTCGGGCAAGCCGAAGCCGACCGCCTGCGCAACGGCTACACCGAGCGCTACGGCGCCGCGCTGCTCGGCCTCACGCGCCATCACCCGATCGACCCGCACGATTTCCTGCGCGTGGTCCACACGTTTTCCGACCTGCCGGCGATGGTGCGCGCCGAGCGCGGCCTCGCGCGCATCGTCGCCGCGCTACCGGGTCGCAAGTTCGTGCTGACCAATGCGCCGGAAAACTATGCGCGCGCGGTGCTGCACGAGCTGGGCATCGAGCGGCTGTTCGAGCGCGTGATCGCGATCGAGCACATGCGCGACCGCCGCGCGTGGCGCGCGAAGCCCGACCATGCGATGCTGCGCCGGACGCTGCGCGCCGCGCATGCGCGGTTCGCCGACGCGATCCTCGTCGAGGATACGCGTAGCCACCTGAAGCGCTACAAGCGTCTGGGCATCGGCACGGTATGGATCACCGGCCACCTGCCCGGTCATCTGCCGGCAACCGGACGCCCTCATTATGTCGACCAGCGCATTCGTTCGTTAAAATCGCTGCGACTGGGCACACGATCGGGGCGACAAAAATGCAGCCGACTTACCCGCAGGACCAAGCCGTAACGGAAGGCCAGGCCACACCCGCCCGCCCTCGCCCGAAGCCGGGCGAGCGGCGCGTGATGATCCTGCAGACGCTCGCGGCGATGCTCGAGGCCCCGAAGCCGGAAAAAATCACGACCGCCGCGCTCGCGGCCCGGCTCGACGTGTCGGAAGCCGCGCTGTACCGGCACTTCGCCAGCAAGGCGAAGATGTACGAAGGGCTGATCGAGTTCATCGAGCAGGCGCTGTTCGGGCTCGTCAACCAGATCGTCGCGAAAGAGCCGAACGGCGTGCTGCAGGCCCGCACGATCGCGCTGACGATGCTCAATTTCTCCGCGAAGAACCCGGGGATGACGCGCGTGCTGACCGGCGAGGCACTGGTCGGCGAGGACGAGCGGCTCACCGAGCGCGTGAACCAGCTGCTCGACCGGATCGAGGCGACCGTCAAGCAATGCCTGCGGGTTGCGCGTACCGAGGCGAATGCGCCGCAGGACGGCGCGACGCCGTTCGTGCTACCGGCCGATTACGATCCGGCCGCGCGGGCGAGCCTGCTCGTCAGCTACGTGATCGGCCGGTGGCACCGGTTTGCCAAAGGCGGGTTTCAGAAGCCGCCCGGCGAGCAGGCCGATGCGCATTTGCGGTTGATCCTGCAGTGATGCGCGCCGCCGGCGCGTCGACAAGCGGTAACGCGAAGAACGTCGAAGTCGGCCTGCTCAACGGCGATACGACCAACATCGCGTCGGCAAGGCCGACGAAAACTCGAAGGCGGTCGCGCTGAAGAACGGCGCCGCGGACCTGCCGTACTACGCCCAATATGTCGCAACGGGCGGCGGGGCGAGCCAGGGGACGGTGAACACGTCGGTGATGTACTCGATCATGTATCAGTAAGGAAATGCGATCCGGCGCACGTGATGCGTGTGCCGGATCGTTGCCGGGGTACACGGCACGCTGTGTACCCCGGTTTTCGCGATGGCGGTCCCTGCGCGCATCGTCGCTCGGCGAGCGTCTATCCGTGCGCGGCTGGATTTGAGTCTCGTGCGGTCTGCACGGCATGCCGTCCGTTTTACCGCTCCCCCGTCGATTCGCTGAAAACATGCACGCGCCATCACGTACGCGTGCCCCGTGCGGGATGCACTCGTATCCAACGCAGCGCGGGTAATACCGGGCCGTCGAACCCCGCGCGATTCAAACCATCTTTGCGTTCCGCATGGGCGTCGCGCCAATCGCAACGACTTCCAAAAATTCGAACTCGTCCAATACCCAAATCACCTGCACAAGCTCATCTTCTCGCATTCAGGATAAACAGAGGTGATCAGGTGAACCGCAGTTATTTCCCTTTTTCTCAGGTGCGCGGTGGCCGGCGCGTCCTGCATTCCGCGCTGCTCGCCGGCGCGGCGATTCCATGGGCATCGACGGCACAAGTCGTCGGCGGCGGTCCGCAGCTCGCCGACGGCATCGCGCTCGAGGTCGCACCAGGCGACTATTCGACCAACGCAATCGGGAAGGCCGTGCTTTCCGCCGTCAACGGCGGCGTGCTGACGACGCTCGGCAGGACCCGCGTCTTCACGACCGGCAACGTGTCGGCAGGCGCTGCCGCGCGGGGCGCCGGGTCGCGCGTCGTGCTGCGCGACACGGAAATCCGGACGCGCGGCGACTTGAGCGCCGGTATCGAGCTCCGCCAGGGCGGCAGCGTGTCCGCAGAACGAATCTCGATCGACACGGATGGCGACTACGGGCACGGCGTATCCATCGACGGCGCCAACAGCCGGCTGTCGATCTCCGACAGCGTGATCGTGACGCGCGGCAAGGAGGCGTCCGGGATCATGACGATCCTGGTTCCCGGCGGCACCATCGACGTGACCGACACGCTGGTCCGCACCAGCGGCCTGTTCGGAACGGGCCTGTCGATCAGCTACGGCGGTATCCTGGCTACGCTCAAGCGCACCGATATCCGCACCGACGGCGACTATGCGTCGGTGCTATACATGCCTGGCGCATCCACCGTCACCTTCAGCGACTCGCATCTCGAAACCAGCGGATACAAGGCGCTCGGCATCGATACGCGCGAGGGCAACGTCACGCTCGAACGCACGAGCGTCGTCACGCACGGCGCCAGCGCGCACGGCCTTTACGCATCGAAGGAGTACACCGACACCCCCGTCGTCGACGCCACCGATACGCAAGTGACGACCACCGGCAGGGGTGCGATCGGCGTGGTCGCCCGGCTCGGCGGCAAGGTCGCCGTGACACGCGGCGGCATCGTGACGAGCGGCGAACTCGGGCGCGGCGTGCTGGCGGCCGGCGCAGACTCCGTCGCGTCGCTCACCGACACGAGCGTCGAGACGCACGGCGACGAAGCCACCGCGCTGTATGCGAGTGCCGGCGGCACGGTCGACCTGCTGCGCAGCGACGCCCGCGCGACCGGCACTGGCGCCTACGCGGCAGGCGTGTATGGCGGCACCCTGTCGATCGACGACGGCACGCTCGTCAGCGAACGCCATGGTGCGATCGATGCATCGAACGCGACGATCACGCTGCAAAACGGCACGCGTGCCATCGGCGGCAACGGCACGCTGCTGTCAGTCCACGCCGAGTCGGGCACGCCGGTACGCCTGGCGCTCGACACGCGCTCCCATGCCGAAGGCGACATCGTCAATCACCCGACCGACGACGGCAGCCCGACCCATGCGGTGACGGACGTCACACTCGCGAATGCGTCCTCGTGGACCGGCGCGACCGACGCGGTGCGCACGCTGTCGCTGGACACGAACAGCCTCTGGACCGTCACCGGCGACTCGTTGGTCGGTTCCGTCGCGCTGAACGATTCGACGATCGCGTTCGACGCACCGGCGGCCGGCGTGTCGCCCACGCCGCGCACGCTCGTCGTGAACGGCGACTATGCGGCCCGCAACGGTAAGCTGATTCTCCATACCACGCTGCAGGACGACGCATCGCCCACCGACCGGCTCGTGATCGACGGCGGCCACGCATCGGGCGACACCGGCATCGTCGTCAAACGCACGGGCGGCGACGGCGCGCCGACGACCGTCGGCATCCCGCTCGTTGAAACCCGCAATGGCGGCACGACCGATGCGGCGGCTTTCACGCTCGATGCGGCATCGGACGGCTACCGGAACGGCTTCGGCACGTTGTCGGCCGGCGGCTACGACTACATGCTCAAGCGAGGCGGCGATGGCGGACAGGCGGAAGACTGGTATCTCGTTTCCGCCGCGAAACCCCAGCCGCCGGTTCCACCCGGCCCCGTCGATCCCGTCAAGCCCGACCCGCCGGTCGGACCGGAGGAAATCAAGCCCCCGCCGCGCGCCGCCGCACCGGAACCCGACGCGTATCTGGCAAACGCGGATGCCGCATCGATGATGGCCATCCATACGCTGCATCAGCGTGAAGACGCATCGCTGCGCACCAGCACCAGCACCAGCACCAACGTAACCGGCCCGCTCGACGGCGCCGTGTGGCTGCGTGCCGAAGGCCAGATGACGTCGATGTCGGGCGGCAACCGCAGCGTGTCGGGCAACGGTCGTCTGATTCATGCGGGCGCCGACCTGTTCCGCTTCGACGACGGCCGCGGCGGCAGCGTACGCGTCGGCGCGATGGGCATGTACGGCAGCCAGACGAACTGGTCGACACGTCCGCTGTGGAATCCGCTCGAAGGCCGCGTGACGGACGCCACCGCGCGCGGCAGCGTGGCTGGCTACAACGTCGGCGTGTACGGCACCTGGTACGGCAACCGCGACATCCTGACCGGCCCCTATGTCGATGCCTGGTTCATGTACGGTGCGTACGCGAACAGCGTCGGCGGCAGTCTTGCGGCTGATTCGTACCGGTCGCGCACCGTGACCGGCTCGGTCGAGACCGGCTATTCGCTCCGGTTCTACGAGCAGGGCGACACGCGGTTCTTCCTCGAGCCGGAAGCGCAGCTCGTGGTGTCCGACTATCGCGCGGACGCGCACGGCACCGCCGGCGGCCGTCTCGACGGCCAGGGCTCGACCGACGTGCTCACCCGCCTGGGCGTGCGCGTGCATGGCGTGACCGCGATGCCGCACGGCCGCGAACTCCGGCCGTTCATGGAGGCGAACTGGTGGCACGGCCCGGGTTCGCGCTCGCTGACGCTCGACCGCAACGCGTTCTCGTTCAACGTGCCGCGCGACCGCATTGCGGTCAGGATCGGCGCGACCGGACAGTTGGGCCGACAATTCTCGATATCGGCCAGCTTTGGGGCGGAAGGGAATCTATCCGACTACTCGGTGATTACGGGTCAGTTGGCGGCAAAATACCGCTGGTGACACTACCAGCGGCCCGCGGGGTGCGAATTCCGCCCCCCGCGGAATCCAATGCTGCTGAAGAAGCCCCACCCGCACGCCTTTCGATTCTGCACGTCACCAGGATCACCACTCTGCGACACGCCGGTGGTCGTTCAGACGAGCCGACATCTCCGGGGCATTACCCTCTCCGGACGCCGGTAGCGACTTGCGCGCGTCCCAACGTTTCAACTCGGCCTGCAATGATTGCAGTTCGTTGCCGCATGGCCAGTCGGTACGGCAGTTGTCGGAAGCGTCTGATACGTTCGAATCCCCCGGCTTTACCGCCCAATGCGTTGCCGGCTCGCGAGGCGACGCCGGGCGCACGGCTCCGGGTCTTGCGGCTGGCGCTTCCCGGCCGCGCGACCGCGCCGTGTCGGAAGGGTGAAGCGGCGTCCGTTGCTGCGGCGGCACTGCATGCGCATCCGTTCCGCGTGCCGGAGAGGACGACGCGCTCGACCGGCTCGCGGCCGGTGTGGGGAGCGACGTGGACACCGCTGGTGGTGCTGGTGTCTGAGCCGCCATTGGATTCGGCACTGGAACCGCCGCCGAGGCGACAGCAGCAACCGATGCAGATGGCGCGGTCCGGGCGAGCAAGCGTCCCGGCACCGCGCGGCCGAATGCCGCCCCGCGATCAGCCAACATCGTGCCGAGCACCGCTGTCAGCGCCGCGCCGAGCAAAACACCGCCGATCGCGACCGATACGGCACGACCAAGGCCGCTCTTCGGCGGCTTGCGACTCCACGCAAGATTGTCGTGCCCGAAATCGGCCGCGCGCACTTCGGCGGCAACGACCGACCCGGTCGGCAGATAGACTGCACCCGCCAACAGGCGCTTGAAGCGATCCGGGACGCCGCGCCGAACGCCATACGGCATCGGCAGATAGGAAGCCGCCCGCGGCGGCGGCAATGCAAACCAGTTATCGATCGATCCAGGATTCATGATTTCCCTCGTTCCCCGGCGCGACGCCAGGCACCGCGCAATGCGTCATCCTTCACGCAGCCATTGCACGAGCATGCCGGCCGATGCGTAGCCGCGCAGCGTCGCGGCATAGCCGTCGAATCGGTACGCCACCTCGTTGACGCGATTGTTGTAGTCGTCGTTTTCCGCAATCAACACGTCGAGCAGCGAGCGGCGCCCGAGGTGATACCACTGATCGAAAAATGCGCTGCGCACCCGCGCCGACTCCACCGACAGGTCGCGATACTGGTCCGCGCGCTCGCCGAATGCATGGGCATCCTCCTCGGCGCTGCGCACCTGGTACTCCAGATCCAGGCGCATCTGCTCGACCCCGCGCCAGCTTGCCGACGCACGATACGTCGCCGCATCGGTCGCCGCGGTTGCGGCACCGCCCGTGAACGCGTTCCACGTCAGCGTAAGCATCGTCTGCCAGGGCATCCGGCGTCCGATCGAGTCGTGTCCGGTATTCGTGCTGACGACCCAGTTCAGTTGCGGCTTCGACGCCGCCCGCACCGCATCGCGGTTCAGTTCTGCCGCGCTGGCTTCGGCACGTGCCTGCCGCAGGCGCGGATTCTCGTCGAGCGCGGACATCAGCCGGTCGAGGTTGCCCGGATGCAGCGGCCAGCTCGATTCCGCCGGAATCGGCACCGGCCGCTCCCCCACCAGCTTGCGGAGATTCAGCTCGGCCGTTCGGCATTTCGCCAGTGCCGCGTCGCGGCTCGCTTCGGCCTGCAGCAAGCGGGCCTTCGCCTGCGTCAGCTCGCTGCCGCGGCCGCGGTCGACCGCGACGATTTCGTCGAGCATCCGCACGAGGCGCGACATCCGGTCGACGAAGCGCTGGCTCAGCGCGGCGATGTTGCGTTGCTTCGAAAGCTCGACGAGCGTGGCCGCGACCTGGTAGGCGGAATCCTCCATCTGTGCGACGTAGCGTTCCTGGCCGGCGCTCGCCAGATCCTGCCGGCTGCCGATCGTTTTCGCGGTGCGCCCCCAGTCGAACAGCGTCGTCGTCAGGTTCACGCTCAGTGCGTTGCCCGGATCATATGCACTGCCGGCGTTCGAGCCGAACTGCGCGGAACGGGTCTGACCGTGCAACTGCAATTGCGGCCAGCGCGCACCCTTCGCCTGATCGACGTCCGACTGCGCGGCCTGGTACTCCGCGTACAGGCGTCGCACCTGCGGGCTGACGTCGACTGCCGCTTCAGCCGCCGTATACAGCATTCGCCGCAATTCGCGCTCGGTCATCGCGGAGGCGGGGGGCGAACCCGATGCGATATCGTCGGGCGCTGATACGAGAACGCCTGCGCGCCCGTCCGTGGCGCCGGATGCGCGTGATACGGCACGCGAATCGCTCACCGTCGACCGCGATGCAGCCCCGACTGACTCACTCTCCATCGAAGTCGACGCCGGAGCCGACGTCAAAGGCGCCGATGCCGATGCAGGAGACACCCATGTCGATACCGGAACCGATGTCGATGCCACCATATGCGGCTCCCTGACACTGGCGGCATGCGCCACCCCAACCACCTGCCACACCGACAGCGCGAGCAGCACCGCCGATACGGCACCCCTGAGCACCAAACCCCGTTCGCGCACGCCGCCGCGTGCGCGGACAATTCGAAACCCGCTCATGATCACCGCTCCCTGAAGGCCTCGCGGGCCTTGAAAATCGGCTTGAGCAGGTAATCGAGCACCGTCTTCTCGCCGGTGCGGATATCGACCGTCGCCTGCATGCCCGGCAAAACTGGCAGATGCTTGCCGGCCGCGACCAGCGCGTCCGCATCCGTCTCGACCATGAGCCGGTAGTAATTCGCGTCGGGACGCCCCATCGCCGCCTTCTGATCGTCCTTCAACGTGTCCGGACCGAGGCTGACGACGCGCCCGGACAGCCCGCCGTAGATCCCGAAGTCGTACGCGCTCAGCTTCACGAGCACCGGCAACCCGGGCCGCAGGAACGCGACGTCGGACGGCTTGATCCGCGCCTCGACAAGCACGCGGCCGTCGAGCGGCGCGATCTCCATGATGTGCTCGCCCGACTGCACGACGCCGCCTGCCGTGTGGATGCGGATGTTCTTCACCACGCCGCGCATCGGCGCGACGATGTCGGTGCGCGCCAGCACGTCCGCACGCCCGGCCAGCACCTCGTTGGTTTGCGCGAGCTCCTGCTCGAGCCGCGACAGCTCGGTACTGGCATCCGCGGCAAACCGGCTCCGGCGTTCCGCGATCTGTGCATCGATGTCCGTCGCCTGACGACGCATGCGCAGCATCTCGACTTCGGAAACCAGCCCCTTCGCCGCGAGCGGCTCCGACATCGCAATCTCGCGCCGCACCAGCGCCTGGCTCTGCCGCAACGCGGCGACCTGCCCGTCGAGCGCCTGGCGGCGCGCACGGTAGGTCGCGGTTGCCTGCGCGACGAGACCGGGTTCACGCTTCACGTCTTCCGCAAAGGTCAGCGGCGCCCCATACGCCTCGGCGCGCGCACGCGACACGTTCGCCTGCAGCTCCAGCGCCTTGGTCGCTACTTCGCGATAGCTCGCCTGCGCGCGCGCCGGATCGATCTTCGCGAGCAGTTGCCCCTTCTCGACCACCTCACCCTCGTGCACCGCCACCGACTGGACGATGCCGCCCTCGAGGCTCTGAATCCATTGCTCGCGGCTCGGCGACACCACCGTCGCATCGCTGCGCGTGACCTCCTCGACGCGAGCGAAGTGCGCCCAGACGAGCCCCGCGACCAGCACCACGGCAACCATGTAGAGCGTCAACTGCGCGCCGGCGGACGAGCGCACCAGCAGCGCCTCGCGGATGTCGCTCATGTACGCGACATCGCCCGCTCTGAGGCGCGGCGCTCGCTTGCGGCCCAGCATCGATCGAATCCGATTCATCACGATGCCTCCGCTGTCATGGCCGCCGGTGCCGACGCCGCTGTTTGATCCGCGGCCACCGCTCCCGCTCCGCGCTCGACCACGCGCACCTTCGGCGCCCGGCTTCGCTGCGGCTCGTCGGGCGACGCGTGATGCTCGGTCGGCCCAACCGGCTCGGGCTGCCCCGACAACGCCGCCAGCACGCGCGCCTTGTCCCCATCCATCACGACCTTGCCCTGATCGACGATCACGATCCGGTCGACCAGCGTCAGCAGCGACGTGCGGTGCGTCACCACGACCAGCGTCTGGCCGGCGCTCGCCTGCTTCAGATGCGCGATGAAGAGCGATTCCGTCTGGGTGTCCATCGCGCTCGTCGGCTCGTCGAGCAGCAACGTGCGCGGACGCGCGATCAGGCTGCGCGCCAGCGCGACGAGCTGACGCTGGCCCCCCGACAGGTCGCGCCCGTTCTCGCCGACTTGCAGGTTCACGCCCATCGGATGCCGGGCGACCAGCGCATCGAGCCCCGTCAGTTGCAGCACGCGCAGCAATTCCGTGGCCGGCACGTCGGGACGACCGATCGTGATGTTCTCGCGCAGCGACCCGTAAAACAGCCGGCTGTCCTGGCCGACATAGCCGAACGCACGGCGCCAGTCGGCCGGCGCGATCTGTGCAGCGTCGAGCCCGTCGGCGAGCAGCTTGCCCTCTGTCGGTTGATAAAGCCGCGCGATCAGGCGCAGCAGCGTCGATTTCCCGCTGCCGACCCGTCCGAGTATCGCGACGCGCTCACCAGGCCGAATCTCCACCGAGACCTTGTCCAGCGCGGGTGCGTTTTCCTGCAGCCCGGCCGACGGATACACGAACGACACGCCGTCGAGCTTCACGTGGCCGCTGAGCGGCGGCTTCGCCAGATAGTCCTGCCCCGGCTCGTGCTCGACCGGCATCGCCATCAGTTCGTTGAGCGAATGCAGGGCCGTCTTCGCCTGCTGGAAACGCAGCGCGAGCCCCATCACCTGGCTGAGCGGCGCCGTCACGCGGCCCGCGAGCATCACCGAGCCGATCAGCGCGCCCTGTGTCAGCTTGCCTTCGCCGATCAGGTATACGCCAGCGATCACGATCACCACGGTCTGCATCTGCTGCAGGAACGCGACGCAACTGGTCGCCATGCTGGACAACTGGCGCGACTGCATCGACGAGGCCGCCGTTTTCGCGCTGAACGCGTCCCAGCGGTGGCGCATCGCGCCTTCTCCACCGACCGCCTTGAGCGTCTCTAGCCCGTCGATCGACTCGATCAACACGCCTTGCTTGAGCGACGCCTCGCGCAGGTTCTCGCGCATCGCTCGGGCGAGCGGCCACTGCACGATCGCACCGAGGCCGACGATCAGCGGAATCATCAGCAGCGGAATCCAGCCGAGCGGACCGCCGACTGCGAACACCACCGCGACGAACAGGAACACGAACGGCAGATCGGAGATCGCCGACAGTGTCGCCGACGTCGCGAAGTCCCGAACGGACTCGAACTCGCGCAGCCGGTGCGCGAACGACCCGGCCGACGCCGGCCGGCGCTCCATCCGGATCGCCAGCGCCTGTCGGAACAGCAGGCTGCCGAGCACCAGATCGGCCTTCTTGCCGGCGGTGTCGAGCACGTGCGCGCGCACATGCCGCGATACCGCTTCCATCAGCATCGCGAGCGCGACCCCGATCGCGAGCGACCAAAGGGTCACGTATGCCTGATTCGGGACGACGCGGTCGTACACGTTCATCGTGAAGAACACGCTGGCGAGGCCCAGCACGTTGATCAGAAACGCACCGAGGGCCGCGCTCGCGTAGTAGCTGCGATAGCGCCACAGCGTGCGCAGCAGCCAGTGGCCGGCGGGTTCGATCGGCAAGTCTTCCGGACGCGCGTCGACCTTCGCCGCGGGCTTCACGAGCAGCGCGTGACCGGAATAGGCGTCGCTCAGCTCTGCTTCCGTGCATTCGACCGGCGCGTCGCCGAGTTCAGGCATCACGACGCGAAACAGGACCTGCGGTTCGCGCTCCGGCGCATCGTCGATGCGCCAGCCGAGCAGCACGCACGCGCTGCCGTTGCGGCGCAACAGCACGACCGGCAACAGATGCTCGGGCAATTGCGCGAGCGGACGCGCCACCAGCTTCGCGGCTAGCCCAGCATGCGTGAGCGCCTCGATCGCGAGCGACGGCGTCAGCGCACCGTACTTGGCGAGACCGGCAGTCAGGACTGCGTGACTTCTACCGAAACCGTAATGTGCGCAAAGCCAAGCGATCGAGTCGAGCAGGCTGTCGCAGGTGAGGAAATCAGGCAGGACCGGTTCGCTATCGCTACCGGCATCGGAAGGTTGAGCATTCATATCGAAACGGACGACGCGGCCACTGCGTGGCCGAGAGAATTGACGGAAGACTGAGGCGGAGTACCGAGATTCAGGGGCGGCGCCCACTCGGCGAGACGCGAGACGATGGTGCCAAAACACGTCTGCTCCACCAGCTTGACCATGGCGGCTTCGGCCGACGGAACATGCGATGGCCATCGGCAGGATCACACTCGAGAGGAAACAACTTTACGGAATGTTTCTGCCGCCTCAAATGGGACACGACCGAAAGAAAATACCGGCCGAATAGGACAAGTTTGAATTCCGAATTCTCCGGGCGGAGGCGACACCGGACGCCCCGCGGGAAGAAAGCCAGAGCGACACGGCGACACCACGGCAACACCAACAGCAGTAAAACCCCGAAATGCACCGACGCGCATCTCAGGACCCTACACATCAACCCAATTGAGTCGTGACGGCAGCCTGCACCAGCAGTTCGACGTTCATCGCGGCGTTCTCGTAAAGCATGAAAGCCAGTCCATCGACCGCGACCAGCCCGTGCTTCGTCCATTGCCCGGCATCCAGCCCTTTCATACCGGACAATTCGACCCGGTCGCCTGCATCGCCCTTCACCATCAATTGCGTATGGCCGTCGCTCCGGAACACGTTTTCATGGCCGAGTTCCAGCACGTCGCGCATCGAAAGCTTCAGCACGTTGTTGCCGGTGCCGGTAATGTCGACAATCTCGATGGAGGAGATCTTGCTGTGGCCGCCCACGTCCATCAGCGGTGCAAGATCTAGTATCTGGCCGCTTCCAGTCAGCTTCAACGTATCGACTCCAGCGCCACCGTGGGCACCGCTTGAGTTTCGCGTGAAGTACGAAACGTCGCCGACGGTGAATACGGTATCGCCACTCCCGCCGTAGTAAGCCCCATCGCCGGCAAGCTCGAGGAGCGCAGGAGGATCAATCAATTGATCAGGAACAGGCCTCGAGAACTGGAAGTTGTCGACCCATGTCAGCGCTCCGTTCGGCACGGTTCGCCATTGTTGATCGAATTCGATCGAGGTGAATGCCAGTCCTTTTGGCATATCGATCTCGACGTGCTGAAGGATGCCCTCCCCCGTCGTAATCGGCTTACTCGTATAAATCACTTTGCCAGTGCTATCACGAAAGGTCAGGACCAGGTATTCACCTCCCGTGACGTCCCCCACGTCGAAAGCGAAGTGCGTCGCGCTGGCGCCATCCTTCAGATCGAGCCTGACTTTGCCGGTAATGCCGAGCGCCATCGTCGACGGAGGCGACGAAAGGCCGTAGGTCGGATCGATCCTGAAGCCGTTTCCGCTATAAATTCCCTGACTCCAGTATGTATGTCCGAGGTCTTCGATACCAGTCAGCGTGAAATGTGCAAAAGAAATGGATTCCCCTTTGAACAAAGATGCCGACCTCGCCGCGTTGAAGTTCTCGCCAAACTCGATCGTCGCAGGTTGCCGATACTGAGAGATGTTGCCTGCCGTGTCGACGATAGCCGCGGCCGGCATGCCCGACGCGTCGTTCGGCAAAACGAACTTCGCTGTGCCGGTCGCGATTTCTGCCGCAGTCAGCGTATGCATGAAAAACCGATCGCCAACCATCACGGACAGCCTTGAGCCTGCCTCGAGCTGCGCCCCCACGAACTTCACCATGACGGCGCCGTCGACAAACTCGACGAACGTCGGCGGATACACGAACATCTTCAGCGCAACATCCGTCGACTCAATCTCACCGGCGTTTCCGGCCGCATTGACCACCCGCGTCTGGATCGTCCAGTTGCCGGTGTGCGTGTTCGGATCGATCGCGATCCACGTGCCGTCCGACTTCATCAACGCGTCAATCCACGTCCGGCCGCCGTCCGTCGACACCTGTACCTTCTCGCCCGCCGCAAGCACACCTGCCAGATGGCCTGTCAGCAGACGACCTGCCGTGCCGTCGTTCGTCAATCGATCGAAGTTGAAGTTGCCGCTGTCGCGCCCCATGTCGTCCAGCAGTGCCTTCGCCAGCGGGGTCGGCGGCGCAACCGGCCCGATGGTCACGTCGAAGCCGTCCGACCGGACACTGGTATTGCCCGCCGGATCCTGTGCCGTCACCGTCAACGCGTGGCTGCCGTTCGACAGGCCGGACGGCAACTGGAACGTCCACGTGCCGTCGATGCCCGTCTTCACCGTGCCCAGCACCGTCGCGCCGTCGTAGATCGTCACCGTCGAATACGCTTCGGCCTGCCCCGACAGCATCGGTTGCGTGCCTTCCGTCGCCGCGTCGATCTTCGGCTGCGACGGCGGCGTCGTGTCGAGCTGGATGCCGTACGACGCCGACGGCACGCTCATGCCGATCTCGTTGCTCGCGCGTGCCGTCAGGCGATACTCGCCGTCGCTCAGCGGCCGCGTGAGCGCGAAGTTCCAGGTGCCGTTCGCGCCGACTACCGCGGTGCCGACCTGCACGCCGTCCACCAGAATATGAATCGTCGCACCGGGGTCGCCGCGGCCGTTCACCGTCGGGCGCGGATCATTGGTCAGGCCGCCTTTTTCGATCACGCCGGTGTGCGGCGGTACGTTGTCGGTCACTGTATCGATCGTCGGACGCGATGGACGCGTCGTTGCTCTTTGCTCTGCCATGGTTACTTTCTCGTGTCAGCCCTGGATGTCCCGGAGCCATCTGGACAGTTCAATCATTCATCTCCGCGGCAACCACCTCCGGTTACCGCGGAGCCATTGTTCGCCGCTCGTTACCCTGCCTCGAGTTCGATCTCGACGCGCCGGTTCTGCGCACGTCCTTCCGCCGTCGAATTGGTCGCAACTGGCTCTGCCGCCCCCTTGCCGACGGTCATGACGTGTTCGGCGCGCAATCCGCCTGTACGCAGGTACGTGGCAACCGCGCGAGCCCGCGCCTCGGACAGTCGGACGTTATGGGCGTGCGCGCCCTGCGAATCCGTATAGCCCGTGACCGTCACACGGCGAAACCGGGCGTCGCGATTCACGTCCAGGAAGCGATTGAGCTCTTGGCGGGCATTCGGCATCAGCACCGCGCTGTCGAACGCGAAGTTCGCACTGCCTTGCAGCAGCACCTGGCGCTGCGCAATCGGCGCGGCAACCGGCTGCGGCTGCTCGACCGGTTGCGGTTGCGCGGCGACCGGCGGCTGGACGGGTGCTTGAGACGGCACGCCGCACATGAACGTCAGTTCGCGCGGATCGCCCATCGCGGCGCCGCGACGCACGCGATCGACCGCTTGCAGCGGTGTGACCGGCTTGCCGGCGCAGAACTTCTGTGCAGCCGCCTCGCACGATTTCGTGCTGGAGACGAGCCCCTCGCAGGTCACGCGAAAGACCGGCGCCTGCTGATCGGGCGCCTTGATCGCCCGGACGGTGTAGGTCGGGCCCGATTGCGTCGTGCATGCGCTCAGCAGGACGACGAATGCGCCGAGCAGGCCCCGACGGACGAAGTGTTGTGGTTTGTTCATGATGATTCGGTCCGCTCGAGGCGGACTCCTGGAAATTGACGGATGGAAATGAAGCCGGTCGTGTGGCGTGATGCGTGGCGTGGCGGACGACAAGCGCCCGCTCGGCCACGCACGGGGTGACGACGCGGGCCGAACGGCCCGCGTTGCCGCCTTACCACTGATACGACGCACCTGCACCGAAGGTGTTGCCGCCGCTGCTGAGGCTGACGCCGGCACGCATCTTCAGGTTTTCCGTGATGCGCGCTTCACCGCCCATCGCAACCGCCTGATAGCCCTTGTACGACGCACCGGCCACACCGAACGACAAGGTCTTGCCCGGATCGACACCCGGAATCATCGTCAACGCCGTGGCTGCCGCAATACCCGAATAGGCATTGCGCGCCATGTCATTGATCTGACCTTGCATCCCGCCGATCGCGCGGTCGAGCTGCCCCTTGTTGACGGCATCCGTTTTCTTGATGCCGTCCGCGACGTTGACGAGCCGGCGCTCGTGGCCGTCCGAGCCGATCGATACGGTGTTGGCTTCGGTTGCCTTCGACCCGCTACCCAGTGCAACCGAGTTGGTCGCGCTGGACGACACGGTCGCACCGTGGCCGAGCGCCGTGCCGTCGTCCGCTTGCACCTTCGAGCCGGCGCCGATTGCCGTGCCGTTGTTCTTGGCATCGGCGATCTGCGACCCGGAGCCGACAGCGATGTTGCCGTTGCCGGTGCCCGGTTTCGCGGCGACGACTTCGCCGCTATCCTTGCCGCTGCCGCCCGTGCCGCTGATCAGGTCGTTGCCGTTCTTGCCCGAACCGCCGGTGTTGTCGTCGCCGGGCTTGGTTGCCACGGTCAGGCGTTCGTCGATATCGTTGACGCGCCCTTCCAGTTTCGAGAACTGGCCGTAGTTCACGGCGTCGTACTGGGTCTTGCCGTCCGCGACGTTCGTCAGCACCACCGGCCCCGTCGACAAGCCGTTACCAAGCGTCACCTTGCCCCAATTCACGGTGCCGTCGCCGTTCTTGTCGTACGCGACCGCGCCGACCAGCTTCGTGGCTTCACCGAGATTGTTCTGGATCTGCGTGACCCGCGTGTCGATGTTGGTCAATGCGTCGCCCGCGTTGTGGAAGCTGTCGCCACCCACCTTGTAGGTCGGTGCAACAACCTCGCCAGTGGTCTCGTCGATCTTGGCACCGCCGCCGAGCGCATCGGTCACGCCGCTCAGCTGGCTGACGTTCACCGCATCCGTCTTGGCCGTACCCGCCGCCACGTTATGCAATGCGACAGGTGCTGCGGCGCCCTTGCCGCCGAGCGTCACAGAGCCGTAGTTCGTCGTGCCGTCGTCGTTCTTGTCGTACACGACCGCCGATTGCAGCTTGCCGTCTTCACCGACCAGGCCGGCCGAGCGCAACTGCCGCACGTTGACCGCATCGGTTTCGTCGGTACCGTCCGCGACGTTCTTCAGCTTGACCGGCGCGGCCGCACCCACGCCACCGAGCGTGATGGAGGTGTGGTTGTCGTCGTCGTACTGAACCGCGTTCTTGACGCCCTGCTTCAGCGTCTCGATCTGCGTCGTGTTCGCCGTCGTACGCTCATCGACATGCTTGAACGCATCGCCGACGTTGTCGTACGTGTCCTTGAACCCGTCCGCCCCGGTCAATTCATACGTCGGCGCCGAAACATCGCCGGTCACCGGATCGAACTTGGCGCCGCCGCCGAGACTGTCCGCGATGCTGGACAACGCGAAATTCATCTGGCCACCGTTGACTGCCTCGGTGCTGTCCAGCGCCAGCGAACCGTCCGCGACGTTGCGAATCACCGTGCCCTTCGCGCCTGCCAACGTCACCGATGCCTTGGTGGCGTTGTCATAGGCGACCGCGTTCGGGTTCGTGCCGTTGCCGGAACCGCCGTCACGCTGCTCGAGCGCCTTGATTGCATCGCCGACCGACGCGTAGTCCGTGCCGTCGACCGTATACACCGGCGCGGTGATCTTGCCGTCCGCGTCGATGCCCAAGCCGCCACCGATCGCGTCGGTCACGCCCTTCAGCTGCGACACGTTGACCGCGTCCGTCGATGCCTTGCCGTTTGCGATGTTATGCAATGCGACAGGGATACCGGCGTTCGTGCCCCCGAACGTCACCGACGCGAAGTTCGTGGTGCCGTCGGCGTGCGTGTCGTAGGTCACGGCCGAGAGCGATTTTCCGCTCTCGCCGATCAGGCCCGACGACTTCAGCTGCGCCACGTTCACCGCGTCCATGTCGGCCGTACCGGCCTTCACGTTCGACAGCGTCGTGCCGCTCTGGCCAGCCAGCGTCACCTTGTCCTTGCTCACGTTGTCATAAGCCACCGCCAGCGGGTTCATACCGCCTTCCACGTCACGGATTGCGTCCGTCAGTTGATCGACGTTCACCGCGTCGGTGCCAGCCTTACCCTTGGCCACGTTCGACAATGTCACCGGATCCGCCGACTTCCCGCCGCCCAGCGACACCGAGCCGTAGTTCGTCGTGCCATCCAGGTTACGGTCGTACGTCACCGCGGCAATCGACTTGCCGTCGTCACCGATCAAGCCCGACGACTTCAGCTGCGACACGTTCACCGCGTCCGTGTCGGCCTTGCCCGCCGCCACGTTCGACAGAACCGTGCCGCCTTCGCCCGCGAGCTTCACCGACTTGTAGTTCGGCGTGCCGTCCGCGTTCTTCTCGTACGTCACTGCGGCAACCGACTTGCCGTCCTCGCCGATCAGGCCGGACGACTTGAGCTGCGACACGTTCACTGCGTCCATGTCGGCCTTGCCCGCCGCCACGTTCGACAACGTCGTACCGTTCTGGCCGGCCAGCGTCACCGAGTCCTTCTGCGCACCGTCATAGGCGACCGCATTCGGATCCGTGCCGTTACCGCCATCGCTGCCACTCTTCGCCGCAGCCTGCAGCGCGTCGTTGACGTTGTGGTACTCCTTGCCGTCGATCGTGTACGTTGGCGCGGTCACGTCGCCATTCGCGTCGAAGCCCGTACCGCCGCCGACCACGTCCGCGAGACCCTTGAGCTGCGCGAGGTTCACCGCGTCGGTGTTCTGCGTGCCCTTCGCGACGTGGACGATCTGACGCTCGGCGCCTGCCGAGCCGATCGACAGCGCATTCGCACGATCCGCGAGCGAGCCGGCGCCCAGCGCGATGCTGTTCGACTGAGTCGCCTTCGCGTTCGCTCCGAGCGCGACGGCGTCGGCCACGTTCTTTGCCACGTTCGCGTTCGTGCCGATGGCGATGCCGTTCACACTCCCGCTCAGCGTCGTCGCCTTGTCGCCCAGGGCGATCGAGCTCTTGCCAACGGCCATCACGCCGTTGTTACCGACCGCCACCGCGTTTTCCGCATTGGCCTTCGCGTGGGAACCGATGGCGAGCGCACCGGCGCCGTTCGTCGTGACCATGCTGCCCATCGCGACCGAGAACGGTTGATCAACCCCCGTCTGCGCAAAGCTGCCGAGCGCAACCGAGCTCGCCGAAAGGGCGCCCGCCTGCAGACCGATCGCGACCGCATCGAGCCCGCCCGCGGCGCTCCCTACGCCGATGGCCGCGGCCGTTCCGAGCGTCGGATCCGCACCGCCAATCGATGCCACGTTCGGCATGGTGCCGTCCGCACCCATCCCTTCGATCGCAACGAAGGTGCCTGGCTTCGATTCGACGTCACGCGTCATTCGCAGCATCTTCTGATCGATGTTCGTATTGGCGGTTTTCATCGCATCGGTCAGCTGCTGCATCGTGACGGCATCCGTTGCGTCAATGCCATCGGCGAGGTGGACGATTCGGCGCTTCTGACTCGTGTCGCCGACAGCCACCGTGAAGTCCTCGTCGGCGACCGAGTTCGCACCGATTGCAACCGAATGGTCGCCGGTCGCGCGCGAACCCGAACCCAAAGCCAGCGTAAAGGGCTTGCTTGCAAACGCGCTCGAACCGATCGCGACAGATTCAGCGCCGTTCGCAACTGCCTTGAGACCTGCCGACTTGACCTTGATGTACTTGAGATCGATCGCGCCGTTGGTGAGCCTGTCATACATATCGTCCAACTGGTCGACGTTGACGGCATCGGTGCCAGCCACACCGGCCGCCACGTTCGACAGCGTCACCGGGCCCGTCGACTTCCCGCCGCCCAGCGTCACCGCGTTGTAATTCGGCGTGCCGTCCGTGTTCTTGTCGTACGTCACCGCGGCAATCGACTTGCCGTCGCCGTCGATCAGGCCCGACGACTTCAGCTGCGATACGTTCACCGCGTCCGTGTCGGCCTTGCCTGCGGCAACGTTCGACAGGATCGTGCCCGTCTTGCCACCGGCCAGCGTCACCTTGTCCTTCGACGTGCTGTCGTACACCACCGCCAGCGATTCACCCGTCGTGCCGTCGATGACGCCGCCCTCCTTCAGCGCGTCCTTCAGGCCGCCCAGGCTCTCGTTCGTCGCGAACAGTTGCGAGCCGTTCACTGCATCCGTGCTCGTCGCCGACAGTTCGCCAGCCTTCACGTTCGTCAGCGTCGTGCCGCCTTCGCCTGCCAGCGTGGCTGACTTGTAGTTCGTCGTGCCGTCCGTATTCTTGTCGTACGTGATCGCGGCCAGCGACTTGCCGTCCTCGCCGATCAGGCCCGACGACTTCAGTTGCGATACGTTCACCGCGTCCTTGTCAGCCTTGCCATCCGCCACGTTCGACAGAACCGTACCGCCTGCACCGGCCAGCTTCACCGACTTGTAGTTCGGCGTGCCGTCCGCGTTCTTCTCGTAGGTGACCGCGGCGACCGACTTGCCGTCCTCGCCGATCAGGCCCGACGACTTCAGTTGCGATACGTTCACCGCGTCCGTGTCGGCCTTGCCCGCCTTCACGTTCGACAGCGTCGTACCGCCTTCGCCCGCCAGCGTCGCCGACTTGTAGTTCGGCGTGCCGTCCGCGTTCTTGTCGTACGTGATCGCGGCCCGCGCCTTGCCATCTTCACCGATCAGGCCCGTCGACTTCAGCTGCGATACGTTCACCGCATCCTTGTCGGCCTTGCCGTCCGCCACGTTCGACAGGATCGTGCCGCCTTCGCCCGCCAGCGTCGCCGACTTGTAGTTCGGCGTGCCGTCTGCCTTCTTGTCGTATGTCACCGCGGCTAACGACTTGCCGTCGTCGCCGATCAGGCCCGACGACTTCAGCTGCGACACGTTCACCGCGTCTTCGTCGGCCTTGCCGGCCTTCACGTTCGACAGCGTCGTACCGCCTTCGCCGGCCAGCTTCACGGACTTGTAGTTCGGCGTACCGTCCGCGTTCTTCTCGTACGTGACCGCGGCGACCGACTTGCCGTCGTCACCGATCAAGCCCGACGACTTCAACTGCGACACGTTCACCGCATCCTTGTCGGCCTTGCCGTCCGCCACGTTCGACAGGATCGTGCCGCCTTCGCCAGCCAGCGTCGCCGACTTGTAGTTCGGCGTGCCGTCTGCCTTCTTGTCATACGTCACCGCAGCCAACGACTTGCCGTCGTCGCCAATCAGCCCCGATGACTTCAGCTGCGACACGTTCACCGCGTCCGCATCGGCCGTACCGGCCTTCACGTTCGACAGCTTCGTGCCGCCTTCACCCGCCAGCGTGGCCGACTTGTAGTTCGGCGTGCCATCCGCGTTCTTGTCATACGTCACCGCGGCCAGCGTCTTGCCGTCTTCGCCGATCAGGCCCGTCGACTTCAGTTGCGATACGTTCACTGCATCCATGTCGGCCGTACCGGCCTTCACGTTCGACAGCTTCGTGCCGCCTTCGCCAGCCAGCGTCGCCGACTTGTAGTTCGGCGTGCCGTCCGCGTTCTTGTCGTACGTCACTGCGGCCAGCGTCTTGCCATCTTCGCCGATCAGGCCCGACGACTTCAGTTGCGACACGTTCACCGCGTCCATGTCGGCCGTACCAGCCTTCACGTTCGACAGCTTCGTGCCTCCTTCGCCAGCCAGCGTCGCCGACTTGTAGTTGGGCGTGCCGTCCGCGTTCTTGTCGTACGTCACCGCGGCACGCGTCTTGCCGTCTTCGCCGATCAGGCCCGACGACTTCAGTTGCGACACGTTCACTGCATCCTTGTCAGCCTTGCCATCTGCCACGTTCGACAGGACCGTGCCGCCTGCACCGGCCAGCTTCACCGACTTGTAGTTCGGCGTGCCGTCCGCGTTCTTGTCGTACGTCACTGCGGCAATCGACTTGCCATCGTCGCCGATCAGGCCCGACGACTTCAATTGCGACACGTTCACCGCGTCCGCATCGGCCTTGCCAGCCTTTACGTTCGACAGCGTCGTACCGCCTTCGCCTGCCAGCGTCACCTTGTCCTTCGCCACGGTGTCATACGACACCGACAGCGGGTTCATGCCGCCTTCCACATCGCTGATCGCCTTCGTCAGCTGATCGACGTTCACCGCGTCAGTGCCGACCTTACCCGCGGCAACGTTCGACAGCACCGTGCCGCCTTCGCCTGCCAGCGTCACCGACTTGTAGTTCGGCGTGCCGTCCGCGTTCTTGCCGTACGTCACCGCGGCAATCGACTTGCCTTCGCCGTCGATCAGGCCCGACGACTTCAGCTGCGATACGTTCACCGCGTCCGTGTCGGCCTTGCCTGCGGCAACGTTCGACAGAATCGTGCCCGTCTTGCCGCCGGCCAGCGTCACCTTGTCCTTCGACGTGCTGTCGTACACCACCGCAAGCGACTCACCCGTCGTGCCGTCGATGACGCCGCCGTCCTTCAGCGCGTCCTTCAGGCCGCCCAGGCTCTCGTTCGTCGCGAACAGCTGCGAGCCGTTCACCGCGTCCGTGCTCGTCGCCGACAGTTCGCCAGCCTTCACGTTCGTCAGCGTCGTGCCGCCTTCGCCCGCGAGCTTCACCGACTTGTAGTTCGGCGTGCCGTCCGCGTTCTTCTCGTACGTCACCGCAGCAATCGACTTGCCGTCTTCGCCGACCAGACCCGACGACTTCAGCTGCGACACGTTCACTGCATCCGTGTCGGCCTTGCCTGCGGCAACGTTCGACAGAATCGTGCCCGTCTTGCCGCCGGCCAGCGTCACCTTGTCCTTCGACGTGCTGTCGTACACCACCGCCAGCGATTCACCCGTCGTGCCGTCGATGACGCCGCCATCCTTCAGCGCGTCCTTCAGGCCGCCCAGGCTCTCGTTCGTCGCGAACAGTTGCGAACCGTTCACCGCGTCCGTGCTCGTCGCCGACAGTTCGCCAGCCTTCACGTTCGTCAGCGTCGTACCCTTCTCGCCAGCCAGCGTCACCTTGTCCTTCGCCACGGTGTCGTACGACACCGACAACGGGTTCATGCCGCCTTCCACGTCGCTGATCGCCTTCGTCAGCTGATCGACGTTCACCGCGTCAGTGCCGACCTTACCCGCGGCAACGTTCGACAGCACCGTGCCGCCTTCGCCTGCCAGCGTCACCGACTTGTAGTTCGGCGTGCCGTCCGCATTCTTGCCGTACGTCACCGCGGCAATCGACTTGCCGTCGCCGTCGATCAGGCCCGACGACTTCAGCTGCGATACGTTCACCGCGTCCGTGTCGGCCTTGCCTGCGGCAACGTTCGACAGGATCGTGCCCGTCTTGCCACCGGCCAGCGTCACCTTGTCCTTCGACGTGCTGTCGTACACCACCGCCAGCGATTCACCCGTCGTGCCGTCGATGACGCCGCCCTCCTTCAGCGCGTCCTTCAGACCGCCCAGGCTCTCGTTCGTCGCGAACAGCTGCGAGCCGTTCACCGCGTCCGTGCTCGTCGCCGACAGTTCGCCAGCCTTCACGTTCGTCAGCGTCGTGCCGCCGTCGCCTGCCAGCTTCACCGACTTGTAGTTCGGCGTGCCGTCCGCGTTCTTCTCGTACGTCACCGCGGCAACCGACTTGCCGTCTTCGCCGATCAGACCCGACGACTTCAGCTGCGACACGTTCACTGCATCCGTGTCGGCCTTGCCTGCGGCAACGTTCGACAGCACCGTGCCGCCTTCGCCTGCCAGCTTCACCGACTTGTAGTTCGGCGTGCCGTCCGTGTTCTTGTCGTACGTCACCGCAGCGCGCGTGTCGCCATCACCGTCCACCAGGCCGGTGTTCGTGAACTGGTTATTGATGTTCGTGATGTCGCCCGTGTTTTTCGCCACACGGTTGTCGAGATTCTCCAGTGCATCGCCGACCGTGTGATGCTCGACCTTCTTCGAGTTATCCGAAGGATCGGTCAGGCTATACGTCGGCGCCGTCACCTTGCCGTTCTCGTCCACCGTCGAGTCACCGCCCAACGCGTCCGCCACGCTCTTCGCCGTGCCGTAAAGTTGCGAACCGTTGACCGCGTCCTTGCTGTCGACGCTCACCTTGCCAGCCTTCACGTTCGACAGCGTCGTACCGCCTTCGCCAGCCAGCGTCACCTTGTCCTTCGCCACGGTGTCATACGACACCGACAGCGGATTCATGCCGCCTTCCACGTCGCTGATCGCCTTCGTCAGCTGATCGACGTTCACCGCGTCAGTGCCAACCTTACCCGCGGCAACGTTCGACAGCACCGTGCCGCCTTCGCCTGCCAGCGTCACCGACTTGTAGTTCGGCGTGCCGTCCGCATTCTTGCCGTACGTCACCGCGGCAATCGACTTGCCGTCGCCGTCGATCAGGCCCGACGACTTCAGCTGCGATACGTTCACCGCGTCCGTGTCGGCCTTGCCTGCGGCAACGTTCGACAGGATCGTGCCCGTCTTGCCACCGGCCAGCGTCACCTTGTCCTTCGACGTGCTGTCGTACACCACCGCCAGCGATTCACCCGTCGTGCCGTCGATGACGCCGCCATCCTTCAGCGCGTCCTTCAGGCCGCCCAGGCTCTCGTTCGTCGCGAACAGCTGCGAGCCGTTCACCGCGTCCGTGCTCGTCGCCGACAGTTCGCCAGCCTTCACGTTCGTCAGCGTCGTGCCGCCTTCGCCCGCGAGCTTCACCGACTTGTAGTTCGGCGTACCGTCCGCGTTCTTCTCGTACGTCACCGCGGCAACCGACTTGCCGTCCTCGCCAATCAGGCCCGACGACTTCAACTGCGATACGTTCACTGCATCCGTGTCGGCCTTGCCTGCGGCAACGTTCGACAGGATCGTGCCCGTCTTGCCGCCGGCCAGCGTCACCTTGTCCTTCGACGTGCTGTCATACACCACCGCCAGCGACTCACCGGTCGTGCCGTCGATGACACCGCCATCCTTCAGCGCGTCCTTCAGGCCGCCCAGGCTCTCGTTCGTCGCGAACAGCTGCGAGCCGTTCACTGCGTCCGTGCTCGTCGCCGACAGTTCGCCAGCCTTCACGTTCGTCAGCGTCGTGCCAGTCTTGCCCGCGAGCGTCACCTTGTCCTTCGTATCGGTGTCGTACGCGACTGCGTTCGGATCCGAACCGCCGCTGTTCTTCGCCATGGCGTCCAGCGCATCGCCGACATTGTTGTACGTCGTGTCACCGACCTTGTACGTCGGTGCCTTGATGGTGCCATCCGTATCGACGAGCGCGCCGCCACCGAGCGCGTTGGTCACGCCCGTCAACTGGCTTACGTTCACCGCGTCGTTGTTTTTCGTGCCCTTCGCGACATTGACGATCTGGCGCTGCATCGAGTTTGACCCGACGGAAAGCGCATTGCCTCGATCGGCGACGGAATTGGCGCCGAGCGCAACACCGCCGTTATTGCCCGACGCCACGCTTGCGTTGGCACCCAATGCCATGGCGTCGGTTACGTTTTGGGCAATCTTTGCAGACGTGCCGAGCGCCACACTATTCGTGCTGCCGCCCAGCGTCGTCGCCTTGTCGCCCATGGCAATCGAGCTCTTGCCGATGGCCATCGCGCCGTTGTTACCGACCGCCACCGCGTTTTCCCCGTTGGCCTTCACGTGGGAACCGATGGCCAGCGCACCCGCGCCGTTCGTCGTGACCATGCTGCCGATCGCGACCGAGAACGGTTGTTCGACGCCCGTCTGCGCAATGCTGCCGAGCGCGACCGAACCCTCAGAAAGGGCAGCCGCCTGCAGGCCGATCGCGACCGTATCGAGGCCACCCGCAGCGCTCCCTACACCGATGGCCGCAGCCGTTCCCAGCGTCGGATCAGCGCCGTTGATCGATGCCACGTTCGGCATGGTGCCGTCCGCACCCATCCCTTCGATTGCGACGAAGGTACCCGGCTTCGATTCGACGTCACGCGTCATCCGCATCATGCGCTTGTTGGTGGTTTGCATCGCATCGGTCAACTGCTTCATCGTGACGGCATCGGTTTCGTCGACACCATCGCTGACGTTGACGATCCGGCGCGTCGCCGCAGTGTCGCCGACCGACACGGTATTGGCGCCCGACGCGACCGAGTTGATCCCGATCGCGACGGAGTTCCTGCCCGACGCCCGGGCACCCGAGCCGATCGCCAGCGTATCGGCGTTGGTCGCCATCGCCTGCGAGCCGATCGCCACGCTGTTCTTGCCCAGCGCATTGGCCTGCATGCCCGTGGCATTGACCTTGATGTACTTCATGTCCAGCGTGCCGTCGCCGAGGTCCTTCTTGATCTCGTCCTTGACGTCGCTCATGCCGCTTTGAAGCTGAGCGACGTTGACGGCATCGGTCGCGGCCGTGCCCGTCGCGACGTTCTTCAGCGCGACCGGCTTCGTCGCAGTCGTGCCGCCCAGCGTCACGCTCGACTTGTTCGTGCCGTCATAGTGCACGGCGTTCGCATCCTCGCCGCCGGCGCCGGCCGACGAGGCCGCGGCCTGCAGCGCATCGCCGACGTTGTTGTAGGTCTTGTCGCCGACCTTGTAGGTCGGCTTCGAAAGGGTGCCGTCCGAATTGACGGTCGTTTGGCCACCGAGTGCGGACGCGACGCTCGTCGACACGTCGTACAGTTGACCGCCGTTCACGGCGTCCTTGCTGGCCGACGCGACCTTGCCGGCCTTCACGTTCGTCACGACCGTGCCGCCCGAGCCACCCAGTGCGACGGCGCTCTTCGTGGCATCTTTGTAGACAACGGCGAGCGATTCACCCGTCGACGGATCGATCAGGCCGCTGTCGTTCAGCGATTGCTCGACCTTCGTTACGCGATTGTTGGTCGCGAACAGTTGCGCGCCGTTGACGGCGTCCGTGCTGTTCGCCGACAGCGTGGCCGCGCGCACGTTGGTGAGCTTGACCGCGGGCGCGCCCGTATCGCCGAGCGTCACCGAAGTCTTCGCGTCGGTGTCGTACTCGACCGCGTTCGCCGCTCCGCCCCCCGACTTGGAGGCGGCCAGCAGCGCATCGCCGACGTTGTCGTAGGTCTTGTTGTCGATCGTGTAGGTCGGCTTCTTGATGTTCCCGGTGGTGTCGACGCCGGCGTTGCCGCCCAACGCGTCGGTCACGCCCTTGAGCTGTGCGACGTTGACGGCGTCGGTCGCCTGCGTGCCGCGGCCGACGTTGACGATCTGACGCTCGAAGCCGGCCGTACCGACCGATACCGTCTGATCCCGGTCGGCTTCCGAGTACGAGCCGAGTGCGAGGGAGTCGGCACCGCGCGCCGCCGCGCTCTGACCGATCGCGATTGCATTTTCCGCGGCAGCCGCGGCCTGCGAGCCGATCGCCATCGTGCCCTGGCGCGTCGCCATCGACGAATCGCCGATCGCCAGCGCGGATTCCCCGGTTGCCTTTGCCTTCCGGCCGAGTGCATAGGCGCCCCAACCGGTCGCCTGCGAGTCGTTGCCCAGCGCGATCGACGACTTGCCGCTCGCGTTGGCGCCCGCGCCCAGCGCGATCGCCCCTTCTTCGCCCAGGGCCGCCGCATTGGCGCCGAACGCGACGTTGTTGCCCGACGCCGTCGCCGCATTGCCGATCGCCACCGCACCGCCGAGGCCCGTCGCCGACGGGCGCGTGCTCGCCTTGGCGCCGATCGCGATCGAATTCTGGCCCATCGCCGATGCGTTGTCCGAGCCATCGCCCTTCGCGTCGACCTTCACGTATGCGCTGTTGTCGGTCACGACGGCCCGCGTGTTGGGCGCACCCCGCTTGAGGTTCTCCGGATTCTCGAGCTTCACTTCCGTCAGCGGAACGCGATCGTCGGCCGGGGAATCTGTCGCGTCGACCTCGTCCGCGTACGCGGCCCCCATGGAAGCAACGACGAGCGCGGCAGCCGCCGCGATTTTCGATTTCGCGGAACGCGACGATTTCGAGCGCCCTCGGGCAATTTCCGATGCCGCGCACCAGGTGCTGGTCGATGCGTTCCACACGACACGATACGACTTGTTCATACGAACGTTTTCCTTTGGTAAACCTCTCCACGATGCGCATCGGTCCTGTACAGCGATATCGATACGGCGACTCGGCGAGAGCGATGACAAATAAGCTCAACGCTTACGGCTTTCCGGAAAGAAATGCGAAACGTGCGTGCTGGGGAATCACCCGAACAGGAGGTGAAAAATCATGCCGCAGGGCCGCCGAATCACGCGTTTCAACCGGATAGTGAAAGCTGGTTGGAACTCTATTGGCGGGCACCCATCTCGAAAACGGGACTGTTACTAAATCAGTCCGCATGGAACTAGAATTCGTACTATTTATTTTTGATACTCGTGAATTTTTACAAGATTTGAAGGATCTAGCGCGCCATGCTTCCGACTGAATAATTTGATATTTTTTGTATTGAAAATCGGAGCATCCGGTCTTGCAGACGCAAATCGGGCACGGCCGCACGCGTCGATACCGGGCGTGAGCGGGCCCCTGCGATCGCGCACGCGCCCGCCGCGAAAAATCCGCTATACTTTGCCGACTTGCCGCCCCTGCGGCGGCAGGTCGGAAGCGCGCCGATTTGCTGACTCGATTGCGGGCGCGCGAACCGGCCGGAACATTGACGTGCTGATGTGCGTTCGTCCCGGCGGTTCACTACAAATGCGGCTAAAGAGGTCGTCAGCCGCGCACCTTCGCCTCCGCGCATCGCCGACACCGTTTAGCCGCCCAGTCATAAGGCGGAACGAATGGAATCGATCGGCATCGTCGCTCCACAGACCATGCACTTCGCCGAACCGCTGCGCTTGCAAAGCGGCAGCGTGATCGGCAACTATCAGCTCGTCGTCGAGACGTACGGCGAGCTCAACGCCGCGCGCTCGAACGCGGTGCTCGTGTGCCACGCGCTCAATGCGTCGCACCACGTCGCCGGCGTCTACGCGGACGATCCGCGCAGCACCGGCTGGTGGGACAACATGGTCGGCCCGGGCAAGCCGCTCGACACCAACCGCTTCTTCGTGATCGGCGTGAACAACCTCGGCTCGTGCTTCGGCTCGACCGGCCCGATGAGCATCGACCCGTCGACCGGCAAGCCGTACGGCGCCAAGTTTCCGGTGGTGACCGTCGAGGACTGGGTGCATGCGCAAGCGCGCGTCGCCGACGCATTCGGCATCGAGCGCTTCGCCGCGGTGATGGGCGGCAGCCTCGGCGGCATGCAGGCGCTCGCATGGAGCTTGATGTATCCGGAGCGCGTCGCGCACTGCATCGACATCGCGTCGACGCCGAAACTGTCCGCGCAGAACATCGCGTTCAACGAGGTCGCGCGCTCGGCGATCCTGTCCGATCCCGATTTCCACGGCGGCGACTACTACGCGCACGGCGTGAAACCCAAGCGCGGCCTGCGCGTCGCGCGGATGATCGGCCACATCACGTACCTGTCCGACGACGACATGGCCGAGAAATTCGGCCGCGCGCTGCGCCGCGCCGACGGCGCGCTCGATGCGTACAACTTCAGCTTCGACGTCGAGTTCGAGGTCGAGTCGTACCTGCGCTACCAGGGCGACAAGTTCGCCGACTACTTCGACGCGAACACGTACCTGCTGATCACCCGCGCGCTCGACTACTTCGATCCGGCGAAGGCGTTCGACGGCAACCTGACGGCCGCGCTCGCGCACACGCAGGCGAAGTACCTGATCGCGAGCTTCTCGACCGACTGGCGCTTCGCGCCGGCGCGCTCGCGCGAGATCGTGAAGGCGCTGCTCGACAACAAGCGCACGGTCAGCTACGCGGAAATCGATGCGCCGCACGGCCACGACGCATTCCTGCTCGACGACGCGCGCTATCACAACCTGCTTCGCGCGTATTACGAACGAATCGCCAACGAGGTGGGAGCATGAACCAGCAAGCACTGAACTCCCTGTCCGCGCGCGCGGACTTCCGCACGATCGCGCGCTGGGTCGAGCCGCGCTCGACCGTGCTCGACCTCGGCTGCGGCGACGGCTCGCTGCTCGCGCTGCTGATGGAGGAGCTGGACGTCACCGGCTACGGGATCGAACTGAACGACGCGGGCGTGCTCGCGAGCGCGAAGAACGGCATCAACGTGATCCAGCAGAACCTCGAGGACGGCCTGCGCCTGTTCGAGGACCACAGCTTCGATATCGCGATCCTGTCGCAAACGCTGCAAACGATCCACCAGACGGCCGCGATCCTGCGCGAAACGGCGCGCGTCGGCCGCGAGTGCATCGTGTCGTTCCCGAACTTCGGCTACTGGCCGCACCGGCTGTCGGTGCTGAACGGCCGGATGCCGGTATCGAAATCCCTGCCTTACCAGTGGCACAACACGCCGAACGTGCGGGTGCTGACGATCGAGGATTTCGAGGCGCTGGCGCCCGAAGTAGGTGTCACGATTCTCGACCGCGTCGTGCTGCACGAAGGCCAGCCGATTCGATGGGGAGCGAACTGGCGTGGTAGTCTTGCTGTCTATCGCGTCAAGCGCAGCTGAGCCGGGGAGCCGTTGACGGAAGATCCGGCCCGCCCAAGCGCGCGGCCGCCCCTCCTGTGCCGTGCGCGCCGCCTGCGCTGCCGCCGCCATCAGTCAACGCTACCCAGTTCCAGTCCATGTCGAAAACGCCACACGAGGCGCCCGCACTCACCGCTCACGAGGATCACCCCGGCTGGCGCGCCTATCTGAACACGCACATGCTGATCTGCGTGTTCCTGGGCTTCACGTCGGGGCTGCCCCTGTTCACGCTCGTCTACCTCGTGCAGGCATGGCTGCGCTCCGAGGGCGTGAACCTGAAGGAAATCGGCCTGTTCGCGCTGATCCAGTTCCCGTATACGTGGAAGTTCCTGTGGGCGCCGCTAATGGACCGCTACATCCCGCGCCTGCCCGGCTGGCGGCCGGGCCGCCGGCGCGGCTGGCTGCTGCTTACGCAGCTGCTGGTCGCCGGCGCGATCGCCGCGCTCGGCTTCGTGTCGCCGCGCGACTCGATCTGGACGGTCGCCGCGCTCACGACGCTCGTCGCGTTCTTCGGCGCGAGCGCCGACATCGTGATCGACGCGTATCGCCGAGAGCTGCTGCGCGACACCGAGCAGGGCCTCGGCAACGCGGTGCACGTGAACGCGTACAAGCTCGCCGCGCTGATCCCCGGTTCGCTCGCGCTGATCCTGTCCGACCACCTGCCTTGGGACGCCGTGTTCGCGATCACCGGCGCGTTCATGCTGCCGGGCATCCTGATGACGCTCGTCGTACGCGAGCCGGAAGTGGTCGGCACGCCGCCGCGCAACCTGCGCGACGCGATCGTGCTGCCGTTCCGCGAATTCATCCAGCGCGACGGCTGGGCCGGCGCGCTGCTCGTCATCGCGTTCATCTTCCTGTTCAAGATCGGCGACACGATGGCGACCACGCTGTCGACGTCGTTCTTCCTCGACATCGGCTTCTCGCGCACCGAGATCGGCATCGTCGCGAAAACCACCGCGCTCGTCGCGAGCGTCGCCGGCGGCATCATCGGCGGCATCTGGCTCGTGAAGATCGGCATCGGTCGCGGGCTGTGGATCTTCGGCGCGCTGCAGATGGTGTCGACGCTCGGCTTCGCGTGGCTCGCGCAGCTCGGCCCCGGCTCGCCGGTGCTCGCGATGCTGTACGACTTCACGGTCGCGGCCAGCCACGCGCTCGCGTCGTTCATGTCGGTGTTCGGTGTCGAGATCACGCCGAAGCTAAGCCCGATGACGGTCGCGCTCGCGCTCGTCTACGGCTTCGAAACCTTCACGACCGGCCTGACGATGGCCGCGTTCGTCGCGTATATCGCGAGCACGACCGACCCGCGCTATACGGCCACGCAGTTCGCGCTGTTCACGAGCCTCGCGTCGGTGCCGCGCACGCTGGCGTCGGCTGCGAGCGGCTTCGTCGTCGCGAAGATCGGCTGGTACGACTATTTCATCGTGTGCACCGCGCTCGCGATTCCCGGCATGCTGCTGCTGTTCAAGATCGCGCCATGGAACGGTGCCGCGCGCAACGGCGAGGCGAGCCGTGCGCGGTAACCGCCTGCATCGTCTCGCGCGCGTGACGGCTGCGTTGAGCGTCGGCGCCGCGGCACTGGCCGCGACGAGTGCGTACGCGACCGACATCGGCGCGACGGCTGCGGGCTCCGCACCGGCCGCCGCGCCGCCCGCCCCCGCCACGTCTGCCGCGCCCGTCCCGCCGTCCGCCGCCGAAGGCGCGCAGCCGACCGGCGCGGCGGTGCCGGCGAAAGCCTATACGCCGACGCCGCCGCAAGTCCGCTACGGCAACGCGATCGCGTTCCGCACGCTGATCCCGTCGCCGCTCCTCGAGCAGCTCACCGCGAACGAATACGCGCAGATCGTGCAGACGGCCGCCGACAGCAACCGCCTGCTGAGCGCGAACCAGCCGCGCGTGAAGCGGCTGCGCGCGATCGTCGCGAAGCTCGCGCCGTATTCGGTGAAGTGGAACGACCGCGTGAAAAGCTGGGCGTGGGACGTGAACGCGATCCGCTCGCGCGACATCCGCCTGACCTGCCTGCCGGGCGGCAAGGTGCTGGTGTACGGCGGCATGCTCGACCGCGTGCGCCTGAACGACGACGAACTCGGCGTGCTGCTCGCGCACGGCATCGCGCATGCGCTGCGCGAACACGCGCGCAGCAACTTCAGCGTGAGCTCGCAGACGTCGCTGCGCGCGGCCGCGCTGCCGCCGCTGTTCGGCGTCGGCGATCCGCTGCCGCAGGCGCTGAACCTCGGCGAGCGTCTGCAATCGCTCCACTACGATCCGACCGACGAGACCGAGGCCGACGTGATCGGCGGCGACATCGCCGCACGCGCGGGCTTCGATCCGCGCGCGGCGATCACGCTGTGGGACAAGCTCGCGGTCGCGACGCGCGCGAACAAGGCGTCGGGCTTCATCTACACGCACCCGTACAGCGCCGCGCGCCGCCAGGATCTGCTGAACCGGCTGCCGGACCTGATGCCGCTGTACGCGAAGGCGACGGGCAAACGCGTCGAATCGCTGCCCGACTATGCGGGCATCAGCGCGCAGCGGCGCAAGATCACCCGGCGCTGAGCCGCCGCGCGAGACGCGGGACGCTATGCGTCCGCATCGGCCATCGCCGGGCGCACCCCGCTGTCACGCATCCAGCGCACGTCATCCGCGGGGCTACGGCCGAACAACCGCTTGAACTCGCGACTGAACTGCGACGCGCTCGCATAGCCGACCCGCGCGGCCGCCGCACCGGCGCCCAGCCCGTCGCGCACCATCATCAGCCGCGCCTGGTGCAGCCGCGCGGTCTTCACGTACTGCATCGGCGACGTCGCCGTCACGTGCTTGAACTGCGCGTGAAACACCGCGAGGCTCATCCCGGCTTCGCGGGCAAGCGTCTCGACGTCGAGATCGGCCCTCAGCTCCGCATGGATGCGTCGCAGCGCCTTCGCGATGCGGCCGAAATGATGCTGCTGCACGAGGGCCGCGCGCATCGCGTCGCCCTGTTCGCCGGTCAGCACGCGATACGCGATCTCGCGCATGATCGCGGGCCCCAGCACGCGCGTGTCGTGCGGCGACGCGAGCGCTTCGAGCAGCCGCACGACCGCGTCGGCCAGCGGCGCGTCGAGCGGCGTCGAATAGACGCCGAGCGGCTCGCTGATCGCCGCGCCGAGCGTCTCGTCGAGCAGGATCGCGAGCTCGGCGATCACCGCGAGATCGACGCGGATCGAGATCGCGAGAAACGGCTCGTCCATGCTCGCGAACGTCTCGCATTCGAACGGCAGCGGCACCGACAGCACCAGGTATTGCTGCGCGTCGTACACGAATGAGCGGTCGCCGAGATAGCCGAGCTTGCGCCCCTGGCACACGACGATGATGCTCGGCTCGTACAACACGGGCATGCGCGGCGCGGGACGGCTCACGCGGAGCAAGCGCACGCCGTCGAGCGCCGCGAGCGTGTCGCCCTCGTTCGGCGCAAGGCGCGTGTGCAGCTCGATCATGCGGCGCTGCACGCGGTCGCCCGAGTCGGCAAAAAGGGGCTGGAAGCTCATCTGCGTGGTCCTGTCCGGCAAGAGAATCTGGCTCGCAATTTAGCACCTTGAACGCGTTTTGACGGGCGTTCGCGCGTAATTCAAGAGGAATAGGCAAATCTTCCAGACCTTCATGTATTTCGCCGCAGCGGTGCGCTCCTTACGATAGGCACCTGTCTCGCCGCATCGCCACATGATGCGGCGGCAGTCTGTTTCGCCGGATGTTTCCGGACAAGGAGCCTTTGCATGAGCACGACCTATGCCTACGCGGCGACCGATTCGCAATCGCCGCTCGCCCCGTTCGAATTCCAGCGTCGCGCGCTGCGCGACCTCGACGTCCAGATCGACGTCCTCTACTGCGGCGTCTGCCACTCCGACCTTCACCAGGCGCGCAACGAATGGCGCAACACGATCTACCCGGTCGTGCCCGGCCATGAAATCGTCGGCCGCGTGACCGCGACCGGCCCGCAGGTGTCGCGCTTCAAGGTCGGCGAGCTGGTCGGCGTCGGCTGTCTCGTCGATTCGTGCCGCACCTGCGCGAGCTGCGAAGAAGGCCTCGAGCAGTATTGCGAGAACGGCTTCGTCGGCACCTACAACGGCCAGGACCGCGTGACGGGCGACATCACGTACGGCGGCTATTCGACGCAGCTCGTCGTCGACGAGGCGTTCGTGCTGCGCGTGCCGGACACGCTCGACCCGGCCGGCGCCGCGCCGCTGCTGTGCGCGGGGATCACGACCTACTCGCCGCTGCGGCAGTGGAACGTCGGCCCCGGCAAGAAGGTCGGGATCGTCGGTCTCGGCGGCCTCGGCCACATGGGCGTGAAGCTGGCGCGCGCGATGGGTGCGCACGTCGTGCTGTTCACGACGTCGCCGTCGAAGATCGAGGACGGCAAGCGGCTCGGTGCGCATGAAGTGGTGATCTCGAAGGACGAAGCGCAGATGAACGCGCACCTGAACAGCTTCGACTTCATCCTGAACACGGTCGCCGCGCAGCATGACCTGAACCCGTTCCTGCACCTGCTCAAGCTCGACGGCACGATGACGCTCGTCGGCGCACCGGAGCACGACCATCCGTCGCCGCAGGTGTTCAACCTGATCTTCAAGCGCCGCCGCCTCGCGGGCTCGCTGATCGGCGGGATCGCGGAGACGCAGGAAATGCTGGATTTCTGCGCGGAGCACGGGATCACGTCCGATATCGAAACGATTCCGATGCAGCAGATCAACGCCGCCTACGAGCGGATGCTGAAGAGCGACGTGAAGTACCGGTTCGTGGTGGACATGGCATCGCTGAAGCAGTAAGCCGCGCCCCAAACGAAACGGGCCGCATGTTCGACATGCGGCCCGTTTCGCATTCGGCGGCTACGCGCACCGCGTAGCGCCGGCCATCACTTCGCGTAGTCGTAATCGATCGTCAGCGGCGCATGATCGCTGAACTTGATGTCCTTGAAGATCGACGTGCTTTTCGCGGTACCGGCCACGCCCGGGGTCGCGATCTGGTAATCGATCCGCCACCCGACGTTCTTCGCGTACGCCTGGCCGCGGTTGCTCCACCACGTGTACTGCTCGGGGCGCTGATCGAGCGTGCGGAACACGTCGACGTAGCCGACGTCGTCGAACAGCTTCGTGAGCCACTCGCGTTCTTCCGGCAGGCAGCCCGAGTTCTTCTGGTTGCTCTTCCAGTTCTTGATGTCGATTTCCTTGTGGACGATGTTCACGTCACCGCACAGGATCACCTCGCGCTTCTTCTTCAGCGCCGCGAGGTGCGGCATGAATTCGGCCATGAAGCGGTACTTCGCCTGCTGGCGCTCTTCGCCGCTCGAACCGGACGGCACGTACACCGACACGACCGACAGCTTGCCGTAGCGCGCCTCGACGTAGCGCCCTTCGGGATCGAACTCGCTGCTGCCGAAACCGATGATCACGTCATCGGGCTCGCGGCGGCTGTACACGCCCGCGCCGCTGTAGCCCTTCTTCTCGGCGTGGTGGAAATAGCTCTTGAAGCCGTGCGGCTCGACGAATTCGGCCGGCAGGTCGTCGGCCGACACCTTGATTTCCTGCACGCATACGCAATCGGCGTTCTGTTCGCCGAGCCAGTCGAAGAAGCCCTTCTTCGCGGCGGAGCGGATGCCGTTCAGGTTGGCGGTAATCACTCGCATCATGTCGGGTTCCGTTCAGTTCGATGTTTTTACAGGGGGGCAGCTTAACGGATCTTCACGCCTTCGAGCTCGGGCTTCGGCGGCGGGAATTCCAGCTTCATGTCGGTCATCGTGCGCAGCAGCAGCTCGGCGATCATCACGTTGCGGTGCGTCTTCGAATTCGCCGGAATCACGTACCACGGCGCATGCTCGGCCGACGTCGCGGCGAGCGCGTCGCGGTATGCGGACTGGTAGGCGTCCCAGTGCTTGCGCGCGTCGAGATCGGAGATGTCGAATTTCCAGTGCTTGGTCGGGTCGTCGATGCGCGCCTGCAACCGTGCGCGCTGCTCGTCCTTCGAGATGTGCAGGAAGCACTTGACGATGGTCGTGCCGTTCTCGAACAGCATCGTCTCGAAATCGCGGATCTGCCGGTAGCGGCGCTCGCACTCCTTGTCGCCGATCGCGCCGAGCACGCGCGGCACCAGCACGTCTTCGTAGTGGCTGCGGTTGAAGATCGCGAGCTCGCCCGCCGCCGGCACCTGCGCATGCACGCGCCACAGGAAGTCGTGCGCGGCCTCGATCGGCGTCGGCGCCTTGAACGGCACGATGCGCAGGCCGAGCGGGTCGACCTCGCGAAACACCGCGCGCACGGTGCCGTCCTTGCCGCTGGTGTCCATCCCTTGCAGCACGAGCAGCACGCGCTTCTTCTGCTGCGTGTGCAGGCGCTCCTGCTGCACGTCGAGCTCGGTCGACACGACCGACAGCCGTTCGCGGTCGGCCTCCTTCGAGCCGGACGAAAACGGCTTCTCGGCCGGGTCGAACGCGTCGAGCTTGAATGCGGCGGCTTCCTTCTCGCGCGTGCTGTAGGGCACGCGGAAATCGTCGAGCGACGGTTGTTTCGCCATTCGTTCCTCCGTTGGACGGTGTGGTGCATACGATAACGCATCCACCAAACGCGACGGGCCGCCCCGAACTGGTTCGGAGCGGCCCGTCGTCAAGCGCGGTTCAGACGCGCGCGCATGCTCAGCCGAGCTTCTTCTTCAGCAGTTCGTTGACCTGCTGCGGATTGGCCTTGCCCTTGGTCGCCTTCATCGCCTGGCCGATCAGCGCGTTGAACGCCTTTTCCTTGCCGGCGCGGAATTCCTCGACCGACTTCGCGTTCGCCGCGAGCACTTCGTCGATGATCGCTTCCAGCGCGCCGGTGTCGGAGATCTGCTTCAGGCCCTTCGCGTCGATGATGCGGTCGGCCGCGCCTTCGTCGGTCGCCTTCTCGTCCCAGATCGTCGCGAAGATTTCCTTCGCGATCTTGTTCGAGATCGTGCCGTCGGCGATGCGCTGCAGCAACAGCGCGAGCTGCGCGGCCGACACCGGAATCGCGTCGATCTCGATGCCGTCGCGGTTCAGTTGCGACGACACGTCGCCCATCAGCCAGTTCGCGACGATCTTCGCATTCGCCGCGCCGGCCTTCGCGACCACCGACTCGAAGTACGCGGCCATCGCCTTGCTCGACGTCAGCACGCCCGCGTCGTACGCGGATACGCCGTACTCGTCGACGAAGCGCTGCTGCATCGCGGCCGGCAGCTCCGGCATGCCGGACTGCACGCGCTCGACCCAGTCCCGGCCGATCACGAGCGGCATCAGGTCGGGGTCGGGGAAGTAGCGGTAATCGTGCGCGTCTTCCTTGCTGCGCATCGAGCGTGTCTCACGCTTGTCCGGGTCGTACAGGCGCGTTTCCTGCACGACTTCGCCGCCGTCCTCGATCAGCTCGATCTGGCGATGCACTTCGTAGTTGATCGCTTCCTCCAGGAACCGGAACGAGTTCAGGTTCTTGATTTCCGCGCGCGTGCCGAACTTCTCCTGGCCGACCGGGCGCACCGACACGTTCGCGTCGCAGCGGAACGAGCCTTCCTGCATGTTGCCGTCGCAGATGCCGAGCCACACGACGAGCGCGTGCAGCGCCTTCGCGTACGCAACGGCCTCGGCCGCACTGCGCATTTCCGGCTCGGTGACGATCTCGAGCAGCGGCGTGCCCGCGCGGTTCAGGTCGATCCCGGTCATGCCGGCGAAGTCTTCATGCAGCGACTTGCCCGCGTCTTCCTCGAGGTGCGCGCGGGTCAGGTTGACCGTCTTCTCGTACGCAGGCTTGCCGGCCTTCTCGTTGGCGGGCACCTGGATCGTGATCTGGCCGCCCTGCACGACCGGAATCTCGTACTGGCTGATCTGATAGCCCTTCGGCAGATCGGGGTAGAAATAATTCTTGCGCGCGAAGATGCTGCGCGGCGCGATGGTCGAGCCGATCGCGAGGCCGAAGCGGATCGCCCGCTCGACCGCGCCGCGGTTCAGCACCGGCAGCACGCCCGGCAGCGCCAGGTCGACCGGGCACGCCTGCGTGTTCGGCTCGGCGCCGAACTGCGTCGATGCGCCCGAGAAAATCTTCGAGACGGTCGACAGTTGCGCGTGCGTCTCGAGACCGATAACGACTTCCCACTGAGTAGCCATGTGCTTACACCCCCGCCGGAACTTGCTTGTGCCAGTCGGTCGCGCGCTGGAACGCGTCGGCGACCTGCAGCATCCGGGCTTCGTTGAAATAGTTGCCGATGATCTGCAGACCGACCGGGCGCTTCGCGTTCGCGCCCGCGCCGAAGCCGCACGGCACGCTCATGCCGGGCAGGCCCGCGAGGCTCACCGACAGCGTGTAGATATCCGCGAGATACATCTGCACCGGATCGTCGCCCTTCGCGCCGAGATCCCATGCGACCGTCGGCGAAGCCGGGCCCATGATCACGTCGCAGGACTTGAACGCTTCCTGGAAATCGTTCGCGATGATGCGGCGGATCTTCTGCGCCTGCAGGTAGTACGCGTCGTAGTAGCCGTGCGACAGCACGTAGGTGCCGACGAGAATCCGGCGCTTCACTTCAGGCCCGAAGCCTTCCGCGCGCGACTTCTTGTACATGTCGAGCAGATCGCCGTACTGCGCGGCGCGGTGGCCGAAGCGCACACCGTCGAAACGCGACAGGTTGGACGACGCTTCCGCCGGCGCGATCACGTAGTACACGGGGATCGACAGTTCCGTCTTCGGCAGCGACACCGGCACGAGCGTCGCGCCGAGCGCTTCGTATTGCTTGAGCGCCGCATCGATCGTCGCACGCACGTCGTCGGCGAGGCCCGCGCCGAAATACTCGTTCGGCAAGCCGATGCGCAGACCCGCGAGCGGCTTGGCCGCGTCGTTGCCGGCCGCCCACGGCTGACCGAGGTGGCGCGTGAAGTCTTCGTCGTCGCGCTCGAGGCTCGTCGAGTCGCGCTCGTCGAAGCCGGCCATCGCGTTCAGCAGCAGCGCGCAGTCGGACGCGCTCTGCGCCATCGGGCCGCCCTGGTCGAGCGACGACGCGAACGCGATCATCCCGTAGCGCGACACGCGGCCATAGGTCGGCTTGATGCCCGTCACGCCCGCGAACGACGCGGGCTGGCGGATCGAGCCGCCGGTGTCGGTGCCGGTCGCGGCTGGCGCGAGGCGCGCGGCGACGGCCGCCGAGCTGCCGCCCGAGCTGCCGCCCGGCACTGCGTTCGTGTCCCACGGGTTCTTCACCGCGCCGAACGCCGAATTCTCGTTGGACGAGCCCATCGCGAACTCGTCCATGTTGGTCTTGCCGAGCGTGACCATGCCGGCCGCCTGCAGGCGGGCGACGACGGTCGCGTCGAACGGGCTCTCGTAGTTCGCGAGCATCTTCGAGCCGGCGGTCGAGCGCCAGCCGCGCGTGACGAACACGTCCTTGTGCGCGATCGGCAGGCCGGTGAGCGCGCCGCCCGCGCCGCGCGCGAGTTCGGCGTCGGCGGCTTTCGCCTGCGCGAGGGTGAGGTCGGCGTCGACGTGGACGAACGCGTTCAGGTCGCGCGCGGCGTCGATCCGTTTCAGATAGTGCTGCGCGAGCTCGACGGCCGAGCATTCCTTGGCGGCGAGCGCGGCGCGCAGTTCGGTCAGGCTTTTTGCGTGCATTGAGTGGTTTTCCTGGGAATTCTGGGTGGCGCGCGGCGCTGGACGGCCGGCGCGCTTGTCATCGAATGCTTACTCGATCACCTTCGGCACGAGATAGAGGCCGTCCTGGACGGCCGGCGCCGGACGCTGGTTGTCGTCGCGATTGACGACTTCCGTCACGGCGTCGTCGCGCAGGCGCTGCGCGACTTCCTGGATCTGTTCGATCGGGTGGGCGAGCGGCGCGATGCCGGCGGTGTCGACCGCCTGCATCTGTTCGACGAGGCCGAAGAATTCATTGAGCTGGCCGAGCATGTGCTCGGCGTCGGCGTCGGCCATTTCGAGTCGCGCCAGGTGCGCGATGCGTTTCACATCGGTCAGGGTCAGGGCCATGCGATCACCGGAAAAACAAGGCTGCGCAGTGCATCGAAAGCAGCACTGCGGCGGGGGGTTGGAGGGTGCGATCCCACCCTCAAAAATCGGGGCCGAAGCGGCAAAAATACCGCCCGTTTCGATTCAAATACCGTGAAATTATAAGGTATCATTACGCGTTCGACCCAAACCCGGCAGCCTTTTCCCGCACCGTTTCGCCCTGCTTCGGCAAGCCGTGCGTGCTTCGTGCGATCCCCGGTAGACATCACTCGCAGCTTCGTGCGCCGCGGCGGCCGCTTCCGCCACGCTTCCCGAGGCTGTTATTTTTTCCGCTGCCGCCCTCAGCGCTCGCTATGCAGGGCCGGCCCAGAGCGAAACAGGATTCTGAATGTTCGGTTTTTTGCGCAGCTACTTCTCCAACGATCTCGCGATCGACCTCGGCACCGCAAACACCCTGATCTACATGCGCGGCAAGGGCATCGTGCTCGATGAGCCGTCCGTCGTGTCGATCCGCCAGGAAGGCGGCCCCAACGGCAAGAAGACGATCCAGGCGGTCGGCAAGGAAGCCAAGCAGATGCTCGGCAAGGTGCCGGGCAACATCGAGGCGATCCGCCCGATGAAGGACGGCGTGATCGCCGACTTCACCGTCACCGAGCAGATGATCAAGCAGTTCATCAAGACGGCCCACGAGTCGCGCATGTTCTCGCCGTCGCCGCGCATCATCATCTGCGTGCCGTGCGGCTCGACCCAGGTCGAGCGCCGCGCGATCAAGGAAGCGGCGCACGGCGCCGGCGCGTCGCAGGTCTACCTGATCGAGGAGCCGATGGCGGCCGCGATCGGCGCGGGCCTGCCGGTCTCGGAAGCCACCGGCTCGATGGTCGTCGACATCGGCGGCGGCACGACCGAAGTCGGTGTGATCTCGCTCGGCGGCATCGTCTACAAGGGCTCGGTGCGCGTCGGCGGCGACAAGTTCGACGAGGCGATCGTCAACTACATCCGCCGCAACTACGGGATGCTGATCGGCGAGCAGACCGCCGAGGCGATCAAGAAGGAAATCGGCTCCGCGTTCCCGGGCTCCGAAGTCAAGGAAATGGAAGTGAAGGGCCGCAACCTGTCGGAAGGCATCCCGCGCAGCTTCACGATCTCCAGCAACGAAATCCTCGAAGCACTGACCGATCCGCTGAACCAGATCGTGTCGTCGGTGAAGATCGCGCTCGAACAGACGCCGCCGGAACTCGGCGCCGACATCGCCGAACGCGGGATGATGCTGACGGGCGGCGGCGCGCTGCTGCGCGACCTCGATCGCCTGCTCGCGGAAGAAACCGGCCTGCCGGTGCTCGTCGCGGAAGATCCGCTGACCTGCGTCGTGCGCGGTTCGGGCATGGCGCTCGAGCGCATGGACAAGCTGGGCAGCATCTTCTCGTACGAGTGATCGCCCAGTGATCGCCTAGGCAGTCCCGTTTGATATGACGCACCCGCGGCGTGGCCGGATCGCTCGTTCAGAACGAACCGCCGCGCCGTTTGCGCGTCTGAGCATTATTTAACCGATCACACGCGCCCGGCGCCGACCATGGAATACAGTCCGCCGCCCCTCTTCAAGCAAGGTCCGCCCGCGCTCGCGCGGCTCATCTTCTTCGTCGCCCTCGCCATCGCGCTCCTCGTGTCGGACGCGCGCTTCAGCACGCTCGAAATCGTGCGCGGCGTGCTCGGCACCGTGCTCTACCCGCTGCAACGCGCGGCGCTCGTGCCGCGCGACCTGTTCATGGGCGCGGCCGACCTCGCCGTCACCGGCGCGGCGCTGCGCCACGAAAACGACGATCTCCGCAAGCGCAACCTGCAATTGTCCACGCAGGCCAACCAGGCCGCCGTGCTCACGCAGGAGAACGCGCACCTGCGTGCGGTGCTTGAACTGCGCCAGCACATCGCGACGCAATCGACGCCGGTCGAGATCCAGTACGACACGAGCGATCCGTTCACGCAGAAGATCGTGGTCGGGCAAGGCTCGCAGCAAGGCATCCAGGACGGCTCGCCCGTCGTCAGCGAGGACGGCGTGATCGGCCAGGTCACGCGCGTGTTCCCGCTGCAATCCGAAGTCACGCTGGTCACCGACCGCGATCTCGCGATTCCCGTGCAGGTGCTGCGCACCGGCCTGCGCAGCGTGATCTACGGCACGCCGAAGGGCGATTCGCTCGACCTGCGCTTCGTGCCGACCAGCGCGGATCTCGTCGCCGGCGACGAGCTGATCACGAGCGGCCTCGATGGCGTCTATCCGCCCGGCCTGCCGGTCGCGAAGGTCGTGCGCGTCGACAAGCTCGCCGATACCGCGTTCGCCCGGGTGACCTGCGCGCCGGTCGCGGCCGTGCGCGGCGCGCGCCAGATGCTCGTGCTGCATTACCGCAATGACATCCCGCCGCGCCCGGCCGAGCCCGATCCCGCCGCCGAGAAGAACGCGAAAGGCAAGAAGGGCGCGAAAGCCGCCGCGAAGGGCGAGAAGGCCGAGAAAACCGACAAGGCCGACGCGAACGCGAAGCCGGCCGCCGCGGCCCAGCCCGGTGCGAAGCCGGCGCCCGCGGCGCCTGCCGCGCCGGCCCAGCCCGCCGCCGCGCCCGCGAAGCCCACGGCCGGGCAATCAGGAGCCCAGCGATGAACCGCCCGCAATACATCCTGCAGCCGGTCAATCCGTACTTCATCGTCTTCAGCCTCGCCGCCGCGTTCCTGCTGAACCTGATGCCGTGGGGCCGCCTGCCCGGCGTGCCCGATTTCGTCGCGCTCGTGCTGCTGTTCTGGAACATCCACCAGCCGCGCAAGGTCGGGATGGGCGTCGCGTTCGCGCTCGGCATCCTGATGGACGTGCACGACGCGGGGCTGCTCGGCGAGCACGCGCTCGCCTATACGCTGCTGTCGTACGGCGCGATCACGATCCACCGCCGCGTGCTGTGGATGCCGATCGGCGTGCAGGTGCTGTACGTGACGCCGCTGCTGGTCGCCGCGCAGCTCGTGCCGTTCGTGATCCGCCTGCTGATGGGCGCCGCGTTCCCCGGCTGGCGCTATCTCGTCGACGGTTTCGTCGAAGCTGCGCTGTGGCCGATCGCGAGCCACCTGCTGCTGATGCCGCAACGCCGCCCGGTCGACCCGGACGATACGCGCCCGATCTGAGCCGGACCAACCTTGAATACCCGCCGCCCCCACGCCCGCCGCGCGCCGCGCTCCGGGGCGGCACCTCGCCCGCGTCCGCGCGCGGGCCAGATTGCCCTTAAATGACCGAATTCAACGACACCCAACAGCAGCTCTCGAGGTTCCGCCTGCGCGTCGCGGCGGCGGGCGTGTTCGTGTTCGTCTGCTTCGGGCTGCTCGCGAGCCGCTTCTTCTACCTGCAGTTGATGCAGCACGGCAAATACGCGCTGCAGGCCGAGGAAAACCGCATCTCGGTCGCGCCGATCGTGCCGAACCGCGGGATCATCACCGACCGCAACGGCGTGATCCTCGCGAAGAACTACTCGGCGTACACGCTGGAGATCACGCCGTCGAAGCTCGACGACACGCTCGACAACACGATCGACAAGCTGTCCGAGATCATCCCGATCGACGCCCGCGACCGCCGCCGCTTCAAGAAGCTCCAGGAAGACTCGAAGAATTTCGAGAGCCTGCCGATCCGCACGCGGCTCACCGACGCCGAAGTCGCGCGCTTCACCGCGCAGCGCTTCCGCTTCCCCGGCGTCGACGTGCGCGCGCGGCTGTTCCGCCAGTACCCGCTCGGCATGACGGCCGCGCACGTGATCGGCTATATCGGCCGGATCTCCAAGCGCGACCAGGATCGCATCGACGCGATGAGCGACGACAACGACAGCGACCAGGAGCACTACGATCCGCGCCGCGACGCGAACAACTACAAGGGCACCGACTACATCGGCAAGATCGGCGTCGAGCAGAGCTACGAGACCGAGCTGCACGGGCTGACGGGCTTCGAGGAAGTCGAGGTGACGGCCGGCGGCCGGCCGGTGCGCACGCTGTCGCGCACGCAGGCGACGCCCGGCAACAATCTCGTGCTGTCGCTCGACATCGGGCTGCAGCAGGTCGCCGAGCAGGCGTTCGCCGGCAAGCGCGGCGCGCTCGTCGCGATCGAGCCGAAGACGGGCGACGTGCTCGCGTTCGTATCGTCGCCGAGCTTCGACCCGAATTCGTTCGTCGACGGCATCGACCAGCAGACCTGGGACGAGCTGAACAACTCGCCCGACAAGCCGCTCCTGAACCGCCCGCTGCACGGCACCTACCCGCCCGGCTCGACGTACAAGCCGTTCATGGCGCTCGCGGGCCTCACGCTCGGCAAGCGCACGCCGGGCTGGGGCTTCCAGGACCCGGGCTACTTCACGTTCGGCGGCCACACGTTCCGCAACGACGTGCGCTCGGGCCAGGGCTGGGTCGACATGAACAAGGCGATCATGGTGTCGAACGACACCTACTTCTACATGCTCGCGCGCGACCTCGGCGTGAACGCGATCGCGAACTTCATGAAGCCGTTCGGCTTCGGCCAGATCACCGGGATCGACATCCAGGGCGAGGCGCGCGGGATCCTGCCGTCGACCGACTGGAAGAAGAAGGCGTTCAAGAAGGCCGCGCAGCAGAAGTGGTTCGACGGCGAGACGATCAGCCTCGGGATCGGCCAGGGCTACAACTCGTTCACGATCCTGCAGCTCGCGCACGCCACGGCAACGCTCGCGAACAACGGCGTCGTGATGAAGCCTCACCTCGTGAAGGAAGTCGAGGACCCGATCTCGCGGGCGCGCCACCTGACCGTGCCGAAGGAAAGCGAGGTGATCCCGCTGAAGGCGGCCGACATCGACGTCGTGAAGCGCGGGATGGAGAACGTGATCGAGAACCCGTCCGGGACCGCGTACAAGGTGTTCCGCGGCGCGCCGTACCTCGCCGCCGGCAAGACCGGTACCGCGCAGGTGTTCTCGCTGCAGGGTTCGAACTACAAGGGCCACCTGCTCGCCGAACACCTGCGCGACCACGCGCTGTTCATCGCATACGCGCCGGTCGACCATCCGCAGATCGCCGTCGCGCTGGTCGTCGAGAACGGCGGCTGGGGTGCGCAGGCCGCCGGGCCGATCGCACGCCGCGTGCTCGACTACTACCTGGTCGAGCGCCAGAACCCGAAGAACGAGGCCGCGGCCGTGGCCGCCGCGGCGTCGGCGACCGAGCCGGTGAGCGCGCCGGTGGTCGGCGACACGTCGAAGCCGGCCACGATCGCGGCTGGCTTCACCGCGCTGCCGCAGCCGGTCGTGCCGTCGGCGGCCAGCGCGGCCGAGGCGGCATCGGCCGCGTCCGGAGCCTCGGGCGCCTTGGGTGCGGCTGGCGCCAGCGCCACGGCGCCGGCCGACGCGAGCGCCGCGGCGCCGATGGCCGCGAGCCTGCCGCCGATCCGGCGCCCGCACCGGCCGCGCCGGCCCGCCAGCGACGCGCAGCCGGTCGCCGCCGCGCCGCGGGACGACAACCATCGTGCGACGGCCCCCGCGAAAGCGGCGAACGCCGGCACCGCTCATTAACGGAGAAAGGCATGCAATTCGACAAGCGCGCCTGGCTCGACAAGATCAAGCAGATGTTCGCGGGCTTCGATCGCCCGCTCGCCCTCATCGTGTTCCTGCTGCTGTGCGTCGGCATCGTCACGCTGTACAGCGCGTCGATCGACATGCCGGGCCGCGTCGAGGACCAGTTGCGCAACATCCTGCTGACGTTCGTGCTGATGTGGGTGATCGCCAACATCCCGCCGACCACGCTGATGCGCTTCGCGGTCCCGCTCTACACGTTCGGGGTCGCACTGCTGATTGCGGTCGCGCTGTTCGGGATGACCAAGAAGGGCGCGAAGCGCTGGCTGAACGTCGGCGTCGTGATCCAGCCGTCCGAAATCCTCAAGATCGCGACGCCGCTGATGCTCGCGTGGTACTACCAGCGCCGCGAAGGCGGGCTGCGCTGGTACGACTTCATCGCCGCGTTCGGAATCCTGCTGGTGCCGGTCGGGCTGATCGCGAAGCAGCCCGACCTCGGCACGGGTCTGCTCGTGTTCGCGGCCGGCTTCTTCGTGATCTACCTCGCCGGCCTGTCGTTCAAGCTGATCGTGCCGGTGCTCGTCGCGGGCGTGCTCGCGGTCGGCTCGATCGCCGTGTTCGAGGAACGCATCTGCCAGCCCGAAGTACAGTGGCCGCTGATGCACGACTACCAGAAACACCGGGTGTGCACGCTGCTCGACCCGACCTCCGACCCGCTCGGCAAGGGCTTCCACACGATCCAGGCCGTGATCGCGATCGGCTCGGGCGGCGTGCTCGGCAAGGGCTACCTGAAAGGCACGCAGGCGCACCTCGAATTCATTCCGGAAAAGCACACCGACTTCATCTTCGCGGTGTTCTCGGAGGAATGGGGGCTCGCCGGCGGGCTCGTGCTGCTGACGCTGTACATGGCGCTGATCGCGCGCGGGCTCTACATCGCCGCGCAGGGCGCGACGCTGTTCGGCCGGCTGCTGGCGGGCTCGCTCACGCTCGCGTTCTTCGTCTACGCGTTCGTCAACATCGGGATGGTGAGCGGCGTGCTGCCGGTCGTCGGCGTGCCGTTGCCGTTCATGAGCTATGGCGGCACCGCGCTCACGACGCTCGGCATCGCGATCGGGATGATCATGAGCGTCGGGCGGCAGCGGCGGCTGATGAAGAGCTGATCGCGGCCCCGCTCCGCGGCACACGAAAACGGCGCCCCGGCGCCGTTTTTCACTGGATGCGCCGAATGCGGCCGCCTACTGCGACGGCGCGTGCGGCTTGCCCTGCTCCGCGCCGGCGCCCGATGCCGGCCCCGGCGCCTTCAGCCGCGCGCTCAGTTCCTTGAATTTCATCCCGGCCGTCTCGTCGCCCTGCGCGGCCGCCGCCGCGTAATACGCACGTGCGATGTTCAGGTTCTGCGCGACGCCGTCGCCGCCGCGCTCGTAGAACGACGCCGTCACGTACTGCGCGGTCGGCTCGCCCGCGTCGGCGGCCTGCTTGTACCAGGCGAACGCCTGCCGGTTGTCGCGCGGCGTGCCGCGCCCGTCGAGGAACTGGTTCGCGAGCGACAGCTCGGCCTGCACGTGCCCCTGCTTCGCGGCGCGCAGGAACCAGCGATGCGCTTCCGCCGGATTGCGCGCGACGAACTCGCCATCGTCGAACATCCGGCCGTACACGTACTGCGCGTGCGACATGTTCGCGTCCGCCGCGCGCTTGAGCCAGCGCAGCCCTTCGTCGACGTTCGCCGTCACGCCTTCGCCCGTCAGCAGCATCATCGCGTAGTTGAACTGCGCGAGGCGATCGCCGCGCTCGGCCGCATCGTGGAACTGCACCAGCGCCGCGCGATAGTCGCCGGCGTTGTAGTCGGCAACCGCCGATTGCGTCTCGCGCGACGGGTCGGGCTTCGCTTGCGGCGCGCCCTGCGCGGCAGCCACCGCCCACACGGCCCACAGGCCGATCATCGTCCCGATCCGCGCGCGCCCGCGGCACGCACCGTCTGCGCCATTCATGACCGTACCTCCTGCAACGCCTGCCGCGTCGCACGCAATAGCCAGCTCACGTCGGCCGACACCGTGATCATCCGGTAACCGGCGTCGCGATACTGGCGCGCGGCCGCCGTGTCGCCCGCGAAGATGCCGACCGCGACGCCCGCCTGCTTGCCGGCCGCGAGCACGCGCGCCATCGCGGTTTCGACGTCCGGATGGCGGATGTCGCCGAGATGCCCGAGGCTCGCCGCGAGATCGGCCGGGCCGACGAACAGGCAATCGACGCCGGGCGTCGCCGTGATCCGCTCGACTTCGTCGACGCCGCGCGCCGATTCGACCTGCACGACCACAGCGACTTGCGCATTCGCCGTCTGCAGGTAGTCGCGGCGCATGCCGAACGCCGCCGCGCGCACCATGCCCGCGACACCGCGCAGCCCGTCGGGCGATTCGGGCGACGGGAAGCGCGTGAGCCGCACCGCGTGCGCGGCGTCGTCGGGCGTCTCGATACACGGGAACATCAGCGTGCGCGCCCCGGCGTCGAGCGCGCGCTTCACGAGCCACGGCTCGCGCGCCGGCACGCGCACGACCGGCTCGCTCGGCAGATGCGCCGCGGCGATCGCACGTAGTTGCGACGCCACGTCGCGACTGTCGTTCGGCGCATGCTCCATGTCGATGCAGAGCCAGTCGTAACCGGCGTGCGCGAGCGCTTCCGCGGCCGAGTCGCTGCCGAGCGACAGCCACAGGCCGTATAGCGGCTCGTCACCGTCGCGCAGGCGTTGTTTGAGGGAATTGGTGAGCGTGCTCATCGATACGGCCTCCGGAACGGAACGGCAATCGAACGGGACAAGCAACAGGCGCAGCGGAAAGCGGAATACACGCCGCCGGGCAACCGAAGCACGGTGGCGGCGGCAGATCGCGCGCCGGAGAACGTGAGTCGGCCCGGGACGGCCGATCTGACAGCGCGGGCCGCGCAATGGCTCGCGCGAGCGTTTTTCGGTGCGGCACGTCGATCATAGCGCGGCGGGCGCTCGATGCGGGAACCGACGGGGGGAAGCCGTACCGACGCGGGACGGAGGGAGACGAGGCCGCGGTGCGCGGCGACGGGCAGCCCGCGCCGGACGGCGGGCTGCGGGGGCAGGCAGGATCAGCGGCCGGGCTGGCGCTCAACGTCGGCCCAGCAGTTGGGCGTTTCGTACAGCCGCACGCGCTCGAGGCGCAGGTTCACGCCGTAGTGCGCGTCGTACACGTTCGCGAGGAGGTCGAACGCGATCGCCGCGAGGTTCTCGACGGTCGGGATCCGGTCGATCACGACCGTCTTGTGGTCGGCCATCTGCTCGAGGAACGAGCGTACGACCTCGTCGCGCGCATAGACCAGGAACGCGTGGTCCCACTTGCTGACGAGGTGCTCCATCGCGAGCGCCTTCACGTCGGCGAAATCCATCACCATGCCGCGGTCGGGTGCCCCCTCGGTATCGACGAGATCGCCGCGCAGCGTGATTTCGAGCACGTAGCGATGGCCGTGCAGGTTCCTGCACTGGCTGCGGTGATCGGGAATGCGGTGGCCCGCGTCGAATTCGAGTTTTCGGGTAATCAGCACGATGTCAAAAGCCGTGGCTCAGGGAATGTTCAGATATTTGTGGGTCTGCATCGACAGCCGCCACTGCGGATGACGCTTGCACCAGTCGATCGCGAGCTTCGTGTTGAGGTCGCGCGACGGGCCGTCCATTGGCTGGACCAGGAAATACTCGAAATCGAGCTTCGCGTAGTCGGCCAGCCGCTGGTTGTCCTGCGGCACGACGACCTTCAGTTCGTTGCCCTTCGTGACGACGAGCGGCGCATCGGCCTTCGGGCTCACGCAGATCCAGTCGATCGTGTCGAGCACCGGCAACGAACCGTTCGTCTCGATCGCGATCTCGAAGCCGGCCGCGTGCAGCTCGTCGACGAGCGGCTGGTCGAGTTGCAGCATCGGCTCGCCGCCCGTGCAGACGACGAAGCGGTGCGCTTCGCCCTCCGGCCACAGGCCGGCGATCGTCGCGACGAGCGCGGCGGCGTCCTTGAACTTGCCGCCGTTCTCGCCGTCGGTGCCGACGAAATCCGTATCGCAGAAGCGGCACACGGCCTCCGCACGATCCTCTTCGCGGCCCGACCACAGGTTGCAGCCGGCGAACCGGCAGAACACGGCCGGCCGGCCCGCATTCGCGCCCTCGCCCTGCAACGTGTAGAAAATTTCCTTGACCGCGTAAGTCATCGTGCTTCGTCCGGCTCGCGCCGCTCGTTGTCGATCAGAATCCGTTGTCCATCAAGCGCTGCCCGCGCGAGCCGCATCACAGCGGCGCTTCGGTCACCCGCTCGCCCTTCAGGTAAGCCTCGTAGCCGCGCTTGCGCAGCTTGCAGGCCGGGCATTCGCCGCAGCCGAAGCCCCAGTCGTGCAGTTCCGCGCGCTCGCCCACGTAGCACGTGTGCGTCTCGACGCGGATCAGTTCGACGAGCGCGTCGCCGCCGAGCTGTTCGGCGAGCTGCCAGGTCTGCGCCTTGTCGAGCCACATCAGCGGCGTCTCGAGCACCATGCGCGTATCCATCCCGAGATTCAGCGCGACCTGCAGCGCCTTCATCGTGTCGTCGCGGCAGTCGGGATAGCCCGAGAAATCGGTCTCGCACATCCCGCCGACCAGCACGCGCAGCCCGCGGCGATAGGCGATCGCCGCGGCGATCGTCATGAACATCAGGTTGCGGCCCGGCACGAACGTGTTCGGCAGGCCGTTGGCCGTCATCTCGATCTCGATCGTGCGCGTCATCGCGGTATCGCTGATCGCGCCGAGCACCGACAGGTCGATCATGTGATCGTCGCCGAGCCGGTCCGACCACGCCGGAAACCTGTGCTTCAGCGCTTCGCGCACGCCTTCGCGGCACTCGAGTTCGACGCGATGACGCTGGCCGTAATCGAAGCCGAGCGTCTCGACCGTCTGGTAGCGTTCGAGGGCCCATGCCACGCACGTGGCGGAATCCTGCCCGCCGGAAAACAACACGAGCGCGCCGTCTTTAGCGTCTGTCCGAATCACCGTGATACTCCGTGAATGTGTAGGCTCGCGTCGCACTGCGCCCCGAGGCCGGCTGCCGCCGGGCGGCCCGACGCGACCGGCCTGCGCCGGCTCGACCAGTATAGGCAGCGCGGTTGGCCGCGAATGCGGCGGCGCGCTTATACCGCTCATCGCGCGGCATCGTTGCCGCGCGCCACGACAGGCGCGCCGCGGGCAGCCTGCCATGCGCATGAAGCGATGCGCTAAGTCATTGAGCGGGCACGGATTTTATCATGCCCCGGCGAATGCTGCCGGGCCCGTCGCCCACGACACGCGATACCCACCACAAACGAAAAACCCCAAGAACCTTCCGATTCTTGGGGTTTTAAATGCTGGTGGCCTGGGACGGAATCGAACCATCGACACGCGGATTTTCAATCCGCTGCTCTACCAACTGAGCTACCGGGCCAACGAAGAATGAAAGTATATCGAGCTATCCGCCCCCAGGCAAGTGCTTTCGCAAAATATTTTACAGCGCGCCTTCGGACGGCTTCTTGCCGAGCTCGACGCCGAGCTGCTTGAGCTTGCGATACAGGTGCGTGCGCTCGAGGCCCGTCTTCTCCGCGACGCGCGTCATGCTGCCGTTCTCGCGCGCGAGGTGATACTCGAAGTACGCGCGCTCGAATGCATCGCGCGCTTCGCGCAACGGGATGTCGAACGGGATCGCCGCCGTCTGGCCCGCGAGGCCGAGCGCCGACGCCATGTCGTCGCCCAGCGTCGGCAGCGCCGCCGCGGACGCGACCGCCGCCGGCCCCGCGGCCTGCCCGCCGCCCGCCTTCGCCGCCGCGTTCGCGGACACCGGCGCCGCGCCGCGGGCGAGACCGTGCTCGACCGACTTCAGCAGCTTCTGCAGCGCGATCGGTTTTTCGAGGAAATCGAGCGCGCCGATCTTGGTCGCCTCGACGGCGGTATCGATCGTCGCGTGCCCGGACATCATGATCACGGGCATCGTCAGCAGCCCCTGTGCCGCCCATTCCTTGAGCAGCGTGACGCCGTCGGTATCGGGCATCCAGATATCGAGCAGCACGAGATCGGGCGCCTGATTCAGCCGGTATTCCCGCGCGGCCTGCGCGTTCTCCGCCGCCTCGACGACATGTCCTTCATCGCTGAGGATCTCCGAGAGCAATTCCCGGATGCCCATTTCATCATCTACCACCAGGATGGTTGCCATTTACGCTGCCTTTGTCTGCTCACTTGCTTTTGTCTTGGCGGGAGTCGTCCCGTCCTGTGCACCCGGTTCGGCGCCTGGCGTATCGCTCGCCATCTGCAGGAACAGGATCGATACCTGCGCACCCTCGACGGTCTCGCCGTGCATGCGATTGCGCAGATCGATCCGCGCGCCGTGCTCGTCAACGATTTTCTTGACCGTGGCCAGCCCGAGCCCCGTGCCCTTCGCCTTCGTCGTCACGTAAGGCTCGAACGCGCGGGTCAGGATGCGTGCCGGAAAACCGGGCCCGTTGTCGGACACGGTAAGCCGTACCGCGACGCGCGTTTTGCCCTCGGCGTCGGGGTCGCCATATTCTACTGTCTTGGTTTCGATCAACACACGCGGATGCGCGGACTCCGCGACCGAATCCTGCGCATTCTGCAGCAGGTTGTGAATCACCTGGCGCAATTGCGTCGCGTCGCCGCGAATCACCGGCAGCGACGGCGCGAGTTCCGCGACGATCGGGTTCTTGCCTTCGCCGACGCCGTACAGCCCGAGCACCTCGCTCGCCAGTTCGTTCAACTGCAGGTTCGCCAGCACCGCCGGCGGCGTGCGCGCGTATTCGCGGAAATCGTCGACCATCCGCTTCATCGCGGCCACCTGGTTCACGATCATCGTCGCGCCGCGCTTGAGCACGTCCGCGTCGGGCGGCGCAAGCTTGTCCGACAGCTTCATCTGCAGCCGCTCGGCCGACAGCTGGATCGGCGTCAGCGGATTCTTGATCTCGTGCGCGAGCCGCCGCGCGACCTCGCCCCACGCGACCGAACGCTGCGCGGAAATCACGTCGGAGATGTCGTCGAACACGACGACGTAGCCGGACGTCTGCGGATCGTCGGCCTGCCCCTCGACCGTCGACACGAGCCGCGTGCCGCGCACGAGCAGCGTCAGCGGATCGGTTTCGCCCGGCACCTCGATCGCGAACTGCTGCTGCCAGTGGCCGCGATCGCCGCTGCCGCCGTCGGACGCCGCCTCGCGATCGGCGAACGCCTTGCGCACCATCGCGCCGAACCCGGCGGCCACGCCGATCCGGTCGAGCGTCGTGCCGATCAGCGAATTGAACGGCTGCCGGAAGATCCGCTCGGCGCCGCGATTGGCCGTCGTCAGCCGGAACTGGCGGTCGAGCACGAACACGCCGGCCGTCAGGTTCGCGAGGATGCTCTCGAGATACGTCTTCGAATGCTCGAGCGCGATGCGGTTCTTCTCGACCGCGAGCCGCGCCTCGGACAACTGGCGCGTCATCGCGTTGAACGACTGCGTGAGGAAGCCGAGCTCGTCGCGCGTCTTGATCTCGCGCTTCGGCGTGTAGTCGCCTTCCGTGATCTCCTTCGTGCCCTGCGCGAGCAGGAACAGCGGCCGCGCGAGCTGCTGGCCGAGCGCGAGCGCGAGCATCATCGCGATGAAGGTCGCGAGGAACAGCGCGAGCGTCAGCGTGCCGATGTACATCTTGCGCAGGCCCGTACGGCCGAGCGACTTTTCCTGGTACTCGCGGTACGCGCGCTGCACGGCGTCCGCGTTGTGCGCGAGCCCGGGCGGCACCGGCTGCGTGAGCTGCAGGAACCGCTCCGCCGGCTGCAGCAGCGACGTCGTCGCGTCCGGAATCGGTCGCACGACGCGCAGCCGCAGCGCGCCCTTCGCGCCATGCGCGCGCGGGTCGCCGTCGACCTCGCCCTCGATCGCCGCATACGCGCCGTGTTCGCGCGCCTGGCTCAGCATCAGCGGCGTCGGCAGGTCGTCCGGAATCAGCGCCGCGAAGTTGCCCGACGCCTGCGCGACGATGTGCAGGTCGGGCGCGGCGCCCGAGCCGCCGCGACTCGGCTCGACGATCGTCGCGTCCTGCACGCCGAACTGGTCGCGCAACCGCAACAGCGTGAGCGTCGTGCCGTTCGTGTTCGCATCGACGCTCGCGAGCTGGTCGGACATCAGCCGCGCCTTGGTCTGCAGATCGGACAGCGACGCGTCGAGCATCCCGCGGCCGAGGTTCAGCCCGGCCGTCAGCGCCGTCTCGACGTTCACGTCGAACCACGACTCGATACTGCGCGACACGAACTGGTACGACACGATGTAGATGATCCCGCCCGGCACCACGCCGACGAGCGCGAAGAACACCGCGAGCTTCGCGAGCAGCCGCGTGCCGAACTTGCCCTTCCTCAGCCGCACGACGATCATCCCGATCAGCCCGAGCACCACGAGCAGGAACACGAGCGCGACGATGATGTTGGTCGCGTATAGCCACGAGTAGTAGCGGTCGAAGAATTCGGTGTTCGCGCTCGCGGCCGCGAGCAGCACGAGCAGCAGCAGTGCGGTGATCGCGACCGTCGAGACGATCACGCGGATGAGGAGGCTCTTCCCGCTGGCCGCGCGGCGTACTTTATTTAGCACGTTCGGTCACCGTGAAGTTGAAGCGCTTCCAGTCCGACCCGAGCGTCCAGTCGCGGTTGTTCACGGCATCGACCTGGAACGGCTTCGGCATCAGCGCCGTGTCGAGCTGCATCCGCACCGACGCCGTGTAGGTTTCGCCCGCCCGCACCTGGTTACGGTCGATCACGTGCCACGACGTGATGTGGCGGACCACCGCGAGCGCATCCTTCAGCGAGGGGAAGCCGAGCTGCAGGCCGCCCGTCGACACGCGGTACTCGCGTGTGAGCGGCTGGAACGACAGGCGGATCGTCTGCGTGACCGCCACCGGCTGCTCGTCGAACCAGTACCAGCGCGCGCGGCTCAACTCGAAGTCGGTCGTGAAGTAAAGCGGGATGCCCTTGTTGACGGCATCCTCGAGGTTCGGATTCAGCTCGAAGTCGAACCGCGCGTCGAGGCTCCAGCCGCTGCCGTCGGACTGGAGCGATGCGCGCTGCACGGCGATCGATTCGGCATGCGCCGGCCGGACGACGGCCAGGCACAGCGTCAACGCGACCAGCAAGACGGCCGCGAGCCGAAAGGGAAAAAGGTGTTTGATCGTCACCGTTTCTGAAACCGCGCGTAGAAAAATCCGTCGTGATCGGTGTTCTGGTCGAGTGCGCCGGCGGCCGCCCGTCCCTGCACGCTGCCCGGCAGCAGTTGGCCGGGGGCGTCCAATCGTACCGCATCTTCACAGGCCGCTTCAAACCAGCGGGCCTGCAATTCGCCTTCCTCGGGGAAGATCGAACAGGTCACGTAAAGCAGTTCGCCGCCCGGTTTCACGAGCGGCCACAGCGCCGACAGGATGCGACGCTGCTCCGCGACCAGCGCCGGGATGTCGGCCTCGCGGCGCAGCCAGCGGATGTCGGGGTGCCGCCGCACGATGCCGGACGCCGAGCACGGCACGTCGGCCAGGATGCGATCGAACGGACGCCCGTCGTACCAGGTGTCCGGCGCGCCCGCATCGCCGACGCACACGTTCGCCGCGAGCGACAGGCGCACGAGATTCTCCCCGATGCGCGCCGCGCGCGTCGCGTCGCTTTCGAGCGCCACGACTTCCGCGTCGGCGAGTTCGAGAATATGGCCGGTCTTGCCGCCGGGCGCCGCGCACGCGTCGAGCACGCGCATGCCGTCGCGCGCGCCGAGCCATTCGGCCGCGAGCTGCGCGCCGGCGTCCTGCACCGACACCACGCCGTCGGCGAAGCCCGGAATGCGCTCCACCGGCAGCGCCGACGCGAGCCGCACCGCGTGTCGGCCGATCGCAGTCGCGTCGATTCCGCTCACACGCAGCGTGTCGAGATACGCATCGACGCTCGCGCGGCGCGCATTCACACGCAACGTCAGCGGCCCCTGATGCTCGCCGGCCGCGAGAATCGCCTGCCACGCGTCGGGCCATGCTCGCTTCACCGCGTCGACCCACCACGCGCGGTAGTTCCAGCGTGCGACCGGGTCGTCCTGCATCGCGGCGACGAGTGCATCGCGCTCGCGCAGGAAACGGCGCAGCACCGCGTTGACCATCCCCTTCGCGAACGCGAATTCGCGGCGCGCACCGATGACGGTGACGGCCTGGTCGACCACCGTGAACGCCGGGTACGCTGCCTCGTCAGGCGGGTCGAGCAGCAGCGCGAACGCGCCGGCGAGCACCGCGTGCACGTGCGCGGGCGGCGCCTTGCTGACGAACTTGCCGGTCAGCCAGTCCGCGCTGCCGAGGCGACGCATCGTCCGGTAGGCGACGTCCTGCGTCGCGCCGCGCGCGAGCGCCTGCGCACCGGACGGCATCTGCGCGAATACCGTCGACAGCGCCGCCGGCAACGCGGTGCCGCGTCGCACCGCGTCGACCGCCTGCGCGGCCGCGTCGAGCGCGAAGCCGAGCGAATCGGGCGCCAGGTGCAGCGCAGCCAGGCGCGCCGGGCGGCCGGAAGAAGTCGGAGCGGAAGAACGGGGTCGTGTCATCGGTGCGGAATCGGCAAGCAGGCGCGGCAATCAGGTGCGGCAAACAAATACGACGAACGGCGGGATCGCAACCGCCAGATGGCCCGGCGATCCCAAACCGCGCATTGTAGCGTGCGGCCATGCTGGCCCTTTGGCCCCTTTACGGCGCGCACAAACGAAACACCCCGCAGCGCGAAGCATGCGGGGTGGCGGGGCGGCCCCACGCGGCGGCGGCCGCGCGGGTTGCCGAGGGTCACTCGAAGCGGCCGGTACGCGCCATCTCCATCAGGCGCGCGATGCGCTCCTCGGTGGCCGGGTGCGTCGAGAACAGGTTCTGCAGGCCGCCGCCGTGCAGCGGGTTCATGATCATCATCTGCGCGGTGGCAGGATGCGCCTCGGCCGCCTGGAACGGGATGCCCGCCGCATAGCGATGAATCTTGTCGAGCGCGGTGGCGAGCGACTGGGGGTCGCCGGAAATCTGCGCGCCGCCGCGGTCGGCCTCGAACTCACGGGCCCGCGAAATCGCCATCTGAATCAAGGCGCCGGCGATCGGCGCGAGCAGCGCGACCGCGATCCCCGCGATCGGGTTGGCCGGCCGGCCGTTCTCGTCGCGCCCGCCAAAGAACATCGCGAAGTTCGCGAGCGCCGAGATCGCGCCCGCCATCGTCGCAGTGATCGTCGAGATCAGGATATCGCGGTGCTTCACGTGCGCGAGCTCGTGCGCCATCACACCGCGCATCTCGCGCTCCGACAGCACGCGCAGGATGCCCGTCGTCGCGGCGACCGCCGCGTGCTCGGGGTTGCGGCCCGTCGCGAACGCGTTCGGCGCATCCTCGTTGATCAGGTAGACGCGCGGCATCGGCAGGTTCGCGCGCGTAGCCAGCTCGCGGACCATCCGGTAGAACTGCGGCGCCGTGTTCTCGTCGACTTCCTGCGCGTTGTACATGCGCAGCACCATCTTGTCCGAGAACCAGTACGAGAAGAAATTCATGCCGAGCGCGAACAGCAGCGCGATCGTCATGCCGCGCGAGCCGCCGATCATCCCGCCGATCACGATGAACAGGGCCGTGATCGCGGCCATCAGCATCGCCGTTTTGACCCAATTGAACATACCCACTCCTTATCCGTCAGGGGACCCGCCGCGCATCACTGGGCACGGCGGAAAATTGTAAGCGATTTGTTAGATAAGGGCTTGCCGAAAAAATTCAATCTCAGCGTTGCGAAGCTGCCAGACGAAGGCCGAGGCCGACGAAAGCGCTGCCGACCGTGCGATCGAGCCACTTCCTGACGCCCGGCTTGCCGGAAAAGCGCTGCGTGACGCTGCCTGCCACCCACGCGACCAGGCTCGTCCAGACCGTGCTCATCGCGACGAACACCGCGCCGAGGGTCAGGAACGCCCAGGCCTTGTGCGGACTGTCGGCCGACACGAACTGCGGGAAGAACGACACGAAGAACAGCACGACCTTCGGATTCAGCACGTTGGTCCAGAAACCCTGCATGAACAGCTGGCGCAGCGGCTTGGCGGCCGCGGCCTGCGCGGCTGCGGCGCCCGACGGCGCGGCGGCCTGCTTCGCGATGATCATCCGCACGCCGAGATAGATCAGGTACGCGGCGCCGACCAGCTTGATCGCCGTGAACGCGGTGGCCGACGCGGCCAGCAGCGCGGTCAGGCCGAATGCGCAGGCGAGCGCGTGAACGCAGCAGCCGGCCGAAATGCCGAACGCCGACATCAGCCCCGCGCCGCGCCCCTGCGCGACGCTGCGGCCCACGATGTAGGCCGTATCGGGGCCGGGCGTGATGTTCAGCAGGAAAACCGCGAACACGAAGAAGCCGAAATGGGTGATGCCGAACATGAAAACCTCGAAACCGGGGAGCGCAGGGAAATTCTACGCGTGCCTGCCGCCGCGCGCGACTCGGCCGTCCGGCCAGTTGCGCCGAGCCGGCAGACCGGGTCGAATGGCGCTCAGGCCTGTCAGTCGACGTCGGGCAGCGCGAAACGCTGGCCGGCGGCGAGCGGCGAACCGGCGAGGAATTCGCGTGCAGGCAGCCGCTTGCCGCCGGGCTTCTGCAGCTGGGTGACGCGCAGCGCGCCGCTGCCGCATGCGACCACCACGCCGTCCGGCGCGGCTTCGATGATCGTGCCGGGTGCCGCGTTGGCGATCGTGCCATGCGCCGCCACGGGCTCGGCCGCCCACAGCTTGATGGCCGCGCCGTCGAGCGTCGCGACGCCGCCCGGGAACGGGTCGAACGCACGCACCTGGCGCGCGAGTACGTCGGCCGGCTTGCGCCAGTCGAGCGCCGCTTCGTGCTTGCCGATCTTTTCCGCGTAGGTCACGCCGTCGGCCGGCTGCGGCGTCGCCGGCAGCGCACCGTCGCGCTCGAGCCGCACGAGCGCGTCGACGATCAGCCGCGCGCCGGCGGCGGCGAGGCGGTCGTGCAGCGTCGCGGTCGTATCGTCGGGCGCGATCGCGATGCGCGCCGCCTCGATCATCGCGCCGGTGTCGAGGCCGACGTCCATCTGCATCAGCGTGACGCCCGTCTCGGCGTCGCCTGCCTCGATCGCACGATGGATCGGCGCGGCGCCACGCCAGCGCGGCAGCAGCGATGCGTGAATGTTGATGCAGCCGGCGCGCGGGATATCGAGCACTTCCTGCGGCAGCAGCAGGCCGTACGCGGCCACCACCATCACGTCGTGCGGCGTCGTGCGCAGCAGCTCGATCGCGTCGGCCGCCTCCGCCGGGTACTTGCCCGCGCGGCGCAGCGACGGCGGCTGCGCGACGGCCATCCCGTGCTCGACGGCGTAGCGCTTCACGGCACTCGCCTGAAGCTTCATCCCGCGCCCGGCCGGGCGATCAGGCTGGGTGAGCACGAGCGGCACCGGGAAACCGGCCTCGTGGATCGCGGCAAGGGCAGCCGCGGCGAATTCCGGCGTGCCGGCAAAAATCACGCGCAACGTATGGGTCATGACAGCGTTCGGGGTCGGGCTGGGCGCACGCGCATCACATCGCGCGTTCGAGTTTCTTCATCTTCGTCTTGATGCGCGTCTGCTTGAGCGGCGACAGATATTCGACGAACACGCGGCCCATCAGGTGATCCATCTCGTGCTGGACGCACACGGCGAGCAGGCCTTCGCAGTCGAGCTCGAACGTCTCGCCCTGCTCGTTGAGCGCACGCACGCGCACGTGGTCGGGGCGTTCGACTTCGTCGTAGATGCCGGGCACCGACAGGCAGCCTTCTTCATAGGTCTGCTTCGCGTCGCTCGACCACACGATCTCCGGGTTGATGAACGCGCGCAGCTCGTTCTTCTCTTCGGAGACGTCGATCACGATCACGCGCTCGTGCACGTCGACTTGCGTGGCCGCCAGGCCGATGCCGGGCGCCGCATACATGGTCTCGGCCATGTCGGCGACGAGCTTGCGGATCCGGTCGTCGACCTTGTCGACGGGCTTCGCGACCTTGTGCAGCCGCTTGTCGGGGTAATGAAGAATATTGAGCAATGCCATGGTGTTCGGTATTCGGTGGAGCGGCGTGCCGCATCGGCCATCCGGCCGGCTGGCGCCGCCGCCGGGATGCAATGAAGATGAGGCGGATGCGTGGCATATCAATGCCGCGGATCGCGCCTCCTGCAATCGGCCGCGTGCCTGCGCGCACGGCCCTGTCGAGTATTTCGGATGATGAAAATTTTATCATGGCGCCACGCGCTCCGCTGGCCGCCGCATTCGAGGGCCGCCTCATGTCCCCGCAAGCGCTGACGCCCGCCGCGCTGCGCGCCTGGCTGCAACTCGCGCATGCGCCCGGCCTCTCGCCCGCCGTGCTGCAGGTGCTGCTCGCGGCTTTCGGCTCGCCGGACGCGTTACTGCGCGCGCCCGACGAGGCGATCGCCGCCGTGAGTAGCCCCGCTGCCGCGCAGGCCGTGCGTGCGAGCGAGCGCGACGATCTCGATATGCGCACCCACGCCGCGCTCGCATGGCTCGACGGGCCGGGCAACGTGCTCGTCACGCTGAGCGATCCGGCCTACCCGCCGCGGCTGCGCGATCTGCACGATCCGCCGCCGCTGCTATATGTAAAGGGGCGACTCGACCTGCTGCACGCACGCGGCCTCGCGGTGGTCGGCAGCCGCCATGCGACGCCGCAGGGGCTCGCCGACGCCACGGATTTCGCCAACGCGTTGTCCGACGCGGGCCTCACGATCGTCTCGGGCCTCGCACTCGGGATCGACGGCGCCGCGCATCGTGGCGGGCTCGACGGCCGCTCGGGCACCGTCGCGGTGATCGCGACGGGCGCCGATCTCGTCTACCCGGCGCGACACCGCGCGCTCGCCCACGAAATCGCCGCACACGGCGCGATCGTGTCGGAATGGCCGCTCGGCACGCCGGCCCGCGCCGCGCATTTCCCGCAGCGCAACCGGCTGATCGCCGCGCTCGCGATCGGCGCGCTCGTCGTCGAGGCCGCCCCGCGCTCGGGCTCGCTGATCACCGCGCGGCTCGCGAACGAATTGGGGCGCGATGTGTTCGCGATACCCGGTTCGATCCATGCCCCGCTCGCGCAGGGCTGCCACGCGCTGATCCGCGACGGCGCGAAGCTCACCGCGGCGCCGCTCGATGTGCTCGAGGAATACGGGCTGGGCGAACCGGTGGCGCGCGCAACGAGCGGCGCGATGCGAACCGATAATCAGGGCGCGAATGCCGCCGAGATCCGCGAACCCGAAACTGCCGGCATCGCGCAAGCGGGTCGCCCTGCCGCGACCACCGCACCGGCCTCAATCGAAGCCACTCCACCGGGCACCCCGTCGGAACAGGCGGTGCTCGCCGCGCTGGGATACGGCCCCGTGACGTACGAATGGCTGGCCGAGCACAGCGGCCTGTCCGACGACGTGCTGCATGGCGCGCTGCTCGCACTGGAGCTGGCTGGCCGCGTCGCGAGCATCGCCGGCGGACGCTTCGCGCGGCTTGACGCCGCGCCCACCCCCTCTGCGCGGGGCGTGCTACATTCCCCGGCATAGGGGCGGCCCGGCCGCCGACGCTACCCAAGGAATTCCATGCCCGCGCTGAATCTCGACACCGATGCAGATCGGATCGCCGAGCGCCTCGCCGATCCCGGCACGTTGCTGGTCGCCTGCCTGTGCGCCGAGTGGTGCGGCACGTGCCGCGACTACCGGAGCGCCTTCGACCAGCTCGCCGATGCGCATCCGGACGCCTGCTTCGCCTGGATCGACATCGAAACCCATGCCGACCGCCTCGACGATCTCGACGTCGAGAATTTCCCGACCATCCTGATCGAGGATGCCCACACCGCACGCTTCTTCGGCACGGTGCTGCCACACGCGGCGATCGTCGAGCGCATGCTGTCCGACCTGAGTGCGGTGCCCGGTGCGCCGCACGCACCGAAATTGCGCGACATCCTGAACGTCGAAGCCTGAATTCGCGGGCCCGCCCGGCGGTTTTGCGCAGGTTGGCGCAGGCCGCCGCGCCGGGCGCTTGCCGCCATTGCAGCCCCCCTCTATGATGAGCCGCTTTTTACACGCCGAGCCGCCGTCGCTGCGGCGTGTGCTATAAAGCGGTCGTAAAAGGGACCCACAACCGGCGAACCCGGTCTACCAACACACACCTGTCATGTCCAAAGCACTGATCATTGCGGAAAAGCCTTCTGTCGCGAACGACATCGCACGCGCTTTGGGCGGCTTTACCAAGCATGACGAGTATTACGAGAGCGACGATTTCGTCCTTTCGTCCGCTGTCGGCCACCTGCTGGAAATCGCCGCCCCGGAAGAGTACGAGGTCAAGCGCGGGAAATGGAGCTTCGCGCATCTGCCCGTCATTCCCCCGCATTTCGACCTGAACCCGATCGCAAAAAGCGAGTCGCGCCTCAAGGTGCTCACGAAGCTGATGAAGCGCAAGGACGTCGACCGCCTGATCAACGCATGTGACGCGGGGCGCGAGGGCGAGCTGATTTTCCGCCTGATCGCGCAACACGCGAAGGCGAAGCAGCCGGTCCAGCGCCTGTGGCTGCAATCGATGACGCCGCAGGCGATTCGCGACGGTTTCGCGAACCTGCGCAGCGACACGGACATGCAGCCGCTTGCCGACGCCGCACGCTGCCGCTCGGAAGCCGACTGGCTCGTCGGGATCAACGGCACGCGCGCGATGACCGCGTTCAACAGCAAGGGCGGCGGCTTCTTCCTGACCACCGTCGGCCGGGTTCAAACGCCAACGTTGTCGATCGTCGTCGAACGTGAAGAGAAAATCCGCCGCTTCATCCCGCGCGACTACTGGGAAGTGAAGGCCGAATTCGCGTGCGCGAGCGGCTTCTACGAAGGGAAGTGGTACGACCCGAAATTCAAGCGCGACGAATTCGATCCGGAAAAGCGCGACTCCCGTCTGTGGAGCCTGCCGGCTGCCGAGACGATCGTCGCTGCCTGCCGCGACCAGATCGGCACGGTGTCCGAGGAATCGAAGCCGTCGACGCAACTGTCGCCACTGCTGTTCGACCTGACGAGCCTGCAGCGCGAAGCGAACGGCCGTTTCGGCTTCTCCGCGAAGAACACGCTCGGTCTCGCCCAGGCGCTGTATGAAAAGCACAAGGTGCTGACCTACCCGCGTACCGACGCGCGCGCGCTGCCGGAAGACTACCTGTCGACCGTGCAGTCCACGCTCGAGATGCTCAAGGAGAGCAACAACTACCTGCCGCACGCGAAGCAGGTGCTCGACAAGGGCTGGGTGAAGCCGAACAAGCGGATCTTCGACAACTCGAAGATCAGCGACCACTTTGCAATCATCCCGACGCTCCAGGCGCCGAAGGCGCTGTCCGAGCCCGAGCAGAAGCTGTACGACCTGGTCGTGAAGCGCTTCCTCGCCGTGTTCTTCCCGGCGGCCGAATTCCGCGTCACGACCCGGATCACCGAAGTCGCCGGCCATCACTTCAAGACCGAAGGCAAGGTGCTGGTCGAGCCGGGCTGGCTGCAGGTGTACGGCCGCGACGCCGAAGGCGCGGACGCGAACCTGGTGCCGGTGCAGAAGGACGAGAAGGTGAAGACCGACGAGATCGCCGCCGTCGCGCTCGTGACCAAACCGCCCGCACGCTACTCGGAAGCGACGCTGCTGTCCGCGATGGAAGGCGCCGGCAAGCTGGTCGAGGACGACGAGCTGCGCGAGGCAATGGCCGCGAAGGGCCTAGGCACGCCGGCGACGCGTGCGGCGATCATCGAAGGCCTGCTCGGCGAGAAGTACCTGCTGCGCGAAGGCCGCGAACTGATCCCGACCGCGAAGGCATTCCAGCTGATGACGCTGCTGCGCGGCCTCGGCGTGAAGGAACTCACCGCGCCCGAACTCACCGGCGAATGGGAATACAAGCTGTCGCAGATGGAGCGCGGCAATCTCGGCCGCGACGCGTTCATGCAGGAAATCGCCCGCATGACGCAGCAGATCGTCAAGCGCGCGAAGGAATACGATTCCGACACGATCCCCGGCGATTACGCGACGCTCGAGACACCGTGCCCGAACTGCGGCGGCCAGGTGAAGGAAAACTACCGACGCTTCGCGTGCACGAAGTGCGACTTCTCGATCTCGAAGATCCCGGGCAGCCGGCAGTTCGAGATCCCGGAAGTCGAGGAGCTGCTGCAGAAGAAGGAAATCGGGCCGCTGTCCGGGTTCCGCAGCAAGATGGGCCGCCCGTTCTCGGCGATCCTCAAGCTGTCCTTCGATGACGAGACGAAGAACTACAAGCTCGAGTTCGATTTCGGTCAGGACCAGGGCGGCGAGGAAGGCGAAGCGCCCGACTTCTCCGCGCAGGAGCCGGTCGGCGCGTGCCCGAAGTGCAAGGGCCGCGTGTTCGAGCACGGGATGAGCTACGTGTGCGAACACTCGGTGGCGAACCCGAAGACCTGCGACTTCCGCTCGGGCAAGGTGATCCTGCAGCAGGAAATCACGCGCGAGCAGATGGGCAAGCTGCTCGCCGACGGCCGCACGGATCTGCTGCCGAACTTCAAGTCGTCGCGTACCGGCCGCAACTTCAAGGCGTTCCTCGTGAAGCAGCCGGACGGCAAGATCGGTTTCGAGTTCGAGAAAAAGGAACCGAAAGCCGCTGCCGCGAAGAAGACGGCCAAATCGGCGACGAAAGATGCCGAAACCGTGACGGAAGGCGCCGAAGAGAAACCGGCACCGGCCCGCAAGACCGCCGCCCGCAAGACGACGGCGCGCAAGACGGGTTCGTGACGGGCCTGGCCGCCGGGCGCTGTCTTTCGCGCACCCGGCGCGCCCCGTTCCGGCACGCAGCCATAAAAAAACGCGGATCGATCGATCCGCGTTTTTTCTTTGTGCCGGCCGTAACGCTGACGGGCCGCCGCGCCGTTACAGCGGCGACGGCATCGCCACGCGCGTGCGCGGCGAGCGGGCAATACGCGGCTGCAGGTTCGGATCGGTCGATTCAGGCTGCTCGGCACGCATCTCGACGCCGATCGGCGGCAGCGTCGCACTCTGCGCGGCCCACTGTTCGCCCATCGTCGCATCGGTCGAGTGGCTGAAATGCTCGACGAGATGGTCGATGAACGTGCGCACCTTCGCCGGCAGATGGCGCCGGCTCGGGTAGGCGATGTTGATCTCGACCTGCGGCAGCCGGAAATCCGGCAGCAGCCGCACGAGCGCGCCGCGCGCGATGTCGCTGCCGATCAGGTAGCTCGGCAGGATCGCGACCCCCATCCCAAGCAACGCGAACTGGCGCAGCATCGCGGTGTTGTTCGCGACGATCACGTTGGTCGGGCGCACGCGCACCTCGCCGTCCGGCCCCGTGAACACGCGCTCGTCGCCCCAGTATTCGGTCGGCAGGCTCAGGGCCGGGTGCTCGGCGAGCTGTTCCGGATGCGTCGGTACGCCGTGCTTCTCCAGATAGCTCGGCGTCGCGCACACGGTCATGCAACCGGTGGTCAGGCGCCGCGTGACGATGCTCGCGCTACGCATCTGGCGCGTGACGACGATCCCGACGTCGAAACCTTCCTCGACCAGATCGACCTGCCGGTCGACCAGCGTGAGATCGGGCACCACCTTCGGGAAGTTTTCCGTATACGACTGCAGCACGGGCGCGAGGTTGTGCAGGCCGAACACGACCGGCGCGACGATGCGCAGCGTGCCGACCGGCTCGTGATTGCGTGCGACGACCATCTGCTCGACGTCCTCGAGCTCGTCGAGGATCTGGCGGGCACGCTCCAGATAGACCTGACCCGACTCCGTCAGGGAGAGGCTGCGCGTGGTGCGGTTAAGCAAACGCGTGCCGAGCCGGCCCTCCAGATCGGCGACGTGGCGCGTCGCGACCGCGTTGGAGATATCCATTGCGCTCGCGGCCCGCGCGAAACTGCCGAGATCTGCAACCTTGACGAACACGCGCATCGACTGCAAATGATCCATAAACGACTCCTGCCGCTGTTACAACTTCAAAAAGATGAAGCAAATGCGTAATTCTCCTACGACAGCGGAAATGATGCAGAGTTGCTCAACAAGGGGGCGGTTGACGATAAAAATAGTCAAAAATCCTCGGCTTCTGCGGATAGTTGATCCAATTATTCTGCCGAGAGCAACAATTGGGTGAACCTCGTCGAGTAAATGGCCGAATCAGGAAGGACATATTTGATGCGACACAACAGCGCACCCCGTCGCACCGCGCGGGAGCGGCGCCGGGTGTGGCTGGCGCCGATTGCGGCGGAGCGTAACAACCTGTTAAAAAGACACCATGGAGGCAGCCGACGTAGCATCATGTCGGCCCCGGCCGGGCGGGACGGGTGCGCAAGGTGCGCCGCCGCCACGCCCCCGCTTTCAACGCGCGACACCCGTTCACCATGAAAATTGCCATTCTCGACGACTACCAGGACGCCGTCCGCAAGCTGAACTGCTTCGAGATGCTCGCGGGCCACGACGTAAAGGTCTTCAACAATACGGTGCGCGGCCTGGGACAGCTCGCCAGCCGTCTGGCGGAAGTCGAGGCGCTCGTGCTGATTCGTGAACGGACCCCGATTACTTCCCAGTTGCTCGCCAAGCTGCCGAACCTGCGCATGATCAGCCAGACCGGCCGCGTATCGAGCCACATCGATCTCGACGCGTGTACCGATCGCGGCGTCGCGGTGCTCGAAGGCACCGGTTCGCCGGTCGCGCCGGCCGAGCTGACCTGGGCGCTCGTGATGGCCGCCCAGCGCCGCATTCCGCAGTACGTCGCGAACCTGAAGCAGGGAGCCTGGCAGCAGTCGGGCCTGAAGACCTCGGCGCTGCCGCCGAACTTCGGCCTCGGCCAGGTGCTGCGCGGCCAGACGCTAGGCATCTGGGGCTACGGCAAGATCGGCCGGCTCGTGGCCGGCTACGGCAAGGCGTTCGGGATGAACGTGCTGATCTGGGGCCGCGAGCATTCGCTCGAAGCCGCGCGCGCCGACGGCTATACGGCCGCCGAGAGCCGCGAAGCGCTGTTCGAGCAGAGCGACGTGCTGTCGCTGCACCTGCGCCTGCACGACGACACGCGCGGCATCGTGAAGCAGGAAGACCTGATGCGGATGAAGCCGACGTCGCTGCTCGTCAATACGAGCCGCGCCGAGCTGCTCGAAGAAAACGCGCTCGTCAACGCGCTGTCGCACAACCGGCCGGGCATGGTCGCGATCGACGTGTTCGAAAGCGAGCCGATCCTGCAGGGCTACAGCCTGCTGCGGATGGAAAACGTGATCTGCACGCCGCACATCGGCTACGTCGAGCGCGAAAGCTACGAGCTGTATTTCAGTGCCGCATTCCGCAACATTCTCGCGTTCGACGACGGCGACATGTCGAGCGTCGCCAACCCGGAAGCGCTGACGCCGATCCGCAAGCGCTGACCGCACGGGCCGCGCGCGTCGCACGGCCCCCTTTCATTCCCGCTCTTCAGGCGGCCACGCGGCCGCCCGTCATCGCGCCGACGCGCGTGAGGAAATGCTCGCCGTCGCGCCGCCCGAGATCGTACGCATGCCGCATCTGCGACGGGCTCGTGTAATCCCAGCTCGAAATCGGCACCTTGCTCGACGGCTGCACGTACAGCCGCCGCTGGTCGCCATGCGCGACCGTAAACATCTGCGGACGCGGATACAGCCGCGTCACCAGCACCAGCACGTCGCCCGGCGACGGATCGAGCGCATCGACCGGCACGTTGTCGACCATCCCGCCGTCGAGCACCGGCCGGCCGCCACGCCGCAGCACCGGCGTGAACGGCGGCGTGCAGGACGACTGCAGGATCAGGTCGGCGAGCTCGTCGACGTGCGTGCAGGCCTGCGCCCGCACGAATTCGGGGCGAAAACCCAGCGTGCGCCCGAGCGTCGGGTGCAGCGTCTTGCGCACGTACTTCTCGATGTTGTATGCGACGAGGCCGGCCGCGACCGCGCTGCGCGCACCGAGCCAGCGCGGCACGTGCGACACGCCGATGCGGATCTCCGGCGCCGCGGCGAGCTGCGCGAACGGTTCGCCGTAGATATCGAGCAGCGCCTGACGGTAGATCCGGTAATGCGGAAACACGGGCTCGCGCCCGAACAGGTTGCCCCAGTAGGCATTCTTCCGGTTGTGGCGCAGCGCCTCTTCGTAATAGCGCATCACCCATGCGGCGTCGCGCGTATACAGCATGCATGCGGTGGCCGCGCCGGCCGAGATGCCGGTGATCACGCGCGGGCGCAGGGCGAGGGCCGGCTGTGCGACGTCCCAGAAGCCGGCCTGCCACCAGCAGCGATTGCCGCCGCCCGCAAAGACGATCTGGTCGAACATCGCGCCGCTCAGCTGACGAGCGCGTAGGTCGACGTCGCGTGGACGGCCATCTTGCCGTCCTCGTCGAACAGCTCGACTTCGCCGAACACGAGGTTGCGGCCCATCCGCAGCACGCGCGCGGTGACGAGCACGTCGCCCTTGCGCACCGGGCGCATGAAGTTGGTGTTCAGCGACACCGTCGTCATCGGCCGGAATTCGCCGAGCGCGGCCGAGATCGCGACCACCATCGCGGTGTCGGCGGCCGCCGTGAACACCTGGCCGCAGATGATGCCCCCCGAATGACGGAACTCGCCGGAAAACGGCAGGCGCAGCGTGACGCTGTCATCGCCGATCGACACGGGAACCAGACCCAGCGAGCGGACCCACGGGGCCAGCAGGCGATCCAGCAATTCGCGGACTGCGTTTTCGTCCATCTTCGATGTCCAGAAAGCGTTGCGCGACCGCCGCGCAACACGTGTGGCGTCATCATACCGGGAGCGCGCGAACTGCGATCGCTCGTTACCGCGCCGGCAGCCGTCGTTGTCTTGACGAAATATTTTCAGGAAATTTGCACAAAGGGCTTGCCATGTCCTGAAAACCCCGGCATAATCTTTCTTCTGTTGGGGGCGTTAGCTCAGTTGGTAGAGCAGCGGACTCTTAATCCGTAGGTCGAGTGTTCGAGTCACTCACGCCCCACCAGGAATTTCAAAGGCCGGTCAGCGAAAGCTGACCGGCCTTTTCCGTTTTGGCGCCCCGCACTCGTGGCGCGCGCACCCTTCGCGGCGGTATGCAACCGCGCGCCTGCCGCCCATCGTTTCCGCTAGAATCGTCCGACAAATATCACACGACCGGCGCCAAGCATCATCGTTTGCCCGCCGGCACTGAGAGAACATGGGACGTCAGACATGGAAGCATGTGAACGAGACGCGACCATTCAGAGGGCATGGTTGCGTCAATATCGGCCCGTCCGTCGCGATGGGCCGCTCAGCCAGGCACACCCGAATCCGCGCGACGCACGAACCGGATCGCGTCATGCCGGGTAAGGACGCGCTGATCGCGCTGATGATCGGTGTCGTCCTGTTCGTGCTGGCCGGCGTACTCGCCGTCACGGCCGGCCGGGAACCCGGCCGCCTGGTCCGCGCGCCGGGCACGGTCGTGCGGATCGTCCAGGACAGCGATGCGATGCGCGCGTACCGGCCGATCGTCGCCTACCTCGCGAACGACGGCCAGCGCCGCGAAGTCGCCGGCAATACCGCGTCGACGGTCCCCGCATACGACATCGGCGAAAACGTCGACGTCCTGATCGACCCCGATCACCCCGAGCGCCCCGCGCTGATCGACGATTTCACGCAACGCTGGTTTCCGGTGGCCGTGCCGGCGCTGCTCGCCGTCGCGTCGTTCGCGATCGGCGGGCTGCTGATGGCCAGCGAGCGCCGCCGCCGGCAATCGGACCCGGCACCACGCCGAGTCGCACGCAAGCCGGCACGGCGCCGCTGGGATGTCGCGATCGTGCTGATTCCGATCGCGATCGGCACGGGCTTCCTCGCCGGGGCCGGCGCGGCCGGCCTGCGTCAGTGGCAAATCGTCCACCACTATGCGCGCTCGACCGGCCACGTCGTCGAGATCGCGAAAAACGGGCGGTCATCGCGGTCGCGCACGGCGCTGTATTCGGCCGTCGTCGCGTTCACGACCGACAGCGGACGACTCGTCACGTTCGCCCAAGGCTCGGCGTCGTCGCACCCCGGGCTGCACGAAGGCGACGCGGTCAACGTGCTGTACGACCCCGTCACGCCCGAGCGCGCGCTCGTCGACCGCTTCTGGGATCGCTGGGGCCTCACGGCCATCCTGTTCGCGATCGGTGCGCCGTTTCTTGCAGCGGGGCTGTTCGTCGCCGCGACGTTATGGCCCGATCATCGGCCGCACGAAGCCGCTCAATGACGCACGCGCGGCGCGGCAATCGTCGCGACGCGCGCGTCACCGCTCCCTGAACGCCTCCACCTTCGCGCGATTCCCGCACGTGCGCATGTCGCACCACCGCCGCCCCACGCCGCGGCCGCGATCGACGAAGAACCACGTACACCGGCCACATTGCCGCACGCGCGCGAAATCGTCGCTGCGCATCAGATGCTCGAAACCGAGCGCGACCGCATCGACCCAGCGCGACGCGGCCCGTGCATCGGGCCGCCATGCGAAGCGGCCGCCGACCGCGTCGAATGCGCTGCGCCCGATCGCTTCGCGGATCGCCAGCGCGAGTCGAAACGCCTCGCGCGCGCCCGCGCTGCTATCGCCTTCGGCCGTCAGATGCGCGATCGCGACGTACGCGTCGTCGCGAAAGCGGCGCAGCGCCGCCAGCTCGCCGGGGCCGTCCTGCCGCGGATGACGCAGCAGCCGCGCCAGATCGTCGGGCGCCAGCAAGCCCGCTTTCCCGGCCCATGCACGCACGGTCGGCCAGTCGACGAGCTTGTCTTCGTCGCGCGTCTTGCCCGTGTCGGCCACCGTATTGAGGAAGTCGAGCGCCGGATGGCCGCCGATGAAATCGGCCGCGCGCCATTCGTGTCCGTGTCGCGCCGGGTTGGAACGAGTAACCATTTATTTTCACCTATCGGTTTCACATCCGGACAATCCGGCGTAACCTGTTAACAACGAAAACAGGTTATCACGGAGAAGCCGATGCTCGAACTCCCGAACCGCTTCAATTTCGAAGGCCACCGGATTGCATGGGGCACGCTCGGCGAAGGCCCGCCGCTCGTACTCGTGCACGGCACGCCGTTTTCGTCGCAGGTCTGGCGCCGGATCGCGCCGTGGCTCGCGCGGCGCCATCGCGTGTACTTCTACGACCTGATCGGCTACGGCCAGTCCGACATGCCGGACGCGGACGTGTCGCTGGGCCGCCAGAACGTGCTGTTCGGTGCGCTGCTGAATGAATGGAAACTAGTGCGGCCGCGCGTGCTGGCGCACGACTACGGCGGCGCAACCGTGCTGCGCGCGCACTTTCTCGACGGCATCGCATATGCGGACCTCACGCTCGTGAACCCGGTCGCGATCGCGCCGCAAGGCTCGCCGTTCGTGCGTCACGTCGCGCAGTACGAAGCCGCGTTCAATGGCTTGCCCGCGTATGCGCACCATGCGCTCGTGTCGGCGTATATCGGCCAGGCAGTCGCACGGCCGTTGAGCGACGACGTGCTGTCGATCTACCGCGAGCCGTGGCTCACGCCGGCCGGCCAGGCCGCGTTCTATCGGCAGATCGCGCAGATGCGCCAGCGCTACATCGAGGAAGCGGAGGCCCGCTACGCGCCGCCGGACTTTCCGGTGCGCATCGTGTGGGGCGAGGACGACGTGTGGATTCCGCTCGAACAAGGGCAGGCGCTGGCCGACCGCATCGCGAATGGCCAGTTGATCCGGGTTCCGCACGCGGGCCATCTGGTTCAGGAGGATGCGCCGGAAGCGATCGTCGCCGCCGTGCTCGACGGATACGCGCCGGGCTGAACATCACCGCATCGCGTATCGCGTGCCGCGTCAGAACACCGGCACGCCTTGCGCGAGCGTCGCGACGAACTTCGCGGTGCGCGGGTCGCGCGGCCGGCCGAACAGGTCGCGCGACGGGCCGGCTTCGACGATGCGGCCATCGGCGAGGAACACCGCATCGTGCGCGATCGACGCGGCCAGGCGCAGGTCGTGCGTGGCCATCAGCATCGTCGTGCCTTCGCGCGCGAGCTGGCGCAGCACCTCGACCACTTCGACGGACAGCTCCGGATCGAGCGCCGATGTCGGCTCGTCGCACAGCAGCACCTGCGGCGACGGCGCAAGCGCCCGCGCGATCGCCACGCGCTGCTGCTGTCCGCCCGACAGCGTGGCCGGCCATGCGTCGGCCTTGTCCGCGATGCCGACCTTGTCGAGCAGCGCGAGCGCCCGCTCCCGGGCCCGCTCGCGCGGCCAGCGCTGCACGGTCACGAGCCCCTCCATCACGTTCTGCACGACGCTCAGATGCGGAAACAACTGGAAGTTCTGGAACACCATGCCGGTCTGCTTGCGCACCGCGAATACCGCGTCGCGCGACGGCCGACGCGCCGGCACGAATTCGATGCGCGCCTCGCCGACCGCGAGCGCACCGGACTCCGGCACTTCGAGCAGGTTCACGCAGCGCAGCAGCGTGCTCTTGCCGCTGCCGGACGGGCCGATCAATGCGGTCACGCTGCCCGGCTGCAGCGCGAGATCGATCCCGCTCAGCACGCGGTGCGTGCCGAACGACTTGTCGATGCGTTCGAGTCGGATCATCGCAACTCCGCGTGGAACAGCGCGTGGCGGCCGAAGCGAAGCTCGAGCCGGCGTTGCAGCGACGACAGCACCGAGCTGAACAGCAGATAGATCAGCGCGGCTTCGGTATAGAGGATCAGCGGCTCGTAGGTCACGGCCGCGATGCGTTGCGCGGCCTGGAAGATCTCGGGCACGGTCAGCACGGCCGCGAGCGACGTGTCCTTCACGAGCGAAATGAACGAATTCGACAGCGCGGGCAGCGCGACGCGCGCGGCCTGCGGCAGGATCGCGCGGCGCAGCGCCTGCGCGCGCGTCATCGACATCGAGTACGCGGCCTCCCACTGCCCCTTGGGCATCGATTCGATCACGCCGCGAATCACTTCCGCGTTGTACGCGCCGACGTTCAGCGAGAAACCGATCACGGCGGCCGTCAGCGGATCGAGCACGATGCCGACGTTCGGCAATCCGTAGAAGATCACGAACAGTTGCACGAGCAGCGGCGAGCCGCGAAACAGCCAGATATAGAAGCGCACGACGGCCTGCGCCCAGCGCGGCCCGAACAGCCGCACGAGCGCCGCGCCGAACGCGAGCAGCAAGCCGATCGCGAACGACGCGAGCGTGAGCGGAACCGTGAACACGAGCCCCGCGACCAGCAGGGGGCGCAACGATTCCACCATCAGGTGCAGCCAGTCCGGCATCGTTCAGCCTCGCGTCACGGCTGCGACACGTCGCGGCCGAAGTACTTCTGCGAGATCTTCGCGTAGGTGCCGTCCGCCTTGATGTCCGCGAGCGCCTTGTCGATCGCGGCCACCAGCGCGGGGCTGCCCTTGCGCAGCAGCACGCCGGATGCGTCGCCCGCGCCGCTCGTGTCGGTCGCCGCGATCTTCAGTTTCGCGTCGGGCTTGTGCTTGCGGAAATCCAGGTACGACAGCGAATCGTTGATCGTCGCATCGACGCGGCCGGACGTCAGCAGGTCGATCGATTCGTTGAAGCCCTGCACCGGCACCACGTCGGCGCCGTGCGCGGCGGCGAGCTTGCCGAAATTGCTGGTCAGCGTGTTCGCGGATTTCTTGCCCTTCAGGTCGTCGAACGAGCGGATCGTCGTGTTGTCCGAGCGCACGATCAGCACCGCGTGCGACGTGATGTACGGCGTCGAGAAATCGTATTTCGCCTTGCGCGCATCGGTGATCGACACTTCGTTGACGACCGCGTCGTAGCGGTTCACGTCGAGGCCCGCGATCAGCCCGTCCCATTTTCCTTCGACGAACTGCGGCTTCACGCCGAGACGCTGCGCGATCGCGGTCGCGATGTCGACGTCGAAGCCCGTCAGCTTGCCCGTCTCGTCGTGGTACGTGAACGGTGCGTAGGTGCCTTCGGTGCCGACGCGGAACACGCCGGCCGACTTGATCTGCGACAGGTCGTCGGCAGCCAGCGCGCTGGTGACCGCGGCGGCCTGCAGCAGCGCGACGACCAGGATGGAGCGGAGGAATTTCATGGTGCGGACCCCGAATGATTGGAGAGGATCATCCCGCCGGCGCGCCTGCGCCGTTCGAGAGGTCCGCGAATTCTACCGATGCGTCGAGGCCCGGCAAAAACGCAAATCGGCTAACGATATGAGCCGATCGAATAACGCCCGCACCGGCCGCAACGCCGGCGCGGGCGCCTTACACGCCGCTTACCACGGCAACGAATACGTCTTCGTATTCGTGAAGCTCTTCATCGCTTCCTGCACGCCCTCCTTGTACCCGAGCCCCGAGTCCTTCACGCCGCCGAACGGCGTCAGTTCGAGCCGATAGCCGGGCACTTCGCGCACGTTCACGCTGCCGACTTCCAGCTCGGTGATGAAGCGCGTGATGTGGTCGAAGCGGTTCGTGCATACCGACGACGACAGCGCGTAGTCGGTGCTGTTCGACATCCGGATCGCTTCGTCGATGTCGCGAAAGCGCATGATCGGCGACACCGGCCCGAAGGTTTCATGCTTGACCAGCGGCATGTCGGGGGTCACGCGATCGACCACCGTCGGCGAATACAGCGCGCCGTCGCGCACGTTGCCGACCAGCAGCCGCGCCCCGCGCGCAATCGCGTCGTTCACCTGCTGCTCGCAGAATTTCGCGGCCGCTTCGTCGATCACGGTGCCCATGTCGACCGACGGATCGGACGGATTGCCGTACGACCAGGCGCGCGTCTTCTCGACGACGAGTTCCGTGAAGCGATCGGCCACCGCCTCATGCACGAGCATCCGCTTGATCGCCGTGCAGCGCTGCCCGGAATTCTTGTACGAGCCCGACACCGCGAGCGTGCTCGCTTCGTCGAGATCGGCGTCTTCCATCACGATGATCGGATCGTTGCCGCCGAGTTCGAGCACCGCGCGCCGGTAGCCCATCCGCGCGGCGATCGACTTGCCGATCGACACGCCGCCGGTGAACGTGATCATGTCGATCGCCGGGTTCGTGATCAGCTCGTCGGCGATCTCCTTCGGGTCGCCGGTGATCACCTGCAGCATCTGCGGCGGCAGGCCGGCTTCGTACAGGATGTCCGCGAAGCGATAACACGACAGCGGCACCTTCTCCGACGGCTTCACGACGATCCGGTTGTTTGTCGCGACCGACGGCACGATCTTGTGCGCGACCTGGTTCATCGGATGATTGAACGGCGTGATCGCAGAAATCACGCCGAGCAGCGGATCGCGCTGCGTGTACACGCGGCGCTTCTTGCCGTGCGGCGTCAGATCGCACGAGAAGATCTGCCCGTCGTCCTTCAGCACTTCGCCGGCGCCGAAGGTCAGCACGTCGGCCACGCGGCCGGCTTCGTACGTCGAATCCTTGATGCACAACCCGGCCTCGGCCGTGATCAGCGCCGCGATCTCGGCGGTGCGCGCACGCACGATGTCGGCCGCGCGACGCAGGATCGCCGCGCGATCGTGGCGCGTGAGCGTCGGCCGGTACGCGCGCGCGACCGCGAATGCGCGGCGCACGTCGTCGAGCGTCGCCTTCGGCACGGTGCCGACCAGCGTGCCGTCGTACGGGTTGCGTACTTCGATCACCGCGTCGCGGTAGATCTTTTCACCGTCGATTCGCAGTGCTTCACGATTAGGCGTGCGGACATCCGTCGATGCTGCAATGGCATTCATGAGTGTCTCCTGGCGGATGCGGCCGCGTCACTGCAGATGGTTGAGCGCGATGTCGATGATGTCGAAGTTGCGCAGCCGCGCGCGGCCCGTGACGTCGGTCGCGACCGGCTTGCTGAAGATCAGCGGCACGATCTGCTCGGAGATCCCGCCGTGCGAGCGCAGCGGCACGTCGAGGCCCGACAGGTCGTGCTTGATGCGGCGCGTGCCGAGCACGACGTCCTGCTTCGAGATCACGATCAGGTCGCCCATCCGCGCGGGCGGCAGCTCGAAGCGCGCGCAGCCCTCGACGCCCGTCAGCACGACCTCGATGCCGTCGACCGCGGCGAGCCGCGCGCGCAGCGCGTCGGTGTCGGCGGACGCCGGCACGTAGACGGTCGCGAACGAGCCGAGCGCGCCGTGGTGGACGACGTACGGATCGGTGATCGGCAGGATCACGCGTGCCGCATCGTGGCCGAGCCATTCGTCGAACAGCTCCTGCAGGTAGATCACGTTCGGCTCGCCGGTCGCGTCGTCGTGCTTCGCGTTCATCCCGTGATCGGCGGTGATCGCGACGATCGCGCCGAGTGCGTCGAGGCGCTGCAGGTAGGTGTCCATCATCGCGTAGAACGCGTTCGCGCCGGGCGTGCCGGGTGCGCACTTGTGCTGCACGTAGTCGGTCGTCGACAGGTACATCAGGTCGATCGGGCGCGTCTCGAGCAGGCGCACGCCGGCCGCGAACACGAATTCCGACAGGTCCGCGCTGTACACGCTCGGCACCGGCTTGCCGACCAGCTCGAGCACGTGGTCGATGCCGTTTTCCTCGACATTCGCCTCGTCGGCCTTTTCCGACGAGAAGCAGATGCCCTTGAGCCCCTTGCCGAGCAGGCGGCGCAGCTTGTCCTTCGCGGTGACGACCGCGACGCGCGCGCCCTGCTCGGCGAAGGTCGCGAGCACGGTGGGCGCGACGAGGTACTTCGGATCGTTCATCAGCACCTCGGCGCCGGTGTCGCGATCGTAGAAGTAGTTGCCGCTTATCCCGTGGATCGCCGGCGGCACGCCGGTGACAATCGACAGGTTGTTCGGGTTCGTGAAGCTCGGCACCACGCACTCGCCCTTGAGCGCCGTGCCGGGCTTCAGCAGCGTGCGCAGGAACGGCGCGACGCCGGCCTCGGCGGCTTCTTCCAGATATTCGTATGCGCAGCCATCGACGCAGACGACCACCACGGGCCGGCTCATCCAGTTGTAGCGGCGGCCGTTCACTTCCACGGATACAGGCGTTTCAGTCATGACGTTCATTCCTTTCAGGTCGAAGGGTGTGAGCCGTCGGCGCCCGCGCCGCGCCGAAGGGAGGTGTTTTCCATGCTTGACATTAAAATTGATGATTTGTAGATTGTCAACAACATGCAGAGAACAGAAAGCAAAACTCGAAAGCACGAGGAAGCACAAGAGGGCTGGTCTCCACTCATCCGCCGTGTGCCGCGGCGCCACAGTCAAGGGGTCTGAAGATGAACGAAGTGCCGGTAAACAAGCGTTTGAACGCATGGGCGGCGGGCGCGGCCCGTGTCGCGCTGGCTGCGGCGGTGGCGCTCGGCGCCGCGCAGGCAGCGCACGCGAAGACGTCTCTGCTGGTCTACACCGCGCTGGAAGACGAAGCGATGAAGCCCTACAAGGACGCGTTCGAGAAAGCGAACCCCGATATCGAGATCCGCTGGGTGCGCGACTCGACCGGCTCGGTCACCGCGAAGCTGCTCGCGGAGAAGAACAACCCGCGCGCGGACGTCGTGCTCGGCCTCGCCGCGTCGAGCCTCACGCTGCTCGACCTGCAGGGCATGCTGATGCCGTACACGCCGAAGGGCTTCGACCAGCTCACGCGCAAGTACAGCGACGCGAACACGCCGCCGCACTGGGTCGGCATGGACGTGTGGGGGGCGACGATCTGCTACAACCGCGTCGCCGCGCAGGCGAAGAACCTTCCGAAGCCGACGTCGTGGGAAGACCTGACGAAGCCGGTCTACAAAGGCGCGATCGTGATGCCGAGCCCGGTGTCGTCGGGCACCGGCTACCTCGACGTGACCGCGTGGCTGCAGACCTTCGGCGACGATAAAGGCTGGAAATTCATGGACGCGCTCGACAAGAACGTCGCGCAGTACGTGCACTCGGGCTCGAAGCCGTGCACGCTCGCCGGCACCGGCGAATTCCCGATCGGCATCTCGTTCGAGTTCCGCGGCCACGAACTGCAGTCGCAGGGCGCGCCGATCGATCTCGTGTTCCCGAAGGAAGGGCTCGGCTGGGACATGGAAGGCACGGCGATCATGAAGACGACGAAACAGCCGGACGCCGCGAAGAAGCTCGCCGACTTCATGGCGAGCAAGGAAGCGAACCAGATCACCGCGCGCTGGTGGGCGATCGTCGCGTATCCGGGCGTCGCGCGGAAGCTGGCCGGCATCCCCGACAACTACTCGGACCTGCTCGTGAAGAACGACTTCGTGTGGTCGGCGAAGAATCGCCAGTCGATCCTCGATACGTGGCAGAAGCGCTACGGCGCGAAAGCCCAGCAATAACGCCGCGACCGGCAGCGGGGCCGCGCCGCGCGCCGCCCCGCGCCGCCCTTTCCGTCGTCGAATCCGGCCCCCGGGCCGCCCCTCTCTGGAGGCGCGCATGGCACCTTATCTGAGCGTAGAACGCATCGAGAAGCGGTACAACGACACGCAGGTCCTCACCGACATCAACCTGAGCGTGATGAAGGGCGAGATGATCTGTTTCCTCGGGCCGTCCGGCTGCGGGAAGACCACGCTGCTGCGGATCATCGCGGGGCTCGAGACGCAGAACGCCGGCCACATCATGCAGGACGGCCGCGACATCTCGCGGCTGCCGCCGCAACTGCGCGACTACGGCATCGTGTTCCAGTCGTATGCGCTGTTCCCGAACCTCACCGTGTACGACAACGTCGCGTACGGGCTCGTGAACCGCAAGATGAAGCGCGACGCGATCCACGAGCGCGTGCACACGCTGCTCGCGCTGGTCGGTTTGCCCGACAGCCATCGCAAGCATCCGGGCCAGTTGTCCGGCGGCCAGCAGCAGCGCATCGCGCTGGCGCGTGCGCTCGCCACCTCCCCCGGCCTGCTGCTGCTCGACGAGCCGCTGTCGGCGCTCGACGCGCGTGTGCGCGTGCGGCTGCGCCAGGAAATCCGCGCGCTGCAGCAGCGGCTCGGCGTGACGACGATCATGGTCACGCACGACCAGGAAGAAGCGCTGTCGATGGCCGATCGCATCGTCGTGATGAACCACGGCGTGATCGAACAGATCGGCACCCCGCTCGAAATCTACCGGCAGCCCGCGTCGCCGTTCGTCGCGGACTTCATCGGCCGCGTCAACACGATTCCCGCCGAAGTCGCGCAGGACGGCACGCTGCGCGCGGGCGGCGTCGGCTTCGACTGCCGCCATGGCGCGCTCCGCCCCGCGCAGGGCGCGGCGGTGTCGGTCTACGTGCGGCCGGAGGACCTGCGCATCCGCGTGCCGGGCGAGACGGCCGACAACGTGCTGGCCGGCCGCGTCGAGAAGCTCGAATTCCTCGGCGCGTTCTGCCGCGTGAGCTTCCGGATCGACGGGCTCGACGGCCAGGAGATCGTCGCCGACCTGTCGTATCACGACGTCGACCGCACCGGCGTGCAGGCCGGCGCGCGCATCGACCTCGCGCTCGATCGCGAGCATGTCCGCGTGTTCCCGTGCGCGAAGGAGCGACTGCAATGAGCACCGTCCTGACCGAGCGCCGCCGCGGCGCGTCCGCCCCCGCCGACGTGCGGCAAGTCACGCACTGGCACGACCGCCTCGCGCAATTCGCGCTCGTCGCGATGGCCGCGCTGATGTCGCTGTTCCTGCTGCTGCCGCTCGCGCTCGTCGTGCAGAAATGCTTCGTCGACGCGGACGGGCGTTTCGTCGGCATGCACAACTTCGTCGAGTACCTGGAGGACAGCGGCGTGCTCCGCTCGATGCTGCATTCGCTGACGGTCGGCGCGCTCGTCACGATGATCGTCGTGCCGATGGCGTTCACGTTCGCGTACGCACTGACACGCTCGTGCATGCCGCTGAAGAACGCCGCACGCACGATCGCGCTGCTGCCGCTGCTCGCGCCGACGCTGCTGTCGGCCGTGTCGTTCATCTACTGGTTCGGCAATGCGGGGCTGTTGAAGCCGCTGCTGCACGGCCACTCGATCTACGGGTTGCCGGGCATCGTGCTGAGCATGGTGTACGCGTCGTTCCCGCACGTGCTGATGATCCTCGTCACCGCGCTGTCGCTCGCGGACGGCCGGCTCTACGAGGCTGCCGACGCGATGGGCACGCGCCGCATCCGCAAGTTCTTCACGATCACGCTGCCCGGCGCGAAGTACGGGCTGATCAGCGCGACGATGGTCGCGTTCACGATGTGCATCAACGACTTCGGCGTGCCGGTCGTGATCGGCGGCTCGTACAACGTGCTGTCGACCGACATCTACAAGCTGATCATCGGGCTGCAGGATTTCAACCGCAGCGCGGTCGTGAGCCTGATGCTGCTGTGCCCGGCGCTCGTCGCGTTCGGCGTCGACTACTTCATCCGCCGCCGCCAGCAGTCGCAGCTCGGCGCGCGCTCGACGCCGTACCAGCCGAAGCCGTCGCGCGGCTTCGACGCCGCGATGCTCGCGTACTGCGCGCTGGTGTGCGCGTTCTTCATCGCGGTGGTCGGCATCTCGGTGTTCGCGTCGTTCGTGAAGTTCTGGCCGTACCAGATGACCCTCGGGATGCAGCATTACGAGATGGGACTGATCGGCGCCGGCATCTTCGACGCTTACAAGAACAGCCTGCGGATGGCCGCGACGGTGGCGCTCGGCGGCACGATCGTCGTGTTCGGCGGCGCCTACCTGATCGAGAAGACCCGCGGTGCACGCTGGCTGCGCGGCTTCATCAGCCTGTGCGCGATCTTGCCGATGGGCGTGCCGGGGCTCGTGCTCGGCATCAGCTACATCTTCCTGTTCAACGCGCCCGGCAATCCGCTGAACGGGCTGTACGGATCGCTGTGGCTCCTGGCCATCGTCACGGTCGTCCACTACTACGCGTCGAGCCATCTCACCGCGGTGACCGCGCTCAGGCAGATCGACGGCGAGTTCGAGGCCGTATCCGCGTCGCTGAAGGTGCCGTTCTACAAGACCTTCCTGCGCGTCACGGTACCCGTGTGCCTGCCCGCGATCCTGCTGATCGCGCGCTATCTGTTCGTCAACGGGATGACGACGGTGTCGGCCGTCGCGTTCCTGTACTCGCCGGACACGCAGCCCGCGTCGGTCGCGATCCTGAACCTCGACGACGCGGGCCAGATGGGCCCGGCCGCCGCGATGGCCACGCTCGTGCTCGCGACCTCGTCGTTCGCGTGCGTGCTGTTCGCCTGCATCTCGCACCGCCTGCTGCGTCGCACGCAGGCGTGGCGCCATCCGCATCGCTGTTGATTCCCTGCCGTATCCCCGTGACGTCCCGACTTCATCAAGGAGACACCATGACGCTCGCCGCCCCGCCCATCCTGCTCACCCCCGGCCCCCTGACGACCTCCGACCGCACGCGCGACGCGATGCTGCGCGACTGGGGTTCGTGGGACGGCGACTTCAACGCGATCACCGCGCGGCTGCGCGAACGCCTGCTGCGGATCGTGCACGGCGAAGGCACGCACGAATGCGTACCGCTGCAAGGCAGCGGCACGTTCTCGGTCGAGGCGGCGATCGGCACGCTGGTGCCGCGCGACGGCCACGTGCTGGTGCCGAACAACGGCGCGTACTGCCAGCGCCTCGCGAAGATCTGCCGCGTGCTCGGCCGGCGGCTCACGACGATCGACTACCGCGAGGATCGCCGCGTCGATCCGGCCGACGTCGAGCGCGCGCTCGCGGCCGATCCGTCGATCACGCACGTCGCGCTCGTGCACTGCGAAACCGGCGCCGGCGTGCTGAACCCGCTGCACGACATCGCGCTGGTCGTCGCCCAGCACCGGCGCGCGCTGATCGTCGATGCGATGAGCTCGTTCGGCGCGATCGACATCGACGCGCGCACGACGCCGTTCGACGCGGTGATCGCCGCGTCCGGCAAATGCCTCGAAGGCGTGCCCGGGCTCGGCTTCGTGATCGCGAAGCGCAGCGCGCTCGAACGCTGCGAAGGCAACAGCCACTCGCTCGCGATGGACCTGTACGACCAGTGGGTCTACATGCAGCGCACGACGCAGTGGCGCTTCACGCCGCCCACGCACGTGGTCGCCGCGCTCGACGCGGCCGTCGCGCAATACGTCGACGAAGGCGGGCTCGCCGCGCGCGGCGGCCGCTATCAGCGCAACACCCACGCGCTGATCGACGGGATGCGCGCACTCGGCTTCCGGCCGTTCCTCGATCCGGCGATCCAGGCGCCGATCATCGTCACGTTTCACGCGCCGGACGATCCGAACTACGACTTCAAGCGGTTTTATCAGGAGGTCAAAAAGCGCGGCTACATTCTGTATCCGGGCAAGCTGACCGAAGTGGAGACGTTCCGCGTCGGCTGCATCGGCCATTTTGGCGAAGCGGGCATTCCAGGCGCCGTCGCCGCGATCGCCGACACGCTGCGCGCGATGGGCGTGCGCCGCGTGTCGGCCGAAGCGGCGGCCTGACGATGTGACGCGATGTACCCGGCCGCGTGCGCAGGTGCATGCGGCCGCCCGTTTTTCCGGCCGTGCGCCGCACGGCCCCTTATCGACGAACCTCCGATGCGACCTTTCTGGATCGAACAAGCGCTGTTCAACGACGGCGATCTCGCCCCCGCGCTGCAAGGCGCGACGCAGGCCGACGTGTGCATCGTCGGCGGCGGCTTCACGGGCCTCTGGACCGCGATCCAGGCGAAGCAGCAGAACCCCGCGCTCGACATCGCGATCCTCGAAGCCGACCTGTGCGGCGCCGGCGCGAGCGGCCGCAACGGCGGCTGCCTGCTCACGTGGTCCGCGAAATTCCTGACGTTGCGGCGCCTGTTCGGCGAAGCCGAGGCGATCCGGCTCGTGAAGGCGTCGGAAGCGGCCGTGCAGCACATCGCCGATTTCTGCCGCGCGCACGACATCGATGCCGAATTGCGGCTCGACGGCACGCTGTACACCGCGACGTCGCGCGCGCAGGTCGGCACGCTCGCGCCGGTGCTCGACGCGCTCGCCGCGTGCGGCATCCACAGCTACGAGCCGCTGCCGCCCGCCGAGGTCGCGCGCCGCTCGGGCTCCGCGCGCAATCTCGACGGCGTCTACTCGCCGATCGCCGCGACCGTGCATCCCGGCAAGCTCGTGCGCGGGCTGCGCCGCGTCGCGCTTGCGATGGGCATCCGGATCTACGAGCGCACGCCGATGCTCGACTTCACGCCCGGCCAGCCCGCCGTCGTGCGCACGCCGTCCGGCAGCGTCACGGCGGGCAAGCTCGTGTTCGCGATCAACGCGTGGATGGCGAGCCGCTTCCCGCAATTCGAACGCACGATTGCCGTCGTGTCGAGCGACATGGTCATCACCGAGAAATGCCCGGAGCTACTCGAGAAGACCGGGCTCGTGGACGGCGTATCGGTGCTCGATTCGCGGATCTTCGTGTACTACTACCGCACGACGGCCGACGGGCGGCTGATGCTCGGCAAGGGCGGCAACACGTTCTCGTGGCGCAGCCGCATCGCGCCCGTGTTCGATCGCCGTTCGCCGTACGAGGCGCAGCTCACGCACGGCCTGCGCGAATTCTTTCCGTCGCTTGCGGGCGTGCCGATCACCGCAAGCTGGAACGGGCCGTCGGATCGTTCGGTGACGGGCTTCCCGTTCTTCGGCCGCCTCGACGACGCGCCTAACGTGTTCTACGGCTTCGGCTATTCGGGCAACGGCGTGGGGCCGACCTACATGGGTGGGCAGATCCTGTCGTCGCTGGTGCTAGGCCTCGACAACGCGTGGACGCGCAGCCCGATCGTGCGCGGCCCGCTCGGCCTTTTCCCGCCGGAGCCGATCCGCTATGTCGGCGCGCACGTCGTGCGCAACGCGATTCGGCGCAAGGAGCGCGCGGAGGACGAGAGCCGGCAGCCGTCGGCCGTCGATACGTGGCTCGCGAAGTTTGCGAGCGCGGCGGGGAAGGCTGACAAGGCGTGACTGGCGAGTGCAATGCCGCGGGGGCAGGAAAGGCCAGCGGCTCGCCAGCACCATCACGTCGCCAGCTTCTGTCGAACCCGCACATCGACCGGACAACAAGTGAGAGAATCCCGCTAATAGAACAAGTCCAATCCCTGGTGCCGCGTTTGTTCCTAAACGAGATACTCCCCGTGAAAACAATCACGCATGGATAAGACAAGTCTCATATAAAATGGAACTTATAAAACAGCATACTGCATTACGTATTTTATTTTTGCCGTTTCAATATCTCGATTTTATTATATAAATCCGCATGATAGAATTTCAAAAATTCGACCAATAGAAATCCTTCTTTTCCTTCATGCACTCATCAACAACCATCGAAATTTTGATTAGCGACTCCCGCTCCGTCTCAAGAGGGTCACAGTTCGGACATGCCGCGATTGCAGTCGATGGAGTCGTATATGGTAGAGCGCACCCCGGATGGGACGTCGATAACATCCTGAACTATCTAAATCGCCAGCAGACCAAGATGCAACGCGATACGATCGGCTATCTCCTCCATACATCCAAGGATGAGAAAAAGATCATCGTTTCCGAGATAAAAAGACGACGACACGAAAACAAGCCATACTCTCTCGTCGACAATAATTGCTCATCGAACATAGCCGAAATACTTGGCAAGGCGGGAATCCTGGCTTACGACCCACGGTGGCAACTGCCGGGTATCATAGCCCCCGTAGACTTGATGACAGGTCTGCGCCATTCGAAACGCCTGATTGGAATCCGACGATATCCGAAGAAATGAAACGCCTCCTGCTATTGACCACACTCACTGTGATGATCAGCGCGTGCTCGAAATACAAAGATGAGGAATGGACGGCGCTTCAGGATATGCCTGCGTTTGCCGAACCAAACGACGACAGGACCCAACCGATCTTTACGATCAGGAAAGGCGAGTCTTGTGTTCCACTGACGGATCGTGTTGCCAAAATCTATGCATACACGCAAGTGGACTGCAAATCTGGTACCGGCTGGGTGCTGGATGATGCCTTCGATAAACGACACCGCAAATAATCACCTGCTGGCGATCATGGTATTTGGCCGGGGCCACGTCGATTTCGACCGAGGCTACGCCCGCCCGGCGTAACGAGCGGCCGGCCCGTAACCGAGCGGTGTGCGACGACACGCACCGTGTCCGTTCACGCGCCGGCCTTCTCCCGCGCCGCCTTGCCCGTCGCCGGCAACCCCTGCTCATGCGTGCGGCGCATCCGCGCAAGACCGTGCGCGACGTGCTCGCGCACGAGCGCGACGGCCTTTTCCTCGTCGCCGGCCGCGAGCGCCTGCACGATCTTGTCGTGCTCCGCCGCCGACACCGCGATCGCATCCTCCTCGGCCTCGATCGCCGCCTGGCGCAGCAGGCCGAGCTGACGCACGAGCCGGCGATAGGTATCGGTGAGGTGCGTATTGCCGACACCGACCACCATCGCGTCGTGGAACTGCACGTTCAGCTCGGTATAGCGCGTGACGTCGTGCGTCTTCGCGGCGTCCTTCATCGACTGGATGATGCCCTTCAGCACCTTCAGCGTCTCGGGCGAGCTGCGCTTCGCGAGCGCGCGCGCGACCGACTCGTCGAGCATCGCGCGCACTTCGTAGATCTCCTCGGCCTCGCGCAGCGGCACGACCCGCACGGTCACGCCGCGGTTCTTCTCATTGCGCAGCAGCCCGGCCTGTTCGAGCGCGCGGAAAGCTTCGCGCACCGGGCCGCGCGACACGTTCAGCTTGGTCGCGATATCGACTTCGTTGAGCTTTTCGCCGGGCGCATATTCGCCGGACACGATCGCACGCTCGAGCATGTCCTGGACGATCATCGCGAGCGACTGGCTTTGCAGGAGTTCGATGGCGCTGAGCGCGTTCGGGGCAGTCATGGTCGGGCAGGCAGCGAGGCTGTGGGTAAAAGCGAGGGCGCCATATCGGCGAATGATCGTTGTATACCCTCGGCCCCGCACATTGTCAACAGTTTTCAGTTTCCAAAATCTCATCCGCGTGCCGGAGTGCAGTGGACATGCAACCGGCACGCAGCGGTCACGCGCGGCGATGGAACTGTCCCGCTTCGCGCGACCGCCTGCGCCGCCGTCAGGCCGTGTGCTTCACCGGCCCCGGGTCGCTCTGACTCGGCCGGCCCGTCTCGACGTGGCCCGCGAAGCGGCGCACGACCTTGTCGTCGCCGCCGCGCAGCGTGGTCGCGGTGATCGTCAGATCGTACCAGCCGTGGCTCGACGACAGCTCGAAGTGCGCCTCGACGCGCTCGCCCGGCTCCAGCGTGTAGGTGCGCGCATGCGCATGGCTGTACGCGTTGTCGACCGTCACGCGGCACGCCGCGCGGCCGCTGTTGCGCAGTTGCAGGTACACGTGGCGATTGCGCACGTCGTAGCCGATCTTCGCTTCGGGGTTCGCGTGGCGACCGTCCGCGGCGAGCCGCGTGTTGCCCTGGAACTCGCACAGATAGCCGTTCGGGCCGTAGGCGGCCAGATGGTACTCGCCGCGCGCGGCCGAGGTGCTCCACGTATCGACGAAGCGGTCGCGCGCGGACACCGCGTAGCGGCGCGGCGGCGTCGCCGGGTTGCGGCGGTCGTACACGTAGAACGCGGCGCCCGCGTCGCCGGTGTTCGCGAAGTCGAGCGACACCGTGTCGTCATGCGCGCCCACCCGGCTGTGCACGAACAGTTCGTACGGCAGCGCACGCGCCGGACGCGTGCCGGGTTCCTGCGCCGGCATCGATTGCTGCGCGGGCACCTGGTACGCCTGGCCGGCGGTGGCGATGTGCTGCGGCACCGTGAAGCTCACCGTGCGCGTGTCGGGACGCGCGGAGAAGTCGAACGCCGACGTGAGGTCGCCGCAGATCGACCGCCGCCACGCGCTGATGTTCGGCTCCTTCACGCCGAAACGCGCTTCGAGGAAACGCAGCACCGACGTATGGTCGAACGTCTCCGAGCAGACCCAGCCGCCCTTCGTCCACGGCGAGATGATGATCAGCGGCACGCGCGGCCCGAGGCCGATCGGCTGGATGCCGCCCGGGTCGGCGCCCGGCACGAGCGGGCTCATTTCGCCCGGGTACTTGTTCAGGTCGAGCAGCTCGTCGCCGAGGTTCGACAGCAGGTTCGACGACACGATGCCCTGCCCGCCCACGCCGCTCGTGACCGGCGGCACCGGCGGCACGACGTGGTCGAACAGCCCGTCGTTCTCGTCGTAGTTCAGGATGAACACCGTCTTCGCCCACACCTCGGGGTTCGACGTCAGCGCCTCGAGCACCATGTTGATGTAGAACGCGCCGTCGGTCGGCGACGCCTGCGGGTGCTCGCTGTACTTGTACGGCGCGACGATCCACGACACCTGCGGCAGCCGGTTGGCCTGCACGTCGGCCTTCAGCTCGGCGAGCGTGTGGTCCGACGCGCCCTTGTCGACCAGCGGGCCGCTCGCGCCTTCCTTCACCTGGAAGCGCTTGAAGAACATCAGCGAGTTGTCGGTGTAGTTGTCGGTCGGGTCGCCCGGGATGCCCGTGCCGCCCTGGTACACCTTCCAGCTGATCTTCGCGTTCTCGAGGCGTTCCGCGTAGGTCGTCCACGTGTAGCCGTTCACGTCGTCGCGCTCACCGATGCCCGGGCCGTTCGGCGGGTTGCCGTAGACGTTGCGCGGGTCGACCGTGCCGGTCCACAGGTAGATCCGGTTCGGCGCCGTGTCGGCATGCGCGGAGCAGAAATACGAATCGCAGATCGTGAACGCGTCGGCGAGCGCGTAGTGGTACGTGAGATCCTGGCGCTTCAGGTAGCCCATCGTCAGCACGTCCTGTTTCTGGTTCACCCACTGATCCCACTGGCCGTTGTTCCAGGACAGGTGGCCGCTGCTCCAGCCATGGTTGGTGCCCGGCTGGAATTCGGTCGTCTGCTTCGGGTCGAGATAGAACGGCAGCACGTACGGCGCCGACGGATCGAGCCCGCGCGAATGGTAGTTCTTCGTGAACACCGACGCCGTCGGCTGTTGCCACACCGGTGCGCCGTTCGGCAGCAGGTGCGGGCGCGGGTCGTTGAAACCGCGCACGCCGCGCAGCCCGCCGAAGTAATGGTCGAACGAACGGTTTTCCTGCATGAAGATCACGACGTGCTCCACGTCGCGGATCGTGCCCGTGCGATAGGCGGCCGGCATCGCCAGCGCATTGCGGATCGCGGGCGGAAAGCCCGCGTAGGCGGCCATCGCGCCGGCCGACTGCGCGGCGAGGCGCAGGAAATCGCGTCGATTGTTCGAAGACATGAAGAGCACCTGTGGTCGGTGGGAGTGGGGGCGCCGGGCGAGCGGACCGGCGATCTGGCGTCGCCGTTATTACCCCGCACCGGCATGTCCCGGCCGTGACCGGTTCCCGCAGGTTTCTTGCGGTCACCCCCAGCTTTTTTTCGAAGTCTCGCACGGCGCGTCTTTCATCCGGCCGACATATGCCTGCGCTACGCTGACGCGCGATGAAGAGGGGGGGAGAAGCCGAGTCGTGTTCGATCAGCTGAAGGCGTTCCACGCGACCGTCCGGCAGGGCAGCATCACGCGCGCCGCGCGCCACCTGGGCGTGAGCCAGCCGACGATCGCCGCGCAGATCCGGCAGGTCGAGCAGGTGTACGGCGTCGAGCTGTTCTACCGCAGCGGCCGCAAGCTCGAGGTGACCGAGACGGGCATCGAGCTGCTGCCGCTCGTCGAGAAGATGATCGCGCTCGAGGCGCAGGCCGACATCATGCTGCGCAACGTCGGCGGCCTGTTCGAGGGCCATCTGCGGATCGGCGCGACGGGCCCGTACTACATCATGGATGCGGTCGGCCGCTTCTCGAACGCGCACCCGTCGATCGCGCTCACGTGCCGGATCGGCAACTCCGAGGAAATCCTGCAGGCGCTGCAGGAATTCCGCATCGATCTCGCGGTCTCGTCGCAGCGCAACGACGCCGACGGCCTCGAACGCAAGGTGATCTCGACCGATCCGCTCGTGCTCGTCGTGCACCGCCATCATCCGCTCGCGCGGTTCGATTCGATCGACGCGGCGCGGCTCGCCGACGTGCGGCTGCTGATTCGCGAGGAAGGGTCGGTCACGCGCCGCTGCACGGAGACGATCCTCGCCACGGCCGGCGTCACGGCGACATCGGTCGCCGAGATCGGCAGTCGCGAAGCGATCCGCGAGGCGATCCTGCATGGCGTCGGCGGCAGCCTGTTTCCGCTCGGCGAAGCTGAACGCCATCCGGACCTGCGCGTGATCGCGCTGCGCGGCGTCGACACGACGATCGACGAATACGTGTACTACCTGAAAGCGCGCCGCCAGAGCCCCGCGATCGACGCATTTCTCGCATGCATCCTGCCGGGCGGCGGCGAAGCGGCCGGCGCGGTCGATGCTGCTGACGCGATCGAAACCGGACGAACGATGCGGCGGGCGAGCGCGCGCTGAGCCGCCGCGCGTTCACCGCTTCCGCGCATTACCTGGCGCTTTTCCCGCGCCTTCCCTCGTTTTTCCTCGTGCCTTCCTTCTGTCGTTGCGCTCACCTCACTTCGGCAGCGCCGGAATCATCCAGGTCAGTACGTGCTGCTGCAGGAACACCAGCACGCCGAGCAACAGCGTGAGGATCACGCTGTGCCAGAAAGTGCGTGCGAACACGACACCCTCCTGCCCCTTCAGGTCCGTCGTCGACACGCCCGTCGCGATGTTCTGCGGCGAGATCATCTTGCCCATCACGCCGCCCGACGAGTTGGTCGCGGCCATCAGCACCGGATCGAGGCCGAGCTGCCGCGCGGCGACGACCTGCAGGTTGCCGAACAGCGCGTTGCCCGACGTGTCGCTGCCGGACAGGAACACCGCGATCCAGCCGAGCGATGCCGACACCAGCGGGAACAGCGCGCCGGTCGACGCGACGCCGGTGCCGAGCGTGTAGCTGATGCCCGAGTAGTTCAGCAGGTACGCGAGCCCGACGATCATCATCACCGTGACGATCGCGATCCACGTCTGCCGCCACGTCTTCACCACGCACTCGACGAACGCGCCGGGGCCGGTGCGCGTCAGCGCGGCCGTGATGATTGCCGACACGAGGATCGCGGTGCCCGTGCCGAGCGGCTGGAAGTCCCAGATCGCCGCATACGGCTTGTGGTACAGCGACACGTATACGGCGTTGTGCAGGCCCGGCCACTTGATCTTCACGTCGCCGATCGCCGCGATGTTCGCGTGCACCCACACGATCACGACCACCGACACGACGAGCCACGGCAGCCAGCCGCCGAAGCCCGCGCGCGCGGCGCCGGCGGCGGCCGGCACGCTGCGCGCGAGCGCGTATTGCGGATCGGGCTGCGGCTTCCACATCTGCAGGAAACCGATCGTCACGATCAGCGACGTGAGCGACGACAGCACGTCGGTGAGCTGGTAGCCGAGGAAGTTCGACGTGACGAACTGCGCGATCGCGAAGCTGCCGCCCGACACGAGCAGCGCGGGCCACAGCTTCGCGATCGAGCGCAGCCCGCCGTACGCGCCGACCACGTAGAACGGCAGCAGCAACGCGAAGAACGGCAACTGGCGGCCGACCATCTGCGCGAGCGTCGCGGGCGGCAGCGACGTGACCGCGCCGAGCACGGTGATCGGCACGCCGAGCGCGCCGAACGCGACCGGCGCCGTGTTGAACAGCAGCGTATAGGTGAGCGCTTCGAGCGCGGGAAAGCCGAGCGCGATCAACAGCGCGCTCGTAATCGCGACCGGCGTGCCGAATCCGGAGATCCCTTCGAGCAGACAGCCGAACGAGAACGCGACGACGAGCAGCACGAGGCGGCGATCATCGGGCAGGTTGTCGAGCATCCACTGCCGGAACTGGTCGAAGCGGCCCGACTTCACCGCGATGTTGTACAGCAGCAGCGCGTTGAAGACGATCCACATCACCGGCACGACCGCGAGCGCCATGCCGGCGCCGACCGCGTTGAACGCGAGCCCGGCCGGCATCCCCCACGCGCCGATCGCCACCGCCAGGCCCGCGACGAGCCCGGCGAGCGACGCCTGCCATGCGGGGCGGCGCAGCACGCCGAGCGCGATCAGCGCGACCGCGATCGGAATCGCGGCGACGAGGAACGACAGGAGCAGCGAGTGGGCGACGGGCGTCAACGGTTGAGCGAAGACGATGCCGGGCGGTAGGGCGTCGGTAGGGTTCATCGTGTCTCCAGAGTCGACCCGGTTCGCATGTCGATGCGCCGGGTTCGGGTCAAGGCGATGTCCTGCAGTCACGGCCACGATCAGGCGCTTGCTTACGCAACGACGTTGCGCGGCCAACCGATCGGTCGCTTAAAAGAGGTTAGGAGGCGCGACGCGCTTGTACAAGGGGGAGAAGCCCGATGCGGGCGAGCCGATGGGAGCCAGCCGCCGCGCGATGACCGGCAGATGGCGCGCGGCTGGCGCTTTCGACAGGAAACCCGTCGCGGCCGGTTCACCGGTGCGCGCAATGTTGCGCGGCAGGAAAAGGTGACTGCCAGCCACGACGATGTTTCGTTTGGCCTCCGAAGCCTAGACTGGCTGCATCGTTTCCGGCCGCGCCGGCGATGGCTCGGCACCGGAACCTCACGGAGCACACACGATGAAGACGATGAAACACGCGGCATGCGCATTCGTGCTGATCGGCGCGGCGTTCGCCGCTCATGCGCAAGCCGCGTCGACGCTCACCCGCGCGCAGGTCCGCCAGGAACTCGTGGAACTGGAGGCCGCCGGCTACCGGACGAGCCTCGCAAGCAGTCCCGACTTTCCGCGGAACATGCAGGCGGTCATGCAGCGTGCCGCGCAGGCGCGCGGTGAAGGCGGCGTTGCCGGTTACGGCAGCGACGGCCGGGCGACCGGGGAATCAGGCAAGCCGGCGCTGCCGCACGCAATCGACCGCGGCACGTATGCGCACCACTGACCGGCTCACCGACGGAACCGGATGGATCGCACGGCAGCGGCGCGGCACACGCCGCGCCGGCCGCATGCGCGATCGTCACACGCTGAAGCGGTTCAGCGTATAGGCGCGATAGGCGGCGACGAATGCGTCGAACGATCCGGCCTCCTTCGCTTCGAGTTCGGCCTGCTCGGCCAGCGACTTGGCGGCAAGCGCCTGCTCGGCGTGCAGCGTCTCGGCCGACGGCGGATGCGCGCGGAAATGCGCCGCATGCGCTTCGCTCTGCGCGAGCCCAAACGCGAGGAATGACTGGCCATTCTCGCGCATCGTGCGCAGCACGCGCGCCGACGGCGTGCGCTCCGGATCGGCGAGCTTCTCGCGTTGCGCCGCGATCGCGCGCGCATGCTCGTCGCCGCCGCGGATTTCGTCGAGCCGGCGGCCGACGATTTCGATATCGGCCATCAGTTCATCGGCCCACTGCTGCAGCGTGACCGATTGACCTTCGCGCGTCAGCGTGAGCCCCGGCTTGCGGCCGTCCAGCGTCACGCTGCCGAAGTTCGCGTTCGCTTCCTTGTACGCGTCGCAGTCGAGCGGCGCGCTTTCGTCGAGCGCGCAGGCGAGCAGGAACGCGTCGATGAAGCGCGCGGTCTCCAGCGCGATGCCGGTCGGCTCGAACGGGTCGATGTCGAGGCAGCGCACTTCGATGTACTGCACGCCGCGCGACGCGAGCGCATGCAGCGGCCGCTCGCCCGAATAAGTGACGCGCTTCGGCCGGATCGTCGAGTAGAACTCGTTCTCGATCTGCAGCACGTTCGTGTTGATCTGGATCCACTCGCCGTCGCGATGCGTGCCGATCGCCTCGTACGCCGGATACGGCTCGCTCACGGCCTTCGACAGCGCGTCGAGATAGCCCGGCAGCGTGTTGTAGTCGACGTGCAGCGCGGCCTGGGCCGTCGTGTTCGAGTAGCCGAGATCGCTCATGCGCAGGCTGGTCGCATACGGCCGGTACAACGTATCGGCGTCGAACGTGTCGAGCTTGTGCGGCTTGCCGCGCAGGAACTTCGTGTCGAGCACCGGCGACGCGCCGAACAGGTACATCAGCAGCCAGCTGCGGCGGCGGAAGTTGCGGATCTGCGCGAGATAGCGTTCCGACTGGTAATCAACGAGCGTCGCCGTCGATTCTTCTTCCTCATGCAGGCGCCGCCACACTTCCTCGTGCAGCGAGTAGTTGTAGTGGATGCCGGCGATGCACTGCATCGTGCGGCCGTAGCGATACGCGAGGCCGCGCCGGTACACCGTCTTCAGGCGGCCGATGTTCGACGTGCCGTAGTTGGCGATCGGGATCTGGTCGTCGGCCGGCAGCAGGCCGGGCATCGAATCGTTCCACAGGATCTCGTCGCCGAGCGATGCGTACACGTAGCGATGCAGATCGTCGAGGCGTTCGAGCGTGAGCGCGGCGTCGCGCTCCGCGGGCGTGATCAGTTCGATCAGCGCTTCGGAATAGTCGGTCGTCAGCGCCGGATGCGTGAGCGCCGAACCGAGCGCGCGCGGATGCGGCGTGAACGCGATCATCCCGTCGCGCGTCACGCGCAGGCTTTCCTTCTCGATGCCGCGCAGGCCGTCGGGCAGATGCTGCCGCGTCGGGCCCGAGCTCAGCGCGTCGAGGCGTTTCAGCAGCAGTTCGGACTGGCGGTGAGTCATGGTGTTCGACATGGAGACGCAAGTGCGTGACGGCCGCGCGCAGAACGCCGCGCGCGGCCGGCTGGATTGTTGGTCGCTTCGTTGGTAGCGGGCACTTTAACATCTCGCCGGAAGCCGCGCTTGAGGTGGCCGCGGGCACGGCGCGCGGGCCGGAGCGGGCGATCGGGCGGGGTGGGCGCGGCGGTCCCGGTCCGTATCACCGGTTCCCGACGAAGCCGATCGGCACGCCGGTCAGCGAGATTCGTCGGACGAAACGTGAGCGGCGAACGGGTGGCGGCAGGTGCAACCGCGCCGCTGGATCGATCGCGAAACGACGCGGGCGCAGTCATCGCACGCGCTACATTGGGCCGGCATCGGAAGTAGTGTAGAAGCGCCGCGACGGCGCCGCGTCACGTCCCCGGCGCTTGCCGCCTACCGCATGCCGGCACCGCGTGCGCAATGGGTTGCGGCGCCGCCTTTCTTGTTGCCGCACCCGGCCGCGGCGCGCTTATCCGCCGCGCGCGCCGCCTGCCCGATCGGCCACTTCGTTCCATAGATGCAACGCCGCATACGCACGCCACGGCCGCCAGCCTTCGGTGCGGTGCTTCTGGCTGGCGAGCCGGTCGAGTGCCGGGTCGCGCGCGGCAATCGACTGCATCAGCACGAGATCGGAGGCCGGCCACGCGTCCGGGTCGCGCCACGCGCGCATTGCGATGTATTCGACGGTCCACGGGCCGATGCCGGGCAGATCGAGCCACGCGCTGCGCAGCGTCGCGAGATCGGCATGCGCGCGATCGACCGGCACGTCGCCGGCCGCCACCGCGCGCGCCACGCCGGTCAGCGCCGCCACGCGCTTGCCGGGCATCCCGATCTTGTCGAGATCGCACGCGGCCAGCGCATCGGGCGTCGGGAAACGCCACGCGGGCGCGCCGTCGTCTTCATGGATCACGCGTTCGCCGGCCCGTTCGACGAGCCGGCCGACGATCGTCGTCGCGGCCTTCACGCTCACCTGCTGGCCGACGATCGCGCGCACGGCCAGCTCGAACCCCGACCACGCACCCGGCACGCGCAGCCCGGGCGCGGCCTCGACGAGCGGCGCGAACCACGGGTCGCGCGCGAGGCCGCCACCGATCGCGGCCGGATCGGCGCCGAGGTCGAACATCGTCGCAACGCGTGCGGCAAATGCATCGTCGACGTGACGCGCGACCGCCCCTTCGACGGTCGCGATTAGGCAATGCTTGCGCGGATGTTTCGTGACGGTGAGCCGGCCCGCATCGCCGTGCAGATCGACGATGCGGCGATACACGCCGTCGGCGACCTGCTCGACACCGGGAATCGCGCGCCCGCTGAAGAAGCGCAGCACGCGCGCCCAATCGTACGGCGCCTTGTAGCGCAGCTCCCTCTGCGCGGACGGCGGCACAAGGCCGCCGTTCGCGAGGGACGTAATCGTTGTCGTGTCGATGCTCAAACCGCACTGCCCTCCGTCTCGGCTTCGGCTTCATCGTGGTGAACATGACGCGCCTCGGCCGCGAGCAGCGTCGCCTTGCGGCGCACGCCCCAGCGATAGCCGGCGAGCGCGCCGCCCTTCTGCACGACGCGGTGGCACGGGATCGCGAGCGCGACCGGATTCGACGCGCACGCGGACGCCACCGCCCGCACCGCGCGCGGCGAGCCGAGCGCCTCGGCGATCTCCGAATAGCTGCGCGTTTCGCCGTACGGGATATGCGTCAGCGCTTCCCACACGCGCTGCTGGAACGCGGTCGGCGCGATGTCGAGCGGCAGGTCGAACGCCTGCCGCGTGCCGTCCAGGTACGCGCGGATCTGCGTGACGAACGGCGCGAGCCGGGCCGACGCTTCGACCAGTTCGGCGCGTGCGAACGTGTCGTTCAGCTCGCCGACGAGCGACGCCGCGTCGTCGCCGAACGCGATCCGGCAGATGCCTTGCTCGGTGGCGGCGACGAGCACCGTGCCGAGCGACGTCGACGCGGTCGCATAGTCGATCCGCAGGCCGGCGCCCTGGCGGCGGAACGCGGACGGCGCCATTCCCAACTCCCTCGGCACCGATGCATAGAGCCGCGACGGCGAGTTGAACCCCGCGTCCACGGCTGCCTGCGTGACCGGCTGCCCGCTTTGCAGCGCCTGCCGCAACGCGGCGCCGCGCTGAGCGGCCTGATATTGCCGCGGCGACACGCCGACCACGCGCTTGAAGAGGCGCTGCAAGTGAAACGGGCTCACGTGCACGGCACCGCTCAACTGCTGCAGCGTGAGCCGCTCGGCATGCGCATCGAGCACCGCGCATGCACGATTGACGATTTCCAGCTCGCGCGGCAGCCCTTCCGGCTGACACCGCTTGCAGGGCCGGAAGCCGGCCGCGCGCGCGGCCGCCGGATCGGCGAAAAAGGACACGTTCTCGCGGCGCGGCTGTCGCGACGCGCAGGTCGGGCGGCAGAACACGCCGGTCGTGCTGACGGCATAGAAGAACGCGCCGTCCGCATGCGGATCGCGCTCGGTCACGGCGCCCCAGCGGGCATCGTCGGTCGGATAGGCGGTTTTCATCTGAACCTCGCACTCTCTAGTGTAGATGGTGCCTACTCTAGCCATCGGCACATGCCGTCGCGCCCTGAATCTTGCTCTGTGATTCGTGCCGGCGAGTCGGGGTCGCATCGTTAAAGATCAAAGCCGACGAAACGCGCGCGGCGGCGGCTGCAACGCCGCTTTCGTCATCGTCCCGTCACCTTTTTGTTGCAGTGCGGATGCGACAAATCGCCGTCCTGACGTTTTTTTGCAATCGGAATATTGCGTCGCACCATCGCCGTGTGTATAGTTGGAACTGTCTCCTCCATGTCTCCTCCTGATATGGATTAAGCCCGTTCCGCTCCGCGTGAACGGGCTTTTTTTCGTCCGTCGATTGTGCCGCGTTCCGGCCGGCAGCGCAGGCGCGATGCGTCTACACTCGATGCTCGTCGACTGCGAAGGAGTCCCGCCCATGAAGCCCACCATCCGCGGAATCGATCACGTCGTGCTGCGCGTGACCGACATGGCGGCGATGACGCGCTTTTACTGCGACGCCGTCGGTTGCCATGTGGAGAAGGAACAGCCCGATCTGGGCCTCGTGCAACTGCGCGCCGGCGATGCATTGATCGACCTGCTCACGGTCGGCGGCCCGATCGACCGGCCCGACAGCGGCCCGCCCGGCACCGGGCGCAACCTCGATCATCTGTGCCTGCGCGTCGAGCCGTTCGATCCCGACGCACTGATCGCCCATTTCGCCGCGCATGGCGCGCGGCCCGGCGCGCCGGCCGAACGCTACGGCGCCGGCGGCTACGGGCCGTCGATCTACCTGTTCGATCCCGAAGGCAACATGGTCGAATTCAAGGGGCCGCCGCCCGCGCTCGGCTGAACGCGGCCGGCGCGCGGGCCCTGACGGGCCCGTACGGCCCCTTACGCGCCCTCGCGCGCCTTCAGTACGGTCCACTCGACCGCGACCGGATCGTGGTCGGCGCTCGAGATCCACGCGGTGCCGTCCTGCACCGTGCATTGCAGGCGCATCGTGCGCGCCGCGAGCCGCCCGAGCGCGGCCGCGACGCCGTCGGCGAGCGACAGCACCTGCACGTTGCGCAGTCGTTCGACCTTGCTGCGCACGCCCTGCCACCAGATATCCGACGTCTTGCCGCCGTAGGCGATCACCGTGACCTGCCCGGCGCGGCCGGCCGCCTTCGAGATGCGCCGTTCGTCCGGCTGGCCGGCCTCGATCCACACGTCGATCGCCCCCGTCAGATCCTTCTGCCACAGGTCGGGCTCGTCGACGTCCGACAGCCCCTTGCAGAATTCGAGCCGCTCGTGCGCGAACAGCGCGAACGCGACGATGCGCACCATCATCCGGTCGTCGGTTTCCGACGGATGACGCGCCACCGTCAGCGCGTGATCGGCGTAGTAATGCCGATCCATGTCGGCGATTTGCAGTTCGGCTTTGTAGATCGTGGATTTCAGCGCCATGCGGATGCGGCCCGGGCGGGCATTCGGTTCGGTCGGGCCGTGATGATACCGAATGCGCGCGGTCCGGCGCGCGTGATGCGCGATCCACAGCGCAACGGCCCGGCAGGCGCCGGGCCGTGATGGTTCGCGCCGCCGGCTGGTCGGCCGGCGCGCTCGCGCGTCGTGCGACTGCGCGGTAAATGGACGCTTACTGCTTGACGAAGCGCGAATCGGTCCAGAGGCCTTGCTGGTCGCTGTTGTCGGCGCTGACGAACTGCACGTCGCCCTGATCGACCGACACCACGCGGAAACGCTGGCCTTCCGGTACCGACAGACAGCGGAAGTCGTCGAAGTACTGCTGCTTCGCCTGCGACTTGCCGTCACGTTCGTGATTCAGTACGGAATCCAGATTGTCTTTCGACAGGCAGCCCCATGCGTTCTTCGTCAGCTGGATTTCCTGCTTCGGCTTGACGGCCGAATCGCCGCCGGCCTGCGCAATCGACACAGCGCAAAATGCGCCGACAAGGGCAAAAAGGACACCGGTACGCTTGATCATGTTCTGTCTCCAGGCTTGCGGGCACCAGGCTGGGTTAGCTATGTGTTTAAAGGTGATCGTGAACCCGCGTTTTTCACTTTAGAAGACCGGCAAACGATAGCAAGCACATTTGTTGTGCGACCGCAATAGCGGCGGATTGTCGCACCCCGTGCGCAGGCTGCTTTTCGCGAAATGGGCGCACCCGGCAAGTGCGGCCAAACTGCGCATCGGCCCGCGCCGCCGGGCGGAGAGCGTTACCAGGCAACGCTTTCAGCAAAGTTACAATGCGGCGATTGAACGGTTTGGATAATCCATTTCGCTATCCGGATCATTTTGATGCGATGCACATAAAGTCATCCGAAACGATTCGACTTTACCGCAGCGCGGAATCGCAAATACCTGATACAAGAAAAATGCCAGGTATAAGCGTATCCGTATTTATCCGTAGCTCCCCGCCTGTATTCGGCGCTTGCGAAGCCTCGTCGCAAGCGCTTTTACCGGTGTGGCGTTTACCCTGCTTTATTCAGGCGATTTGCTGCCGCTCGAAATAATCGCGCTGAAAGATGCACATGCGATAAGCGTTGTGATACGCGCCATTCCCGAAAAATTCCTCCTTCAATTCGGCCTCGTGCTGGAATCCGCATTTCTCGTACACGTGGATCGCCGCCGCGTTCGACGTATCGACGATCAGGTACAGCTTGCGCATGTTCAGCACCTTGAACGCGTACTCGATCGCGAGGCGCGTCGCCTGGCCCGCATAGCCGCGCCCCTGGCGCTGCGGCGCGATGATGATCTGGAACTCGCCGCGGCGGTGGATGTAGTCGAGCTCGATCAGCTCGACGAGGCCGACCAGTTCGTCCTGCGCATCGACCGCGACGAAACGGCGCTCGCGCTGGTCGTGCACGTGGCGGTCGTACAGCTGCGACAGTTCCGAGAAGGTTTCGTACGGCTCCTCGAACCAGTAGCGCATGATCTTCGCGTCGTTGTTGAGTTCGTGGACGAAGCGCAGGTCCTGGCGCTCCAGCGGCCGCAGCGCGAGCGTGTTGGTATCGTTCTGGAGTTGCATGTTCATGTCCTTTTTGAGGCCGGCGCACGTGCGGAACGCCCGCGCGGCGCGGCCGCGTTCAGGCCCGTTTCGCACTGTAAGAAATTGAACGCGGGCGAAGTTCAGAGCCTAGAATGGGAGCAAGGGTTCCTGCCACCGCAAGGAGGCTATCGTGATCGAGCAAGTCATCCTCGGAATTTTCCTCGTGCTGCCGCTCGTCATCGTGGCTGCGCTGTTTTCCGACGAACTGTGGCAGGAGCACCGTCGCCAGCATCCGCGCGACGAGAACGCGCCGCACATCGACTGGAAGCATCCGTGGCGCCGCGTGCGACGCGGACATTGACGTCGATCATCGCCATCCGCGACAAGCCCGGCCGGGGCGACCCGGGCCGCGTAACCTGCCGGACACACCCCTTGCGCTTCGATCCGATTCCCGCCCAACCCGCGAGACGCCGACGTGAACGACAAGCCCACCACTCCTCCGCACGATATCCCGAACGAAACGATCGACCTGCAGATCGCCGATGTGCTGGCGGCCGTCCGCTATCCGGCGAACAAGGATGCGATCGTCGATGCCGCGCGCGACGCCGGCGCCAGCAACGAAGTCCTGTCGATGCTCGACGGCCTGCCCGAACAGGACTACGCGGACGTCGACGCCGTCACGCACTGGGTCGCCGGCAACTTCGGCCCGGGGCTCGGCATTTGAGCGCCGACCAATAACGCGATAGGATCGGGCCGCACCGGTCGCGCCGCGATCGGCAGGCGTGCCGCCCGGCGCAAGATCGGGCGTTCGAGCACGCGTGTCCGGGGGGACTCCATGGAAGGCATCCTGATCCAGCACACGACGCAACGTCAGCTGTGGTTCGGCGCGCTGACGGCGCTCGTCATCCTGCTCACGCTCGGGATCGCCGCGCCGCACGCGAACGTCGCGCTGCCGGCCGTCGAGCCGTTCATGCCGATGTGCGCGCTCACCGTATTCACGACCGCGAGCATCGCCGCGTTCTTCCTCGGCGCGCAGTTCACCGTCACGCGCCAGCCCGTGCTCGGGGCGCTCGGCGGCGCCTATGCGTTCACTGCGCTCGCCGTCGCGCTGCAGCTGCTCACCTTCCCCGGCGTGTTCGCCCCGCACGGCCTGCTCGGCGCGCGCCCGCAAAGCGCCGCGTGGATGTGGGTCTTCTGGCATGCCGGCTTTCCGTGCTTCGTGATGGCCGCGCTGGTCGCACGCGAACGGCTGACGCGCGCCCCGGTCGGCGCGAAAGAGACGCGCCGCTGGACCGTCGCGCTCGTCGGCGGCCCGGCCATCGCGGCGGCGCTCCTGTGTGCGCTCGCGCTGAACGTGTCGCTGCCGCCGGCATTCCACCCGCCCCGCGACGCGGCCGTGCTGCCCGTCAACGGCATCGCGCTCGTCGTGTGGATCCTCAACGTGCTCGCGCTCGTGGCCGTGCTGGTCACGGGCCGGCTGCGCACGACGCTCGACCTGTGGCTAGCGATCGCGGTGCTCGCCTGCCTAACCGATACGACGCTGAACCTGCTGTCGACCAATCGCTTCACGGTCGGCTGGTATGTCGCGCGCGTGTTCAGCATGTTCACGCCCGGCGTGCTCGTGTGCGTGCTCGCGTGGGAAGTGACGATGCTGTATCAGCAGTTGTTCGAGGCGCACGCGACGCTGATCCGCTCTTCCGCGCGCGACGGACTCACCGGCGCGTTCAATCGCAGCCACTTCAACGATCATTTCCACACGCTGTTCCTGCAGGCGCGGCGGCAGGGCGAACCGCTGTCGCTGCTGATGGTCGACGTCGATCACTTCAAGGCGTACAACGACGCGTTCGGTCACGTGAAGGGCGATGCGTGCCTGATCGCCGTCGCGAATGCACTGGCCGGCGCGGTGCGGCGGCCGGCCGACATCGTCGCGCGTTACGGCGGCGAGGAATTCGCGATCGTGCTGCCGAACACCGGCGCGCGCGGTGCGCGGGTGGTGGCTGACGAAGTGCGCGAAGCCGTGCTGCGGCTCGACCTCGCGATGCCCGACTCGCCGGCCGGGCGCGTGAGCGTCAGCGTCGGCTGCGCGACCGTGTCGGCCGACGATCTGTCGACCCCCGACGCGTTGATCGAAGCTGCCGATGCCGCGCTGTATCGCGCGAAGGATGCGGGGCGAAACCGAGTCGTCGTCGCTTGAAACGTCTGCTGTTTGGCGAATTGTTACGGTCATTGTGACCGGAATAATCCGCCGTTACGGATTGCGGCGCGGGGATACGATCGCTTACAGCCTGGGCCGGGGCCGCTCGCTATGCTGGGTTTCATATTGAACCCGAGCAGGTGAACGCGATGAAGAAGGCCCTTTTGCTGATTGCCGGCGTCGCCGTGTTGTTGAGCGGCTGTATCGTGGTGCCTGATGGTGGCGGGTACTACGGGGATGGCGGGTATTACCACCATCATCGTCATTGGGATTGAGGTCTTTCGCCCGAGCAGTGCATTGTCATGCCGGATGTTCGAATTCGTTTCGGCATCCGGCCATGACGCCGCATGAGTGCCCATGCCGTTCGTACTCGACGACACGCCGCAGGCAACGGCAACGTACGGCTCAGTGTCCGCTCACTTCGATACAGAAGCTAGCAAATACGGCCATACCCTTACGCAGAAAGGACATAGCGAATAGAATCATATTTTGTGTACCATAAAAACTGATCTACATCGCACCTCGTCGTACCCCCCGCCTTTTCCCCAGCAAGTGGATCGACGGCATAATTTGCCCCAGATCGACCACTCGACCATGAATGCTTGCCTTCGTCGCTTCCGATAGCCGCAAGCTCCCCTTCCTTTCATGCAAACAACTCTAGACGGATTCGACTCTGCTGCGGCAGTCGTTGTGACGGTAACGCCAACCCTAGTCGGGAAATTGTTGTCGGGAGACAAGCTCGTCGAGTTTCGCAAGGTCTGGCCCAAGGCAAGAGTCCGGACTATCTGGTTTTGCGAGAAAGGAAGCCAGGGCCGCATTGCATTGCGGGCCGCCGTCAAGGAAGTTTTAACAATCCAAGCGGAGGAGGCCTGGGGTCAGTTCGGCGGTGTCTCAGGCGTCAACGAATCAGATTTTTTCAAGTACATCGACCGGAAACGGGACGTTCATTGCCTGATTCTGCAGGCAATCGAGATAGTTCATGATACATTCGTGCAAGATTTGGGGGTGATGCGCCCCCCACAAAACTATGCATATGTAGACCAATGAACTATCCATTTTCGGGGATCGTCGTCAGATATCTTCGGCATCAAGCTGCAGCGGAGATGCACACGGTCGAGCGGCCGATGCCTCCGCAAGATCAGTTGCATGTGAATCTCTGGGATATCGCGGACAAAGCCTATCTCGATATTGGGTTGATGATAAGTGAACCTGAGTCCATTAGTGAAATCTGGATAGATGTGCCATGGCGCGTCGAACCTCGGCAAGTTGTCGACCTTGGTCCAGGACTCGATGGAGACAAGATCCTTACTGCGATCTTCAATGAGGTTGCGTCATATTCCGGGGTCTCAGGACAACATTACGCAGTAGTCACGCTTGGCTCACATCCCAATCAAGACATCCCTTTCCTACTTGTTCGCTTGGATCAATCGAGAATTGTTTTCTCACAGATAGCGATCGACACTCATAGCGAGGTTACTCGCTTACAGATCCGTTGGCCGGCATTGAATTTTTCCGATCCAACACATGAAGGTCTTCGTCGATATATCCGCATAAGATTGACGCACGTCCATATGGATGCATTCTTTTCAACATTTCGGGCAAAAGATAGAAATCTTTTAAGCTCAAGCCCGATCACTCGGCTATTGGATTTTCGAGTAAATGTGCGTCGCGGCGTCCCCGACCAAGTTTTACTTGGCGAGCCGGCGCTGGAGTTTCCCAGTCTGAAGAAGGTTCACGTCTTCGCGATCGTACCGCGAGAAACAGAACTTCCCTTTCAAGGAGAAGGATACAAAGGTTGCCGGTCACTGGAGGACGAAGAAATCTGGAACGGTTACATTAATCTCCCACATCGTAGTCACGCAATGCATGGGGAGTCCGTCAAGGATTACCTTGGGTACCAGTGGACCGCGTCCAGCAAGGACGAGGACCCAGCTAAAGCCCTTGTGGCCTTAGGTAGATTTGTTCATGTCACTTCGTCGCGCTGGACCAACGCGCGATTTCTAGTTGTGGTGATGCTGCTAGGAACTCTTGGAAGTGCGATTTGGGACGAGGTAAAAGCCGTCTTTAATACTGCCCCGAAAGATCAAAGTTGGAAGCAGCTGCCGATTTTGGCAATTGTACCCCTAGGTGTATTGCTCATTCTTCTCATTACGGATCGAGCAACGGCAAGAGCATTTGCCAAGTTTATCAAGCAAATATGGACGAGTCGCACAGAGGCGATCTCGTCCTGGTGGCGTGCACTTTAATCCGGCTATTGACTGAGACCAGTGCCCGAGTTTGATTCAATGGCTCGCGCCACGCGAGCCTCGTCATTTGGGACAAGCAAAACTCCGTTAAAGGCATACTCGGTTCGTCCGGGCCGATAAATCCCTTTATGGGAAGCACCAAGTTCAAAGCCAAAATGATCAAAGAGGCGCTGGAAGACAGGAAGTCTCTCTTCCGCCACACTCAGTAAAGGCGCAGAAGTACCAAGCTGCTCAAAAGACTTTTCGAAGAGACGAACACCAAGTCCGTGACGATCCTCAAAGCCGGGGAGCACGCGAAGGCAGCACAGCTTTTTCTCCTCGTCAGCGTCCTTCAGAATCGCCAATGCAGCAAGTTGCCCTTGACGGTATTCGATCAAAATCGAGCGCTCACCAGTCTGCAGGCCTGGAACAACCCGCTCTACCAACCATTTATCGAACGCAGGATAAAAATCACGCAGATCTTGCACGCGAGCGCATACCTCGGACAACATCCCCGAAGTTTGTTCCGGTTCGCGGGCCAAGCTGACCGCGTCGATAACTTTGCTCACGTTCATCGTCATCCCCTCAGGAGGCGAAAGGTAAATGTAATTATTTTGATGATCGACATCACTGATCGTCAGGCGTTCCCTGCTCGACGTGCCCGCCCTATTTCCTTTTGCAGCGCGTCGCGGACAGGCTTCATATCCAGTACGAACGCAAATGCTCGCTGCCCGGACGACAAGTCTTCTAAGCGACCGCCATCGCGGAAATAGACATTATATCCGTCGGTTACGAAGTAGCGACACGACTCAATGCCTGTCGCAAACGCCCCGCGCTCTCGGTACGCGACCAAGCTCCTACGCAGCCCCAGCACCGAAACACCCTGCTTCAACAACTGCGAAAGCACTCGAAGCAACAGCACATCGCGATACGTGAACGCTCGACGCCTTCCGCGGCCGCGCTCATCGCTAGCGCTTGGTACAACAACATCATAGCGACATAGATAGTTGACCATGCTGAGGGTGAGTCCGGACAGCCGCGCGGCTTGCGCGGCTGAGAATGAATCAACGAGCGGACGTTGTGCATTCTTTCGCATGATTGAGAGTCTAGCTCTAAACTGCTAATTTTAAAAGAAAAAGTAGCGTCGCCGCGCCCCGCTCACTGAGGGCGAGCACGGAAAACCCCAGATGGCGCCGCCTGAAAAGGAACGCGGGGCGTACGATGTGTCCAGCCACCCTCGATGAGTTGCGCCATGAACATCTACCTCGACAACAACACCTTGGCCAACTTGGTCCAGGCTGGCATCGACCCTGTTGCGGCGTTGGCGGACAGCGAGTTCACGCTAGCGGTAACGCCGGACCTCGCCACTGAGTACCAGCAAGGCATCCAGAGCGACAACACAACAGCGGCTGAGAAGGAACTGTGCCGGCGGCTTCTCGCCGCTGCGACGGAGCGCGGCATCTTCGGCTTTGCCGGTGATGGGTCAAGCAATGGCTACTCAGGCTTCGATCACGGCTACTGAGCAGATGAAGGCACGGTGCAGACGCTGCGATCAATCAAAATGACCGAGCGGCCCGGCAAAGCGATCCCGAGGAACCGCACGGACGCGTTCTTGGTCGCACTATCGGAAGGTGCTGTCGTAATCACCAACAACTTGAACGACAGCCACTTCAAGCGCGCTCGGGCAGCAGGACAGCACGTCTATTCCTGGCCGGAAGTCTCCGGCGCTGTCGAAGCCCCCTCCGAGACAGCTCGAAGACTGTCTACCCTTCTCGTGCTCTCGTCCCAGCTCCCTAGCCAAACAAACTCCGATGATTCAGATCACCCTCGATTCAAACATCTATGACCGCCTAGAGCAGGATGCGGAGAGCGTCGAGTTGTTGCGCAACCTGATAGCTCAACAGGCAGTCGAGGTTCTGATGCCGCGTCAAGTAGCTGAAGAGCTATATAAGCGCCAGGCTGGCCTCCCCGATCTATTCCCTGTCAAAGCCATCGGCCACGCTGTCGCACGCCCAGGCGTGATGTGTGCCGGCGACTACTTGGGCTCCGGTGAAGTCTATGACGCTCACCGCGGCACATCCAATAGCGAAGCCGATGCCTTTATCGTTGATGTTGCGACTACGGCCGCCGATTGGTTCATCTCCGAGGACCGTCGCAGTCTACGGCGCTTTCCGACAGGGAAGCGCTGCATCTCTATGCGTTACGGTGACTTCTGCAAAAAACTTCGCGAACTCGTCGAGGAAGACGATCCTTCGCGTTGACGATTCTGCTGGAGCCTTGCGTTCGCCGTGCAGATTGCCTCGCCGAGCCATGTATAGAACTGCTCGAACGTAGTCAGGATAATTGCGAGATGCACCTCCACCGGAGGAATAGCTCTCGGGGGCGTTCCAAACACTACGCGATGCGCGTGTTCATGCTCGCCGAAAGAGCCTAGCACCCCACTCCAGTTTGGATGCGTGAACTCACAAAGCGACTCGTAAACTGCCATCAAACCCGGAACACCGATGCGCCGTTCCGTCTCATCGATCGCCTTCAACACATGAACTGCGGTGGGAGCCTCGTCCTGCATGTTCCTGGCGCCCACAACCGCTTTTGCTATCCGGTCGAACAGGATCTTCTCGTCTCCGGTGGCTTCAAATTTCTCAAAGACGCTTCGGAGGTACCCGAGTATCGACATCGTCTCTAACATCGAGCGTGCGATGATGGCGGCACTTAGCGAACGTGAGGCGTCATGGAGCGCAAAGGCATCATCCGCAAGCGCCACGATTCGATGCAATAACGCCTCTCGGACTACCAAGGCGTAAAACAACGACTTGAACATGATGCCCTGCTGCGCGGCATCGACTGATGAGGGCAACGACGCCCTCAATCGAGACGCCACTTCCTTTGCCTCTTGCAAAGCGGCGTCCACCTCGGCCCGATTCGTCATTCTGCCACCTCGTCAGGCCTCGGTTCCATGTTTCCCCAACCTGTTTGCACGTCTCGTACTCAATCCAATTTTCCATAGTGCATTTTTCGATGGCAGTTCGGACACAAGGCAATAGCGTTCTCAACCGTGTCCTCACCGCCGTCGGCCAGTCGCACTCGATGATGCACCTCTAGGTATGGACTGCCATCACTTTTCCTCGGGAAAGGTGCGGGCTTTCCGCATTCTTGACATTGTCCTTGCGCTATATCCAATACTTCCGCAACCACGTCCGGATTCCGAAGATAGGCATACGTGGAAATAGTAATCCTTTCAGGTAGCTTGGGCGCGACTTTTAGCCGTTTCTGTCGTGCGGCTTGCGAATCGTAACTTGACCTTCTTACCGCTTCATCAAAATCAACCTGAAGAGCGACAAGGTCGACTTCCGGCCTCGCCGCTCTCTCCTTAAATATGGCGATGAGATTATCCGCCTCGAACGCATTTGCAACCGGTAAGCGGGTTCTGATTGGATGGAAGAGGCGAGCCTCCTCCTCGCTGATGCCGTCCCTGACATCGGAGATCACGTATTCCCACCGGACGCCGCGCTCGTGCTGATGTGTCGATACCGATCCAAGCGGCGCACTAACATGCAGCCGGTACGTACTATCTCCCAGCACGCGTCCGGCTCCAACGTAGCCATAGCCACTTGCATAAGCAAGAACTCGGTCGCCCTCGTCCATCGCTCGCAATTGTTTCTCGCCCTCATCATCGGGCTCGCCATCAAAACCTGTCGTGATTACGCCGCGCCGAACATTCTCGGCCCACCATTCGTTGACATCTCCACCATTTTCGAGATTCCCGATATTGAAGCGATGGTACTTCATGTCACGCAACCCCCAAGGTAAAGAAACGTATAGTTCCGATATCGGCCTTCGAGTATGGATCTTGATCTCCTCGGGTCATAAAACCAGCACATTTCTACTTCGCTTCATATTGCAGCGGGTCCGACAGATACTGGTGCATCTGGTCATTTCGCCACACCGTACACCGCGGAGATAGTTGAATCGGCTGCGGTGCACGCCCGGTCAAGCAGAGCTTGCGCCACGTCTCACGGCATACACCCACGAACGGTGCGATTTGCCTCCAGCGCGAGTGGCCCACCTCGGGCAGCGTGTCGACGTGCTTATGCATGGCGCACCTCCGCACCTGCCAGCGCATCACGCCCATAAACCCGCTCCACCACGTCCCGCGCCCATCCCCACGACAAAGCCATGTCGACACGTCGGCGGCCGCCTCACAGTGCGATACGCCGGCTGCCTTCTACCGCTCCAGGTGTTCGGTCGCATATGCGTACCGGAGGCTGTGCGGGCACGCGCTCATCGGTCATGCCGACTTTGCGCACGACATAGTGATAGCGCTCCATCGCCCGTTTCAAATCTGGCTTGCGCACCGGCTTCCCGCCGTACTCGTTCGACAGTCCGATCGCACGCTCCACCAGCTCGGCGGCGCGCTTCCGATCCAACGGCAACTAGGCGACTAGTCCTAGCGAATACGAGGTTTTCAGAGGGATGGCTAGACGACCTTGGACAATCTTGGGCGACTGGTTATTTCCCGATACAAAACCTGCTGAAAATCACCCCCAGCAGATCATCCGACGTGAACTCCCCGGTAATCGCATTGAGCTGTTCCTGCGCGAGCCGCAGCTCTTCGGCAAACAGGTCAAGCGACTGCGCACGCTGCTCCGCGTGATCCGCCGCCTGCGCGAGATGTTCCTGCGCGGCCCGCAGCGCGATCAGATGCCGCTCGCGCGCCAGATACACCCCCTCGCCCCCCGCCTGCCACCCCGCAATCCGCAGCAACTCCGCGCGCAACATGTCGATCCCGTCGCCGCGCTTCGCCGACAGGTGCACCTCGGTCAGATCGCCTTCCGCCGCCGGATGCTCGACGCACGCCGGCACGCCGGTCAGATCCGTCTTGTTCAGCACGCGCACCACCGGCACACCGGCCGGAAACCGCGCGGCGATCGTCTCGTCGTCCGGCGTCATCCCCGTACGCGAATCGAGCAGATGCAGCACGACGTCCGCGCGCTCGATCTCGCTCCACGTGCGCGCGATGCCGATCCGCTCGACTTCATCCTCCGTCTCGCGCAGCCCGGCCGTATCGATGATGTGCAGCGGAATCCCCTCGACCTGGATCGTCTGCGCGACCTTGTCGCGCGTCGTGCCGGCGATCGGCGTGACGATCGCCAGCTCGGCGCCCGCCAGCGCATTCAGCAGCGACGACTTGCCGACGTTCGGCTGCCCCGCGAGCACGACCGACAGCCCTTCGCGCAACAGCGCACCCTGTCGCGCATCGCCGAGCACGTGCGCGAGTTGCGCGCGGATCTTCGCGAGCTTGCCGCGCGCGTCGGCCGCTTCGAGGAAGTCGATTTCCTCCTCCGGAAAATCGAGCGTCGCCTCCACCAGCATCCGCAGCGTGATCACGTCGTCGACGAGCGCATGGATCTGCCGCGAGAACGCGCCGTCGAGCGAACGCCCGGCCGAGCGCGCCGCCGCCTCGGTGCTCGCCTCGATCAGGTCGGCGACGGCCTCGGCCTGCGCGAGGTCGAGCTTGTCGTTCAGGAACGCGCGCCGCGTGAACTCGCCCGGCTCCGCCAGCCGTAGCCCGAAGCCGCGCCCCGCATCCAGGCAGCGCTGCAGCAGCAGCTGCATCACGATCGGCCCGCCATGCCCCTGCAACTCGAGCACGTGCTCGCCGGTGTACGAATGCGGCGCCGGGAAATACAGCGCGATCCCGCGGTCGAGCGGCGCGCCGTGCGCGTCGAGGAACGGCACGTAGCTCGCATGCCGCGGCGCGAGCTTTTGCCCGCACAACGCGTCGATCAGCGGCAGCGCGGCCGCCTCGCCGCCGCGCCCGAACGACACGCGGACGACCCCGATGCCGCCCCGGCCGGCAGCAGTGGCAATGGCGACGATCGGATCGGAATCGGTAGCGAGCATGGGAATCGGAAGAATCAGAGAAATCGGGTAATCAGCGAGTCGGTGGTGCGCCCGCGCAACAGTTCGGGCATCGGAACGCCGGCATTGTAGCGTGCCGGCTCAGATGCCACCGGCTGCGGCGCCCGATTCGGACTTGCCCGAATTTATCCCGCCGGGGATAAGCCGAGTATCAGTCCAGCGGGATGAGCCACCCGCCATTTCGGACAAGTATGTTTGCTGGAGCGGCTCGACACTGCGTCCCTCAATTTCATTGACCATCCTGACCAAGGTCGGGATTCGTCCGAATGAGATACGTTTATCTCTTATGGTTGTCTGAGACGCGGCAATGGAATTGCACAATCTCCCCATGCCGACATCCGAAGAAAAAGCCGCGTTCTCGGAACGCCTGAAATTCGCCCTGCGGCGCAGCCCGGAGAAGGTCACCGGCGCGACGGAGCTGGCGAACCGATTCAATCTGCGTCACCGCGGAACGCACCCCGTTTCGCCTCAAACCGCGCACAAATGGCTGACGGGCCGCACGATCCCGACGTCGGACAAACTCGAAACGCTCGCCGAATGGTTGCGCGTCGAAGTGCACTGGCTGCATTACGGGCCGTCGCCGAGCGTGATCGAACATCCGACGCCGCAACCGCTGCCGCGCGACGAACGCTACCCGCCCACGCCCGAGACGATCGAACTCGCATCGAAGATCGAGGCCTTGTCGCCGCATCAGCGCTACCTCGTGCAGGAACTGGTCGAGCAGTTCTACGGCGATCCGAAACTCGAAGCGAAGAAGGCCTGAGCGGCAACCGTCGCAATCACCGTCGCCGGGAAACAAAAAGCCGCATGGTCACGAACCATGCGGCTTTTTTGCGCGCATCGCGGGCGGCTGGCCACCCGCGAATGCAACGAACGTCAGGCCGGCTTCTTCTTGACGCCGCCGAGCTTGCGCGTGATGTAGTACTGCTGCGCGATCGACAGCACGTTGTTCACCACGTAGTACAGCACGAGACCTGCCGGGAAGAAGAAGAACATCACCGAGAACGCGATCGGCATGAACTTCATCATCTTCGCCTGGACCGGGTCCGGCGGCGTCGGGTTCAGGCTCGTCTGCACGAACATCGACACGGCCATCAGCACCGGCAGGATGAAGAACGGATCGCGCTGCGACAGGTCGTGAATCCACAGAATCCACGGCGCGCCGCGCATTTCGACCGATGCGAGCAGCACCCAGTACAGCGAGATGAACACCGGGATCTGGATCACGACCGGCAGGCAGCCGCCGAACGGATTGACCTTCTCGGTCTTGTACAGCTCCATCAGCGCGGCGTTCATCTTCTGCGGATCGCTCTTGAAGCGTTCGCGCAGCGCCTGCATGCGCGGCGTGATTTCCTTCATGCGCGCCATCGACTTGTAGCTCGCGGCCGACAGCGGGAAGAACACGGCCTTGATCAGCACCGTCAGCAGCACGATCGCCCAGCCCCAGTTGCCGACATAGCTGTGGATCTTCTCGAGCAGCCAGAACAGCGGCTTCGCGATGATCGTCACCCAGCCGTAGTCCTTCACGAGTTCCAGGCCCGGCGCGATGCCTTCGAGCATGCGCTCTTCTTCCGGACCGGCGAACAGGCGCGCCTGCACGTCGGCCGACTGGCCCGGCGCGATCGCGGCGACCGGCTGCTTCACGCCGACGCGGTACAGCGTCGGATCGATCTTTTCAGCGTAGATGTCGCGCTTCGCGCCCTGCTGCGGAATCCAGGCCGACGCGAAGTAGTGCTGCACCATCGCGACCCAGCCGTTGTCGGCGGAGTTCACGTAGTCGGCCTTGTTCTTGTCGAGGTCGCTGAAGTTGATCTTCTGGAAGTGCTTCGCGTCCGTGTAGACCGCCGGCCCGAGGAACGTGTGCGAGAACATCGGCGTTTCGACGGCCGTGTTGTCGCGCACCAGTTCCATGTAGACCGTCGGCGTGACCGGGGCCGTGCCGACGTTGTCGATCTTGGTGTCGACGCCGATCACGTAGCTGCCGCGCGTGAACGTGTAGGTCTTCACGACCTTCACCCCGCCCTTCACCGGCGATTCGAACGACAGCTTCAGCGTGTTCTGGTCGCCCGTCAGCGACGTCGAGCCGGGATTCAGCTGCGTGTAGACGTCGTTGTGGTTCGGGAAATCGCCGCCGAGCAGGCCCGTGCGTGCGAGATACGTGTGGCCGGCCGTGTGGTCGAACAGCGTGATGTACAGGTCGGGCTGCTTGCCGTCGCCCTGCTTCTTCAGCGTCAGCTTCGCGAGCGTGCCGCCGCGCGTGTCGATTTCGCCGTCGTACACGTCGGTCGAGAACTTCACGAGCTGCGCCTGCGCGGCCGGGGCCGTCGTCGACGGTGCGGCGCCGGCTGCAGCGGCAGGCACGTCACCTGCGGTCGTCGCGCCCGTGCCCGATGCGCCGCCGGCAGCGGCCGGGGCCGTGTGCGTGGCGCTCGGGAAGAACATCGACGGGCGTCCATGGTCCCGCTGCCAGTTGTCGTACAGCATGACAGCTGACATGAAGAAGATCACCCATAGGACGGTGCGTTTGATATCCATGCGTTGTCTCAGAGTCGATGGGACCGCGCGTCGGCTTCGCCGCGAGCGCGAGTGTCGGAGTTGGGCGGCGGGACGAGGTCGACGCCGCCCGCGGAAAACGGGTGGCATCGGCACACGCGCCTGACGGCGAGATACGTGCCGCGCGCGGCGCCATGATACTGGATTGCCTCGCGCGCGTAATCCGAACAGGAAGGATAAAAACGGCAACGGTTGCCGAGCATCGGGCTCACGGCAACCTTGTAGAAGCGCAGCAAGGCGATCAATACCGTTTTCATACCTTGGGCGGCGCCGTTCGACGCCGCGTCAAAACCGGCCGGGCGGGCGCGAACGCCGCACCGGGGCACGGATGCGTCACTCGGACGCGGGCTTCGACGCCCGGCGCGCGATTTCCCGGACTGCCCTGTCGAGCAGTTCGCGGATCTCGGCCGCGCACATCGCCGCGAGCGGGGCGGAAGCCGCGCTCGGCAGCGCTTTCTTGTCGAAGCGCGTGTGCTGCCGCAGCAGCAGGTCGTAACCTGCGAATTCGGCGCGGCGCAGGCGAAACTGATCGCGCGCCAGCCGCTTCACGAGGTTACGTGTTACTGCACGCGGCGCATACTTCTTGCCGATGACGAGCCCCAGGCGTGCGGGCTGACCGGTCGGCTTGCCGTAGATCACGAAGTGCGCGGAGCGCCGCCAGGGGCGCAAACGAAAAACGGATGAAAATTCATCCGTTTTCAGAAGTCGCGCAGCTTTCGGGAAGGCGGCTTTCGTCTGCGACGGATTCGCACCCGGCTCGACGGCACCTTCCGCAGGACTGCGGACGGCGGACACAGCGCGCAACCTGCCTTAGATGGCGAGGCGCTTGCGGCCCTTCGCGCGGCGAGCGTTGATGACCTTGCGGCCACCTGCCGTCTTCATGCGGACACGGAAGCCATGGGTGCGCTTGCGGCGCGTCACGGACGGTTGGTAAGTACGTTTCATGATGTTCTCACTTGTTCGAGAATGTCGAAATTCAGGGGACCGCGTGCCCTTAACCGGAGGCATTCGGGCGAACGCAATCGCCGGGAATACAGGATTGGTTTTCGCGGAACCCGCTATTTAAACCGTTTTTCCGTTGACGGTCAATACTTTACGACTCGCTCGCCTGTGCCGGGCCGCGCCGATCCGGCCCCGCGACCCACACGACCGGCCTGTGGATAAGTCCCGCTGTGGCCGCGTTTGGCGTTAGAATCTCGCCTTATCTCCAAGAATCCCGCACGCCGCTTCGGCTCGCGCCTGCCCCTCCAAGACTGTGACGCAGGCGTCCGAGGCACGCTCGCACGACCGCTTCGGGCCTTGTTGCGCGACTGCGACAAGGGCGCCGGCGAGCCGCGCTGTGCACGCAAAAAACGACAGTTACTTGATGAACGATTTCTGGCAACACTGTTCCGCACTGCTGGAGCGCGAGCTGACGCCCCAGCAGTACGTGACGTGGATCAAACCCTTGGCCCCGGTGGCCTTCGATGCGTCGGCGAACACGCTGTCCATCGCCGCGCCGAACCGCTTCAAGCTGGACTGGGTCAAGAGCCAGTTTTCGGGCCGGATCTCCGATCTGGCCCGAGAATTCTGGAACACGCCGATCGAAGTCCAGTTCGTCCTCGATCCGAAGGCCGGCATGCGCAGCGCCGCCGCAGGCGCCGCACCGGCCGCGCCACGTGCGCCGCTGACCCCGAACGGCCCGGCCGCGACGGTCGCCGCGATCGCCGCCAACCTGACCGCGAATGCCGCCGCCGCGCCCAGCGCGCCGGCCGACGTGCCGATGACGCCGTCGGCGGCCGCCGCCCACCACCTGAACGCCGACGACGCCGACATCGACCTGCCGAGCCTGCCCGCGCACGAAGCCGCGGCCGGCCGCCGCACGTGGCGTCCGGGCCCGGGCGCCGCGCCCGCGAACGGCGGCGAAGCCGATTCGATGTACGAACGTTCGAAGCTGAACCCGGTGCTCACGTTCGACAACTTCGTGACCGGCAAGGCGAACCAGCTCGCGCGCGCCGCCGCGATACAGGTCGCGGACAACCCCGGCATCTCGTACAACCCGCTGTTCCTGTACGGCGGCGTCGGCCTCGGCAAGACCCACCTGATCCACGCGATCGGCAACCAGCTGCTGCTCGACAAGGCCGGCGCGCGCATCCGCTACATCCACGCCGAGCAATACGTGTCGGACGTGGTGAAGGCGTACCAGCGCAAGGCGTTCGACGACTTCAAGCGCTACTACCATTCGCTCGACCTGCTGCTGATCGACGATATCCAGTTCTTCTCCGGCAAGTCGCGCACGCAAGAGGAATTCTTCTACGCGTTCGAGGCGCTCGTCGCGAACAAGGCGCAGGTGATCATCACCAGCGACACGTATCCGAAGGAAATCTCCGGCATCGACGATCGCCTGATCTCGCGCTTCGACTCGGGCCTCACCGTCGCGATCGAACCGCCCGAGCTGGAAATGCGCGTCGCGATCCTGATGCGCAAGGCGCAGTCGGAAGGCGTGAACCTGTCGGAAGACGTCGCGTTCTTCGTCGCGAAGCACCTGCGCTCGAACGTGCGCGAACTCGAAGGCGCGCTGCGCAAGATCCTCGCGTATTCGAAGTTCCACGGCCGCGAGATCTCGATCGAGCTGACCAAGGAAGCGCTGAAGGACCTGCTGACCGTGCAGAACCGGCAGATTTCGGTCGAGAACATCCAGAAGACCGTCGCCGACTTCTACAACATCAAGGTCGCGGACATGTACTCGAAGAAGCGTCCCGCGAACATCGCGCGGCCGCGGCAGATTGCGATGTACCTGGCGAAGGAACTCACGCAGAAGAGCCTGCCGGAAATCGGCGAGCTGTTCGGCGGGCGCGATCACACCACCGTGCTGCACGCGGTGCGCAAGATCGCCGACGAGCGCAGCAAGGACGCGCAGCTCAACCACGAGCTGCACGTGCTGGAACAGACGCTGAAGGGCTGAGCGCGCGCACCGCGCTTGATAATTCGGCCTCCGCCCCAATTTAAGGGGGGCGGTTCGGTTTTGAGGCACAATACTGGTTTGACCGCCCCGGTGGTGGCGGGCCAAGAGCCCGGCCGGCGGGGCGCTGCGTGGCTGCTGCGCTGCAGGCCGTTACTCAACGAAGGAACTCTATGCAACTGGTCAAGACCGAACGAGACACCCTCCTCAGGCCGCTGCAAACGGTCAGCGGCATCGTCGAACGCCGCCATACGTTGCCGATCCTCGCCAACCTGCTGATCACCAAGAACGGCCCGGACGTTTCATTCCTGTCGACCGACCTGGAGCTGCAGATCACCACGCGCGCCGATTTCGGCGTCGGCGGCGACCAGATCGCGACCACCGTCGCGGCCCGCAAGCTGCTCGACATCCTGCGCGCGATGCCTGACGGCCAGGTCACGCTGTCGCTCGCCGACAAGCGCCTCACCGTTCAATCGGGCAAGAGCCGCTTCGCCCTGCAGACGCTGGCGGCCGACGAGTTCCCGACCGTCGCGCAGGCGAAGGATTTCGGCGCCACGCTCACCGTCCCGCAGAAGTCGTTCCGCCAGTTGCTCGGCATGGTGCACTTCGCGATGGCGCAGCAGGACATCCGCTACTACCTGAACGGCATGCTGCTCGTCGTCGACGGCGACCAGCTGATGGCCGTGGCCACCGACGGCCACCGCCTCGCGTTCTCGTCGATGAAGCTCGAAGGCGGCACGTTCGGCCGCCAGGAAGTCATCGTGCCGCGCAAGACGATTCTCGAGCTGCAGCGCCTGCTCGAAGACATCGACGACACCGTCACCATCGACATCGCGCAAACCCAGGCCAAGTTCACGTTCGGCCAGGTCGAGCTCGTGTCGAAACTCGTCGAGGGCAAGTTCCCCGACTTCCAGCGCGTGATCCCGAAGGCGCACAAGAACACGTTCGAGATCGGCCGTGAAGAACTGCAGCGCTCGCTGCAACGCGCGGCGATCCTGACCTCGGACAAGTTCAAGGGCGTGCGCTGCATCATCGCGCCGGGCCAGCTGAAGATCATGTCGACCAACGCCGATCAGGAAGAGGCGCAGGAAGAACTCGAAATCGCCTACCAGGGCGATACCGTCGACATCGGCTTCAACGTCACGTATCTGCTCGACGTGCTCGCGAACCTGAAGGTCGACACCGTGCAGGTGAGCCTCGGCGACGCCAGCTCGAGCGCGCTGATCACCGTGCCCGAGAACGACGAGTTCAAGTATGTCGTGATGCCGATGCGCATCTGACGCGCTCGACATCGCGACACACACCAGGGGGCGGCAAGCCCCTTTGGCGTTTTTATGGCGAACCGACAACCCGCCCTTTTAGTGCCTTTTCGGCACTTGGGGCGGGCCAGGAAACTGGAGCGGCCCGGCGATTTCTCGCTGAAACGCACCGCGCCGCCACGAGAGTGGCCCCGCAGAACCGGAAGATATCCATGAGTGAACAGCACAATTCGCAACCCGATAACAGCAGCTACGGCGCCTCGTCGATCCAGATCCTCGAAGGTCTGGAAGCGGTGCGCAAGCGCCCCGGGATGTACATCGGCGACACGTCGGACGGCACCGGTCTGCACCACCTCGTGTTCGAGGTGCTCGACAACTCGATCGACGAAGCGTTGGCCGGGTACTGCAACGACATCCACGTGACGATTCACGCCGACAACTCGATTTCCGTGACCGACAACGGCCGCGGGATTCCGACCGACGTGAAGATGAACGACAAGCACGAGCCGAAGCGCAGCGCCGCCGAGATCGTGATGACCGAGCTGCACGCCGGCGGCAAGTTCGACCAGAACAGCTACAAGGTGTCGGGCGGCCTGCACGGCGTGGGCGTGTCGTGCGTGAACGCGCTGTCGAGCTGGCTCCGCCTCACCGTGCGCCGCGACGGCAAGAAGCGGTTCATGGAGTTCCACCGCGGCGTCGCCCAGGATCGCGTGCTCGAGGTCGTGGACGGCGTGGAAGTGTCGCCGATGCTCGTGACCGGCGACACAGAAAACCGCGGCACCGAAGTGCACTTCATGGCCGATCCGACCATTTTCGGCACGGTCGAGTATCACTACGACATCCTCGCGAAGCGGATGCGTGAGCTTTCGTTCCTGAACAACGGCGTGCGGATTCGCCTGACCGATCTGCGCTCGGGCAAGGAAGACGATTTCGCGTTCGCCGGCGGCGTGAAGGGCTTCGTCGAGTACATCAACAAGACGAAGACCAACCTGCACCCGACGGTGTTCTTCGCCACGGGCGAGAAGGACGGCGTGGGCGTCGAAGTCGCGATGCAGTGGAACGACAGCTACAACGAAAACGTGCTGTGCTTCACGAACAACATCCCGCAGCGCGACGGCGGCACGCACCTGACCGGCCTGCGGGCCGCGATGACGCGCGTCATCAACAAGTACATCACCGACAACGAAATCGCGAAGAAGGCGAAGGTCGAGACGACCGGCGACGACATGCGCGAAGGGCTGTCCTGCGTGCTGTCCGTGAAGGTGCCGGAGCCGAAGTTCAGCTCGCAGACGAAGGACAAGCTGGTTTCTTCCGAGGTTCGTGCGCCGGTTGAGGAAGTCGTGGCGAAGGCGCTGGAAGAGTTCCTGCTCGAAACGCCGATCGACGCGAAGATCATCTGCGGGAAGATCGTCGAAGCTGCGCGTGCGCGTGATGCGGCGCGGAAGGCGCGTGAGATGACGCGCCGCAAGGGCGTGCTCGACGGCGTTGGCCTGCCGGGCAAGCTCGCGGACTGCCAGGAGAAAGACCCGGCGAAGTGTGAAATCTACATCGTCGAGGGTGACTCGGCAGGTGGGTCGGCGAAGCAAGGGCGTGATCGCAAGTTCCAGGCGATTCTGCCGCTGCGCGGCAAGGTGCTGAACGTCGAGAAGGCACGCTACGACAAGCTGCTGTCGTCGGAGCAGATCGTCACGCTCGTGACCGCGCTTGGGTGCGGGATCGGCAAGGAAGACTACAACCTCGACAAGCTCCGCTATCACCGCATCATCATCATGACCGACGCGGACGTCGACGGTGCGCACATCCGGACGCTGCTGCTCACGTTCCTGTATCGCCAAATGCCGGACATGATCGAGCGCGGGTACGTGTATATCGCGCAGCCGCCGCTTTACAAGATCAAGGCGGGCAAGGACGAGCGGTATCTGAAGGATGACGTGGAGCTCAACGCGCATATGCTGCGGTTGGCGCTGCAAGGGTCGGAGCTGGTGCCGGGTGAGAATGCTGCGGCGATTTCGGGTGATGCGCTCGGGGAGCTGGCGCGGTCGTATCTGCTGTCGCAGAGCGTGATCGATCGGTTGAGCCGGTTGTATGACCCGGCCGCGCTGGAAGCCGTCATGGATGGCGTGGTGATCGATCTCTCCAATGAGGAGTCGACCGAGGCTTCGGCTAAGGCTCTGCACGCTGCGTTGCATGATGAAGCGCTGAAGAACGAAGTGCGTGTGGTGCCTTCGTATGATGCGGTTCGCGAACAGCGGGCGCTGCATGTCGAGCGTACGCATCACGGCAACGTGCGGGTCTCGGTCATCGACCAGGAATTCCAGCACACGGCGGATTATCAGCAGCTCGTCACCACTGCGAATACGTTCAAGGGGCTTATTGGGGAAGGTGCGGTCATCAAGCGCGGTGAGCGCAGCATGGCCGTGGCGGACTTCAAGAGCGCGATGAAGTGGCTACTGGCGGATGCGGAGCGGAACGTCTCCAAACAACGCTATAAGGGGCTCGGCGAGATGAACCCCGAGCAGCTGTGGGAAACGACGATGGATCCGGCAGTGCGGCGTCTGCTGCGTGTGCAGATCGAGGATGCGATTGCTGCGGATGGGATCTTTACTACCCTCATGGGGGATGATGTCGAGCCGCGGCGGGCGTTTATCGAGTCGAATGCGTTGCGGGCGGGGAATATTGACGTTTGATTTCAAACTACTGTCGAATGTCACGATAAGTGAAAAATTCGACACTAAAGATGAAAACTGAAGACGTATTTGATGGAAATTTTCGAGGAAAATTGGGTGCGGATCATGCGCCTTTCCTGGTGAAAATTTTCGAGAGCAAGGGCGAACCGCTCAGCTTTACAGTACGAAGTTGATGGGGTTGCCCCGTCTGCTCTCCGACAAACGTTCCAGCTCGTTGCATTTGAGATAGGAAGGGTATTTTTACATCAGGTGCAAAGATATCCTTCGCTAACAAAGCCGACCACAAGTCGGCTTTGTTGCTTTGAGATTCGGGCTTTTTCGTAGGGAGGCTAAGGCCGCAGACTTTCCACTGACGAGTGTCAGTGGTGACGGGGAGATCTATGATTGTCGTCCGGTACGGCGCTCAAGACTTGCAGAGCCAAACGCCCCTCAATAAACCCATCCCGTCAGACGATATTGACGCATCTGCCCGCCCACGAAATGTCAAAGCCCCCAATGAGCCGATAGCTGACTGGTAATCACGCGAGGTCTGGGGTAGGTCTAATATATTGAATCCTATGCCTCTGAGCGCTACGCAGCGTCATCGTATACTTGACGCCGCTACGTTGATAGATCGCACGCTGTATTGCAAACGCACGGACCGCTGTTGCTTGACGCAATTCGAGCGGAGAGTTCCGGTCATCACCCTCCGGCATCGTCGGGGCGGCTGGTACGGAAGATGCCAATAATGTGGCCTGGCACGAGTGTTTGACGGTCGGAAGGACCATAACAAAACTGGCCCGCAACAATAAGGAAGCAGATGCAGTGGACGTGCTAGGAACCCACTCCAGAGTTGTTGACGACTACGCTAAGTACATTCAGAGCTTCCTCAACATTCTTGATCCTCAGATCCGCTCGGCGGTGGAGGCACGTTTGTCCGAAGGGCGGCTCTGGCCTGAGCCGTTGCTGCAGTTCAACCCAGCGTTCGAATCCGCCGGCACGGTCGCCGAAGTCGCCGCTAAGGGCATCGTTCACCCGGACCTTGTCTCCGTTCTCAAAGGCTACTCGCTCTACAAGCATCAGGTCGATGCCATCCAACTCGGCACGGCCAGTAGGGATTTCATCGTCACGTCAGGCACGGGCTCTGGTAAGTCGCTAACCTACATCGCGACGATATTTAATGACTTGCTGGCCAAGCCGGTTGCAAGCGGCATCTGTGCGGTTATCGTCTATCCGATGAACGCGCTGATCAACTCGCAGTTCGAAGAGTTTCGCCGCTACAAAGAGAACTACGAGAAGGCGACGGGCCGGACCTTTCCTATCACCTTTGGTCAGTACACTGGCCAGGAGAAGCAAGACAAACGCGATGGCATGCGCGAAAGCCCGCCGAACGTCCTGCTTACCAACTATATGATGCTGGAGTTGCTCCTTACGCGTACTGCCGAGCAGACCATACGGGACAGCATCTACGAGCACTTGCAATACCTCGTCTTCGACGAATTACACACTTACCGCGGCCGCCAGGGCGCGGACGTGGCGATGCTCATCAGGCGTATTCAGGCTCAATGCAAGCGCAAGCTTGTCTGCGTTGGCACTTCCGCCACGATGGCGTCCGGTGGTGATCTTGGTCAGCAAAAGCAACAGATTGCCGACGTCGCGTCGGTGTTGTTCGGCAGACCCTTCTTGGCTTCACAGGTGGTGAACGAGTCGCTCGCGCCATCTCTTGGAGACAAGCTTGAGCGACCCGATGTCGCCGCACTCAAGAAGGCCGTTCACGCTGGTATCGACATTAAGGCCGGTCTTGATGTTTTGCGCACCAATCCACTTGGCAAGTGGCTGGAAAGCTGCATTGCGCTGGCTGAGGCGCCGACCGGCCTTGTCCGTGGCAAGCCGCGAACCCTGACCGAGGTCGTACAGCAGCTTGCTGCAGATGCAGGGGTCGACGCCCCTATTGCTAGGCAAGCTCTCGGCGATTTACTGCGTTGGATCAGCAACGTAAACCAAACGCTGCAAGGAGCAGGTCAGCGCTACACGGTGCTTCCCTTTAAGCTGCACCAATTCATATCGCAGACCGGCTCTGTATACACGACGTTGGATCAGGACGAGAACCGCTCGGTTACGCTAGAACCTGGCTTCTTCAAGAGTGACGAAGAAAATAAGAAGCCCATTTTCCCTAATGTTTTCAGTCGTTCCAGCGGTCATGCCTTCATCTGCGCCACGCGGATCGGCGACCGCCTGGTGCCGCGTGAATTCCGCGAGTCGAGTGATGAGGATGACGGCGGCCAGGACGGCTATCTGATTGTAGGTGACGACGTTTGGGATGAGCGCGATGATTTGGCTTTTCTGCCGGACACATGGCTCAACCGTGGCCGGAACGGCCCGGATACCCGAAAACGCGCATTCTTCCCTGTCCGTCTGTATTTCGACGAAACCGGTCGCTGTTCAGAGACCGAAACGCTCAAGTGGTGGGGGTGGTTTATGAGGGCCCCCTTGTTGTTCGACCCGACGGCGGGCGTCTTCTTCGACACTAAGACCAATGAGGGAACCAAGCTCACCAAGCTAGGCAGCGAAGGTCGCAGCACGTCCACGACGATCACAACTTTTTCGATCCTCAATCGCCTCAGCGACGCAGGTTACGATTTGCGCAGCCAGAAGCTCATCAGCTTCACCGACAATCGCCAGGACGCCGCTCTACAGGCTGGCCACTTCAATGACTTCGTTCAGGTAGTGCGCCTGCGCGCGGGCATTCATCGCGCGGTCGTAAGCGCTGGCGATGCAGGTCTCACGTTCGAGCGCCTTGGGCCTGCCATTTTCTCGGCATTGAAGCTTCCGTTTATCGAGTACGCGAACCGTGCGGACGAACCTGAGCTGCCCAATATCAAACGCAGCTATGACGAGCAGTTCCAGACCTTCCTGCTTTATCGTGCGCTTGGCGACCTACGACGGAGCTGGCGCATCGTTCTGCCCAATTTAGAGCAGTGCGCTCTACTCGACGTGGGTTATGTAGATCTGACCGAGGTTGCGGCCCAGGACAAGTATTGGAAAAACGTACCAATCTTGGACGAGCTAGAACTCGACGGGCGGGTGCTCTTCCTCACTGCGATCCTCGATTTCTTCCGTCTCGAGTACGCACTCCACAGCGAGAACTACCTAACCCACGCCAAGCTGCGCGAACATGAAAAGCTATTTCGCGAGAAACTGCGTAGCCCGTGGACCCTAGACCCCACCGAAACGCTGCGCGAACCCTTTTATATGCGCCTGGAGGCGCTGCATCGCAGCGCCAAAGTGGCATCCAAGAGCATGGGGCCGGCCAGCGGCTTGGGGAAGTTCATTAAGCTCTTCGTCAAGCAGCGTGACCTAGACGTCGAACTGCGCGGCGACCACTACGGCGTCTTCATAAGGACTCTGCTGGAGAAGCTCGAAGATGCCGACTATCTTGTTTCACAGCCTGCCAAGGGCGAGAACAACGAGAGCATCGCTCTCTACCGGTTGCGTATCGAGAAAATTCTATGGCGCCCAGGTGACCTGGAGACCGTCAAGGCTGATCTCATTAAGCGCCGCAGCTACAAGCAGCAAGCACCCAAGCCAAATCGCTTCTTTCAGGATCTGTATCAGCGCAACTTTGCCGCCGCGAAGCGGCTGCGGGCAGAGGATCACACGGGCCAGCTTGGCGTGGCCGAACGGCGCGACCGCGAAGAGCGTTTCCGCGCCGAATGGTTCCTCGATCCCGAAAAAAATATTCCCGATCTGCCTCGTATTCGCAGCCAATCGATCAGCGCATTGTTCTGCTCGCCGACCATGGAGCTGGGCATTGACATCGGTGGGTTGAGCGTTGTGCATCTGCGTAATGCACCACCGAATCCGGCGAACTACGCACAGCGTGCAGGTCGCGCGGGCCGGGGTGGGCAGGGAGCGCTAGTCTTCACCTATTGTTCAACTTATTCTCCACACGACCGCCACTACTTTAGTCGCCAGGTCGATCTTGTCGCTGGTGTCGTGCAGGCGCCGCGCTTGGACTTGGCGAATCGCGAGCTCCTGCAAACACACCTCAACGCCTTGGCGATATCCGAAGTCGGCCTGCCCGGACTTGAAAACAGCGAGAGCGGTCGGCCGTCCGTGACCCGTTTCATCGACGAAGAGAAGCACGAACTTCCGTTGCTTCCTGCGGTTCGCGCCGGTCTACAATTGGGCACGGAGACCAAAGACCGTATTCGCGCCAGCTTCCAACGCGTCATTCAGGACATCGAGTCCACTCTGAAGGAAAAGGCTGCGCACTGGTTCACCGACGTGTGGTCCGAGCAGACCCTGCAAGCGTTGCCCGATAACTTGGATCGTGCCATCGAGCGCTGGCGCATTCTTTATCACTCCGCGCGTAGTACGCTCGATAAAGCCACGCAGAAGATCCAGAGTGGTACTTTGAACCTGGGTAGCGAAGAGTACCGCAAGTACAAACGCGCCCAGGATCAGGCCACCCGCCAACTCGACCTGCTCCGCAATCAGGGGGGCGGATTCTCTGAGCTCTCAGAATTCTATCCCTACCGCTACCTGGCTGCCGAAGGCTTCTTGCCTGGCTACAACTTCACCCGTTTGCCCTTACGCGTGTTTCTGCCCACGGCCGACACGCACGGGGAGTTCATTTCGCGTCCGCGCTCGACCGCGTTGCGCGAATTCGGCCCACTGAACATCATCTACTACAGCGGCCGCAAGTATCAGGTTCGTCAGTTAGTTGTGCAAGAGCCGGATGCCGCACTGACCGAGGCTAAGGTCAGCACTAAGGCTGGCTACTTTCTTATCGGTGACCAGTTGCAGCTAGAAACCTGCCCAATCTCAGGTGTTAGTCTTGCAGACAATGCCAACAAGCTGCACTTGCATAACCTTCTCGAAATGGCTGAGTCGCGCGCCGAAGAGGTGGACCGTATTTCTTGTGAAGAGGAGGAGCGTGCCTCTCGCGGCTTTGAAATTAAAACTTACTTTAGCATCGACGGTGGTGACGTAGACCGGGTACAACGCGCCCGCCTCAAGGTGGCTACGGATGCGATGGTCAACCTGATGTTCGTACCTGCAGCGCGCCTGATTCACGTTAGTGGAAAGTGGCGCTCGCAGAACACCGATGGCTTTCCCATGGGGATGGTTAGCGGTGAGTGGCGTGCCTCCATGCCTGAGACGAACGACCAGCAGCGCGAAGATTATCGCCGCGTGAACCTCTGGACCTCGAACTTGGCTGACGCGCTCTACATCGTTCCTGTTCAGCCTCTTGGCCTCACGCCTGAGGGTGTCATCACGCTTCAGTATGCGCTCAAGCGCGCCATCGAGCAGGTCTTCCAAGTTGAGTCGAGCGAAGTTGGAGTCATTAGTGTTGGCGACCCAAAGGCACCCAATATCCTACTCTACGAGTCGGCCGAAGGGAGTCTAGGCATCCTCTCGCGCTTCGTCGAAGATATTGACGCTTTCCGCGTTGTGGTTGAGCAGGCGCGTAACCTATGCCGCTTCGACGCCTCCGACTACAAAGGTCCAGCCTCGTATGACGACTTGCTCAGCTACTACAACCAACGCGATCACCAAATCATCGATCGTCACCTGATCCAAGATGCCCTTGCCAAGCTAGCCCTCTGTGAGCTGGAGATTCAGACCAACAAGAGCTATATCAGTTACGAAGACCAATACGCTGATTTGCTGAGGAACATGGATCCCAGCTCTTCCACTGAACGTACATTTATCGAATACCTTCACGCTAACGGCTTGCGCTTGCCCGACGCTGCACAGAAACCAGTCGACGGTCTCTACGTACAGCCGGATTTCTATTACGAGCCGCGCATCTGGATCTTCTGCGACGGTACGCCACACGACGATCCTGCTGTACAGGCCGATGACGCCATCAAGCGCCAGGCCATCCTCGCTCGCGGAGACGAGGTCTGGGTCTATTACTACAAGGACAATTTGGCCGCTAAGGTGGCCGCGCGTCCGGACATCTTCAAGAAAGTGAAATGAATGTTGCCCTGCAACCCGGTAAGCTAGTCGCGCTACGTGGGCGCGACTGGGTCGTACTACCCTCGGAAGACCCGGAACTACTGGTCCTGAAACCCTTGGGAGGCTCCGACGACGAAATTGCAGGTCTATATCTGCCGCTGGGTGGAGAGCAGCCCCAGGATGCTCGATTCAAGGAGCCTGAGGCCGCTGACCTCGGTGACTTCGCCACGGCACGCTTGCTCTACGATGCCGCACGCCTAGCCTTCCGAAATGGTGCTGGGCCGTTCCGCTGTCTGGCCAAACTCTCGTTCCGTCCTCGCTCGTACCAGATGGTCCCACTCGTAATGGCATTGCGCCAAGAGCGTATTCGCCTGCTCGTGGCGGACGATGTCGGGGTGGGCAAGACCGTCGAGTCGCTGCTGATCATCCGTGAACTTCTCGAGCGGCGCCGCATCAAGCGCTTTGCCGTCGTCTGCTTGCCTCATCTGTGCGAGCAATGGCAGGCCGAGATCCGAGCCAAGCTCGATCTGGAAGCCGTAATCATCCGCTCCAGTACGCAAGCCCGGCTGGACCGTCAGATTCACGGCGATACCAGTGTGTACGACCACTATCCGTATCAAGTTATCAGCGTCGACTTCATAAAGTCCGATGTTCGGCGCGATGTCTTCATTGAGCAATGCCCGGAGCTGGTCGTCGTTGATGAGGCCCATACCTGCGCACGTCCGGCTGGCACCTCAGCGAGTCAGCAGCAGCGCTACCATCTGGTAAGTCGCATCGCTGCGAAACCTGACCAACACGTGATTTTGCTCACGGCCACGCCGCACAGTGGCAAATCCGAAGAGTTTCAATCACTGCTTGGTCTGCTTCATCCCGAGTTCGAGCTCATCGACCTGCCATCTGCCTCTCGCGCCGAGCGCACGGAGTTGGCGCGCCATTTCGTCCAGCGCAAACGCGGGGATGTCGAAAAATGGCTGGGCGAAGACACGCCTTTTCCCAGCCGTGATGCCTTCGAACTGAACTACAAGCTGTCGGCGCGCTACCTACAACTCTTCGGTGAGCTGATCGAGTTCTCGCGCAAGCTGATCTCGCCCGACAAAGACAGTCACCGCCAACGCGTTCACTACTGGACGGCACTGGGTCTGCTACGTGGCGTAATGTCAAGCCCCGCAGCTGGCATTGAGATGCTGAACACTCGCATGTCCGCACTCGCCAAGGTTTGGCAAATGGAAGACGGCGATGCTCACCTTGACGACGCTCCCAACCCGGTCGGCGACACCGAGTACGGCTACGAAGGTGACAACGCCCCCATCCAGATCATCGAACGCGCGGACTGGTCCGAGTACCAGCGCCGGCAATTGCGCGGTTTTGCCGAACGTTTGCAATCACTCGTCGGGCCGGACCATGACCGCAAGCTCGCTGCCACCGCCAAGGAAATCTCCGATTGGCTCGAGTTGCCCACGCCCTTCTGTCCGGTCATCTTCTGCCGTTACATCGAGACTGCCAAGTACGTCGGCGAGCATCTGGAACCACTGCTGCGCAAGCAGTTCCCGAAACTTGATCTGCAAGTCATCACCAGCGAACTGCCCGACGAGGTGCGCAAGCAGCGTATCGAAGCCATGGGGAGCTCCAGTCTACGCGTGCTCATCGCCACAGACTGCCTGAGCGAAGGCATCAATCTGCAGGATCAGTTCACTGCCGTCCTCCACTATGACCTGCCTTGGAATCCCAATCGCTTAGAGCAGCGTGAAGGCCGCGTGGACCGCTTCGGTCAAGTAGCGCCCGTGGTAAAAGCCTGCCTGCTCTACGGCGCTGATAATCCAATTGACGGTGTCGTGCTCGACGTGCTCCTACGCAAGGTACGTGAGATCAAACGCTCCACCGGCATCAATGTGCCGTTCCCCGAGGATTCGCAGAGCATTATCGACACCATCACCCAGGCACTACTTCTTAATCCTAATCGCCACATTGGCACCGAGCAGGGCGTGCAAGGTCTGCTCTTCGACTTCAGTGAGTTCCAGGAAGCCGCCACGGCCAAGATAGAAGTCACGCATAAACTGGACGAAGCTGCCGCGCGGGAGAAAGCCTCACGCAGTATCTTTGCCCAGCATGCCATCAAGGCGCACGAGATTGAGGCCGATTTGCGCGAAGTGGACGAAGCCATTGGTGATCCCAAGGCGGTGGAGAGCTTCGTTACCGGTGTACTGACCAACTTGATGGGCGTGCAGGTCACGCCCGTAGGCGCGGGCTACCGCGTTATTACTGCCAACCTGACGGCGACACTGCGTGAGACGTTACCTGACGGCGAAACACTGCTCGTCAGCTTCCGCTCGCCCACGCCCGAAGGCCACCTTTACCTGGGGCGGAACCACCCCTTTGTCGAACTGCTATGTCAGACGGTAATGGCTAACACCATCAATCGTCAGGACAAGCGTGCTGCCCGTGCCGCCGTGATTCGCACCCGTGCGGTAAGCGTGAAGACCTCACTGCTGCTCTTCCGTTGCCGCAATGTCATCGAGCAGTCGCGTAGCCATCATCAGATCGTCGCAGAAGAAATGTTGCTCTGGGGTTGGCGAGGAACGCCGCAACAGAGCGAGTTTCTGGATCACGCGGCGTCCAAGGCCTTAATTGCAGAGGCCCAAGCCACTTCCGAGCTGTCATCTCAGGCGCGCGCTAACTTCCTAGACAACGAACTGGGTCTGTTGGATGCACTGGGAGACGCCTTCACCGAGATCGCCGAAGCTCAATCCAAGCGCCTCGTTGAGGCCCATGAACGCTTCAGTGCACTCATGGACAAACAGCGCTTCCAAGTCGTCTATCCCGTGTTGCCGATGGACCTTTTAGGCATCTACGTGCTGCTGCCCGAGGTAGCACGATGAACTACTCCAGTATTCGCATCGAGGGCTCGATCCTCTCGCCTGATGTCCTGAGCCGCCTCGATGATTTAGCTGGCCAGCGGCCGGCTGACTTCGGCCTAGACGGCACCACCAAAGTTAAGGATGAAATCGCCCGCGCTTGGGCCGATGCGCAGGACTACTGGCGCATCTTCCAGCGCAGGCTTGAATCGCTGCGCCCCGAAAGCTCCGCTACCACCGAAACTCGCCAACAATGGGTACTGCCATTGCTGGGGCTACTTGGCTATCAGCTTGAGTACCAACCCAAGAGCGCTGAAGCAAACGGCAAGCTCTACCCGCTCTCGCACCGAGTGACTAATCGTGGTGGTACCGTGGTGCACGTAGTCGGTGCGCGTGATCCTGCCGGACTGGACCGCAAGCCCGATCCGCGTCCTGGCGTGCTGCGCATGTCTGCCCACGCGGTTGTACAGGAATACTTGAACCTGACCGATGAGCTGTACGCGCTAGTCACAAATGGCCGCGTGCTGCGCTTGCTGCGCGATAGCTCGCGCCTGGTCAAGCTCACCTACCTGGAATTCGATCTCGACCGGATCTTCGGAGATGGCCTGTTTGCCGACTTCGCGGTGCTTTTCCGCCTATTGCATGCGAGCCGCTTGCCCGTTAATTGTGACGAGGCTGAGCACAGCTGGATTGAGCGATACCACCAGGACTCGCTGGACGCTGGCTCGCGCATACGTGAAGGTCTCTCAAAAGCAGTGGAGCAGGCTATCCTCGACTTGGCCAATGGATTTCTGCAGCACAAGTCAAACGAGGCGTTGCGAGAACAAATAGTTGGTGGTCAGTTGAGCGCTGCGGATTTCTACAAGCAGTTGCTGCGCCTGATCTACCGCTTGCTGTTTCTGATGGTCATCGAGGAACGTGGTCTAATTTTTCCGCAAGGTACGCAAACGCGCCAACGTGATATCTACCAGCAGTTCTACAGCGTAACGCGGCTGCGTCGTCTGAGCGAGAAGCGCCACTTGGCCGACCGCCGCCATGCCGACCTATGGCCGGCGTTGCAAGCCAGCTTTCGCCTTTTCGAGGCTGGCGGCCCAGGAACCCAGCTAGGCGTACCGCCACTGGCTGGCGATCTGTTCAGCCCTCAGGCAATTGCAACGTTGGCCGGTTCCACGCTAGGCAACGACGCGCTGCTCGCGGCGCTACGCGCCTTGAGCCTGTACTCCCACCCAGATACTGGCCAACTCATCCGCGCCAACTACGGCGCGCTCAACGTCGAGGAGTTTGGCTCAGTGTACGAGGGCTTGTTGGAGTATGAACCAGTCATTTTGTCGGACGGTGTGCGAGCCAGTTTCGCCTTCAAGCACGGTGACGAACGCGCTAATACTGGCTCGCACTATACGCCCGATGAACTTGTACAGCCGCTCATTAAGCACTCGCTGGACTACTTGATTGCCGAACGATTGAAGGCTGCAAATCCACAGGCCGCGCTGCTCTCGCTGCGCGTGGCCGACGTGGCCTGCGGGTCCGGCCATATTCTGCTCGCTGCGGCACGACGCATCGGACAGGAGTTGGCCATCGTTCGCACTGGCGAAGATCAGCCATCGCCACTGGCACTACGCATGGCGATCCGAGATGTGATCCGCCACTGTATTTACGGTGTGGATCTGAACCCGCTGGCGGTAGAACTGTGCAAGGTGGCACTGTGGCTGGAAGCGCACGTGCCGGGCGAACCGCTAACCTTTCTGGACCACCACATCAAGTGCGGCAATGCCATCGTGGGCTACGTGCGGCACGGAGATATTGAGGCACGGGGCATTCCCAACGAGGCCTTTGCCGCAATGCCGAGGGACGACCGCGAGATAGCTACTCAGCTACGGCAACGCAACCGCGCGGAGCATGCGGGGCAGCGTTTACTGAGGTTTAACCCTGAAGTAGAACGGCAGCTCGACGAGGCACTGAAAGGCTGGCGCGGGCTCGAAGTATTGCCCGAACACACACCGGAAGAGGTCGAGGCTAAGCGGCGACGTTTCGATGCACTATCTCAGTCGGCCGAAGCGCTATGGCTGGAACAACTTGCGGCACTGCCGATCGCCCAATTCTATATTCCGAAACTGAAGAATCGGCCGGACCTGCATATCACGCAGGAAGAGTTCCGCGGTTACTGGAAAGGTGAGTGCAAGCCTCAGGGACCGGCGGTGGCCGAAGCGTGGTCAATAGCAGAAAGGAAGCGCTTTTTTCATTGGTTCTTGGCGTTCCCGGAAGTTATGGCCGGGGGCGGATTCGATTGCATCTTGGGAAACCCCCCATACCTCGGTGGACAAGATCTGAGCGGTAGCTACGGCCACCCGTTCTGTCACTATGTGAAGTGGGAGTATGCGCCAGCGGGTCTTAGCGATCTCGTTGTTTATTTCATTCGCCGGATCTTCAGTCTATTAAAACCGCAGGGCTTTATTTCATTTTTGACCACGAATTCTATCAAGGACGGCGACATACGGCGTGACGGTCTAGAGCAGATCATGGCAGCCGGCGGAACGATTAATCATGCTGTGCGCGCGATAAAGTGGCCTGGCAGTGCGAAGCTGGTGGTTGCGGCCGTTACGATTCGGAAGGGAACGTGGAATCAGCCACGTGTACTGGACGGGCGAGCAGTGGAAACAATCAGTGCCTTTTTAGATGATGCCATCGATGCTGGTGAACCGCGTAAGATTCAAATGAATGCAGCAAAGATGTTCCAGGGATCGATCTTCCTCGGCGATGGGTTCCTGATGGATCACAGCGAAGCTGAAAGGCTACGCAAGGACGACCCAAAGAATGCTAATGTTCTTTTCTCTATCATCAATGGACAGGAACTCAATAGCGATCCTGAACAGAAGCCAGGAAGAGCCATCATCAATTTCTTCGACTGGCCTATTGAAGAGGCACGGCTATACAGAGAGCCGTTCAACATTGTCGAGAGATTGGTAAAGCCGTTTAGGGCAACGCAGAAGCGAGACCGTTATCGGGACGTCTGGTGGTTATACGCGGAGCACCGCCCCGGTTTGATGAATGCCATTAAGAAAATTGACCGATGCTTCATCGCCGCTCGCACAACGAAGCATCTCAACTTCTTTGCGTCTCCGACCAGTCGAGTGTTCTCAGACGCGCTGTACGTCTTCGCTTCCGACAGATGGGACCACTACGCTGTCGTCCAATCCACGCTGCATGAAGTTTGGGCGCGGAAATACAGCGGCGCGTTGGAAACACGGCTTCGGTACTCACCGTCCGACTGCTTCGAGACTTTCGCGTTTCCTAGCGACCTATGGGAAACCGTGGACGCAAGCTTGGCCAATCTTGGCGAGCAGTATCACGAGCATCGCCGGCGCCTGATGCGCGAACTCTCGCTGGGTGTCACGGACATCTACAATCTGTTCCATGCCCGCGACCTGAACCCCGAACTAGTCGCCAAGGTCAGTAAGAGTCCTCTCGAGGTTGCCCACGAGGGCTTCGAAGGCCTGCTGAAGCTGCGTCGCCTGCACGTCGCTTTGGATAACGCCGTTCGTGATGCTTACGGCTGGGCCGAGCTGAATTTGGGTCACGATTTCGTTGAGGTAGAAACCCTGCCTGAAAACGATCGTGTGCGCTATACGCTTAGTTCCGAAGCGCGCAAGGAAGTGCTCAGGCGGCTGCTTGCACTGAACCACGAGCGTGCCAACCAAGAAGAGAGGCAAGCGGCAGAGAATGGCAAAACTAAGCGTCCCGTAAGGCGCGTCACTAAGGTCGTGCCGCCGACCGCGCTCGTCGGCGTGCCCTCCTTTGACACGATTCTGGCTGAAGCCGCGACGCTGCCGATTAGCGTTTGGGCCTCTGCAGGTACGGATCCAGCAACGAACGACACATTGGCGCTTGCTGCGGTGCTGAAGGCCTTTGCCATGCCGGCGGCGATGCAGCAAGTGCGACTGGCAGCCCTCATGTGTGCCGAGCCTAGATTGTTTGCGCGAGTTGCTCCGCAACCGGTGGCCGCCCAGTGGTGCCAGCTCATCGGCGACCAAGCCACGGTACTACCCGTCGGCATCGACGGGCTGGTGCCCGTCGCACGCACAAGCTTCGGGATGGCTGTAAAGAAGATGCGCGCCCGCGGCGAACTAGTGGAGGAGCCGCTTCTGGACACTTGGGCACCAGGCGATGGCCTGCAGTCTTATGACACTTCGGGTTGGGCTGACGGGCGGGCACGCTGGATCGTTGGCTGGCTAAAGGAGAAAGATATGGGCGAGCTGCTGCAAGGCCTCCCTCTAGACTTGGTGGAGTTCATCAATGAGCAGGCAGCCTGACTTATTTGCCGGTGAACCTCTGAAGGTTACGCCTCGCGTGGGCGAGCGCGAGCCGCGCCTATGGGTGCGCAGGCTCACTCTCTGGAGAGATTCCAAAACCAGAATCCGCGATATCACTTTACGGCCGGGGTTGAATGTCGTTTGGTCACCCGATCCAGCGGAAGAAGGTGACGACACCGACGGTAACCGCCTGGGCCACGGCAGCGGCAAGACGCTGTTCTGCCGCTTGTTACGTTACTGCCTGGGCGAACAAAGACACTCGACGGACGAGCAACAGCAACATATTGCCGCCGCTTTCCCGACAGGCTGGGTCACCGCCGAAGTGATGCTGTGTGGAGAACTGTGGGGCGTGGTGCGCCCATTGGGACTGAGCCGAGATCACTATGCCGTGCAAGGGCAATTGCCTCAAACACTGCTAGAGTCGCCGCCGGAACAGCCGACTGGAATGACTCCAATCATCGAGGCGATCCAGCGCCAGGTGTTGACCGAACCTATCGCCGCGTTGATTCAGGGCGAACGAGGGCACGATCCATGGCTGATCGCACTGGCTTGGCTGACGCGTGATCAGGAATGCCGCTTCGACAAAGTTTTGGATTGGCGTGCTGCAGATTCCGAGTCTGGTTCACCAGTGCGGTCGATGTCTCAGACGCGGGTACTCGAAGCTCTCCGAGCTTTGTTGGGGGCTATAGGTGCCGAAGAGCTCCAAGCACGAACAGAGATTTCGAAGATTGAAGAGGGTGCCAAGGCAACAAGCACTGAGGTCGATCGATTGCTATGGCAAGTGAGGCGTTCGCGCAGAGAAGCAGCGGAAGCCGTTGGGCTGATTGTTGAGGATCTGCCTGACGGAAAGCTATGTGTTGACATGCTTCGGCGCACCGCAACCGAAAGACTGGCGAAGCTAGCCAAAGTTGATAGTACGGATATGCTGGGTGATGTTGCGGAACTGCGTGCAAAGTATGAAGCCCAGCAAAGTGTTGTTTCAGAACTGGAGAAAAGTGAAACAGCCGCGAAAAATACAATCGCGGTGCTAAACGGGCTACTACCAACGCTAAAAGGTGAATTGAGCGCCGGAACAACGCTGGCTCATGATGCAGCCTCACCCGTCTGCCTTGTCTGCGAGGTGCCTATCGACCGTGCTCTCGCGGAAGGGTGTGGGTTGTCCCACAAGATGCCTGATCTAGATGGCTTGCGTCGACGCGCTAAGCAGTTGAAAGACAAAATCCGCCAGTGCGAACTGGACCTAAAAGCGAACGAGGATGCCTTACGCGGGGCAACTCAAGCATTGCCTGCCGCCCGCACCCAGCAACGCGAACTGAAAAAAGCACTTGATGCTGCCGAGAAGGCGCAAAACGCACGGTCAGGCGCTTGGCGCGGCGCGCAGATGGGAAGAGAGGGGGCAAAGCGGCTCGCGGATCTTTATGAAGAACTTGAGGCGGCGAGAGCCAAATCGGACAAGCAAGCTGAACTCATAGAGGCCAAGCGTGATCAATTGGGAACCTATCGCGAGGCGGCACAACGCGAGACCTTCGACCAATTATCTGCGCAGTTCGACGCCGTGATTCGTGCGCTGATCGCGCCTGAGTCTAACGGCCGCGTGCTGCTTGGCGCAGACCGATTGAAGTTGAATGTCGAGCTCGGGGGTGCACGCTCAACGGCAGCAATCGAATCTCTCAAGGTCATCGCCTTTGATCTGGCCGCCTTGTGTATGAGTATCGAGGGGAAGACATACGTCCCAGCACTCCTTGTCCACGATAGCCCGCGTGAGGCTGATTTGGGGTTGAGTGTATACCGGCGTCTGTTTGAATTGGTTGTCGAACTTGAGCAGATTAGCCTCACTCAGTTTCAGTACATCGTGACAACAACGACAAGTCCTCCTCGGCACCTCTCCGCTAAGCCATGGCTCGTTGAGACGCTATTTGGGTCGCCAGCGAATAGACGGTTGCTTGGTGTGGACTTGTAAGTGGTTGGAGGATTTTCTGGGAAAGCGTCAAAAATCCATACCGGCACAGGTGATCGAATAATTTCGTGAGCACAAGGTTCGTGCATTCGCGCATCGGTGCTATTGAGATCTGCGGACGGACATACCGTACTGTATGCGTATGGAGAGGTGTCTCCACCACTCTCCCTAGGCTCGGCGAAATAATCCAGATCTCTTCTGAGACCCACCATCGGATTGTTTATAAAAACACTAACACGCAAAATATTCAATAGAAAAATTCAATATGACGCGAACCTTCTCCAGCCTCTTAGCATCACTCGTCTTTTTTGCGAGTGGGATCTAAAAGCTCCAATTCTGAAAACCAGCCCTTCTCTACCAAAATTAATAATTTTTCGACGAAAATCCTAGACTTTGCTTTAGATTGAGGTAAAAAACAAACATTTAATTTGTCTCTATCGAGGCGAATTCTGAATGTGAATCACCCCATCATCCTCCGCTCGAAGCGTTATCCATCGATTGCAGGCGAAGAAAGCGATCGATATCCTAAGGTACTTCCGCATCCACAAAATGTAGTCGACCAAATGACCGCCCTCGGAAACTTCGTTCGAGATCGTCGCATCGAGCTTGGCCTAACTCAGGCCACGCTGGCGACACGTATGGGCGTAGACGACACATATATCAGCGCAGTAGAGACTGGACGGCGAACGCCCGATAGTTCGCCATTCCTGGAGATGCTCAGTCGAGCTCTGGAGCTTGACAGTGATCGCGTCCGTCAGTTGTTCAACGTGGCGCGCAGATCGCAGCGATTTTTTCGCCTGCCGGAAGAGCTGTCGCCCCGCAAGCACGCCGTGTTCATGGCAATCGCGGAAGACCTGCCGCGATTGAGCCCGGAAGACGTCGAGGTAATCGCAAGCGTTCACGCGGCACTAGTGCGGAACCGTAAATCTGACGCTCCACAGAATGCCGATGTGATTGAAGGAGGGACCATGTAAAGAAAAAGCGCCACAGACCGGAAGGGCCTGCAGCGCTCTTTGGTCGGGACCTATAGAGATCCGTCGTTCGCACCGCAGAGTCTCTTCTGTTCCGGCCACAGAGTCAAGCCCCTCCTTTCCCCCCAATTCTGCTGCCCACGCGACTCGAACAAATTCTGTCGAGTCGCGGATAGCGTTCGCCAATTGCCGACGCTATTTTCGACAGCTTCTTGTTGTCGAGGGACAGCTCACGTCTGAAAAGGAGCAGAAGTGAAAGCGAGGTACTCGACACCACTTCCATGGGTCGCTGGCCACGAACCTGTCCGCAGAATCGTGACGCGGTCTGGCGGAATTCCACGTGGACTCTTTCCGAGTCGCAAAAATAACCGAATGGTCGGATATGAACACTTGCTGGAGGCAGATGCATGTGTCTTATTCGAAATGTCCCCCCAGATTGCTGCCTATCATGAACAGCCAATACGCATCCCGTTTCCCGACGGAGATCGGACCCGCCTTTACACACCCGACTATCAGCTCGAACTGACGGACGGCAGGCAATTCCTGGTCGAGATCAAGCCGGCGCGTCGCCTGGCCGCCCCGGAGATCCGTGACAAATTCGATCGCATCGAAGAGCACATGCATCGACTCGGGTTGTCATTCATAGTTCTAACGGACGAGCTCATTCGCAAGCAACCACGATTGACCAACCTCTGGCGCCTGCGATATGACGCGCCACTCTCCGCAGTTGACTACGATACGATTCGCCGTAGCCTGAGGACGATATCTCATCACGAGTTCATCACATTAGGACAACTTACCGAACTTCTCGATTCAAGTACCGTTGTTGATCTTCTTATGCGTGGGCATGCGACATGCCCCCTCGATCGTCCACTCAGCCATGACACGCCCGTCAACATATCTTTGGAGAGTAAGCATGAATGGTTTCTCATTGACGAAAGGACAGATTTTTAAGATCGATGGCGTGAAATTCCGTATAGAACGCACACTCAATAATGGAATTGTCACACTTGAGAATTGCGAGACGTTGGAGCTGGTCCGTAAGACAAAGCAGGAGATTTTAGAGGCCTACGCGGAAGGACGAGTGGTGGCCGTACCCCGACGTCTGGCCGAGGCAGATGCCCCTTCTGACGACGCCGCTTTGCGCTCCCGATATGGGCGTCCGTTTTGCGAGCTTAAAAAATCAGTACAAATAGCTGCACTCCGGCGGAAAGCATACGTTGATCTCATTTTATCGAATGGTCGCCCATCATACACACCAAAAATTTTACAACCACTCATACTGCAAGTAGCCCAGACAATCAACGATAACAAACCCCCGAGTCCCACAACCATTTATCGTTGGTGCGAGGCGATTGGAACCTCAAACGATCCCCGAAGGCTAATACCCCGACACGACCTCAAAGGCCCGCGCAAACCGCGAACGGGCCAGAAAGTTATCGACCTCTTCATGGAAAGCATTGTTGAGGAAGCAGTCATCGCTCGCAAACTGGTGATGAAAAATGTCGAGGACCGCCTTTCTAAAAAAATCACTCACGCCAATCACTTTCTCCCAGAAAACGAGCATCTTCAGATTCCCGATACTAGGACTCTGTATCGATTGTTCGACAGAGTGCCTGAGTACGACATCACTATACTCAATGAAGGAAAACCTGCCGCTGATCGACGATATCGAATAGTTCGACGAGGTGTACAAGTTTCCCGCGTCCTTGAACGGGTAGAAATCGACCATACACCATTCGATGTGTTTCTCTTGGACGAAAAAACGTGGCTTCCGTGCGGTCGACCAACCTTGACATTGCTGATCGACGTCTTCAGCCGAATGCCGTTAGGCTATTACATTAGCTTTGATGACACATCAACGTTGGCGGTCATGCGAGCCCTCCGACATGCACTTCTCCCAAAGAAGCCAGCTAGAGCCGTCGTGCCAAACCTGACCGTACAGAACCCTTGGCCTTGTTACGGTCGGTTCGAAGTACTGGTATGCGACAACGGCGCAGAGTTTCACAGTGAGTCCCTGGCTGCCGCCTGCTTCGATTTACAAATACAGTTGTTGTTTTGCCCAAAGAGGCAACCTCGGTTCAAGGGCGTGATAGAGCGCTTTCTGAAGACTTGCAATTATTCCTTTGCTCATAGATTGCCGGGTACCAGCCTCGCACATTTCGCAGCTCGCGGTGACTACGATCCACTCACCAGCACGGTTCTAACAATTTCCGAATTCACCCATCTCTTTGAGAAGTGGCTTCTTGATGTCTACGCGCAAACCGTACACAAGGGTATCGGTACTACTCCGAGCAAAAAGTGGGAAGAAGGAATCGCCGGCGTATCTCAGAATCTTCCTGCGTCGTCCGAAGAAATCGCTTTGCACCTTGGAATCTACAAGAAGCGTAGCCTGCGCCATGACGGTGTGTTACTCAATGGTCTTTACTACGCTAGCGACGATCTACTACCGATCATCTCTACATATGGCATAGGCGTACGTGTTCGGGTTGCGTACGACCCCGAAGATCTCGGCTCGATATGGCTCTGGGCGCCCGACGGGCAAGAAAAAATTCGCGTGCCGGCCGTCCAAGCAGACTACGCCGACGGACTTCGCCTGGCGCAGCACCAAATGATCCGGAAGTACTGCCGCGATAGAGAGGAAAACGGCGAGCAAGCCAAGAGCCTAATGGAAGCACGCATCGAAATTGCCGATGCCTTGTCCGGCCTTGCAAACTCGAAGCATCTCCAGCAGCGCCGAAAGGCAGCAAAGGTGCTAGGGGTGAGCAACGAAAAACCGTCAGGCAACGCGACGCCGAGCCTCTCGCCCCCCGAGAAATCCCGCGTGACGACCTCCCCAGTCAACACCCTGGATTCCGCTGCAAAGCTAAATCGAATCCAGCGAAACATCATCTAACGGGTGGAAAAATGAAGGAAATCTCAGCCTTGTCTGCGAAGCAGTTGGATGCCTTGAATCAGTTTCGCCGTGAAACTCTTATGTTTCCGCAATTCGAAACAGCCTATCGTAGCGTATCGGAATCGCTGACCTTGTACCGAAAAACAGGGCTTGTCGAATGTATGGCTATATACGGTGAAACTGGATGTGGCAAAACTACGGTATGCAAAGTTGTCGAGGGTGAAAATCAGCGCTACTCTGAACCACACCGCGACGTCGTACCTGTTCTCTATGCTTCTATCCCAGCACTAGCGACTATCAGCTCGGTCGCCGAGTGTCTCCTGACGAAAATTGGAGACCCGGCCCCATCCAAAGGGACCAACTCGTCGAAGACCGAACGATTGATCGCCCTAATTGACGCATGTTCGGTCGATATGGTCATACTCGACGAATTGCAGCATGTTCACGATCGAGGGCAGTCACCGACGATCTACAAGGTGGGGGATTGGATCAAGAACTTTGCGGACCGAATCGCGAAGCCCGTCGTTCTTGTCGGTATTCGCCGCGCTGAAGTACTTGTCACCACGAACGGGCAGCTTCGACGTCGATTTTCGGCCGCACTGCCCATGAATCCGATGACCTTCGACAACGAGACACGAGTTCAAGAATTCATGACTCTTGTGTCAACTCTATTCGACGCGCTACCAATTCAATGCGCACTACGGCCATCATCATATGAGGCACTCGAGCGACTGTACTACGCGACTGACGGTAGGATCGGCTATCTAGTTGCGCTATTTCAACGCGCGCTAATGCTTGCATTCCGCTCCGATTCGACAATAGTTTCGGAATCCATCCTAGAGCAATCTTTCGTCGCCCAAATTTGGGATGCGGGCTATGGTCAACTCAATCCGTTCAACAAGGACTTCTGTCGTCGTCGCTTAGACAAACGGCTAGAACCCTTTGCAGCGGAGAGCATTGGTGTGAAACCGAAGACGAGCCGCCGGTCGAGAAGGGAGGCGAGATGAGCCTCGCCCCTCTCTTACTCCGCGATCCCCCTCACAAAGACGAAAGCCTCACCGAGTATCTGCGCCGGCTCCTGGGTATCAATGGATACTCGGGAAGCTTCGACTTCGTCAGGAACCTGCTTCAAAAAAATCCCGTCACTATCAATGATCTTACCAAATTAACCCTCGTTTCGGCCAAACAACTGAATTGCCTGCCGGAGCCGTGGCCTTCATGGATTAAACGGGAAGGCAACACCGCTTCGCCTGAAAAGGAGTCCTGGCTCAATAGAACTCGTATGCGCTGGTGCCCAGCATGCCTAGCCGAGAGCCACTACATGCGGTCAGCATGGTCGCTAAGCGTTTTCGTAGCATGCCCAGCACACAACTCGATGCTAAGAGAGTCGTGCGACGCATGCGGCAAGGTGTCGACGTGGAGGAGCGGGTCCTACATACAGTGCATGTGTGGTCGGAGGTTTTCCGAGATGACAATGGAGCGAGCACCGGAAACGCATACGACGTTAATGCAATGGTGCAGCGGTAACGGCTCGAGGCAGCTAGCCAGTTCTGAGCAACGAGCGTCGCGCCGTCTTGTGCAGCCTTTTGCACGCCTTTCACAGACGCAACTCTTGCGCCTGCTCCATGCATTGGCACCGCACATATCTGCTCTCCATACGCATCCTCATGGCCGGACCCCCGGGCTTCAAAATTTGGCCACGGCCGCAGACTATCTAGGTCAATGCGCTCAACTAATGCTGCACTGGCCAGATAGCTTCCGGACGATGATGACCAAGTACGATGAGAGGACCACGACAGAAACGAGCATTCGTCGAAAATACTCCGGTCTTTATCGCTTACTTTACAAGACGCTCGCAGGCAATGAATTCGATTTCATGAAGCGAGAGTTCGAAGCACATCTCGATGGCCACTGGTATGGGGCCATCGACGGACGGCATCGGGCATTTAGCAAGCGAGAGTGGCATACCGTGCTATCCGCATCCGAGATTCGCCGAGAATTGGGGTGCTCGAGCAACATGATCTGGCGGCTGATTTCGACCGGCCGACTCCATGCCCACATTCTTCGTAGTCCGATTGGACGACGCTTTGCTGTCGCGGACGCGAACAGTGTTTCACAGACGAGGGCCGCTCTTCGCGATGTCATCGATCTACACGCAACTAGCGAACTGCTTGGCATAAGCCGCCGCCGAATTCGCATCTTGCTGAACGCTGGCTTGATCGGGGAAGCTCCAAATTATCATAGGAGCAAGTGGTCTATATCCGTGCACGAAGTACGCCGCCTGCTTGATCTTCCAGCATGCAACCGCGCGGGCCATTCGCCCGAGGAGACTCTGCTGCTCAGACATGTACTCCGCCACATGTGTAGAGACAACGCGGTGTTCTTGAGGGTCATCGAGTCGCTGCTTAGCGGGGCAGTACGTTCGTTCGGGAAGGCCGCAGGCGTCCGCGGAATTGGAGCATATCTGGTGCACAAGGACGACGTCCGCTTGGTTATCTGCGACGCGAAGCGTCTTCCACCATCGACGATGAGTGCCCAGGTAGTCGCACAGGTGCTTTCAATAAAGGAGGAAGTTGCGTATCACCTGATCCGATCCGGTCTTTTGCCTCACGACGTGTATCGGGTCAATGGCCGAGCGATAGATCTGGTCACTAAAGATGACGTTGTGAAGTTCCGATCAACTTACATCTCACTGGTCGATATTGCCAAACGTTGGAACATCTCTCCGAAGGCGGCTCTGCGCCGCCTCAGCGAACGGGGAGTCGACGCGATCACGGGGCCCTCCGTGGATCGCTCACGGCAATATTTTTATCGCGTAGCTGACGTCTCTGCTACTTAACAAGTAGCCGCGTGCTACTGGAGGAACCGGCGAGAGCATGAACCTTCACCGGGTGAGCTCGCCCGGCGACGGTTCATGCAGTTAAGAATTGGACCTACAATTTCAAATCCGATGAAAATCAAACGTATCGATCTTGATAAAATGCAAAGCAGTGCTCCGCAAAGCGATGCCCCTTATCGTCTCAAGTCAGACACCTATTCAGCTCGCGGCAATCATAATGTCGCATTCGGCCTCACGCTGCGGATGCTCCGAACATCCCAACATCTCACGCAAGAAACGCTGGCGTTTGCTGTGAACCTAGACCGAACGTACATCTCACTCTTGGAGCAGGGTCGCCGTTCGCCAACGCTCGACACCGTTGTCGCGCTGTGCAGAGGGCTCGGGTTTTCGATTGTTGAGTTTGCCTCGATCGTCGAGTCGCGGCTTACGCGCGCGCCGATAGAGTAACGCGAGCCTACATGGCGAACGCGAAACGTCGTCCTCATATCGTTACCAATCCGGTGGTCAACACCGAGGGTGGGACAATGCGAATTTTTCTTGATACAGAGTTCACCGACTTCATCGACTGCAATCTAATCAGCGTTGCGTTGGTCGCCGACGATGGCCAGGAGTTCTACGCCGAGTGCAACGACTTCGATCGACGCGCCTGCAGTGCATTTGTCCATGAAGCGGTACTGCCGCAGCTAGGTCGATATCCGGACCGCGTGTTCTCTCGCCAAGATCTCCAGCTGGCGCTTCACGAGTGGTTGCGCCCATTCAAAGGCGGCATCTTCTGCGTGGACTTCGCAGGAGACTGGGATCTTCTTGTAGATCTCCTCGATGGCGTACCGAGTGGATGGCAGGGGCTTCTCATACGTGACCAGATCGACCAGGTTCGGTTGGAGTCGTACTACAACCAGTTCGGCGGTCGCCACCATGCGCTACACGATGCCCGCGCTCTGCATTACGCGATGCAAGATGGACCAGAGTCTACGCATCCTGCGAAGTCCGGCTCAGACTGACATCGATCATTATCGCTTAGGAAACGAACTCGTCAATCTGTTGAAGTATGGCGGGATCGTCTATTCCACGGGCCGGATCGCATACCACGAGGCGAGATAGTAATTCCGGCGTGGACGCGAATTCCTTGGGGGCATCGTCCAGAATCAGGACATCGGCTAACGTCAGTCGACGCCTTCGCATATAGTCCGTTATCCGTAGAGAGCGGCTCTCGATACGTCGGTTCGTGAGATAAATTTTGGTAGCTGCGCTCAGCTCGCGCAGATACTCATTTTGCAAGCATTTGAGGTCGAACATATAGATCCAGGTGCTGTGGATTGCGATGTCGACAGCTTTCCCGCTCACCCGTTCGGCCAGCTTGGTCTGCAGCGAACAAACTCCCTGTCCGACTACCACCGGTCCGTTGGGCCCGTATTCGAGCTCGCCCACAGAATTTGGATGTAGGACTCCATCGATGTCGAGGAATATCGTTGTCCTCTTGCTCATGGCTAGACTCAACTTCACAGAAACGGATCGAGATTACGCCATCACCACTTGGGCTGGTACCCGATAACATTCTAGGCGACCGCACTTAGTCTTCGTAGGTCCTCGCCCTGCTGAAGCAATACTGACGTGTCGCGCGCGAACAATTCTCACTAGTTCCCTTGGTCTTAACGCAAATTAAGCCATCTCCCGCGCTTGTGTGCAAAGGCGAGCATGCTCCTCAAGCACCGCCGCTTCGTTTACACCGAGGCGCGCTCCGTAACGATGGGACATGCCTGCGAAGACCTCCCTCACAGCATCGCCAATTGCTTCTTCTGGCAGCAGAGAGGCGAAGCGATAGAGGGCCGCAGCCAATCGATCCTCTCGGGGCCCGTTCTGTACCGGGATGCCCTCGTCACTAACAAAAACACGCATTGCGCACAGGGCCCAGAAGCACGTCGCCCAGCACTCGAGCACATCCTCAGGCAGACCGCCGCCGAGCCCGGGATCTACGACAACCCGCGCAATCAATGGCTGTCCACTGCTCCTCGTGCGGAACAGCTCGTAGAGCAGCCGGGTGACACGTCGCTGCCAGCTTGCATCGCCCGCACTCGGCAGCACTTGCTGCCGCGACACCTTCGCATTGGTATCCCCGGGCATCAAGTTGGATTTGCGGCTGCCGGCGCCCAACACCACGACGAGCAGCGCACGCAAACGCAGTAGGTCCACCACATCTAGATCGCGCTTCGAGGCTTCGCTCTGGAGCAGTTCGATGAAGTCTTCAACGGCTTCGATGAGACTCTTCTGCGTATCGTTGACGTACTGGCGCTGACGTCGCAAACGCTGCGCGGTGGCGTCGACTTTGATTGGCGGCACCAAATCGTCCGAGCCGAACCTCTCGTCGTTATCGAGCGCGCCGTCGCCGTTCGCCGTCTCATCGCCAAGCGACCAGTTCTGGTCCGCCGCGTCGTCTTCGTCGCCGGTTTCAACGGGTAGCCTTCCACGCCCGATGAGGGCATTTAGGAACCCGCGCACCGACTCCTGATGCGACGATGCCAGATGGCTGACCAATGCATCGTTTCCGCCGTCAGCGGCCTTTCTGCGGCCAGCGATAAACTGCTCGTAACTCAGCGTGTGCGAAACGCTTTCATCCTTCTCACCCTGCCGGTCGCGCTCCTCTCTTTCGTGACCGGATACCCGACCTCCGACTGTGACCCCGGCCTCGCGCTCCGCCGCTTGGAGTTTCTGAATCACTTCAAGCAGCCACAGCCCCTCAATGGCATCCTCGTCGTCCAGTAGCGCGAGCGCGTTATCGACGGCACGGCTCCTAAAGCGGCGTTGCGCTTCCTTGAGGGCTTGCTCGACGGTCACGATAGCGAGCGACGACTCGAAGCCGTCCGCGCTCACTTGCGCGAAATGAGGTACTGATTCAGCGCGGCATCGATAGCAAAAACGTTCGGCACCGCTTCCGACGCGCTCAAGGCTAACCGTCAGGCGCGCGCCAGTGCTGTCGAACAGCGCGATTTCCGCGTGGGTTGCATCCAGCCCAACTGGCGGCCACCAGTACAGCCGGTCGCCGACGAGTTCGAAGCGTCCTGGCAGGCGGCGCTGAAACTCTGCCATGGGGATATCGTCGGCAGGGTGGTATGAGGCGATCGTGTCCGGTGAAATGGCCGTCGCATCGGTCAGCGCACCCTCCAACCCGAGCAACTCGACCGCCACGCCCGGCGCGGTCTCGCGATACAAGCACGCTTCTTCATTGACACCGTCTTCTTCCGCACCCAGGGCCGCCGTCGTGCAATTGGCGCTACCGAATAGGACGCAGTCGGCCGTCTCCGTTTCGGCGATAAAAATCTTGGCGTGCGCGAAACGGCTCGAGCCTGCGCTCTTCACGTTCTTGAGGTCGTGTAGGCTAACGTGCGCGCCACTCCGCCATCGATGCACGGGAAAGAGCCGTGTGTCGGGGCGCAGGAGGACGGCCGTCCTCTCAGGTGTAAGTTCATGCCTGAAGCGATCGAGCGTGCCCAGATCCGCGTCCCAGTACGGGCTGACCGCAATGAAACGCGTGACCCGTCGCGCGCCGATCCGCTCAATGAAGCGCGCGCCGATGCCGCGCCTCCCACCGCTGGCGATAAATGCCAGCACGCCATCGTCGTCGGACATCACGGTGTCGTCGCTTGGCTTTGCCTCCGCCAGCCAGCGCGTTCGCTTCAAAGCCCAATCCAGCTGACGCCGCGCCACCGACATGTCAGGCAGCAAACGCTCTAGGTAGTCGAGTGCGGCCCGCAGGATCGGCACAGCAGACGGATCGGTTTCATCGGTCCTGACCTCTCCGATGACCTCGAGATTGCCCGCGAGGCCCGCCGCGGTCATGTTCGCGGAGCTGACCATCAGCCGTCCCGACACATTCCCGAGCTGTAGGACTAGTTTCGGATGAAAGACGCCAGCCGGCTGAATGCCGACAACCGAATAGCGGCGGCCAGCGAACCGCGGTCGCCGGAGGCCGCCTTCCATGGCCTGCGCGACCATCCGCGCATCGGCGACTAAAACATTGTTGCTGCTGCCCGCCTCGCGTAAGCGCGGCAGCGCGATCGACTCGTAGGCGGCGAAGTCCACGCCGAACGTCGTCACGATGGTGGTGTGATAGCCAGTTTCCGCAAAGGAGTTGAAGAGCTTCATGCGGTGTCGCGGGGCGGCGTAAAGGAGCCGGGGATGGGCGGCGTAATGGCGCCAGCAGAACCGGGGGTAAAACGCGGATTCGAACGGTTTCAAGGTTGCGGTTTTTTGCCGTTTTTGGCAACTGCATTTTGAGGGGGATCTGGCATCGGTTTCGGGGTGCGGTAACTGTCGCCCTCGAGGACGAGCCGGTAGGCGCCGTGGCGTAGTCGGTCGAGTGTGGCGGTGCCGAGGATGCGGTTGTCGGGGAACGCGGCGCCCCATTCACCGAAGTCGAGATTCGACGTCAGGATGGTCGCCGCGTGCTCGTAGCGGGCCGCGACGAGATCGTGGAAGTCCTCGTCCTGCGGGGTACGTAGCGGTTTGAGCGCGAAGTCATCGACGATCAGCAGCGGCACCCGGGCGTACTGCTGGAACTTGCGGTCATAGGCGCCGGTGGCGCGCGCGGCGTTCAATCGCTTGAGCAGCTCGGTCTGCGAGATGAACAGCACATCGCGGCCTTGGCGGGCGGCGCAGTGGCCCAGCGCCTGGGCCAAGTGGCTTTTGCCGGTGCCGGTTGGACCGGCGATCAGGATCGCGACCTTCTCGTCGAGATACCGGCCTGTCGCGAGATCATGAACGTGTGAGCGGTTCAACGTAGGCAGCCGGTCGAAGTCGAACGTCTCGAGCGTCTTGCCCATCGCGAAGCCGGCGCGCAGCAGACGGGTGCCGAGCTTCTTGTGTTCGCGACGGGCAACCTCGTCGTGCAGCAGCATGGCAAGGAACTCGGTATAGGCGAGCTGCCCGTCGATCGCCTGACGGTTGCGCTGCTCAAGCGAGTCGAGGATGCCGGACAGGCGCAGCTGTTTGAGGATGGAATTCAATTCGGGACTCGGGTTCATGGTGTCAGTGGATCAGCAGGGATTGGAGATCACGGCCGAAGCGGCCGCCGTTCTGGTAAGCGCCAGTCGGGGCCGACGCGGGACGCGGCACCGGTTCGCTGTCCAGGCCTTTGTCGAGGATGCCCTTGATGGTGCTGTACTTCGCGCTGCTGAACGCGAGCGCACGCTCGCAGGCTGCTTCCAGCCTCTGATCGCCGACTTTCTGTCGCAGCCGGATGATCCCCTGCGCGCCGCGCAGGTTGACGAGCACCTTGTCGTTGAACAGCGCGAGGATCACGCCGTGGCACGACGGCCCGATCTCCTTCGCGCGCGCCAGACACCACTGCGGATCGTGCTCGAGCCAGGCCTGCGCTTCGGGCGGCTGGTGATCTCGCACCGTGTGGCGACCGCCGGCCCGCTGCCGCGGATGGGTTGCGACGAGTTCATGCCGATGGAACAGCTGGATGACCGTATCGGTCGCCTTCAGCCAGAGCGACTTGCCGACGAGCGTGAACGGTGCAGAGTACAGCGCGTGCTTGTAGACGACGTGGCCGTCGCGATGGACCGCCACCTCCTTCCAGACCGACAGTACCGGCGGCACGTCCGGCAATGCAGCGAGCAACGGGCGCTCGACGCCGAAGCGCGTCAGCGGCCGTTCGTGGACGGTGCCGTGGATACGAGTGCCGGCCTGCTGCATCACCCATTCGCGCAGTTGCCGGTTGGCGTCGGCCAGATCCCGGAACTCGCGCAGCGGCACGAAGGACTTCTTGACGTATTTGACGCCCGATTCGACGACGCCCTTCTTCTGGGGATCGTGCGGCGGACAGGCGTCGATCCGGAATCCATATCCCTCGGCAAGCGCGGCGTACGAGCGTTGCACCGCCGGCTCGTATCGACACGCCCGGATGATCGCGCACTTCGCGTTATCGATGATGACCCGGTCGGGACAGCCGCCGAACCATTCGAAGGCGCGCCGGTGGCTGGCGAGCCACGTCTCGACGGTCTGGTCCAGCACGATCTCGGCATACTGGTGGCGCGACCAGCACAACGTCATCACGAAGATCCACGTCCGGACCGCAATGCCCTCGACCGTCAGCACGGGTCCCGCGCCGAAGTCGACCTGCGCGGCGTCGGCCGGTGCGAAGTCGAGGATCGTTGTGGTGGCCACGCTGCGCTCGGCAGCCAGATGGCGCAGCATGCGCTTCACGGCACAATAGCTGCCGGCGTAGCCATGATTGCGTTGAAGGGCGGCATGGATCGTGGTGCCCTGAACGCCGGCGGCAAGCCATTCGCGGACCTGTTCGCGATATGGCTCAACCGTCGACACACAGGTGTGCGGCAGGTGCGGCGTGCGCCCGAAGACACCCGCGATCGTAGCGTCGTCCGGCAGCGGCTGCACCGGATCCAGCCAACTACGCGCTTCAGCCTCGCGGCGCACGGTCGTCAGCTTCTTGCGCCCCATCAAACCGCCGCGCGCGATGTCGCGGTCAGAATCGCCTTGCCGCATGCGGACAAGGACTTGGCGGTATTCAAACAATTCGAACCTCCTGTTGGCCATGGACGCTCCGTTCAAAAAGAACGGAGCGTACCGACTCGGAAAGTTCGAACCGCGTTCTCGCCCTGATGCTGCTGGCGCCTATGCGCCGCCCCTAACGTGGCGCCATTACGCCGCCCTTGGACTGGCGCCTATGTGCCGCCCCTCAAGTGGCGCCCTTATGCCGACCCCGCATTGGCTCCATAGCGCCGCCCCGTGACAGTTGGCCCAGTGTGTCGCCTGCAGCATGGCGCTGGACCAGCTTCTGGATCTCGCCATCGAGTGTGTCACGCACACGCTTCGCAATATCGAGCAGCCACTTTTCCTGCTTTTCTGACAAGGGTAGGTAGCTGTTCATTCTCGACTGGCAGTTACGAACGAGACTTCGTTCGTCCTGTTGGAGAACTGATAGTCCAACGCCTCAATGCAGATGTTCAGTTCGCGACGCAAAGCCCTTTCGTGTGCTTCGGCTTTAGCTTCCTGCTCTTCGCGTTCCTTACGACATTTCTCCCGGCGCTCAGGGTCGTTCAATTGTTTGAAGTCCAGCATCATATGCCTCCGTGAGAAGACGAGAAAGCCCGGGCATAACGATGCCCGGGCGCAGTGACGACAACATCAATCGATTGCCGCCGAGATCTCGGCCGACTCGGGGCGCTGCGATGCATAGTCCAGCAGCCGATGATAGCGATCCACGAACCGATCGTCGCCGGTGACTTCGGCAATGTGACAGAGCACGAGCAACGTGACGACGATCCCGAACGCGTCGGCACCCGTCTCGCCCTCGTCGCCGTTGAGCGGCCACTGAACTTGGAACCGGCGCACGTGATCGGGGCAAGGTAGCACCCGCCATTGTCGAGCTCGAAGAATTGCCAGAGGCCGCCCGTATAGCTTTCGGACAGACGACTCGCGTAGTTGAAGATCATGCTTTCTGCGTTGAGATACTCGGTGGCGAACCGCCGCGGCGGGCAGTGGTGGCGATCGGTACCGCGCATCGGCGTCGGCCGCGCCCGCGTGCTGGTCGCCTGGTTGCGGCGCCACGCGTCGTCGATCGGCGCAGCCGTCGAGGCCGACGTCGACGCCGGCGACGCGCTCGCGCCGACGTCGGCGGGCGTCACCGCCGGCGCCGGGCAGCTGGCCCCGCTCGAGCGCCTGGCGCTGCCCGTCGAGCTGTCCGGCGCGCACGGGGCGAACCGCGCGCCCGTGTTCGCGTATCTCGGCGCGGCGCACGATCTCGATGCGGTGCGGGCCTATCTGCATCGCTACGACGACCGGCCCGCGACGCAGCGGGTCTACAGGAAGGAGCTCGAGCGCCTCGTGCTGTGGTGCGTGGCGGAACGCGGCGTCGCGCTGTCGTCGATGCGGGTTGAGGATTGCGAGGCCTACAAGGCGTTTCTCGCCGCGCCGGGCGAACGCTTCACGGGGCCGCCAGTCGCGCGCACGAGCAGCCAGTGGCGGCCGTTCGCGCCGGGTGGCCTGTCACCGGAAAGCCAGCGCTACGCGGTGCGCGCGATTCGCGCGGCATTCACGTGGCTCGTCGCGGTGCGGTATCTGGCCGGCAACCCTTGGGCGGCCGTCTCCGATCCCAGCGTCGTCAGGCGGGTGCGCAAGCTGCAGGTCGAGCGAGCACTACCGCTTGACCTCTGGACGCGCGTACGCGAGACGCTGGCCGAACGCAGCGAGCTGCAGGGGCCGAGCGGGCCGCGCTGGCGGACAGCACGTGCGCTGTTGCTGCTGATGGGGGATGGTGGCCTGCGGATCGCTGAGGCGGCCGCGGCGAGGCGTGCGGCGCTTGTCTGGATGCCGGCGGACGACGACACGCCGGCCAGCTGGTTGCTCGAGGTGATCGGCAAGGGCAACAAGCAACGCTTCGTGCCGATCAGCGACGAGTGCGTCGACGCGCTGCGCGCGCACTGGCGCGATCGCGGCCAGGATCTCGACGCGGCGGCCGCAGCGAAGCCGCCCGGGTTGCCGCTGGTGGCGCCGTTGGTCATCCCGCCGACGCCGCGAGCCCGCGAGAAATTCGGCGAGCCCGTCGACACTGACGAAGCAGTAGCCGGCGCCGCAGCGCGGGGCGGCTATTCGGTGCGCGGCGCGCGCGGACTCACGCAATGGGCGATCGCGCAGCTGCTCGCGGTGATGTCGGATCTCACTGAGTCTGAACGGCGCAAGCTGGCCAGCACGTCGCCCCATGCATTCCGGCACACGGTCGGCACGCAGATGTTGGCCGCCGGCGTCGCGCTCGAGGTCGTGCAGCGCACGCTCGGCCACGCGTCGCTCGGCACCACGTCGATCTACGTGTCGCCGGAAGAGGCGCGGATGCGCCGCGAGGCGGCGAAGTACCATGCCCGGCTAACACGCGACGGCTGAGTGCGTCTCCCGATCTTATGAAAAGAACGCGAGCAGTCGTTGCAGCAACGGTATGCGTGCCGTCCACCAGTCCGTCCGGGAAGGCGGCATGGCAATGAAGCGCAACGGAGACGACTTCGACTGGTCGTAGTAGAAAATGTTGTCGTCGCTGTACCGCAGTTCCGTGGGTGCTGCATCGTTGAGCGTGCGCACCGCAAAATAACGCTCCGCCAGCACGTCTCCTGCCGGACCCATCACCCGGAGTCGAATTTCGTCACCATCGGCAAAAGAGCGGGGCACCCGACATAGCTCGATCTTGTACTTCTTGCCACCGAACTCTTTCGTTCCCCCGTTAAGATCCTGCGTATAGCTCTCGCAATCTTCGTATGGCTTCCGTAACGCAAGAGCCGGAATCGCCAGTACCAAGACAAGCGCGATCGCGATTACATGTTTTCTGGTGACCTGCATATTTCGCCGAGGCTGATTTTTGTGGGATTGGACGGCGGAGCCGTTTGATGGCTGTACGGGCGGCTACTCTCAGCGAAGCCAAATCGGAATTCTTGCGGCAACCCAGTCGATCAAGGTGGGCGGCAGCGAGATCGAACGCATGCTGTCGTACTGATCGGACGCGTCGAAGTAAATCAATTTGCCATCGCGGATCTTGATCGAGTCTTCACCCGGCCGGCCGTCCCAAAAAACGAAAAATAAGCGCGTGGCGAGCGTCGAGCCATTCGCATCGGTGATGACGAGTTTGACCTGCTCGTTCTGATCTGCAAAAAATCCATGACTGCGCGCACCACTTCCGCAGATGTTGACGATGTAGGTCGTGCCGTCGACCTGTTTGATTCCACCATTCATCTTGGCGTTGTAGTTGAAGCGCTGACAATCGGTGTCGTCTGTCGTGACCCCGCCTAAACTGATGAGCGCGAGGCAGGCCAATAAGCCAAGTGTCACGATCGCCAGTCCCGCGCGCTTCGCTCGGCCGAAATGGGCGATATTTCGAAGAAGCCAGTAGAAGTAGGCTGCAAAGATGACCGCGGTGACGATGAAGATCGCGGTCTTGCCGTTCTTGAGCGCGAAAATCGCGATCGCGTTCGTGGCGCCAGGCGGCAGGAACGGCCACACGATGGCGGCAACCAAGGCCACGGCCCCGACTACCAAGATCGCTCTGAGGATGAGGCGGATCATCTTCATTGTTCCGCCGGGATGGGTCTGCATACGGTATCAAGTTTCAAAACAATCGGGTTGTCCAGTTTCACGAGTTTGGGTCTACTGTAAACCATAAAGTCACCGCCACGATTGTGTGCCGCTCTCCACTCGCGATATGTCTTGTTGTGCACTGGCCAGTACACATCCTTCGCCATAAATTTCCGAAAGAGACTTGTCCGTTTGTCGATCGGTTTGTTGACCTCTTCGCCTTCAGGAAGATAGTGCCACTTTTCGATGGTTGAATTTCCGACATTCAAGTTGCTGCTCTTGAAGAAATCGTTGGCTGCAGCGACGTACGACAGCACCATTCCGTTCTTGTTCCAGTGGCCAAGATACTGGCTCTTGGAAGGCGAATCATCGTTAAATGAATAGCTATCCTTGATGTAGACATAGATGTGGGTAATCTGTGCAACCGGTTCGAGACAGAATATTTTGTTCTTGCCTTCGTACTTGTAGTAACGCTCGCCGGTAACGGTCGCCTTCCCAACAGCAGCGTAGAAGTTGAAGTTTGCCAGTGCGCCGGTTAGATCGGTCAACGCCGTACCGTCGAGTGTGTCGACGGATGATACTGACTGGTACTGAAATCTCCAGGCGACATGAAACTGAAGCAGATCCGTCAGAAACGGCGTAGTGTCGATCACGATACCTGCCGCGTTCATTTGTCCGGCCGCGAAACTCTTCTCGATCACGGGCGTCAGCGTATTCCTCGCCGATGTAGCAGCATTCGGAGTGTAAATCGCTTGTCGGACGAGTTGATTGAAACGCTCAAGTGCTCCGCGAAACCGCAACGCCCATTCCAGAGAGACTGTCCTGTCGTCGATCGGCTGCACCGAGTTGAGCTGGTCGTTATAGGCGTGCTTAGGGCTTGCAAACCACTCTCGCGCAAGCTTGGCCGAGATCGGCCAGCCCATCTTGTCCATCGCTTTGGGAATGTCCTGCAGATCGAACTCAGGCAGCTTGTTCGCTTGCTCGGCGTCTTGGGGCTTATCACTCGGTTGTGGCTTGGCGGGCGGCTTGGCCGGTGCTGGAGCAGGCGGCTTCTGTGGCGCGAGAGGAGCGGCTGCCTTCGATGGTGGCGGTGACGGCGGCTCGTTCGGCGCAAGTCTATCGAACGAGATTTTTTGCTGCGTGTCGATGGGAACGCATCCGACCACGCCAGAGTAACATTTCCACCGTTTGCTGGAATATAGAACTCCGGACTCCAGTTGGTAATACGGGACTTTCTTGACGTCTGGCATAGGGCCTTGAATAACGACTTTTCAAACGAACGGGTATCAGATTAATCGATTCATCGGAAAATCGATCAGAGACAATGAAAACAACTGTTAGATCAGGTCGCGATTGCGCAAGATGAAAAGGTAGGGGCAATCCGCCGGCGGCACGATCGACACGGAAGGCTTGCTCGCCAGGCGAGCCAACATTGCGCTTTCGAGTTCGGCCGCCTGGTTGTCCAACCACCCTGGCTGCCACGTTCGGGCCCACGCGAGCCAAGCCGCTGGCGAAAGGCTGGCGGCCGCGGTCGGCTTCGATGGCACGTAAACCGCGTCTCGCCACGAGAGGCCCGACCGGAACCGCACGCCAGTGACTCGAAGATGCTTGCGTGTACAAACGACGATGAACGCGCGGTGCGGCCGCTCGTCATACAGCACATCCGGCTCATGCACACCTCTCGCCGGCGCAGCGGAAACCGGTCCAGTCCATTCGAATTCCAGGGTAGCGCCGGTTCGCTCGGCCTAGTCGCGGTTGTAGAGGCCACCATCAATGTAGGCGTTCATGCCTGCGTCACCGAGGATCGGTCCGCCGATAAACGACCCGGATTCGACGATGGCGCGCGCAATGTACGGCGCTGTTTCGTGCGTCAATTTGATCGGCATAGCTCGACACTGTGTTAGAAAAGTGGCCGGCCATGCCGGCTTGGTTGTACGTCACCGGATCCCCGCTGCCTTACGCTCGAGCGGCGAGAATTTGCGTAGCGACGCGTAGGGATCGACGAGCCGTCGCGGCGCACGAAGCAGCTTGACGCCTGGTGTTAGCAAGCCGCCGAAACCCAAGCCGGCGACGACTCCGGCCGCGATGCGCAGATTCGACCAGTCTGCCGGCATGATGCAGATCAACATGATCGCGATGATGCTGACGCCGAACATTACCTTCAGAAAGAACCATGGTGCGGAGAGCGCGTCGATGTCGAGGATCGAGCACGGAATCTCTTCCGATTCGTATTCCTCTTTCTCGCGGACCAACTCCAAGTCGAGCGGTGCCGGCCGACTGGAGACCGGATTGACCAGGCGTTCGGTAAGCGCTGCAGTGACTACGTCGACCGCAGGGAACTCGTGCGGCCACCGATGATGTTCCGCCACACCGTAGGCCCGCAGGATCGGCAGCGCCCAGGCAGGATGGTTGATCGGTGCTAGCAGTTGGCCGTCTAGCACGGCCCAATACATGGTCTGATGCGCGTGCTTCGCCGCGTAGGTCGCGAGGCGATCGGCGGCCGGGTAATCGTACGGCGCAACGTGCGCCGGGATCCATTGCGCACCCATATCGCGGAAGAATCCCACGCGATTCTTGCCCTCGTGCGCCAGAAATAGACCGAGCGGTTTGATCCAGATGAACTCGGCTCGATCGTAGCCTTCTGCCGTCGCGCGAGCCGGGTCTTGCAACCTGGCCAGCAGAGCCGGTCGCTCGTTCTCAGGGACAGAGGAGGTAGTCCATCGCCAGCTCGCGCCGATCGTCTGCGAAACAGGCGCAAGCGCGCTAAACGAATCGCCGCACGGTTCGAGATTGCTGAACGGAAAGACGGTTCTGAAAAAAGAAGCTCCGATCCGTGGGCCGTAGGCACCGTCGTGGAACGGTTCAATGAGACGCCGACCGGCCGCACTGCGGCATGCGAGCTCGTCGACTTCGTATTTTGCGTCGACGAGCAGCCTGATCTCGTCGCGCAGCTTCGAGGAAATGTTGTCCACGACGGCTTCGAGTGAGGTGGTAGTTGCGCTCATCGCTTGTTCCATTTTCTAGTCGCTCTCAATCGACTGACTGGTTATCGTGTGTGCGTCGTGCCGGCGTACCTTTGGACGCGAAAAACGTAACCGACGGTATTTGTGATTATGCCGGAATCGTGTTGACGGGACCGAGTTTGCCGACTAGGCTACTCGTTCGTTGTTTAACTGATTCTCTTCCATCTCCATGGCAACTTATCTTGAATTGAAAGCGCAGGCTGATGCGTTGGCACAGCAAGCAGAAGAAGCACGTCTCGCAGAGCTCGACAGTGTCATTGCAGCGATGCGCGAACAGATCGCAGAGTACGGCATCACGCCCGAGCAGCTGTTTGGGCGCCGACGTGCTGCAGCGTCTGGGGAGCGAGCTCCCGTGGCACCCAAGTATCAGGATCCGAAGACAGGAGCCACCTGGAGCGGGCGGGGCAAGGCACCGCAGTGGATTGCAAACGCGAAGAATCGCGATCGCTTTCTGATTCCCGCTGCAGAGTAAAAGAGCGCTTTCGCGGCAAAGCCCGCGAATTCCGCTTCCGCGGGTGTAGCTCAATGGTAGAGCTGAAGCCTTCCAAGCTTACGACGAGGGTTCGATTCCCTTCACCCGCTCCACATTTCCGATTGAAAAAAATGCCCTCAAGCGTCGAGGGCAGGTTTGCAACTTATCCTTCGGTATCCTCGCCGAAAGCTCCGACTAAGCGGAGCACCCAGAACCAGTATTCCCGTGGATCCACGTCGGTGAGGCCGAAATTCGGCCAGTCGCTGCGGGGGTAGGTGGGATGTTGGTGTCGCGGGGCGGCGTAAAGGAGCCGGGGATGGGCGGCGTAATGGCGCCAGCAGAACCGGGGGTAAAACGCGGATTCGAACGGTTTCAAGGTTGCGGTTTTTTGCCGT
>NZ_CADFDM010000007.1:0-559860 GCF_902832985.1 Burkholderia sp. BCC0097
CCGCATGCCGCGCTGAAATACAAAACGCCCGATGCGGTGCATCGGGCGTTCTAGCGTCTGAATACTGTCAACCTATTCCAGGACTTGACACCGCGCGTGTTGCGCCGGCCGTTACGCCCGCCGGCGCGGCGGCGCGTTGACGAGCGCGATGCCGATCAGCACGAGCGCGGCCGCCGACATGAACCGCCAGCCGACCGATTCGCCGAGCAGCAGCACGCCGAACGCGACGCCGAACAGCGGCGACAGGAACGTGAAGACGGACAGCCGGGACGCACTGTAGCGCGTCAGCAGCCAGAACCACGACAGGTAGCTGACGAACGCGACGATCACCGACTGGTACGCGAGGCTCGCGAGCGCGACCGGCGTGATCCGCGCGAACGACATCTGGCCGAACAGCGCGGCGAGCGCGATCAGCACGAACGCCGATACCGCGAGCTGGTAGAACAGCGTCTTGCTCGCGCTGGCTCGCGCGAGCGCCGTCGAGCGCACCACCACCGTCGTCGCGGCCCACATCGCGCCGCCGAGGATCCCGAGCGCATCGCCGGCGAGCCCGGCCAGCACGGACGCGCCGGGTGCGCGCGGCTTCAGGAAGCCGTCCGCGAACGCGAGCGCGATGCCGGCGAATGCGACGGCGACGCCGGCCCATTGCGTGCGCTGCAGCCGCTCGCCGGGTGCGAACAGGTGCAGGCCGAGCGCGGTGAAGCACGGCGCCGTGTACAGGAAGATCGCCATGTGCGACGCGCTCGTCAGCGTCAGCCCGAAGAACACGCAGATGAATTCGCCGGCGAACAGCGCACCGGCCACGAGGCCCGCACCGAACGTGCCGTCTGCCCTAAACAGCGGCGTGCCGCGAGAGCGCGCCCAGCCCCATAGCAGCAGCGCGGCGATCGCCGAGCGCAGCCCGGCCTGGAACATCGGCGCGATCGCGGCGTTCGTGCTTTTGATCGCGACCTGCTGGAAGCCCCAGATCGCGCACAGCAGCAACATCAGGCCGACGGCGCGTGTATCGAGGGCGCGGCGCACGGGGGCGGCGGCAAGCGCGGTCATCGGCGTGCCTCGTGGGGCGGGCATGGTGGCAACGAGGTCGGGCGGGCGGCGCGTCCGGCGCGCTCGAATCGGCGGTTTCGCACGGCAGTGTGGCGGCAACGAAGAGAGGGTGGTCGCGGTCGGGCGGCGGCTCGCATGCCCGCTTTTGGTGCGAAGTGGAAGGATGTTACCCGATCGGCGTGGTGACCGGGCGAGCCGGTTCGTGCCGTTTTCCGCCGCTGCGCTCGCGCGGTTCAACCGATGCGCCGCCGGGTCGCCCCCGGCTAGGCGCCCCCGGCTAGGCGCCCCCGGCTAGGCGCCCCCGGCGAATTTCACCCGACTCCGGTAGAATTTCCGGTTCTGGAAAGTCCCCACAGGAGTACAACACATGCGTTTGCTGCATACGATGCTGCGAGTCGGCGATCTCGACCGCTCGATCAAGTTCTATACCGAATTGCTCGGCATGAAGCTGCTGCGTCGCGAGGATTATCCGGAAGGCAAGTTCACGCTCGCGTTCGTCGGCTACGAAGACGAGAGCACGGGCACCGTGATCGAGCTGACCCACAACTGGGAGACGCCGTCCTACGATCTCGGCAACGGCTTCGGCCATCTGGCGGTGGCGGTCGACGATGCGTACGCGGCCTGCGAGAAGATCAAGGCGCAAGGCGGCAAGGTCACGCGCGAGGCGGGCCCGATGAAGCACGGCACGACCGTGATCGCGTTCGTCGAGGATCCGGACGGCTACAAGATCGAGTTCATCCAGAAGAAGTAAGCGCCGGACGAATCGGGCCGCGGCGTGCGATGTGCGCCGCGGCAGCGAAAAAGGGCGATGCGGGGTTGTCCGCATCGCCCTTTTTCGTCGGCGCCGAAGCCGTGCGCGTCAAAGCGACGGCAGCAGCTCGGGCGGGTGATGCTTGAGCGTGTGCCGCGCTTCGCGGAACTCGGGGAAGATCGATTCGACGGTCTGCCAGAAGGCCGGGCTGTGGTTCATCTCGCGCAGGTGCGACAGCTCGTGCGCGACGACGTAGTCGATGATCGACATCGGGAAATGAATCAGCCGCCAGTTCAGGCGGATCTTGCCGTCGCTCGAGCAGCTGCCCCAGCGCGTCGCGGCCGACGACAGCGCATACATCGAATACGTGACGCCGAGCTTTTCCGCGTAGACCACGAGGCGTTCGCCGAAGATGCGTTTCGCCTCGCCCTGCAGCCAGCCCTGCACGCGATCCTTGATCTGCTGCATGTCGGCCTGCACCGGCAGCGGCAGCGACAGCCGCAGCGCATCGGCGTCGAACGCGACGGCGCCCGCGCCGAGCGCGATCGTCACCGTCTTGCCGAGATACGGCAGTTGCGCGCCGTCGCGCCAGTCGATTTGCGGCAGCGCGCGCTGCTCGGTGCGCGTCTTCCACTCCGCGAGCTTCGCGAAGATCCAGCGTTGTTTCTCGGCGATCGCCGCTTCGATATCGGCGAGCGTGACCCAGCGCGGCGCGGTGATCGACAACCCGCTGCCGTCGATCGTGAAGCCGATCGTGCGGCGCGCCGAGCGCTTGAGCCGGTATTCGAGCACGCGGCTGTCGAGCGCGAACGTGCGCACGCGCGAGCGATCGGGCGCCGGGCCCGGATCGAGCGGCGCGGCGGGGGCGGCTTCGGGTGGTGACGGCGGGGCGGCCGGCGCCGACGGCGCAGCGGCCGCCCCGTCGAAGAGCGGCAGATCCATCTGGCGATGATCGAGGGCCACGACGGCAGGCCGTGGCCGCGGACGCTGTTTCATCAGTTCGCTTCTTTTTGTCGTACGCAACGGCTGCAATCCGGGGCGTCAGGCGCGCGCGGCATCGCGGGTGCCGGCGTTGCCTGCCTGACGATACGCATCGGGATCGATGCGGCGCATTTCCGCTTCGATCCATGCTTCGACCTGCGAGTTCAATGCATCGGGCGTCAGCCCTTCGCTCGCGATCGGCTTGCCGATCGATACCGTGACGACGCCTGGGAATTTCGTGAACGAGTTGCGCGGCCACACACGCCCTGCATTGTGCGCGATCGGCACGACCGGCGTGCCGGTTTCGATCGCGAAGCGCGCGCCGCCCGTCTTGTACTTGCCCTGCTTGCCGACCGGCGTGCGCGTGCCTTCGGGGAACATGATCATCCATGCGCCTTCCGACAGGCGCTTCTTGCCCTGGCGGATCACCGACGCGAACGCGTTCTTGCCTTCCTTGCGGTTGATGTTGACCATGTGCAGCAGCCCGAGCGCCCAGCCGAAGAACGGCACGTACAGCAGCTCGCGCTTGAACACGTAGCACAGCGGCTTGGGCATCAGCGCCGGAAACGCGAGCGTCTCCCATGCGGACTGATGTTTCGACAGCAGCACGGCCGGGCCGTCGGGCAGGTTCTCGAACCCTTCGATCCGGTAGCGGATGCCGTTCAGCCAGCGCACGACCCACAGCGTCGACTTGCACCAGCCGGCCGCCATCCAGTAGCGCGCGTCGGGGCGCATGAACGGGAACGCGATGAAGCACGCGGTGGCGTACGGCACCGTGTACAGGATGAAGTAGATCAGCAGCAGCAGGGAGCGGACGAAGCGCATCGGCGTGAGTCTGGCGTTGGGGAGGATGCGCGCGGCAGCCGCATCACTCGTGTTCGTGTGAAAGAAAATCGAGCGCAAACGCGCGCAGGTCGTCGTGGACCTTCGTGCCGTCCGGCAGATTGCCCGCGGCGAGCGTCTTCTTGCCCTTGCCGGTCAGCACGAGGTGCGGCTGGAAGCCGACCGCGACGCCGGCCTGAAGATCGCGCAGCGAATCGCCGACGACCGGTGTGTGACCGGGATCGATCTCGAAGCGCTCGGCGATCATCTGCATCATGCCCGGTTTCGGCTTGCGGCAGTCGCAGTGATCCTCGGCCGTGTGCGGGCAGAAGAACACCGCGTCGATGCGCGCACCGACCGCGGCCGCCGCGCGATGCATCTTCAGGTGCATCTCGTTGAGCGCGGCCATGTCGAACAGCCCGCGACCGATGCCGGACTGGTTGGTCGCGACCACCACGCGGTAGCCCGCGTGGTTGAGCCGGGCGATCGCCTCGAAGCTGCCGGGCAACGCGATCCATTCGTCGGGCGTCTTGATGAACGCATCCGAATCGACGTTGATCACGCCGTCCCGGTCGAGGACGACGAGCTTTCGGTTGGGGCTGGTCGGCATCGTGCGGCCCTTATGCGGCGAGCTTCGAGATGTCGGCGACGCAGTTCATCTGCTGGTGCAGCGCGAACAGCAGTGCGAGACGGTTCGCGCGCAGGGCCGGATCTTCCGCGTTGACCATCACGTCGTTGAAGAACGTGTCGACCGGCGCGCGCAGCGCGGCGAGCGCCGACAGCGCGCCCGTGTACGCACGCGCCTCGAGCTGCGACTGCACGTGCGGCGTGACGGCCGCGAGCTGTTCGTGCAGCGCCTTCTCGGCGGCCTCGACGAGCAGCGTCGGCTGTACCGCGCCGTTCGCGCCGCCTTCCGACTTCTTCAGGATGTTCGAGATCCGCTTGTTCGCGGCCGCGAGCGCTTCGGCTTCCGCGAGGCGCGTGAATTCGCGCACAGCGTCCAGGCGCGCGACGAGATCGTCGATGCGCGTCGGGTTCAGGCTCAGCACCGCGTCGATTTCACCGGCCGAATAGCCGCGCTCGCGCAGCAGGCCGCGCAGGCGATCCATGAAGAACGCGAAGATCGCGTCCGTCGACTCGGCCACGCCCGGCACGCCGGCAAAGCGTGCATGGGCCGTGCGCAGCAGCGCCACGAGATCGAGCGGCAACTGCTTTTCGAGCAGCAGGCGCAGCACGCCGAGCGCGTGACGGCGCAGCGCGAACGGGTCCTTCTCGCCGGTCGGCGCGAGGCCGATGCCCCAGATGCCGACGATCGTTTCGAGCTTGTCCGCGAGCGCGACGGCGGTCGACACCGGCGTGGTCGGCAGTGCGTCTCCGGAGAAGCGCGGCTGGTAGTGCTCGGCGCATGCGAGCGCGACGTCGTCGGCTTCGCCGTCGTGGCGCGCGTAGTACGTGCCCATCGTTCCCTGCAGTTCCGGGAACTCGCCGACCATGTCGGTCAGCAGGTCGGCCTTCGCGAGACGCGCGGCGCGCTTCGCGTGCGCGGTGTCGGCGCCGATCGCCGGAGCGATCTCGCCGGCCAGCGCCTCGAGGCGCTCGACGCGGGCGAGCGCCGAACCGAGCTTGTTGTGATAGACGACGTTCGCGAGCTGCGGCACGCGGTCGGCGAGCGGCTTCTTCTTGTCCTGCTCGAAGAAGAACTTCGCATCGGCGAGGCGCGGGCGCACGACGCGCTCGTTGCCTTCGATGATCTCGCCCGGCGTCTTCGTCTCGATGTTCGACACGATCAGGAAGCGCGAGCGCAGCTTGCCGGCAACGTCGGTCAGCGCGAAATACTTCTGGTTCGTCTGCATCGTGAGGATCAGGCATTCCTGCGGCACCTGCAGGAATTCGTCCTCGAAGCGGCACGGGTAGACGACCGGCCATTCGACCAGCGACGTGACTTCGTCGAGCAGCGACTCGGGCATCACGACCGTGTCGCCGTTCGCATGTTCGTTCAGTTGCGTGCGGATCGTTTCGCGGCGATCGGCGAAGTGCGCGATCACGCGGCCCTTGTCGCGCAGCGTGTCGGCATACGCGCGTGCATGCTGGATCGCGACGAGGCCGTCGGACAGGAAGCGGTGGCCGAGCGTCGTGTCGCCGGCATCGACGCCGAACGCGGTGACGGGCACGACGCGATCGTCGTGCAGCACCGTCAGGCGGTGCACCGGGCGCACGAACTTCACGTCCGAGCCGTCCGGGCGCTGGTACGTCATGAATTTCGGGATCGGCAGCTTCGCGAGCGCTTCGTCGAGCGCGGCTTGCAGGCCGTCGGCGAGCGTGGCGCCGGCCGCCGAGTAGTTGATGAAGAACGCTTCGGCCTTGCCGTCCTGCGCGCGTTCGAGATCGGCGATCGATGCGCTCGGGTGGCCGAGCGCCGCGAGCTTCTTCGCGAGCGGGGCGGTCGGCTTGCCTTCGGCGTCGAGCGCGACCGATACGGGCAGGACTTTTTCGCGGACCTGTTTGTCGGGCGCGACGGCGCGCACGTTCTGCACGACGACCGCGAGGCGGCGCGGCGTGGCGTAGCGTTCGAACACGAGTTCGCCTTCGACGAGGTCGCGCGCGGCGAGGCGTTGGGCGATACCTTCGGCGAATGCGTCGCCGAGGCGCGCGAGGGCCTTCGGCGGCAGCTCTTCGGTCAGCAGTTCGACGAGCAGGGGGGCGGGATGATTGTGCGTCATGTCTGGATTGAATCTCGTCTCGTCAGTCCTGATCGATCTTGCGTTCGACCTTGAGCGGCGGCGCCCATGCCGGTTGCGCGGCGTCCTGGGCGTCGGTGGTGAGGCCCGGCACGCCCGGCGGGTTGCCGAGCATCGGGAAGCCGAGCTTCTCGCGCGAGTCGTAGTAAGCCTGCGCGACGAGACGCGACAGCGCGCGGATGCGGCCGATGTACGCCGCCCGCTCGGTGACCGAGATCGCGCCGCGCGCGTCGAGCAGGTTGAACGTGTGGCCGGCCTTCAGCACGAGCTCGTACGCGGGCAGCGCGAGCTGCGCGTCGATCATCTTCTTCGCTTCCGCTTCGTAGCTGTTGAAGAACGTGAACAGCAGGTCGACGTTCGCGTGCTCGAAGTTGTAGGTCGACTGCTCGACCTCGTTCTGGTGGTACACGTCGCCATACGACAGGCGGCGCAGCTCGGGGCCGTTCGGGCCTTGCTCTTCCCACTCGGTCCATACGAGGTCGTACACGTTCTCGACCTTCTGCAGGTACATCGCGAGGCGCTCGAGGCCGTACGTGATCTCGCCGAGCACCGGCTTGCATTCGAGGCCGCCGACTTCCTGGAAATACGTGAACTGCGTGACTTCCATCCCGTTCAGCCACACTTCCCAGCCGAGGCCCCACGCGCCGAGCGTCGGGTTTTCCCAGTCGTCCTCGACGAAGCGCACGTCGTTCTGCTTCAGGTCGAAGCCGAGCGCCTCGAGCGAGCCGAGGTACAGGTCGAGGATGTTTTCCGGCGCCGGCTTGAGCACGACCTGGTACTGGTAGTAGTGCTGCAGGCGGTTCGGGTTTTCGCCGTAGCGGCCGTCCTTCGGGCGGCGCGACGGCTGCACGTACGCGGCGCGCCACGGCTCGGGGCCGACCGCGCGCAGGAACGTGTGGACGTGCGACGTGCCCGCGCCGACTTCCATGTCGATGGGCTGGAGCAGGGCGCAACCCTGCTTGTCCCAGTAGGACTGCAGCGTCAGGATGATTTGCTGAAACGTAAGCATGAAGAGCCTTCGTGGCGCTGGCGCTCCGTTGCGGGCGGCGCTCCGGGCGGGCCCGGAGGGTCGGCTCGCGCGGCGGCGCGGCTTGTTAGTGTGCAGAAACGCGTAATTTTACCGGATCGGCGACCGGATGCGGCTGGAACGCGGGCGAGGCCGCCGCCGGCCTGTTTCCGGCGGCCCGCGCGCACGTGGCCCGCGGGCGCCGCCGGGCCGCGTGCGACCTGCCGCGACGTGCGTGCCGTACCGCTTCGCGCGGGCGTTAAGATGCGTGTATTGCGGCGCGCGCCACGCGTGCCGCGTCACCGCTTGCCGATGCCGACTGCATGGACGAACCGAACGACATTCTGATTCCGCTGCTTCCGCCGTTTCTCGCGCTGCTCGGGCAGGCCGCCGACGCGCAGGCGCGCGGCGAGCGCGCCGCGCACGATCTGTGGCTGGCCGCCGCCGCCCATCTGCATGCGGTCGATGCCGATGCGCTGGTGCGGCTCACGACGGCGCTCGTCGCGCGGCAGCGCACGGCCGACGCGCTCGCGCTCGCCGAATGCGCGGTGCGCGTGCAGCCGGGCGCGGCCACGCACTTCAATCACGGCTACGCGCTGCAGATGGCCGGCCGTCACGCGGATGCGGTCGCGCCGTACCGCGCGGCGCTCGCGATCGATGCCGGCTGGCCGTCGCTGCGCAACAACCTCGCGATCGCGCTGCGCTTGTCGGGCGCGGATCGCGCGGAGGAGATCGCGCTGCTCGACGCGGCCGTGAAGCACGATCCGCGGGACGTGCAGGCATGGATCAACCTCGTCGTCGCGCGAATCGCGACGCACGACCTGGACGGCGCGCTCGCGTGCGCCGCGCGGCTCGCCGACCTCGCGCCCGACAACGCGCTCGCGATGAACAACGTCGCGATGGCGATGAAGGAGGCGCAGCGCTGGGACGACGCCGAGCGCCATGCGGCGCGCGCATGCGAGCTGGCGCCCGACGATGCGTCGTTCCGCTTCAATCTCGCGATCATCCAGCTCGTGCGCGGCAACCACGCGGCCGGCTGGCGCGGCCACGAGGCGCGCTGGGACGGCGCGGGCGAGTTGCGCGGCCGCCGGCCGGCGCTGCCGGGCCCGCGCTGGCAGGGCGAGCCGCTCGCCGGCAAGACGCTGCTGGTGTGGGGCGAGCAGGGGCTCGGCGACGTGCTGCAGTTCTGCCGCTTCGTCGTGCCGCTCGCCGAACGCGTGCATCGCGAGGGCGGCCGGCACGCGTGGAATACGTTTCCGGCGCTCGGCACGCTGATGCAGCGCAGCCTCGGTGCGCACGCGGACGTGTTCAGCGCGGGCGGGGGCATCGATGCGTTGCCGGCATTCGATTACGAAGTGCCGCTGATCGGCCTGCCGCTGATGCTCGGCATGGAGGCATCGACGCTCGCCGCCTCGGTGCCGTACCTGCGGGCCGAGCCGGGCGCCCGCGACGCGTGGCGCGCGCGGCTCGCGGGCGACGGCCGGCTGAAGATCGGGCTCGTGTGGACGGGCAGTGCGGGCCACCAGCGCAATCCGTTCCGGCGCGTCGGGCTCGAGCGCTATGCCGACGCGTTCCGAGGCATCGACGGCGTCACGTTCTATTCACTGCAGCCGGGTGCGGATGCCGATGTCGCCGCCGCGCGCGCGGCCGGTTTCGCGATCGAAGACTACACGGCCGAATGGGAGAGTTTCGACGATACGGCCGCGTTCATCGGCGCACTGGATCTCGTGATCACCGTGTGCACGTCGGTCGCGCATCTGGCCGGCGCGCTCGGCGCGCGCACCTGGGTGCTGCTCGACGTGAATCCGCACTGGCCGTGGCTGCTCGATCGCCGGGACAGCCCGTGGTATCCGACCGCGACGTTGTATCGGCAGCCGACGTTCGGCGCGTGGGCGCCGGTGATGGAAGAAGTGAGCCGCGATCTGCGGCGCGTCGCCGCGCAGCCGGAGCAACTAGGCCAATCTGACCGGCCGGCCTGAGCGGCCGGCCGGTTCGCGGTCACGGGCCGCCGCGCGCGGCGGCGGCCCGCTGCATCATTTCGCTGCGTCGCCGCCGTGCTGCTTCCGGCCATTGCGCCGGCGCAGCCCGGGCCCGAACGTGAAGCCGAACGCGAGCAGCACCAGCGACACCGCGAGCACGATGTTGTTGCCGCTCGTCACGTACGGCGTGAAGCCGCTCGTGCCTTCGATCCGCACGTCGAGCGAGCCGATCGTGAACGGCTTCAACTGGCCGAGTACGCGGCCGTGTGCGTCGATCGCGGCCGTCATCCCGGTGTTGGTCGAGCGCAGCATCGGCCGGCCCGTTTCGAGCGAGCGCATCCGCGCGATCTGCAGGTGCTGGTCGAGCGCGATCGTGTCGCCGAACCATGCGAGATTCGTCACGTTGACGAGCACGCCGGGCGGCTGCGGGTTGTCGCGGATCGTCGCGGCTATTTCCTCGCCGAACAAGTCCTCGTAGCAGATATCGGCCATCACCGGCTGGTTGTGCACGAGGAACGGCTTCTGCACCGGTGCGCCGCGCGCGAAGTCGCCGAGCGGCATCTTCATCAGGTTGACGAACCACCGGAAGCCCCACGGGATGAATTCGCCGAAGGGCACGAGGTGATGCTTGTCGTAGTGATAGATGTCGCGCGAATTCGGCGTCACGCCGTACAGGCTGTTCGTGTAGTCGACGTAGCGGCCGTCCTCGGTCACCGACGCGCCGACCGCGCCGAACAGCACGGCCGACCCGGTCGTGTCGCTGAACTTGCGGATCGCGACGGCGAACGGCTCGGGCAGCTCCTGGATCATCACCGCGATCGCGGTCTCGGGCGTGACGATCAGGTCGGCCGGCTTCTCGACGATCATCTGCTGGTACATCTTGATCGCCGCGTCGATGCCTTCTTGCTCGAACTTGATGTCCTGTTTCACGTTGCCCTGCAGCAGCCGCACGGTGAGCGGCGCGTTCGCGGGCACGGTCCACGTGAGCTGCGACAGCCCGACGCCGGCCGCGAGCAGCGCGACGGCGATGCCGGCCGGCGCGGCGATGCGCACGCGGGCGTTGCCGCCCGGTGCGCCGTCGCCGCCGTCACGCCCCGGCGATGGGCGCGCGGCGGCGAGCGCCTGCACGACCAGCGCGGCGAACAGCGCGAGCACCCACGCGATCCCGTACACGCCGACTACCGGCGCAAATCCCGCGAACGGGCCGTCGACCTGCGGGTAGCCGCTGCCGAGCCACGGAAAGCCGGTGAACACGGTGCCGCGCAGCCATTCGCCGAGCGCCCACGCGCTCGCGAATGCAAACGCGCCGTGCCAGGTCGGTGAGAACGGCCGCGGGTCGGGCTCGCGGCGGTGCCACGCATGGCCCGCGCAGAACGACCACAGCCCGGCCGAGAACGCCGGGTACAGCGACAGGTACAGCGAGAACAGCACGAGCGCGCCGCCCGCGAGCGGCGCGGCCATCTCGCCGTACACGTGCATGCTGATGTAGAGCCACCAGACGCCGGTGATGAAGTTGCCGAAGCCGAACGCGCCACCGGTGAGCGCGGCGCCGCGCCAGCTCGACGTGCGCGTCAGCTGCGCGAAAAACCAGACGAATACGACGAGCTGCAGCCAGCCGCCATGCGGCGTGGGCGCGAAGCTGAGCGTATTGGCCGCGCCGGCGAGTAACGCGGCCGGATAATGCCAGCGCGGCAGCGCGCGGCCGGGCGCCGGCGCGAGAAGGCCGCCAGCCGGGCGGGACGGGATCGGATCGTCCATGTGAAGCGGAAGAGGGCGAGCGGTTGAAGGAGGCGCGGCTGGCGCGGAGCGGTCAGTCTTCGTGCGAGGTTTCGGCGCGACGGCTGGTGAGCGGGTTGCGGCGCACCAGCAGCACATGAACCTGGCGCGCATCGCCGCGCTGGATTTCGAACACGAGGTTGCCGAGCTGAAGCTTCTCGCCGCGGTGCGGCACGCGTCCGAAATGATGGGTGATCAGCCCGCCGATCGTGTCGACTTCGTCGTCGGGGAAATCGGTGCCGAACACCTCGTTGAACTGCTCGATCTCGGTGAGCGCGCGCACGCGGTAGCGGCCGTCCGGCCCCGAGATGATGTTGCCGGCTTCCTCGTCGAAGTCGTATTCGTCCTCGATGTCGCCGACGATCTGTTCGAGCACGTCCTCGATCGTGATCAAGCCCGCGACGCCGCCGTATTCGTCGACGACGATCGCCAGGTGGTTGCGGTTCACGCGGAAGTCGTGCAGCAGCACGTTCAGGCGCTTCGATTCCGGAATGAACACGGCCGGGCGCAGCATCCCGCGCACGTCGAACTCTTCCTCGGCGTAGAAGCGCAGCAGATCCTTCGCGAGCAGCACGCCGATCACGTTGTCGCGGTTCTCCTCGTACACCGGATAGCGCGAGTGCGCCTTTTCGAGGACGAACGGGATGAAATCCTCGGGCTTGTCGGCGATGTTGATCGCGTCCATCTGCGCGCGCGGCACCATGATGTCGCGGGCGCACAGATCGGAGACCTGGAACACGCCTTCGATCATCGACAGCGAATCGGCGTCGATCAGGTTGCGTTCGTGGGCGTCCTGGAGGATTTCCAGCAGCTCGCCGCGGGATTCGGGCTCGGGCGAGATGAAGTCGGTCAGGCGCTCGAGCAGCGAGCGCTTTTCTTGCGGTTTGTCGGTTGGCTTACGACTGGGATACGAATCGTTCATGGTGGTGCGCCCGGGTCATGCCGGAGCGCGCGGTCACGGAGTAGGCAAGGATACACCAAGGGCACGACGCGACCGTGTCACCCCGGCCGCACGGCCAGGATGGGCGGCTCGCGCGGGCCCCGCTCGCGGACGGCCGCGCCGGGCGCGGCGTCGTCTTCGGGTCCATCCTATCGCAGAAAGGGTCGGCGGGGCGTGGCGGCCAAAAAACGGTGGCGGGAAGCGCGGCGCGGCGCGACGCGGGAAATCGGCCGTGCCGGCGGCATTCTGCCGCAGGCGGGCGCCGCCGGCGCGTCGCTCAGAACCGCATGCCGGCCGAGCAGCCGCCGGCAGCCGCGCCGTTGGTCGCGGCGCCGCCGCAGCCGAGTATGCCGCAACCCGACAGCGCGACGCTCGCGGCGACGAACAGCGCGGCGATCCTGCAACGCGACCAGCGTGACGGTTTCATCGGGTGTGTCCTCGTGCGGATGCGCGGGCTGCGTTGGCTGAACGGTGTCGCATGGCGGTGGGCCGCGCGTCGTGCGGGATCAGCGGGATCACCGGCATCGCGCCAGCAACCCTTCCAGCGCGCGGTCGGGGATGCCGCTCGCGCGCAGCGCGTCGACCGTGCGGCTCACGTAGTCGAGCGTCGTGCCGTAGCGGCCGGCCGCGCAGCCGAACACTTCCTTCACGACGGGGTCGGGCAGCTTGCCCGTATAGGTCGGCGCGTCGCGGCGCATCACGAACGCGAGCGCGTTCACGCGTTCGCCTGTCTCGAGCGAGCACGGCAGCCACGCGGGCCGGTACGAGCCCATCGGCATCTCGCGCTTCCACAAGGTCTCGAGATGCGGCTGCGCGGTCGGGCCGGCAAGCCGGAATGCGATGCCCGAGCACGAGCCGCCGCGATCGAGCGCGAGCACGAGGCCCGGCCGTTCGGGGGTGCCGCGGTTCACGCGCGACCACAGGTAGAGCCCGCGGTGATAGCCGTGCACCTTGCCGCGCACCGCGGCGACGGTCGGCAGGCCGGGGTTCCAGATCAGTGAGCCATAGCCGAACAGCCACAGATCCTGCTGGCCGTCCCAGTCGCGCATCGTATGCGCGAGCGACGCCGCGAGCTCGTCTTCCGTCAGCAGACGGCCTTCGCCGATCGACGGCGGGTAGGCGGGCGGCAGCATCGCGGCGTTACGCATCGGGCGGACGGCTTACTGGTATGGGTTCGGGAAACCCAGTTTCGCGAGGATGTCGACTTCGAGCGCTTCCATTTCGGCCGCGTCCTCGTCGCTCGTCTCGTGGTCGTAGCCCTGCGCGTGCAGCGCGCCGTGCACCAGCAGGTGCGCGTAATGGGCCGCGAGCGGCTTGCCCTGGTCGTGCGCTTCCTTCTCGACCACCGGGCAGCACAGCACGAGGTCGCCGATCACGGTGCCGTCGGGCGCCGCGTCGTACGCGAAGGTCAGCACATTGGTCGGATAGTCCTTGTGGCGATAGCCGGCATTCAGCGTACGGCCTTCGTTTTCGCCGACGAAGCGCACGGTGAGCTGCGCGCTCGCGAACAGCGCCGGCTCGATCCACTCGGCGATCAGCTTGCGCTTCGGCAGCGTCTTGCGCACATCGCTCGTGATCTCGTCGCCGTACTGCACGGACAGGTCGAGCTCCAGCACGCGCGGCTCGTCTTCGGGGTCGTCCTCGCGCGGCGCGAACTCGGCACCGACGTGCAGCGTCACGCTGTCGTAGTGCTCGGGCTGCAGCGCGAGCTTCGCGCGCATCGCCGGATCGTTGTGCTGCGCGACGATCGCGACAGCCGCGTCGCCCGAGCTGCCCGACAGGTCGAACATCAGGCTGCGGCCGTCCGGGAAGTCGATCCGCAGCCCTTGCGCGTTGACGGTGCGGGCTTTGCCCTTCGCGTCGAACAGCGAAAGGCGGGGGGATTCGGGCGCGGCGGACGGGGCGCGACCGGACTTGCGGGAACGGGAGGATTTCATGACGCGTACGGCGATTGGGACGCGTTGAGGATACACCAAACGGCCGATCGCGCCCGAATTCGGACGGGCTGCGTGCGGGCGGAAAAAAGCCCGGCGCGCCGTCTGGCGGGCCGGGCCGGCAGGCCGGGGCAGCATGCGGGCGTCGCCGCTCAGCCGTCCTGGTGCTGCGCGTGGAATTCGTCGTACGCCTCGACGATGCGCGCGACGAGCGGATGGCGCACCACGTCCGCGCTCGTGAAGCGCGTGAGCGCGATGCCGCGCACGCCGCCGAGCACCTGCTGCGCCTCGACGAGGCCGCTCTTGTGGCCGCGCGGCAGGTCGACCTGGCTCGTGTCGCCGGTCACGACCGCCTTCGAGCCGAAGCCGATCCGCGTGAGGAACATCTTCATCTGCTCGGGCGTGGTGTTCTGCGCCTCGTCGAGGATGATGAACGCGTGGTTCAGCGTGCGGCCGCGCATGTACGCGAGCGGCGCGATCTCGATCATCTGGCGTTCGAACATCTTGGCCGTCTTGTCGAAGCCGAGCAGGTCGTACAGCGCGTCGTACAGCGGCCGCAGGTACGGGTCGACCTTCTGCGCGAGATCGCCCGGCAGGAAGCCGAGCCGCTCGCCGGCCTCGACGGCCGGACGCGTCAGCACGATCCGCTTGACCTGGTCGCGCTCGAGCGCATCGACCGCGCACGCGACCGCGAGGTAGGTCTTGCCGGTGCCGGCCGGCCCGATGCCGAACGTCACGTCGTGCTGCAGGATCTGCTTCAGGTATTCGCGCTGGGCGGGCGTGCGGCCGCGCAGGTCGGCGCGCCGCGTATAGAGCTTCGGCCCGGGCTCTTCCTCCGGCTCGCTGGCGTCGAGCTGCGCGACGGGTTCGTCGAACGGATGATCGGGGTCGCCGCGAAAGCGCACGTCGACCGTGTCCTGGCGGCCGTTGCCGGCCGTGTGGCGCACTTCGACCAGCGCGAGCTGGATGTCGTCGACCGACAGCGGATCGCGCGCGCGGTTGTAGAAGTTTTCGAGCGCGGCGAGCGCGAGCTTGGCGCCGCGCCCGCGGATCGTGATCCGGTGGCCGCGCCGCGCGAGCGTGACGTCGAGCGCCTGTTCGATCTGCCGCAGGTTCTCGTCGAGCGGGCCGCAGAGGTTGGCGAGGCGCGCGTTGTCGTCGCGCGGGGCGGTGAATTCCAGTGCTTGGACGGTCTTCAAAGTAGCGTCGGGCTCCTGTCGGGCGTCGGTCGGTCAGTGGGTGGCCGTGCTCGCGTCGTCGCTCACGAGCACGAGCTCGCCGCGCAGCGAGTGCGGGTACGCATGGTTGATCTTCACGTCGATCATCTGGCCGATCAGGCGCGGGTGCGACGCGAGCGGCGCCGGGAAATTCACCACCCGGTTGTTCTCGGTGCGGCCCGCGAGCTCGTTCGGGTCCTTGCGCGACGGGCCCTCGACGAGGATCCGCTCGACCTTCCCGACCATCGACTGGCTGATGCGCGCGACGTTCTCCTCGATCGTCGCCTGCAGATGTTGCAGGCGTTTGAGCTTCACTTCGCGCGGCGTGTCGTCGGCGAGGTTCGCGGCCGGCGTGCCGGGGCGCGGGCTGTAGATGAACGAGAAGCTGGTGTCGTAGCCCATCTCGTGCACGAGCGCCATCATCTTGTCGAAATCATCCTCGGTCTCGCCGGGGAAGCCGACGATCATGTCGGTCGACAGCGACAGGTCGGGGCGGATCGCGCGCAGCTTGCGGATCACCGACTTGTATTCGAGCACCGTGTAGCCGCGCTTCATCGCCATCAGGATGCGGTCCGAGCCGTGCTGGACCGGCAGGTGCAGGTGGCTCACGAGCTTCGGCACCTTCGCGTACGTGTCGATCAGGCGCTGCGTGAATTCCTTCGGGTGCGACGTCGTGTAGCGGATCCGCTCGATGCCGGGGATGTCGGCGACGTATTCGATCAGCGTCGCGAAATCGGCGATGTCGGTCGAACCGGCCGTCAGCGCGCCGCGATAGGCGTTCACGTTCTGGCCGAGCAGCGTGACTTCGCGCACGCCCTGATCGGCGAGGCCGGCCACTTCGGTCAGCACGTCGTCGAGCGGGCGCGACACTTCATCGCCGCGCGTGTACGGCACCACGCAGTAGCTGCAGTACTTCGAGCACCCTTCCATGATCGACACGAACGCGCTCGGCCCCTCGACGCGCGCGGGCGGCAGGTGATCGAACTTCTCGATCTCGGGGAACGTGATGTCGACCTGCGCGCGGCCGCTCTCACGGCGCGCGTCGATCATCTGCGGCAGGCGGTGCAGCGTTTGCGGGCCGAACACGAGGTCGACGTACGGCGCGCGCGACACGATCGATGCGCCTTCCTGGCTCGCGACGCAGCCGCCGACGCCGATCAGCAGGCCCGGCTTCGCTTCCTTCAGCTCGCGCACGCGGCCGAGATCGGAGAACACCTTCTCCTGCGCCTTCTCGCGCACCGAGCACGTGTTGAACAGGATGATGTCCGCGTCTTCCGGCGTGTCGGTCTTTTCGAGGCCTTCGGCCGCATTGAGCACGTCCACCATCTTGTCCGAGTCGTACTCGTTCATCTGGCAGCCGAAGGTCTTTACGTAAACTTTCTTGGTCATGGGGATTCGCCGTTCGCAGTGGTTGACCTGGGGGCGTCGTCAAGGGTGAATCGGGACGGCCGTGCGCGGCACGCGAATCGCGCGCATCGGGCAGGAAAGGCCGTCGGGAAAGCCTTCCATTATAGCTTTTCGCGCCACGACGGACGGGCGGCCGGTTGCGGGCACGCGACGCCGACTTCCGGGTTCGGACCCCTCGATAGCGGCGGAGCGGCCGTCAGCGGCACGCGTTCAGCAGATCGTCGAGCGCGGCTTCCTCCCGCGCGAAGCGTTCGGCGAGAAAGTCGAGCAGCACGCGCACGCGCGGCGCCATGTAGCGCTTGCTGTGATAGATCGCGTGCAGCGGCGCGTCCTGGTGCCGCCAGTCGGGCAGCAGCACGCGCAGCCGGCCCGCGCGGACGTCGTCGGCGATGTCCCACAGCGACTTCAGCGCAATGCCGTGGCCGCGCAATGTCCATTCGCGGGTGAGGCCGCCATCGTTGGTCTCGAATGCGGTCGACACCGGCACCGTGTGAACCTGCACTTCGTCGCCGCGCGTGAAATGCCAGGTGTTCATCGGACCGGACGCGATCGTGATCACGTTGCACGGAAAGCGGGCCAGATCGTGCGGATCGGCCGGCAGGCCATGGCGCTCGACGAACGACGGCGCCGCGCACAGCACGCGCCGGTTGGTCGCGAGCCGGCGGGCGATCAGCGCGCCGTCGGGCGGCGCGGCGAAGCGGATCGCGAGGTCGATCTCGTCCTGCCACAGGTTCGACGACGAATCGGACGCCGTCAGCGAGAACGTGACGCCCGGATGCAGCGTCGTGAATTCGTGGAGCCAGTCGAGCAGCTGGTGGCGGCCGAAATCGGACGTCGACGACAGCCGCACCTTGCCGCTCACGACGTTGCGACCTTCCTGCAGCATTGCGTCCGCGTCGTCGAGCGCCTGCAGCGCCTGGCGGCAGCAGTTCAGATACAGCTTGCCTTCGTCGGTGAGCCGCAATTGCCGCGTCGAGCGCTCGAACAGCCGCGTCGCGATCTTCGCCTCGAGTTTGGCAAGCCGCGCGCTCGCGGCGGCTGGCGTGAGGTTCAGCTTGCGCCCGGCGGCGGACAGGCTGCCCAGCTCCGCCGCCTCGACGAACAGCCGGATATCGCCCAGTCGGTCCATGCGATTTTCCAGAAATTTTTGAAAATGATTCAAATGCCACGCCAATTATCAAATATAGGCGTATTCGGGACAATGCGCGCACATCCCGCTTTCTTGTGCGGTGCGGCGCCGAAGCGGCGCCGCACCGCCGCCTTCCGGAGAACGTCATGCCCATTCCGCTCCTGGCGCTCGCGATCAGCGCCTTCGCCATCGGCACCACCGAATTCATCATCATGGGGCTGCTGCCCGAAGTCGCGCACGACCTGGCCGTGTCGCTGCCGTCGGCGGGGCTGCTCGTCACCGGCTACGCGCTCGGCGTCGCGGTCGGCGCGCCGCTGCTCGCGGTGCTGACGAGCCGCATGCCCCGCAAGGCCGCGCTGCAGTTGCTGATGGCGATCTTCATCGTCGGCAACGTGCTGTGCGCGACCGCGTCGGGCTACGCGATGCTGATGGTCGCGCGCGTCGTCACGTCGTTCGCGCACGGCTCGTTCTTCGGGATCGGCGCGGTGGTCGCCGCGTCGCTCGTGCCGGCCGACAAGCGCGCGAGCGCGATCGCGCTGATGTTCACCGGGCTCACGTTGTCGAACGTGCTCGGCGTGCCGTTCGGCACGTTCATCGGCCAGTTGCTCGGTTGGCGCGCGTCGTTCTGGATCGTCGCCGCGCTCGGCGTGCTGGCGCTCGGCGGCGTGGCCGCGCTGGTGCCGAACCGCCACGACAGCGGGCCGGTCGGCCTCGGCCACGAAGTGCGCGTGCTGAAGGAGCCGCAGGTGTGGCTCGCGCTGCTGATGACGGTGCTCGGCTTCGGCGGCGTGTTCGTCGTGTTCACGTACATCGCGCCGATTCTCGAGACCGTGTCGGGCTACTCGCCGCGCGCGGTCGCGCTGATCCTCGTGCTGTTCGGCGCGGGGCTGACGATCGGCAACACGCTCGGCGGCAAGCTCGCCGACCGCGCGCTGATGCCGTCGCTGATCGCGATCCTCGTCGCGCTGATGGCCGTGATGGCCGTGTTCGCGAAGACGAGCCACCTGCCGGTCGCGGCTGCCGTCACCGTATTCGTCTGGGGGATCGCCGCGTTCGCGACGGTGCCGCCGCTGCAGGCGCGCGTGGTCGAGAAGGCCGCGAGCGCCCCGCATCTCGCGTCGACGCTGAACATCGGCGCGTTCAACGTCGGCAATGCGGGCGGCGCGTGGCTTGGCGGCCTCGCGCTGGAACACGGCTTCGCGCTCGATGCGCTGCCGTGGGTCGCGGTCGCGGTGACGTTCGCGGCGCTAGTCGTCACGTGGCTCGCGATGCGGCTCGACACGCGCGGCCCGGCGCGCGGGGCGGCGCCGGCGGCGCAGTGAACGTCGCCACGGCGCCTTGCGCGGCGACGCCATAGCGGCAGGAAAAGGTTCGCGAGAAACGTATTCCTCCGCGATGCTGATAACGGTGTGAAGATAACTTCGTTTGCCCGTGCCAGGCCGGGTGATAGCGTCTCGATACGCGCCAATGACCGGCGCAACCCGATTCCGATTCCGGCTTACCCCCTACGCAGGGCCGCGCAGCGGCCCGGAGGCAATGCTATGTCTTCATCCCTGGCGCTCGTGCGCGACGTGTCTTCCTTCGAGTCCGGCAATGCCGCCGACGGACGCGGCTCCGCGTCGCTCGACGTCCTCGAGCAGGTCGTCGGCGTGAACCTCGCGCGCTTGCGTGCCGAGCGGCAACTGTCGCTCGATGCGCTCGCGCGGCTGTCCGGCGTGTCGCGCGCGATGCTCGCGCAGATCGAATCGGCGCGCAGCGTGCCGTCGATCAAGGTGCTTTGCAAGATCGCGGCGGCACTGAAGGTGTCGGTCGCCGCGTTCCTGCGGCGCCATGCGGTGAACGGCTTCGAGCATCTGGCGGCCGAGCGCGCGTCACGCGTGGTCAGCTCGAACGGCCGTTTCTCGGCGCGTGCGCTGTACCCGGAAGGCGAGCCGGCCGCGGCCGAATTCCACGAGCTGCGGATCGCGCCGCTGCATACGGAGCCCGGCGTGCGCCGTGCACCCGGCACGACGGTCAATCTCGTCGTCAGCGAAGGCACGCTCGAAGTCAGCGTGCACGACCGCCGCCAGTTGCTCGCGACCGGCGACGCGATCGTGTTCGACGCCGACCAGCCGTACAGCCTGCGCAACCCGGGCGACAGCGAAGCGCGTGCGTTCCGCGTGACGGTGAGCCCCGAGGTGCCGCCGCGCTGGCTCGTGCCCGACGCGGCGCACGCGGCCGTCAACTGATCGCGCAGGCCGCGCGGCGCGACTGCGTTCCCGGATGGTCGCGGGATCGCCCGTTCGCCGTTCGGGCGATGCCGTTAGACGGGGTCGTCAGTAAGGTTTTACGCTGCGCGTCGTGCGCGGCTGTTGTATGCTTGGCCCGCCGGTGACGGGGCGTTCCCGTCCGGCAATCAGTGCGTCTTCAGGGCGGGGCGAAATTCCCCACCGGCGGTAGGCTGGCGTAAGCCGGCGAGCCCGCGAGCGCCCGCGCATCCGCGCGGGGTCAGCAGATCTGGTCGAATGCCAGAGCCGACGGTCACAGTCCGGATGAGAGAAGATGTGCAGATAGTCATGTCCGTCAGGGCCGCTTCGCGCTGCATGCGAAGCGGGTTGTCGTTCTGTCTGTTTGCAATGCCCTGAAACGTTTTTCGCCCTAATCGTATTTGCGAGGAGCGTTTCACATGTCCTTGATGTCCGTTTCGTCGGCGCCTGCCGATGCCTTTGCCGATCTCCCCCTGCTGGAGTCCGAACCGGTGCCGCCGCGCATCGCCGCCGCGCTCGACGCGATGCGCGCGGGCCGCGCGGTCGTGCTGCAGGACGACCACGACCGCGAGAACGAAGCCGACCTGATCGTCGCCGCCGAGCGCATCACGCCCGAGACGATGGCGCTGCTGATTCGCGAGTGCAGCGGCATCGTCTGCCTGTGCCTGACCGACGACACGGTGCGCGCGCTCGAACTGCCGCCGATGGTGCAGACCAACGAAAGCCGCAACGGCACCGCGTTCACCGTGTCGATCGAGGCGCGCGAAGGCGTGCATACCGGCGTGTCGGCCGCCGATCGCGTGACGACGATCCGCGCGGCGATCGCCGACGGCGCGAAGCCGCATGACATCGTGCGCCCCGGCCACGTGTTTCCGTTGCGTGCGCAACCGGGCGGCGTGCTGGCGCGCCGCGGTCACACCGAAGGCACGGTCGACCTGTCGATCCTCGCGGGCCTGAAGCCGGCCGGCGTGCTGTGCGAGCTGATGAATCCGGACGGCACGATGACGCGCGGCGACGATGTCGAGCGCTTCGCGCAACGGCACGGGCTGCCGATGCTGACGATCGCGGAACTCGTCGAGTTCCGCGAGGCGTTGGCGGCGGCGCGCGAACGCTGCTGCGAGCCGGCCTGAGCGAAGGAAAGGCGGGCGCGTTCGCGCGCCCGTGGCGCGGCCGGATCGACCGATCCGGCCCGAATGACGATCAGGACTGCACGTTGCCGAATTCGCCGCGCATGCCGGCTTCGACGAGCGCCGGCAGTTCGTCCATCTTGCGCATGATCCGCGTGATGCCCATCGCGCGCAGCGCGTCCGCGTAGTTGTCGGGGATGTGGCTCGCGCCGACGAACGCGATCGTCTTCATCCCGGCCGCCCGCGCGGCATTCAGCCCCGAAATGCTGTCTTCGACGACGACGCAGCGCGCCGGCTCGACGCCGAGCGTGTGCGCCGCGTGAAGGTAGACGTCGGGGTAGGGCTTCGGCCGCGCGACCTGTTCGGAACTGAACACGCGCTCGCCGAAGATCTCGGTGAGCGACGCGCGCTTGAGCGAATTGCGCACGCGCACGAGCCGGCTGTTCGAGACGACGGCGGCCGGCAGCGTGACCTTCAGCAGCGCGTCGCGCACGCCGCTGATCGGCGCGAGCGATTGCGCAAGCGCGACCTCGATGTTGTGCTCGATGGTCTCGATGAAGTTGGCGGGCATCTCGATGCCGAAGCGGGCTTCGATGCCGGTGAGGAAACGCGACGTCTGCTGGCCGAATGCCGACTTCGCGGCGGCTTCGAAATCGAGGTTCGGGAACGTGGCGGACAGCGTGTCGAGCAGCACGCGGTCGGCGATGACTTCGCTGTCGACGAGCACGCCGTCGCAGTCGCAGATGAGGTGATCGAGCATGGTGATGAAAACGCGGGATATCGGCGACGCCGATCGATTCGCCATCATACGTGCTTTCACGCGCATGCCGCGTGACGTGGCGGCAAATTTGCCCGATGTCGCCGTGGGGTTGCGGCAGGTCGTGACAGGGCGCCGCCGCTCGATCACGTGCCCCGTTTTCCACGACGTCGTCGCGGCTTCGGCCAGGTCGAGCGCGGCGAGCCCGTCGTCGATCGTCGTCCTGACCGGCGTGCCGTCGCGCAGCGCGTCGACGAAATGCGCGATCTCGGCCGCATAGGCATGCCGGTAGCGTTCGAGTAAGAACGCTACCGGCACGTTCGTCGCGATACCGACCGAGTTGCGAATGGAGTGGGCCGGCGGCGCGCCCCGGGGCGCGGCTCGTGACGACCGATAGAAAAAAGAGGGGAATGAAGCGCGCGGCAGCGAACGCCGCGCGCTCCGTTCGAACCGCGATCAGGCCATCGCGTGCAGGCGCAGATACAGGCCGGCTGCCGCCGCGCCGCCGAGCAGCGGGCCGACGACGGGCACCCACGCATAGCGCCAATCGCTGTCGCGCTTGCCGGGAATCGGCAGCAGCGCATGCATGATGCGTGGCGACAGGTCGCGCGCGGGGCTCATCGCGTAGCCGGTCGGGCCGCCGAGCGAGATGCCGATGCCGAGCACGAGCAGACCGACGGGCAGCGCGTCGAGTGCGCCGAGGCCGACTTGCGGCGACGCGAGATACAGCACGCCGAGGATCAGCACGAACGTGCAGATCGCTTCGGTCAGCACGTTGTGCGTGGTGCTGCGGATCGCCGGCGCCGTGCAGAACACCGCGAGCTTCAGGTCGGCATCGGCTTCCTTCGCGAAGTGCTGGCGATACGCGAGCCACACGAGCAGCGCGCCCGCCATCCCGCCGAGCATCTGCGCGAGCACGTAGCCGCCGACTTTCGACCACGCGAACTTGCCCGCGAGCGCGAGGCTGATCGTGACGATCGGGTTCAGGTGCGCGCCGCTGAACGACGCGGTCACGTAGACCGCGACGAATACCGCCATCGCCCAGCCCATCACGATCACGATCAGATCCGCGCCTTTGCCCTTGGTCTTTGCAAGCAGCACGTTCGCGACCGCGCCGTTGCCGAGCAGCACGAGGATCGCCGTGCCGATGAATTCTGCAATATAAGGTGACATGATTGTCTCTCGTATGTCACGGCGGGCTCGCGCATCGCGCGGTCCGCCGGTGTTGTTGTATTTCGTTTGGAGTCGTTCGGATTACTGGGTGTCGTCGGCCCATGCCTTCGCGGCGCGCACCGCACGCTGCCAGCCGGCCATGCGCTGCTCGACCTGTTCCTTCGGCATCGACGGTGCGAAGCGGCGATCGAGCTGCCACTGGTCGCGCACTTCGTCGAGGTTCTTCCAGTAGCCGATCGCGAGACCGGCGAGGTAGGCCGCGCCGAGCGCGGTCGTCTCGGTGATCTGCGGACGCACCGCGTCGACGCCGAGCAGGTCGGCCTGGAACTGCATCAGCAGGTCGTTCGCGCTGGCACCGCCATCGACGCGCAACTCGCCGATGCTGATACCCGAATCGGCTTCCATCGCGGCCAGCACGTCGAGCGACTGGTACGCGATCGCATCGAGCGCCGCGCGGGCGAGATGCGCGGCGCTCGTGCCGCGCGTGACGCCGAACACCGAGCCGCGCGCCCGCGCGTTCCAGTGCGGCGCGCCGAGGCCGGCGAACGCGGGCACGAGGTAGACGCCGTCGGTGTGCGGCACGGTCGCGGCGAGCGCTTCGATCTCGGCGGCCGTCTTGATGATGCCGACGCCGTCGCGCAGCCATTGCACGACCGCGCCCGCGATGAAGATGCTGCCTTCGAGCGCGTACTGCACGTCGTCGCCGATCTGCCAGGCGATCGTCGTGACGAGGTTGTTCTTCGACTCGATCGGCTTGTCGCCGGTGTTCATCATCAGGAAGCAGCCGGTGCCGTAGGTGTTCTTCACCATGCCCGACGTCGTGCACATCTGGCCGAACAGCGCCGCGTGCTGGTCGCCGGCGATGCCCGCGAGCGGGATCTTCGACGCGAACACGGTGGTCTTGGTGTGGCCGTAGATCTCCGACGATGCCTTCACTTCCGGCAGCATGCTGCGCGGGATGTCGAGCAGTTCGAGCAGCTCGCTGTCCCATTCGCGCGTATGGATGTTGAACAGCATCGTGCGCGACGCGTTCGTCACGTCGGTCACGTGCAGTTCGTGCTTCGTGAAGTTCCACACGAGCCAGCTGTCGACGGTGCCGAACGCGAGCTTGCCCTGGCGTGCCTTGTCGCGCGCGCCCGGCACGTTGTCCAGAATCCAGCGGATCTTCGTCGCGGAGAAGTACGAGTCGATCGGCAGGCCGGTCTTCGCGCGCACCTTCGCTTCGAGGCCCTGCTTCTTCAGCGAATCGCAGAAGTCGGCCGTGCGGCGATCCTGCCAGACGATCGCGTTGTAGACGGGCTGGCCCGTCTCGCGATCCCACACGATCGTGGTTTCGCGCTGGTTCGTGATGCCGATCGCGGCGATCGACGTGCCGTTCAGGCCCGTGCGCGTGACGGCTTCCGCGGCGACGCCGGCTTGCGTCGACCAGATTTCCTGCGGGTCGTGCTCGACCCAGCCGGGTTGCGGGTAGATCTGTTCGAATTCCTTCTGGGCGATCGATACGATGTTGCCCTGGCGATCGAACAGCATCGCGCGGGAACTCGTGGTGCCCTGGTCAAGCGCGAGGATGTACTGGTCCTGCATGTCTCTCATCTCCATCCGTGAATTGGCGTAGTTGTGATGCGCGCCGCATGTGGGGCGGCGCGTCGGTGAATCAACGTCGGTCAGGCAAAACTACAATTGCAACTGCATTCGGATCAGGCGTGGGGCGCATGCGCGGCGGCGAACCACGCGTCGACCGCGGCGGTCACGGCGTCGAGCGTGCCGGGCGCGACGTGCAGGCCGAGCTTCGAGCGGCGCCACAGTACGTCCTGCGCGCAGGTCGCCCATTCGGCGTCGCGCAGGTAGCGCAGTTCGGCGTCATGGATGCCCGGCGCGATTTCGGCGCCGAGGTCGGCGAGCGAGGTCGCGCCGTCGACCACGCGCTCCGCACGCGTGCCGTACGCACGTGCATAGCGGCGCGCGAGCGCGGCGGGCAGCCACGGATGGCGTTTCGCGAACGCGCTGGCGAACCCGTCGAACTTCGCGTCCGCGATGTCGCCGCCCGGCAGCGCGACGCCGGCCGTCCAGGTCTTCGCGTCGCGGCCGAGCGCGCGGCACAGCATGTCGCCGGCTTCTTCCGCGAGCTTGCGGAACGTCGTGATCTTGCCGCCGAACACCGACAGCAGCGGGGCGCCCGCGCCGTCGTCGAGTTCGAGGCGATAGTCGCGCGTGACGGCGGACGCGTTCGCCGCGTTCTCGTCTTCCAGCAGCGGGCGCACGCCCGAATAGGTCCAGTGCACGTCGGCCGGCGAGATCTTGCGCTTGAAGTAGCGGTTGATCGAATCGCACAGGTACTGCGTCTCGTCGCGATCGATCGCGACCTTCGCGGGATCGTTCGTGTATTCGACGTCGGTCGTGCCGATCAGCGTGAAGTCGTGCTCGTACGGAATCGCGAAGATGATCCGCTTGTCCGGGTTCTGGAAGATGTACGCGTGATCGTGATCGAACAGGCGGCGCGTGATGATGTGGCTGCCCTTCACGAGCCGCACGCTGTGATGCGCGCCGCGGCCGAGCGCGCCGTGCAGCACGTCGCCGACCCACGGGCCGGCCGCGTTCGCGATCGCGCGCGCATGCACGACGCGGATCGAACCGTCGGCGTGCTGCAGCCGCGCTTCCCATTCGTCGCCGCGGCGTTCGGCGGAAACGAGCTTCGTGCGCGTCAGGATCTCGGCGCCGCGCTCCTTCGCATCCATCGCGTTCAGCACGACGAGGCGCGCGTCGTCCACCCAGCCGTCGGAATACACGAAGCCGCGCTTGATCGAGTCGATCAGCGGCGCGCCGGCCGCATGGCGGCGCATGTCGATGCCGCGCGAGCCGGGCAGCAGCTCGCGTTTCGCGAGGTGATCGTAGAGGAACAGGCCGATGCGGATCAGCCAGGCCGGGCGCAGGTTCGGCATGTGCGGCATCACGAAGCGCAGCGGCCACATGATGTGCGGCGCCGCGCGCAGCAGCGTCTCGCGTTCCTGCAGTGCCTTGCGCACCAGCCCGAACTCGTTGTACTCGAGGTAACGCAGGCCGCCGTGAATCAGCTTCGTGCTGGACGACGACGTGTGCGACGCGAGGTCGTCCTGCTCGCAGAGCATGACCGACAGGCCGCGGCCGGCCGCATCGCGCGCGATGCCCGCGCCGTTGATGCCGCCGCCGACGACGAGCAGATCGTAGCGATTCGGTTGGGTCACCTGCTGTCCTTATCGTCTGTTGAAATAGGGCGAACATGAAATGTTCGAATTCGAAATTTAACGAACGGAATCGAAAAAGTAAAGTTCGAAAAAGCGGGGCCAGTAGCGCGGGACACGATCCCGGACGATACTGGCGGAATCGACCGTTTCGCGAGGTGAATCATGCGTATTGGGATGTGGGCCGGCGTGTGCGCCGTCCTTCTGGCGGGGTGCGGCGCGGGGATGCCGCCGCTCGCCGGCAACTGGCGGGCGCCGTCGTTCGTCGACCTGCAGACGTCGTGCGGCGGCGCGGCGCGCGACTGGGGCACGGACGCGCAGCCGGTCTACTCGACGCTGTACGACGCGTATGTGGCGAAACGGTATCGCGGGCTGACCGAAGCGAACTATTGTGCGTTCGTAAACGAACTTTCGACCCGCTATGTGGCGCCTGACGCGGCGGCACGCGCCGGATGGATCGCCTATTTCAACGGTGCGCGCGCGCAGGCCATCAGTTGGCGGGCGGCGGTCGACCCGACGCTGCGCGGCGGTTGAGGCCGACGGCGCCGAACGGGCAGAGGGGAAAGGCAGGAACGACCGCGCGGCCGGAATCCGGCCGCGCGATCAGGTTCAGGTCAGGGAACAGCGGGGCTTACGAATAGCGGTACTTGATGGATCGCAGCGCGGCGTCGCCGGTCTCGGTCACGCAGTATCTGCGCCCCGAGCCGAGCCCTTCCAGGCGGACGAGCTGCTGTTCGAGGAGGATGTCCAGTTCATCCCGATCCATGTCGCGCTGATCAGGCGCGTCCTTCACAAGCAAGAGCGTGGCGAATTCATGCGGACTCAGCATCGTTCTCTCCGTGGCAATCAGACTGCCCGCGCGGCCGGCGCATACGCCGCCGCGCGATACCCCGCGGGGGTATGGCTTGGGGGGAAAAGCTGCATTCGCCGGCCTGCGATTCGCACCGCCCTGGCACAGGCGGATCGGCGAACGGGCCGGGGAACTGGAGTCTAGTCGAGCGCGCGGGCAACGACAAATCGTGCCCCGTTAATTTTCCGTTTGACAGAAAGGCCCGCCGCGAGCGGTCCGCGCGCGGCGCCAACTTCTTGATTTCACTTGAAGTTTCAGGTGCGGTGCAGCATCGCAACCGTCATTCCGCGACGTACACCTGCGTGCCGGCGGCGGCCACCGTGTCGGCCATTTCGGGCGGCAGCGGCTTGTCGGTGAAGAGCGCGTGCACCTGGCTCAGATGGCCCTGGCGCACCAGCGCCGGGCGGCCCACCTTCGAATGGTCGGTCACGAGGTAGACCGTGCGCGCATGCTGCATGATCGCCTCGGCGACGCGCACCTCGCGCGTGTCGAAATCGCGCAGCGTGCCGTCGGCCTCGATCGCCGACGTGCCGATGATCGCGTAGTCGACCTTGAACTGGCGGATGAAGTCGATCGCGAGCTCGCCGACGATGCCCTTGTCCCACGGTCGCACGATGCCGCCGGTGATCAGCACCTCGCAGTCGGGATAGCCGCTCATCATCGACGCGACGTTCAGGTTGTTCGTGATCACGTGCAGGCCGTGATGGCGGTTCAGCGCGCGCGCGACTTCCTCGGTCGTCGTGCCGAGGTTGATGAACAGCGACGCCTGGTCGGGGATGTGCGACGCCGCGAGCGCCGCGATGCGCCGCTTCTCGTCGTGGAACATCCGCTGGCGCGCCGTGTACGACACGTTCTCCGAACTGGTCGGCAGGCTCGCGCCGCCGTGGTAGCGGCGCAGCAGGTTCAGGTCGGCGAGCCAGTTCACGTCGCGGCGGATCGTCTGCGGGGTCACCGCGAAGTGCGCGGCGAGATCGTCGACGGTCACGAAGCCGTCGCGCTGCACCCATTCGAGCAATTCCTGCTGACGCGCGTTGAGGGTGAGGCGGGGATCTCGGGTCATGGCTCGATGGTCGTGTCGTGAGACGGAGCGGGTATTGTAAGGGCGGCAACGGCGTTCGGCCGGCCTGCCCGCCATCGGCGCACGCAATTCATGCGTGAATTGCATGGATTCATGTGACAAATGAATTTGCGCGATGGCGCTGATCGCGCTGCAATGGCGGACTGCCCGCTCGCGCGGGCACGTTCATCCAGCTTTCGACGAGGTGGTATCGATGAGTGGCTTCAACTGGCACAACCCGTATCCGACGACCCGCATTCCGGTGTTCGCGCGCAACGTCGTGTCGACGTCGCACCCGCTAGCCGCGCAGGCCGGGCTGCGGATGCTGTGGAAGGGCGGCAACGCGGTGGACGCGGCGCTGGCCGCCGCCGCCGCGATCACGGTCGTCGAGCCCGTATCGTGCGGGCTCGGCGGCGATGCATTCGCGCTCGTGTGGGACGGCGAGCGGCTGTCCGGGCTGAACGCATCGGGCGTCGCGCCGGCCGCCTGGAACGTCGACTACTTCCGCAAGCGCCACGGCGAGGATGCGCGTGGCATCGCGAACAAGCCGACGCGCGGCTGGGACACCGTCACCGTGCCGGGCGTGATCGCGGGCTGGGAAGCGCTGCACGCGAAGTTCGGTTCGCTGCCGTTCGCGGACCTGCTCGAGCCGGCGATCGAGATCGCGGAGCGCGGCTATTCGGTGCCGCCGATCGTCGCGCACAAGTGGGCTGCGGCCGTTCCCGAACTGCAGGGCCTGCCCGGTTTCGCCGACACCTTCATGCCGCGCGGCCGCGCGCCGCTGGTCGGCGAACGCGTGTGCCTGCCCGGTCATGCGCAGACGCTGCGCACGCTCGCGAAGGACGGCGCCCGTGCGTTCTACGAAGGGGCGCTCGCCGAGCGGATCGCCGCGTTCGCGCGCGAAGGCGGCGGCGCGCTGACCGAAGCCGACCTGCGCGCGTACCGGCCGGAATGGGTCGAGCCGATCGGCAAGCGCTTCGGCCGCCACACGATTCACGAGATCCCGCCGAACGGGCAGGGCATCGCCGCGCTGATCGCGCTCGGCATCGCCGAGCATGCGGGCGTGACGGAATGGCCGGTCGACTCGGTCGATTCGCAGCATCTGCAGATCGAGGCGATGAAGCTCGCGTTCGCGGACGTCTATCGCTACGTCGCCGATCCGCGCGCGATGGCGCTCACGCCCGAACAGATGCTCGACGATGCATATCTCGCCGAACGCGCGAAGCTGATCGATCCCGCGCGGGCGACGCACTTCGCCGCCGGCCGTCCGCATTCCGGCGGCACGATCTACCTGTCGGCGGCCGACGAGCGCGGGATGATGGTGAGCTTCATCCAGTCGAACTACATGGGCTTCGGCTCGGGGCTCGTCGTCCCCGGCACGGGCATTGCGCTGCAGAACCGCGGGCACGGCTTCTCGATGGACCCGGCTTCGCCGAACGTCGTCGCGGGCGGCAAGCGGCCATTCCACACGATCATTCCGGCGTTCGTCACCGAGGAAGTCGGCGGCCGCACCGAGGCCGTGATGAGCTTCGGCGTGATGGGCGGCGACATGCAGCCGCAAGGCCACCTGCAGACCATCATCCGGATGCTCGGCTATGGCCAGCAGCCGCAGGCCGCGTGTTGCGCGCCGCGCTGGAAGGTCAACCGCGACTTCACGCTCGACGTCGAGGCGACGATGAACCGCGCGACCGTCGATGGGCTGGCCGCCCGTGGCCATACGATCAAGTCGATCGACGATCCTTACATGGATTTCGGCTCGGGGCAGTTCGTCTGGCGCCTCGATCCCGACGATCCCGAGCGCGGCTACGTGGCCGCGAGCGACAGCCGGCGCGACGGGCTGGCGGCCGGCTTCTGACGGATCGCTTCCAGGTTCTTCTGCAGTTTCCCGGCATGACGGGCGGCCCGACGGCCGCCCGTTTTCATTTGGCGCGGCGCCTGCCATCGAACGCGCGCAAGCGGTTTGAAGGACTCATCTAACGAACGGCAACAGACGCCGTGGAACTGCGCCCGTCGGGTATGGTCAGTGCTCTGGAGCACGAACATCAAAGTCCGGCTAAGATGCCAGGATGGTTCGGCCGGACCGATTCACTATAAACGCAAGTAAAACGCCGCCTGCGGATCGGCTGGCGCCTGTGCCCCAGGCACGGGCCGGCCTCCGCGCGACGACTGGGAGCGCACTACCATGGACACCAAAACGACGCATGTGATGCCGTGGCGTATCGAGGACATCGACCTGAACCGGATCGATCGTCAGCGTGCGGCCGCGAACGAGGATCTGCTGCTGCTGCTGTGCGCGTCGTCGTTCATCGAGAGCGGCTCGGATCTCTATACGAGCAATCTGAGCGAATTCTTCAATGACGATCCGGAAGTCTCCGCATGGCTCAACAATGCATGGGAGCCCGAAGAATTGCAGCACGGCCGCGCGCTGAAGGCGTACATCGCGCACGTGTGGCCCGAGTTCGACTGGGATACCGCCTTCGCGAATTTCTTTGCCGAGTATTCGAAGACCTGCTCGGTCGAGGCGTTCGAAAAAACCCGCGCGCTCGAAATGGTCGCACGCTGCGTCGTCGAGACGGGCACGGCCACGCTCTATCGCGCGATCAACGAATGCTCGGACGAGCCGGTGCTGAAGGAAATCACCGACAACATCCGCACGGACGAAGTGCGTCACTACAAGCACTTCTTCAAGTTCTTCAAGAAGTACAACCAGGTCGAAGGCAACGGCCGGCTCGCGGTGCTCGGGGCCCTCGCGCGCCGCGTGATGGAAATCAAGAACGAGGATTCCGAGATCGCGCTGCGCCACGTGTTCGCGATCCGCTATCCGGACCGCGTCGGCGACAGCCAGTACAACCGCGAACGCGCCGCGCGCATCAATTCGCTGGTGCGGCGCAACCTGTCGGCCGACATGTGCGTGAAGATGCTGCTCAAGCCGCTCGACCTGCCCGCGAAGATTCAGCCCGGCGTTCACTATCCGCTCACGAAGATCACGCGGCACGTTTTCCTGCGCTGATCGCCGCGGCACGGCCCGGCGCGCGTATGCTGACGCATCCTCATCCGATCCGCGCCCGGGCCACGCCATCATGACCGATACCCATCGCCACGCGCTCGAACAATGGACGTTCGACGCGTGGCCGTCCGCCGTCGTGTCGCTGTTCGACGGCACCGCACTCGAGCGTCATGCCGACCTCGCCGCGTCGCTGATCGTCGCGACCGACGACGGCCAGTTGCGCACGACGCTGCTCGGCGTCGGCGAGATCTATGCACACGATGCGCGCACGCTGCTGATCGCGCTCTGGCCGCAGTCGCGGGCGGCGCGCGCGATCGCGCAGCGGCGCACGGCCGCGTTGACGCTCGTCGCGGACGGGGCGTTCTTTCAGGCGCAACTGGAGATGATGCCGCTCGAAGGCGACTTCGGCGGCCTCGCCGGATTCGCTGCGACGATCGCGCACGGCGATGCGCAGCGGGTCGGCTATGCGCGTCTCGCGACCGGCGTCACGTTCACGCTGGAAGGGGAGCGCGCCGCGGTGCTCGCCCGCTGGCAACGCCAGATCGAGCACCTGCGGCGCGCGGCCGCGCGGCTTCAGTGACCGCGCTGGCCGCTGCGCGAAGAACGGTTGCGGTTCGGGTGCGCGGCGTTGCCGCTTGCCGGGCGGGCGCCGTTGCCGCCGCCTGCCGGACGTCCGCCGCCATTACCCCCCGCGCCGGCGCCGCCTTGCGTGCGCGGCTTCGCGGCTTTCTGCTGCGCAGCAGCCTTCGGTTGCCCGGCCTTCGGTTGCGCGTTGCCGTCGCGTTTCGCGGCCGGCTGGCCTGAGCCGCCGCCACGCGGCTGGCGATTACCGCCACCGCCGCCGCGCGGTTGCTGCTGCCCGCGGCGTTGCTGGATCGGCTCCGGCTTCGCGTTCGGATCGGGTTCGAAGCCCGCGATCACTTCCTGCGGGATCTCGCGCTTGATCAGCCGCTCGATGTCGCGCAGCAACTGCTTCTCGTCGACGCACACGAGCGACACGGCTTCGCCGGTCGCGCCCGCGCGGCCCGTGCGGCCGATGCGGTGCACGTAATCCTCGGGCACGTTCGGCAGGTCGAAGTTGACGACGTGCGGCAACTGGTCGATGTCGATCCCGCGCGCGGCGATGTCGGTCGCGACGAGCACCTGCAGCGTGCTGTTCTTGAACTCGGCCAGCGCGCGCGTGCGGGCCGACTGGCTCTTGTTGCCGTGGATCGCCATCGCGCTGATGCCGTCCTTCGTCAGTTGCTCCGCAAGCCGGTTCGCGCCGTGCTTGGTGCGCGTGAACACGAGCACCTGGAACCAGTTGTGTTCGCGGATCAGGTGCGTGAGCAGCTCGCGCTTGCGGTCGCGGTCGACCGGGTGGATCTTCTGCGCGACGCTCTCGGCGGTCGTGTTGCGGCGGGCGACCTCGATCAGCGCGGGCGAATCGAGCAGGCTGTCGGCGAGCGCCTTGATTTCATCCGAGAAGGTCGCCGAGAACAGCAGGTTCTGGCGCTGCGGCGGCAGCTTCGCGAGCACGCGCTTGATGTCGTGGATGAAGCCCATGTCGAGCATCCGGTCGGCTTCGTCGAGCACGAGGATGTCGAGATCCGACAGGTCGATGGTCTTCTGCTGCATGTGGTCGAGCAGGCGGCCCGGCGTCGCGACGACGATGTCGACGCCGCGCTTGAGTGCATCGATCTGCGGATTGATGCTGACGCCGCCGAACATCACGGTCGAGCGCAGCTTCAGGTACTTGCTGTACGCACGGACGCTTTCCTCGACCTGGGCGGCGAGTTCGCGCGTCGGCGTGAGGATCAGCGCGCGCACCGCGCGCTTCGCGCCACGGTGCTCGGCGTAGAACGTGTGCAGGCGTTGCAGGATCGGCAGCGTGAAGCCGGCGGTCTTGCCGGTGCCGGTTTGTGCGCCGGCGAGCAGGTCGCCGCCGCCGAGGACGGCCGGGATCGCCTGCTGCTGGATCGGAGTCGGCGACGTGTAGCCGAGCTCGTTGACCGCCTTGACCAGCGGTTCGGCCAGGCCGAGAGATTCGAAAGACATAGATACCACTCTTGAGTTTTATGATCGGCGATGCAGCGCGCGGCCCGCGCGGCAAACCTGCATCGCTAAACAGCCAAAAAGCAAAAGGGCGCGGCCGCGGTTTCCCGCAGCCGCGCCCCGTTTGTGTGAGCCGCTTCTTAGTCGAGCGGCGCGGAACGCAGGTCGCTCACCTGTTGCGGCGAGATCGGCGTACCGTTGTTACCCCAAGACATCCGGATATACGTGACGACCGCCGCGACTTCCTGGTTCGACAGCGACTGCGCGAACGGCGGCATCCCATACGGACGCGGATTCTTGAACGTGCTCGGCGGGTAGCCGCCATTCAGCACCATGCGGATCGGGTTGACCGCCGATTCCATCATGATCGAGTGGTTGCCCGCGAGCGGCGGATAGGCCGGCGGCTTGCCGGCGCCGGTTTCGGCGTGGCAGGTCGCGCAGTTGTCCGCGTAGATCTTCTTGCCCTGGTCGAACAGCGCGTTGCCGAACTGCTTCGACGGCTCGTACTGCATGTTCTTCGGCGCTTCAGCCTTCTGCGGGATCGACTTCAGGTACGTCGACATCGCGCGCGTATCTTCGTCGGTCATGTACTGCAGGCTGTTGTGGACCACGTCCGCCATCGGGCCGAACACCGCACCCTTTTGCGACACGCCGGCTTGCAGCAGGTCGGACAGCTCCTGCACGTGCCAGTCGCCGAGGCCGAGTTCCTTGTCGTTCGTCAGCGACGGCGCATACCAGTTCTGCAGCGGGATCAGGCCGCCGGCGAACGCCGACGAGCTCACCGGGCCGCCCATCATGTTGATCGACGTGTGGCACATCGAGCAGTGGCCGAGGCCTTCGACGAGATACGCGCCGCGGTTCCATTCGACCGACTTCGTCGGGTCCGGCTTGTATTCGCCTTCCTTGAAGAACAGCGTGCGCCAGCCGATCAGCAGGTTGCGGTTGTTGAACGGGAACTTCAGTTCGTGCGGACGGCTCGGCACCGACACCGGCGGGACCGAACGCAGGTACGCATAGATCGCGTCCGAATCGGCGCGCGTGACCTTCGTGTAGCTCGCGAACGGGAAGCCCGGGTACAGCAGGCTGCCGTCCTTCGAGCGACCCGTGTGCATCGCGCGGTAGAAGTCGTCCGACGTCCACTTGCCGATACCGTTCTGGTCGTCCGGCGTGATGTTCGGCGTGTACATCGTGCCGAACGGCGTCGCCATCGGCAGGCCGCCCGCGAACGACTTGCCGCCGCGCACGGTGTGGCACGCGATACAGTCGCCGACGCGCGCGAGGTATTCGCCCTTCTTGATCAGCGCGGCCTGGTCGGCCGGCGTGGCCGCGACGGCGGCAGCGCCGTGCAGCGTGTCGTTGCCCGGCCACAGGACCGGCACGAGGGCGGCAGCCGCGACGATCGCGACGGCCGAGAGTGCAAACAGGGACTTGCGTTTCATTGTGTCTGTCTCCCTTGCCTTATTGCGGTTCGCTGCCGCAGGCGAGCGGAGTCTTCATCGAACGCGCCGGGGCCGGCACGGGGTTGGCGGGCGCCGGTTGCGCGGCGAGCCACGCGGTCACGGCCGTCACGTCTTCGTCGGAAAGCTTCGCGGCGATGTCGTGCATGCAATCGGGTGCCTTCGCGTGGCGGTTGCCTGAGCGCCATGCGCCGAGCTGCGCGCTCAGGTAATCGGCGTGCAGGCCGACGAGGCCCGGGATCGCCGGCTGCATGCCGGTCAGCCCTGCGCCGTGGCAGGCCACGCAGGCAGGCAGCTTGCGGGACGGGTCGCCCTGCGTGACGAGCTGCTTGCCGCGTGCGAGCGTCGCGGCCGGCAGCGTCGGCTTCGCCGGCGTCGGATACGGCGGACGTTCGGCCGAGAAGTGCTCGGCGATTTCGCGCAGGTAGTCGTCGTTCAGGTACGTCAGCAGATAGTTCATCGGCGGGTACTTGCGCCGGCCATCGCGGAAGTTGACGAGCTGGTTGTACAGGTACTCGGCCGGCTTGCCGGCAAGACGCGGGAAGTAGTCGTTGTCCGTGCCCTGGCCGTGAACGCCGTGGCATGCGGTACAGCCGCGCACGCGCTCGGCCATGGTATCGGGTGCCTTGAGCGGCGCCTGCTGGGCGTGCGCTTGCTCCGTGGGCTTGGTCTGCGCTTGGGCAGCGCTCATAAGGCCCGCGCCGCCGATCATCAGAACGGCGAGCAGCGGACGGAAGAGGCGTCTTGAAGACACACGAGACTCCATGTTTATTCGTCGGGGACCTTGTCCGGGCTACGATCGGCTCGGCGCATGGACGGCAGGACAGCCGGGCTGCTGCGACGCGGCATTCTATCATCGATGGGTAATGACGGCTATTTGGCAAAAGGACATCGGTTCCTGTCCGTTTGCGACTTGCGACAATTTGACGCGCATTGCGCCGGGGTCATGTGAACCGGCGTGCGTTTTCCCCATCGAAGACCGTACACTCGCGGGTCGCGCGGCGCCGCCTCCGCCGCAGGTCCAGTCATTTCTCCCGTTTCCGGATTCATCGATGACGTTTTCTACCGTGCCGTTGCCTTCCTCACGCTGTCCGTCCCGCTGTCCGTCCCCTCGGCGCCGCCCTGCCGGCCTGCCGCTTGCGGGAGGGGGGGCGCGATGAAGTTCGACAGCTTGTGGATCGGTCAGGTCGCGCTCGCGGCGCTGATGGATGCGGCGTTCGCGATGGCGGTCGGCTCGGCGCTGCTCAAGGCGTGGCTTGGCAAGGACGGCGCGCGGCCGCTCGTCGCGCCGTCGCACCCCGCTTGGCTGCGCGCGCAACATTCGCTGGTCGCGGCGGCGCTGGCGCTGGTGCTCGCCGATCTCGGCTGGCTCGTCTACGAGGCCGCGGCGATGAGCGGCGCGGGGCTCGGCGGCGCGTTCGCCGCGATTCCCGTGATGCTGATGCAGACGCACACGGGCTTCGCATGGAGCGTCGCGTTCGCCGGGGCGCTGCTGCTCGCGATCGTCGCGCTCGCGAAGCCGGACGGCCCGCTCGCGCATGCGGTGCTGTGGCTCGCGGTGATCGTGGTCGCGGCCGGCAAGGCCTCGCTCGGCCATGCGGCCGATAGCGGCGTGCTGTCCGCGGCGGTCGGCGTGCAGACGCTGCACCTGCTGGCCACCGCCGTATGGGGCGGCCTCGTGCTCGCAGGCGGGCTCGCGGTGCTGCCGGCGCTGGGGGCGTCGGTCGCGCGCGGCGCGCTGATCCGCATCGGCCAGCACCTGTCGCGCACGTCGATCGTCGCGGTCGTTTTCGTGCTCGGCACGGGCGTGCTGAATGCGATCCGCGGGCTCGGCGGCTCGCTCGCGCCGCTCGACGGCAGCACGTGGGGGCGCGTGTTGCTGCTCAAGCTGCTGCTCGTCGCGCTCGCGCTCGTGCTCGGCGGGCTCAACCGCTTCTCGGCGCTGCCGCGCCTGCGCCGTACCGCGTCGACCGAGGACGCGTACACGTTCCGCAACATCCTGCATCTCGAAGGGATGACGATGATCGGCGTGTTCATCGCGGCGGCCGTGCTGTCGTTCAGCGTGCCGGGGTTCGCGGCGCTCGGCTGACGGCCGAACGGCGCGGCACAGGGGGCCGCCGGCGCGTGCCACCGGCATGGCGCGGATGCAAGAACGGCCGCCTTGTCGGGGCGGCCGTGTCGAACGCGTCGCGCGGCGCACGTGCCGCGCAACGCATCTCTCCATCTCACGCGTTCATCACCACTCGGCGACGCTGCCGTCCGCGTGGCGCCATACCGGGTTGCGCCAGCGATGGCCGGTCTTCGCCATCTCGCGCACCTTCTCCTCGTTCACGTCGATGCCGAGTCCCGGCCCTTGCGGGATCGCGACGAAGCCGTCCTCGTAGCGGAACACCTCGGGGTTGCGCAGATAGTCGAGCAGGTCGTTGCCCTGGTTGTAGTGGATGCCGAGGCTCTGTTCCTGGATGAACGCGTTGTAGCTGACCGCGTCGAGCTGCAGGCACGCGGCGAGCGCGATGGGCCCGAGCGGGCAGTGCAGCGCGAGCGCGACGTCGTAGCTTTCCGCGAGCGTCGCGATCTTGCGGCACTCGGTGATGCCGCCCGCGTGCGACGCGTCCGGCTGGATGATGTCGACGTAGCCGCCCGCGAGGATGTGCTTGAAGTCCCAGCGCGAGTACAGCCGCTCGCCGAGCGCGATCGGCGTGTTGGTCTGGTTGACGATGTCGCGCAGCGCCTCGGCGTTCTCCGACAGCACCGGCTCCTCGATGAACATCAGCTTGTACGGGTCGAGCTCCTTCGCGAGCACCTTCGCCATCGGCTTGTGCACGCGGCCGTGGAAGTCGACGCCGATCCCGACGTGCGGGCCGACCGCGTCGCGCACCGCCGCGACGTTCGCGATCACCTGCTCGACCTTGTCGTAGGTGTCGACGATCTGCAGCTCTTCGGAGCCGTTCATCTTCACGGCCTTGAAGCCGCGCTCGACGACCGCGCGCGCATTGTTCGCGACGTCGCTCGGCCGGTCGCCGCCGATCCACGAATACACCTTGATGCGATCGCGCACCTGGCCGCCCAGCAGTGCATGCACGGGCACGCCGTGATGCTTGCCCTTGATGTCCCACAGCGCCTGGTCGACGCCGGCGATCGCGCTCATCATGATCGGGCCGCCGCGGTAGAACCCCGCACGGTACATCACCTGCCAGTGATCCTCGATCAGGAGCGGGTCGCGGCCGACGAGGTAGTCGGCCAGTTCCTGCACGGCGGCCTCGACCGTGTGCGCGCGGCCTTCGACGACCGGCTCGCCCCAGCCGATGATGCCCTCGTCGGTTTCGATCTTGAGGAACAGCCAGCGGGGCGGGACGACGAACGTTTCGAGGCGGGTGATTTTCATGACGCGAGTCTCCATGATTGACCGGCGCGGCCGCGCGGGCGCGGCGCACGATCCGTGCTTTCGCGGTTATCCTAGCGTAGCCGAATAAAAAATAGTATTAATAGCATTAATGTGCAGATAGTGGGCAATTCGCCCGACGGAGAACGATCATTCAACGCGACCTGCATGGACAGACGGCCTTCCGGCTCGCGACGGCGATCCTGCGCGGCGACTATCCGCCCGAATCGCTGCTGCCGAGGGAACCCGACCTGATGGAGATGTACGGCGTGAGCCGTACGGTCATGCGCGAGGCGCTGCGCACGCTGACGTCGAAGGGGCTGGTCGAATCGCGGCCGAAGGTTGGCACGCGCGTGCGGCCGCGCCGGGCGTGGAACCTGCTCGATGCCGACCTGCTCGACTGGTATGCGCGCGTCGCGCCGCCGCTCGCATTCGCGCTGAAGCTGCAGGAGATGCGCGAGATGATCGAGCCGCACGCGGCCGCGTTGGCCGCGCGCACCCATACGCCCGAAGCATTCGACGCGATCGACGGCGCGGTGCGCGCGATGGCCGCCGCGCGCAACGTCGACGAATGGGTGCGCGCCGATCTGCACTTTCACCTGAGCGTGCTGGAGGCCGGCGGCAACGAGCTGCTGGTGCCGCTCGGCGCGCTGATCGATCGCACGCTCGAGGCGCAACTACAGCTGAATGCGCGCCGGGCGGACGTGTACAACGCGTCGCTGGCCGAGCATACGGCCGTCAGCGACGCGATCCGCGTGCGCGACGAGAGCGGCGCGCGCCGCGCGATGGCGACGCTGCTCGCGGTGACGCGCGCGCGGATCGAGATGTCGTGACGGAAACGGGCCGGCGGCGCCGGTGCCGTGCCGTCAGGCGTTCGCGCAGCCTCCCGGCTTGTGGATGCGTTCCGTCGACGGCGGGTACTTCTCGAGCAGGCTCGCCGGCCGCCGCGGGCGCGCGACCAGGTCGCCGCCGCAGTTCGGGCAACGGCCCTTCAGCACGTCGTCCGCGCAGGTCGCGCAGAACGTACATTCAAACGTACAGATGCGTGCTTCCGACGAATCGGGCGGCAGGTCCTTGTTGCAGCATTCGCAGCCGGGGCGCAGTTCGAGCATGACGGTCTCCTGGGTCGGTGAGGGATGGCGCCGTCCGGACATTGCGGGCGGCGCATGCGAGCGCTACTGTACGCGTTTGGATCAGTCCGGCCAACGGTGTCCCGCTGGGGCGCCGGCGATGTGCACGGGCTGCACCGGGAGACGACCATGCTTTATCGCGGAAGCTGTCATTGTGGAGACGTGACGTTCGAGGCGGAAGGCGACCTGCAGGGCGTGATGGCGTGCAACTGCTCGATCTGCCGGCGCAAGGGCGCGCTGATGTGGTTCGTGCCGCGCGACCACATGAAGCTGCTGACACCCGACGAGAATCTTGCCACCTACATGTTCAACAAGCACGTGATCCGGCATCGCTTCTGCAAGCGCTGCGGGATTCACGCGTTCGGCGAGGGCGTCGATCCGAAGGGCACCGCGATGGCCGCGATCAACGTGCGCTGCCTCGACGGCGTCGACCTCGACGCGCTGCCCGTCACGTACTACGACGGCCGCTCGCACTGAGCGGCGCGCCGGTGCGAGCGCCCACGCGCCGCGATCAGGCGGTCAGGACGGTTGCACGGCAACCGCCCCCGGCGCAGGCGTTTCCGCCTGCGGCGCCGGCCCCGCGGTACGCGTGCCGGCGTCGGCCGGGCGTTCGATCAGCGGCGCGAGCGCCGGCGCCATCGACTTCAGCAACTGCACGGCCATCGCGCTCGTGAAGTCGTAGCGCGCCGCATACGGTTCGTGCGCGGTCGCCGTCAGCACGCCGAAGAACCGGTCGCCGATCGCGAACACGAAGGTGCCGCTGCGGTTGACCTTGCGCGACTCGATCAGCCGCGCGCCGCGCGCATAGACGTTGAAGCGCTGGTCTCCCGTCCCCGTCTTGCCGTACACGTCGAGCGTCTTGCCGTCCGGCAGCGTGAGCCCGCCCGCGAGGCGGCGCGCGGTGCCGTGGAGCACGACGTCGCGCAGCAGCGTGTGCGCCACGTTGACGATCTCCGGCGACAGCACCGGCTGCGGCTGCGCGGCCGCGCGCACGAAGCGGGTTTCGTACGGCGTGCCCTTCGCGAAATCGAGCCGCGTGATCGTCTCGGTCGGCGCCTTCTGGCCGCCGTTCGCGATCAGGCCGATCAGCTTCGCGAGCGCGTCGGGCTGGTCGCCCGATGCACCGATCGCGGCCGCATAGGACGGCGTCACTTCCGCGAACGGGTAGCCGAGCGCGCGCCACGACTTCGTGATCTCCGCGTACGCGCGCAGCTCGACCATGCGCCGGATGCGCCGGTCCTGCGTCGCGTGGTAGCGGGTCTTGTACAGCCACGAATACGTGTAGAAACGCGTATCGCGGCTGTCGCGCTGAACCTCGGCGAGCGACGCGCCCGGGTGCGCGCGCAGGTAGTTGAGCGTCCACAGCGCGAGCGGATGGACGCTCGCGATATAGCCGCGGTCGTTGAGGTTGAAGCGGTCGATCGCGTACTTCGCGTAGAGCGCGGCGAGATCGTCGTCGGACAGCGTCGCGGCCGGCGTGCCTTTCAGTTGCGCGCGCATCTGCGCCGCGAACCACGCGAGCGATTCGTTCGGCGCGACGCTGCGCAGCACCGTCGCGAGCTTCGGCGGCGACTTGCGTACGTCGCGCAGCATCAGCGCGAGCGCGTCGTCGGGCGCCTTGCCCGCATAGCGCGTGTAGTAGCGCTTCACGTAGACCTGGCTTTCGCCGTCGACGAATTGCTGCAGGTAATGCTGGCGCTGCGCGGGATCGTTGAGCCACGACGACGACGGGCCGGCCGCCTGCAGCGTTTCGTAGTGGACGATGTCGCGCATCAGCCGCACGAACACGAGGTTGACCGAGTGCTCGAACGCCGCGTGCAGCGTCAGGATGCGGCCGTTGTCCGACTTCTCGAAGTTGGAGAACACCTGCGCGCCGCCGCCGGTGTAGAACACGTCCGGGCTCGCCGAATACTTGCGCTCGACGGACGCATCGAGCATCGCCTGCAGCGAGCGGTCGCGCGTATGCGACAGATAGTCGAGCGCCCAGCGCGACAGCCCGTCGATCGGATCGGGCTTCACGCGCGCCAGCTCCGCGTTCGACAGGCTCGCATAGCGCGCATGCAGGTCGGAGACGATCTGCAGGTACGTGATCAGCGTGCGCAGCTTCGCGGTCGAGCCGAGGTTGATGCGGCCGCCGCGATTCACGTCGAACGGCTGGTTCACGCTGTCGGTCTGCACGCGCAGCATGTTCGCGCCGTTGCGGTGCTCGTACAGCGTGAAGCTGTACGTGAGGTGCGACGGATCGTCCTTCGGCGCGAGCATCTCGAAACCATACAGGCCGGCGGCCTGCGCGCCGTCGCGCGTCGACGCCCGTGCGAGCCGCTCGGCGACCGCCTGCTGCACGCCGTTGTCGAGCGTGCTGGTGGCCTGCAGGTCGAGTTGATCGAGCTGGTACAGGTCGCTGATGCCCAGCGCCGACAGCAGCGACGCGCGCGCGGAGGTGACGGCCTTGCGCGACACGAACGACTGCACGCGAGCGGCGGCCGGCGGCGCGCTGCGTTCGATCTGCGCGGCGAGCGCGGCATCGCGCAGCGCGGGCGAGATCATGCCGCCGTTGGACAGCAGCCTCAGGTAGCTGTCGGTCAGCTTCTGCAACGCCGGATAGCCGCGGTTGAGGAAGTACGACGGCGCGCGCTGCGCGATCAGCAGCGACAACACCTCGCGGAACGTCTTGCCTTGCTGGTCGACGTTGTCGCCGGTCGTCGGCGCGGAGAGGATGCGGTTCACGTCGTTGAAGTCGCGGCCGTACCACGCGGCGAGACCGTCGCCTATGCCGGTGATTTCGCCCACGTGCGGCCGCGCGGCGAGCGGCACCGAGTTCAGGTAGCGCACGACGATCGTGCGGCGCGCGAGCATCGTCTGCGGGCCATTCAGGTAGGCGCGCACCGACGCGGAGGCGATCTGCCGCAGCTTCTCGGGCGGCGTCGCGGTGCGGCCCTCGGGCGAATGGCGGAACTTCTCGATCTGCGTCGCGAGCGTGCTGCCGCCCGGGCGCGCCTGATGGCGGTTCACGACGTGCAGCGCCTGGTCCGCGAGCGCGCGGCTGAAGCGTCCCCAGTCGATCGCCGGGTTGCGGTTCGGTTCGTTCGCATCGAGGAGGTAACGATCCTCGATGAACAGCAGCGAATCGGTGATCACGCGCGGCACCGAGTCGAAGTCCGCGTAGACGCGCTGCGGAAACACGGTCGCGAACAGCGGCGAGCCGGTCGAATCGAACAGCATCAGGCCCGTCTGGTCTTTCTCTTCATAAGGAAGGAACAGCCCGCGCTCGCCGAGTGCCAGCATCCGCTGCGAATCGCGCGCCTGCTCGCTGACGACGAAGCCGCGCGCGAGCAGCCGCTGCTGGAACGCGGGAATCATCGCGTAGCCGAAGCGCTGGTCGTACGGGCCGTTCGCGGGAAAGCGGATGTGATCGCTCGGCCCCGCCTCGACCGTATAGCCGACGTCGCGGGTGAGCTCGGACAGGTAGCGCGCCTGCAGCCGGGAGGTTTCGATCTCGGTCTGCACGAGTCGCGCGACGATCGCGAGCGCGATCAGCAGTGCGGCGAGCAAGGACCACTTGACCCACGTCCACACCGAGGCGGGACCGGTCACGCGCGGCAGGATACGATTCAGCGGCCGATTCATGGCGGCGTCTCCCTGAGGGCGCGGTTATCCGGCCGCACCCCATTAAGGATTAGTGTAGTCCTCCGCGGCGGGCTGCCAAGAGCGGTCGACTACCGAGATGCGCCGGCGCAACAGGCGTGCCCATACCCGCCGGGCGACGGGCCGACGGCCGGTGGAGCGCCTGCCGGCGTGCCGCTCCGGCCAAGCGCGGGGCGAGTGCGGTTCGAGCGGGCGACGGCGAATCGGCATGAAAAATCGTGCGCGATGCCGTCCTGCATTCAACTGACGAAATGGTCGATCAGGTGGTCGACGAAAAGTCGCGCCTTGCGCGGAAAGTGCCGGCGGCTCGGGTACGCGACGTTCATCTCGAGGGCCTCGAGCCGATAGCCGGGCAGCAGCGCGAGCAGCCGGCCGTCGTCGAGATCCGACTTGACGAGGAAGTCGGGCAGGACCGCGATGCCCATGCCGGACAGCGCCCAGTTCCGGATCAGCCCGACGTTGTTCGACGACGCGGACTTGTTCGGGCGTACGGTGATGCGCGTCTGGTCGTGATCGAACGACAGGTATTCGCCCATGAAATCGGCATGGAACGCCAGGCAGGCGTGCGACGCGAGATCCTGCGGATGCGCGGGCGTGCCGTGCCGCTCGACGTATTGCGGTGCGGCGCAGACGAGTTGCCTGAGCCGCGTGAGCGGGCGCTTCACCAGCGTGTTGTTGCTGATGTGCTGGGACAGCAGCAGACCGACGTCGAAGCCCTCCGACACGAGATCGACGTGACGGTCCACGATCGTGACTTCCGGCACGATGGCCGGATGGTGCGTCTTGAACGTATCGATGGCCGGTGCGAGCACGTGCATGCCGAACATGACCGGCGCGGCGATTTTCAGCGATCCGATCGGTTCGTGATGCATCGAGGCGATCGTGTCCTCGACCCGGTCGATTTCATCGATCACGTGACGTATCTGCGCCAGATAGAGATGGCCGGCGTCGGTCAGCGACAGGCTGCGGGTGGTGCGGTTCAGCAGGCGTGCGCCGAGCCGGTCCTCGATGCTCATGACGAGGCGGGTGGCCGACGAGTTGGAGATGTTCAGTTCCGTGGCTGCGCGCGCGAAACTGCGAAGTTCGGCGACCTTGACGAATAGTCGCATCGGTAGGAGTTCGTCCATTTTTTTATCGATAAACAGAAAGCATTGATTGAATTCTATCTATCGGCTTGCTTAATTTTAACGGCCTGTTTTCATGAATGTTTATTGTGGAGCTGCGTATTTATCGGGTATGCGAACGGTCGGAGAATGACGGGTTTTGAGATGTGTGGGGCGTCGAATGAATGATTCGAGTCGAATTGCTATTAAACTTTTTTGATGCATTTGTATTTAGTAATTGTACGAAAATATAGGCTAATTTTTGGGTTAAAGCATCAGACGTTATCGATGAAATGGGGTGCCGAACGGGATACGTCCCTGTCGCCATGGCAGCTTCGCGCGATCGTGCCGGCGCGGCCCACGACGGAACAGTGGGGCGGTAGCCGCAGGCGATCGGGCGCGGCGCATCGCGGCGCGTGAGCATGCCGTGGCGCCGAATCACCGTGCGCGGCGAATACCTGATGGAGCGGCCGGCGCGATGCGCAAGGCACGTGTCGCGGCCGCGGCGAGCGGTGATATGCTCGCGGGACGCCCGCGACCGACGGGCGGTTTCACGATGCCCGTGCGCGGTTGCGTTGCGCGGCGTTTCCGAGGGAAGAACCGACATCATGAGCCGCAAATTCATTCTGAAGGGCGACACGACCGATCACGGCGGCGTCGTGCTCGAAGGGATCGCCAATTCGTCGTTCGACGGGCGCGAACTTTCCTATCTCGGCGCAGCCGTGTTCTGCGCGGCATGCAAGTCGCCGGGCGTGATCGTGTCGGACGGCGGCGAGCGCACGATGACCGTGATGGGCAAGGTCGTCGCGCTCGAACACGACCTGTGCCAGTGCCAGTGCACGCCGCTACCGAAACTGATCCCCTCGCAGGCAACCGGGACGATCTCGGGGTGACCTTCGCCGCGCGGCGGCGCTCGTCATCCGCGCGACATCGAAACCCCGACGCCCGCCGTCAAACGCTGCCTTCGGCCTCGATCACGAGGATGCGCGCGGCGCCGAGCGGATGCGCGACGTGCTCGGTCCCGACCGTCGCGTGGAAGACGTCGCCCGTTTCGAGCACCGTCGCGTGCTCGACGCCCGCTTCGCGGTAGCGCATCTCGACGCGGCCGTCGAGCACCGCGAACACCTCCTCGCCGTCGTTCACGTGCCAGCGATACGGCTCGTCGGTCCAGTGCAGCCGCACCGTGATACCGCTCAGGTTCGCGATGTCGAGGGCGCCCCACGCGCGGTCCGCGGTGAATGCGGCACTCCGGATGATGTTCATCGAGGTGTTCTCCGGCACGCGCGTGCGCTGCGTTCCAGTGATTTTTCCGGCATCCGAATTTCCCGTTCAGCATTCAGCGCGACGTGGCGCGCAGCGCCTGCTCGATGATCTGCTTGCGCTTCGCGAAGCCGGCGTCCGAACGCTCGGTGACGCGCTTCACGACCGCCGCCGGCGCGGTGTCGGGCGAGCCCGCGTCGAACGGCGGCGCGGGCGCATATTCGAGCTGCAGCTGGATCGCCTGCGCGGCTTCGTCGCCGACCAGCTCCGCGGCGATCGTCAACGCGAAGTCGATGCCGGCCGTCACGCCGCCGCCCGTGACGAGGTTGCCGTCGCGCACGACGCGCTCGCGCACGGGTATCGCACCCAGCGGTTCGAGCAGCGCGTGGAACGCCCAGTGCGTCGTCGCGCGCCGCCCGCGCAGCAGGCCGGCCACGCCCAGCAGCAGCGAGCCCGTGCAGACCGACGTCACGTAGCGCGCGGTGGCCGCGCGCTGCTGCACGAACGCGATCGTTTCGGCATCGAGCAGCAGTTCGTTGATGCCGATGCCGCCCGGGATGCAGATCACGTCGAGCGGCGGGCAGTCGTCGAACGTGCAGGTCGGCGCGAGCGCGAGGCCGCTGCTCGACGCGACCGCGTCGCGCGACTTCCACACCAGATGGACGGTCGCGTCCGGCAGCGACGCGAGCACGTCGTGCGGGCCGGTGAGGTCGAGTTGCTGGACGCCCGGAAAGACGAGAAGGCCGATATGCAGGGTCATGCGAAGGCTCCGAGAGGGAAGGGGCGCGCCGTTCGGCACGGGATGGACAGTTCGATTCTAGGCGCGTAGTGTTTGGCGAAATTGCCATATCACCCACGTTTTCAGCCAATCGCCATGCCTGCCGCCGCCCCGCGTTCGATCCTGGTCCTCGCGTTTCCCCGTGCGCAACTGCTCGATGTGACGGGCCCGTTGCAGGTGTTCGCGTCCGTCAACGAGCTGGCGCTGGAGCGCGGGCAACCGGCGCCGTATGCGCCGCGCGTCGTGGCCGTCGAAGCGGGGCCCGTCGAGACGTCGTCGGGCCTCGTCGTGATGGCCGAGTCGCTGCGTGCGGCCGCGCGCCGTCCCGACACGCTGATCGTCGCCGGCGGCAAGGGCGTGCATGCGGCGTCGAAGGACGCGCGGGTGGTGCGCTGGGTGCGGCAGCAGGCCGGGCGCGCGCGGCGCGTGGCGTCGGTCTGCACCGGCGCGTTCCTGCTCGCCGAGGCCGGCCTGCTCGACGGGCGGCGCGCGGTCACGCACTGGGCGCGCTGCGACGAATTCGCGGCGCGCTACCCGAGCGTGCGCGTCGAGCCGGACCCGATCTTCATCCGCGAAGGCGCGCTGTGGACGTCGGCCGGCGTGACGGCCGGCATCGATCTCGCGCTCGCGCTGGTCGAGGAGGATCTCGGGCGGGCGACCGCGCTCGACGTCGCGCGCGAACTCGTCGTGTTCCTGAAGCGCCCGGGCGGGCAGGCGCAGTTCAGCACGATGCTGTCGATGCAGCGCACCGCCGACCGGTTCGGCGAGCTGCACGCATGGATGGCCGAGCACCTGACGGCCGACCTGTCGGTGCCCGCGCTCGCCGAGCGCGTGAGCATGAGCGAGCGCAGCTTCGTGCGCCACTATCGCGCGGAAACCGGCCGCACGCCCGCGCGTGCGGTCGAGCAGATCCGGGTCGAGGCCGCGCAACGCCTGCTCGGCGAAACGGCGTGGCCCGTCAAGCGGATCGCCGGGCGTTGCGGCTTCGGTTCGGAGGAGACGCTGCGGCGCAGTTTCGTGCGCGTGCTGGGCGTATCGCCGCAGGGATATCGCGAGCGGTTCGTGCGGTGACGGTCGACGGATGAGCAAGGCCGCGGCGGCCGCTACCCGGAACTGAACGGAAATCGTCGGTTTCCAGTCCGAAGTGTCGAAACTATTCAGGATCGGAGAACAATAGGCGGGGGCTTGTGCCGCGCCCGCCGCGCGCTCTATTCTGTCCCGTTGGCGATTCGAAGGGGGAAGCAGCATGGACCGCATCCAGGCAATGGAGGTTTTTACCCGCGTGGTCGACGCGAACAGCTTCACGCGGGCGGCCGACACGCTCGCGATGCCGCGCGCATCGGTGACGACCATCATCCAGAATCTCGAGGCGCTGCTCGGCGTGCGCCTGATGCACCGGACCACGCGCCGGCTGTCGCTGACGCCGGAGGGTGCCGCGTACTACGAGCATTGCATGAAGATCATCGCGGAGATCGCCGAGGCCGACGCGAGTTTCCAGGCCGGCAACCGCAAGCCGAGCGGCGTGCTGCGCGTCCACATGCCGAATTCGCTCGGGCGGCGCGTCGTGCTGCCGTCGCTGTCGATCTTCCGGCAGCGCTATCCGGACATCACGCTCGAGCTGGGGCTGTCCGACCGCTACGTCGATCCGGTCGAGGAAGGCATCGACTGCATGATCCGGGTCGGGCCGCTCGAGGATTCGTCGATGGTCGCGCGGCGCATCGGGATGCTCAAGCGCGTGACGTGCGCGTCGCCCGATTACCTTGCCCGTCACGGCGAGCCGAACGAGATTGCCGATCTCGTCGAGCATCACGCGGTGAATTTTCGCTCAAGCCACGGCGCGCGGGCGATTCCGTGGGTGTTCATGATCGACGGCAAGCCGTTCGAGGTGCGGATGAACGCCAGCGTCACGGTCAACGATTCGGATGCGTACGTGACGTGCGGGCTCGAAGGCTTCGGGATGATCCAGCCGACGCTGTTCATGGTGCTGCCGCACCTGCTCGACGGCTCGCTCGTCGAGGTGCTGCCGGACTGCAATCCGAAGCCGAAGCCGATCTCGATCGTGTATCCGCACAACCGGCATCTGTCGCAGAAGGTGCGCGTGTTCGCCGACTGGATCGCGGAGGTGTTCGAGTCGACGCCGGCGCTGGAGGGTGGGGAGAACTGGCGGGGGAAGCTGCGGGCGGAGACGCCGGATGCGCAGCGCGGAGTGGTGGTGGCGTAGTCGCGGCGCATCGCGCGGGCTGAAGGCGGGCAACGCGCGACGCCGCGTGCGCCGGATGAAGCAATGAAAAAAGCCGCTGTTTCTTTCGAAACAGCGGCTTTTCGCATTTGGTGGCGAATCAGGGATTCGAACCCCGGACCTGCGGATTATGATTCCGTCGCTCTAACCGACTGAGCTAATTCGCCGTGAAGACTTGAATTATGTCGATCGGCCCGTCGGCTGTCAATACCTTTTTCCATCTTTCCCGAAAAAAGTTGCCAGCCGCCGTGCCGACCTCCATCGCAGGCGGGAGCCGGTCACCGGAAGAAGAGCCTCCGCCGGCCGTCCCCGCCGCGGACCCGACATCAATCCTGCGCGTAGATGTCCGAGTCCTTCGTCTCCTTCACGAACAGCAGGCCGATCACGAACGTGGCCAGCGCGATCACGATCGGATACCAGAGCCCCGAGTAGATGTTGCCCTTCGCCGCGACGATCGCGAACGCGGTCGCCGGGAGGAAGCCGCCGAACCAGCCGTTGCCGATGTGATAGGGCAGCGACATCGACGTGTAGCGGATTCGCGTCGGGAACATCTCGACCAGCATCGCGGCGATCGGGCCGTAGACCATCGTTACGAAGATCACGAGGATGGTCAGGATCACGATCGTCATCGGCCAGTTGAGTTGCGCCGGGTCGGCCTTCGCCGGGTAGCCGGCCCCCTTCAGCGTCGACGCGAGCGTCTTGTCGAACGCCGCGCCCTGCGCCTTCGCGTCGGCCGCCTTGCCGTCGTAGGTCTGGATCACCGTGTCGCCGACCTTGATTTCGGCCTGCGTGCCGGCCGGCGCCGCGACGTTCTCGTAGTTCAGGCCGGCCTTCGCGAGCGCGCTCTTCGCGATGTCGCACGAGCTGGTGAATTTCGACGTGCCCACCGGGTTGAACTGGAACGAGCAGGTGGCCGGATCGGCGACGACCGTGATCGGCGCCTTCTGCGTCGCGAGTTCGAGCTGCGGGTTCGCGTAGTGCGTGAGCGCCTTGAACAGCGGGAAGTAGGTCAGCGCCGCGATCAGGCAGCCGGCGAGGATGATCGGCTTGCGGCCGATCTTGTCCGACAGCGAACCGAAGAACAGGAAGAACGGCGTGCCGATCAGGAGCGCGATCGCGATCAGGATGTTCGCGCTGGCGCCGTCGACCTTCAGCGTCTGCGTGAGGAAGAACAGCGCGTAGAACTGGCCCGTGTACCACACGACGGCCTGGCCGGCCGTCAGGCCGATCAGCGCGAGGATCACGATCTTCAGGTTCTTCCACTGGCCGAACGCTTCGGTCAGCGGCGCCTTCGACGTCTTGCCTTCCGCCTTGATGCGCAGGAACACCGGCGATTCGTTCAGTTGCAGCCGGATCCACACCGACACCCCGAGCAGCAGGATCGACGCGACGAACGGCACGCGCCAGCCCCAGTTGCCGAACGCTTCCTCGCCGATGAACGTGCGCACGCCGAGGATCACGAGCAGCGACAGGAACAGCCCGAGCGTGGCCGTCGTCTGGATCCAGGCAGTGTAGAAGCCGCGCCGGTTGGCCGGTGCATGCTCGGCGACGTAGGTCGCCGCGCCGCCGTACTCGCCGCCGAGCGCGAGGCCCTGCAACAGCCGCATCGCGATGAAGATCACGGGGGCGGCGATGCCGATCGACGCGTAGCCGGGCAGGAAGCCGACCACGAACGTCGAGATGCCCATGATCACGATCGTCACGAGGAACGTGTGCTTGCGGCCGACGAGGTCGCCGAGCCGACCGAACACGATCGCGCCGAACGGCCGCACCGCGAAGCCGGCCGCGAAGCCGAGCAGCGTGAAGATGAACGCGGCGGTCGGATTGACGCCGGAGAAGAAGCTCTTGCTGATGTAGGCCGCGAGCGAGCCGGCCAGGTAAAAGTCGTACCACTCGAACACGGTGCCGAGCGACGACGCGAAGATCACCTTCTTCTCTTCGCCCGTCATCGGCGAGTGCGAAATTTGCCCGCCTAACGTTGCCATGAATCGTCTCCAAGTCCCTTGATATAGATGTGCGGCCGCCTTGGGAGGGGCGGGCCTGTCGACGATTATTGGCACGGAAACTTACGGCGCACTGACTTGCGCGTACAAAACGACTGCGCGTTAACCCGTGTCGAATCAGTCGCTTCGTGTGTCGATTGTGGCGTGAACGTCCGGTAAAGCGCCGGTTTCTGCGTATTGGCGCCGCGCCGTGGCGGCGCGCGTCAGGGTTAATCCGGGGCGGTATCGGTGAGCGGCAGGCTGATGCGCACCAGCGTGCCGGCGAGGCGCGGCGCGTGCTGGTAGACGTGATCGTCGAGCGTCAGCGTGCCGCCGTGCTGCGTGGCGATCTCGCGCACGATCGCGAGCCCGAGGCCGCTGCCGTCGCCTTCGCGGCCGAGGATCCGGTAGAAACGCTCGACGACGCGCTCGCGCTCGCCGGCCGGGATACCGGGGCCGGTATCCTCGACTTCGAGATGCACGCGCCGCGCCGCGCGCTCGGCCCGCACGCGCACGGTGATGCGGCCGCCTTCGGGCGTATAGCGGATCGCGTTGTCGACCAGGTTGCCGAGCATCTCGCGCAGCATCACCGGATTGCCGTCGACCTCGAGCGGCGCATCGTCGTCCGGGCCTTCGTACCCGAGGTCCATGCGTTTCGCGAGCGCGGCCTGCACCCAGTCGCGCACGGTGCGCCGCGCGAGCGAACCGATCTCGACCGGCTCGAACGTCAGCCCGCTCGCGCGGTTCTCGGCGCGCGCGAGCGCCAGCAGTTGCGTGACGAGCCGCGCGGCCTGCTCGGAGCTCGTCGCGATCTGCTCGAGCGAGCGCTGCACGTCGGGCGGCACCGGGTGGCGTAGCGCGAACTCGGCCTGCGTGCGCAGGCCCGCGAGCGGCGTCTTCATCTGGTGCGCGGCGTCGGCGATGAAGCGTTTCTGCAGCGCCATGTTCTGTTCGAGGCGCGCGAGCAGTTCGTTGAACGACGTGACGAGCGGCTCGATCTCGGGCGGCGCGCGCTGCGCCTCGACGGGCGACAGGTCGTCGGGCCGGCGCGCGCGAATGTGCGCCTGCAGCGCGTTGAGCGGTGCGAGCCCGCGCGACAGCCCGAACCAGACGAGCAGGATCGCGAGCGGTAGGATCACGAATTGCGGCAGGATCACGCCCTTGATGATGTCGTTCGCGAGCGCGTTGCGCTTGTCGAGCGTCTCGCCGACCTGCACGAGCACGGGCTGCGCGCCGCTCGCCTGCGGCAGCGCGACGGTCGTATACGCGACGCGCACGTCGTTGCCGCGCAGCAGATCGTCGCGGAACACGACGACGCCAGGCGGCGGCCGGTCCTCGTCGCGCGGCAGCGGCATGTCGGCTTCGCCGGCGACCAGCTCGCCGCGCGTGCCGAGCACCTGGAAGTACACGCTGTCGATGTTGTCCGCACGCAGGAAGTCGCGCGTCTGCTCCGGCAGCGTCAACTCGGCGACGCCGTTGACCGGATGGATCTGCCGCGCGAGCACGTAGGCGTTGGTCTCGAGCGCGCGATCGAACGGGCTGTTCGCGATCGTCTTCGCGACGAGATAGGTGACGGCGATGCTCATCGGCCACAGCAGCAGCAGCGGCGCGAGCATCCAGTCGAGGATTTCGCCGAACAGCGAGCGCGGGCGCGGCGTTTCGGGCGATTCGGTTTCGTCGGGCGGCGCGAACGGGTTCTCGTAGCGCGCGTCGCGCGCCTCGTCGGCAGCCGACGACGGCGCGCCGGTCGGGTGGCGGGAATGGGCCGGCGTGGCCATCGCGGCGACGCCCGGCGTCAGCGCAGCGGCGTGCCGGCCGCCGCGGGCTGGGGCGCCGCCGTGTCGGCCGGCGTCGCGGGCGCGACCTTCTCGAGGCAATAGCCGAGGCCGCGCACGGTCGAGATCCGCACGCCGCTTGGTTCGATCTTCTTGCGCAGCCGGTGCACGTAGACTTCGATCGCGTTGTTGCTGACTTCCTCGCCCCATTCGCACAGGTGATCGACGAGCTGTTCCTTCGACACGAGCCGGCCGATCCGCTGCAGCAGCACCTCGAGGAGGCCGAGCTCGCGCGCGGAGAGATCGAGCACGTGATCGTTCGCGTACGCGATGCGGCCGACCTGGTCGAACGCGAGCGAGCCGTGGCGCACGACGGTCGGGCCGCCGCCGGCGCCGCGCCGGGTCAGCGCGCGCACGCGCGCCTCGAGCTCGTTGAGCGCGAACGGCTTGGCCATGTAGTCGTCGGCGCCGAGGTCGAGCCCCTTCACGCGTTCGTCGACGCTGTCGGCGGCGGTCAGGATCAGCACGGGGAGATTGGAATTGCGCGCGCGCAGGCGCTTGAGCACGTCGAGCCCGGACATTTTCGGCAGCCCGAGATCGAGGATCAGCAGGTCGAAAGTCTGCATCGACAGCGCGGTGTCGGCGTCGACGCCGCTCTTCACGTGATCGACGGCATAGCCCGATTGGCGGAGTGACCGGGTGAGGCCGTCCGCGAGTATGCTGTCGTCTTCGGCGATGAGAATTCGCATGTTGCTGACCGGTGCCGGCAGGGCGTTCGCGCCGGCGCGGCTGTCTCCGAAGTTATTCGTGCACAACGCTTTGCATTGCGGGCTTGCACAAAACACTGTTTTTTTATACAGTGTCTGCATTCGTGGGCAGCGCTTGAAGGGCGCGCCTCCAACAGACGCTGCTCATCATAGCAAAGGACGATTCATGGAAGATAGCAAGAAGGGCTCCGGGATGACCGCCGAGAAGAGCAAGGCGCTGGCGGCCGCACTCGCACAGATCGAGAAGCAGTTCGGCAAGGGCTCGATCATGCGCATGGGCGACGGCGAGGCGGCCGAGAATATTCAGGTCGTCTCCACGGGGTCGCTGGGTCTCGACATCGCGCTGGGCGTCGGCGGCCTGCCGCGCGGCCGGGTGGTCGAGATCTACGGTCCGGAATCGTCCGGTAAAACCACCCTCACGCTGCAAGTCATCGCTGAACTGCAAAAGATCGGCGGCACGGCAGCCTTCATCGACGCCGAGCACGCGCTCGACGTCCAGTACGCGTCGAAGCTCGGCGTGAACGTGCCGGAACTGCTGATCTCGCAGCCGGACACCGGCGAGCAGGCGCTCGAAATCACCGATGCGCTGGTGCGTTCGGGCTCGATCGACATGATCGTCATCGACTCGGTCGCGGCGCTCGTGCCGAAGGCCGAAATCGAAGGCGAGATGGGCGATTCGCTGCCGGGTCTGCAGGCTCGCCTGATGTCGCAGGCGCTGCGCAAGCTGACCGGCACGATCAAGCGCACGAACTGCCTCGTGATCTTCATCAACCAGATCCGAATGAAGATCGGCGTGATGTTCGGCAACCCGGAAACCACCACGGGCGGCAACGCGCTGAAGTTCTATTCGTCGGTGCGTCTCGACATTCGCCGGATCGGCTCGATCAAGAAGAACGACGAGGTGATCGGCAACGAAACCCGCGTGAAGGTCGTCAAGAACAAGGTGTCGCCGCCGTTCCGCGAAGCGATCTTCGACATCCTGTACGGCGAAGGCATTTCGCGTCAGGGCGAGATCATCGATCTTGGCGTGCAGGCGAAGATCGTCGACAAGGCGGGCGCCTGGTACAGCTACAACGGCGAGAAGATCGGCCAGGGCAAGGACAATGCGCGTGAATTCCTGCGCGAGAATCCGGAAATCGCACGCGAGATCGAAAACCGCATCCGCGAATCGCTCGGTGTCGTCAGCATGCCCGATGGCGTAGCCAACGAAGCCGAGGCGTTGGACGAAGAAGAGTAATGGTTGTGCGCCGAGGTCAGGCTGGCGAGCCGGAGGAGCGCGACGTGCCCGAAACGGCGGGTCGCTCCGGCCGGCGAGCCGGTTCCTCGGGCGCCGACCGGCGGGGCGCAGGCGGCAACGCCGCGAACCGCACCGCGACGAGGGCATCTGACGATGCCCTCGTTTCATTTGAGATCGCCGCACCGGACGATCCGTTCGACGACGATGAGTCGTTCGACGCGCATGATCGCTCCCGCCGTCGCGTGTCCGGTGTCCGCTTCCCGGGCGATCGTGCCCCGGGCGATCGCACAGCCGATACGCCCGTGACGGAAGACGTCTATACGCGCAGCAGCCAGCATCCGCGCCGCACACGCCGCGCAGCCGGTGCGTCTTTCGGCGCATCTTCCGGCGGCGCTGCTTCAAGCGACGCGCCGGGCGCCAGCGAGCGCAAGTCGTCGAAGCCGGCGCGATCGTTGAAGGGCCGCGCGCTCGGCTATCTGTCGAGGCGCGAATACAGCCGCGCGGAGCTCGCGCGCAAACTCGCACCCTACGTCGACGAAGGCGAGTCCATCGAACCGGTGCTCGATGCGCTGGAGCAGGAAGGCTGGCTGTCCGACGCGCGCTTCGCCGAGAGCCTCGTGCATCGTCGCGCGTCGCGTGTCGGCGTCGCGCGCATCGTCAGCGAATTGAAGCGCCATGCGGTCGGCGACAGTCTCGTCGAAGAGGTGAATGCCCAATTGCGCGAGACCGAATTGACGCGCGCGCAGGCCGTCTGGCGCAAGAAATTCGGTGCACTGCCGCAAACGCCCGCCGAACGCGCGAAGCAGGCGCGCTTCCTGGCCGCGCGCGGCTTCTCGAGCGCGACCATCGTGAAGTTGCTGAAGGTCGGCGACGATTTCCCGATCGACGACTGAGCTGCCCGGTCGCGCGCGTGGCGCGCGATTTTGCTGCATTGCAACCGCTTCCGGACAGGCGGGAATACCCGCCGTCGCGGCAAACTGTCTCAAATACCCAATATGCTAAAATCCACGGGTTTTCCTCTTCGGCCTCAACCTCCAGCATGCCGCTATCCGAGCCCGTGCCCCGTCAGTTGCGACATCGACGCGCAATCCGAGCGGAAGCCTACGAGCGCGGCGACGGCTTGTGGGACATCGAAGCCTGCCTGACCGACCACAAGCCGCGCGATGTCGCGCTTGCGTCGGGCATCCGGCCCCAGGGCCTGCCGATCCACGAACTCTGGCTGCGCGTGACCATCGATCGTGACCTCAATGTCGTCGACGCCGAAGCGTCTTCGGAATGGGTGCCCTATCCTGGTCATTGTCAATCCGCCCCGCCCGCCTATCGGGCCCTCATCGGGCTCAATCTCTTCCGCAATTTCCGCCGCAACGCGAACCGGCTGCTCGCCGGCGTCGCAGGCTGTTCCCATCTCACCGAACTGTGCGCCGTGCTGCCGACGGCGGCGATCCAGGCGTTCGCCGGTGACGTGTGGAACGTGCGCGAGGAGGGCGGCGAAGGGCCGGATCACGACGGCGCGCACGCCGAACCGCCTTTCCAGCTCGGCCGCTGCCGTGCGCTGCGATTCGACGGTGAGGTCGTGCGGCAGTACTACCCGCGCTGGTACGGCCCGATTCGGCCGGATCTGCCCGGTGAAGGCAGCACGAAGGAATGAACGGAAATCATTCGAAGAAGCGTCTTAAGCGACTTTTCATCCAACTCTCAGACTGAAGGGAATCACGCATGAAGATTCACGAGTACCAGGGTAAGGAAATCCTGCGGAAATTCGGAGTCGCGGTACCGCGCGGCAAGCCGGCGTTCTCGGTTGACGAGGCCGTCAAGGTGGCGGAAGAGCTCGGCGGCCCGGTATGGGTCGTGAAGGCTCAGATTCACGCGGGTGGCCGTGGCAAGGGCGGCGGCGTGAAGGTGGCGAAGTCGATCGAGCAGGTGCGCGAATACGCGAACCAGATCCTCGGCATGCAGCTCGTCACGCACCAGACCGGTCCGGAAGGCCAGAAGGTCAACCGTCTGATGATCGAAGAAGGCGCCGACATCAAGCAGGAACTGTATGTCAGCCTCGTCGTCGACCGCATCTCGCAGAAGATCGTGCTGATGGGCTCGAGCGAAGGCGGCATGGACATCGAAGAAGTCGCCGAAAAGCACCCGGAACTGATCCACAAGGTCATCGTCGAGCCGTCGACGGGCCTGCTGGACGCGCAGGCCGACGACCTCGCCGCGAAGATCGGCGTGCCGGCTGCTTCGATCCCGCAAGCGCGCGCGATCCTGCAAGGCCTGTACAAGGCATTCTGGGAAACCGACGCATCGCTGGCTGAAATCAACCCGCTGAACGTCTCCGGCGACGGCAAGGTCACCGCACTCGACGCGAAGTTCAACTTCGACTCGAACGCGCTGTTCCGTCATCCGGAAATCGTCGCGTACCGCGATCTGGACGAAGAAGATCCGGCGGAAATCGAAGCGTCGAAGTTCGATCTCGCGTACATCTCGCTCGACGGCAACATCGGCTGTCTCGTGAACGGCGCAGGCCTCGCGATGGCGACGATGGACACCATCAAGCTGTTCGGCGGCGAACCGGCGAACTTCCTGGACGTCGGCGGCGGTGCGACGACCGAGAAGGTCACGGAAGCGTTCAAGCTGATGCTGAAGAACCCGGACCTGAAGGCGATCCTCGTGAACATCTTCGGCGGCATCATGCGCTGCGACGTGATCGCGGAAGGCGTGATCGCCGGTTCGAAGGCCGTGAACCTGAACGTGCCGCTCGTCGTGCGCATGAAGGGCACGAACGAGGACCTCGGCAAGAAGATGCTGGCCGATTCGGGCCTGCCGATCATCTCGGCGGACAGCATGGAAGAGGCTGCGCAGAAGGTCGTCGCGGCTGCCGCAGGCAAGTAAGCACGCGCTAATGAACACGTGTGGCGGCGCGGTTTGCACGCGACGCCCATCGAACAGAGGTCAAAATACATGTCGATTCTGATCAACAAGGACACGAAGGTCATCACGCAGGGCATTACCGGCAAAACCGGTCAGTTCCATACGCGCGCCTGCCGTGAATACGCAAACGGCCGCGAAGCATTCGTCGCGGGCGTGAACCCGAAGAAGGCCGGCGAAGATTTCGAAGGCATTCCGATCTACGCGAGCGTGAAGGAAGCGAAGGCGGAAACCGGCGCGACCGTGTCGGTCATCTACGTTCCGCCGGCAGGCGCGGCGGCTGCGATCTGGGAAGCGGTCGAAGCCGACCTCGATCTCGCGATCTGCATCACGGAAGGCATCCCTGTCCGTGACATGATCGAAGTGAAGGACCGCATGCGTCGCGAAGGCCGCAAGACGCTGCTGCTCGGGCCGAACTGCCCGGGCACGATCACGCCCGACGAACTGAAGATCGGCATCATGCCGGGTCACATCCACCGCAAGGGCCGCATCGGCGTCGTGTCGCGTTCGGGCACGCTGACGTATGAAGCGGTTGCCCAGCTGACGGCACTCGGCCTCGGCCAGTCGTCGGCAGTCGGTATCGGCGGCGACCCGATCAACGGTCTGAAGCACATCGACGTGATGAAGATGTTCAACGACGATCCGGATACGGATGCGGTCGTGATGATCGGCGAAATCGGCGGTCCGGACGAAGCCAACGCCGCCGAGTGGATCAAGGACAACATGAAGAAGCCGGTCGTCGGCTTCATCGCTGGCGTCACGGCGCCTCCGGGCAAGCGCATGGGCCACGCCGGCGCGCTTATCTCGGGCGGTGCGGATACGGCCGAAGCGAAGCTGGAAATCATGGAAGCGTGCGGCATCACCGTCACGCGCAACCCGTCGGAAATGGGCCGTCTGCTGAAGAAGGCGCTGTAATCATTTCCATCGGGCTCGTCCTGCAAAAAACGCCGGCTTTGCCGGCGTTTTTTGTTATGCTCCCGCAATGAATTCGTAAGCACCGGGCATGCGTCCTGCATGCGCCGACGACGAACCGGGTCGCCCGCGAGGCGGCCGTTGTCCTTTCCTCTCCGCCATGCTCGAATTCCTGACCTCGCTGCACTGGGGCGCCATTCTCCAGATCGTCATCATCGATATCCTGCTCGGCGGCGACAACGCGGTCGTGATCGCGCTTGCGTGCCGCAACCTGCCGGCGAACCAGCGGCTGCGCGGCGTCGTCTGGGGCACCGCGGGGGCGATCCTGCTGCGTGTCGCGCTGATCACGTTCGCGGTCGCGCTGCTCGACGTGCCGTTCCTGAAGCTCGGCGGCGGGCTGCTGCTGCTGTGGATCGGCATCAAGCTGATGGCGCCGGCCGCCGACGCGCACGACAACATCAAACCGGCCGACCGGCTGTGGGACGCCGTGAAGACGATCGTGATCGCCGACGCGGTCATGAGCCTCGACAACGTGATCGCGATCGCTGGCGCGGCCGAGCAGGCCGATCCGTCGCACCGGATCGCGCTCGTGATCTTCGGGCTCATCGTCAGCGTGCCGATCATCGTGTGGGGCAGCACGCTGGTGCTGAAGCTGCTCGACCGTTTCCCGGTCGTCGTGGCGTTTGGCGCCGGGCTGCTCGGCTGGATCGCGGGCGGGCTGATCGTGAACGATCCGGTTGGCGACCGCTGGCCGGTGCTCGATGCGCCGTCGGTGGTCTACGGCGCGAGCATCGCCGGCGCGTTGTTCGTCGTGGCGATCGGTTACGCGCTCAGGAAACGCCGCAGCGTACCGCACGCACGCTGACTGGCCATCCGGCTGACTGCCGGCTTCGCGGCCCGCTGGCTACGATCGAGACGCCTGCCTTTGTCGGCAGGCGTTTTTCGTTTCCGGAGCCTGCCATGTTCGAAGCCTTTTCCGTTTCCCTGTTCCGTCGCGTTGCCGCCGATCTGCGGCGCGCGAACCGGCCGTCGTCGCGCTGGCGGCTGGCCGGCTTCACGCTGATCGAACTGATGATCGTGCTGGCGATCGTCGGGGTCGTCGCGGCCTATGCGATTCCCGCGTACCAGGACTACCTCGCGCGTTCGCGCGTCGGCGAGGGGCTGGCGCTCGCGTCGTCGGCGCGGCTCGCGGTCGCCGACAATGCCGCGAGCGGCGCGAGCCTCGACGGCGGCTACAGCCCGCCTGCCGCGACCCGCAACGTCGAATCGGTCGCGATCGACGCCAATACCGGCCAGATCACGGTCGCATTCACCAGCCGCGTCGCCGCGGCCGGCACGAATACGCTGGTGCTCGTGCCGTCCGCGCCCGACAAGGCCGATGCGCCCACCGCACGCGTGCCGCTCAAAAAGGGTGCGATACAGGCAGGCGCGATTGCGTGGGAATGCTTCGCTGCCGGCAAGGACGCGTCGTCGCTGCCGGCGCCCGGAGCGGGGCCGTTGCCGGGTAACGCCGCGACGCTGCCCGCGAAATACGCGCCCGCGGAGTGCCGCGCATAAGGCTGGCGGAGAAGCAGGGCGGCGGCGCCTGCGGCCTGCCGGCCGCCGCCTCGGCCGGCCGGGTTGCAGCCCGGCGCCGGCTCGTGGAGCGACGGCCCCGCACAGAGCAGGGAAAGTTTTGTATAGTGCGCCGGTTGCTGACATCCGGTTCGCTCATGCCTTCTACTTTTTCCCGTTCGTTGTCGCTCGTTGCGCTGGCTGTCGCCCTGATCGTGCCGTACGCGATCACGAATCACACGTATCCGATCCCGACCTTCTATTCCGAGTTTTCCGCGCTGGTGCTGTATCTGCTGGTGGGGGTGTCGGTCGTGCTGCTTGCGCGCACCGGCCGCCCAGCCGAGCCGTTTGCCGCGCCGGCCGCATTCGTCGTGCCGCTCGGCTTTGCGGTGGTGCTGATCGCGCAGGTCGCGCTGATCCCGCTCAAGGTGCCGTCGATGAACTGGCTGGCGGTCGGTTATCTCGCGGCCGCGCTGGTCGCGATGCAGGCCGGCTACGCGCTCGCGCGCGACGGGATGGCGGAAACCGTGTCGCGGATGATGGCCGGCGCGCTGCTCGTGGGCGGCGTGTTCGCGGTCGGCACCCAGATCGTGCAGTTGTTCCACCTCGAATCGGCCGTCTCGCCGTTCGTCGTCGTGTACAACATCGCGGTCGACCGCCGTCCGTACGGCAACATGGCGCAGGCGAACCATCTGGCCAGCTACATCGCCTTCGCGCTCGCGGGCGCGTTGTATCTGGTGCAGACGCGCCGGCTCGCGGTGTGGGCATGGCTCGCGCTGTCGCTCGTGCTGTCGGTCGGTCTCGCGCTGACGGTGTCGCGTGGGCCGTGGTTGCAAGTCGCGGTGATGGTTGTTGCGGGCTTCTGGATGGCGTGGGTCGAATCGCGCCGCATGCCAGGCAATGCGCGTGCGTGGCTGATACCGGTCGTGCTGGCGGTCGCGTTCATCGCGGTGAACGTCGCGGTGCGCTGGGCCAACGTGCACTATCACCTGAATCTCGCGGAGTCGGCCGCCGACCGGATGCGCGACGCCGGGCAGATCGCGCCGCGCCTCGCGCTGTGGAAGTACGGGCTCGCGATGTTCCGCGAGCATCCGCTGCTCGGCGTCGGCTGGGGCGAATTCCCGTCGCACCAGTTTGCGCTCGTGCGCACGCTCGGCGGCGTCGAGATCGCGAACAACTCGCACGACATCTTCATCGATCTGCTCGCGAAGTCCGGTCTCGTCGGGCTCGGCGTGGTCGCCGTCACGCTCGTCATGTGGTTCGTGCGCGCGGTGCGGGCGCCGCAGTCGAGCATGCGCGTGTTCGGCTTCGCGCTGATCGGCATCCTGCTGATGCATGCGTTGGTCGAATATCCGCAGCAATACATGTTCTTCCTGCTGCCGGCGATGTTCGTGATCGGGCTGCTGGAGGTGAAGCCGCTGCGCATCCTGCCGGGGCGTGCGGCATTCGGGCTGTTCGCGGTGCTGTCGTTCGGCGGCGTGCTGGCGGCGGTGCCCGTGCTGCGCGACTACCAGCGCGCGGAAGTGCTGTATTACGGCAGCAGCCCGGCCGCGCAGTACCGCGATGCGCCGTCGCTGCTGTTCGGCGCGTGGGGCGATTACGGTGCGGCGACGCTGCTGACCATTTCGCCGGACAACCTGCCGCTCAAGCTCGCCGCGCACGAGCGTGCGATCGCGCTGCTGCCCGGCGAGACGGTGCTGCGCCGCTACGCGGTGCTGCAGGCGCTGGCCGGCCGCGAAGCCGACGCGCTCGATACCGTCGCGCGCCTGCATGTGTTTGCGAAGGAGTTGAAGGACTGGCCGCAACAGCTGGCCGCGTTGTACAAGCTGTGCGGCGATGAGCCGGCGCTGAAGACGTTCAGGGCGGCCGTCGTCGCGAAATACGGGGAAGCGCCGGCCGACGAGGGCGACGACTCGGACGACGACGACTCGGATTGACGCGTGTCGTGCGCGCCGGAACGGGGAATTCCGGCGTTTGTCTGGCCGTGATGAAAGCGGGCTGACGTCGTCGGCGCAACATGGCTCGGCGCATCACGCGCTGAGCCGATCGGCTATCGATTACGTCGCGGATCGCGCGGATTAGGGTCGAAGGGGCGGCGATTCGCGTCAACCATTGTCAAATTGCCGCCTGCTGGCCGGGCGGCGCGGGCACAATGCGCGAAAGGGCTCGCATGCGCGTCGGCGTGGGGTGCAGGCGGTGCCAATACGGCACACTTCCCGGTTATCCGGGTATTGCGCCGAGCAGGATCGCGGCCGGGCATCGCTCGGCCGTGCGGCCGTAACGGGGCGCCGGTCCGATGGCCGCGGCGCAGTGCGACACACGCGATGCGGGCGGGGGAAGGCCTTCGTTGCGCGGCGCGTGTGCCCAGAACAGTGCTGAAGAACGATATTCGACCATGGCCATTCGCTCGACCTACCTGATCCTGCCCGCCGTCGCGATGCTGTTTTCCGGCTGCGCGATGCTGTCGTCGTCGCAGGAAAGCAAGCTGACCTGCCACATTCCGCGTGCCGTCTATCCGGATACCGCGAAACCGCTCACGCGCCCGGCGACCGTGCTCGTGCGCGCGCTGATGACGACGTCCGGCGAAGCGCAGAACGTCACCGTGACGACGAGCAGCCGCAACGCGGCGGCCGATCGGGCGGCCGTCGAAGCGATGACGCACGCGAGCTGCGTGCAGACCGGCGCGACGGCGAATCCTTTCTTGTTGACGCAACCGTTCGTGTTCGAGCCGCGGCGCGCCGAATGACGCGCGATCGTGCCGGGGCGTCGTCCGATTCTGCGGACTCGGCCCACGGCAAATGCGTCTGGCAGCGGTCAGAATTGCCGTTTCCGTAGTGGGTGTTGCGCGTTGCGCAACGACTCGGCGAACACCGGATAGAGCGTATCGGTGCTTGCCGTCCTGATCCGGTTTTCGCGACGATGCGCCAATTCCTCGGCGACCGTCATGCGCGCGATCAGGAAAGTCCGCTTCTTCAGCGTATAAGCGTGCAGCCAGTACAGCGTGTTGGTCTGCGCGTCGAAGTAGCCGCCTTGTGCAACCTTGTCGGCTGTTTGATCCCACGACTTGCCGGCGTCGGTACTGGTGAACGTCAGGTCGATCGGGGCACCGCCGCGGCTGCCGGAGTTCGGGTCGGTCGCGTAGACGAGCAGGAGGCCGTTACGACCGACGCTCAGGCTGTCGAGCCGGAGCGTCTCGTCGAACGTGCGCAGTTGGTGCACGGACTCGGGATGGTCGTTCGTCCACGTGGAAATCGCGCCCGCCCGGCGGCCGTTGTCGCGACTCTCGCCGCTTTGCGGCTTGTCGAGACGTGACAGCGCGTATAGCGAATAGTGTGCTGCCGGTCCCGGCGTGGTATCGAGCGCGGTGACGACCTGACCCGGCAGTTCGGTCTCCGTCACGAATGCGTGCCGCTCCCAGTCGAGCCGGTCGATCACACTGTGCGACGGCGCCTCTGCAGTCGGAGCAGCGGAGTAGGCGACGCGCAGTACACCGTCAGGGCCGAGACTCACCGCATTGAAATTCTTGCGCGTCTCGTCGGCGACGCGTGCATCGGTCGGCACGTCGATCGTCTGCCACGTGTTACCGCCGTCTGCGGTCCGCCACACTCTCGGCCCCCAGCCGATCGCGTAGCCGCGCTGTGGATCGACGAAGGGCAACCGGCCAATGTTCTGGTTTTCGGGCCATTGCAGTTGAGACCACGTTTGGCCGCCGTCGAGCGACTTCCACAGCTTCGTGGTTTGCGGTGCATCGCCGCCGCGTGCCTCCGGGGCCTTGTAGTCCATCCATGAGGTGCTGAGGAACTGAACCGACCAGTCCGGGGAGTACCACCACGCGGCGTTCTGGCCGACCTGCTGGAACTGGCGCTTCATCCCCCCGTCGATGGTCCCGCGGAAGAAGCTGATCGTCATGCGGTTCAGCAGCTCGCCCGTGTCGTTCATCCATGTTTCGGTCGGCTCGGGCCGCTGCGGTTCCGTCGATTCAGCCGCGGGCTTGAACGTCACCACGGGATTGGCCAGCTTGACGCTCATCACGTCGTTGCCCTTGATGCGGAAGTTGCCGCCACCGTATGGCGTCTCGTCCCGCATGAAGTGTGTCGAAATCGTCTCCCGATCCATCGTGGGGCGGATATAACTGAATGTCGCCACGACCAGGACGGCGAGGCTCACGACGAACCCTATCCGGCGAGTGTGTTTTTGCATGTCATTGGATACGCGGTCACCCTGAGACATGACCGACCCGGCAGGACCGGTATCTGACGGCTCTGGCAGGCGTCGCGTCGTGATCGTGCGGCCGGGCCCCGCATTGCCCGGCCATTTCGGATCGGCCGTAGGCCGCGGAGCCGGCACCCGAATCGCGACGGGCGCCCCGCGGCAATCGCATTGGAACGATCAGAACTGCCGCTTCTTGAGCGTATAGGCGACCAGCGAATACAGTGTGTTCGTTTGGGCATTGAAATACCCGCCCTGAGCCGGCTTGTCCTTGCTCGAGTTCCAGGTCTTCCCACCGTCGCTGCTGACGAACGTGACATCGAGCGGCGTGCCGTTACGGCCGGAATCGGTTGCGTAGACGAGCAGCAATCCGTCCCGGCCGACGCTCAGACTATCGAGCGTCAGCGTGTCGTCAAACGAATGCAGCTGCCGCACCTGCTCAGGCGCATCGTTCGTCCAGGTGGAAATGGCGCCGACGCGTTTTCCCTTGTCGGCGGGATTATCTAAATTGCGCGGTTCGCCGAGGCGCGACAGCGCGTAAAGCGCATAGTGATTCGACGCGACCGGGGACGAGGACAGGTTGACGACCACCTGTTCGGGCAAAACGGCATCCAAGGCGAACTCGGATTGCTCCCAGCCGAGCCGATAGACCACGCTTCCGGCGGAACCATGCTCGGACTTCTCGACGTGGTACGCCACGCGCAAGGTACCGTCCGGGCCGAGGTCGATGCCGTCAAAGGTGCGGCGGGGTTTGCCGGCGTCCGCAGCACCCGGTGGCAGTTCGATTTCCCGCCACGATTGACCGCCGTCGGACGTGCGCCACACGTGCGGGCCCCACCCGATCGCATAGCCGCGCTGCGGGTCGAGAAACAGCAGGCGACCGATGTTCCGGTCTTCGGGCCACGCGAGCTGCGCCCAGTCGCGTCCGCCGTTGGACGACTTCCAGAGCTTGGTCACTTGCGGCGTCAGCCCATCGGCAGGCTGAGGCGACTTGTAGTCCATCCAGCCGGTGCTGATGAATTCGACCGTCCAGTCCTTGGCGTGCCACCAGGCGGCGGTCTGGCCCACCTGCTTGAAATGGCGCGTCATGTCGCCGTTCACCGGGCCGCGCCAGAATTCGACCGACGTCCGGTTCAGCGTTTCTCGACTGTCGTTCATCCAGGTTTCGGCCGGCTCGGCTTTTTCCTTGTCCTTCCATTCAGCGTACGGCTTGAAGGTGATTTCAGGATCGCTGATCTTCAGCGTGATCGCCTCGTTTCCCGATATCACGAAGTCGCCTCCGCCGTAAGGCTTGCTGTTCTTCATGAAAGTGTTGGAAACGACCTGCCAGTCATTCGACATAGATGAGAACCCGACAATCAAGACAATGAACACGACTGCCGCACCCAGCGACAGCTTCAGGAATTTTTTCGTCATTTCATTTCGGCATCAGTTTTTCGATTGCCTGTGCAACAGGGTCGATGACATGTTCGTTGACGGCATCACCGGCCTTTTTCGCATATTCGACGGTATTGTCGACGTACTGTTTGCCCACGCCGACACCGCTGTCGAACGCCTGGGAGAACGTCCTGAGATCACCCCATTCCTGGGCGTTGGGTTGCTTCAGGATGTAGTACATATCGACAGGCCCGAGCCCCGCCAGACCGCCGTCGAGATAGGCGAGAGGGTGGGTCTTGAACGCGTACGTCTTGAAGGTGTCGTCGTCCAGTTCGAGCGTGTACTGCGGCACGTTCATCTCGCAACCGCCGCTGTTCGGCTTCTTGCCTCTGATCGAAATGGTGTCGCCGCGCATGTTTCGCTGCAAACCCTCTTCCAGATAATGCTGCAGGAACCAGCGTGCGCTCGCAAGCCACGCCTTGCCTTTGTCGCTCAATTGCGGGAGCAGGTATTTGCCGTAATTCGAGCAGTAGTAGTAACCGTAGCTGACGTAATATCCCGGCGGCTTATGTCCGCAGCCGATATGACGCATCATGAAATTGCCGTGGCGGGACCAGTCGGAATCGGTGCTTTCGGCTTGTATCAGGTTCTCCCGCCGATGCAGCAGTTCACGGGCAACTTTCGTGTCTTTCCACGGATCCCATGACGTGGCGAATTTCTTCACGGTCGCCCAGATACTCGACGTGCTGACTTTCTCGACCGTTTCCCAGTACTCGCCATGCAGCGGTCGGTAGTAGTACGGGCACGTTCCGATAATGGAATCCGCAGCCGGCGTCACATGCTTGTCGCAGATATTGATCTGCACCTTCGGCCGATCCTGGTATCCCGTCGGGGTCAGCATCCCCGCACCGGTCCCGAGCACCTTGTCCTGTTGTCCGTCAGCCATTCGATTTCCCTAGAAACTTGACCACGACGTCGTGCGGCACGTGGCTCTGCGTGAGCCCGGTTTCGCCTGCCGCGTTGGTGACGCCTTCCGAGAGCAGCTTGCCGTTCGAGAACATCTGGTACCGCGTGTTCGCGACCGGAATGTCGGTGCCGGCCCAGTGCGCGATGAACGCCTGGTCGTAGTTGCCGCTGGAGTTCGGCAGCGTCGGCATCGTTTGCGACAGGTGGGTGGGGCCGCTGAACGCATGCTGCGCGCCCTTGATGTCGATCTTGCCCGGCGCGTGCACTTCGATGTTGCCGTCCGCGATGCGGATATAGGCGCCGCCGGACGTTAGCAGGATCTCCTTCGCCGCGGCGCCTTCGATCGATTGCGTGACGGCGATCAGCTTCAGCGCCTTCTGCGCGGTCAGCTCGATGTTGTCCGCCTGCGCCTGCACTTCGACCTTGCCCTTGCCGGCGAACAGCTTCATCCCCGCGTTCTGCGCGAACAGGCTGATCCGGTCGAGGACACTGGCGATCAGCGATTTTCCGGCGGCGACGTGCGTGCTTTGCCCGCTGACGAGGTTGATGTGCTGGTCCGCGGAAAATTGCGCGGACTGCTGCGTGGACATCCCGATGCCGGCCGGGCTGCCGAACAGCATCACGGGCTCCTTGAACGCGTTGGCGTTGCCGGTTCCGCCGCCGGCGGTCCGGCCGCCCGACGCGCTGCCGCTCACGCTGTTCCGCGTCGCGTCGCTGAACTGCTTCAGCGCCGTGTGGCCGGGGTCGAGCGACTCGCCCTGATGCTGCGCGCTGACCTGCGACATGGCGTCGATCAGCCCTTGCGCGCGCACGAGCTGCTCCCGGGTCTCGTCGACGTCGAGCGGCTGGCTGGCCGCCTGCTTGGGATGCGTCGAGACGTACAGCCCGCGGTTCGCGCGCACGGCGCCGTAGGCGTCCGAGCGCAGGTCGAAGCCACTGCCGAGATAGCTGCCGCGGTTGTTGCCCGTGTGGTCGATCAGGTAGCCGAGGTGCAGGTGCGTGTTGGCCTGGCTGCTGTAGAGGTGCACGCGGTTCTGCGCGGTCGCGTCGTCGAGCACCAGCTGGTTGTAGCCGGCGCCCGCGTATTCCTTGGACCGGTACCCGGACAGGATGCCGTTGCTGTGCCATTGCGGGCTCGTCGCACCGTTGTAGACCTTGCCGACGATGATCGGACGATCGCAGTCGCCGCCGAGGAAGTCGACCAGCACCTCCTCGCCGCTGCGGTGCGGGTGGACGGCACCGTAGCCATTGCCCGAATCGGACGCCGTGGCACGCAGCCAGCACGACGCCTTTTCGTCGCCGTCGTTCAAGCGGTCCCAGTGAAAGCGGACCTTGACCCGGTTGAGCTCGTCCGTATGGACTTCTTCGCCTTGCGGCGCGACGACGATCGCCGATTGCAGGTGCATCGGCGGCTTCGCGTGCTCGAACGGGCTGCGGAACGGCACCGTCGTGCGCTGGGCTTCGATGCGGACCTGAAAGAAGCCCTCGCTGCCGTCGGGATGACGCACGCGGGACCGGCCCGTATCGGTGGCCTGCATGATGCTGCCGATCTCGGCCTGCAGGCTGTGCGGGAAAACGGCCGGCTCGTCGGCCACGGGCAGGTTGTTGACGATGACCCACGCCGTTTCGATCACTGCGAATTCGCGCTGGCCGGCATCGTCCTTGTCGTGTTCGGGGTGTTCCGCGAACTCGAACACGCGTCCCGCGTCCATGCGCCGCACACCGCCGACACCGTGAAAGCGCTTCGCGTGCGATTCCTGCTCTTCCATCCAGATCTTCGACAGATGGTCGCCGCGTGACTGCTCGGGATACGTGTAGGCACCCGTGTATTCGTAGACTTCGAGCTGCTGCGGCAGGTCGCCCTGGTTCGCGATCGTCGGCGTATGGGTGGCCTTCGGATTCGACGCGGTGGGCGGCTGCTTGTAGTCGAACGTGCGCGTGGTGCGTGCGACGCTTCGCAGCGTGCGTGTACCGCTGAACTGGACGAGCGTGTCGGCTTCGTCGCCCGTGCCCGCGTGATGAAAGCGCACGGTTCGCGGCGACAGCGCGGGCAACGCGTCGATGCGATCGACGATGACGAGCCGGTGCGCCTTGCCGTCGTCGTCCTGTTCCCAGAAACCGTACAGGCCTTCCGATTCCATCAGGCGATGGACGAAATTCCAGTCGTCCTCGTATTGCATGCAGAACGAGCGCGACGGCAGCGGCTGGTAGAGCTTGAACGTGAAGCGGCCCTTGGCCTGCGGATGCTGGTTCAGCACGTCGGCGATGATGTCGTCCGCCGACCGGTCCTGCCAGATGCGCTGATCGCGGCGGAACTTCAGGAAGTGCAGGAACGACGCAAAGACGATCTGATGGTGCGTGACGCCGCTGTCCGACCCGAGCCGGCGGGCCGCGTGCACGTAGCCGTGGTGCGGCGCGTACGATTGGTCGGACTGCTGGATCCACAGCGTCACCGGCTGCGCGATCAGTTTCTTGAGTTCGAGGTCGTCGGATACCGACACGGTATCGACGGTGAACTCGAAATGGCGTCCGAGGCGCGATCGTCCCGTGACGCGCTGCGGCAACAGGACGTCCGGGCCGAGCGGGGTATCCAGTTTGATCAGGCGCTCGTGCTGAACCGGTCCGGCCAGCAACGCGCTTCTTAACGCTTGCGAATTCATCACCAGTGCTCGCTTTTGTTGTGCTGGTTCGCACGCTCTCTCGTGCGGAATCCGGTAATTGTATGAGATAAAACGTTTTATCTCGAATTGGCGGCCCGATGAGCCCGGGTGCTCACCCCGCCGTGTCTTCCGCCTTCCAGTCCCCCGACTTCCCGCCGCGCTTCTCGCGCACGCTCACGTCGGTGATCACCATCCCGCGATCGACGGCCTTGCACATGTCGTAGACGGTCAGCAGCCCGACCTGGACGGCCGTCAGCGCTTCCATCTCGACGCCGGTCCGCCCGAACGTCTCGACCTGCACGACGCAATGCACGCCCGGCAGCGCGTCGTCGAGTTCGAACTCGACGGCCACGCGCGTGAGCGCGAGCGGGTGGCACAGCGGAATCAGGTCGGCCGTGCGTTTGGCGCCCTGGATCGCCGCGATGCGCGCGACGCCGAGCACGTCGCCTTTCCTGGCCTTGCCGTCGCGGATCAGCGCGAACGTGGCCGGCAGCATCCGGATCGTGCCCCGCGCGATCGCGATGCGCCGGGTTTCCTGCTTGTCGCCGACATCGACCATGTGCGCATGGCCGGCGGCATCGAAATGGGTGAGTCCTGACATGTCTTCCTCTAGTGGAACGGAGTGCGCGCGCACGTCCCTCGATCCTGCCGCTCGACCGGCCGGGCACCGCATCCCGTACCGGCGCGGCGAACCGATCCAACCTCGCAACGGGCGCTTATCATAGCAGCGGCGTTCGCGTTGCCGGAGGCGCAGATGACGCTCGCGCGGCACGGGACAGTCGTCGCGGCGCCGGTACAATGACCCGAATATTCAGACCAAACGCCGCGATGCGCGCCGCGCGCGCGGAACGGCGTCGTTTTCATCCTGCCATGCGTGTCAAACAGTTGCTTGCCGTGTCGCTGTCGGCGGCGCTCGCGCTGCCGCCGGGCGGTCATGCGCAGAGCGCATCCGCGCCGCCGCTCGAGCCGGCGGCTGGCGGCCCGACGTCGATTTCCACCGTGCCGTCCGGCATCGCGACCGGCGTGTTCGGCACGTACGGTGGCGCGGAGAGCCGGTTCTCGGGCACGGACGGTGCGTCGGCGCCGGTCGCGAGCCTGCGCGCGCCGCTGCGTGCGCTGGAGCTACCCGATCTCGGCGATGGCTCCGGCGGTTCGCTGACGCCGCGCGCCGAGCGCCGGCTCGGCGAGCGCGTGATGCGCGAAGTGCGGCGCGATCCCGACTATCTCGACGACTGGCTGGTGCGCGACTACCTGAACGCGATGGCGGCGCGGCTCGCGGCCGCGGCGGCGGCGCGCTACATCGGCGGCTACACGCCCGACTTCGACCTGTTCCCGGTGCGCGATCCGCAGATCAACGCGTTCTCGATGCCGGGCGGCTTCATCGGGATCAACAGCGGGCTGGTGGTCACGACGCAGACGGAGTCGGAGCTCGCATCGGTGGTCGGCCACGAGATGGGCCACGTGCTGCAGCGGCACATCGCGCGGATGATCGGCGCGAACGAGAAGACCGGCTACACGGCGCTCGCGACGATGCTGCTCGGCGTGCTGGCCGGCGTGCTCGCGCGCAGCGGCGATCTCGGCAGCGCGATCGCGATGGGCGGACAGGCGTATGCGGTCGACAACCAGCTGCGCTTCTCGCGGTCGGCCGAGCGCGAGGCCGACCGCGTCGGCTTCCAGCTGCTCGCGGGGGCCGGCTACGACCCATACGGAATGCCCGGCTTCTTCGAGCGGCTCGACCGTGCGTCGATGGGCGATGCGGGCGTGCCGGCCTATGCGCGCACGCACCCGCTGACCGGCGAACGGATTGCCGACATGGAGGATCGCGCGCGCCGCGCGCCGTACCGGCAGCCGCGCCAGTCGGCCGAATACGGGTTCGTGCGGGCACGGCTGCGCGTCCTGCAGAACCGGGCACCGACCGACATCACGGCCGAGGCGCGCCGGATGCAGCTGGAAATCGACGATCACACGGCGCCGAACGTCGCGGCGAACTGGTACGGCATCGCGCTCGCGAATACGCTGCTCGGCCAGTACGACGCGGCCGACAATGCGCTCGCGTCGGCCCGCGCCGCATTCGATGCGCGCGAGCGGCGCGAGGACGATCCGGCGACCAGCTCGCCGAGTCTCGACGTGCTGGCCGCCGACATCGCCCGCCGCGCGGGCCGGACCGACGACGCGGTACGGCTCTCGGCACTCGCGCAGCGGCGCTGGCCGGCGTCGCACGCGGCGATCGTCGCGCACCTGCAGGCGCTGATCGCCGCGCGTCGCTTCGCCGAAGCGCAAACCCTCGCACGGGCGCAGGCGAAGGCCGACCCCGAACAGCCGGACTGGTGGGATTACCTCGCGAAGTCGAGCGACGGCAAGGGCGACGTGCTCGCGCGGCGCCGGGCGCTGGCGGAGAAGCTGGCGCTCGACGGTGCATGGCCGTCGGCGATCCGGCAACTGAAGGAGGCGCGCGACGCGAAGGATGTGTCGTTCTACGAGCAGTCGATCATCGGCGCGCGGTTGCTGGAATTCGAGGCGCGCTACAAGGAAGAGCGCGACGACGAGAAGAACGGCCGCGGGTAGCGGCCGGCGCGCGGCGAACGCAGCCGGCGCGGCGGCGGATCAGTTGCCGCTGTCGGCCCCGTCGCGTGCGTGGCGCGCCGGGCTGGCGACGTAGCCGAACCGGCCCGGTACGTCGGCGCACGCGATGCTGCCGAGGGGCAGCGTGCGGCCGTCGCGCCAGCGCAGCACCGGCGGCTCGGCATCGAAATCCGCGTGATCGGCGAACAGCCCGAGGTCGTGATCGTGCAGCGCCGCGATGCGCGCGGGCGTGCCGGCATCGCGAAACAGCACGCCGCCGCCGTCGTCGAGCCAGGCGGCATCCGGTTCGAACGGGGCGCCCGTCTGGTCGGTGAGCGCAAGCTGCCCGTCACGCTCGGCGAGCCGCACGACCCACGGCGTATAGGCGAGCTCGACGTACACGCGCTGCGGCCCATTCTCGAAGAACCACTGGCCTTGCGCGTCGCAGGCGTAGTTGCGGCCGATGAACGCGTTCAGCGCCTCATGCCGGATCGGCGAGCCGAGCTCGCCGGCCGCCTGTGCGGCGTCGTCGCGCAGCCGCCATGTGCCGCGCCGGTCGAGCAGCAGCCAGCCAGTGCAATGCGGCACGTTCGGCCATTTGGCGAGCGCCTGCCTGACGATGTCATCCATGGTCGACGAATTTCGAGCAATAGCCGAACACCCGCGCCGACAGCCAGTCGAGGCGGCCGGGGAACGGCCCGGTCATGAATCCCGCGTGGCCGCCGTGCGCGGGCTGGTCGAGCTCGACGGCCGGCGATACGTCGGCCGGGCCCGGCAGCGCCGATTCGGGCAGGAACGGATCGTTGCGGGCATTGAGGATCAGCGTGGGCACGTCGATCGCGGGCAGCAGCGGCCGCGTGGTCGCCTGGGTCCAGTAGTCGTCCGCGTTCGCGAAACCGTGCAGCGGCGCGGTGACGACCTCGTCGAAGTCGCGCATCGTCACGGCCTGCAGCATCGCGTCGCGGTCGAACAGCCCCGGATACTGGTCGAGCTTCGCGAGCGCCTTGCGCTTGAGCGTCTTCAGGAAGCTGCGCGTGTAGACCATCGCGAACCCCTGCGACAACGCGCGGCCGCCCGCGTGCACGTCGATCGGCGTCGAGATCGCGGCGGCGGCGTGCACGATCGACGTGTCGCTGCGATGCTCGCCGAGCCAGCGCAGCAGCACGTTGCCGCCGAGCGACACGCCGGCCGCGACCAGCGGCCCGCAATGCTCTGCGGCGAGCCGGCGCAGGATCCAGTCGACCTCGGCGCTGTCGGCGAGATGGTAGAAGCGCGGCTGGCGGTTGAGCTCGCCGCTGCAACTGCGGAAATGCGGGACGACCGCGTGCCAGCCCTGCGCGCGCGCGGCGGCCATCATCGCGAGCGCGTAGTGCGAGCCGGAGCTGCCCTCGAGGCCGTGGAACAGCACGAACAGCGGCGCGTCGGGCGCCGGCGCCGCGCTGTCCAGATGCGCGACCCAGTCGAGATCGATGAAGTCGTGGTCGGGGGTTTCCCATCGCTCTCGCCGGTAAGCGACAACCGGCCGCCGCGCGAACAGCGCGGGCACGATGGTTTGCACATGGCTGTTGGGCAGCCAGCGCGGTGCGCGGTAGCGCAATGAATCGTCGTCGGGGGCCGGGGCCCCGGTCAGCGGCGAGGTGGGCGGAGAAGCCGTACTCATGATCGCCCCGCTAATGCGTTGCTTCGTTTTTCGTCAGTGCAGCGGACCCTGCCCGTGACGGATCTTCGCGGCGAATTGTCCGGCCGCTCGTTCAGGAATCGGGCTCGCGTGGATGTGCGCGATGCGCCATTCGCCGCGTTCGTGGATCATCACGTACGTCGCGAAAACCATGTCGGGTTCGGCCGTCAGGTCGGCCTGCTGATGCGCTTCGGCGATCGTATAGACGACCGTGCCGAGGCTGTCGTACACGCGGATGTCGAGCGGCTCGATCGTGACGGGGCGTGTCGCGAGCCGGTTGGCGAGCCCGCCGCGGATCTGGTCGAGGCCGTGCAGATGCTCGCCGTCCGCCCAGACGCAGCTGGCGAAATCCTCGTCGATCCACAACGCCAGCAGCGCGTCGAGATTGGCATCCGCGACGGCCTGGTAGTAGGCGTTCAGCGTATCGGCAGCGGCTTCGAAGAGGCGGGCAAAACGTGGCATCGGGGTGGTCTCTCGCGCGCGTCGCGCGCCGTATTCAGCACGGCGGCCCGGGTGGAGCCGCCGTACACCGGTGAATCGGATTGCCCGGCGCGCCGTGCGACGCTGCCGGTCAGGGTCAGCGCTGCCCGACGAGCATGCCGCGCAAATCGCCGAATACCTGCTCCGGACCGAGTTCGCGCAGGCACTTCAGGTGGCCGAGCGGGCACTCGCGTTCGAAGCAGGGACTGCATTCGAGATGCAGCCATTGTACCTTCGCCAGGTCCGACAGCGGAGGGGTGTGGCGCGGATCGGTCGATCCGTACAACGCGACGAGCGGCCGGCGCAAGGCGGCGGCGACGTGCATCAGCCCCGAATCGTTGGTGACGACCGCGTTCGCGCGCGCGATCAGCGCGCACGCCTCGGACAGAGACGTCTGCCCGCACAGGTTGCGCACGTTCGGCGCGTGGTCGGCGATCGCCTGCGCGGCCGCGGCATCCTTCTGCGAGCCGAGCGCGACGATCTGCGTATACGGGAACGACTGGTGGACGATGGTCGCGAGCGTCGCGAAGTGCTCGGGCGGCCAGCGCTTGGCAGGGCCGTATTCGGCGCCGGGGCAGAACACGACGAGCGGCTTGCGCGTATCGAGATTGAAACGTGCGGACACGCGGGCCGTCTCGTTCAGGTCGGCGTCCAGGCGCGGGGCGGGCAGCGTCTTCATCGACTCGGGCAGCTTCGCGCCCGGCGCGTACGCAAGCGCCGCGTAGTGAGTCGTCATCGGCGGCCGCTCGCCCGACTTGTCGGGGTTCGCGTGCCGCACGTTCAACAGCCCGTAGCGGTGCTCGCCCGTGTAGCCGATCCGCAGCGGGATGTTCGCGAGCCACGGGATCACCGCGGACTTCAGCGAGTTCGGCAGCACGTACGCGGCGTCGTAGCCGACGTCGCGCAGGTCGCTCGCAAGCTGCCAGCGGCGCAGCAGCTGCAGCTTGCCATGCGCGAGATCGGTCGCGTAGACATCGTGGATCTCGGGCATCCGCTCGAGCACGGGCGCGACCCATGAGGGTGCGACGGCATCGATCGCGATGCGGGGATGGAGTTTCTTCAGCAGCGCAAAAAGCGGCTGCGCCATCAATGCGTCACCGATCCAGTTCGGTGCGATAACCAGCGCTCGACGCATCAGGTCGACTTCCGATGTCGTAATGAAGCACGGCGCTCGGGCGCCGCGTTCGGGTTGTTCAGAACGGGAAAAGGGCGGCGCGCCGGCCCTCCGGCGGCACCGCCTCGCGTACGGCGGGCCCGTGGGCCCGGCTGACGGGGCTCAGTGGCCCTTGACCACCTCGCCGTCGCGCAGCTTGTAGCGCGTGCCGCAGTATGGGCAGCGTGCCTCGCCGTGCGACACGTCGATGAAGACGCGCGGGTGCGCATTCCAGCGCGTCATGGCCGGGTTCGGGCAGTAGGCGGGAAGATCCTTGGCCGTCAGCTCGACCAGCGGCATTTCCTTGATTTCACTCATGAGACGTTCTCTTTTATCACTCTTGTGTGGGGCGGTCGGTGGCGCAGCGCACTCAGACCTTCGTCAGCCAGTGCGCGTACTTCGCGTTCTTGCCCGACACGATATCGAAAAACGCCGACTGGAGCTTTTCCGTGACGGGGCCGCGCGCGCCGCTGCCGATCGTGCGGTTGTCGAGCTCGCGGATCGGCGTGACTTCGGCGGCCGTGCCGGTGAAGAACGCTTCGTCGGCCGTGTACACCTCGTCGCGCGTGATGCGCTTCTCGATGACCTCGATACCGGCGTCCTTAGCGAGCGTGATGACCGTGTCGCGCGTGATGCCGTCGAGGCACGACGACAGGTCGGGCGTGTACAGCTTGCCGTTGTTCACGAGGAAGAAGTTCTCGCCCGAGCCTTCCGACACGTAGCCGTCGACGTCGAGCAGCAGCGCCTCGTCGTAGCCGTCGGCCGTCGCTTCCTGGTTCGCCAGGATCGAGTTCACGTACCAGCCCGACGCCTTCGCGCGCACCATCGACACGTTCACGTGGTGGCGCGTGAACGACGACGTCTTCACGCGGATGCCCTTCGCGAGGCCGTCCTCGCCGAGATACGCGCCCCACGGCCACGCGGCGATCGCGACGTGGATCGTGTTGCCCTTCGCGGCCACGCCGAGCTTTTCCGAGCCGACCCAGATGATCGGGCGCAGGTAGCACGACTCGAGCCGGTTCTCGCGCACGACCGCGAGTTGCGCGGCTTCGAGCGTTTCGCGGTCGAACGGCACGTCCATCTGGAAGATCTTCGCGGAATTCAGCAGACGTTTGGTGTGCTCGCGCAGGCGGAAGATCGCGGTGCCGCCGTCGGCCGTCTTGTACGCGCGCACGCCCTCGAAGACGCCCATGCCGTAATGCAGCGTGTGGGTCAGGACGTGGATCTTGGCGTCGCGCCAGTCGATCAGCTTGCCGTCCATCCAGATCTTGCCGTCGCGGTCGGCCATTGACATACGATTCTCCTGGAAGCGGTGGTGTGCTGCGGGTTGTGCAGCGTTGAGCCGGAAAGACGCTTATTTTAGCGTCATTTGGAGGCGATCCGGTCGGCCGGCGCGGGGCCGGCGCTATAATCGTCCGGTACCGATTCCAATAACGATGGGTCGCACCGGCAGGAGGCGCCGGCGTCCCGACGAACCGCCCGCTGCGGCCCGCTTTCCGATGCTCGCTCGATTGTCCGCCACCGACCGCTTCGCGCTGATCCAGGGCGCACGCGACTATTCCCCGACACTGATGGCGATCCTGTCCTGGGGGCTCGTCACCGGCATCGCGATGAGCAAGTCCGTGATGACGCTCGGGCAGGCGAGCGCGATGTCGCTGTTCGTCTACGCGGGCTCGTCGCAGCTCGCGGTGCTGCCGCTCCTCGCGGCGAAGCTGCCGATCTGGACGGTCCTGCTCACGGCCGCGATGGTCAACATGCGCTTCGTGATCTTCAGCGCCGGGCTGGCGCCCCATTTTTCCTACCTGCCGCTGTGGCGGCGCCTCGCGATCGGCTATTTCAATGGCGACGTGATCTACCTGCTGTTCCAGAAACAGGGCTTCGCGTACGGCCGCGTGCCGGGCAAGGAAGCGTATTTCTGGGGGATGGCGCTCGCGAGCTGGGCGTCGTGGGAGGTGTCCTCGCTCGCCGGCATCCTGCTCGCGAGCATCTTTCCGGCGAGCTGGGGGCTGGAGCTGGCCGGCACGCTCGCGCTGATTCCGATCATGGTGTCGGCGGTCGCGAACCGCTCGACGCTCGCGGCCGTCGCGGTCGCCGGGATCGTATCGCTCGTCGCGTTCGACCTGCCGTACCGGCTCGCGCTGCCGATCGCGGTGCTCGCCGCGCTCGCGGCCGGCTGCACGGCCGATTTCTTCGTCGAGCGGGCCGACTGGCGACGCATCCGTACCGAAACCGTGCACGAGAAGGACATCGAATGAGCGCGACCGAGATCTGGATCGTCATCGTCGGGATGACGATCGTCACGGCCGTCACGCGCGCGCTGTTCCTGATCGGCGGCGAGCGCACGGTATTGCCCGAACGCGCGCAGCGCGCGCTGCGCTACGCGCCGGCCGCCGCGCTGGTCGCCGTCGTGCTGCCCGACGTGCTCGAAACGCCGGCGGGGCTGTCGTTCGCGCTGTCCAACCATCCGTTCTACGCGGCGCTCGCCGGGCTCGGCTGGTTTTTGTGGCGGCGCAGCATGCTCGGCACGATCGTCGTCGGCATGCTCGTGTTCACCGCGCTCCGCCTGATCTTCTGATGGGCCGCGCGCGCATTGCTGCACTGCGGCAATGCGTCCGTGCCGGCGCGCGATCCCAAATAGGCGGAATTCGCCGCCGCACGGGTCAGTCTGCCGGGTGGATCGGCTAGAATGCCCGTTCGAGATTTTTTACCCGTGCGCGTCATGCGAACCGCCAGCCACGGCCGCATCCGGCGCCCTTTCGCGGCAGCCCGCGCACGTCCAGCGTGAACCCCCTTTCCCCATCCACTACTTCAATCTGTTCAACATGAGCCAAGTCAAGCGTCTTACCGACCTGATCGCCGCCGGCCAGCTCGCCGGCAAGCGGGTGTTCATCCGCGCCGACCTGAACGTCCCGCAGGACGATCACGGCAACATCACCGAGGACACGCGCGTGCGTGCGTCCGTGCCGGCCATCCAGGCCGCGCTCGACGCCGGCGCGGCCGTGATGGTCACGTCGCACCTCGGTCGTCCGACTGAAGGCGAATTCAAGCCGGAAGACTCGCTCGCGCCGGTCGCGAAGCGCCTCGCCGAACTGCTCGGCCGCGACGTGCCGCTGGTGTCGAACTGGGTCGAGAACGGCGTGAACGTCGCGCCGGGCCAGGTCGTGCTGCTCGAGAACTGCCGCGTGAACAAGGGCGAGAAGAAGAATTCGGACGAGCTCGCGCAGAAGATGGCGAAGCTCTGCGACGTCTACGTGAACGACGCGTTCGGCACCGCGCACCGCGCGGAAGCGACCACCCACGGGATCGCGAAATACGCGCCCATCGCATGCGCGGGCCCGCTGCTGGCGGCCGAACTCGACGCGCTCGGCAAGGCGCTCGGCAACCCGGCCCGCCCGCTGGTGGCGATCGTCGCCGGCTCGAAGGTGTCGACCAAGCTGACCATCCTGAAGTCGCTGGCCGGCAAGGTCGACCAGTTGATCGTCGGCGGCGGCATCGCGAACACGTTCATGCTCGCGGCCGGCCTGTCGATCGGCAAGTCGCTCGCGGAAGCCGATCTCGTCGCGGAAGCGAAGGCGATCATCGACGAAGCGCGCGAGCGCGGCGCGTCGGTGCCGATCCCGACCGACGTGGTCACCGCCAAGGAATTCTCGCCGACGGCCGCGGCCACGGTGAAGCAGGTCGCCGACATCGAAGCGGACGACATGATCCTCGACATCGGCCCCGATACGGCCAAGGCGCTCGCGAGCCAGCTCGAGAAGGCCGGCACGATCGTGTGGAACGGCCCGGTCGGCGTGTTCGAGTTCGACCAGTTCGGCAACGGCACCAAGACGCTCGCCGAAGCGATCGCCAAATCTTCCGCGTTCTCGATCGCGGGCGGCGGCGACACGCTCGCGGCCATCGCGAAGTACGGCATCCACGACCAGGTCAGCTACATCTCGACGGGCGGCGGCGCCTTCCTCGAGTTCCTCGAGGGGAAGAAGCTGCCGGCGGTGGAAGTGCTCGAAACGCGGGCGGCCTGAGCGTGGCGGCGCGCGCAGGGGTGACGAAGGCCGCGCGCTCCGCGAAAGCGGAGCAGCCGGCCGGCGCGGGCAAGCGCAAACGCGCGCCCGCGCGGGCGAACACCGCCCCGCGCGCACCGGCGGCCGCCGGCGACGCGGCCGTGCAGCACCACGAATTTCAGAACAAAGCGATGCCGGGCGCCAGCACCGGCACGCCCCCCGGAGCGGCGGCCGCTGGGCCTGCCGCTTCCGGCTCTCGCAGCGTTTCACCCAGCGCATCCACCTTGATCCAGATGAGGAGTTTCATGCAGCGCGCCACCAAGATAGTCGCCACGATCGGCCCGGCATCCAGTTCGCCGGAGATTCTGCTGCAGATGATGCAGGCGGGCCTCGACGTCGTGCGGCTCAATTTTTCGCACGGCACGGCCGACGATCACCGCCAGCGCGCCGAAATGGTGCGCGAGGCCGCCCGCAAGGTCGGCCGCGAGATCGCGATCATGGCCGACCTCCAGGGCCCGAAGATCCGCGTCGGCAAGTTCGAGAACGGCAAGACCACGCTCGTGCCGGGGCAGCCGTTCATCCTCGATGCGGGCTGCGAACTCGGCAACGACGAGCGCGTCGGCCTCGACTACAAGGAGCTGCCGCGCGACCTGAAGCCGGGCGACCTGCTGCTGCTGAACGACGGCCTGATCGTGCTGACCGTCGAGCGCGTGCTCGGCGACGAGATTCACACGACCGTCAAGGTGGGCGGCGAGCTGTCGAACAACAAGGGGATCAACCGCCAGGGCGGCGGCCTGTCGGCGCCGGCGCTGACCGCTAAGGACATGGAAGACATCCGCACTGCGATGTCGCTCGGCGCGGACCTCGTCGCGGTGTCGTTCCCGAAGAATGCGACCGACATGGAAATGGCGCGCCAGCTCGCGAACATCGCGGGCGCGCCGTACGGCATCAAGCCGAAGATGATCGCGAAGATCGAGCGGGCGGAGGCGATTCCGGCGCTGCAGAGCATCCTCGACGCGTCCGACGGCATCATGGTCGCGCGCGGCGACCTCGCGGTGGAAGTGGGCAACGCGGCCGTGCCGGCGCTGCAGAAGCGGATGATCCGGATGGCGCGCGAGTCGAACAAGCTCGTGATCACCGCGACGCAGATGATGGAATCGATGATCTACGCGCCGGTGCCGACCCGCGCGGAAGTATCGGACGTCGCGAACGCGGTGCTCGACGGCACCGACGCGGTGATGCTGTCGGCCGAGACGGCCGCCGGCAAGTATCCGGTCGTCACGATCGAGACGATGGCGGCCGTGTGCGTCGAGGCGGAAAAGTCGGAAGAAGTCGAGCTGGACAAGGATTTCCTCGATCGCACGTTCACGCGGATCGACCAGTCGATCGCGATGGGCGCGCTGTTCACCGCGTACCACCTGGGCGCGAAGGCGATCATCGCGCTGACCGAATCGGGCGCGACGGCGCTGTGGATGTCGCGTCACTACACGCACGTGCCGATCTTCGCGCTGACGCCGCGCGTCGGCAGCGAGCGCACGATGGCGCTGTACCGCAACGTGACGCCGCTGCACGTCGACTTCAACAGCGACCGAGATTCGGCGCTGCAGGCGGCGCTCGAGATCGTCGTCAAGCAGGGTTACGTGCAGCACGGCGACATGGTCGTGCTGACCGTCGGCGAGCCGATGGGGCAGGCGGGCGGCACCAACACGCTGAAGATCGTGCGGGTCGGCGAGCACTATTGAGCGCCGGCTAAGCCGCATCGAGCCGGCCCGCGGGCCGGCGGCCCGGATCGGCCGAGGCTGATTTGGCACCGTTTTTTGCGCAAAAGCCGCGCGGGGTCCGAAGCCCCGCGCGGCTTTTTTTCTCTTTTTTGGCCGCATTGTGCCGTGCGAACGTAACAAATTGCGAGCGGGGCGCTCCGGGCGGTCGGAATCGGAGGCGCTTCGCGATAAAATGCGGCTATTCGACGCTCAGCCGCGCCGCGCCGTCCCGGTTCAGAGGGGAGCGAGCGCCGCGCCGGCGTCAGGGCGCACCGGTTTTCATTCCAAGGAGTTCCACAATGCCTCTCGTATCAATGCGTCAATTGCTGGACCACGCGGCAGAGCACGGTTACGGCCTGCCGGCCTTCAACGTGAACAACCTGGAGCAGGTCCAGGCGATCATGGCGGCGGCGGATCAGGTCGGCGCGCCCGTGATCATGCAGGCATCGGCCGGCGCGCGTAAGTATGCGGGCGAGCCGTTTCTGCGCCACCTGATCGAGGCGGCGGTCGAATCGTATCCGCACATCCCGGTCGTGATGCACCAGGATCACGGCCAGTCGCCGGCCGTCTGCACGGCCGCGATCCGCAGCGGCTTCACGAGCGTGATGATGGACGGTTCGCTCGAAGCCGACGGCAAGACGGTCGCATCGTACGAGTACAACGTCGACGTGTCGCGCAAGGTCGTCGAGATGGCGCACTCGATCGGCGTGACGGTCGAAGCCGAACTCGGCGTGCTCGGCTCGCTCGAGACGATGAAAGGCGACAAGGAAGACGGCCACGGCGCGGAAGGCACGATGACCCGCGAGCAGCTGCTGACCGATCCGGAGCAGGCGGCCGACTTCGTGAAGCTCACGCAGTGCGACGCGCTCGCGATCGCGATCGGTACGTCGCACGGCGCGTACAAGTTTTCGAAGAAGCCGACGGGCGACATCCTGTCGATCCAGCGCATCAAGGAAATCCACGCGCGCATCCCGAACACGCACCTGGTGATGCACGGTTCGTCGTCGGTGCCGCAGGAACTGCTGGCCGAGATCCGCGAATTCGGCGGCGACATGAAGGAAACCTACGGCGTGCCGGTCGAGGAAATCCAGGAAGGCATCAAGCACGGCGTGCGCAAGATCAACATCGACACCGACCTGCGTCTCGCGATCACCGGCGCGATCCGCCGCTACCTGTTCGAGAACCCGGGCAAGTTCGATCCGCGCGACTACCTGAAGCCCGCGCGCGAAGCCGCGAAGAAGGTGTGCGTCGACCGTTACCTCGCGTTCGGCTGCGAAGGCCAGGCCGGCAAGATCAAGCCGGTGTCGCTCGACAAGATCGCCGAGCAGTACAAGTCGGGCGCGCTCGCACAGGTCGTGCGCTGAGACTGTAGTACGATTTGCCCCGCCCGGTTTTGCCGCCGGGCACGGGCTGGCCGCCCGGTTGGCCGGATTCGATCCGGCCCCGGCAGCCGTTCCGTCCGGCCGAACAAGGGCCGGCCGGCAGCCGCTCGGGCGTTGCGCCCGCCGGTTCGCCGACGTATTGCAAGACCGCCGTTCCCGCCTGCCGCGGGGAACGGCGTTTCCCTTTTTGTTTGGCTCCTTATCTGCGAAAAGACGATGTCTACCCTTTACGAATCCACGCTCCGCTCGCTGCCGCTCCTCGGTCGCGGCAAGGTTCGCGATAACTACGCGGTCGGCAACGACAAGCTCCTGATCGTCACGACCGATCGCCTGTCGGCGTTCGACGTGGTGATGGGCGAGCCGATTCCGAACAAGGGCCGCGTGCTGAACCAGATGGCGAACTTCTGGTTCGACAAGCTCGCGCACATCGTGCCGAACCACCTGACGGGCGACGCGCCGGAAGCGGTCGTCGCGGCCGACGAGGTCGAGCAGGTGAAGGGCCGCGGCGTGGTCGTCAAGCGCCTCGAGCCGATCATGATCGAAGCGGTCGTGCGCGGCTACCTGGCCGGTAGCGGCTGGAAGGAATACCAGGCGTCGGGCGCCGTGTGCGGCGTGCAGCTGCCGGCAGGCCTGCAGAACGCGCAGAAGCTGCCCGAGCCGATCTTCACGCCGGCCGCGAAGGCCGAGATGGGCGAGCACGACGAGAACATCACGTTCGAAGAAACCGAGCGCCGCATCGGCACCGAGCTGGCCGCGACGATCCGCGACATCTCGATCAAGCTGTACAAGGAAGCGGCCGACTACGCGGCGACGCGCGGCATCATCATTGCCGACACGAAGTTCGAATTCGGCCTCGACAACCACGGCAAGCTGTACCTGATGGACGAAGTGCTGACCGCCGATTCGTCGCGCTTCTGGCCGGCCGACCAGTACGAAGTGGGCACCAATCCGCCGTCGTTCGACAAGCAGTTCGTGCGCGACTGGCTCGAGGCGCAGCCGTGGGGCAAGACGGCGCCGGCGCCGGCGCTGCCGGCCGACGTCGTCGAGAAGACGGCCGCGAAGTACCAGGAAGCGCTCGAGCGCATCACCGGCCAGTCGCTCGCCTGATCGAGGTACCGACGACATGAGCGAAATTCAGACTGCCCACACGCACAGCGCGCCGCTCATCGGCGTGCTGATGGGTTCGAGTTCCGACTGGGACGTGATGAAGCATGCGGTCGCCATCCTGCAGGAATTCGGCGTGCCGTACGAAGCGAAGGTCGTGTCCGCGCACCGGATGCCCGACGAGATGTTCGACTATGCGGAGAAGGCGCGCGAGCGCGGGCTGCGCGCGATCATCGCGGGCGCCGGCGGCGCCGCGCACCTGCCCGGCATGCTGGCCGCGAAGACCACGGTGCCCGTGCTCGGCGTGCCGGTCGCGAGCAAGTACCTGAAGGGCGTCGATTCGCTGCACTCGATCGTGCAGATGCCGAAGGGCGTGCCGGTCGCGACGTTCGCGATCGGCGAGGCCGGCGCCGCGAATGCCGCCTTGTTCGCGGTGTCGATCCTGTCCGGCAACTCGGTCGACTACGCGAACCGGCTCGCTGCATTCCGCGTGCGCCAGAACGAAGCCGCGCACGCGATGGTGCTGCCGCCGCTGGAATGACGGCATGGCGCGCGGCCGCACGACGCGGCCGGCGCCGGATTTTCCTACTGCGGCGGGCCGTTCCGCGTTCCGCCGCGACCGATCACTGACATGACCGCAACTCCTGATTCCGTTTCCCCGATCCTGCCCGGCGCGTGGCTGGGCATGGTCGGCGGTGGCCAGCTCGGCCGCATGTTCTGCTTTGCCGCCCAGTCGATGGGCTATCGCGTCGCGGTGCTCGATCCCGATCCGGCGAGCCCCGCCGGCGCGGTCGCCGATCGCCACCTGCGCGCGGCGTACGACGACGAAGCCGCGCTCGCCGAGCTGGCCGAGCTGTGCGAGGCCGTATCGACGGAGTTCGAGAACGTGCCGGCCGCGAGCCTCGATTTCCTTGCGCGCACGACGTTCGTTGCGCCGGCCGGCCGCTGCGTCGCGGTCGCGCAGGATCGCATCGCGGAGAAGCGTTTCATCGAGGCATCGGGCGTGCCGGTCGCGCCGCACGTCGTGATCGAATCGGCGGCGGCGCTCGCCGCGCTCGACGATGCGGCGCTTACCGCGGTGCTGCCGGGCATCCTGAAGACCGCCCGCCTCGGTTACGACGGCAAGGGCCAGGTGCGCGTCGCCACCGCGCAGGAGGCGCGCGACGCGCATGCCGCGCTCGGCGGCGTGCCGTGCGTGCTGGAGAAGCGCCTGCCGCTGAAATACGAAGTGTCGGCACTGATCGCGCGCGGCGCGGACGGCCGCTCGGCCGCGTTCCCGCTCGCGCAGAACGTGCACCACAACGGCATCCTCGCGCTGACGGTCGTGCCGGCGCCGGCGGCCGATGCCGCGCGCGTCGAAGAGGCGCAGCAGGCGGCGATCCGGATCGCCGATACGCTCGGCTACGTCGGCGTGCTGTGCGTCGAATTCTTCGTGCTGGAAGACGGCTCGTTCGTCGCGAACGAAATGGCGCCGCGCCCGCACAACTCCGGCCACTACACGGTCGATGCGTGCGCAACGAGTCAGTTCGAGCAGCAGGTGCGCGCGATGACGCGCATGCCGCTCGGCAATCCGCGCCAGCATTCGCCGGCCGCGATGCTGAACATTCTCGGCGACGTGTGGTTCCCCAACGGGGCGACCGGCGCAGGTGCGGCGGCCGAGGCCGTCACGCCGCCGTGGGACACGGTCGCCGCGATGCCGGCCGCCCACCTGCACCTGTACGGCAAGGAAGAAGCGCGCGTCGGCCGCAAGATGGGCCACGTGAACTTCACGGCCGAGACGCGCGACGAAGCCGTCGCGGCGGCCACCGCATGCGCGCAACTGCTGCGCGTGTCGCTCGACTGAGGCGCGGGCCGATGTCCATCGATCTCCCGACGCACGTGACGCCCGCGCAGATCGACGCGGCCGCCGCGCTGCTCGACGCGGGCCAGCTCGTCGCGTTTCCGACCGAAACCGTCTACGGGCTCGGCGGCGATGCGGCGAACCCCGAGGCCGTCGCGCGCATCTACGCGGCGAAGGGGCGGCCCGCGAACCATCCGGTGATCGTGCATCTGCCGCCCGGTGGCGATCCCGGCTACTGGGCCGACGACGTGCCGGCCGACGCGCACTTGCTGATCGACGCGTTCTGGCCGGGCCCGCTCACGCTGATCCTGAAGCGCCACGCGCGCATTCCGGATGCCGTCAGCGGCGGGCAGGATTCGGTCGGGCTGCGCTGTCCGTCGCATCCGGTCGCGCAGGCGCTGCTGGCTGCATTCAGCGCACGGCGCGGCGGCCACGGCGGCGTGGCGGCGCCGTCCGCGAACCGGTTCGGCCACGTGAGCCCGACGACCGCGCAGCACGTGCGCGACGAATTCGGCGATACCGTGCACGTGCTTGACGGCGGCGCGTCCGAAGTCGGTATCGAGTCGACGATCCTCGACCTGTCGCGCGGCTTCCCGGCGCTGCTGCGCCCGGGCCACGTGACGCCGCAACAGATCGCCGACGTGCTCGGCCGCGCGCCGAAGCTGCCGGACGGCAGCGACGCGACGGCCCCCCGCGCATCGGGCACGCTGAAAGCGCATTACGCGCCACGCACGCCGCTCGCGCTGCTGCCGTTCGACGCGCTCGAGCCGCTGCTCGCGGCCGCGCAAGCCGATGGCGAACGCGTCGCGCTCGTCGCCCGCGCGTCGCGGGCAGCGCATTGGGCGCAGGCCGACGGCGTGCATTTCATCGCGGCGCCGGAAGATCCGCAGGCGTATGCGCGGGAGCTGTACGGGATGCTGCGGGCGCTCGACCGCGCGCAGGTCGCGCGCATCCTGGTCGAGAAGCTGCCCGAGACCGTCGAATGGATCGCGGTTAACGATCGCCTCGGCCGCGCGGCGGCCGCGTTCGAAGCGCGCGACTGACGCATCCGTCCGCATCCATCCGCACCAACAAAAAACGCCCGACCGGCGAACCGGTCGGGCGTTTTCGTTTGGGCGCGTGGCCGGCGGCTTACTTGCCGACGCCGGACTTCGCGATCTGCTGCTGGACGTACTGCGCGAACAGCGCATGCAGATGCGTCGACGGGTGGACCGTGTCGGCGAACATGTAGGTCTGGTCCGCGTTCGCGACCGTGTAGGTCTGCGGCGAGCAGAACAGCGACGAGCCGAACGCGGTCGCGTTCGCGACGCCGTACTGCGTGGCGGCCTGGACCATCGCCTTCAGGTTGCAGGCGGTGTCGGTATTCGACACGCTGAAGCCGTTCGCCTGGTAGTTGGCCGCGATGCCGTCCTGCCACGTGAACGAATCGACCACTGCGACCTTCGTCGTGTCGACCTTCAGCGCGGCGAGCGTGCCGGCGAGCGTCTGGTTGAAGAGGCCCGACAGTTGCGTGAACGCGGCCTGCGTGCCGCCCTGCAGCGCGAGCGGCGTGCCGCCGATGTCCGGCACGTTCGCGACGAACACGTGCGTCGCGCCTGCCGCGACGATCTGCTGGACGATCCCGCCGAGCTGCTGCGCGGCCAGGCCGATCGCCTGTGCGGCCGCGAGTTGCGCGGCCGGCGTGTTGCCTTGCGCCTGCGCGACCTGGGCCTGGTAGAAGATGTCGTTCGCGCCGCCGTTGATCAGCACGATCTGGCCGGCGTTGAAGCTGCCGTGCTGCGTCAGGTACTGCTTGACCTGGTCCGCGATCGGCGTGGTGGTCGCCTGTGCGTAGTCGGGGTTCGGCACGCTGGCGTCCGCATGGCCGATACCCGGCTGCAGCGTCACGCGCGAGCCGCCCTGCGCGTAGCCGAGGCCGCCGGTGGCCTGCAGCGGAATGCCGAAGCCGCCCTGGTTCGCGGGCTGCAGCGTGTCGCCGTAGTACTGCGCGACGTCCTGCGTCCAGACCTGGCCCGGGTTGGTCGTGAAGCGGCCGCCGCCGAAGCCGAGCTTGATCTGCGAGTAGGTGCCGACGTCGGACAGGCTGTCGCCGAACGACACGACCTGCATCTTCACGCCCGACGGCGGCGTGTTCGACGCGCTGCTGCCATTGTTGTCGTCACCGCCGCCGCATGCGGCGAGCAGCGCGAGCGCGGCGCCGGCGATCGCGACCTGCGCGGTGCGCAGCATGCGCTGCCGGCTGCGGGAAGGTGCGTGTTGTTGTGTCTGCATCGTTCGATCTCCTCGTAGATATGGCCTGATGTGTTTCTCATCTGCCGCGTGCCTGCTCGGTTCCGGGCTGCGCGGCGGCCGTTGGCTGAAACGGTTTATCGATCGCGCGCAGCCGCCAGCGGCTCGGTGCGCGGATCCAGGTTCGCGGCCTCGGCAATCTGCGCATGATAAGCGCTCGCCCATTCGGGCGGGCCGAAAATCGCGCGCAGCTTGTTGCGCCATCCGTCGACGCGCAACGCGTCGGACGCCATCGACACCCACTCGTGGAACGTCGCGACGAAGGGGTTGTTCGAGCCGAGCCGCTCGACGATGCCGTACTGCGGCGGATCGTCGGGTGCTTCCTCGACATAGCTGCCGAACAGGCGATCCCAGATCACCAGGACGCCTGCGTAATTACGGTCGATGTAGCGCGCGTTGCGCGCATGGTGCGCACGGTGGATCGACGGCGTGTTGAGCACGTATTCGAGCCAGCCGAGCTTGCCGATCGCCTGCGTGTGCACGAAGAACTGGAACGCGAGGTTGATCAGCACGATGCCGACGACCTGTTGTGGCGGAAAGCCGGCGAACGCGAGCGGCAGCCAGAACAGCCACATGCCCGCGACCGGGTACATCAGGCTCTGGCGGAACGCGGTCGAGAAATTCATCCGTTCGGACGAGTGGTGCACGACGTGCGCGGCCCACAGCCAGCGCACGCGATGGCTCGCGCGATGGAACACGTAGTAGAGGAAGTCCTGAGCGACGAACAGCACCGCGAACGACAGCCAGCCGTCGTGCCACGTGTAGACGCGATAGTGCCGGTAGCAGTACGCATAGACGGGAATCACGAACAGCCATGCGAGCTTGTCGGCGGCCTGGTGCATCAGCGCGAGCGCCGCGTTGCACAGCGTGTCGCGCCACGCGTAGATACGGTCCTGCGCACGGGTGCGCGCGAGGTGCCAGGCCTCCCACGCGATGCAGAGCAGGAAGACGGGCGCCAGCGCGAGCAGAAGCAATTCGACGTCGAATCGCATGGGCGTGTGTCTCCTTCGTTCCCCTGCAAGCCATCAGGCCGGGCGTGTGGCCCGTTGTAGATATCGTCAGGCCAACAGCCTACGCAATCGCTACGCGCTAGGCGAGGGGGCAGCGTAGAGGGTTCCCTCTGAGGACAGGGTTTCTACGGAATCCGTACTGCACGGGGCCGGGCGGTGCGGCCCTGTTTTGCGGCGGGGGTGCGCGCGCGGCGCGTGGCGCGAGAGTGACGGGGGCGTTTCAAACCGCGCGGCGCGGGATTTCGCGGGCGGCGTGGTGGGGGAAGCCGCACGGGCCGCCCTGCCAGGGCGACCCGATGCGCGGTGCGCGGGCCGTCAGTGCGCGCCCGCGTAGACCCACTCGAGCAGCGTGTCGTGCGCGGCGCGCGCGCCCTCCGCGTGATCGTTGTTGATGAAGCTGACGACGATGTAGCTCTGGCCGTCGGCGCCGGCGACGTAGCCTGCGATCGCGCGCACGTCGCGCAGCGTGCCGGTCTTGATGTGCGCGTTGCCGAGCACGCCCGCGTTGGTGAGGCGGTTCTTCATCGTGCCGTCGATGCCGGCGATCGGCAGCGAATCGACGAACGCCTGCGCGACGGGGCTCGCGTTCGCGGCCTGCAGCAGCGCGGCGAGCGACAGCGCGCTCACGTGCTCCTCACGTGACAGCCCCGAGCCGTTCTCGAGCACGAGGTCGGGCATCGCGATGCCGTTCTTCTGCAGGAACGCCTGGATCGTGCGGCTCGACTGCTCGGGCGTCGCGGGCGGCTTGCCGCTGACCGCGCCGATCGTCAGGAACAGGTTGCGCGCCATCACGTTGTTGCTGAACTTGTTGATGTCGTAGACGATGCTGCCGAGCACCGGGCTGTGATGCACGGCGAGCGGCCGCGCGGTGGTCGGCACCTTGCCTTCGCTCACCGGCCCCGCGATCGTGCCGCCGTCCTGCTGCCACAGCGCGAGGAAGCCGCGCGCGAAGAAGGTCGTGTGATCGAGGATCGCGAGATTGGTCGTGTGCGCGCCGCAGCGCAGCGGGTAGTCGCCGGCGAACGACGCGGTCATGATCCCGCCGCCGGCGCTCAGCGTCGGGCGCGCGGCCGCGGCGGCCGCGCTGCACGAGCCCGAGCCTTCGACGAGCTGGTTGTCGATCGACAGATCCGCGAGCGGCGGCAGCACGTCGACGGCGACCTTGCCGTCTTCGCCCGGCGTGACCGTGAACGACACGGCCTTGAACGCGTACAGCAGCGGATCGGGGCCGACGTTGTACGGCGCGCTCGCATCGTCGTCGAACGACGGCAGGTCGCGCGTCGACGCCGCGAAATAGCTCTTGTCGAGCACGAGGCCGCCGGCCACGCGCTTGACGCCGGCCTTGCGCAGCTTGTCGACGAGGTCGATCAGCTCCTCGGGCACGAGCTTCGGATCGCCGGTGCCCTTGATGTACAGATTGCCCTGCAGCGTGCCGTCGGGGTCGATCGTGCCGTCCGTGTACGCGGTGGTGCGCCAGCGGTAGTCGGGGCCGAGGATCGACAGGCCCGAGAAGGTCGTCACGAGCTTCATCGTCGAGGCTGGCAGCATCGGCCGGCTCGCATTCCAAGCGATCAGCGGCTGCGGATCGCCGACGCGCTCGACCACGACGCTCATCGCCGATGCCGGCACCTTCGCGCGCTGCAGCGCGACGAGCACGGAGGCCGGCAGGCCGGCCGCACGCGCGGCGGGCGATACGACGGCGGTCTTGCGCGCTCCCTTGGGGGAATGCTTGCGGGCCTGCGCGGACGGTGCGAACGCGAGGGCCGTGCAGGTGGCGACGACGGCGGCCGCCCGCAGGCAGGCGCGGGCGCGAGGGGCGAACCGGGCGGAAAGATCGGAAATCGGCATGGGCGAATACGGGAAAAGCAGGGGCTCGGGCAGGACGCGCAGGGGCGCCGAAGCGCACATTGTAGAGACAAGTCGGGGCAGGCCCCTTGCAATCCGCCTTACTGTTGCATTGCACGCCGCGCACGCGATTCGCGGCGCTACAATGGTCGCCGTGTTTGACTCGCCCCATGGATGCGTGGCCCGATGCGGATTCTGCTTGTCGAAGATGATCGAATGATTGCCGAGGGCGTGCGCAAGGCGCTGCGCTCGGACGGCTTTGCGGTCGACTGGGTGCAGGACGGCGACGCCGCGCTCACGGCGCTCGGCGGCGAGACGTACGACCTGCTGCTGCTCGATCTCGGTCTGCCGAAGCGCGACGGCATCGACGTGCTGCGCACGCTGCGCGGGCGCGGGCTCGCGCTGCCGGTGCTGATCGTCACCGCGCGCGATGCCGTCGCCGATCGCGTGAAGGGGCTCGACGCGGGCGCCGACGACTACCTCGTCAAGCCGTTCGACCTCGACGAGCTGGGTGCGCGGATGCGCGCGCTGATCCGCCGCCAGGCCGGGCGCAGCGAGTCGCTGATCCGCCACGGCGCGCTGACGCTCGATCCCGCCTCGCACCAGGTGACGCTCGACGGCGCGCCCGTCGCGCTGTCCGCGCGCGAGTTCGCGTTGCTCGAGGCGCTGCTCGCGCGGCCGGGCGCGGTGCTGTCGAAAAGCCAGCTCGAGGAGAAGATGTACGGCTGGGGCGAGGAGATCGGCAGCAACACGGTCGAGGTCTACATCCACGCGCTGCGCAAGAAGCTCGGCTCGGACCTGATCCGCAACGTGCGCGGGCTCGGCTACATGGTCGTCAAGGAAAGCTGACGCGTGCGGTCGATTCGTCATCAATTGCTGATCTGGCTGCTCGCGATCGTCGTCGCGGGCGTGGGCATGGCGGGCTGGCTCATCTACCGGCAGGCGCTCGCGGAAGCGAACGAGCTGTTCGACTACCAGTTGCAGGAAATCGCAGCGGCGCTGCCGTCCGAGCCGTTCTCGCAGGTGTTCGGCTCGCGCACCAACGGCGACGAAGGCATCGTGATCCAGATCTGGAATCGCAACGGCGTGCTGATGTACTTCTCGCATCCGCGCGCGCCGATCGCGCCGCGTGCGGAGCTCGGCTTCTCGACCGAGCGCACCGATCGCGGCGAATGGCGCGTGTACGGCGCGATCGTCGGCGACAACGTCGTGCAGCTCGCGCAGCCGCTGTCGGTGCGCAACCGGCTGGCGGCGAACGTCGCGCTGCGCACGCTGTGGCCGCTGATCGTGCTGCTGCCGTTCCTCGGCGCGGCCGTGTGGGGGATCGTCGGGCGCGGGCTGGCGCCGCTCGGCCGCGTGACGCGCGCGGTCGAGGCGCGCCGGCCGGAAGCGCTCGATTCCCTGCCCGACGCGCGCCTGCCGCTCGAGGTGCAGCCGCTCGTGCGGGCGCTGAACGGGCTGCTCGCGCGGCTGGCGGCGGCGCTCGATACGCAGAAGGCGTTCGTCGCCGACGCCGCGCACGAGTTGCGCACACCGCTCGCGGCCGTGCAGATCCAGGCGCAGCTCGTCGCCCGCGCGAAGGACGACGCATCGCGCCGCGAGGCGATCGCGGATCTCCAGGACGGCGTGTCGCGCGCGACGCGCCTCACCGAGCAACTGCTCGCGCTCGCGCGCGCCGAGCCGGACGGCGCGACGATGCGCGAACCGGTCGACCTGCAGGCGCTGCTCGCCGAATGCGTGGCCGCGCACGCGCCGCTCGCGCAGCGGCGCGACATCGATCTCGGCTTCGAGGAAACGCGCGCGGCGAGCGTCGTCGCGGACGTCGGCGCGCTGCGCGTGATGTTCGGCAACCTGCTCGACAACGCGGTGAAGTACACGCCGGACGGCGGCCGCATCGACGTGTCGCTGACGCGCGACGCGGCCGGCCGCGCGTGCGTGCAGATCGCCGACAGCGGGCCGGGCATTCCGGCCGACGAGCGCGAGCGCGTGTTCGACCGTTTCTATCGCGACAGCTCGGCGCGCGCGCGCGCCGACGTGTCCGGCAGCGGGCTCGGGCTCGCGATCGTCAAGCGCGTGGCGGCGCAGCAGGGCGCGACGGTGTCGCTCGGCGATGCGGCCGCGGGCGGCCTGCTCGTGAGCGTCGTGTTCCGCGATGCCGAGATGCCGGCCCCGGCCCCGCAGCCTTCCGAATCTGCTTGAAGGGGCGGTGGCCGGCTGCGCGCCGGCAGCCGCTTAAGCCCCGCTTAAGGCTGATTAAGCCTCCTTTAAGTCAGGGTCGTTACGCTGCGTCCTAACAACGAGGAGGTCCTACGATGAACACCCGATTCCTTGCGCGCGGCACCGTCGCGGTCGCCGTGGCGGCCGCCCTGTCGGCAGGTTATTTCGCCGGTACCCGCCGCGCCGATCCACAGATCATCACGCCCGCGCAGGCCGCCATGATGCCGGCCGAAGCCGCCGCCAAGACCGGCATTCCCGATTTCTCCGGGCTCGTCGAGACGTACGGCCCGGCGGTCGTGAACATCAGCGCGAAGCATGTCGTGAAGCAGGTGTCGCGGCGCATGCCGCAGCAGCAACTGCCGATCGATCCGAGCGATCCGTTCTACCAGTTCTTCAAGCACTTCTACGGCCAGGTGCCGGGCATGGGCGGCGACGCCCAGCCGGACGACCAGCCGAGCGCGAGCCTCGGGTCGGGCTTCATCGTGAGTTCCGACGGGTACATCCTCACCAACGCGCACGTGATCGACGGCGCGAACGTCGTCACGGTCAAGCTGACCGACAAGCGCGAATACAAGGCGAAGGTCGTCGGCTCCGACAAGCAGTCCGACGTCGCCGTGCTGAAGATCGACGCCAGCGGCCTGCCGACCGTGAAGATCGGCGACCCGGCGCAGAGCAAGGTCGGCCAGTGGGTCGTCGCGATCGGCTCGCCGTACGGCTTCGACAACACGGTCACGTCGGGCATCATCAGCGCGAAGTCGCGCGCGCTGCCGGACGAGAACTACACGCCGTTCATCCAGACCGACGTGCCGGTGAACCCCGGCAACTCGGGCGGCCCGCTGTTCAACCTGCAGGGCGAGGTGATCGGCATCAACTCGATGATCTACTCGCAGACGGGCGGCTTCCAGGGCCTGTCGTTCGCGATCCCGATCAACGAGGCGATCAAGGTGAAGGACGAGCTCGTGAAGACGGGCCACGTGAGCCGCGGCCGTCTCGGCGTGGCCGTGCAGGGGCTGAACCAGACGCTCGCGAGCTCGTTCGGGCTGCAGAAGCCGGACGGCGCGCTCGTCAGCTCGGTCGACCCCAACGGCCCGGCCGCGAAGGCCGGCCTGCAGCCGGGCGACGTGATCCTGTCGGTCAACGGCTCGCCGGTCGCCGATTCGACGTCGCTGCCCGCGCAGATCGCGAACCTGAAGCCGGGTTCGAAGGCCGACCTGCAGATCTGGCGCGACAAGTCGAAGAAGTCGATCAGCGTGACGCTCGGCGCGATGGCCGATGCGAAGCTCGCATCGAACGACGGCGGGCCGGTGGAGCAGGGCCGTCTGGGTGTCGCGGTGCGGCCGCTGTCGCCTCAGGAACGTACCGCCGACAACCTGTCGCACGGGCTGATCGTGCAGCAGGCCGGCGGCCCGGCCGCCAACGCGGGCATCCAGCCGGGCGACGTGATCCTTGCGGTGAACGGCCGTCCGGTCACGAGCCCCGAGCAGTTGCGCGACGCGGTGAAGGGCGCGGGCAACAGTCTTGCTCTGCTGATCCAGCGCGATAATGCACAGATCTTCGTGCCGGTCGACCTGAGCTGACCGGCCACGGCCGACGGCCGGCCCGGCCGGCCGCGGCGGGCGCCGCCGCCGTTCGATCACGCGACGCCGCGCCCTGTATGTGTTCCGACCCCAAGGAGAGAGCCATGCAATATCTACGCAACGTGTCCCGATTTGCCGTCGCCGCGGCGCTGGCCGCCGGCCTCGCAGCCGGTGCGACCGGCGCGTACGCGCAGTCGGACGGCTTGCCCGCCGCGCGCCAGCAGGGCGACGTCACCTTCGTGTCCGGCGGCGTCGGGCAGGACGAATCGACGGCGTTCCAGCGCAGCGAGTCGCAGTGGCCGCTGGCGCTGCGCTTCACCGGCAAGGGCGGCGAGTTCCTGGCCGACGTGCATGTCCGGATCGTCGACGGCAAGGGCGCCGAAGTGCTGAAAACCGATGCGCGCGGGCCGTACATGCTCGTGAAGGTGCCGCCGGGGCGCTATACGGTGCATGCGTCGTACCAGGGCAGCGAGGAATCGCGCGCCGTCACGGTCGGCGCGAAGGGCGGTGCGAAAGCCGCGTTCCAGTGGAGTGCGCAGTAGCCCGCCGCGTGCGGCCGGGCCCCCGGTCGCGCAATCGGACGGAGTTTCGCCCATAATGAAAGCCACGGCATGCGTGCCGTGGCTTTTTCGTTTCCTGCCCCGGCCAGGCGGCCGCCCGAAGGAGAAACGATGTCCGATGCAGCCGACCCTCGACTCGAAATCGTGCCGAACCGTCATCGCGTGCGCGTGATCCATCGCGGCATCACCTATGCCGATTCGCACGGTGCGCTGACCGTGCGAGAGGCGGGGCTCCCGGACATCCATTACCTGCCGCGCGGCGACGTCAACATGCGCCGGCTCGTGAAATCGGGCGTCACGACGGCCTGCCCGTTCAGGGGGCAGGCCGTGCATTTCGACTTGCAGACGGAAGACGGCGTGATCGAGAACGCCGCATGGAGTTACGAAGAACCGAAGGAGGCGGCGGCCGTGCTTGCTCACTACGTCGCGTTCGATGTCGCACGGGTCGACAGTCTCGTCGAGACGTCCTGATGCGGCGCGCGTTCGTCGGGGAGACATCATGGAACTGAACGACACGTTACGCGTACCGCTCGCGCCGCCTGTCGTGCGGGATGCGCTGGAGGATCTCGCGCTGCTGCGGGCGAGTTTCGATCATTGCGAATCGTTCGTGAAACTCGCGCACGGCGAGTTCGCGCTGACGATCACGGTGCCGCTCGGCCCACTGCGCGCCCGCTACGACGTGCGCGCGCATGCGGCCGCTGAGCAGGGCGACGCCGAAGGTCAGCCGCGCCGTGTGCTCAATTTCAAGGCGCGGGCCGACGGCCTCGGCGCGCTGCGCGGCCAGGTCGAACTCGTGCTGATGCCGGATGACGACGCGAGCGCCACGCGAATCGAGTACGTGGTCTGGGCGACGGCGAGCGGGCCGCTCGCCGAACTGCCGGGGCGGCAGATCGACAATGCGCTGCGCGAATGGACCGACACGTTCTTCCGCGAGTTCTGCGCGGTCGTGCAGGCGAAACACGGTCTCGCGCCGAATCGCGCGAGCGCCGCTGCGCCGCGCCGCCAGCATGTATTTCTGCGGCCGGCATCGCTGGTGGCCGCGACGAAGCGTTCGCTGCCGCATCATCTCGGCGGCGCGCTGAGCGGACGTGCCGCGAGCGCGCTCCCGCATCGCGATTCCGGCACGGTGCCCGTGTGGGCCTGGGCGGCGATGATCGTGTTCGTCGCGCTGCTGCTGTACGCGGCGCGCTGGATCAACGGCGGCTGATCGGCGATCGGCCGCCCGGTTCCGCTTCCCGGCCTGTTCGCGGCCCGCACGGCGGGCGTCACTGCGCCGCGTCGGCACCCACTCCGGCGCCGCGAAATTCCCTTCGATACGCAGACGGCGACGTGCCGAGCGCGCCCGCGAAATGCTGGCGCAGCGACACGCTCGAGCCGTAGCCGGCCGCCTGTGCGATCGCGTCGATCGAGTGTCCGGTGGTTTCGAGCAGATGCTGCGCGCGTGCGAGCCGCTCGGCCTGCAGCCATGCGGTGACGGTCGTGCCCGTTGCCTGGCGGAAGTGGCGCGTGAACGTGCGCCGGCTCATCAGCACGCGTTCGGCGAGCGAATCGACGCTGTGCGCGGCGTCGAGATGGGCACGCACCCAGTCGAGCAGGCCCGCGAGCCGCGCATCGCGCGGATGCGCGGCGACCGGCTGCGGCACGTACTGGGCCTGTCCGCCCTGGCGGTGCGGCGGGATCACGAGGCGGCGCGCGATCCGGTTCGCGGCGTCCGAGCCGAAGCGCCGCCGCACGACGTGCAGGCAGCAGTCGAGGCCTGCCGCCGTGCCGGCCGACGTCATCAGGTTGCCGTCGTCCACGTACAGCACGTCGGGGTCGAGCTTCACGCGCGGAAAGCGCCGGGCGAAATCGTCGGCCCACGCCCAATGCGTGGTGGCCGGGCGGCCGTCGAGCAGGCCGGCCGCGGCGAGCACGTAGGCGCCGAGGCACAGGCCGACGAGCTCCGCGCCGCGCGCGGCGACCGCGCGGACCGCATCGAGCAGCGCGTCGGGTGGCGCTTCGTCCGGGTCGCGCCAGGAAGGCACGATGACGATGTCCGCATCGTCGAGTGCGTCGAGCCCGTACGGCGCGGTGATCGTGAAGCCGCCCGTCGTCGCGAGCGGGCCGCGCTCGGCCGAGCAGACGCGGAACTCGAACGCGGGCGACGCGGCCGCGTCGCGTTCCTTGCCGAACACGACCGACGGCACCGACAAGTGGAACGGGCTGATGCCGTCGTACGCGATCACGGCGACGACGGTTGGAACGGATGAGGCGGCGGCAAGCATGGCGGGCTTCGGAAAGGTGATGGCCCGATTCTATCGAAGTATGGCTGGCGGGCCACTATCGGCGCACGCCATGCGATCCGACAATGCATCGCATCGCACTGCTGGCCGCCCCGGTCCGGGGCGGGGCAGCGCTTCCCGGCCCCGGAGCCCGTCATGCTTGCCACCGCGTCGAACACCGTCCCGCATTCCGCTTCCCGTCCCGCCAACCGCCGTGCACTGATCGTGATCGACGTACAGAACGAATACGTGACGGGCAACCTGCCGATCGAATATCCGCCGCTCGACGTGTCGCTCGCGAACATCGGCCGCGCGATCGACGCCGCGCACGCGGCCGGCGTGCCGGTGATCGTGGTGCAGCACGTTGCGCCGGCCGGTGCGCCGATCTTCGCGCCCGGCACCGACGGCGTCGCGCTGCACGCGGTGGTCGCCAGCCGGCCGTACGCGCATCGGATCGAGAAGGCGCAGGCAAGCTCGTTCGCCGGCACCGGTCTCGCCGCGTGGCTCGACGCGCACGGAATCGACACGCTCGCGGTGGCCGGCTACATGACGCACAACTGCAATGCGTCGACGGTCTATCAAGCGGCGCATGCGGGGCTGAAGGTCGAATACCTGAACGACGCGACGGGCGCGCTGCCTTACGAGAACGAAGCGGGAGCGGTAAGCGCCGAAGAGATTCACCGCGCGTACGGCGTGGTGTTCCAGTCGAATTTCGCGGCGGTGATGTCGACCGACGCGTGGATCGCGGGACTGGCCGGCGCGCCGATGCCGGCGCGCGATTCGGTGGCCGCGTCGAACCGGCGGGCCCGCGCGCGGCGCGCGAAGGCGGCCTGACGCGGCACGGTGACGGCGACGGGGCGCGCCATGCGCCGCGTGGTCAGTCGCCGTCCTTCAGCATCGCCGGGCTGTAGCGCAGCATGTCGAAGCAGCCGTCGACGAGTTTTTCCGCATGCTGCTCGGCGTCGATCTCGTCGGGCAGCATCAGCATGTCGCGCACGAACCCGCTGACGAGCGTGTGCAGCATCAGCGTCGCGCGCCACGTGTCGAGCCGCTCGGGCAGCAGCTTGAGCCCCACGGCCACCGCGAGATCGGCGTCGATCATGTGCAGCGCCTCGCTCATCCCCGCGCGGTTGCGCTGCAGCAGCGGCTCCATATCTGCGACGTATTCGCACTTCATGAACAGGATGCTGAACACGCGGCGCAGCTGCGGGTCGCGCTGCACGCCGAGCAGGCACCAGATCAGGATCTGGCGCACCTTCTCGAGCGGATTGCCGCCCGGCGCGTCGAGCGGCATCCGCTTGAGTTCGTCGATCGGCAGGAACACGCGGTCGAACATCGCATCGAACAGTTCGCTCTTGTTCGCGAAATGCCAGTAGATCGCGCCGCGCGTCACGCCGGCGTGCTGGGCGATGTCCGCGAGCGACGTGTGCGACACGCCTTTCTCGAAGAACACGTGTTCGGCGGCGTCGAGAATGCGATTGCGCGTCTCGAGCGCCTCCTCCTTGGTACGTCTGACCATGTGCAGGCCTGATTGGATCGATCTTGGGTGAATTTGGGGTCCGCAACCCCTCGTCGCCGTCATGCAGACCGGCTATGCTTGCTGCTGGTAACAATCTGTAAGACTGGTCAGCCGGCGGAGTCCAGACGGGCTTTTTACATACATTCGTGAATGTATATACAATACCACCCTACGATCGAATGACCCAAGTGGCAATCAGTTAATATCCCACACTGCTGATTCCCGCCCTAGTACCTGTCCGCAGTTCGCGGCATCCCCGTCGGCACGGAGGTCTCGTGCCGACGTGCTGTATCCAGCAGTCCAGCAATTCAGGTGTTCGATCTGCGCCGCGAGGCGCATCCGTGTTGCGCTCCGGTCGGGCGCGGCACTTATTCCATTGGTTATACACAGAGGTCGCTCCATGCGCGTCGAACGGGTTCCATACCGCTTAATCACTGTCGCGACGGCCGCCGTTTTCCTGGCCGCGTGCGGGAAAAAAGAATCGGCACCGCCGCCGCAAACGCCGGAAGTCGGCGTCGTCACCGTCCAGCCGCAAGCCGTACCGGTCTTCACCGACCTGCCGGGCCGCACCAGTGCATTCCTCGTCGCGCAAGTGCGTGCGCGGGTCGACGGCATCGTGCTGCGCCGCGAATTCACCGAAGGCACCGACGTCAAGGCCGGTCAGCGCCTGTACAAGATCGATCCGGCGCCGTACATCGCGGCGCTGAACAGCGCGAAGGCGACGCTCGCGAAGGCGCAGGCGAACCTCGTCACGCAGAACGCGCTGGTCGCGCGCTACAAGGTGCTGGTCGCCGCGAACGCGGTCAGCAAGCAGGACTATGACAACGCGGTCGCCACGCAAGGCCAGGCCGCGGCGGACGTCGCGGCCGGCAAGGCGGCGGTCGATACCGCGCAGATCAACCTCGGCTATACGGATGTCGTGTCGCCGATCAGCGGCCGCGTCGGCATTTCGCAAGTGACGCCGGGCGCTTACGTGCAGGCGAGCCAGGCGACGCTGATGTCGACCGTGCAGCAGCTCGATCCGGTGTACGTCGACCTCACGCAGTCGAGCCTCGAAGGGCTGAAGCTGCGCCAGGACGTGCAGAGCGGCCGCCTGAAGACGAGCGGCCCGGGCGCGGCCAAGGTGTCGCTGATCCTGGAAGACGGCAAGACCTACTCGGAGCCGGGCAAGCTGCAGTTCTCGGACGTGACGGTCGACCAGACCACCGGCTCGGTGACGATCCGCGCGGTGTTCCCGAACCCGGGCCGCGTGCTGCTGCCGGGCATGTTCGTGCGCGCACGGATCGAGGAAGGCGTGAACGAGAACGCGTTCCTGGTGCCGCAGATCGGCGTCACGCATGACCAGAAGGGGCAGGCGATCGCGATGGTGGTGAACGCCAGCAACAAGGTCGAGCCGCGTCCGCTGAAGACCACCGGCATGCAAGGCCAGAACTGGATCGTCGAAGGCGGTCTGCAGGCGGGCGACCACGTGATCGTGCAAGGCGTCGACAAGGTGCGCCCGGGTGCGACCGTGAAGACCGTCGCCGCGCAGCTCGCCCCGGCGGCCGATGCCGCCTCGGGTGCCGCTGCCCCCGCCGCGCCGGCCGCTGCCGGGTCCGGCGCCGCTGCCGCTTCCGGTGCCGCCGCATCGGGCGCCGCGCCGGCGAGTGCTGCCGCCGCGTCGAGCGCGCAATAACAGGGAGCCTGTTTCATGGCAAAGTTTTTTATCGATCGCCCGATCTTCGCGTGGGTGATCGCCATCATCCTGATGCTGGCCGGGGTTGCGGCGATCTTCACGCTGCCGATCTCGCAGTATCCGACGATCGCGCCGCCATCGATCCAGATCACCGCGAACTACCCGGGCGCTTCCGCGAAGACGGTGGAAGACACGGTGACGCAGGTGATCGAGCAGCAGATGAGCGGTCTCGACAACTTCCTGTACATGTCGTCGACGAGTGACGACTCGGGCAACGCAACGATCACGCTGACCTTCGCGCCGGGCACCAACGCCGACATCGCGCAGGTCCAGGTGCAGAACAAGCTGTCGCTCGCGACGCCGGTTCTGCCGCAGGTCGTGCAGCAGCTCGGTCTGTCGGTCACGAAGTCGAGCAGCAGCTTCCTGCTGGTGCTCGCCTTCAACTCCGAAGACGGCAGCATGAACAAGTACGACCTCGCGAACTTCGTGGCGTCGCACGTGAAGGATCCGATCAGCCGGCTGAACGGCGTCGGTACCGTCACGCTGTTCGGCTCGCAGTACGCGATGCGGATCTGGCTCGACCCGAACCGCCTGACCAACTACGGCCTCACGCCGGTCGACGTCAGCTCGGCGATCACCGCGCAGAACGTGCAGATCGCGGGCGGCCAGATCGGCGGCACGCCGGCCACGCCGGGCACCGTGCTGCAGGCGACGATCACCGAATCGACGCTGCTGCAGACGCCCGAGCAGTTCGGCAACATCCTGCTGAAGGTCAACCAGGACGGCTCGCAGGTTCGCCTGAAGGACGTCGCGCAGATCGGCCTCGGCGGCGAAAACTACAACTTCGACACGAAGTACAACGGTCAGCCCACCGCGGCACTCGGTATCCAGCTCGCGACCAACGCGAACGCGCTCGCGACCGCGAAGGCCGTGCGCGCGAAGATCGACGAGCTTGCACCGTTCTTCCCGCACGGCCTCGTCGTGAAGTATCCGTACGACACGACGCCGTTCGTGAAGCTGTCGATCGAGGAAGTGGTCAAGACGCTGCTCGAAGGTATCGTGCTCGTGTTCCTCGTGATGTATCTGTTCCTGCAGAACCTGCGGGCGACGATCATCCCGACGATCGCGGTGCCGGTCGTGCTGCTCGGCACGTTCGCGATCATGTCGATGGTCGGCTTCTCGATCAACACGCTGTCGATGTTCGGCCTCGTGCTCGCGATCGGCCTGCTGGTCGACGATGCGATCGTGGTGGTGGAGAACGTCGAGCGCGTGATGGCCGAAGAGGGCTTGTCGCCGAAGGAGGCGACCCGCAAGGCGATGGGGCAGATCACCGGCGCACTCGTCGGCGTGGCGCTCGTGCTGTCTGCGGTGTTCGTGCCGGTGGCGTTCTCCGGCGGCTCGGTCGGCGCGATCTATCGTCAGTTCTCGCTGACGATCGTGTCGGCGATGGTGCTGTCGGTGCTGGTCGCGTTGATTCTGACGCCGGCACTGTGCGCGACGATCCTCAAGCCGATCCCGCAAGGGCATCACGAAGAGAAGAAGGGCTTCTTCGGCTGGTTCAACCGCACGTTCAACACCAGCCGCGACAAGTACCACGTCGGCGTGCATCACGTGATCAAGCGCTCGGGCCGCTGGCTCATCATCTATCTGGTCGTGATCGTCGCGGTCGGGCTGCTGTTCGTGCGCCTGCCGAAGTCGTTCCTGCCCGATGAAGACCAGGGCCTGATGTTCGTGATCGTGCAGACGCCGTCGGGCTCGACGCAGGAAACGACCGCGAAGACGCTCGCGAACATTTCCGACTACCTGTTGAAGGACGAGAAGGAAATCGTCGAATCGGCGTTCACGGTCAACGGCTTCAGCTTCGCGGGTCGCGGCCAGAACTCGGGTCTCGTGTTCGTCCGCCTGAAGGACTACTCGCAGCGTCAGCATGCGAACCAGAAGGTGCAGGCGCTGATCGGCCGGATGTTCGGGCGTTACGGGAGCTACAAGGACGCGCTCGTGATCCCGTTCAACCCGCCGTCGATTCCTGAACTCGGCACGGCCGCCGGCTTCGACTTCGAGCTGACGGACAACGCCGGTCTCGGCCACGATGCGCTGATGGCCGCGCGTAACCAGCTGCTCGGGATGGCCTCGAAGGATCCGACGCTGCAGGGTGTCCGTCCGAACGGCCTGAACGATACGCCGCAGTACAAGGTCAATATCGACCGCGAGAAGGCGAATGCGTTGGGCGTGACGGCGGATGCGATCGACCAGACGTTCTCGATCGCGTGGGCGTCGAAGTACGTGAACAACTTCCTCGACACCGACGGCCGGATCAAGAAGGTGTACGTGCAGGCCGACGCGCCGTTCCGGATGACGCCGGAAGACATGAACATCTGGTACGTGCGCAACGGGTCGGGCGGGATGGTGCCGTTCAGCGCGTTCTCGACCGGTCACTGGACGTACGGTTCGCCGAAGCTCGAGCGCTACAACGGCGTGTCGGCGATGGAAATCCAGGGTCAGGCCGCACCGGGCAAGTCGACCGGTCAGGCGATGGCCGCGATGGAAACGCTCGCGAAGAAGCTGCCGGTCGGTATCGGCTATTCGTGGACGGGCCTGTCGTTCCAGGAAATCCAGTCCGGCTCGCAGGCGCCGATCCTGTATGCGATCTCGATCCTCGTCGTGTTCCTGTGTCTGGCGGCACTGTATGAAAGCTGGTCGATCCCGTTCTCGGTGATCATGGTCGTGCCGCTCGGCGTGATCGGTGCGCTGCTCGCGGCCACGATGCGCGGCCTCGAGAACGACGTGTTCTTCCAGGTCGGCCTGCTGACCACCGTGGGCTTGTCCGCGAAGAACGCGATCCTGATCGTCGAGTTCGCACGCGAACTGCAGCAGACGGAGAAGATGGGGCCGATCGAGGCCGCGCTGGAAGCGGCGCGCCTGCGGCTGCGTCCGATCCTGATGACGTCGCTCGCGTTCATTCTCGGCGTGATGCCGCTCGCGATCAGCAACGGCGCGGGTTCGGCTAGCCAGCACGCGATCGGTACGGGCGTGATCGGCGGGATGATCACGGCGACGTTCCTCGCGATCTTCATGATCCCGATGTTCTTCGTGAAGATCCGTGCGATCTTCAGCGGCGAGAGGGAAGACGTCGACGAGGCGCTGCGCCTGGCTCAGGAGCACTCGCACCACGAAGAGAAGCCGGGCAACGGCGACGAAGGCAACAAGGGACAGTGATGATGCAAAAACACGCTTTGACTGCAATCGCAGTCGCGCTCTTTGCCACGGGCTGCACGATGGCGCCGCACTACAAGCGGCCCGACGCACCCGTCGCGCAGGCGTACCCGGCCGGCGGCGTCTACGCGACGCAGCCGGGCGCGGCCGGCGCGCGCAGCGCGAACGGCCAGGCGGCGACTGCCATCGGCTGGCGCGAGTTCTTCGTCGATCCGCGCCTGCAGCGGCTGATCGAGATCGCGCTGAAAAACAACCGCGACCTGCGCGTGTCGGTGCTGAACATCGAGGCGGCGCGCGCGCAGTACCAGATCACGCGCGCGGGGCTGTTCCCGACGCTCGACGGTACGGGCACGGGCAGCATCCAGCGTTTCCCGGCTGGTGTATCGCAGACGGGCCAGCCGCTGATCTCGCGCACCTACAACGTCGGATTGTCGGCGTCGTGGGAGCTCGACCTGTTCGGCCGCGTGCAGAGCCTGAAGGACCAGGCGCTCGCGCAATACCTGTCGACCGCGTATGCGCGGCAGGCGTCGGAGATCTCGCTGGTGTCGCAGGTGGCCGATCAATACCTGACGCTGCTGTCGACCGATGACCTGTTGAAGGTCACGGAGGACACGCTGAAGACCGCGCAGGCGTCTTACGACCTGACCAAGCTGCAGTTCGACAACGGCACGGGCTCGGAGCTCGAGCTGCGTCAGGCGCAGACGGTGGTCGAGACGGCGCTCGCGAACCAGCAGGCGCAGGCGCGTGCCCGCGCGCAGGCGCTGAACGCGCTGGTGCTGCTGATCGGTGAGCCGCTGCCGGACGACCTGCCGGCGGGCATGCCGCTCGACGCGCAGAACCTGCTGACGGACGTGCCCGCTGGTCTGCCGTCTGATCTGCTGACGCGTCGCCCGGACGTGATGCAGGCCGAGCAAACGCTGCTGGCCGCGAACGCGAACATCGGCGCGGCGCGCGCGGCGTTCTTCCCGAAGATCTCGCTGACGGCCGCGTTCGGTACCGCGAGCCCGACGCTGGGCGGCCTGTTCAAGGCCGGCACGGCGGCATGGTCGTTCGCGCCGAACATCGCGCTGCCGATTTTCGAGGGCGGGCAGAACATCGCGAATCTCGATCTCGCGAACGTGCAGAAGCGTATCGAGATCGCGAACTACGAGAAGGCGATCCAGTCGGCATTCCGCGAAGTGTCGGACGGCCTGGCCGCACGCGGCACGTACGACCAGCAGATCGCGGCGCTGGAGCGCAACGAGCACGCGCAGCAGCGTCGCTTCGACCTGTCGGATCTGCGTTACAAGAACGGTGTGGACAGCTATCTGTCGGTGCTGACCGCGCAGACGGATCTGTACTCGGCGCAGCAGTCGCTAATCAGCGCGCGTCTGGCGCGCTGGACGAACCTGGTCGATCTGTACCGCGCACTCGGCGGCGGGTGGATCCAGCGTGCAGGCGAAGCGCCGCGCGCGCCGGATACACCGGTCGACTACGACAAGGCGGCGGCTCCGGCGCCTGCGTCGGCAACGGCGACGAACGGGTAAGCAAAGAAGGGCAGGCGCGGTCTACCGCGCTTGCCCCTTTTGAACCGGCTGTATGCGCAAACGGACGCCACGGACGAAAGTTCGTGGCGTTTTCTTTTTGCGCTGCGAATCGTGCGGGGAATCAAGCAAAACGCCACGGCATGCCGTGGCGTTTTTCGTTACCGCTGCGCGCCGTCGTCCGGCGCGGCGCGATCAGTGGTGCACGTCGGCGGCCCGCCCGTCGAAGTCGTGCCCCGCGCGCCGAATCTCGCAGCGCGCATCCTTTTCGCCTTTCACACCGTTGAACACGATGTTCAGGATCACGGCTCGATGGAAGTGAGCGGCTGTAGGCCCATTTGCTGTTGAACGGTGCTTATAACAATTAGCTATGCGAAATTCGAATTTGTCTGATTGATTCTTCTTTCTTGTCCGCGCAAATTTCGCATGGAGCATTCCTCACCCATTGTCGAGAAAGGAAATCCGGATGAAGAGCGAGCAGACTGCACCGACCCATCTTTTTGCCACCATCGGGGCGCTCACTGAGCGCGGTGGGCGGGTAACCAATGCTACCAGCGGCCTGACAGTCGCCGGGCTTGTCGTTGCCCGTGTTGGCGATGTCGTCACTTACGAGGATGGCAGTGAGGCCGTCATTATGGATGGCGCAGGCGAATATGCTATTTGCAGCGACAAGCCGTTTGCGCTGGTGGGTAGCCGGTTGAGCAACGGTGATCGTATCGTCGAAACGCTTCAGCGGTTGTGGGGAATTCACATACAAGCCGGCGAAACGGCCGAGGGATTGTTTAACGAGGACTATGTGCCGCCGCCTGCGCTACCGCGCTACCGGCTGGCTGTACGAGGAGCCACGACCGCGCGAGGCGGTGCGTTGCGCGAAGCTACGGGCACGTGGGACACCGGTGTCCGGCTTGGCAAGGCTGGTATCGTGGGTAATCAGATTCACTATGCAGACGGTTCGACCGCGCGAATCACAAGCGGCCTTGGGCTGGTGGATAACGGAGACTTCCAGCCGCTGGCTTTCGTCGGCAGCGAACTAGATAACGGCGACGTCATTACCGATAGCCCCGAGCGTGATGGCCTGATATCTGCTGACGCCTTCACCGTGGTTAAGCGTCCAACTGTTGCGCGTCGAGGCGAGACCTCATGATTCGTTATTTCCTTGCCAAAGGTGATCAGGGCGGCACCGCCACGATTACGGAGGGACTGGAGGGCGTCACCTGTTCCAATCCGCCGCCGCGCGTACATATCGCAACGCTCTACATGAAGACGTACTGCACGGCATGCAAGCAGGAAGGGTTTGTCGCCCCGGTAGGCCCACGCTGGCCCGGCACTGGACCAAACGGCAAGCCTTGGGCGTTGAGTGGTGATATCAACGTCTGCGATTGCAATCCGCCACCTGTTTTCTACGCCGAGCGCGGCATGAAAATGACCTTTGCCACGGAGGAGGCGGCGCGGTTGACTGGGAAGAATGACTTAGGTGTCGCCCCTGCAAGAGGACGCGCAGCAATCCACGATCAGCAGTTCGTCATTCGCAACAAGAAGTCCAGGCAACCTCTTGTGGGCGTTCGGTATTGGATCACAAATTACCGTGGTGACGTGCTGGTGTCAGGGACTACCGATGCGCAGGGCCATACCATGCGAGTGGTCACGCCGAAGTCTGAATTGGTAAAACTCGAAGTCAGCGGGGAAGAAGAATGAGTGACGGCGATCGTGTAGCAATTGCAGAGGCGATGACAGACATGAAAGAAGGTTCGGTAATCGAAGCATTGATATCGAACGGGCCGCCCATCTGTCCAAACATGACTGATGCAGAATTTCGCCGTATGGTTCTAACGTTACGCGACAGAGCCGTACAAATGATCGACGTGCGGCTCGTAGATTTGCGCAAGTGGGGGGCGGTCGAACGTCAACGCGTCGCAACGTGGTTTGGCTCAAGCGATGAAACGATTCGGCAACGTCTGACAGTCGGCCTCTCACGAGTAAGTCGGGTGATGCGCGATCTCAAGCCTGGAAACTTTGTTCGTCAATCAGAGGAGCTTGATCGATATCTTGGTTGTACGCCGAATAACAAGGACCCTGATGGTGCCGTCGCTCATGTTTGCGGCCCCGACACTGCTACACATACTATTTGTATCCATGAGAATTTTTGTGGGATGCGTCCCATATCCAGCGCGAAGGACTCGATGTTATCGACACTGATTCACGAGTGCACTCATTTTGCCGACACTTTTGGCGCTCAGGATCATCAATATTTCATGCGCGAGTGCTTGGCATTGGCTCGGGCGCGCCCCGACCTCGCAATCAATAATGCGGATAGCATTGCCGGGTATATTGTCTATGAGGATTAGAGGTGACGTGGCGGGGTGTTCCTTGTTGAATCTGATCGGGTCCAACGGAAAATCGATATGGTAAAAGGACTGGCCTGCATTGCGCTGGCGTTTTTCTCGACCGGGACATTCGCCTGCTCCCCGGTTCATACACTTGATGTTTTGTTTGAAAGAGATTCTGCCAAAGTGCGCGGCGATGAGCTCATCAAGCTGGCCAATTGGGCGATAGACCTTCAACTCAAATATCCCAATCTTGATCGTACGTCTGTCGGTGGACTTGCCGAAGCTGACGAAAGACAGCCGAGCGTGCTGGCGCAGCAACGCGCGGAAAGTGTCAAGGGGCTGCTAGTCACATTGGGGCTTGGTCGAGCCCCTATCGACGTCGATGCCAGGCTTTATAAGTCGCATCATCTGAACGGTGTGCCGGATAATGGCCAACGAGTAGAAATCGACTTCCTTCCCGATTGCCCGCATGAATGCCCCTGCCAAGGGAAATGAGGTCCTGGCTGCGATCTGCCGCGCAGTGCTGCACACTTCGATGGTGTGAAGCGGCCTTTTACGCACCATGCAGCAAGCGCCGGCCCGTCACGAGCCGACGCATGCCTGGTGTCCGTCAGTGCGAATCGGCGGCCCGCCCGTCGAAGTCGTGCCCCGCGCGCCGAATCTCGCAGCGCGCATCCTTTTCGCCTTTCACACCGTTGAACACGATGTTCAGGATCACGGCCGTGGCCGATGCCAGCAGGATGCCGCTGTGCAGGATCGGCGCGAGCGCGGGCGGCAGCTTCGAGAAGAAGTGCGGCGACACGACCGGCACGAGGCCCATGCCGACGCTCACCGCAACGATGAACAGGTTGTGCGAGTTCTTCACGAAGTCGACCTTCGACAGCACCTTGATGCCGTTCGCGGCGACCATCCCGAACATCACGATGCCTGCGCCGCCGAGCACGAACGGCGGCACCGAGGCAACGACCTGCGCCATCTTCGGGAACAGGCCGAGCAGCACGAGGATCACGCCGCCCGTCGCGCACACGAAGCGGCTCTTCACGCCCGTCACGCCGATCAGGCCGACGTTCTGCGAGAACGACGTATGCGGGAACGAGTTGAAGATGCCGCCGATCAGCGTGCCGAGGCCGTCGACGCGCAGGCCGCGCACGAGGCGCTCCTGGTTGACCGGGCGATCGACCATGTCGCCCACCGCGAGGAACATGCCGGTCGATTCGATGAACGTGACGAACATCACCGTGACCATCGTCACGATCGACAGCGGGTCGAAGTGCGGCAGGCCGAAGTGGAACGGCATCACGAAGCCGACCCACGGCGCATGCGCGACGCCGTCGGTGTTCACGCGGCCGAGCGCGAAGGCGATCACGAACCCGGCGACGATGCCGAGCAGCACCGAGATGTTCGCGACGAAACCGCGGCCGAACTTGTTGATCAGCAGGATCAGCGTGAGCACGAGCAGCGACAGGCCGAGATAGACGGGGCTGCCGTACTCGGGGTTGCCGACGCCGCCGGCCGCCCAGTTGATGCCCACTTCCATCAGCGACAGCCCGATCACGGCGATCACCGTGCCGACGACCACGGGCGGGAAGAACCGCAACAGCTTGCCGATCATCGGCGCGAGCACGATGCCGATGATGCCGGCCGCGATGGTCGAACCGAAGATGTCGAGAATGCCGAGGCCGGGGTTCGTGCCGATCGCGATCATCGGGCCGACGGCCGCGAACGTGCAGCCCATGATGACGGGCAGGCGGATGCCGAAGATCCACAGGCCGAGGGTCTGGATCAGCGTGGCGATGCCGCACGAAAACAGATCGGCGCTGATCAGGAACGCGATCTGGTCTTTCGGCAGCTTGAGCGCCGCGCCGACGATAAGCGGCACGGCGACGGCGCCGGCGTACATGACGAGGACGTGTTGCAGGCCAAGCGTTACCAGCTTGCCGGTCGGCAGCACTTCATCGCACGGATGGACCGTGTTCGATTGCATCTGTCTCACTCCATGATCTTGTTTTCGGGGTGATACGAAGTTATTCGGAATGAATCCATGCAACAAGAGCACTGGGTTCTATTCCGTTCTTTGCTGGTTCGATATGCCATTTCGGTATGGAACAGGGGGGCGATCATCGGGAAACTGCCGCAGGAGTGAGGTTCACCGGTTTTATAGCGCTTCAAAATAGCGCTGGCCCCCCTGTCAAATATGGCGCGCTTTATGGTGTGTATCGGGTGCGCCGCATAGTGGCAAAAAGCGGTGTGTGGAAATCGCGCCGGGTTAACCCGCGAACGGCCGCTTTTGCGTGCAAGGTGCGGCCCGGTGGAGCGTGCCGATCCGACCTCACTTTCGATGCGTCGAGGCGGCGGCAAAAACCGGGGCGCACATCGCGATCCCGTTATCATCGACATCCGTTCATACGAATCTCCTTCACGTCATGCGCCTGCTCGGAATCGACCTCGGCACCGGCTCCGTCAAACTCGTCACGCTCGATGCCGGCGGCGTCGAGCGCGCGGTCGCGAGCGAACCTTATGCGTTGTCGTCGCCGCAGCCGGGCTGGGCGGAAATCGCGCCCGACGCGTGGTGGCAGGCGCTGGTGCGCGCGGCCGCGCGACTGCCGGCCGACGAGCGCGCGCAGGTCGCGGCGATCGGCTTTTCGGGCCAGATGCATGGCGTCGTGCTGATCGACGCGGCGGGCCAGCCGGTGCGGCCCGCGCTGCTGTGGCCGGACACGCGCGCGGTGCGCGAGGCGGATGCGGCGGGCTGGCCAGCATCCGGATTGCCTGTCGCCGGATTGCCCGTCCCGCCGAATCCCGTCGCGCCCGGCATGGCGGGCCCGCTGTTGCGCTGGCTGGCCACGCACGAACCCGACGCGCTGCGCGTCGCGCGCTGGGCCGTGCAGCCGAAGGACTGGCTGCGCATCACATTGGGCGGCGACGTCGCGGCTGACCCGAGCGACGCGTGCGCAACGGCGCTTGCGACGCCCGACGGTGCGTGGGACAACGCATTGATCGACACGCTCGGCCTGCCTGCCGACCGTTTCGCGCCGGTTCGCGCGTCCACCGCACGCTGCGGCGTGCTTGGCGCGCAGGCCGCGGCCGCGCTCGGCCTGCCGGCCGGCGTGCCGCTCGCAACGGGCGCGGCCGATACCGCGTGCGCGGCGCTCGGCAGCGGGCTGGCCGTCGCAGGTGACGCGCTGCTGACGACCGGCAGCGGCGGGCAGATCGTCGTGCTCGCGGATACGTTGCCGCCCGCGCGGCGCGGCTTGCATCGCTATCGTGCGGCGGCAGGCGGCGGCTACTACACGATGGCCGCGATGCAGAACGTCGGGCTCGCGCTCGAAGCCGTGCGCGGCTGGCTCGGCTACGCGCGATGGGCCGATGCGTATGACGATGCGTTCGCGCAGCCGGCATCTGAACGGCTGTGCTTCCTGCCGTACCTGAGCGGCGAGCGTTCGCCGTGGATGAACCCCGATGCGCGCGGCGGCTGGCTCGGCCTCGGGCTTAGCGACACGCGCGGTGCGATGATGCGCGCCGCATTCGAAGGCGTCGCGTTCGCGTTGCGCGCGGGGCTCGATGCGATCCGCGACGCCGATCGCCGCGACGCGGTAACGACGCTGCGTCTCGCGGGCGGCGGCTCCGTCGATCCGCGTTGGCGCAAGTTGCTCGCCGACGCGCTCGGCGCGTCGCTGCACGCGATCGATTGCCCCAACGCCGCGACGCGCGGCGCAGCGCTGCTCGCGGGCGTCGCGATCGGGCATTGGCGTGAAGATGCGCTGCGCGCGCTGGCGCCGGGCGCGTCGCCGGTCGCCGCCCCGCACGACGACCGCCTGCTGGCCGCACGCCACGCGCGCTTCATCGATCTGTACACCCGCACGGATGCATGGTTCACGACGGGCGTTTAAACTCGAACACTTGTTCTTTTGCGCCAGCGATGACGCATCCTGGCAAGCCGGCGACCGTTTCCCGCACGCGATGCGCGGCGGGAGCGGCCATCATGGCGAGCACGATATTCTTGCGCCGTGCCACGCGGCACGGCTTCGACCGCTTTGCACGAAACCCCGGCCGGCGCCGCACGCCGGCCCGGGCCGATCTCACCGACACACAGGAGTGACACGATGAAAACGAAAGCCGCGATTGCATGGAAGGCGGGTGCGCCGCTGACGATCGAGGAAGTCGATCTCGAAGGGCCGCGCGCCGGCGAAGTGCTGATCGAAGTGAAGGCGACGGGCATCTGCCACACCGACTACTACACGCTGTCGGGCGCCGATCCGGAAGGGATCTTCCCGGCGATCCTCGGCCATGAAGGCGCGGGCGTGGTGGTCGACGTCGGCCCCGGCGTCGGCACCGTGAGGAAGGGCGACCACGTGATTCCGCTCTACACGCCCGAATGCCGCGAGTGCAAGTTCTGCCTGTCGCGCAAGACCAACCTGTGCCAGAAGATCCGCGCGACGCAAGGCAAGGGCCTGATGCCGGACGCGACGTCGCGCTTCTCGCTCGACGGCAAGCCGCTGTTCCACTACATGGGCACGTCGACGTTCTCGAACTACATCGTCGTGCCGGAGATCGCGGTCGCGAAGGTGCGCGAGGACGCGCCGTTCGACAAGATCTGCTACATCGGCTGCGGCGTGACGACGGGCGTCGGCGCGGTCGTGTACTCGGCGAAGGTCGAGGCCGGTGCGAACGTGGTCGTGTTCGGCCTCGGCGGGATCGGCCTGAACGTGATCCAGGGCGCGAAGATGGTCGGCGCGGACAAGATCATCGGCGTCGACATCAACCCGAAGCGCGTCGAGCTCGCGAAGAAGTTCGGGATGACGCACTTCATCAACCCGAACGAAGTCGAGAACGTCGTCGACCACATCGTGCAGCTGACCGACGGCGGCGCCGACTACTCGTTCGAATGCGTCGGCAACGTGAAGCTGATGCGTCAGGCGCTCGAATGCACGCACAAGGGCTGGGGCCAGTCGTTCATCATCGGCGTGGCGGCAGCGGGCGAGGAAATCAGCACGCGTCCGTTCCAGCTGGTGACGGGCCGCGAGTGGAAGGGCTCGGCGTTCGGCGGCGCGCGCGGGCGCACCGACGTGCCGAAGATCGTCGACTGGTACATGGAAGGCAAGATCAACATCGACGACCTGATCACGCACACGCTGCCGCTCGAGCGGATCAACGAAGGCTTCGACCTGATGAAGGCCGGCGAGTCGATCCGCTCGGTCGTGCTGTACTGACCGGGAGCGCACCGCCATGCTCGAACTCGTTTCCTCGCATGCGTGCCACGGCGGCGAGCAGCGTTTCTACCGTCACGATTCGGCGGCCATCGGCCTGCCGATGAAGTTCTCGGTGTACCTGCCGCCGCAAGCCGCGCAGGATCGCGTGCCGGCGCTGTTCTATCTCGCCGGGCTGACGTGCACCGACGAGACGTTCGCGATCAAGGCCGGCGCGCAGCAATACGCGGCGCAGCACGGCATCGCGCTCGTGATGCCCGACACGAGCCCGCGCGGCGCGGGCGTGCCGGGCGAGACGGATGCGTGGGACTTCGGCGTCGGCGCGGGTTTCTACGTCGATGCGACCGAAGCGCCGTGGTCGACGCATTACCGGATGGAGTCGTACGTGACGGGCGAGTTGCGCGAGCTCGTCACGGCCGAGCTGCCGATCGACGGTGCGCGGCTCGGCATCTTCGGCCACTCGATGGGCGGGCATGGGGCGCTGACGCTCGCGTTGCGTCATCCGGGCCTGTACCGGTCGGTGTCGGCGTTCGCGCCGATCGCCGCGCCGACGCGCTGCCCGTGGGGCGAGAAGGCGTTCTCGGGCTATCTCGGCGCCGATCGCGACGCGTGGAAGGCGCACGATGCGAGCGAGCTCGTCGCGCGCGCCGACGCGCCGAAGTTCGCGGACGGCATCCTCGTCGATCAGGGGCTGGCCGATCAGTTCCTTGCGAACCAGCTGAACCCCGACGTATTCGAAGCCGCGTGCGCGAAGGCCGGCCAGCCGCTGACGCTGCGCCGCCATCCGGGCTACGACCACGGCTACTACTTCATCTCGACCTTCATCGCCGATCACATTGCGCATCATGCGCGCGTACTTGTGCGGTGAGCAGCAGTCTCTGACGCCACGTCGTTGCACTTCAACGGGCGACGTGGCTGTCATCCCTCGCTACGCATTCAGCCGGGGCGCCCGCCCGGAGAAATCACCTGCTGCCGCAAATTCGTACTCGTTCTATAGGATGCCAAATCGATTCGCCGAATAATGATCGACGATTTAATCGTGGTGAATTTGTTCGAGCGAGGCTTTGACCTGAATGGGCGACATGGTTTGCGACGTATCAAACAACTCCCCGAACTGGGGGTTGATCAATCTGTTTGCGTGGAAACTTGTGCCCGAGCGATGGAGTGGTGGCATCAAATACATCCAGGCGTTCAAGGATGCGTGGGTCATGCACAACAAGTCCCATATCCGGGCAGCAGCGGGGCGACACTGTCTACCTCGGGAAATGCTCGCGGGCGTATGTTGGATCGAGGTTGGTGGCGACCCTGAATTCATCGATCGCGTTGCATTCGAAGTGCGCACGTTCGACTGGAGTGGTCCGCCGTTCATCGACAGGCATCTGACACTGACGCGTCATCCAGCGATGACATCGTTCGGCCCGGTGAGCATGCAGCTTCGCACGGCAGCACAAACACTCGGAATGGACCCGTCGCAAATGTCAGCGTCGCAATTCCGGAGTTTGGCCCACTGCCTTCAGCGCGATATTTTCAATATCGATGTGGTTGCGCGTCATCTGAGCCAATTGGCGAAGCGCGACGGGCTTCAATATCCGTTCTCGATGGATCAAATTCGCATCATCGGCGCGCGCTACAACCGAGGAAGCGGATTGTCCCTCGAGCAAATAAGACAAAATACCAGCTACGGTAACTTCATCGTTACGCATTGGTCACGCTTCGTTCGGCTCATGCGGTAAGGCATCGGGATGCAAACATGGCTCGTCTCCTTCGCTTCGTCATTCATGTCGCATGCGTCATCGGATTGCTCGTTGTTGTCACGATCACCGGGAACAAGTATGCGTGGATGCATGAAGTCGATCCGTCCATCGCGATCGACGCGATCAAGGACGAAGCTGGCGACCGTACGCTGGTCAGCTATGCATTGCTCATGGTCGTTGCGATCACACAGGTCGTGTTGCTCGCGAGGTCCAGGGCCACAGGTGCCAAGCCGTGGGTCGGGTTCCTGATGCTCGCGGCAACGGTTGTGTGCGCATGGAAAACGATCACGTAGCACCATTCGCGCGCATGCAAGTCATCATGCCCTGCGCAACAGGCTCGCCCCATACACCAGCGCCGACAGCGCCGTAATCCAGAAGCTCGTCGGCCAGTCGGTGTGATACGCGAGCACGATGCCGGCCCACGCTTCGAACAGCGCGAACAGCGCGGCGAGCAGCACGCCCGTCGACAGTCGCGTCGACACGTTCTGCGCCGCCGCCGCCGGCCCGACCAGCAGTGTGAACACGAGCAGCACGCCGACGATCTGCGTCGCCGCGGCCACCGCGAGCGCGCACACCGCGAGGAACAGCATCGACACCGTGCGCAGCGACACGCCCTTGGCTTCGGCCAGTTCGGGCTGCAGCGATGCGAACAACAACGGCCGCGCGATCAACGCGAGCGCGGCGAGGCTCACCGCGCCGATGCCTGCGAGCACCGCGAGCGTGTCGTGGCTGACCGCGAGCACGTTGCCGAACAGCAGTGCGGTGACCTGCGTCGCGAACGACGTGTAGAAGTGCAGGAACAACAGGCCGAAGCCGAGCGCGCCCGACAGGATCACGCCGATCGCGACGTCGCGGCCCGCGAGCTTTTCGCCGAGCGCGCCCATCCCGATTCCTGCCGCGAGCGTGAAGCCGACCATCCCCCAGATCGGCGAGATGCCAAGCAGCACCGCGCCCGTCGCGCCGGTGAAGCCGACGTGCGACAGCGCGTGGCCGGCGAAGGTCTGCCCGCGCAGCACCAGGAAATAGCCGACGATGCCCGCGAGCACCGCGACGATTCCCGACGCCGCGAAGGCGTTGATCATGAAGTCGTATTCAAACATCGTGCGAATGCCCGGGATGAGCGTGTCCGTGGTGATGATGGCCGTGGCCGCCGCCCCCGCCGTGCGAATGGCCGTCGTCGTCCTCGTGTTCGTGATCGTGCTTTTCGACCTCGACGTCGCCGGACATCACGAAGATCTTGCCGTTTACACGCATCACGTCGATCGGCGATCCATAGAGGCGCGACAGCACGGGCTTCGTGATCACCTCGTCGACGGTGCCGAGCGCCGCGACGCCGTTGCCGAGATACAGCACGCGGTCGAGCGCATTCAGCAGCGGGTTCAGTTCGTGCGCGGAGAACAGCACGGTGATGCCGAGCTCGCGCTGCACGTTGCGCACGAGTTCGACGACGCCGCGCTGGTGGTTCGGGTCGAGGCTGATCAGCGGCTCGTCGAGCAGCAGCAGCTTCGGATTGCCGAGCAGGCATTGCGCGAGCAGCAGGCGTTGCCGTTCGCCGCCCGACAGTTCGGACAGCGGCCGGCGGGCGAGCGACGGGCCGCCGACGAGGTCGAGCACGCGATCGACGTCGCGGCGCGTGGCCGCGTTCGTATGCGGCAGGCCCCAGCGGTGGCCGTCGGCGGCCATCGCGACGAAATCGTAGCCGCGCATCCGGCGGTTCGCGAGGCCGCTCCTGATCTGCGGCATGTAGCCGATCGATGCGTTGCCGCGCGCGACCGGCACGCCGCCGACCGACAGCGTGCCGGCCGACACGGGGACGAGGCCGAGCACCGCGCGCATCAGCGTCGTCTTGCCCGCGCCGTTCGGCCCGAGCACGCCGACGAATTCGCCGGGCTCGATCGAGAAGCTGACGTCGCGCAGGATCGTGCGGCCGCCCAGTTCGAGCGTGACGCGATCGAGTGCGAGTGCGTGGGGAGTGGCGGTCATGGGGTTACGGTGGTCTGTTACTTGCCGGCCGAAAGTGCGTTGCCGAGCGCGTCGAGCTGGCCGCTCATCCATTGCTGGAAGGTCTTGCCGGCCGGCTGTGTCTCGGTGACGCTGACGGTCGGCACGCCGCCGTCGCGCGCGATCTTCAGCATGCGCTTGGTCATCGGCTCCTCGGCCTGGCTGTTGTAGATCAGCACGCGCACCTGCTTCTTGCGCAGGTCGCCCTCGAACGCGGCGACGTCCTGCGCGCTGGCTTCGGTGTCGTTCATCGTCGCGAGCTGGAAGCGCTGGTTGCGCATGTCGAGGCCGATCGCGTCCGACATGTAGCCGAACACGGGCTCGGTGGCCGTCACGGGCACGCCCTTGTACTTCGCGCGCAGTGCGGCGACCTTGTCGTCGACAGGCTTCAGCGACGCGACGAACTTCTGCAGGTTCGCATCGTATTCGGCCTTGTTCGCGGGGTCGGCGCGGCCCAGCTCGGCCGCGATCGCGCGTGCGGCCGCCGGCATCGTCGCCGGGTCGTACCACAGGTGGGGGTTGTCGCCGGCCTTCTTGCCGACCAGATCGGCGACGACGATCGTCGCGCGCTTCGCCTGTTTCGACGCGCCGAGCAGCTTGCCCATCCACGGATCGTAGTCGGCGCCGTTGTAGATCACGACCTGCGCGTGCTGGAGCGCGCGGGCCGTCTTCGGGCTCGCTTCGAACAGGTGCGGATCCTGATCCGGATTGCTGAGAATGCTGGTGACCGCGACGTGGCGGCCGCCGATCTGCGACGCGACGTCGCCGTAGAAATTCTCCGCGGCGACGACGTTGACGGTCGCGGCCTGCGCGACCACGGGCGCGGTGAACGACAGCGCGGCGACGGCGGCGGCCAGCCAGCGGACAGGCGACAGGGCGCGCCGCGGCGCGCGCTTCAGGGCAATGGACATGGAACTCCTCGTTGGAAGGGCGGCGCGCACGCCGCGCGATTCGGCGTCAGCGCTGCGCGGGCTTGCGCTTGCAGTGCCCGCACAGGCCGCTCAGCTCGACGACCTGGTGGTGGACTTCGAAACCGTGCGCGGGCTCGCTCGCGGACAACTGCTTCGCGAGGTCGCCGCCGGGAATCTCGACGGTGTCGCCGCACGAATCACAGATCAGGAACTGGCCTTCGTGCGGCACGCCGATCTCGCAGCAGGCGAAGAACGCGTTCTTCGACTCGATCCGGTGGATGAAGCCGTGCTCGACGAGGAAATCCAGCGCGCGATAGACGGTCGTCGGCGGCACGCGGCCGCGCTGCGGTTCGAGTTCGGCAAGCAGGTCGTACGCGCCGATCGGGCGCTGTGCGGCCAGCACGCGTTCGTAGACCTGGCGGCGCAGCGGCGTCCACGCGAGCCCGTGCTCGGCGGCGAATGCGTCGGCCCGGGACAGCCGGGCGTCAATGGACGATGAGGTAGCCATGGCGTGAAGCAGGCGATGAAACAAAGTACGGCGATGATATAACGTATCGTCGCGTCGTGCAGCGCGAATTCCGTTTTCCGCCTCGTTCCGCCCGCGCTCCGTCCCCTTCATCGTCGATACCACCGCGCCGCACCGAGCGTCCCGCGCCTTGCCGCGCGGGCACGGCGGGGCGTCGTCGTGCGCCCCCTTGCCGCAGCGCGTCATAGAAAGCCGTCACGTCGTCTTGACAGCGCGTATCGCGTATCCGATCATTCGATCACTAACAGAGCAATTGATCGGTAGACGAGCGTTCGCTCACCTCGACCGTCGTGCAACAGAACGAACCGGAGACAGCCAGTGAGACTGGAAGACAAGGTCGCGATCCTGACGGGCGCCGCAAGCGGCATCGGCGAGGCGGTCGCGCAACGCTATCTGGACGAGGGCGCGCGCTGCGTGCTCGTCGACGTGAAGCCGGCAGGCGGCTCGCTCGCGCGGCTGATCGAGGCCAACCCCGGCCGCGCGGTGGCCGTCACGGCCGACGTCACGCGCCGCGACGACATCGAGCGGATCGTCGCGACGGCGGTCGAGCGTTTCGGCGGCGTCGACATCCTGTTCAACAACGCGGCGCTGTTCGACATGCGCCCGCTCCTCGACGAATCGTGGGACGTGTTCGACCGGCTGTTCTCGGTCAACGTGAAAGGGCTGTTCTTCCTGATGCAGGCGGTCGCGCAGCGGATGGTCGAGCAGGGGCGCGGCGGCAAGATCGTCAACATGTCGTCCCAGGCCGGCCGTCGCGGCGAGGCGCTCGTTTCGCACTACTGCGCGACCAAGGCCGCGGTGATCAGCTATACGCAGTCGGCCGCGCTCGCGCTCGCGCCGCACCGGATCAACGTGAACGGCATCGCGCCGGGCGTGGTCGACACGCCGATGTGGGAGCAGGTCGATGCGCTGTTCGCGCGCTACGAGAACCGGCCGCTCGGCGAGAAGAAGCGGCTCGTCGGTGAAGCCGTGCCGCTCGGCCGCATGGGCGTGCCGGGCGACCTGACGGGCGCCGCGCTGTTCCTCGCGTCGGCCGATGCCGACTACATCACCGCCCAGACGTTGAACGTCGATGGCGGCAACTGGATGAGCTGACGTGGCGCCGCTCGCACGCGCCACCCGGCGGCCTGCCCGCGACGCAGCGGCCGCCGTCGCACGAGGAGGGCTCGCCTGATGGCCGAGATCGTCGTCGCCGGCGAACTGCTGGCCGAATTCGTCGCCGCCGAGCGCGGCCAGGGCTTCGATACGCCGGGCCTGTTCGAAGGACCGTTCCCGAGCGGCGCGCCGGCGATCTTCGCCGACCAGGCCGCGCGGCTCGGTGCGCGCGTCGCGTATGCGGGCTGCGTCGGCCGCGACGCGTTCGGCGATGCGATCGTCGCGCGGCTCGCCCGAGACGGCGTCGACGTCGCGCGCATTCGTCGCGTCGCCCGCCCGACCGGCACCGCGTTCGTCGCGTATCGCGACGACGGCTCGCGCAGTTTCGTTTTCACGTTGTCGACCAGTGCCGCGGCGTGCGTCGATGCGTCCGACGTCGACACCACGATGTTTGACGGCTGCCGCTACTTTCACGTGATGGGCTCGTCGCTGACGAGCGAATCGGCGATCGCGGCGGTGCAGCGCGGCGTGATCGAGGCCGCGCGCGCTGGCGCCAAGGTGTCGTTCGATCCGAACGTGCGGCCTGAGATGCTGAGTTTCCGCCCGATGCGCGCGGCGCTCGACGAGATGCTCGCCGCGTGCCACCTGTTCCTGCCGAGCGAAGCCGACCTGCCGTTCTTCTGCGGCCCGCAGCCGGCCGAGCGCGCGATCGCGGGCCTGCTCGCGACGCATCCGCTGCTCGAGCGGGTCGTGCTCAAACGCGGCGCGCAAGGCAGCGTCGCGTTCGATCGCGCCCACCGTGCCGAAGCGCCGGCGTTCCCGGTCGACGAAGTCGATCCGACCGGCGCCGGCGACTGCTTCGGCGGCACGCTGGTCGCGAGCCTCGTCGCGGGCGCGGCCGTTGACGTCGCGCTGCGCCGTGCGAACGCGGCCGGCGCGATCGCGGTCACGCGGCGCGGCCCGATGGAAGGCAACAGCAGCGCGGCCGAGATCGACCGCTTCCTGACCGAACGGGGGATCGCATGTCCGGCCTGACGACCGTTGCCGAACGCCCGCGCACCGCGCACGCGGACACCGTGCTGCGGATGATCTTCGACGCGAACCGCGCGGACGCGCAGCGCGGCATCTATTCGATCTGCAGCGCGCACCGGCTGGTGCTGGAGGCCGCGTGCGAAGCCGCGCGTGCGGACGGCTCGCCGCTCTTGATCGAGGCGACCTGCAATCAGGTGAACCACCTCGGCGGCTATACGGGCATGACGCCGGCCGATTTTCGTCGCGACGTGGATGCGATTGCCGCGCGCTGCGGGCTCGCGCCGTCGGCGCTCGTGCTCGGCGGCGACCATCTCGGCCCGAACCCGTGGCGGCATCGTCGCGCGGCCGACGCGATGCGGGAAGCCGCTGCGATGGTCGCCGCGTATGTCGAAGCCGGTTTCGAAAAGATCCACCTCGATGCGAGCATGGCGTGCGCGGACGATCCGGCACGGCTCGACGATCGCACGATCGCCGCGCGCGCGGCCGAGCTGTGCCGTGTCGCGGAAGACGCGGCGGCGCGCGCCGGCATCGCGCCCGTCTACGTGATCGGCACCGAGGTGCCGACGCCGGGCGGCGAGGTGAGCGGCGACGCGAGTAACGATGCGATCGCGCAGATCGCGGTCACGCGCGGCGACAGCGTCGCCGCGACGCTCGACGCGCACCACCGCGCGTTCTCGGCGGCCGGGCTCGACGACGCGTGGACGCGCGTCGTCGCGATCGTCGCGCAGCCGGGCGTCGACTTCGACGATCGCCACGTGCTCGACTACGACAGCGCCAAGGCGGCGTCGCTCGGCGCGAGTATCCTGAAGACGCCGCGCCTCGTGTTCGAAGCGCATTCGACCGATTACCAGACCGAAGCCGCGCTCGCCGCGCTGGTGCGCGACCATTTCGCGGTGTTGAAGGTCGGCCCCGCGCTGACGTTCGCGCTGCGCGAGGCGCTGTTCGCGCTGACGTTCATCGAGGACGCGCTGATCGACGACGTCGCGCGGCGCTCGCGGTTGCGCGACGTCGTCGATGCGGCGATGCGCGCGCAGCCCGAACACTGGGCGCCGTACTACCGCGGCGACGAGACCGCGCAGCGGCTCGCGCGCCAGTTCAGCTACAGCGACCGCATCCGCTATTACTGGCTGCAGCCGGCCGTCGCGGCCGCGGTCGAGCAGCTGTTCGACAACCTCGCGCGGCAGCCGGTGCCGGAGACGCTCGTCGCGCAGTGGCTGCCGGACGTCTACGCGGCGTGTCGCGCGGGCGGCCTCGCGAAAGAGCCGCGCGCGTGGGTGCGCCACCGGATACGCGACGTGATCGCGCACTATGCGCGCGCGTGCGGCATGCAGCGGCCGGCATGACGGGCCGCGAAGGAAACGACGCAACACCGAAGCAGGACCGACGACATTTCGAACAATCACAGGAGACATGCCATGCAACGAAAGATGCTCGACGCCGCCGCACGCTGTTTCGCCGGAGCCGCGCTCGCGACGGCGGCCTGCGCGGCGTCCGCCGGCACGCTGACGATCGCGACGCTGAACAACCCCGACATGATCGAGCTGAAGAAGCTGTCGCCCGCGTTCGAGAAGGCGAACCCCGACATCAAGCTGAACTGGGTGATCTTAGAGGAGAACGTGCTGCGCCAGCGCGCGACGACCGACATCACGACCGGCAGCGGCCAGTTCGACGTGATGGCGATCGGCACCTATGAAACGCCGCAGTGGGGCAAGCGCGGCTGGCTCGCGCCGATCACGGGGCTGCCGGCCGACTACGACCTGAACGACATCGTGAAGACCGCGCGCGACAGCCTGTCGTACAACGGCCAGCTCTACGCGCTGCCGTTCTACGTCGAAAGCTCGATGACGTTCTACCGCAAGGACCTGTTCGCGGCGAAGGGGCTGAAGATGCCCGACCAGCCGACCTACGACCAGATCGCCGAATTCGCGGACAAGTTGACCGACAAGTCGAAGGGCACCTACGGGATCTGCCTGCGCGGCAAGGCCGGCTGGGGCGAGAACATGGCGTACGTGTCGACGGTCGTGAACACGTTCGGCGGGCGCTGGTTCGACGAGAACTGGAACGCGCAGCTCACGTCGCCCGAATGGAAGAAGGCGATCAATTTCTACGTGAACCTGCTGAAGAAGAACGGCCCGCCCGGAGCGAGCTCGAACGGCTTCAACGAGAACCTGACGCTGACCGCGTCCGGCAAGTGCGCGATGTGGATCGACGCGACGGTCGCGGCCGGGATGCTCTACAACAAGCAGCAGTCGCAGGTGGCCGACAAGATCGGCTTCGCGGCCGCGCCGGTCGCCGTCACGCCGAAGGGCTCGCACTGGCTGTGGGCGTGGGCGCTGGCCGTGCCGAAGACGTCGAAGCAGCAGGACGCCGCGCGCAAGTTCATCGCGTGGGCGACGTCGAAGCAGTACATCGAGATGGTCGGCAAGGACGAAGGCTGGGCGTCGGTGCCGCCGGGCACGCGTACGTCGACGTATCAGCGCGCCGAGTACAAGGCCGCCGCGCCGTTCTCGGACTTCGTGCTGAAGGCGATCGAGACGGCCGACCCGAACGATCCGTCGCTGAAGAAGGTGCCGTATACGGGCGTGCAGTACGTCGGGATTCCTGAATTCCAGTCGTTCGGCACGGTGGTCGGCCAGTCGATCGCCGGTGCGGTGGCGGGCCAGATGTCGGTCGACCAGGCGCTCGCCGCCGGACAGGCAGCGGCCGACCGCGCGGTGCGCCAGGCCGGCTACAAGAAGTAACGCGCAAGCCGTCGCGCGGCCCGCATCGTGCGCCGTGGTACACGGCGCGGGCCGGCTAGGCTGACAGGCGGGCAGGCCGTTCGCGCCCGCGCATCAACCGGAGGGACTCCGATCATGCGTCACCTGCGTCTTCCCCTGAGTCACGCTCACGCGCCGTCGGTCGGCGACGCGTCGTCGCCGCCCGGCGCGCCGCGCCGTGCGCGCGGCGGCGCGAGCTGGCTCGTGTCGCCGTCCGTCGCGGTGCTGCTGCTGTGGATGTCGATTCCGCTCGCGATGACGATCTGGTATTCGTTCTCGCGCTACAACCTGCTGAACCCGGACGTGAAGGGCTTCGCCGGGCTCGACAACTACCGTTTCCTCGCGACCGATCCGTCGTTCCTGCCGGCGATCTGGCACACGCTGGTGCTGATCGGCGCGGTGCTCGCGATCACCGTGATCGGCGGCGTGCTGATGGCCGTGCTGTTCGACCGCAAGTTCTACGGGCAGGGCGTCGCGCGCCTGCTCGCGATCGCGCCGTTCTTCGTGATGCCGACGGTCTCCGCGCTGATCTGGAAGAACATGATCCTTCATCCGGTGTACGGGCTCGTCGCGAACGCGATGCGCGCGCTCGGGATGACGCCGATCGACTGGTTCGCCGATTACCCGTTAACCGCCGTGATCATCATCGTCGCGTGGCAGTGGCTGCCGTTCGCGTTCCTGATCCTGTTTACCGCGATCCAGTCGCTCGACCAGGAGCAGAAGGAGGCCGCGCGCATCGACGGCGCCGGCCCGATCGCGATGTTCTTCTACATCACGCTGCCGCACCTGAAGCGCGCGATCGCCGTGGTCGTGATGATGGAGACGATCTTCCTGCTGTCGATCTTCGCGGAAATCTATACGACGACCGGCGGCGGCCCGGGCGATGCGACGACCAACCTGTCGTACCTGATCTATGCGCTCGGCCTGCAGCAGTTCGACGTCGGCCTCGCATCCGCGGGCGGCATCATCGCCGTCGTGGTCGCGAACGTCGTGTCGTTCTTCCTCGTGCGGATGCTCGCGCGCAATCTGAAAGGGGAGTACGAAAAATGAGCGACCTGACCTTGGCAGGCCGGCGCACGCCGGCCGTGTTCGACCTCGTGCGGCGCGCGCTGCCCGGCACGCTCGCGTGGCTGATCGCGCTCTTGCTGTTCTTCCCGATCTTCTGGATGGCGATCACCGCGTTCAAGACCGAACAGCAGGCGTACGCGTCGACGCTGTTCTTCATGCCGACGCTCGACAGCTTCCGCGAGGTGTTCGCGCGCAGCAACTACTTCGGGTTCGCGTGGAATTCGATCCTGATCTCGGCGGGCGTCACGGTGATCTCGCTGCTGTTCGCGGTGCCGGCCGCGTACGCGATGGCGTTCTTCCCGAACCACCGCACGCAGAAGGTGCTGCTGTGGATGCTGTCGACCAAGATGATGCCGTCGGTCGGCGTGCTGGTGCCGATCTACCTGCTGTGGAAGAACGCGGGGCTGCTCGATACGGTGTCGGGGCTCGTGATCGTCTACACGCTGATCAACCTGCCGATCGCGGTGTGGATGACCTTCACGTACTTCAACGAGATCCCGAAGGACATCCTGGAGGCCGGGCGCATCGACGGCGCGTCGACGTGGCAGGAGATCGTCTACCTGCTGATGCCGATGGCGCTGCCGGGGCTCGCGTCCACCGCGCTGCTGCTCGTGATCCTGTCGTGGAACGAGGCGTTCTGGAGCATCAACCTGTCGAGCTCGAATGCCGCGCCGCTGACGGTGTTCATCGCGTCGTACTCGAGCCCCGAAGGGCTGTTCTGGGCGAAGCTGTCCGCCGCTTCGCTGCTCGCGGTCGCGCCGATCCTGATCGTCGGCTGGCTGTCGCAGAAGCAGCTCGTGCGCGGGCTCACGTTCGGGGCGGTTAAATGAGCGGCGCAAGCAAAGGCGCGGCCGGTCACGGCGTCAACGTGCTGATCTGCGATTGCGACGGCGTGCTGATCGACAGCGAGGCCGTGGCCGCCGACGTGATCGTGCGCGAACTCGATGCGCGCTGGCCGGGCGTCGATGCGCGGCCGGCCGTGATGCCGCTGCTCGGGCTGCGCATCGAGCGCGTGCTGGCCGGCGCGAGCGACGCGGTCGGCCGCACGCTGTCGGCCGACGACGTCGACGCGATCCGTCGCGCGGTCGAGGCCGCGGCCGTCAACGCGCCGATGGTCGACGGCATCGATGCGGCGCTGGCCGCGATCGACCTGACGACGGCGTGCGCGAGCAACAGCTATCGCGCGTACGTCGAAGCGGCGCTCGCGCGCACCGGCCTCGCGCGCTTTTTCGGCGGCCGGCTGTTCTGCGCGGATTCGGTCGCGCGGCCGAAGCCGGCGCCCGACGTGTATCTGGCAGCCGCACGCGCGCTCGGCGTGGTGCCCGCGCAATGCCTGGTCGTCGAGGACAGCGTGACCGGCATCACCGCGGCCGCCGCGGCCGGCATGACCGTGCTCGGCTTCGTCGGCGGCGGGCACGCGTCGGCGGCGCAGATCGACGCGTTGCGCGGTATCGGCGCGCGTCACGTATTCGACGACATGCACGAGCTGCCCGGCTACGTCGCGCGCTGGCAGGCGACGGGCGCGGTGCTGCCGAACTAGCAATCAGGAACGAAGGCGCGCCGCTTTCAACGCGGCGCATCACGAACGAACGGAGACAGATCATGGCAAGCGTGCTCCTGCGCAACATCGCGAAGCGCTACGACGACACCGAAGTGCTGCGCAACGTGAACCTCGACATCGCCGACGGCGAATTCGTCGTGTTCGTCGGCCCGAGCGGCTGCGGCAAATCCACGCTGATGCGGATGATCGCCGGCCTGGAAGACATTTCGAACGGCGACCTGCTGATCGACGGCGCGAAGGTCAACGACGTGCCGAGCGCGAAGCGCGGCATCGCGATGGTGTTCCAGTCGTATGCGCTGTACCCGCACATGACGCTGTACGACAACATGGCGTTCGGCCTGAAGCTCGCCGGCGCGAAGAAGCCCGAGATCGACCAGGCGGTGAAGCAGGCCGCGAAGATCCTGCACATCGATCACCTGCTCGACCGCAAGCCGAAGCAGCTGTCGGGCGGCCAGCGGCAGCGCGTCGCGATCGGCCGCGCGATCACGCGCAAGCCGAAGGTGTTCCTGTTCGACGAACCGCTGTCGAACCTCGATGCCGCGCTGCGCGTGAAGATGCGGCTGGAGTTCGCGCGGCTGCACGACGAGCTGAAGACGACGATGATCTACGTGACGCACGATCAGGTCGAGGCGATGACGCTCGCCGACAAGATCGTCGTGCTGTCGGGCGGCGCGGTGCAGCAGGTCGGCACGCCGAACGCGCTGTATCACGCGCCGGCGAACCAGTTCGTCGCGGGCTTCATCGGCTCGCCGAAGATGAACTTCCTGAAGGGCACGGTCGAATCGGCCGATGCGGGCGGCGTGCTCGTGCGCTTCGACAGCGGCGAGACGCAGCGGGTCGCGGTCGACGCGGCGGGGCTGCAGCGCGGCGCCGCGGTGACCGTCGGCGTGCGGCCCGAGCATCTGCTGGTCGATGCGGCGGCGGCAGGCGTCGCCGCGCGGACCATGGCCGTCGAGTCGCTGGGTGACGCCGCATATCTGTATGCGGAGTCGGCCGTCGCGCCGGACGGTTTGATCGCACGGATTCCGCCGCTCGACACGTACCGCACCGGTGAAGCGCTGCGCGTGCATGCGCAGGCCGAGCACTGTCACCTGTTCGACGAAAACGGGCAGGCGTTCCGGCGGCTCAGCGCGCACGCGAAGGCGGCTTGACGGCCGCGCGCCGGTTACAGCCGCAAATGCTCGGCCATGTAGTCGACGAACGCGCGCAGCTTGGGCAGCGGATGGCGGCCCGACGGCCATAGCACGTAGAACGGCGTGCGGCTCGCGACGTGATCGTCGAGCACTGCGCGCAGCCTGCCGTCGGCGAGGGTGTCGCGCACGAAGAACTCGGGCAGGCACGCGATGCCGAGCCCGCGCAGCGCGCAGCACAGGCGCGTCTCGGCGTTGTTGCTGACCATCGAGACGGGTACCTCCGGCGGCGTGCCGGCGCGCGGCGCGCGCAGCGGCCAGATCTCGAGCTTGCCGCTGCTCGGGAATCGGTAATGCAGGCAGCGGTGCTGCGCGAGGTCGGCCGGCGTGCGCGGCGTGCCGTGCCGTTCGAGATAGTCGGGCGACGCGACCAGGTGCTGGCGGAAGTGGCCGAGCAGCCGCGACGACAGCCGGGAATCGGTCGGATGGCCGGTGCGCAGTACCACGTCGAAGCCTTCGTCGATCACGTCGACGATCCGGTCGCTGAAATCGATGTCGAGTTCGATCTCCGGATACGCGGCCATGAAATCGGCGAGCACCGGCAACAGCAACGTGCCGATCGTCGGCAGGCTCACGCGCAGCCGCCCGCGCGGCGCCTCGACGCTCTGCGTCAGTTCCCGCTCGGCCGCGTCGATTTCGGCGATCACGCGCCGGCATCGTTCGAGAAAGCGCGCGCCCTCGGCCGTCAGCGTGATGCTGCGCGTGCTGCGGTGAAAGAGCCGTACGTTCAGGCGCGCCTCGAGCCGCGCGATACGCTTGCCGATCGCCGACGCCGACAGTCCGAGCGCGCGGCCGGCCGCGACGAAGCTGCGTGTTTCCGCGACCTGGACGAACACGACGAAACCGCCAAGATTTTCCATGCAGGTTCCCGATTGCGGACACCCATGTCCGGAGTGTCCGGAACTCTAACCCGATTTTTCTTCTCGTGCCGGCTCCCTACGATGGGCGTTCCTTCACTGTTCGAGGTCACGCCATGTCATCACTGCCTGTCACCGCCCGCCGCGCCGAACCGGATGCCGCGCTGCGCGACCGGCTCGATGCCGTGCTCGACCGCGCGCTGGCCGATGCGCGCGCGGTCGGCGCGGTCGTGCTGGTCGCGCGCGACGGCGAATTGCGTTATGCACGCGCGGCCGGGCTGGCCGATCGCGAAGCCGGCACGCCGATGCGCGAGGACACGCTGTTCCGGCTCGCGTCGATATCCAAGCCGATCGTGACGGCCGCCGCGATGCGGCTGGTCGCGGCATCGAAGATCGGGCTCGACGAACCGGTCGCGCGCTGGCTGCCCGCGTTCACGCCGACGCTAGCCGACGGCACGCCGGCGAACATCACGCTGCGGCATCTGCTGTCGCATACGGCCGGGCTCGGCTATCGCTTTCTCGAAGCCGACGCCGACGGCCCGTATGCGCGTGCGGGCGTGTCCGACGGGATGGATCGCGCGAGCCTGTCGCTCGCCGAGAACGTGCGGCGCATCGCCGGCGTGCCGCTGCAGTTCGCGCCCGGCACGTCGTGGGGCTACTCGCTTGCGACCGACGTGGTCGGCGCGCTGATCGAGGCGGTCGACGGCCGGCCGCTCGCCGACGCCGTGGCGGCGCTCGTGACGACGCCGCTCGGGATGACCGACACGGCATTTTTCACGCATGACGCGGCGCGTCTGGCGACGCCTTACGTCAGTACGCCCGACGTGCCGCGCCGGATGGCCGACGACGATCTCGTGCCGGTGTTCGACGGCACGGTCGGCATCCGCTTCGAGCCGGCGCGCGCGTTCGATGCGACCGCGTGGCCGTCGGGCGGCGCGGGCATGGTCGGCACCGCGCACGATTGCCTGACGCTGCTCGATACGCTGCGCACGGGCCTCGACGGCTGGCTCGCACCGCGCTGGGTCGACGAGATGGCGCGGGTGCAGCCGGGCGCGCACGACTTGCCGGATGCGCCGGGATTCGGCTTCGGGCTCGGTTTTTCCGTGCTGCATGACCCGGTGGCCGCGCAGTCGCCGGAGTCGGTCGGCACCTGGCGCTGGGGCGGTGCGTACGGGCACGCGTGGTTCGTCGACCGCGCAGCCGGGCTGACGGTCGTCGCGCTGACCAATACGTTGTACGAAGGGATGCACGGGCGCATCGTCACCGACGTGCGCGATGCGGTGTATGGCGTCGACGACCGGAGCGCGGCATGAGCGAGTGCGTATCCGTCTCCGACCGCGCTGTCGATCGTGCGGCAGATTCGTCCGCGCCGGCTCGTGCACGTCTGCCCGTCGCGAACCTGCTCGCGCTTGCCACCGCCGGCTTCATCACGGTGCTTACCGAAGCGTTGCCGGCCGGCCTGCTGCCGCTGATGAGCGCCGACCTGCACGTGACCGAGGCGCTGATCGGTCAACTGGTGACCGTCTATGCGCTGGGTTCGATCGTCGCGGCGATCCCGCTCGTCGCGGCGACGCGCGCGATGCGCCGGCGGCGGTTGCTGCTCGCGGCGCTGGCCGGCTTCGTCGTGTCGAACGCGCTGACGGCCGCGTCGCCGTACTACGCGCTCACGCTGGCCGCACGGTTCGTCGCGGGGATGTCGGCCGGGCTGCTGTGGGCGCTGCTGGCCGGCTACGCGAGCCGGCTGGTCGAGCCGTCGCTGCGCGGCCGGGCGATCGCGGTCGCGATGCTCGGCATACCGGCAGCGATGTCGATCGGCATTCCGGCCGGCACGGCGCTCGGCGCGATGTTCGGCTGGCGCGTCGCGTTCGCCGGGATCACGGTCGCGGCGCTGGCGCTGATCGGCTGGATTCGCCTGCGCGTGCCCGACTATCCGGGCCAGCAGGCCGGCGCGCGCGAGCCGGTGCTCGGCGTGATGGCGCTGCCCGGCGTGCGGCCGGTGCTCACGGTGATGTTCGCGTACGTGCTCGCGCACAACATGCTGTACACGTACGTCGCGCCGTTCCTTGCGGGCGTGCGGATGAGCGCGCAGGTCGATGTGGTGCTGTTCGTGTTCGGTGTCGCGTCGCTGGTCGGCATCGCGCTGACGGGCGCATGGATCGGCGTCGCGCAACGGCGGCTGACGCTCGCGAGCATCGCGCTGTTCGCATTGGCGGCGGCGATGCTCGGCGCCGGGTCGGGGATGACGATCGTCTATGCGGGCGTCGTGCTGTGGGGGCTCGCGTTCGGCGGCGCGCCGACGCTGTTCCAGACGGCCACCGCGAACGCGGCGGGGGAGTCGGCCGACGTCGCGCAGTCGATGCTCGTGACGGTCTGGAATCTCGCGATCGCCGGCGGCGGCATCGCGGGCGGCATGCTGCTCGGCGCGACGGGCGCCGGTGCGATTCCGTGGGTGCTCGTCGCGCTGCTGGCGCTGGCGTGGGTCGGCGCGTGGTGCGCCCGCCAGCATGCGTTTCCGGCGCCGCGCGCGGCCTGAGCAGGCGCATGCGATGGCTCAGGCCGCGTCAGGCCGCCTTCGCGGCCAGCGCCGCACGCGCGCAGGCTTCGTCGGTGACGAGCCCCGACAGCCAGCCGCCGCGCAGCGCGGCAATCACCGCGTCGTGTTTCTTCGGGCCGCCGGCGAACGCGATCGTCGGCAGCTTCGGCGGCGTGGCGAGCGCGACGCTCGTCACGCGCGCGCTGGTCGACACGGTGATCTGCGTGCCCTGCGCGTCGATCGGCACGCCGAGCAGTTCGGCCACCGCGCCGAGCGCGGTCATCTCGTCGCGTTCCTGTTCGGTGATGAAGCCGTCTTCGTAGAGCGGGCAGTGCGGGCCGATGTTGCCGATCCCGACGAACGCGACGTCGGCCTCGCCCGACAGCGTCTCGACGATCCGGTACAGCCGGTGATTGCACCACTGCGCGCGCTCGGCGTCGCTGTCCGCGAACAGCGGCGCGGGCAGCAGGAAGTGCTTGCTGCCGGTTTTCTCGGAGATGTACTGCGCGACGTCGTAGCGGTTCGACGAGCCGTCGGCCGCGATCGCGCCGACCATCGACACGAGCCGGTGCTGCGGGCGGTCGATCTGCGCGATCTGCGCGACCGCGGCCTTCAGCGTCCGGCCGCTGCTGACCGCGATCACCATCGGCCGGGTTTCGTTCAGGTAGCGCTCCATCACCTGCGCGCCGGCGACCGCGAGCTTGCGGTCGATCGCGTCGGGCGCATCGGCGTCGACGGGCACGACCTCGCACATCGCGAGGCCGTAGCGTTTCGACAGTTGCGCGCCGAGATCGAGGCAGTCGGCGAGTTGATGGTCGACGCGCACGCGGATCAGGTTCTTCTCGACCGCGAACGCGACGAGGCGCTGCGCGACGGGGCGCGACACCTGCAGCTTTTCGGCGATTTCGTTCTGCGTGTCGCCCGCGACGTAATAGAGCCACGCGGCGCGCGTGGCGAGATCGAGTTTTTCTGAGGACTTGGACACGATAGCGATTCGGTTCGGATCTGGGGGCCGCCCCGCGGGCCGGCCGGCGGGCCGCATGACGGCATCCACTGTAACGCATGTCGCGCGGCTGGCCGGCGGCCGGCCGTGCGACGGAGCGCGCCTACGCGAGCCGTGCGCGCGACGGTTCGTACAGCGGCCGCACGTGACGGTACAGCGTGCGGAATGCATCGAGGCGTTCGCGCAGCCGCGCGTGGCGGGCGGCGTCCGGCGCGTATTCGGCGCGCACCGGCGGCTTGGTCAGCACCGTCTGCGGATCGCCGCCGACGGCCAGCCAGCCGAGCCGTGCCGCGCCGAGCGCCGCGCCGGTTTCGCCGCCGCCGTGCTGACGCGTGCGCACGTTCAGCGCATCGGCGATCAGTTGCGCCCAGAACGCGCTGCGCGCGCCGCCGCCGATCAGCGACAACTGGTCGGTCTCGACGCCGGCCGCGTGCAGCGCGTCGAGGCCGTCGGCGAGGCCGAGTGTCACGCCTTCGAGCACCGCGTAGCCGAGGTGCGCGCGGTCGGTCGCGTGCGTCATGCCGAAGAACACGCCCTGCGCGTACGCATCGTTGTGCGGCGTGCGCTCGCCCGACAGGTAGGGCAGGAACAGCGGAGCGGCGGCGAGCGCGTCGGGGTCGAGCGCCTCGACTTCGGCGAGCAGCGTGGGCTCGTCGGTGCCGGTCAGCTTGCAGACCCAGCGCAGGCAGCTCGCGGCGGACAGCACGACGCTCATCAGTTGCCAGCGATCGGGAATCGCATGACAGAACGCATGCACGGCCGACGCGGGATTCGGCATGAAGCGGTCGCCGACCACGCTCAGCACGCCGGACGTGCCGAGCGACACGAAGCCGTCGCCCGCGTGGATCGCGCCGATGCCGAGCGCGCTCGTCGCGTTGTCGCCGCCGCCGCCCGCGACCAGCACGGCCTCGGATAACCCCAACTCGCGTGCGACGTCCGCGCGCAGCGTGCCGGACGGCGCGTTGCCCTCGACGATGCGCGGCATCTGCCCGCGCGTCATCCCGCACGCGGCGAGCAGCGCATCGGACCAGTCGCGGCGCGCGACGTCGAGCCACAGCGTGCCAGCCGCGTCCGACGGATCGGACACTTTCGCGCCGGTCAGCCGGAAGCGCAGGTAGTCCTTCGGCATCAGCACGCACGCGGTCGCCGCGAACATGTCGGGTTCGTGCTTCGCGACCCACAGCAGTTTCGGCGCGGTGAAGCCGGGCATCGCGAGGTTGCCGGCCAGCGCATGGAGATCGGGGGCGCGTTCGGTGAGCAGCGCGCATTCGTCGGCGCTGCGCATGTCGTTCCACAGGATCGCGGGGCGCAGCACGCGATCGTCGCGGCCGAGCAGCACCGCGCCGTGCATCTGGCCCGACAGGCCAATGCCGCGCACCTGCGCGAACGCCTGCGGGTGCCGTTCGCGCAGCGCCGCGAGCGCGGCGAGCGTGCCTTGCCACCAGTCGTCCGGATGCTGTTCCGCCCAGCGCGGATGCGGCCGCGACACGCTGAACGGCGAGCCGGCGGTGCCGACGACCGCGCCGTCCGGGGCGAGCAGCAGCACCTTCACTTCGGAGGTGCCGAGGTCGATGCCGAGATACATGAGCGATCCGTTCGGTCAGTGAGGAGCCGCTACTTTAGCCGTGCCGCACGGCCTGTGCCAAGCGGGTTCGCCCGGCGGCGCGGCCGGGCGCCGCACGCGGGTCATCAGCGGGCGGCGAGCCAGGCGTCGACGCGCGCGAGCCCGGCGCGCAGCGCGTCGAACAGCGCCGCGTTGCCGGCGAGCGAGCCCCACAAGGCGCGGTTCGCGCACAGCGCGACGACCGGGTCGTCGGCTTCGACGATCGCGCGTGCGCTGCTGTCGTCCATCACGCCGTCCTGGTACGCATACGGCAGCGTGCCGCGCGCCCAGCGCTCGAGAAAGCGCAGGAACAGCGCGGGGAGCACGGCGGTGGCGACGGGCGCCGCGCCGCGCGCGAACGACTCGACGAGCGTTGGCGCGATGAAGCCCGGGATCTTCGAGAAACCGTCGGCCGCGACCCGCTGGTTCGTGTCGAGCACGTACGGGTTGCCGAAGCGCTCCAGCACGACGTCGCGATAGCGCGCGAGATCGAGCGGGCTCGGCGTGAGGCACGGGATCACGTCCTGTGTCACGTAGTCGTGCGCGAAGCGGCGGATTGCCGGGTCGTGCGTGCCTTCGTGGATGTACGTATGACCCGCGAGCGTGCCGGCCCACGCGATGCAGCTATGCGTCGCGTTGAGGATGCGGATCTTTGCTTCCTCGTACGGATGCACGTCGTCGACGAGTTCGGCGCCGGCCAGCTCCCAGCGCGGGCGACCGGCCGCGAAGCGGTCCTCGATCACCCACTGGATGAACGATTCGCCCATCACCGGGCACGCGTCGTCGACGCCGGTGGCCGTGAGGACGCGCTCGCGCACGTCGGCGGTCGGGCGCGGCGTGATGCGGTCGACCATCGCGCTCGGCGTCGCGACGTGCGCATCGAACCACGCGAGCAGGCCGCCTTCGCCGCGCCGTTCGAGGAATTCGCGCATCCCCGCGCGAAACCGCGCGCCGTTGTTGCGCAGGTTGTCGCAGCTTTGCAGCGTGAGCGGGCCCGCGCCGCGCTTCACGCGTTCGGCGAGCAGCGCGGCGAGCGCACCGTACAGCGTCGTGCGCGCGCCCTGCAGGTCGGCGGCGAGATCGGCGTTCGCGATGTCGAGCCGGTTGTGTTCGTCGAGGTAGTAGCCGCCTTCGGTGACGGTGAACGACACGATCCGGCACGCCGGATCGGCGCCGGCGTCGATCAGCGCGGCGAGGTCGATCGACCACGGCAGCACGCGCGTGATCGCACGGATCGTCTCGTACGCGCGCTCGCCTTGCGGCGTGACGGTTTCGAGCGTGTACGCACCGTGCTGCGCGGCGAGCGCGTCCATCGTCGCGCGCATGTCGTCGCGGATGTTGCCGACAGTCAGCGACCAGCGTTCGTCGGCCGGCACGGCCGCGTTCACGCGATGCAGATACCACGCCTGGTGCGCGCGGTGAAACGAGCCCGCGCCGATGTGCAGCAGCACGGGCGCGTGGGCGGCGGGCGATTCGGTCATCAGAATTTTCTCCGAGAAACCCCGCCATTTCGCCGAAGGGCACTTCCTACGGGGCGGATAGCGGGAAGGAAAGGCGTGCTGTTGACAGGCAGCTTCGTCCACGGGTTAGGATCACCGGCATGATCCTTGTCTACCGCTACCGCGTGAAGTCGCTCAATGGGCTGCTCAACAAGCAGAGCCGTGCGGTGAACTACGTCTGGAACTTCTGCAACGACACGCAGAAGCACGCGCTCAAGTGGGGCAAGAAGTGTCCTACAGGATTCGACCTGAACGTGCTGACGACCGGCAGCAGCAAGGAACTCGGTATTCACTCCGGCACGGTCAATGCGACGTGCGAGCAATACGCGAAGTCGCGCAGTCAGCACCGTCGGCCCTACCTGCGCTATCGCGGCAGGAAGTCGCTCGGCTGGGTGCCGATGAAGGGCCGAGACCTGAAGCGCGAAGGCGATGCGTTCCGCTTTGCCGGCAACACCTTCCGCGTGTTCAACAGCCGACCGCTTCCCGGAGGCAAGATCAAGCACGGAACCAACTTTGCGCAGGATGCAAGCGGCAACTGGTTTCTGAACATCGTGATCGAGATGCCGGATGTGCAGGCCCGCCCGATCCGTTCCGGCGTCGGCATCGATCTCGGCCTGAAAGACTTCGCCACACTTTCGACCGGCGAGAAGTTGCCCAATGACCGGTTCGGCCGACGCGCGGCGGAAAAGCTCGCGAAAGCGCAGCGGGCGCGAAAGCACAAGCGGCATATCGCGAAGCTGCACGCCAAGGTGGCGAACGCCCGTGGCGATTTCCAACACAAGCTCGCGCTCGATCTGGTGCGGCGCTTCGATTACATCGCTGTCGGCAACGTGTCGGCCGCAAAACTCGCCAGAACCAGGATGGCGAAGAGCGTCTACGACGCGTCCTGGTCGTCCTTCCGAAACAAGCTCCGCTACAAAGCGATCGCGCACGGGGCTACGTTCGAGGAAGTCGACGAAAGCGGTTCGACCCAGTCCTGTTCGTCGTGCGGATCGAAAGACAGCACGACGCGGCCGAAAGGTATCGCGGGACTGAGAATAAGAGAGTGGGCCTGCAGTGACTGTGGTGTCGAGCATGATCGAGATACCAACGCTGCGTTGAACATTCTCCGATGCGGACGTGCATCGCCAGATGTGGGAATCCTCCGCCTTTAGGCGGACGAGGACGTCAACCGGTGTCTCCTGTTGCGATCATTGCTGTCGAATACGATCATTTGCTCTTTGTGTGAGCGAATGATCGTATTCGGACGAGCGAAAGTCAAGGCGGGGAAACGGCATTTCGATGGTGCGCTGCGGCGGCGTGCGGGCAGCGCGGGGAGGGGGCGAACGGGCGGCCGGTGCGGAAAGTGTTGTCAGCGACCTTCGCGCGTCAATGCGACGAGTTCCTCGAGCAGCTTGCCCGCTGGCCCCGGCAGGATGCCGTGGCGGCGCCGGAAAGCGGTGAGCGTGCGCACCGCGACGACCTCGCGCACGGGCAGCGTGTCGATCGTGCCGGCGCGCTGCTCGGCGCCGTACATCGGCTCGGCCATCCAGCTCAGGAAGCCGGCATGCGCGACGAGGCTTTTCAGCGTCGTCACCGAGCGCGTCTCGACCGCGATGTCGGGCAGCGCGAGCCCGTGCGCGTCGAAGGTCGCCCGCATGTGGTCGAACGGCGCGGTGCCGCGCGGCGGAATCGCCCAGCGCGCGTGCAGCGTGTCGGCGAGCGTCGGCGCGCGGCCGAGCGTGCGCAGCGGATGGTGCGGCGCCGCAACGATATGGCTGCGGTCTTCCCAGCGGCACTCGGGAATCGCGACGATCTCGTCGGTATCGGGTCCGTGCGCGGACAGCGCAAGATCGATCTCGTGCTTGATCAGCCCTTCGGCGAGCCGGTCCCACACGCCTTCGATGATTTCGACGCGCAGGTTCGGCCAGCGATCGAGCACGCGGCCGACCGCGACCGGCAGCACGAGGCTCGCGATGCTGCCCACCGTGCCGACCTTGATCGTGCCCTTCGCGAGTCCGCGCATCGCGTCCAGTTCCTCGCGCGCATGCTCGGCCTCGTGCTGCAGCAGCGTCGCGTGCGGCAGCAACGCTTCGCCGAACGCGGTGAGCTGCACGCCCTTCGAATGGCGTTCGAACAACGGCGCGCCGACCTGATCCTCGAGCCGCTTCAGGATCCGGCTCAGCGCCGGCTGCGTGACGTGCAGCGCGTCGGCCGCGCGGCCGAGGCTGCCGCACGCGACGATCGTGGTGAACGCACGCAATTGCCGGAGATCGAAAGTCATGCTGGAACGTAATGGCTTTTCGCAGAAAATACAGTATCCGTGAATGGCTTGCGCTTCGATACTGTGGAAACCGCCAAGCCATCGAGGAGACGCCCGAGCATGTCCGGCACCCCGTCCCATTCCGCCGCACCCGTCACGGTTCGCGACGCCGTGATCGACCTGTTCCGCCAGTTCGGCATCGACCTCGTGTTCGGCAATCCCGGCTCGACCGAGCTGCCGATGTTCCGCGACTTCCCCGCCGATTTCCGCTACGTGCTCGGCCTGCAGGAGGCCGTCGTGGTCGGGATGGCCGACGGGCACGCGCAGGCCACCGGCAATGCGGCGGTCGTCAACCTGCATTCGGCGGCGGGCGTCGGCAACGCGATGGGCAATCTCTTCACCGCGTTCAAGAACCGCACACCGCTGATCGTCACCGCGGGCCAGCAGGCGCGCGCGATTCTGCCGTTCGATCCGTTCCTCGGCGCGACGCAGGCCGCCGAGCTGCCGAAGCCGTACGTGAAATGGAGCATCGAGCCGGCGCGCGCGCAGGACGTGCCGGCCGCGCTCGCGCGGGCGTACCGCATCGCGATGCAGGAGCCGCGCGGCCCCGTGTTCGTGTCGATTCCGGTCGACGACTGGGATCAGCCGGCCGAATTGCTGCCGCGCCGTGACGTGAGCAGCATCGTGCGGCCCGATCCCGACGCGCTCGCGCGGCTTGGCGACGCGCTCGACGCGGCGCGCCGCCCGGCGTTCGTGGTCGGCGCGGCCGTCGATCGCGCGGGCGCATGGGACGACGTCGTGCGCCTCGCCGAGCGGCACCGGGCGCGCGTGTACGTCGCGCCGATGTCGGGGCGCTGCAGCTTTCCCGAGGATCATCCGCTGTTCGCCGGCTTTCTGCCCGCGATCCGCGAGAAGATCGTCGCGCGGCTCGACGGGCACGATCTCGTGTTCGCGTTCGGCGCGCCTGCGTTCACCTATCACATCGAGGGCTTCGGCCCGCACGTGCCGCCGGGCGCGACGCTCGTGCAGCTCGTCGACGATCCGGGCGTCGCCGCGTGGACGCCGTCGGGCGATGCGGTGGTCGGCAATTTGCGGCTCGCCGCGCGCGATCTGCTGGCGCGGCCCGCGCCGCCCGAGCGGCCGATGCCCGAGCCGCGCGCGCCGCGGATGCGCGTCGACGCGCCTGCTGCCGGCGAACGCATGTCGGCCGCGTTCGCGCTGCAGACGCTCGCCGACGTGCGCGACGCGCACGACATCGTCGTCGAGGAGGCGCCGAGCGCGCGGCCGGTGATGCAGGAACATCTGCCGTTCACGCGCAGTGGCACGTTCTACACGATGGACAGCGGCGGGCTCGGCTACGGGATGCCGGCCGCCGTCGGCGTCGCGCTCGCGCAGCCGGGCCGGCGCGTGATCGCGCTGATCGGCGACGGCTCGAGCCTGTATTCGATCCAGGCGCTGTGGAGCGCCGCGCAGTTGAAGCTGCCGATCACGTTCGTGATCCTGAACAACCGGCGTTACGCGGCGCTGCAGGATTTCGCGCCCGTGTTCGGCTTCGGCCCCGACGATCCGGTGCAAGGCACCGATCTGCCCGACCTGGATTTCGTCGTGCTCGCGCAAGGAATGGGCTGTCGCGGCGTGCGCGTCGCCGAAGCGGCGAGGCTGCGCGATGCGCTGACCGACGCGCTGCGCGCGGCGACGCCGGTCGTCGTCGAAGTCGAGATTGCCTGACGCGCCGCGCGCGTCTTTCCGGAGATTCCATGCAAACCGTAGCGATGCTGATCGGCGGCGAACGCCGCCACTCGTCCGGCGGCGCGACCTTCGTGCGCCGCAACCCGCTCGACGGCGAAGTCGCGTCCGAAGCGCCCGCGTGCACCGTCGACGATGCGCGCGCGGCGGCCGACGCGGCTGCCCGCGCGTTTCCCGGCTGGGCCGCGCTCGGCCCCGGCGCGCGGCGCGCATTGCTGCTGAAGGCGGCCGCCGCGCTCGAAGCGAAGCACGAGCAGTTCGTCGCCGCGATGGCGGCCGAGACGGGTGCGTCCGCGCTGTGGGCCGGCTTTAACGTGCAGCTCGCGGCGAGCGGGCTCGTCGAGGCCGCGTCGCTGACCACGCAGGTTGGCGGCGAGTTGATCCCGTCCGACGTGCCGGGCTCGCTCGCGATGGGCGTGCGGCAACCGGCCGGCGTCGTGCTCGGCATCGCGCCGTGGAATGCCCCGGTGATTCTCGCGACGCGCGCGCTCGCGCTGCCGCTCGCGTGTGGCAACACGGTCGTGCTGAAGGGCTCGGAGCTGTGCCCCGTCACGCACGGGCTGGTCGTCGAGGCGCTGCAGGAGGCCGGACTGCCGCCGGGCGTCGTCAATTTCGTGACGAATGCGCCCGACGATGCGGGCGCCGTCGTCGATGCATTGATCGCGCATCCGGCCGTGCGCCGCGTGAATTTCACCGGCTCGACGCGGGTCGGCCGGATCGTCGCCGAAGCGTGCGCGCGTCACCTGAAGCCGTCGGTGCTGGAGCTCGGCGGCAAGGCGCCGTTCGTCGTGCTCGACGATGCCGATCTCGACGCGGCGGTTGCCGCGGCCGCATTCGGCGCATTCGCGAATTCCGGGCAGATCTGCATGTCGACCGAGCGCATCGTCGTCGACGCCTCGATCGCCGATGCGTTCGTCGCGAAGCTCGCCGACAAGGCCGCGTCGCTGCCGCTCGGCGATCCGCGCAACGGGCCCGTCGTGCTCGGTTCGCTGATCGACACGAAGGCCGTCGAGCGCTGCAACGCGCTGATCGACGATGCGCTCGCGCACGGCGCGACGCTGCGGTGCGGCGGCAAGGCAGACAGCACGCTGTTTCCCGCGACGCTGCTCGACCACGTGACGCCGGCGATGCGCATCTACGCGGAAGAATCGTTCGGCCCGGTGAAGGGCATCGTGCGCGTCGACGGCGAGGAGGCCGCGATCCGTTGCGCGAACGACAACGCGTTCGGGCTGGCGTCGGCCGTGTTCAGCCGCGACGTCGCGCGGGCGCTGCGCGTCGCGGCGCGCATCGAGGCAGGCATCTGTCACGTGAACGGCCCGACCGTGCATGACGAGGCACAGATGCCGTTCGGCGGCGTGAAGGACAGCGGCTTCGGCCACTTCGGCGGCAAGGCCGGCATCGCCGCGTTCACCGACCTGCGCTGGATCACCGTGCAGACGGCCCCGCGCCACTATCCGTTCTGACGAGGCCGCCGACGATGAGAATTGCAATTCTGGGCGCGGGCGCGATGGGCTCGCTGTTTGGCGGGCGGCTCGCCGAAAGCGGCGAAGCCGTCACGCTGATCGACGTGAACGATGCGCATCTCGATGCGATCCGCCGCGACGGGCTGCGCATCGACGACGACCGCGGCGACCGGCGCGTTCGCACGCTGCAGGCCGTGCGGCCGGAAGCCGCGAATACGCACGCGGCCGCAGCACTCGACACACCGTTCGATCTGCTGATCGTTTTCACGAAATCGCTGCATACGCGGGCGGCGCTCGACGGCGTGCGCGCGCTGCTGAGCTCGGACACGTTCGTGCTGACGCTGCAGAACGGGCTCGGCAACGTCGAGACGCTGAACGCGTTCGTGCCGCTCGAGCGCATCCTGGTCGGCGTGACGACGTGGCCGGCCGATGCGGCCGGCCCTGCGCACGTGCGCTCGCACGGCGCCGGCACGATCCGGATGATGACGGCAGACGGGGCGGCACGTCCATTTGCGACAGCCGTGGCCGACACGCTGTCGCGCGCGGGGCTCGCGTGCACGCTCGACGCCGATGTATGGGCCGCGATCTGGGAGAAGGTCGCGTTCAACGCGGCGCTCAACACGCTGTGCGCGACGACGGGCTGCACCGTCGACCAGCTCGGCCATCATCACGACGGGCCGCGGCTCGCGCTGGCGATCGCGGCCGAGACGGCCGCCGTCGCGCGCGCGAAGGGCATTGCGGTCGACGGCGAGCGTATCGCGCGCAACGTCGAGCATGCGATCCGCGACCATCGCGGCCATCGCCCGTCGATGCTGCAGGACGTGCTCGCGGGCCGTCGCACCGAAATCGATGCGATCAGCGGCAAGGTCGTCGCCGCCGCACGCGAAGCGGGCGTGGCGGTGCCGCACGCGGAGACGCTGCTCGCACTGGTCCGGTTGATCGACGCACGGGCGAACTGAGCAGCAGGCCGGCGGCCGGCTGGCGCCGCATGACGATACGGATGCCGCACCCGCGGGGCGGTGGCGCCGGATCGTGAAGGGTGGGACGAGACACCGGCGCCGATCGATGGGCGCCGCTCGACTGCACAGCATGAGATTCGGGCACGCGTGCGCGCGCCAGCCCGGACAACCGGAGACGCCATGAAAACCATCGAATGCCGTTGTCTTGTCGCGCACCGTTCGCGCATCTTGCCGCCGACGCGCGGCGTCCGGGAGGCCGCATGAGCACGCCCGACGCACTGAATGAACGGCGGCCGCCGTCGATCGACATCGGCACGACGCTCGACGACGGCCCGTTCACGCCGATGCAGCGCTGCGTAGTGCTGCTCGCCGCGCTCGCGATCGTGCTCGACGGCTTTGACGGCCAGTTGATCGGTTTCGCGATTCCGGTGCTGATCCGCGAATGGGGCATCACGCGCGGCGCGTTCGCGCCGGCCGTCGCGGCGGGACTGGTCGGGATGGGCATCGGCAGCGCCTGCGCGGGGATCGTCGCGGACCGCTTCGGCCGCCGCCAGGCCGTGATCGGCAGCGTGTTCCTGTTCGGCATCGCGACCTGCGCGATCGGGTTCGCGCCCGACGTCGCGACGATCGCGATGCTGCGTTTTTGCGCGGGGCTCGGGATCGGCGGCGCGCTGCCGACGGCCACGACGATGACCGCCGAATACACGCCCGCGCGGCGCCGCACGATGATGGTGACCGCGACGATCGTCTGCGTGCCGCTCGGCGGGATGCTGGCCGGCCTGTTCGCGCACGAGGTGCTGCCGCGCTACGGCTGGCGCGGGCTGTTCTTCGCGGGCGGCGCGTTGCCGCTCGTGCTCGGCTTCGTGCTGGTGCGCGCGTTGCCCGAATCGCCGCGCTATCTCGCGCGGCGCCCCGCACGCTGGCCGGAACTCGGCGCGCTGCTCGCGCGGATGCAGCGGCCGGTCGCACCGGGCACCGTGTTCACCGATACGAAGGACGCCCGTGCGCCGGGCAGCCGCGGCGGGTTCGGCGCGCTGTTCGCGAGCGGCCAGGCGCGCGACACGATCGCGCTGTGGTGCGCGTTCTTCATGTGCCTGCTCGCCGTGTACGCGGCGTTCAGCTGGTTGCCGACGATGCTCGCGGCGAGCGGGTTGAGCGTGTCGGTCGCGGGCTCGGGCCTCACCGCGTACAACCTCGGCGGCGTGATCGGCGCGCTGCTGTGCGCGTGGGCGATCGCGCATGCGGGGTCGCGCTGGCCGCTCGCGCTGTGCAGCATCGGCGGCGCGGCAAGCGCGGTATGGCTGATGGGCGTCGATGCCAGCCGCCATACCGGCTGGCTGATCGTCGGGCTCGGTCTGCACGGGCTGTTCGTCAACGCGGTGCAGTCGACGATGTATGCGCTGTGCGCGTACATCTATCCGACGGCCGTGCGCGCGACGGGCACCGCGAGCGCGCTCGCGTTCGGCCGGCTCGGCGCGATCCTCAGCGCGTTCGCGGGCGCGATCGTGATCACGGCGGGCGGCGCGGGCGCGTACCTGACGATGCTGGCCGTCGCGATGGGGGTGGTGTGCATCGCGCTGCTCGCGATGCGGCGGCACATTCCGCGGCTGTCGCGGGCGGCGGAGCAGCCGCGCGAAGGGGAGGCGCTCGCCCGCACGTCGTCGTGATCGTCGTGACGGCGGGCGCGAGGCGTGCGTTACAGCGTGGTGCGCACGTGCCAGAGCTCGGGGAACAGCACGACGTCGAGCATCTTGCGCAGGTACGGCGCGCCGCTCGTGCCGCCGGTGCCCTGCTTGAAGCCGATGATGCGTTCGACCGTCGTCACGTGACGGAAGCGCCACTGGCGGAACGCATCCTCGAGATCGACGAGTTCCTCGGCCATCTCGTACAGCTCCCAGTGCTGCTGCGGATGACGATAGACCTCGAGCCACGCGGCCTCGACCGTCTCGTCGTGCCGCGTCGGCTGGGTCCAGTCGCGCTCCAGCCGTTCCGGCGCGATCGGGAAGCCGCGCCGCGCGAGCAGTCGCACGACTTCATCGTAGAACGACGGCGCCTCGAGCGTCGCGCGCACCTGTTCGAGGATGTCGGGCCGGTGCGCATGCGGCTGCAGCATCTGCGCGTTCTTGTTGCCGAGCAGGAATTCGAGCTGGCGATACTGGTACGACTGGAAGCCCGACGACTGGCCGAGATACGGCCGCATCGCCGAATACTCGGACGGCGTCATCGTCGACAGCACGTTCCACGCCTGCACCAGCTGCTCGAGGATGCGCGACACGCGCGCGAGCATCTTGAACGCGGGCGGCAGCGCGTCGGTGCGCACCGCATCGAGCGCGCCGCGCAATTCGAACAGCGCGAGCTTCATCCACAGCTCGCTCGTCTGATGCTGGATGATGAACAGCATCTCGTTGTGATCGGGCGACAGCGGATGCTGCGCGTCGAGGATCGAATTCAGCGACAGGTAGTCGCCGTAGCTCATCGACTTCGAGAAATCGAGCTGCGCGTTGTGCCAGCCGGCTTGAGCGTCGGCCTCGCCCGGCACGTGCGGGGCTTCGTGCGCGGCTTGCGCCGATTGTGCGGCGCGTGCGCCCGAGAACGGGCAGCCTGCCGGCGCGTCGCCGCCGGGGGGCTGCATATGACCAGAATTCACGACTTTCTCCAGATTTGAATGACGAACGCGTGGCGCGCTTCGCATGCAACGGCGGCATGCAACGGCGGCGCGCCGCGCAGAACCGGTTAGGTCACCGCGCCGCGTTCGGCGAACTCGGGTGCCTTCCACGCGTCGGTGGCGAGGATGTCGCGCAGCGTCTCGACCGCATCCCACACGTCGGCGAAGCGCGTATAGAGCGGCGTGAAGCCGAAGCGCAGCACGTATGGCTCGCGGTAGTCGCCGATCACGCCGCGCGCGATCAACGCCTGCATCACTTCGTAGCCGTGCGGATGCTCGAAGCTCGCCTGCGAGCCGCGCTGGTGATGCGCGCGCGGCGTGACGAGCTTCAGCGACAGGCCCGCGCAGCGCGCCTCGACGAGCGCGATGAACGCGTCGGTCAGCGCGAGCGACTTGCGGCGAATCGCGTCCATGTCGGTCTGCAGGAACACGTCGAGCCCGCATTCGACCATCGACATCGACACGATCGGCTGCGTGCCGCACAGGAAGCGCGCGATGCCCGGATCGGGCGCGAAGCCCGGCTGCATCGCGAACGGCGCACGGTGGCCCCACCAGCCCGACAGCGGCTGCGAGAAATGCGCGAGATGGCGCTGCGGCACCCACACGAACGCGGGCGAACCGGGCCCGCCGTTCAGGTACTTGTACGTGCAGCCGACCGCGCCGTCCGCGCGTGCGCCGTTCAGGTCGACCGGCACCGCGCCGGCCGAGTGCGCGAGATCCCACAGCATCAGCGCGCCCGCGTCGTGCACGAGCTGCGTGACGGCCGGCATGTCGTGCATGTAGCCGGTGCGGTAGTTCACGTGCGTGATCATCGCGACGGCCGTGTCCGCGCCGAGCGCGCCGGGCAGGTCGGCCGGATCGTCGATCAGGCGCAACTCGTAGCCGCCGCCGAGCTGCTCGATCAGCCCCTGCGCGATGTACAGGTCGGTCGGGAAGTTCGAGCGCTCCGACACGATCACGCGGCGCTCGGGTGCGCGCTCCGACTGGTGGCGCAGCATCGCCGACAACAGCTTGAACAGGTTGATCGAGATGGTGTCGGTCACGACCGTTTCGCCGGGCGCGCCGCCGATCAGCGTCGCGAGCTTGTCGCCGAGGCGGCGCGGCAGCGCGAACCAGCCGGCCGTGTTCCAGCTGCGGATCAGGCCTTCGCCCCATTCGGCGCCGATCACCTGCTGCGCGCGGGCGGCCGACGCGCGCGGCTGCGCGCCGAGCGAGTTGCCGTCGAGGTAGATCACGCCGTCGGGCAGCGAGAACTGGTCGCGCAGCGGGGCCAGCGGGTCGTCGCGGTCGAGCGCGAGCGCATCTTCACGGGTCTTGATCATCATGATGTGGGGATGTAGGTCGGGTAATCAGGAAGCGTGCGCCGGCAGCGCGCGCAGCACCGCGCGCACGGGGCTTGCGTCGAGCGTCGCGAACTTCAGCGGCAGCGCGATCAGTTCGTAGTCGCCGGGCGGTACGTCGTCGAGCACGATGCCTTCGAGGATCGCCATCCGGTGCGCGCGCACGCGGTGATGCGCGTCCATCGTCTTCGATTCCTGCGGGTCGAGCGACGGCGTATCGATGCCGATCAGCTTCACGCCGTGCGCGGCGAGCAGGTCGACGGTATCGGGCGCGACCGCGCAGAAAGCGCTATCCCATTGTTCGACCGCGGCGCGCGCATACGTGCGCAGCAGCACGCGCGGCGGCACGCCGTCGAGCGCGGCTTCCACATCGGTCGGCCGCACGACCGGCGATGCGCCGATGCAGTGGATCACGCGGCACGGGCCGAGATAGGTGTCGAGCGGCACCGCGCCGATCGGCGCGCCGTCGGCATCGTAGTGCAGCGGCGCGTCGCAGTGCGCGCCCGTGTGCGGCGACAGCGTCAGGCGCGCGACGTTGACCGGCGAGCCGGCCTCCATCCGCCATACGCGTTCGACGGCAACCGGCGTATCGCCCGGCCACACGGGGGTGGCGGGGCTGACCGGCGGCGAGATGTCCCAGAGTGTGTCCATGGCATGACGAGGCGTGATTCGATCCTTCGAATGATAGGTGGACGCTCGCAGAAAGTGCTTGCGAAATAAACATGGACAATCCGCCGGATTGGCAGATAATTCGACTCAGAGGGAAAACGGGGACCAAAAATGCACGCGATCACGCTCGATGCCACCGACTGCCGGATTCTGGCGGTACTGCAGGAGGAGGGCAGAATCAGCAATCTCGACCTGGCCGAACGCATCTCGCTTTCGCCATCCGCCTGCCTGCGTCGCATGCGCCTGCTCGAGGAGCAGGGCGTGATCGAGCACTATCGCGCGTGCCTGAGCCGCGAGAAGCTCGGCTTCGAGCTCGAGGCGTTCGTGCAGGTGTCGATGCGCAACGAAGAGAATCAATGGCACGAGCGCTTCGCGGAAGCGCTGCGCGAATGGCCGGAGGTGGTCGGCGCGTTCGTCGTGACGGGCGAGAGCCACTATCTGCTGCGCGTGCTCGCGCACAACCTCAAGCACTATTCGGATTTCGTGCTGAACCGCCTGTACAAGGCGCCGGGCGTGATGGACATCCGGTCGAACATCGTGCTGCAGACGCTGAAGGACGAAGCCGGCGCGCCGGTCGGGCTGGCGCGCACGGGAGCGATCAAAGCGGTGTGAGGCCGTGGAAGCCGCCGCCGTGGAACACGAGCGGCGGGGCCGTTTCCGATACCGCGCGCACGCCGCAGCGCTCCACTTCACCGACGAAGATCACGTGGTCGCCTTCGTCGTAGCGGCTGCGGTTGTGGCATTCGAACCACGCGAGCGCGCCGTCGAGCACCGGCATCCCCGAATTGCCGGCCGCATGCGCGATCCCTTCGAAGCGGTCGCCCTTGTAGGTCGAGAAGCGCTTGCACAGGTCGAGCTGCGACGCCGCGAGCACGTTCACCACGTAATGGCTGTTGCCGCGGAACACCGGCGTCGACGCCGATTTGTGCGCGAGGCTCCACAGCACGAGCGGCGGATCGAGCGACACCGAATTGAACGAGCTGGCGGTGATGCCGATCAGCTGGCCGGACGGCGCGCGCGTCGTGATCACCGTCACGCCCGTCGCGAACTGGCCGAGCGCCTGCCGGAAGGCGGCCGCGTCGAAATCCGGCGGATTGGCGTGGCTCATCGGGCAGCCATCCGGAACGGGACGGGCGGGCGCGACACGACACGGGCGCGACGGGCGCGGCGGACGAAGAATGACAACGCGGTCGATTGGGAAGGGATGCGCATGGCCCGATTTTAGCGGAATCGGGGGCGCCGGGCCCGGTCGGGCGGCGCGTCGCGACAGCAGGGTGACGTAGCGAACACTGCGGCGCGCGGCCGGCAACGCCGTTCCGTCACGTTTTTTAACGGTGCGGCCATTCCATTCGGTGCCGCATTGCACGAACCGGGCATCGCTGCCCGCACTATCGCGCCGCCGCCAGCCCGAGTGACAGCGCTCCCGTCACGATCAGGCTCGACGCCCACACCGCATCGAGATTGAACCAGCTCCGCGCCACGAACTTCAGCCCGAGATAGCGGTACACGAGCCACGCGAGCCCGCCGCCGGCGGCGATCATCGCGGCTGCATGCACGGCCGCGACGACGAGCGCCATCCCGAGATGCGCATCGACGAGCCTCGCCGCCGCGCGGTGGCCGGCATCCCGGTCGAGCCCGCACAGGCCGAGGTAGATCGGCACGAGCATCAGCCCCGCGCCATGCGCGAGCGCGACCGCGAACGACCACAGGCCGAGCCGCGCAGGCGGAATTCGCGCGAGCGCCCGCGGATGCCGGCGCCGGATCAGCAACACCGCGCCGAAGCCGATCACGAGCGCGCTCGCGCCGATCCGGATCGCCGTCTGCCACGCGAGCAGCGCCGCAAGCAGCCCGAACGGCAGCATCACCGCGAAGACGGCCAGCGCATGGCCGAGCGCGAGATAGCCGAGCGCCGCGACGAGCGCGCCGCCGCGGCGCGTCATCAGCGCGTTCGATACCGCGAGCGGCCAGCCCATCGCCGGGTTGAGCCCGTGATAGACGCCGCTCGCGAGCACGGCCGCCCACAACCCGAGCGGCGCGGAAAGACCGGCGCTCAACGCTTGACCGACGGATAGCAGAACGAGTCGGTCGAGCAGTCGCCGCCTTCGAGCCGGATCTGGTGCGCGCGATAGCCGTCGGGGAATTCGACCCAGTAGTCGTCGGCGAGCGTCAGCCCGCCGTCCGGCCCCGCATGCGCGAGCACCTGCGCGGCCGGCACGCCGTCCGGATAGAACTGGTCGTCCCACGTCGAATAGAGCGAGTTGGTCCAGTACACGCGCCGGCCGTCGCGGCTGATCTCGACCATCTGCGGGCCGCCCGCGAACGTGCGGCCGTTCGGGTGCGGCGCACGGCGCGCGATGCCGCCGATGCGCACCGACCCCGCGAGCACCGGGTGGTGCGGGTCCGACACGTCGTACTGGCGCATCTCGCCGGTGCCCCAGCACGACACGTACAGGAAGCGGTCGTCGAGCGACAGGTCGATGTCGGTCACGAGCGGCGGCACCGCGCCGAATCCTTGCAGCAGCGGCGGCAACTCGTCGGCCGCGGCCGGTTCGGCCGGGATCGTCGCGGTTTTCTTCACATGGAACTTGCCGCCTTCGCGCCACCAGGTCCAGATCGAGCCTTCGAGATTGGTCGTATCGACCACGACGCCGACGAATCCGTATTCACGCACCGGGTCGTGCGCGGGCCGCACCTCGAGCGCCATCTGGTGCTGCGCGCCGAGGTCGATCGTCTGCACGTTGCGCCGCGCGCGCAGGTCCCAGAAATGCAGCCGGTGCCCGTACTTGTTCGCGAGCAGATCCTCGGGGACGATCCCGTTCTCGAATTGCGGCGGCAGCGCCCATTCGCTCGACACCATGTAGTCGCGCGGCAGGTTCCACCAGAAGTCGTAATGCTTGTCCTGCGGGCCACGATCGATCTCCCAGCGGCCGAGCACGTCGAAGGTCTCGCAATCCATGATGAAGATGCCGGGCGCGCCGTCGGTGCCGTCCTTGCCCGCGCCGCCGAGCGTGCTCACGTAGATGCCCTCGGGCCCGCAATGCACGGTGTGCGGCCGCGAATAGCCGGTCTTCGCGAAGATCTCGTCGGGCTCGATGATCTTGTGGATGCGCGCCTGCGTCGGATGCGGCTTCGTGTCGATCACGTAGATGCGCGACGAACGCAGGCCGGGGATGATCAGGAAGCGGCGTTCGAGGAACGCATGGCCGGTCAGCGGCGACAGCGACGACGAGCACGCATTCCAGCCGAAGTGGTGAAACTCGTCGCCGGTGTTCGGCATCGTCACCGTGTGCACGATCTTGCCGTACGTCGACGAGCCGGGCTTCACGTCGATCACCGCGAGCGCGTCGGGTCTGGAAAAATCGGGGCTCAGCAACAACGTATAGGCAAACTCCTCCGCCGGCGCCTGCATCGCAAGCTCGGGCGAAGCGTGAAACGTCGGGTCGGGCCGCATGCTCATGGTGATGTCCTCTGAATGGTGTCGAATCGTGGACGCACGGCCGTTCGTTGCGGGCGTGCGGACTGCGGTGGCCGCGCGGCGCGCATCATGCCGGCGCGGCGATCGGCCAGGCGGACGCCCGCGTCGGCGACGCGCGCGATGCCGTGCATCAGGTCGTGAAAGCGGGAAAAGGCGAGAGGTTGGCGCGCCGCGCACTCGGTGAAACGGGCGTGCACCATCGCGATGGCGCGATGGACGTAGCGGCGACGGGGCCCGCGACGCGGGCGATGTCTGTTAAGGCGTGCATATCGATGTTCCGGCAGATGATGTGGGCATCGGGGGCGGGCATGCATCGGACGCTGCGCGGGTGCGACGGGTTGGCCGCCGCTTGCGCGTGCCTAAGTGTAGACGAGAAACACGCGGCGGGGCGCGTGCGGCGCCCTGTCCGATCTGCCAGTTGCGCGCACGAGTGAGATACTTGGTGAAGTGCCGCTGCCTCCCGCCTCGCGGGCGGGCAGCGGCGATGCGAAACGATGGCGCCGGCACTGGCGTGCCGGCTGCCGTCATCCACGAGGGACTGATTTCATGGGGAACGAGATGCTTGAAACCGCGACGCTCGGAGGCGGGTGTTTCTGGTGCACGGAGGCCGTGTTTCTCGACGTCGACGGCGTGACGGCCGTCCAGTCGGGTTACGCGGGCGGCCATACGCGCAATCCCGGCTATCGCGACATCTGCGAAGGCGACACCGGCCACGCGGAAGTCGTCAACGTGACGTTCGATCCGGCACGCATCGGCTATCGCGAGATCCTCGAGATCTTCTTCGCGACGCACGATCCGACCACGCTGAACCGGCAGGGCAACGACGTCGGCACGCAGTACCGGTCGGTCGTGTTCACGCATTCGGATGCGCAGCGCGACACGGCGCTCGACGTGATTGCCGAGCTCGAACGCGAACAGGTGTTCGGCCAGCCGATCGTCACGCAGGTCGTGCCGCTCGACGGCAACTACTGGCCGGCCGAGGACTACCATCAGAACTATTACGCGCGCAACCCGGGGCAGGGCTATTGCTCGGTCGTGATCGGGCCGAAGCTCGCGAAATTCCGGCAGAAGTTCTCGCACCGGCTGAAGTCGCTGCGCGGCGCGTAAGCGTCGGCGGCGGCGGAAACCGCGGTCACGCCGCCTCGTTACGCCACTGTGCGCACGCGGCGGCGATTTCGCGTGCGAGCGCGATGCACGACAGCGGCGCGGAGCCTTCCGCCTTGTTGTTGATCGTGATGATCACCGGCTGCCCGGCCAGCGCGTAGCGCGCGGCCAGTTCGGCGAGCGCCGAGCGTGTGGCCGGATCCTCGTCGACGAGCTTGTCGAACGGCTCGTATTTCGCCTTCGCCTGCTCGTACTTGAAACCGCCGTGCAGGCTCCAGCGCACGATCAGCGGGCCCGGCGCGTCGCCGTCGAGCAGCGCGAGCGCGGCGGCCTGGCGCAGCGGGTCGGGCATCCGCGCGTGCAGGCCGACGCAGTAGCGCACGCCGAGCGTGGCCAATGCGCGGATGAAGCGCGGCGTGAGCAGGCACGCGTCGCGGATCTCGATCGCGTAGCGCGTGCCGTCGGCATCCGGCGGCAGCGGCGGCAGCGCCGCGAAGAACGCGGCGAGCCGGTCGATCAGCGCGGCCGGTTCCGCGAGCAGTTGGTCGGGCAGCGGCGAGAACTGGAACACCAGCACGCCGGCTTTGCGGCCGAGCCCGTCGAGGCACGGCTGGACGAATTCGCGGGTCGCGAGCTGGGCATCGAGGAAAGTCGGGTTCGGCCCGGACGGCTCGCCGCGCCGGCCGCGGATCACCGCATCGGTCACCGCGGCCGGCGCCTTCACGACGAAACGGAAATCGTCGGGGACCTGCTGCGCGTAGCGCAGGTAATCGGCCACCGACAGCGGACCGTAGAACGATCTATCGAGGCTCACGCTCCTCAGCAGCGGATGCGCGCCGTACGCTTCGAGCCCTTCGCGCGACAGCTTCGTCTGCGCGAAATCGCCGTCGTAGACGATGCCGTTCCAGCCGGGGAAATACCACGACGACGTGCCGAGCCGCACGTTCGGCGGCAGGCCTGCCGCGGCGTCGGCGACGTCCGCCGGGACCGGTGCGGGAAGCACGCCACGTTTGCGGCGGCCTTTCTTCGATGGCGCTGCCGGCGGGGACGGTTCGTCCCACAGCATGCCGGATGATGGCGCAGGTTCGTCGTCGGCGGGACGGGAGATCGTACGGGCAGGGGGTGGTGCCGGTTGTGCGTCTTTCCGCGTGTCCGGCATCACGTGCTCATCGGGGCTGGCGGAGCGCTCGTCGTCCGCTGGTGACGCACGTGCGGCATCCGTCGGCACGCCGAACAGGTCGAACTGTCCGTCGGCGTGCGACTCGTCGGCGTCGTCGCGCTGCTGTCGTTGCGGCGGCGCCTTGCGCCGCGTCCTGCCGTCACCCATGCATGCCCAGCGTGATGCGCCGCCTAGCGCGGCAGCGCGTGTTCGTACATGTAGCGCCGCGACCACGGCAGCGTTTTCGCGCTGCGTCCGGCCTTGCGGCACACGATCTGGAAGATCGACACGTCGTCGTGCTCGAACGCATACGCGCAGCCGGCAAGATACACGCGCCAGATACGGAATTTTTCGTCGTCGACGAGCTTTCTCGCTTCCTCGGCTTTCGCTTCGAAGTTTTCCGTCCAGATATCGAGCGTGCGCGCATAGTGCCGGCGCAGGCTTTCGACGTCAACCGCCTCGAGTCCGCCGCGCTGCGCCGCTTCGAGCGCGAGGCTGATGTGCGGCAGCTCGCCGTCCGGGAACACGTAGCGATCGATGAATTCGCCGCCGCCGAGCGCCGTTTCGCCGCTTTCCGCATCGGTCGACGTGATCCCGTGGTTCATCGCGATGCCGTCGTCGGCGAGCAGTTCACGCACGCGCGAGAAGTAGAGCGGCAGGTTCTTGCGGCCGACGTGCTCGAACATCCCGACGCTCGTGATCCGGTCGAACTGGCCTTCGATCTCGCGGTAATCCTGCAGACGAATCTCGATCTTGTCCTCCAGCCCCGCCGCCTTCACGCGCGCGGTCGCGAGGTCGAACTGGTTCTGCGACAGCGTCACGCCGAGACACGTCGCGCCGAACTTCTGCGCGGCGCGCAGCACGAGCGCGCCCCAGCCGCAGCCGATGTCGAGCAGGCGCTGGCCGGGCTGCAACTGGATCTTCGTCAGGATGTGGTCGATCTTCTTGATCTGCGCGGTGGCGAGATCCTCGTCGCCGTTCTCGAAGTACGCGCACGAGTACACCATGTTCTCGTCGAGCCACAGCTGGTAGAACTCGTTCGACACGTCGTAGTGGTACTGGATCGCCTTCTTGTCGGTGCTCTTCGTGTGATTGAAATAGCGCTTCACGCGTGCGAGCTTGCTGGCGCTCGTCACGGTGCTGCGCGCGAGCGAGTAGCCGATGTTGATGATGTCCGACAGCTTGCCTTCGATGTCGATCTTGCCCTTCACGTACGCCTCGCCGAGATTGTCGAGGCTCGGTTCGAGCAGCAGCGGCAACGCCGACGCGCTGTTCACCTTCAGCGTCACCTGCGGTGCGCTGAAGGTGCCGAAATCGAGTTGATCGCCGTTCCACAGCACGAGTCGCGCCGGTATGTTCGCTTTCGCCCGTACTTCATCCGCCCACTGTGCCAGCTTCTTTTCCCAGAACATTTGGATTCTCCGTTTGTTCGTTGAATCGAATACAGCCAAGTATCCTGACCGGCGCCCGCCGCTTGCGGCGCGGGCACCCGGATGCAACACGAGACACGACCGGCGCGCGCCGGCGCCGCGCTTACGGCGACAGGCGCGAGATCGTCCAGCCCGACGCCGCCGCCGCGTCGCGCGTATAGAGCAGGCGGTCGTGCAGCCGCGACGGGCGCCCCTGCCAGAACTCGATCGAGTCGGGCACGAGGCGATAGCCGCCCCAGTGCGGCGGGCGCGGCGGGTTGTCGCCGTAGCGTTCGCTGACGGCCTTCTCGCGCGCTTCGAGCGTCGCGCGGCTGTCGATCACGGCGCTCTGCTCCGACGCCCATGCGCCGATGCGCGAGCCGAGCGGGCGCGACGCGAAATAGCGGTCGCTTTCTTCCGCGCTGGTTTTCTCGATCCGGCCTTCGATGCGCACCTGGCGCTCGAGCTCGATCCAGTAGAACAGCAGCGCGGCTTGCGGATGCACGGCGAGATCGTGACCCTTGCGGCTTTCGTAATTGGTAAAGAAGACGAACCCGCGTTCGTCGACGCCCTTGATGAGCACGATTCGGGCCGACGGCCTGCCGTCGGCGCCGACCGTCGCGAGCGTCATCGTGTTCGGCTCGGGCAGCTTGGCGGCGAGCGCCTCCTTGAACCAGCGATCGAACTGGGCGAAGGGGTCGGGGGCGGCATCGGCTTCGTCGAGCGAAGCGCGTGAATAGTTGATGCGGAGATCGGCGAGAGTCGTCATGTTATGCAAACGCTTCAATCTGGGGCCAGTATAGCGAACGCGCGAGAATCGTGCGTGCACAGTGGCGCGTGGGAGCGGGGAGTTCAGGCAGAATAGAGGGCTGCACGACTTACGTTTTCCTTGCTGCCATGTCCTCCGCCGACGCTGCCCCGCCCAGTTCTTCTGATCTTACCCCGCCACCGGAAATCCAGCTTGACGTGGATCGCGCGCGGCGTTTCGGCGGCGTCGCGCGCCTGTACGGCGCGCCGGCGGCGGCCGCGTTCGAGCGGGCGCACGTCGCGGTGATCGGGATCGGCGGCGTCGGGTCGTGGGTGGCCGAGGCGCTCGCGCGCAACGCGGTCGGCACGCTGACGCTGATCGATCTCGACAACGTCGCGGAGAGCAACACGAACCGGCAGATCCATGCGCTCGACGGCAATTACGGCAAGCCGAAGGTCGACGCGATGGCCGAGCGTATCGCGCTGATCGACCCCGCGTGCCGCGTGAACCGGATCGAGGATTTCGTCGAGCCCGACAACTTCGACGCGCTGCTCGGCGGCGGCTTCGACTACGTGATCGACGCGATCGACAGCGTACGCACGAAGGTCGCGCTGATCGCGTGGTGCGTCGCGAAACGGCAGCCGTTGATCGTGGTCGGCGGCGCGGGCGGGCAGCTCGACCCCACGCGCATCCGCATCGACGATCTCGCGCTGACGATCCAGGATCCGCTGCTGTCGAAGGTGCGTGCGCAGTTGCGCAAGCAGCACGGTTTTCCGCGCGGGCCGAAGGCGCGTTTCAAGGTCAGCGCCGTGTATTCGGACGAGCCGCTGATCTACCCGGAAGCGGCGGCCTGCGACATCGAGGACGGCACGGAGCCGTCCGCGGCCGCGCACGTCGCGGGGCTCAACTGCGCGGGCTTCGGTTCGAGCGTGTGCGTGACCGCGAGCTTCGGTTTCGCGGCGGCCGCGCATGCGCTGCGGGCGATCGCGGCACAGGCGGCCGGCTGAGCGTGCAACGCGCGGGCAGGAAAGGGTGATGCTGCGGCGCGGGTAACGCGCGTCGAGCGATACGGCAGGTCAGCCGGGCCACGAGAGGCCCGGCTGCTTGTACATCAGTTGAGCGCCATGCTCAGCTTGCGTCGCCACGCGGCGACGAGGTCGGGGCGATCGCCGGCCAGTTCGAACACCGAGATCATCGTGCGGCGGCCGAGGTCGTCGCCGTATGCGCGATCGCGCGTCACGATTTCCAGCAGCTGCTCCAGCGCGCCTTCGTACGCGCGCCGCGCGATCAGGCTCTGCGCGAGGTCGAAGCGCGCGTCGAGATCGGCCGGATTCGCCGCGATGCGCGCTTCGAGCGCATCGGTCGGCGGCAGGTCGGCCGTGGCGTCCAGCGCGTCGAAACGGGTCTTGATCGCCTGGTAGCGCGGATCGCCGTTCTGCACGGTTTGCGGCGACAGGCGCTCGGTTTCCGCGCGCGCGGCGTCGACCTCGTTGCGCGCGAGCAGCAACTCGATCAGGTCGAGGCGCGCGTCGTCGTAACCGGGGTTCAGTGCGAGCGCCGCTTCGAGGTGGGCGAGCGCATCGTCGAAGCGCTGTTCGGCCATCGCATACTGCGCGGCGCGGCGCTCGGCTTCCTCGGCCGCCGGCAGCAGCCGGTCGAGGAACGCGCGCAACTGGCCCTCGGGCAGCACGCCGACGAACTGGTCGACCGGGCGCCCGTCGGCGAACGCGATCACGTGCGGGATGCTGCGCGTCTGGAAGTGCGCGGCGAGTTCCTGGTTCTCGTCGACGTTGACCTTCACGAGCTTCCAGCGGCCTGCGTAATCGGCCTCGAGCTTTTCCAGCAGCGGGCCGAGCGTCTTGCAGGGGCCGCACCACGGCGCCCAGAAGTCGACCAGCACGGGCGTGTCCAGCGACGCCTCGATGACGTCTTTCTCGAATGTGGCAAGCGTGGTGTCCATGTCGTTCTCTTCCGTTCGAATATCGTCAGGATGGGGGCGGCGCGCCGCTTTTTCAACGCGGCTTCGCTTCGGGCAGCGGAATCCACTCGGTCTCGCCGGGTACCTTGCCCATTTCCTGGCGCGTCCACGCCGCTTTCGCCCGCTCGATCGCGTCGCGGCTGCTCGCGACGAAATTCCACTCGATGAAGCGTTCGCCGTCCATCCGCTCGCCGCCGAGCAGCATCGCGCGCGCGCCGCTGCCGCTCGTCAGCGTGACCGTCGCGCCCGGCGAGAGCACGGCCATCTGTTCGGCCGGTACCGGCGTGCCGTCGATCGCGAGTTCGCCGTCGACCACGTAGACCGCGCGCTCCTCGTGCGATGCATCGAGTTCGAGCTGGCCGCCGGCCGCGAATTCGGCCGCGACGTACAGCGTGCGCGAGAACGTCGTCACGGGCGAATGCAGCCCGAACGCGTCGCCGGCGATCACCGTCAGCGCCACGCCGTTTTCGTCGCGCTTGGGCAGCGTGTCGGCCGCGTGGTGCTCGAACGACGGCTCGGTCGTCTCGTGCGCCTGCGGCAGCGCGACCCAGGTCTGGATGCCGTGCACGGTGTGGCCGCTCGCGCGCTGCGCGTCCGGCGTGCGCTCGGAGTGGACGATGCCGCGGCCGGCCGTCATCCAGTTCACGTCACCCGGCACGATTTCCTGCAGCGAGCCGAGGCTGTCGCGGTGCAGGATCGCGCCGTCGAACAGGTAGGTGACCGTCGCGAGCCCGATGTGCGGATGCGGGCGCACGTCGAGCCCCGTGCCGGCGGGCAGCGCGGCGGGCCCCATGTGATCGAAGAAGATGAACGGGCCGACGAGGCGTGCGGCGAGCGCGGGCAGCGTGCGGCGCACCTGCAGGTTGCCGATGTCGCGCACGTGCGGCTTCAACAGGGCTTTGATCGAATCGGTCATGGCGGGCCTCGTGGGGAGCGGCGGGATTGCCGGTCATTGTACTGGCGGCGCGGCGGTGCGCGTGACGGAGGAACGCGAAACGCGCGTGGCGCGATGCACCCGCGCAGGCACGCGTCGTGCGGCATTCATCGCGTCGCGCAAGCCGCTGCATTGCACAAGCCGCCGCGTCCGCCGCCGATTCCATGCAGGCCGCGCGGGTATCGGGCCGGGCGGCGAAACCCGGTAGACTGACCGGCTTCATACCGACAATCCGACAATCGAGGAGACGCCGATGATGGCCCCGAAGGACTTGCTGCTCGCGCTGGTCGTGATCCTCGCATGGGGCGTGAACTTCGTCGTGATCAAGGTCGGCCTGCACGGCATGCCGCCGATGCTGCTCGGCGCGCTGCGCTTCACGCTCGCGGCCGTGCCCGCGGTGTTCTTCGTGCGCCGGCCGCGGATTTCCTGGCGGCTGCTGGTGCTGTACGGCGCGACGATCCAGCTCGGCCAGTTCGTGTTCCTGTTCACCGGCATGTACGTCGGCATGCCGGCCGGCCTCGCGTCGCTCGTGCTGCAGTCGCAGGCGTTCTTCACGCTGGTGTTCGCGATGCTGTTCCTCGGCGAGCGGCTGCGCGTGCAGAACCTGGTCGGGCTCGCGATCGCCGCGGGCGGGCTCGTCGTGATCGCCGCGCAGGGCGGCCGCGCGATGACGCTCGCGGGCTTCCTGCTGACGATCTGCTCGGCCGCGATGTGGGCCGTCGGCAATATCGTCACGAAGAAGGTCGGCAAGGCGAACCTCGTGTCGCTCGTCGTGTGGGCAAGCCTCGTGCCGCCCGTGCCGTTCTTCCTGCTGTCGCTGTGGTTCGAAGGGCCGCAGCGGATCGCGACCGCGCTCGCCGGGCTGAACGGCGCGTCGATCTTCGCGGTCGTCTATCTGGCGTTCGTCGCGACGCTGCTCGGCTACGGGCTGTGGAGCCGCCTGCTGTCGCGCTACCCGGCCGCGCAGGTCGCGCAATTCTCGCTGCTGGTGCCGATCATCGGGCTCGCGTCGTCGGCGCTGCTGCTCGACGAGCATCTGACGCAATCGCAGCTGATCGGCGCCGCGCTCGTGATGGGCGGGCTCGCGGTGAACGTGTTCGGCGGGAAACTGCTGAGCCGCTTCGCGGCGTCGTGACGCGCCGGCACGCGCTGCGTGCCGGCGGCTGGGGAGTAATGGCGCTCAGGCCATCCGGCTCTTCGCGAGCGGCGGATTCGCGGCGAAATAACGCTTGATGCCGCGGAAGATCGCATCGGCCATCTCGTCGCGATAGCTGTCGTCGTTGAGCCGGCGCTCTTCGTCCGGGTTGCTGATGAACGCGGTCTCGACGAGGATCGACGGAATGTCGGGCGCCTTCAGCACCGCGAACCCGGCCTGCTCCACCGAGCCCTTGTGCAGCTTGTTGATGCCGCCCACTTCCTTCAGCACGTAGTTGCCGTAGCGCAGCGAGTCGCGGATCTGCGCGGTCGTCGACATGTCGAACAGCGCGCGGTTCACCGCCGCGTCCGCCGTCTTGATGTTGATGCCGCCGATCAGGTCCGACGAATTTTCCTTGTTCGCCATCCAGCGCGCCGCGGCGCTCGTCGCGCCGTGGTCGGACAGCGCGAACACCGACGAGCCGCGCGCGGACGGCGTCGTGAACGCATCCGCGTGGATCGACACGAAGAGATCCGCGCCGACGCGGCGCGCCTTCTGCACGCGCACGTTCAGCGGCACGAAGAAATCGGCGTCGCGCGTCATCATCGCGCGCATGTTCGGTGCGGCGTCGATCTTCGCGCGCAGCTTCTTCGCGATGTCGAGCGCGATGTGCTTCTCGTACGTGCCGCCGCCGCCGATCGCGCCCGGGTCCTCGCCGCCGTGGCCGGGGTCGATCGCGACCGTCAGCAGGCGCACGGTGCCGCCCTTGCCGGATTTCGGCGCGGTGAACTTGTAGGTGTCGTCGCCGTCGTCGCTGTCGTCGCGGCGCGCGATGACGGGCGGCGGCTTGACGGCCGGCTTCGCGGGCGTCGACGGCGTGCCGGCGGCCGGCGGCGCGTGCGGCGTGGCCGGCGTGTTCTGCGCGAAACGCTGGAAGAACGCGTCGCTGTTGTCGCCCGCGCCGGGCGGCGGGGTGCCCGGGCCGGACAGCGTGGACGGCGGCTGCATCTGCTGCGCGCGCGCGGTGTCGTTGAGCGCCTGTTCCTTGCGTTCCGTCTGCGCGATCAGGTCCGACAGCGGATCGGGCGCGACGGCCGGATACAGGTCGAACACGAGCCGGTACTTGTAGGTGCCGACGGGCGGCAGCGTGAACACCTGCGGCTTCACCGAGCCTTTCAGGTCGAACACCATCCGCACGACGTGCGGCTGATACTGGCCGACGCGCACCGACTGGATCTGCGGATCGTTCGGCGCGATCTTCGATACGAGGTCGCGCAGCGCCTGGTCGAGGTCGAGGCCGCTCAGATCGACGACGAGACGGTCGGGACCCTGCAGCAGCTGTTGGCTATTCTGCAGCGGCTGGTCGGATTCGATCGTGACGCGCGTGTAATCGCGTGCGGGCCACACGCGCACGCCGAGCACCGACGACGCGTGCGCGAGCCGCGGCGCGACGAGACCGAGCACCAGCGTCGACGCCCCCGCGCGCAGGATCTGACGGCGCCGCCAGTTGTGCGTCGCGGTGGCCGCCGATTCGATCGAGCGGAACGGTTTGATCAACATCTTTCGAGACATGCCTTTCCTGAAGCGCTGTACGCCCGGACGGTGAGGGCACGGCCGTCGCCATCCACGTCGAGCGAGAAAACCAGATCGGGCACGCCGAGCAGGGCGCCCGCCTGTTGCGGCCATTCGACGAGGCAAATCGCGGTGGAATTGAAATATTCGCGAAAGCCTGCGTCGGACCATTCGGCCGGATCGTTGAATCGATACAGATCGAAGTGATAGACCTCGAGTTCCCCATCGCTGCGTTCGAGCGCGTAAGGCTCGACGAGCGTATAGGTCGGGCTGCGCACGCGCCCCTGGTGGCCGAGGCCGCGCAGGATCGCGCGCACGAGGGTCGTCTTGCCCGCGCCGAGATCGCCGACCAGCTGGATCTGCAGCCCGTCGAACGCATGGGCGCGGTCGAGCTCGAGGCGCGCCGCGTCGAGTGCGTGCGCGAAGCGGGTGCCGAAGGCCTCGGTTGCCGCTTCGTCGGCGAGCGCGACCACGCGCTCCGCGAGCGGGGCGGGCAACGTGGCATGAGGCGGTTGGCTGGACGTGGCTGGCATTCTCGTAAAATAGTGCGATGAACCGACTACCGGAACGCGCTGCATCCGACAGGCCTTCGACTCATGGCGAAGGCGCGGCGCCGTGCGCGCTCGACGATGCGGCGTTGACTGCGCTCGCCGCGCGCATCAGGGCGTGGGGGCGCGAATTGGGTTTCGGCGCGATCGGCATCAGCGATACCGATCTCTCGGATGCCGAAGCGGGCCTCGCCGCCTGGCTGGAAGCCGGCTACCACGGCGAAATGGATTATATGGCGAAACATGGGATGAAACGCGCGCGGCCGGCCGAACTTGTGGCCGGTACGCGACGCGTGATCTCCGTGCGGCTCGCCTATTTGCCGGCCCACACGCTCGCGGCCGACGCGGCCGGCGGCGAGCCGGGCGCGCTCGTGCCGCACGACTGGCGCGCGCGCGAACGGGCGCGGCTCGACGATCCGCAGGCGGCCGTCGTGTCGATCTATGCACGCGGCCGCGACTATCACAAGGTATTGCGCCACCGGCTGCAGACGCTCGCGGAGCGCATCGAGCACGAGATCGGCGGGTTCGGCTACCGCGTGTTCACCGATTCGGCGCCCGTGCTCGAGGTCGAGCTCGCGCAGAAGGCCGGGGTCGGCTGGCGCGGCAAGCACACGCTGCTGCTGCAGCGCGATGCCGGCTCGCTGTTCTTTCTCGGCGAGATCTACGTCGACCTGCCGCTGCCGACCGACGCGCACACGTCGCCCGACACCGCGCCCGAGACGCCCGGCGCGCACTGCGGCAGCTGCACCCGCTGCATCGATGCGTGCCCGACCGGTGCGATCGTCGAGCCGTACCGTGTCGATGCGCGCCGCTGCATCTCGTACCTGACGATCGAACTGAAAGGCAGCATCCCCGAGCCGCTGCGGCCGATGATCGGCAATCGCGTGTACGGCTGCGACGACTGCCAGCTCGTGTGCCCGTGGAACAAGTTCGCGCAGGCCGCGCCCGTCGCCGATTTCGACGTGCGGCACGGCCTCGACCGGGCGACGCTCGTCGAGCTGTTCGCGTGGGACGCGGAGGCATTCGACACGCGGATGCAGGGCAGCGCGATCCGGCGCATCGGCTACGAAAGCTGGCTGCGCAATCTCGCGGTCGGGCTCGGCAATGCACTGCGCGCCGGCGCGGACCGGCTCGCGCCGCCCGCGCGCGATGCGATCGTCGCCGCGCTGCGCGCCCGGGCCGACGATCCGTCGCCGGTCGTGCGCGAGCATGTCGAATGGGCGCTGCGGGCCGCATGAAGGCGGCGTAAAGTGTCGTCGGCGCGCGCGTAGGGCCGCGCGCATCCCCGGTCAGGAGAATTCAATGTTCAACGCAGTCATCGACGCGCCGTTCGGCAAGGTTGGCATCCGCACGGATGCCGCGGTGGTGCGCGAGATCGTCTATCTGCCCGAATCGATGAAGTCGGTCGATCCGGATTCGGCGCTCGCGAAGCGCGCCGTGAAGCAGATCGAACGTTATTTCGAGCGCGCGTCCGCACGCTTCGACCTGCCGCTCGCCGACGTCGGCAGCGCATTCCAGCACCGGGTGTGGGACGTGATCAGCGATATCCCGCCCGGGACGGTGCTGACCTACGGCCAGGTCGCGAAGCGGATCGGCAGCGCGCCGCGCGCGGTCGGCCAGGCGTGCGGCGCGAACTATTTCCCGCTCGTGATTCCGTGCCATCGCGTCGTCGCGGCGGGTGGTCTCGGCGGATTCGCGAACCACGACGACAACGGCTATTACCAGCAAGTGAAGCGCTGGCTGCTGACGCACGAGGGCGTGCCGTACTGATGATGAGCGAACCTTTGACGACCCCCGAAGCCGGCCCCGACGCCGTCGCGGCATCGCCCGCGCTGCTCGCGAGCCGCGCGTCGATCGACGTGTTCTGCGATGCGCTGTGGCTCGAGCACGGGCTCGCGCGCAACACGCTCGATGCGTATCGGCGCGACCTGGCGCTGTTTTCCCAATGGCTGGCCGCGACGCACGACGCGCCGCTCGACTCGGCCGACGAGGCGATGGTGACGGGCTATATCGCCGCGCGCAGCGACGGCAAGGCGACGTCGTCGAACCGGCGCCTGTCCGTGTTCCGCCGCTATTACGGCTGGGCCGTGCGCGAGCATCGCGCGAGCGCCGACCCCACGCTGCGGATCACGTCCGCGAAACAGGGGGCCCGGTTCCCGTCGACGCTGTCCGAGGCGCAGGTCGAGGCGCTGCTCGGCGCGCCCGACATCGGCACGCCGCTCGGCCTGCGCGATCGCACGATGCTCGAGCTGATGTACGCGAGCGGGCTGCGCGTGAGCGAGCTCGTGACGCTGAAGACGGTCGAGGTCGGCCTCAACGAAGGCGTCGTGCGCGTGATGGGCAAGGGCTCGAAGGAGCGGCTCGTGCCGTTCGGTGAAGTCGCGCACGGCTGGATCGAACGCTACCTGCGCGACGCGCGGCCGGCGCTGCTCGGCGCACGCGCGGCCGATGCGCTGTTCGTGACCGCCCGCGGCGACGGGATGACGCGTCAGCAGTTCTGGAACATCATCAAGCGTCACGCGCAGCACGCCGACGTGCGCGCGCACCTGTCGCCGCACACGTTGCGGCACGCGTTCGCGACGCACCTGCTGAACCACGGCGCCGACTTGCGCGTCGTGCAGTTGCTGCTCGGCCACAGCGACATCTCGACCACGCAGATCTATACGCACGTCGCGCGTGAGCGGCTCAGGACGCTGCACGCGCAGCACCACCCGCGCGGCTGACGCGCGACGCGGGCATGCGGTGCGGCGTGGCGTGGTGGGGCGCCGGTGCGGGTTCCCCCGCGTAGGGCGGCCGCGTCAGACCAGTTCGCGCAGCCGGTGCTTGAGCACCTTGCCGGTCGACGCGGCCGGCAGCGCATCGAGCACGCGGATGTGCGCGGGGCGTTTGTAAGCGGTGAGCCGGTCCGCGCACCATGCGTGCAAGGCCGCCTCGTCCGCCGCCGCGCCCGGCACCAGCTCGACGAACGCGAGCACTTCCTCGTTGCCGTCGATCGCGCGGCCGATCACGGCCGCCTGCACGACGTCCGGATGCGCGTTCAGCACCTGCTCGACCTCGACCGGATACACGTTGAAGCCCGAGCGGATGATCAGCTCCTTGCTACGGCCCGCGATCGTCACCGCGCCGTCCGCTTCCTGCCGCGCGAGATCGCCGGTGCTCAGCCAGCCATCGGCCGACATGGCCGCGCGCGTCGCGTCCGCGTTGCGGTAGTAGCCGAGCATCACGTTCGGCCCGCGCACGCGGATCTCGCCGACTTCGCCCGGCGGCACGTCGCTGCCGTCCGGCGCGACGATCCGTACGTCGACGCCCGGAATCGGCACGCCGACCGAACTGTCCTTGCGCGGCGCGTCGAGCGGCGTCTGCGTGATCGTCGGGCTGCTTTCGGTCATCCCGTAGCCGTTGTGCAGCGGCACGCCGTACACGTGCTCGACACGGGCCTTCAGGTTCGCATCGAGCGGCGAGCCGCCCGAATACGCGAAGCGCAGCCGCGGCGCGCGCCACGCATGGCCGTGCGTGTGCAGGTGCTCGAGCAGCTTCGCATGCATCGCGGGCACGCCCTGGAAGATCGTCACGCCTTCTTCGGCGAGCGCGACCCGGACGGCTTCCGGCGAGAAGCGCGGCGCGAGCCGCAGCGTCGCGCCCGCATACAGGCTGCCGAGGCATACCGACGCGAGGCCGTACACGTGCGACACGGGCAGCACCGTGTAGACGACGTCGTCCGGCGACACGCGGCGCAGCGCGCTCGACGTCGCCGCGATGAACAGCAGGTTGCGGTGCGACAGCATCACGCCTTTCGGTGTGCCGGTCGTACCGGTGGTGTAGATCAGCGCCGCGCATTGTGCGGCGCTGCCGGTGGCCACCGGCTCGGCGGGCGCGCTCGCGTCGACGTGATACGACCATGCGCCGATGTCGACCGGCAGCGCCGCGGCCGGCGTGGCACCGAGCCGCTCGGCATGGGCGCGCGCGTCGGGCGATACGTCGGTCGTGAACGCGATCAGCTTCGGGCGCGCATGCGCGGCGATCGCGTCGAGCTCGGCGGCCGACAGCCGCGCGTTCGACACGAGCGCCCACGCGTCGAGGCGGGCGGCGGCGAACAGCAGCACGATCTGCGCGACGCAGTTTTCGGCGACGATCATCACGCGGTCGCCGCCTTGTACGCCGAGACTCGCCAGCCGCGCGGCCGCCGCGTCGACGGCCCGCGCCAGCTCGCCGTACGACAGGCGGCGCGCATCCTCGATCAGCGCCGGCTGCGCGGGCGATTGCGCGGCCCGGTGCGCGGGCACGTCGGCGATGCGGCGCGGCAGCGCGGCGAGCAGCGCATCGACGTCGAGCGATTCGGATGAACGGACGGGCGAGGACATGGCGTCTCCAGATGAAGGGCCGGCGGCGGCCGACGATATTTGCGAACGATCGTGCCATGGCGAGACGCGCGCCACAATCAGCCAATCGGGCAATAGCGCTTCACGATGTCTGCAATGATGATGGGTGCAATCGTGACGGCGACGCGGCGGGCCGGCGGAAAACGGGCCGCGAGTATACCGTCGGCGCGGGCTCGCCACTGCGCGCCCGGCGATCGTTCGCCATTAAAATGCCGCCATGAGCAAATCCAGACACGTGTCCGAAACCCCTGCGACCCAGCTGCTGCGCCGTCATGGCGTCGCATTCGGCGAGCATCCGTACGACTACGTCGAGCACGGCGGCACCGGCGAATCGGCGCGCCAGCTCGGCGTCGACGAGCACAGCGTCGTGAAGACGCTCGTGATGGAAGACGAGCACGCGAAGCCGCTGATCGTGCTGATGCACGGCGACCGCACCGTGTCGACGAAGAATCTCGCGCGGCAGATCGGCGCGAAGCGCGTCGAGCCGTGCAAGCCCGAGGTCGCGAACCGCCATTCGGGCTATCTCGTCGGCGGCACGTCGCCGTTCGGCACGCGCAAGACGATGCCCGTCTACGTCGAGGCGACGATCCTCGCATTGCCGACGATCTACCTGAACGGCGGCCGGCGCGGCTACCTCGTCAGCCTCGCGCCGGCGGTGCTCACGTCGCTGCTCGGCGCGCAGCCGGTGCAGTGCGCGAGCGTCGACTGAGGGTTTCACCTTCGTGGCACCCCGCGCCCGTTCGGTAGAATGGGCGCCGTTTCGGCCTGCCGGCTTGCCGCGCACGGCCGTCCCTTTCCCGATACGTTGAAAGAAGAGTCCTCCGCATGCAGATCCTGCTCGCCGCCCTCGTTGCCTACCTGATCGGTTCGGTGTCGTTCGCCGTCGTCGTCAGCTCCGTGATGGGCCTGGCCGACCCGCGCTCGTACGGGTCGAAGAACCCCGGCGCGACCAACGTGCTGCGCAGCGGCAACAAGAAGGCCGCGATCCTGACGCTCGTCGGCGACGCGTTCAAGGGCTGGATCGCCGTCTGGCTCGCCCGGCACTTCGGCCTGCCCGACGTCGCGATCGCGTGGGTCGCGATCGCCGTGTTCCTCGGCCATCTGTACCCGGTGTTCTTCCGCTTCCAGGGCGGCAAGGGCGTCGCGACCGCGGCCGGCGTGCTGCTCGCCGTGCACCCGGTGCTCGGGCTCGCGACCGCGCTGACCTGGCTGATCGTCGCATTCTTCTTCCGCTATTCGTCGCTTGCAGCGCTGGTGGCGGCCGTGTTCGCGCCGGTGTTCGACGTGTTCCTGTTCGGCACACCGGGCCATAACCCGGTCGCCTGGGCCGTGCTCGCGATGAGCGTGCTGCTCGTGTGGCGTCACCGCGGCAACATTTCGAAGCTGCTCGCGGGGCAGGAGAGCCGGATCGGCGACAAGAAGAAGGCGGCCGCGGACGGCGGCGCGCAGGACGGCGGGAAAGCCTGAGAAACGCGGCGCCGGCCGCGCGCCGGGCGCGCCGCGTGGGCGGGGCCCGGCCGGATGACGCGACGGGCCGGCGGCCGGTCAGTCGCGGAAGTTGTTGAAGTCGAGCGGCGTGTCGGTCACGTCCTTGCGCAGCATCGCGATCGTGCTCTGCAGGTCGTCACGCTTCGTGCCCGAGATGCGCACCGCGTCGCCCTGGATGCTTGCCTGCACCTTGATCTTGCTGTCCTTCACGAGGCGCACGATTTTCTTCGCGAGGTCGCCCGTCACACCCTTCTTCACGGTGACGACCTGCTTGACCTTGTCGCCGCCGATCTTCTCGACCTTGCCGTAGTCGAGGAAGCGCACGTCGACGTTGCGCTTGGCCAGCTTGCCGATCAGCACGTCCTTGACCTGGCCGAGCTTGAAATCGTCGTCGGCGAACAGCGTCAGCTCGCGTTCCTTCTGCTCGACGCGTGCGTCGGAGCCCTTGAAGTCGAAGCGCGTCGAAATTTCCTTGTTCGACTGCTCGATGGCGTTCTTCACTTCGATCATGTTCGCTTCGGAAACGACGTCGAACGATGGCATGGCATTCTCCCTTGAGATGCGGGCGCCCGGCTCGCGCGCGGGCACTCGCTATAATTGCGGACTATTTGCCATTTTACCGATGCCCCTCCGTTTGCCCAAGGCCGGCCATGCGCCGCGCCTCGGGCCGACGTGACCGCGAATGCCGATGCCTCCTGACGATTCCGCCCTGTCGCTGCTTCCCGACCATCCGCTCGCCGTGCACAACACGTTCGGCATCGCCGCGCGCGCGCGCTTCGCCGCGCGCATCACGCAGGCGGCGCAGTTCGAGGCGCTGCATCGCGACCCGCGGGTCGCGAACCTGCCGCAACTCGTGCTCGGCGGCGGCAGCAATATCGTGTTCACGCGCGATTTCGACGGCGTCGTGCTGCTCGACGAGATCGCGGGCCGCCGCATCCTGCGCGAGGACGACGACGCGTGGTACGTCGAGGCCGGCGGCGGCGAGAACTGGCACGCGTTCGTCGCGTGGACGCTCGAGCACGGGATGCCGGGCCTCGAGAATCTCGCGCTGATCCCGGGCACCGTCGGCGCCGCGCCGATCCAGAACATCGGCGCGTACGGCCTCGAGATGAAGGCGTATTTCGATTCGCTGGTCGCGGTCGAGCTGGCGACGGGGCGCCGCGAGCGCTTCGACGCCGCGCGCTGCGCGTTCGGTTACCGCGACAGTTTCTTCAAGCGGGAAGGGCGCGGCCGGTTCGCGATCGTCGCGGTGACGTTCCGGCTGCCGAAGCAATGGACGCCTCGGCTCGGCTACGCGGACGTCACACGCGAGCTCGACGCGCGCGGCATCACGCCCGATGCGGCAACGCCGCGCGACGTGTTCGAGGCGGTCGTCGCGATCCGCCGCGCGAAGCTGCCCGATCCGCTGGTACTCGGCAACGCGGGCAGTTTCTTCAAGAATCCGGTGATCGACGCCGCGCAATTCGATGCGCTGCGCGCCCGCGCGCCGGAGGTCGTGTCGTATCCGCAGCCGGACGGGCAGGTGAAGCTCGCGGCCGGCTGGCTGATCGACCGCTGCGGCTGGAAGGGGCGCGCGCTCGGTGCGGCGGCCGTGCACGACCGCCAGGCGCTCGTGCTCGTCAATCGCGGCGGCGCGACGGGCGCCGACGTGCTGGCGCTGGCGCGGGCGATCCAGGCCGACGTGCGCGCGCGGTTCGGCGTCGAGCTGGAGGCGGAGCCGGTCTGCCTGTAACGCAATGCGCGCCGGTTTTGGCGCACTCAAACGAAAAGCGCCGATCATCGACCGGCGCTTTTTTACGTGTGTGCGTTGGGCGGCGCGTCAGTGCTTGAGGCGACCGAGCAGCAGGAACTCCATCAGCGCCTTCTGCACGTGCAGGCGGTTTTCCGCTTCGTCCCACACGACGCTCTGCGGGCCGTCGATCACGCCGGCCGTCACTTCCTCGCCGCGGTGCGCGGGCAGGCAGTGCATGAAGAGGGCATCCGGATTCGCGTGGCCCATCATTTCCTCGTCGACGCACCAGTCGGCGAACGCCTGCTTGCGCGCCTCGTTCTCGGCTTCGAAGCCCATGCTCGTCCATACGTCGGTCGTCACGAGATCGGCTCCCTTGCACGCTTCGTTCGGATCGTCGAACACCTCGTAGAACGGCGCGCTGTCGGGCGACACGAGCTTCATGTCGAGCGCATAGCCGGGCGGCGTCGACAGGCGCAGCTTGAAGCCGAGGATCTGCGCGGCCTCGATCCACGTGTAGAGCATGTTGTTCGCGTCGCCGACCCACGCGACGGTCTTGCCGGCGATCGGGCCGCGGTGCTCGTAGTACGTGAAGATGTCGGCGAGCACCTGGCACGGGTGGTATTCGTTCGTCAGCCCGTTGATCACCGGCACGCGGGAATTCTGCGCGAAGCGCGTGATCACGTCCTGCTCGAACGTGCGGATCATGATGATGTCGACCATTCGCGAGATGACCTGCGCGGAATCCTCGACGGGCTCGCCGCGGCCGAGCTGCGTGTCGCGCGTGCTCATGAACACGGCGTGGCCGCCGAGCTGGAAGATCCCGGCCTCGAACGACAGGCGCGTGCGCGTCGAGCTCTTCTCGAAGATCATCGCGAGCGTGCGGTCGTGCAGCGGGTGATAGGTTTCGTAGTTCTTGAACTTGCGCTTCAGGATACCCGTGCGTTCGAGCACGTACTCGTAGTCTTCCAGCGAGAAATCCTTGAACTGCAGGTAGTGACGAATGGTTTTGGCGGTCATGAAACGAAATACGGCGGGTCTCACCCGGCCGCGAGGCCGGACGGCGCCGCCGTCGGGTGTGGATAACTCAAAGCAGCATAAAGGATTTTCTGTGCTTTGACGAGCCGTGGAGCGACGCGGGGCAGGATCGCCGCGCCCGATCCACGGTGCGGGAAGACGGCCGTCGGGACGACGCGCGATGGCGCGCTGCGGTATAATTCGAAAGTTTTCTCCAGCCCGGCAGGCAAGGCTTTTCGCGCTCTGCCGGACACAAGCCGTGCGCTGCACACATCCGGTGCAGTCCACCGGCGGCGCGCATCGACGCCCCGTTTTCGGGATATCGATCGGCTCGTGCCGCCGCCTCTCCAGCTTTGTGTTCGCGTATCCAGGCGCCGTTGCCTGGACATCGCCGGGCCGTCACTTGGGTAACCACATGGCTGAAACCCCTCCGACCGAATTTTTCATCCAGGGCATCACGAAAGACGGGAAAAAGTTTCGCCCGAGCGATTGGTCGGAACGTCTGGCCGGTGTGATGGCCTGTTTCGGGCCGGGGGCGAGCGGGCCGAATGCGCGTCTCAAGTATTCGCTGTACGTGCGCCCGACGATGCTCGGCGACCTCAAATGCGTGATCCTCGATTCGCGGTTGCGCGACATCGAGCCGATGGCTTTCGATTTCGTGCTGAATTTCGCGAAGGACAACAACCTCGTCGTGACCGAGGCGTGCGAATTGCCGGACTACAACACGAAGAAGTGAGTGATGCCGAAGGGCGAGGGCGCGGGTTGCGCCCGCCCGCCAGGCAAGTACTGCCGCCGCGCACTATGCGCAGGCGGCAGGCGACAAAAAAGCCCGCCTAGGCGGGCTTTTTCGTGATCGCAGGAAACAGGAGCGCCCGCCTGAGCGGGCGCACCGGAGTTACGCTGCTGCCTGCAGGCCCTTGACGGCTGCGGCCAGGCGGCTCTTGCTGCGAGCGGCCTTGTTCTTGTGAACGATCTTCTTGTCGGCGATCGTGTCGATCGTCTTCACGGCAGCCTTGAACAGCTCGGCAGCCTTTGCCTGGTCGCCGGCTTCAACAGCCTTGCGAACCGACTTGATCGCGGTACGGAATTTCGAGCGCAGCGCCGAGTTGTGCGAGTTTGCCTTCGCGGCCTGGCGGGCGCGCTTGCGTGCTTGTGCGGAGTTAGCCATGACGGTTCCTTATCCTGTCCTGTTTCCAGAGCTTGGAGCCTGACGGCCAAGCGCTGCTTTTCGATCCGTCCCCTGAGAACGATTGCCCAGGGGCGCATAAAAAAACGGTGATTTTAACCGAGGCCGGGACATGAAAACGGCAGTTGCCGTGCATGTACGAGCCCAGAAACAGGCGATTATAGCAACAAAATCAAGCGAGTGGCAAGTTCAACGTGATGCCGGCCGGATAGGGCCGTCGGCGGCCAATGCGCTTTTCGGCATCGGCCGGTGGCCGGGTCGCCCAACGCCCGTATAATAAGCGCCCCATGAATCTATTCCGAGCCCTTCTGACGGTCAGCGGCTTCACGCTGCTGTCGCGCGTGACCGGACTGGCCCGCGAGACGCTGATCGCCCGTGCGTTCGGCGCCAGTCAATACACCGACGCGTTCTACGTCGCCTTCCGTATCCCGAACCTGCTGCGCCGCCTGTCCGCCGAAGGCGCGTTCTCGCAGGCGTTCGTGCCGATCCTCGCCGAGTTCAAGAACCAGCAGGGGCACGATGCGACGAAGGCGCTCGTCGACGCGATGTCCACCGTGCTCGCGTGGGCGCTGGCCGTGCTGTCGGTCGTCGGGATCGCCGGTGCGTCGTGGGTCGTGTTCGCGGTCGCGTCCGGCCTGCACAGCGACGGCCAGGCGTTTCCGCTCGCGGTCACGATGACGCGGATCATGTTCCCGTACATCGTGTTCATTTCGCTGACCACGCTCGCGTCGGGCGTGCTGAACACGTACAAGAGCTTTTCGCTGCCCGCGTTCGCGCCGGTGCTGCTCAACGTCGCATTCATCGCCGCGGCCGTGTTCGTCGCGCCGCACCTGAAGGTGCCGGTCTACGCGCTCGCGTGGGCGGTCATCGTCGGCGGCGTGCTGCAGTTTCTCGTGCAGTTGCCGGGACTGAAGAAGATCGACATGGTGCCGCTGATCGGCCTGAACCCGCTGCGCGCGCTGCGTCATCCGGGCGTGAAGCGCGTGCTCGCGAAAATGGTGCCGGCGACGTTCGCGGTGTCCGTCGCGCAATTGTCGCTGATCATCAACACCAACATCGCGTCGCGGCTCGGGCAGGGCGCCGTGTCGTGGATCAATTACGCCGACCGCCTGATGGAGTTCCCGACGGCGCTGCTCGGCGTCGCGCTCGGCACGATCCTGCTGCCGAGCCTGTCGAAGGCGCACGTCGACGCCGATTCGCACGAATATTCGGCGCTGCTCGACTGGGGCCTGCGCGTCACGTTCCTGCTCGCGGCGCCGAGCGCGCTCGCGCTGTTCTTCTTCGCGACGCCGCTCACCGCGACGCTGTTCAACTACGGCAGGTTCGACGCGCATACCGTCACGATGGTCGCGCGCGCGCTCGCGACCTACGGGATCGGCCTCGTCGGCATCATCCTGATCAAGATCCTCGCGCCGGGCTTCTATGCGAAGCAGGACATCAAGACGCCGGTGAAGATCGCGATCGGCGTGCTGATCGTCACACAGCTGTCGAACTACGTGTTCGTGCCGCTGATCGGCCACGCGGGCCTCACGCTGAGCATCGGCGTCGGCGCGTGCCTGAATTCGCTGCTGCTGTTCCTCGGGCTGCGCAAGCGCGGCATCTACCAGCCGTCGCCGGGCTGGCTGCGCTTCTTCGTGCAGCTCGTCGGCGCGGCGCTCGTGCTCGCGGGCCTGATGCACTGGTGCGCGATCAGTTTCGACTGGACCGGCATGCGCGCGCAGCCGCTCGATCGCATTGCGCTGATGGCTGCGTGCCTCGTGCTGTTTGCTGCACTATATTTCGGTATGTTGTGGGTGATGGGCTTCAAATACGCTTACTTCAGAAGGCGCGCCAAGTGACGACCGCAATGACCCGCGTCCTCGACTACTTCAGCACGCTCGTGGCGGACGACGACAGTCTGCCCGTCACGGAAGCCGCGCTGTCGCTGGCGCAGGACGCGTATCCCGACCTCGACCTGCAGGGCACGCTGGCCGAACTCGACATGCTGGCGGCGCGGCTGCGCCGGCGGCTCGCCGACGATACGGACCTGAAGGGCCGCGTCGCCGCGCTGAACGACTTCTTCTTTCGCGAGCTGGGCTTCGCGTGCAATCACAACGATTACTACGACCCCGATAACAGCCACCTGAACGCCGTGCTGAAACGGCGGCGCGGGATCCCGATCTCGCTGTCGGTGCTGTACCTGGAGCTCGCCGAGCAGATCGGCGTGCCGGCGCGCGGCGTATCGTTCCCCGGGCATTTCCTGCTGCGCGTGACGCTGCCGGATGGCGACCTGATCATCGATCCGACCAACGGCCATTCGCTGTCCGAAGCCGAGATGGTCGAGATGCTCGAGCCGTACGTCGCGCGGGCGGCGGGAGCGGTCGACAGCGCGTTGCGCGCGCTGCTGCAGCCCGCGACGAACCGCGAGATCATCGCGCGGATGCTGCGCAACCTGAAGACGATCTATCTGCAGACGGAGCGCTGGCAGCGGCTGCTCGCGGTGCAGCAGCGGCTCGTGATCCTGCTGCCCGAGCAGCTCGACGAGGTGCGCGACCGCGGCTTCGCGTATGCGCGGCTCGACTACCTGCGCCCCGCGCTCGAGGATCTCGAGCAGTATCTCGGCGAGCGGCCCGAGGCGGAAGACGCGACCGTCGTCGAGTCGCAGGTCAGCGAATTGCGGCAACGGATGCAGCGCGACGGCGAGGATTGAGCCGCCTGCGCGCTGCTTTTTGTACATGGAAAAAACGCCCGCATCGCGGGCGTTTTTCTTGCGCGCGTGCCGCAGGGTCGTGCAAATCGCGACAGGCGAAAAAAAAGCCGCCCGGTCCGGGCGGCTTGCGGGTGCGCGACGCGCTGCTTACTTCAGTGCGTCGAACGCGCGTTCGCGGATTTCGTCGACGGTGCCAAGGCCCGAGATCTTGCGATACTGCGGCGCCTTCAGACCGTTTTCCTCGCCGCGCTGCGCCCAGTCGCCGTAGTACGTGATCAGCGGCTTGGTCTGCGCTTCGTACACTTCGAGACGCTTTTTGACCGTTTCTTCCTTGTCGTCGTCGCGCTGGATCAGCGGTTCGCCCGTCACGTCGTCGTGACCTTCGACCTTCGGCGGGTTGAACTTGACGTGGTACGTGCGACCCGATGCAGGGTGCGTGCGGCGGCCGCTCATGCGCTCGATGATTTCCGAGAACGGGACGTCGATCTCGAGCACGTAGTCGATCGCGACGCCGGCTTCCTTCATTGCGTCGGCCTGCGCGATCGTGCGCGGGAAGCCGTCGAACAGATAGCCGTTCGCGCAGTCGGATTCCTTCAGGCGCTCCTTGACGAGGCCGATGATCAGCGCGTCCGGCACGAGTTTGCCGGCATCCATGTAACCCTTCGCCTCGACGCCGAGCGGCGTGCCGGCCTTGACGGCCGCGCGCAGCATGTCGCCCGTCGAGATTTGCGGAATGCCGAATTTTTCCTTGATGAAGTTTGCCTGGGTGCCCTTTCCCGCGCCGGGCGCGCCCAACAGGATCAAACGCATGGTGATATCTCCAAGTATGTAGATTCGTGTGGCGAGACACAAAGGCGTCGGCGACAGCGGGCGCGGGGCTCGCCCGGCGCGTGGCGGACCGGTCTGATGCGGCGCGTCGGCCAAGGCGACGCGCGGCTGCCGGCAGGGCCACGGGCGGGGTCAAGCGAGGACGCGCTGGTCGCGGACGGCTCGCACAATCGCCTGATTATGCCACGGGTTATTTTGAACCCGGCTGAAAAAGGGCCTGCACGCGTGCGAGATCGGCCGGCGTGTCGATGCCGGCTTCGGGCGCGGATTCGGTGATCAGCACTGCGATGCGCTCGCCGTGCCACAGCGCACGCAGCTGTTCGAGCTGCTCGGCCTGTTCGATCGGCGCCTGCGCGAGCGACGGATAGGTGCGCAGGAAACGCGCGCGATACGCATAGAGGCCGATGTGCCGATAGACGGGGAAAGCCGGTGCAGGCATGGCCGCGACGTTCGGCCAGTGCGGCTGGTACGCGTCGCGGCTCCACGGAATCGGCGCGCGCGAGAAGTACAGCGCGACGCTCTGCGCGTCGAGCGCGACCTTCACGACGTTCGGATTGAACACGTCGGCCGCGTCGTGGATCGGGTGAGCGGCGGTCGCGATCGCACACGCCGGATGCGCGGCCAGGTGCGACGCTACGTCGCGCACGAGCACGGGGTCGATCAGCGGCTCGTCGCCCTGCACGTTGACGACGACGGTGTCGTCGCGCCAGCCGAAGGCCGCCGCGACTTCCGCGAGCCGGTCGGTGCCGGACGGATGATCGGCGCGCGTGAGCACCGCTTCGAAGCCGTGATCGCGCGCCGCGTCGAGCACGCTCTGCGCGTCGGAAGCGACGAGCACCTGCTGCGCGCCCGCTTCGCGCGCGCGCTCGGCGACACGCACGACCATCGGCTTGCCGCCGAGATCGGCGAGCGGCTTGTTCGGGAGCCGCGTCGACGCGAGCCGGGCGGGAATGACGGCGATGAAGGGGGGCGGGTGAGTCATCGGGGGAGCGCTGGGAAGAACGGGGCGGGCGACGCCGGAAGCCGGTCGCCCGGCGGAGTGCGGCGGCCCGGCCGGGGCCGGGCCGTCACGGTGTCGAATCGGGGCGCCGGGCGAGCGGCGCGGCGGTTCAGCGGCCGGCCGGATCGACCGGCGTGCCTTCGACGGTCTGGCGCGCTTCGTCGACCAGCATCACGGGGATGCCGTCGCGGATCGGGTACGCGAGCTTGTCCGCGTTGCAGATCAGCTCCTGCGCGGCACGGTCGTAGTGGAGCGGGCCTTTGCAGATAGGGCACACAATGATTTCAAGCAGGCGAGCGTCCACGGAGTTTCTCCACAACGAGGGCAATGAGGCGAGGGTCGAGCGCGGCTTCGACGGGGACCACCCACAGTCGGGCGTCGCGCCAGGAAGCGCCCAATTTTACTGCATCCTTCTCGGTGATCAGGATCGCATCGACGGCATCGTCGACGAATGGATTGTCGGCGAACGCGTAATGGTCGGGCAGCGCGCGGGTGGCCGGCGCGAGACCGGCCGCGCGCAGTGTCGCGAAGAAGCGTTCCGGCGCGCCGATGCCGGCCGCGGCGAGCACGCGCTCGTGCGCGAATTGCGACAGCGGGCGGCGCAGCGCGGGCTGGTCGAGGTGCCACGCGGCGCCCGGCGTCAGCGCGAGCGCGTAGGTGTCGGGCCACGGCGGCAGCGCGCCGCTGTACGGATCGTTGACGAGCGTCGCGTCGCGGTGCCGCGACAGCGGCTCGCGCAGCGGGCCGGCCGGCAGCAGGAAGCCGTTGCCGCCGAGCCGGTGGTCGAATACGACCAGCTCGACGGTGCGCGCGAGGCGGTAGTGCTGCAGGCCGTCGTCGCTGACGATCACGTCGACGTCCGGATGCGCGGCGCGCAGCGCCTGCGCGGCCGCGACGCGGTCGGGGCACACCCACACGGGCGCGCCGGTGCGGCGCGCGATCAGCAGCGGTTCGTCGCCGGCCGCGCCCGCGCGCGACGCCGGCGTGACGGCGGTCGGCGCCTTCACGTTCGCGCCGTAGCCGCGCGACACGACGCCGGGCGTGAAGCCGGCGGCGCGCAGCGCGTCGACGAGCGCGATCACGGTCGGCGTCTTGCCGGTGCCGCCGACGGTCACGTTGCCGACCACGACCACCGGCACGCCGACGTCGACCGGCTGCTTCCAGCCCCGGGCGTAAGCGGTGCGCCGCAGCGCCGCGCACAGGCCGAACACGCAGGCGAACGGCGTCAGCGCCCACGCGAGCGCGCCGCGCCGCTGCCATTCGCGTGTCAGGCGCGCTTCGAGTCGCGCGAGCGGGCCGCCGGGCGCGCTCATCGGGCCGGGCGCGGCGCGTCGTGCGCCGCGGCGAGGGACGGATTCGTCAAGGCGGATTCTCCGTTGGGCGGCGCATGCCGCTGGGTCCGTGGAAGGCGGCACTCTAGCGCGCCGCACGCCGGCGCGGCAAGCGCGACCGGCCGCCGCAGCGTGCGGGGCCGGATCGCGGCGCCTTGTGGATAACTCTGTGAAGAACTCCCCGGTCGATTGCCTCAAACGCCCGTCCGGCGGGCCTCGAATCGGATGAGAATCATTCTGAAAGGTTTAAAAAATTATAAAAATCAAGGTGTTACAGAGAATCGTCTGGTTTTTTTAGCGGTTTCCGAGCGTTTTACGCGGACGAATGCCAGAGTGTGGACACCTTCCGTGCGCGGGGGCGAATGCGGCGGCGCTGGACGCCGCGCGCGTGTCGGACTATCGTGACGCCGCCAGCATTCATCCGACCGCCCATGCTTTCCGATTCCCCTTTTTCCGCCCCCGGCGCCACGCGCGGCGGCGACGAAGTGATTCCCGTTTCGGCGCTCAATCGTGCGATTTCGACGATGCTCGAGCGCTCGTTTCCGTTGCTGTGGATTTCCGGCGAAGTGTCGAATTTCACACGCGCCGCGAGCGGCCACTGGTATTTCTCGATCAAGGACCAGCAGGCGCAGATGCGCTGCGTGATGTTCCGCGGCCGCGCCCAGTACGCGGAATTCACGCCGCGCGAAGGCGATCGCATCGAGGTGCGCGCGGTCGTCACGATGTACGAGCCGCGCGGCGAAGTGCAGCTCAACGTCGAAGCCGTGCGGCGCACCGGGCAGGGGCGCCTGTACGAGGCATTCCTGCGGCTGAAGGCGCAGCTCGAGGCCGAGGGCCTGTTCGCCCCCGAGCGCAAGCGGCCGCTGCCGGCGCACCCGCGCGCGATCGGCATCGTCACGTCGCTGCAGGCCGCCGCGCTGCGCGACGTGCTGACCACGCTCGCCCGGCGTGCGCCGCATATTCCGGTGATCGTCTATCCGGCCCCCGTGCAGGGCGCCGGTTCCGCCGAAAAGCTCGTCGCGGCCGTCGCGACCGCGAATGCGCGGCGCGAGGTCGACGTGCTGCTGGTCTGTCGCGGCGGCGGCTCGATCGAGGATCTGTGGTCGTTCAACGACGAAGCGCTGGCGCGCGCGATCGCGGCGAGCGAGCTGCCGGTCGTCAGCGGCGTCGGGCACGAAACCGATTTCACGATCGCCGACTTCGCGGCCGACCTGCGCGCGCCGACGCCGACCGGCGCGGCCGAACTCGCGAGCCCGCAGCGGGCGCTGCTGCTGCGCGAGGTCGACGAGCGCCAGCGTGCGCTCGCGCGCGGCATGGCGCGCCGGCTCGAACAGCGCGCGCAGCAGCTCGACTGGCTCGCGCGCCGGCTCGTGAGTCCGGCCGAGCGGCTGCAGCGGCAGCGCACGCACGTCGAGCAGCTCGCGGTGCGGCTGGCATCGGCGGCGTCGCGGCCGGTGCGCGATGCCCGTGCGCGTTTCGCGCTCGCGCAGTTGCGCTGGCAGCGCGCGCGGCCCGATGCGTCGCAGGCGCGCCATGCGCTCGCGGGGCTGTCGCAGCGTCTCGCCAGCGCGTTGCAGCGCCGTCACGAGCGCGACACGGCGCGTGTGTCAGCCTGTGCCGCTCGGCTCGAGGTGCTGAGCCCGCAGCGCACGCTCGAGCGCGGCTATGCGGCGCTGATCGATGCGCAGACGGGCCGCGCGGTGCGCGCGCCGAACGCGCTGAAGCCGCAGCGGCGCCTGACCGTGCATCTCGCCGAAGGCTCGGCGGACGTGTCGCTCGCCGACGTGCAGCCGCGGCTGACCGATACGATCTGACGTAAGAAGCGGCGCGCGCGACACGCGAGGATCGCTGCAACGCATGCGGCGCGGCCGGGCACGAATGCTGCGCATCGTCCGGGTCGTCCTGCCGGACGTCGCGCCAGCGGCGCTTTTCCGCATACCGCGGATAAATGGCCCGTGAGTTTGCGGGGTTATTCGTCCTCGCCTACAATCGGACGCTCGGCAGCATCCAACACAGCCTCCCTACATACTCAACGAAGGAATCGCCATGGCTCATACGCTCCCGCCGCTCCCGTACGCTGAAGACGCACTCGCGCCGACCATCTCGCTCGAGACGATCCAGTATCACTACGGCAAGCACCATCAGGCATATGTGACGAACCTGAACAATCTGATCCCGGGCACGGAATTCGAAAACCTGCCGCTGGAAGAGATCGTGAAGAAGTCGTCGGGCGGCATCTTCAACAACGCCGCGCAAGTCTGGAACCACACGTTCTTCTGGAACAGCCTGTCGCCGAACGGCGGCGGCGCACCGACGGGCGCGCTGGGCGACGCGATCAACGCGAAGTGGGGTTCGTACGACGCATTCAAGGAAGCGTTCACGAAGGCCGCGGTCGGCACGTTCGGTTCGGGCTGGGCATGGCTCGTGAAGAAGGCCGACGGTTCGCTCGACATCGTGTCGACGAGCAACGCCGCCACGCCGCTGACGACCGCCGACAAGGCGCTGCTGACGATCGACGTGTGGGAACACGCGTACTACATCGACTACCGCAACGCCCGTCCGAAGTTCGTCGAAGCGTACTGGAACATCGTGAACTGGGACTTCGCCGCGAAGAACTTCGCGTAAGTCCGGCGCCTGCGCGCCGCCACGGCGCGCGGCATCGAAGAAAAGCCCTCGTTTCGAGGGCTTTTTGTTTTTGGCGCGCCCCGAACGTGCCGCGTCCGCCGGATCAGCCGGCGATGCCGAGCAGCCAGCCGAGCGCCGCGCTCGCGATCACGACGGCCCACGGCGGCACGCGCCAGAACACCAGCGCGACGAAGGCGACCAGCGCGGCGGCCAGGTCGCGGGGCGCGACGATCGTGTCGGTCCAGACCGGGTGATAGAGCGCGGCGAGCAGCAGCCCGACGACGGCCGCGTTCACGCCGGCGAGCGCGGCCTGCATGTGCGCGCTGCGGCGCAGGCGTTCCCAGAACGGTGCGGTGCCGGCGATGAGCAGGAACGACGGCGCGAAGATCGACACGAGTGCGATCGTGCCGCCGAGCCAGCCGTTCGGCGCATCGCGCAGCGACGCACCGAGGAATGCCGAGAACGTGAACAGCGGCCCCGGCACGGCCTGCGCGACGCCATACCCGGCGAGAAACGCCGAATCGCCGACCCAGCCGGGCGCGACCACGGCCGCCTGCAGCAGCGGCAGCACCACGTGGCCGCCGCCGAACACGAGCGCACCCGTGCGGAAGAACGCATCGACGACGGCGAGCGTATCGGAGCGCAGCACGCGGGCCGCGAACGGCAGCGCGACGAGCAGCGCCGCGAACAGCACGAGCCACAGCACGCCCGCGCGGGGCGACACGTGCAGCGGCAACGGTTCGTGCGCGTCGCGCGCCGGTTGCGGCAGCAGCACGAGACCGGCGGCGCCAGCCACGACGATCACCGCGATCTGTGTCCAGGCGGCCGGCGCGAGCAGCGCGACGCAGGCGGCCGCGGCCATCAGCGTGACGCGCCGTGCATCCGGGCACAGCGTGCGCGCCATGCCCCATACGGCTTGCGCGATCACCGCGACGGACACGATGCGCAGCCCGTGCAGCGCGCCGGCTTCGATCGGCGCGCCCGTCGCGTGAACGCCGAGCGCGAACAGCATCATCAGCAGCGCCGACGGCAGCGTGAAACCGAGCCACGCGGCGAACATGCCGGCATAGCCGGCACGCGCGAGACCGATCGCCATTCCGACCTGGCTGCTCGCCGGCCCCGGCAGGAACTGGCACAGCCCGACGAGATCGGCATAGGTGCGCTCGGTGAGCCAGCCGCGCCGCGTGACGAATTCCGCGCGAAAGTAGCCGAGATGCGCGACCGGTCCCCCGAACGACGTGAGGCCGAGCCGCAGGAACGCAATGAAGACGGGCCACGGATGACGGGCGGGGGCGGGGACGGTCGACGTGTTCAAGGCGGTGCGCGCGGCGGACGGAAGGAGCCGCCACGATAGCGCAACTCGGCGGTCGCGGGGCAGCGCGCAGCAGTCGACAAAGGCCGACAGAGGCCGTTGCGCGGCGTTCAGGACGCGCCGTCGCCGAGCCCGCTCGCGCGGCGCAATGCGTCGATGTCGACGAGCTCGATCTCGCCGACGTGCAGCCGCACCGCGCCGTCGGCCTGCAATGCCTTCAGCAACTGGTTGGTGGTCTGCCGCGTCAGCGACAGCATCGACGCGAGCGTTTCCTGCGACAGCCGGATATGCGTGCGCCCGGCGCTGATGCCGCCGTAGCCTTCGGCGATCATCAGCAGCCGCGCGGCGAGCCGCTGCGCGGCCGGCATCACGCTCATCGACTCGACGGTCAGGAAGCTCAGGCGCAGCTTTTGCGCCATCAGCAGCGCGAACTGCCGCCAGTATTGCGGCGTGGTATCGAGGATCGCGAGCAGCGCGGCCTGCGGCACGTGCAGCAGCAGCGCATCGTCGAGCGCGATGGCGTCGTGCGTGCGCGGCTGGCCGTCGAACAACGCGATCTCGCCAAACCAGGTGACCGGCTCGGCCACCGTCAGCAGCGCTTCCTTGCCCTGCGGATCGACCGCACCTATCGTGAGTGAACCGGCCAGTACCGCGTACAGCCCGCACGGCGGGTCGCCGCGCCGGAACAGCGCGTGGCCGGACGGCAGGCGGCGCAGCGTCGCGCGGGCGATCAGGTCGGCGCGCAGCGCGGGCGGCAGCCCGGCGAACCACGGGTTCGCTTCGATCTGCGGCAGGTACGGGGCGAGCGAAGAAGGCATGGGCACGCGATGTCGGGTAGCTGACAGAGGTTCTCGGGCGTGACGCGCATCATAGCGCTCGATAACCGATCAGGAGACGCCATGAAGACCCTCGAGGACCATCTTTCCCAGTATGCGGCCTACCATCGCGACGCGCGCAACATCGCGACGCATCTGGTCGGCATCCCGATGATCGTGTTCGCGGTCGAGGTGCTGCTGTCGCGGCCGGCGCTCGGGATGCTGGCCGGCATCGCGCTGTCGCCGGCGCTGCTGCTCGCCGTCGTGTCCGCGCTGTTCTACCTGCGTCTCGACCTGCGGTTCGGGATCGCGATGACCGTGCTGCTCGCGCTCGGCCTGTGGGCCGCGCAGTCGCTGGCGCCGCTGCCGACCGCGCAATGGCTCGCGATCGGCATCGGCGCGTTCGTCGTCGGCTGGATCGTGCAGTTCGTCGGGCACTGGTTCGAAGGCCGCAAGCCCGCGTTCGTCGACGATCTGGCCGGCCTGATCGTCGGGCCGCTGTTCGTCGTCGCCGAGGTCGCGTTCTTCGCGGGGCTGCGCGGCGACGTGCGCCGCGAAGTCGAGCGGCGCGCGGGCCCCGTGCATGGCGGCGCGCATTCGCATGTCTGATGCGTCGGCCGGGCCGGTCTGCGTATTCGGCGCGGGCGCGGTCGGCTGCTATCTCGGCGGCCGCCTCGCGGCAGCCGGCGCGCACGTCACGCTCGTCGGCCGCGCGCGCATCGGTGAGGCGATTCATCTGCACGGACTCACGCTGACCGACCGGCGCGGCTATCGCGGGGCGCTCGCGCCGGCCGATGTCCGATTCGCCGTCGATCCGGCCGCGGCGGCCGACGCGCGGCTCGTGCTGGTCGCGGTGAAGTCGGCCGCCACGCGCGAGGCCGCCGCGCAACTGGCCGGCGTGCTGCGGCCGGGCACGACCGTGATCAGCTTCCAGAACGGCCTGCACAACGCCGACGTGCTGCGCGACGTACTTCCGCAAGCGACCGTGCTGGCCGGCATGGTGCCGTTCAACGTGATCGAGCGCGGGCCCGGCGCGTTTCACCAGGGCTCGGCCGGGAGGCTGGCGGTCGACGCGTCGCCCTCGCTGCAGCCGTTCACTGGCCTGTTCGCGCGCGCCGGCTTGCCGCTCGTGCTGCATCGCGACATGCGCGCCGTGCAGTGGGCGAAGCTGCTGCTCAACCTGAACAATGCGGTCAATGCGCTCGCGAACCTGCCGCTGCGCGACGAACTCGCCCAACGCACGTACCGGCGCTGCGTCGCATTGGCCCAGCGCGAGGCGCTGCACTGGCTGGCGCGGGCCGCGATCCGGCCTGCACGCTTGACGCCGCTGCCGGCCGCATGGATTCCGGCGATGCTCGATCTGCCCGATGCGGCTTTCCGCGTGCTCGGCGGCCGGATGCTCGCGATCGATCCGTTGGCGCGCTCGTCGATGTCCGACGATCTCGCGATGCGCCGGGCGACCGAAGTCGAATGGATCAACGGCGAAATCGTGCGGCTGGCCGGGCGCTTCGACGCGCCGGCGCCGGTCAATGCGCGGCTGTGCGCGCTCGTCCACGAAGCGGAAAGCGCGGCGACGCGTCCGGCGTGGCGCGGCGACGCGCTGTGGGCCGATCTGGCCGCGCAGGCGCCGCGTGAGGGCCATGTGCCGGCCGCGTAGGCTGGCTTCGCGGCGCTTGCCGGCGGTGCGGGCCGGCCGCAACGACTAAGATGCGGAGTGCGTCATCCGACGCCCCTGCGGAGCAATCGCCATGGTGGATCGCCCGACTCTCGATGCCTACGACGCCCATGCCGCGCAATACGCGCAGGACTGGCTCGACCAGGCTGCGCCCGACGACATGTATGCGCTGCTCGAACAGCATTTCTCGCCGGGGCTGACCGCCGACGTCGGCTGCGGCGCGGGGCGCGACACGGCCTGGCTCGCGTCGCGCGGCTTCGACGTGCGCGGCTACGACGCGAGCGCCGCGCTGCTCGACGAGGCGCGGCGGCGCCATCGCGATCTGACGTTCGAACTGGCCGCGCTGCCGGCGCTGGGCGGCGTACCGTCCGGCGCGTTTCGCAACGTGCTGTGCGAAACGGTCGTCATGCATCTCGAACAGGCGGACGCAGCGGCTGCTGCCGCGCGGCTGGCCGATCTGCTGATGCCGGGCGGCACGTTGTACCTGAGCTGGCGGGTGGCCGGAGGCGGCATGTTGCGCGACGAACGTGGCCGCCTCTATACACCGCTCGACTCGGCGCGGATGCATGCGGCGCTGGGCGCGGGCGTGCACGTGATCGACGAACACGAAGTGGTCAGCGCGTCGTCCGGCAAGCGCGTGCACCGGCTGATCGTGCGCAAGGCGGGCGGCGACGCGTGAGCGCGCCGCGCCGGCGAACTCACTCGCGGCTGAGTGCCGCTTCCCAGTTGATGTCGACGCAGAGCACCTGCATGCCGGTCGTGGCCGGTGCGGCGATCGACGCGGTCACGCACAGGTGCGCCTCGTTGATCGACAGGTAGGGTGGCGTCAGATGCACGCCGCCGGGCGCGCGCATCGCGTCGATGAAGTACGGGCGGCGTTCCCAGCTCGCGCCTTCGGAATGCAGCAGCGGGCGGAAGCGCTTCGCACGTTGCGACACGCTGCCGCGCGCGAGCACGTTGTCGCCGATCTGGCGGCCCGACGCGTCGAGCAGGAAGCAGCGCGCGGTCTCGGGCAGCCCGAGCACGGCGGCCGCCGCATCGGTGAGCGATTCGCCCGCGCCGAGCTTGCGGCTCGCGTCCTCGAGCGCGGCCACGTACGGCGCGAGCCGTTCCGCCTGCGTGCGTTCGCGCTGCGCGACGCGCAGCCGCAGCGCGGCCGACAGCGTATCCATGCAGCCCGCGGCGGCCTGCGGCTGCACGGGATCGACGCTCGGCCCCGCGAAGTACTGGCCCTGCACGAAATCGACGTCGCATTCGAGCGCGATCAGCGCGTCGCGTTCGGTCGCGAGCCCGCCCATCAGCACGAGCTGGCCGGATTCGTGCAGCAACGACACGAGTCCCGGCAGCACGCGTTCGAGATGCGAGTGCTCGCTCGCCTGCGCGAGGATGCCGCGGTCGAGCGTGACGATGTCGGGATGCAAATGCCACACGCGATCGATGTTCGAATGCTTCGCGCCGAACCCGACGAGCGCGATCAGGAAGCCGGCCTTGCGCAGCCCGTCGATGATCGCCGCATAGCGCGGCGTCTCGCCGCCGGCCTGCTCGGGCACCTCGAGCACCACGCGGTGCGGCGGCAGCCCGAGCGCCTTCAGATTCGCGAGCAGCGCGTCGCCGTAGATGGTGTCCATCAGCGCGGCCGGATGCAGGCTCAGGAAGAGCCATTCGTCGTGGCTGTCGAACGCGTGGAAGTTACCGAGATGCAACGATTCGGCGAGCCGGCCGAGCTCGAGCAGGTCGCCGCGCCGCGCCGCCTGCGTGAACACCTCGTGCGACGCCACCTGGCGGCTTTCCTCGTCGTGCGCGCGCAGCGACGCGTGATAGCCGATCGCGCGCCGGTGCGACACCGAGAAAACCGGCTGAAACACGCTGAACACGGTGTAGCCGCCGTACAGCACGGTGCGCCGGTTCCCGTCGTCGCCGGCGACCGGGCGGGGCGGCTGAAAGCCGGGGGGATCGATTTCGATCATGCTCATGATGTCGGCCGAAGGAAGACTGCCAGTTTACCCACAGAATAGGCGAGCAAGAAGCATGCACGGCAGGGCGTCGCGTGCGGCTGCCGTCGCGCGGTCGGTACGCGCACGCGCGCCGGGCCGTGTTGCACCGCGATGGTGCGTTCCGGCCCGATTCGGCGCGCGCCGGGCGTCACGCGCGCTCGGACGGGTCGGTCTTGCGCGCGGTGCTGCGGATCTCCGGCGCGAGCTGCGCGAAGATCCACGCGGACGCGGCCGTGATGATCCCGACGCAGATGAACGTCGCATGGAACGCCGGCAGCGTGTTGCTCGGCGTCACGGTGCGCAGCATGCCGGTGAACGTCGCGAGCAGCGCGCCGGCGACCGTGACGCCGAGGCTCATCGACAACATCTGCACGAGCGAGAACAGGCTGTTGCCGCTGCTCGCGCCGCCGGTACCGAGATCCTTCAGCGTCAGCGTGTTCATCGCGGTGAACTGCATCGAGTTGAAGCCGCCGAACAGCGCGAGATGCACGACCTTCACCCACACCGGCACCGTGTCGCGCATCAGCGCGAAGCTCGCCATCATCACGCCGACCATGATCGTGTTCACGAGCAGCACCTTGCGATAGCCGTGCTGCGTGATCAGCCGCGTGATGATCCGCTTCGAGAACATGCCGGCCGCCGCGACCGGCAGCATCATCAGCCCGGCCTCGAACGCCGAGTAGCCGAGGCTCACCTGCAGCAGCAGCGGGATCAGGTACGGCATCGCGCCGCTGCCGATCCGCGCGAACAGGTTGCCGAGCAGCCCGACGCTGAACGTGTGGATCTTGAACAGCTCCAGCGAGAAGATCGGCTGCGGCGCGCGCACCGCGTACAGCCCGTACGCGACGAAGCACGCGAGGCTCAGGATCAGCAGCACCAGCACGGCCGCATGCTGCATGCCGAGATCGGCGAGCCCGTCGAGCGACAGCGAGATCGCGACCATGCCGATCGTCAGCAGCAGATAGCCCTTCAGGTCGAAGCGGCCGGCGGCCGGGTTGCGCGAGTCGGGCATCGAGTAGAAGGTCGCGATGCAGCCCGCGACGCCGACCGGCACGTTGATCAGGAAGATCCAGTGCCACGACGCGATCTTCACGAGCCAGCCGCCGAGCGTCGGCCCGATCAGCGGGCCGATCAGGCCCGGAATCGCGACGAACGACAGCGCGGGCAGGTAGCGCTCGGCCGGGAACGTGCGCAGCACCGCGAGCCGCCCGACCGGCAGCAGCATCGCGCCGCCGACGCCCTGCACGACGCGGAACGCGACGAGCTGCGTCAACGTATGCGCGTTCGCACACAGCAGCGAGCCGAGCGAGAACACCAGGATCGCGCTGAAGAACACGCGCCGCGTGCCGAACGTATCGGCGAGCCAGCCCGACACGGGGATCATCACCGCCATCGTCAGCGAGTATGCGATCACGACCGATTGCATTCGCAGCGGCGATTCGCCGAGGCTCGCGGCCATCGACGGCAGCGCCGTGTTGACGATCGTCGCGTCGAGCGTCTGCATGAAGAAGCCCGTCGCAACGAGCCAGAGCATTACGGTGAGGTTCTTTTCGCCGGGAGCGGCGGCGGGCGGGCGTTGGAACATGACGGCGGGGGCGGTGGCGCGGGACAGCCGACATTGTAGGGAAAGCCGCCGCGCCGTGCAGGTTCGGCGCGGTATGTCGTGCGGCCGCCGGCCGGGTCGGCCCGGGCCGGCCCGCGGGAAGCCTGTCCCCATCGGCCGGCCAGTACAGTTCAGCCAAAAGTGTCTGCGGCCGTATCTGTCCGTGTGCCGTCACTGTCCGAAATACTGGCGTCATCGAACTCGTGCGACCAGGAGGCTGCCATGCGCGAACTGCGACTTTACGTGATGGACGGCGACGAACCGGCCGGACGATGGCGGATCGTCGATCGCACGCTGCTCGAGGTGGCCGAGGGCGACGTGTGGGTGACCGTCGAAGGCCGGCCCGACGATCATTGGCTGGGCGCGGGCGCATCGTTGACCTTGCTGCCCGGCATGCGCGCGTGGGTCAGCGCCGGGCCGCGCGGCGCGACGTTCGCATTCGGCCCGCTCGCGGCGCCGGCCGTGCGCACCGCGCCTGCGTGGTGGCGCCCGTTCGCCGCGTGGCGTGACGGCCGGCGTCACGCGGCCGCGTCACTGCCGACGTAGCGGGCGCGTGGGCGGATCAGCTTCCCGTCCGCGTACTGTTCGAGCGCATGCGCGATCCAGCCGGCCGTGCGGCCGGCCGCGAACAGCGTGAACGCCGCGCCGTCGGGCAGCGCGAGCGTGCGCTCCAGCACCGCGAGCGCGAAATCGATCGCCGGCCGCAGGCCCGTCGCCGCTTCGACGCGTGCGGCGAGCGCGTGCGCCGCGCGCAGCGCCGGCCGCTCGGGCGCCGCCGCGTGCAGCGCATCGAGCAGCGCCCGCGCGCGCGGGTCGCCGTCGGGGTACAGCGGGTGTGCGAAGCCGGACAGGGCAGTGCGGCCGCCGTCCGCGCGTTCGTCGCGCGCCAGCCGCAGCGCGAGGTAGCGATCGAGATCGGCGGCGCGGGTGGCTTCGTCGAGCAGCGTGCCGGCGCGAAACGTCTCGCCGCCGTGGCGCGGCCCCGACAGCGCCGCGAGCCCGCCCGAGATCGCGCCGAACAGATGGGTGCCGGTCGACGCGATGCAGCGCACCGCGAAGGTCGACGGATTCAGTTCGTGATCGGCGCACAGCACGAGCGCGCGCCGCAGCAGGTCGGCTTCATTGCGCCGCCGCACGCGCCACGCGGCGGCGAGCTGTTGGTGCACGGGTGCGTCGCCCGGCGCGATGCCGGCGAGCGCGGCCGTCGCGACGCGCAGCAGCAGCGCCGCGGAATCGAGCTGTGCGTCGCGCCCCTGCGCCCACAGGCGCGGCAGCGACGCGGCGGCGGCCGGCAGCAGCACCAGCGTGCGTTCGAGCGGCGCGAGGTGCGCCCAGCGACGCGCCCAGTCGTCCCACTGCGCCGCGTCGAAACCGGTCGACGCGAGCGACGCGGCGGCCAGCCGCGCGGGCGGACAGTCCCACAGCCGCGCGGCCGTTTCTTCGAGTGTCGCCGTGTCGGCCAGCGCGATCGCATCGGTGTCGCGATAGCGCAGGCGACCGTCAGCGATCTGCGTGATCCGCGATTCCAGGACCGGCACGCCCCAGTCGAGCGAACGTTCGGCGACGCCGCCCGCGCGCTTCGCGTCGGCCCGGCGGCGCGCGAGCACGCGCACTTCGTTGGCGTCGTAACGGCGGCGCTTGGTCGCGCCGTCGGGCAGCGAGTGCAGCAAGCCGCGGCTCACGTACGCGTAAAGGGTGCTCACGCTGACGCCGAGCATGCCGGCCGCTTCCTGCGCAGTGACGGATGTCATGCCGGTAGCTCCTGTCGCCGCGCATGAAGCGCCGGCGCGCTACAACTATTCGTTATGTATTGATTCGCGCAATCAAGATTGATCGCGCCTGTCGCGAATTCTAGACTCGATTCCGTCTCCTCAACGGCGTTTCCTTCACCATGACACCCGATTCCGCCTTGGCGCATCTTTGGCAACTCGCACGCGGCGAATGCGACGCGCTGGCCCGCACGACCGTGACCGGGCAGGACCCGACGCTACCGTCGACGTTTCATGTCGGCACGCTCGCCGCCGCGACGATCGCCGCAGCCGGGCTCGCGGCAGCCGAGTGTCATCGGCTGCGGACGGGCGTGGCGCAATCGGTCGACGTGTCGGTGCGCGACGCGCTCGTGGCGTTCCGCAGCGAACGCTACCTGCGCGTGGACGACGGGCCGCCGCCGGAATTGCGTCATCCGGTGACCGGCTTCTTCGAGACGGGCGACGGGCGCTGGATTCAACTGCACGCGAATTTTCCGCATCACCTGCACGGTATTCTCGACGTACTCGGCTGCGGCCCGCAGCCCGCCGACGTCGCCGCGGCGATCCGTACCTGGGACGGCGCGGCGCTCGATACCGCGCTGGCCGAGGCCGGCCTGTGCGCGGCATTGATCAGAACCCCTGACGAATGGGCGGCGCACGAGCAGGCGCGTGCGATCGCGTCGCTGCCGCTGTTCGAGATCGAGCGGATCGGCGACGCGCCGGCCGAGCCGATCGGCCGCGGCGAGGCGAGCCAGCCGCTGGCCGGCGTGCGCGTGCTCGATCTCACGCGCATCATCGCGGGGCCGGTCGCGGGCCGCACGCTGGCGTCGCACGGCGCGCAGACGCTGCTCGTCAACGGTCCGCACCTGCCGAACATCGCGCCGCTCGTGATCGACAACGGGCGCGGCAAGCGTTCGACGTGGATCGATCTGCGCGACGCGGCAGGCGTCGATACGCTGCACGCCCTGGCGCGCGACGCGGACGTGTTTCTGCAGTCGTACCGCCCCGGCGCGCTCGCCGCGCGCGGTTTCACGCCGCAGGCGCTGGCGGCGCGGCGGCCCGGCATCGTCTATGTGTCGGTATCGGCGTACGGGCATGCAGGGCCGTGGGCGCAGCGGCGCGGGTTCGACAGCCTCGTGCAGTCGGCGAGCGGAATCGCATGGCACGAGCAGCAGGCCGCGCAGGCGAGCGGGCCGCGCCATCTGCCGTGCCAGGCGCTCGACCATGCAACGGGGTATCTCGCGGCGTTCGGCGCGATGATCGCGCTCGCCCGGCGGGCGCGCGAAGGGGGAAGCTGGCACGTGCGGATGTCGCTCGCGCAGACGGGGCGCTGGCTGCAGTCGTTCGGCGCGGTGCCGGACGGGCTGCAGGCGCCCGATCTCGCGCTGGCCGACGTGCGCGACCGGATCGACCGTATCGCGTCGCCGTTCGGCGCGCTCGACACCGTGCGGCCGGCCGAGCGCTTGTCGGCGACGCCGCCGTCGTTCGCGCGGCCGCCCGTGCCGCTCGGCACCGACGACGCGCGCTGGCTGTGAGGGCCGGTGGCGCGGCTCGCGTTACTTGCGCAGCTCGACGACGAAATCGTAGTAGTCGTTGCGGCAGTAGGTATCGGTCAGCTCGATCGCGCGCTGGTCGGACGTATAGCCGATCCGCGTGATCAGCAGCAGCGCGTCGTGCGGGGCGATGCCCATCTGCTCGGCGATCTCGTCGGTCGCGTTGACCGCGCGGAAATGCTGCAGCGCGCGCACGATCGGTGTGCCGCGCGCTTCGAGATAGCTGTACAGCGAGCCGACGATCGCCTGCGGATCGGGAATCAGCGTCGCGGGGAACGTCGAGTTCTCGACGGCCATCACGATGCCGTCGGCGAGACGCAGGCGTTTCAGGCGCGTAACCGATGCGGCCGGCGACAGTCCGAGCTGGATCACTTCGTCGCGGTTGGCGGGCTGGATTTCGCGCGCGAGCCACTGCGAGCTCGGCTTGAAACCGCGGCGCTCGAGCATCTCGCTGAAGCTCGACAGCCGCGACAGTGGATCTTCGTAGCGCGGCTGGATGAAGTTGCCCGCGCCCTGGGTACGGCGGATCAGGCCTTGCTCGACGAGCAGCGCGATCGCCTTGCGCGCGGTGATGCGCGACACGCCGAGCGCCTCGGACAACACACGCTCGGAAGGCAGCGCTTCGCCGGCCGTCCAGCGGTTGTCGTGGATCGCATCGCCGAGCTTGCGGGCGAGCTGCAGGTAGAGCGGCGTATCGTTGTCGGGGTCGGGGCGCAGATCCTGCCAGCGGTCGTCCGTGGGTGCCTTCATACAATGGGTATCGATCAGGTTGCGGCCATTCTAAGTCATCATGCCGCGCCGTTATAGCCGGTTTTTGCCGCGTAATAGGCCGGGGGCGCACCGATTGACTACACTGATGCGTCGTATCCGATGCTTCGGCCGCGGTGAGCGGCCACGAATCCGCGACGAGGACACGCATGACAGACACGATCGCCACGGTCGTCTTGCCGAACGGCGAGACGATTCCGAAGCTGGGCCTGGGTACCTGGGAAATGGGCGAGCGTCCGGCGCGGCGCGCGGACGAGATCGCCGCGCTGCGCGAAGGCATCGAACTCGGGATGACGCTGGTCGATACCGCCGAGATGTACGGCGACGGCGCGACCGAGGAACTCGTCGGCGACGCGCTCGCCGGCCTGCGCGACGACGTGTTCCTCGTCAGCAAGGTCTATCCGCACCATGCGAGCCGGCGCGGCGTCGTCGCCGCGTGCGACGCGAGCCTCAAGCGCCTGCGTACCGATCGCCTCGACCTGTACCTGCTGCACTGGCGCGGGTCGGTGCCGCTCGCGGAAACGGTCGAGGGCTTCGACGCGTTGCAGCGCGCGGGCAAGATCCGCCACTGGGGCGTGAGCAACTTCGATACGGCCGACATGGCCGAGCTCGTCGACGAGGCGGGCGGCGGTGCGTGCGCAACCAACCAGATTCTCTACAACATCGCGCGACGCGGTCCGGAATTCGACCTGCTGCCGTGGCTGGCCGATCATCGGATTCCTGCGATGGCGTACAGCCCGGTCGATCACGGGCGGCTGCCGAAACGCTCGCCGCTCGACGAGATCGCGCGGCTGCGCGGCGTGTCGGTGATGCGCGTCGCGCTGGCATGGGTGCTCGCGCAGCCGGGCGTATTCGCGATTCCGAAGGCGGCGCGGATCGAGCACGTGCGTGACAACCGCGCCGCGCTCGATGTCGTGTTCAGCGATGACGAGCGCGCGCAGCTTGACGCATATTTCCGTCCGCCGCGCAGCAAGCGCGCGCTCGAGATGCTCTGACCGACTTCGGCCGGGCAACGCGTCGGGTCAGTGGTTGCCGCCGGACGATCCGCCGTTGCCGTGACCGCCGCCATTGCCGTTGCCGGTGCCATGGCCGTTGCCGACGCCGTTGGCACCGCCGTTGCCGGCGCCGCCGCTGCCATTGCCGTTACCGTTGCCGCCACCATTGCCGTGGCCGCCGGTGCCGTTGGCGCCGCCGCTCCCGCCGCCGTTACCTGCGCTTCCGCCGCCGTTACCGTTGCCGCCGCCGGCATTGCCACTGTTGCCGCCATTGCCGCGGCCGTTGCCGACGCCGTTGGCGCCGCCATTGCCGGCTCCGCCGCTGCCGTTGCCATTGCCGTTGCCGCCGCCGTTGCCGTGGCCACCACCGCCGTTACCATGGCCGCCGCCGCCGCCGCCGCCGCCGTTGCCACCGCCGTTGCCACCGCCGTTGCCGCCGCCACCGCCACCGCCACCGTTGCCATGGCCGCCGCCATTGCCGTTGCCACCGCCACCGTTACCATGGCCGCCGCCATTGCCGTGGCCACCGCCGCCGTCACCATGGCCGCCGCCATTGCCGTGACCACCACCGCCGTCACCATGGCCACCGTGACCGCCACCGCCGTCACCATGGCCGCCGCCGTTGCCGTGACCGTCACCGCCGTCACCATGGCCGCCGCCATGGCCGTGACCACCGCCGTCACCATCGCCACCACCACCGTGGCCACCGCCACCCGAGGTGCCTCCACCGGAAGTACCGCCACCCGAAGTACCGCCACCCGAAGTACCGCCACCCGAAGTACCGCCACCCGAAGTACCGCCACCCGAAGTGCCGCCACCCGAAGTGCCGCCACCCGAAGTGCCGCCACCCGAAGTGCCGCCACCCGAAGTGCCGCCACCCGAAGTGCCGCCACCCGAAGTGCCGCCACCCGAAGTGCCGCCACCCGAAGTGCCGCCACCCGAGGTGCCGCCGCCTGAAGTGCCTCCACCGGAAGTACCGCCACCCGAAGTGCCACCACCCGAAGTGCCGCCACCCGAAGTGCCACCACCCGAAGTGCCACCACCCGAAGTGCCGCCGCCTGAAGTACCGCCACCGGAAGTACCGCCACCCGAGGTCCCGCCACCCGAGCCACCGTTGCCGGACGCATTGCCTCCACGGCCCGTGCCGCTCGTACTGCCTGAGGTACCACCGGTCGTTCCGCCGACGCCGGCAGGTCCGACGGCGCCGTTCCCGTTGTTTCCGCCGCTACCGTTTCCATTGCCGCTGCCGCTGCCGCCCGCACCGGCACCGCCATTACCGACGCCCCGCCCGGCATAAACGTGCACCGCGCACGCAGCCGGATTGGCGGCGCACGGCGATGCGTTCTCGACCAGCGTCATGATGGTGTCCGCGCTGGCATTTGCGTCGGACACGGAGTCAGGTGTGGTGTTCTGTGCGACGGCATACGAGCAGCAGCACGCCAAAGCGGCCGCGGCCAGCAAGGTTGCACGAGGGCGCCGTCCCGCCGTGCGGAACGGTTGTTTCGTCTTATGCATCATGGCCTCCCCATGCGCGCGATGCCTCGTTGCCGCGCGACTATTCACGTGTGGTGCAGGGGGGCTTAAAAGATTCGTTGTCCTATCGTCGGCCGATGGCCTTCGGGCCAGCGCCTGACGCTGGCCGCGAACGCGGATCGGCACGCGGGCCCGCCGTGCGCATCCCACTCTGCGAGATTCGTGCCACCGGCCGCGCGGGCCCGTGGCGCAAGGCGGGCGCAGTCGCGTGACCACGCATGCAACGTCGTTGGGGAGGGTTTTGTTTCCGGAATGAAACGTCGGGGCGTCGTTCAGCGCGCCGGCGCGTCGGCCGCGCGTTGCCAGCGGTGGAACAGGATCGACGTGATCCAGCAGACGAGGAACAGCGCGACGATGCCATAGCCGATCGAGCCGAAGCGTTCGCCGAGCGCATCGAGCGTGTCGCGCACGGGGCCCGTCAGCGACAGCTTGTCGGCCAGCAGGCCGGCCGCTTCGATCCCGCCGATCGCCAGCGCGACGGCCGCCGACACGAACGTGATGCTCGCGTTGTAGAGCAGCTTGCGCTGCGGATCGTCCATCGCCCAGCCGTACGCCTGAATCATCAGCACGTTGTCGGTCGAGTCGATCAGCGTCATGCCGGCGGTGAAAAGCGCGGGGAACAGCATGACCGTATAGATCGGCAGCCCCTGGCTCGCCTGCGCGGCGGCAATCGCGAGCAGGCCGATTTCGGTTGCAGTATCGAAACCGAGCCCGAACAGCACGCCGACCGGATACATGTGCCAGCTCTTCGACACGAACCGGAACAACGGCCGTAGCAACCGCGAGACGAGGCCGACGGGACGATGATCGTGCGCGCCGTCGTGCGTGTGCCCGGAAGCGCCGCGATAGCGTCGCCACACGTCGCGCAGGATCATCAGGTTCACGCACGCGAGCACCAGCAGGAAGGTGGCCGATACCGCCGTGCCGATCGTGCCGCCGATGTCGCGGAACGCATCGAACCGGTCGCGCAACGCGAACGCGGTCAGCGCGATGCCGAGCGTCGCGGCGATCACGATCGTCGAATGGCCGAGCGAGAAGAACAGGCCGACGCTCACCGGACGTTGGCCGTCCTGCATCAGTTTGCGCGTCGCGACGTCGATCGCGGCGATGTGATCCGCGTCGACCGCATGGCGCAGCCCTAGCCCGTACGCGATCGCCGCGGTGCCGAACAGCAGCGGATGATCGCGCAGCACGGCGAGCGCCCACAGCCAGACGGCGACGTTCGCGGCGATCAGGCCGGCATAGAGGGTCAGCAGGCGGCGCAGGGCAGGGGTGGGCGGCATCGGGCGGGTTCCATCTGACGAATCGCCATCCATTGTGGCACGCTAAAAAAAGCTCGGCGCGCCGATCAAAAAGCCACGAACGCGATGCGCGCCGGAAGAAAAAAGCCCGTCCGGAACGAACCGGACGGGCTTTGAACGCATGCGCCAGCGAGCGAGCCGCGCTTACTTCACTTTGGCGTTGATCACGGCTTCCGACACGTTCGCCGGCGTTTCCGCGTAGTGCTTGAACTCCATCGTGTACGTCGCGCGGCCCTGCGTGGCCGAACGCAGTGACGTCGAATAGCCGAACATTTCCGCGAGCGGCACCTCGGCGCGTACCAGCTTGCCGCCACCGCCCGCGATGTCCTCCATCCCCTGCACGATGCCGCGCCGGCTCGACAGGTCGCCCATCACGTTGCCCATGAAGTCCTCGGGCGTCTCGACCTCGACGGCCATCATCGGCTCGAGCAGCACCGGCTTCGCCTTGCGCATCGCTTCCTTGAACGCCATCGAGCCCGCCATCCGGAACGCGTTTTCGTTCGAGTCGACGTCGTGGTACGAACCGAACGTCAGATGCACCTTCACGTCGACGACCGGGTAGCCCGCGAGCACGCCGCTCTTCAGCGTCTCGATGATGCCCTTGTCGACGGCCGGGATGAACTCGCGCGGAATCACGCCGCCCTTGATCTCGTCGAGGAACTCGTAGCCCTTGCCGGGGTTCGGCTCCAGCGTGATCACCGCATGACCGTACTGGCCGCGACCGCCCGACTGCTTGACGAACTTGCCTTCGACGTCGGCCGCCGTCGTGCGCACCGTTTCGCGATACGCGACCTGCGGCTTGCCGACCGTCGCCTCGACGCCGAACTCGCGCTTCATCCGGTCGACCAGGATTTCGAGGTGGAGCTCGCCCATCCCCGAAATGATGGTCTGGCCGGACTCTTCGTCAGTCTGCACGCGGAACGACGGATCTTCCTGCGCAAGACGGTTCAGCGCGAGGCCCATCTTTTCCTGGTCGGCCTTCGTCTTCGGCTCGACGGCCTGCGAGATCACCGGCTCCGGGAATTCCATCTTCTCGAGGATGATCGGCTTCTGCGGATCGCACAGCGTGTCGCCCGTCGTCGCTTCCTTCAGGCCGACGGCCGCCGCGATGTCGCCCGCGCGCACTTCCTTGATTTCCTTGCGCTCGTTCGCGTGCATCTGCAGGATCCGGCCGAGCCGCTCCTTCTTGTCCTTCGTCGCGTTGAGCACGGTATCGCCCGACTCCACGACGCCCGAATACACGCGGAAGAAGATCAGCTGGCCGACGAACGGGTCGGTCATGATCTTGAACGCGAGCGACGAGAACGGCTCGTCGTCGCTCGGATGACGCTCCGCCGGCTTTTCCGGATCGGCGAAGTCGTGGCCGAGGATCGCGGGCACGTCGACCGGCGACGGCAGGTAGTCGATCACCGCGTCGAGCATCGCCTGCACGCCCTTGTTCTTGAACGCGCTGCCGCACAGCATCGGCACGATCTCGTTCGCGATCGTGCGCTGGCGCAGCGCGGCCTTGATCTCGTCCTCGGTCAGCGATTCATGGTCGTGCAGATACTTCTCGAGCAGTTCCTCGCTCGCTTCGGCGGCGGCCTCGACCATCTTCTCGCGCCATTCGTGCGCGAGCTCGACGAGGTTCGCGGGGATGTCCTCGTAGGTGAACTTCACGCCCTGGCTTTCGTCGTCCCACACGATCGCCTTCATCTTCACGAGGTCGACGACGCCCTGGAAATGATCTTCCGCGCCGATCGGAATCTGGATCGGCACGGCGACGCCTTTCAGGCGCTCGCCGATCTGCTTCTGCACGCGGAAGAAGTCGGCGCCGATCCGGTCCATCTTGTTGACGAACGCGATGCGCGGCACCTTGTACTTGTTGGCCTGGCGCCACACGGTTTCCGATTGCGGCTGCACGCCGCCGACCGAGTCGTAGACCATGCACGCGCCGTCGAGCACGCGCATCGAGCGCTCGACTTCGATCGTGAAGTCGACGTGCCCGGGCGTGTCGATGATGTTGATCCGGTGCTCCGGATAGTTGCCGGCCATGCCCTTCCAGAAGGCCGTGGTCGCCGCCGACGTGATCGTGATGCCGCGTTCCTGCTCCTGCTCCATCCAGTCCATCGTGGCCGCGCCGTCGTGCACTTCACCGATCTTGTGGCTCACACCGGTGTAAAACAGGATGCGCTCGGTCGTCGTGGTCTTGCCGGCATCGATGTGAGCGCTGATCCCGATATTTCGATAGCGCTCGATGGGGGTTTTGCGGGGCACGTGAACCTCCTGGTGGTTCGGATCGTAAGCGGGCCGGCTGATTGGGTGCCGGCCCGGGCTGGAACTAGCGAGACTTAAAGGATAGCGCTTGTCCGTGGCTTTTGCAGATGCGGGCAGCGGGTGCCGAATCAAGGCGAGCGCCGCGGGCGGACGAAAAAAAACCGGCGCCCGACAGGAAATGACGGGCGGCCGGCTGTTCGGTCGGGGCGTGGCGCGATGCCGCCGCGCGGACCGTTGCGGTTACTGGGCCCGCGGCAGGCCGTCGAGCTTCATGCCGGGCTTGATGCCCTTCGCGGCGAACCAGCCCTTGCTCATCTCGAGCGCATAGACGCCGTTGTTGCGCGGGCAGTGGTTGTCGGTGGTTTCCGCGCGCATCTCGTCGATGTCGGTGATCGTGCCGTCCGCGCGGATGAACGCGATCGACAGCGGAATCAGCGTGTTCTTCATCCAGAAGCAGTGCACGGCGTTCTCGTTGAAGACGAACAGCATGCCTTCGTTCGGCGCGAGCTGCGAACGGTACATCAGCCCCTGTTCGCGGTCGGCGTCGTTCGCGGCGACGGCCGCGTCGATCACGTACATGCCGGCGCGCAGCTTCACGCGCGGGAACTCGCTCGGCTGCTTGGCGCCGGGCGGCACTTGCGCGCTGGCGGCCTGCATGCCGAGTGCGAAGACGGCGAGCGCGGCGGGAAACACGGCGGCACGCGCAAGGCGGCCGAGCGACGGGCGCAGGGAGAAGTGCACAGCATGGCTCCTGTCTGGAAAACGAGACCCGCATGGTACGCGATGCGCGCCGGCGGGCACAAAAAAGAAAAAGGCAGATCGCCTTGCGGTGATCTGCCTTTCAACGCCGTAAGAACGGCAAGACTGCGTGTTCTTGACTGCGTTATTACAGCCAGCTTACTTAGTTCGAAGCAGCTGCCGGTGCTGCTGCGTCGCTTGCTGCAGCCTTCTTCGATGCCTTGTGGTGCTTCTTGGCAGCGTGGTGCTTCTTGGCAGCGTGCTTAGCCGGTGCCGAAGCAGCTTCTGCTGCTGCCGGAGCAGCTTCCGGAGCCGAAGCTTGTGCGAAAGCAGCCGTTGCGAAGAGGCCAGCGACCAGAGCGGCGATCAGTTTGTTCATGTTGTGTTCCTCAGCTTTAGTTAATTAACCAAATGACCCGGCAATAGGAGTCATGTCGTCTAACGGTGCCATCCACCTTTCGGTTGACAGACGCTTCGAGAAATTTCTCTTTGCGCTGCGGGCGCCGAATCGTATTCGAATAAAACGTCGCTTTCGTGACGCAAACACGGGTTCGGCTGCCAATGCCGGATAGCTAAGGTTGGCATCTGCGTGGTTTAACGCACGATCTCCGCAGGCGGTTGACGAAAAAGATGACGAAAAATGCGCACGTCCCGGATTCGTCATCCGGCGGGCGCGAAACCGTCCCACGGCGCGCGCGGCGGCAGCGCGATCGTTTCTCCCGGTGCAATGCCGAGCGCGAATATGTCCAGTGCGCCGATGCCGACGCGCACCAGGCGCAACGTGGGGAAGCCGACGGCCGCCGTCATCCGGCGCACCTGCCGGTTCTTGCCCTCGGTGATCGCCAGCTCGATCCACGTGGTCGGGATCGCGGCGCGGTAGCGGATCGGCGGATTGCGCGGCCACAGCGTGTCGGGCGGCTCGATGAATTCGGCGCGGCACGGGCGCGTCACATAGTCGCCGAGGTCGACGCCGCGGGCGAGCGCCTTCAGGTCGGCCGGCCCCGGCGCGCCGTCGACCTGCGCCCAGTAGCGCTTCACCAGCTTGTGGCGCGGCTCCGCGATGCGGGCCTGCAGCCCGCCGTCGTCGGTGAGCAGCAGCAGCCCCTCGCTGTCCGCGTCGAGCCGGCCGGCCGCATACACGCCGGGCGTTTTGACCCAGTCGCCGAGCGACGGCCGCGTCTCGTGCGCGGAAAACTGGCAAATCGTGCCGAACGGCTTGTTGAGGGCGATCAGGTTCATGGCGGGGCGCCCGCCCGGCGCCCCGCAGGGAGCGGGGGCGGGCGGTCTATGGCAAATGGCGGAATCTTAATGCATAATACGGAACGGCAAGTCCTCTGTCTTATATAAGACATAAGTGAGGTCTTGATACGCAGTGCCGCGGTTCGCGCCGAAGTGCCCGGTTGGGGCGCTAGAATAGCGGCTCGCTGTTGCCGTCACGGGGTGGCCATGCCGCGCCCCCGCCGCGCGCGCAGCTTCGACCAGCATCACCTGCTCAGCCACGTCACTGGAGTCGATCATGCCGTATCAGCACATCAAGGTTCCGGAGGGCGGTGACAAGATCACCGTCAACAAGGACTTCTCGCTCAACGTTTCCGATCAGCCGATCATTCCCTATATCGAAGGCGACGGTACGGGCTTCGATATCACCCCGGTCATGATCAAGGTCGTCGATGCGGCGGTCGCGCATGCCTACAAGGGCAAGCGCAAGATCCACTGGATGGAGATTTTCGCGGGCGAGAAGGCGACCAAGGTGTACGGCCCGGACGTGTGGCTGCCGGACGAAACGCTGCAGGTCCTGAAGGAATACGTGGTGTCGATCAAGGGGCCGCTCACGACCCCGGTCGGCGGCGGCATCCGTTCGCTGAACGTCGCGCTGCGCCAGGAGCTCGATCTCTACGTGTGCCTGCGCCCGGTCCAGTACTTCAAGGGCGTGCCGTCGCCGGTGCGCGAGCCGCAGAAGATCGACATGGTGATCTTCCGCGAGAACTCGGAAGACATCTACGCGGGCATCGAATGGGCCGCGGGCTCCGAGCAGGCGAAGAAGGTCATCAAGTTCCTGCAGGACGAGATGGGCGTGAAGAAGATCCGCTTCCCGGAAACCTCGGGGATCGGCGTCAAGCCCGTGTCGACCGAGGGCACCGAGCGTCTCGTGCGCAAGGCGATCCAGTACGCGATCGACAACGATCGCAAGTCGGTCACGCTGGTGCACAAGGGCAACATCATGAAGTTCACGGAAGGCCTGTTCCGTGACGCCGGCTACGCGCTCGCGCAGAAGGAATTCGGCGGCGAGCTGATCGACGGCGGCCCGTGGATGCGCGTGAAGAACCCGAAGACGGGCAACGAGATCGTGATCAAGGATTCGATCGCCGATGCGTTCCTGCAGCAGATCCTGCTGCGCCCGGCCGAATACGACGTGATCGCGACGCTGAACCTGAACGGCGACTACATCTCCGACGCGCTGGCCGCGCAGGTCGGCGGCATCGGGATCGCGCCGGGCGCGAACCTGTCGGATTCGGTCGCGATGTTCGAGGCGACGCACGGCACGGCGCCGAAGTACGCGGGCAAGGATTACGTGAACCCCGGTTCCGAGATCCTGTCGGCGGAAATGATGCTGCGCCACCTCGGCTGGACGGAAGCGGCCGACACGATCATCGCCGCGATGGAGAAGTCGATTCTGCAGAAGCGCGTCACGTACGACTTCGCGCGCCTGATGGAAGGCGCGACGCAGGTGTCGTGCTCCGGCTTCGGCGAAGTGCTGATCGAGAACATGTAAGACCCCTTCCGGGGTGGGCCGGCACGGTGCCGGCCGCCCCGGCGCTGACTGCCGGCGCCGGAGCGTTTCGTGGATGGCAGGTTTGTTGGCAGGGCGGCCCGGCATGCGGGCCGCGGCGCCGCGAAGCGGCCCGCAAGCCCTGCAAGGTAGACCATGACGGCCCTCGCAACACCACCGCCCGGCTGAGCCGGCGCCCCTTTCGCGATCGACCCGGTCGCTCCCCGCCGGTTACCGCCGGCGCTCCTCAGTCCCACAATCACGTAGCAATGCTTTGACCACCATGTCCACTTCGCCCAAGATCATCTACACCCTCACCGACGAAGCGCCGGCGCTCGCGACCTACTCGCTGCTGCCGATCGTCAAGGCCTTCACGCGTTCGTCCGGCGTCGCCGTCGAAACGCGCGACATCTCGCTCGCCGGCCGCATCATCGCGGCATTCGCAGACGTCCTGCCGTCGGAGCAGAAGGGTTCCGACGATCTGGCCGAACTGGGCCAGCTCACGCTGAAGCCGGAAGCGAACATCATCAAGCTGCCGAACATCAGCGCATCGGTGCCGCAGCTGAAGGCCGCGATCGCCGAACTGCAGGCGCAGGGCTACGCGCTGCCGGCCTATCCGGAAGATCCGTCGACCGACGAAGAGAAGGCCGTCAAGGCGCGCTACGACAAGATCAAGGGCAGCGCGGTGAACCCGGTGCTGCGCGAAGGCAACTCCGACCGCCGCGCGCCGTTGTCGGTCAAGAACTACGCACGCAAGCATCCGCACAAGATGGGCGCGTGGAAGGCCACGTCGAAGGCGCACGTCGCGCACATGACCGAAGGCGACTTCTACGGCAGCGAGAAGTCGGCGCTGATCGCCGATGCCGGCAGCGTGAAGATCGAACTCACGACGGCCGACGGCGCGAAGAAGGTGCTGAAGGAAAAGACGGCCGTGAAGGCCGGTGAAGTGATCGACGCGTCGGTGATGAGCCGCAACGCGCTGCGCAGCTTCATCGAAGCGCAGATCGCCGACGCGAAGGCGCAGGACGTGCTGTTCTCGGTGCACCTGAAGGCGACCATGATGAAGGTCTCGGACCCGATCCTGTTCGGTCACTTCGTGTCGGTGTTCTACCGCGACGCGCTCGCGAAGCATGCGGACGTGCTGGCGAAGGCCGGCTTCAACCCGAACAACGGGATCGGCGACCTGTACGCGCGCCTGAAGGACCTGCCGGCCGACACGCGCGAAGCGATCGAAGCCGACGTCAAGGCCGAGTACGCGGTGCGCCCGCGCCTCGCGATGGTCAACTCGGACAAGGGCATCACGAACCTGCACGTGCCGAGCGACGTGATCGTCGACGCATCGATGCCGGCGATGATCCGCGATTCGGGCGGCATGTGGGGCCCGGACGGTCAGCTGTATGACGCGAAGGCCGTGATTCCGGACCGCTGCTACGCGGGCGTGTACCAGGCCGTGATCGAAGACTGCAAGCAGCACGGCGCGTTCGATCCGGTCACGATGGGCAGCGTGCCGAACGTCGGCCTGATGGCGCAGGCGGCCGAGGAATACGGTTCGCACGACAAGACGTTCCAGATCCCGGCGGACGGCGTCGTGCGCGTCATCGACGAAGCCGGCAACGTGCTGCTCGAGCACGCGGTCGAGTCGGGCGACATCTGGCGCATGTGCCAGACGAAGGACGCACCGGTGCAGGACTGGGTCAAGCTTGCGGTCAACCGCGCCCGCGCGACCGGCGCCCCGGCCGTGTTCTGGCTCGACCCGGCGCGCGCGCACGATGCGCAGATCATCGCGAAGGTCGAACGCTACCTGAAGGATCACGACACGAACGGCCTCGACATCCGCATCATGACGCCGGTCGACGCCACGCGGTTCTCGCTCGAGCGCATCCGCGCGGGCAAGGACACGATTTCGGTCACCGGCAACGTGCTGCGCGACTACCTGACCGACCTGTTCCCGATCATGGAACTCGGCACCAGCGCGAAGATGCTGTCGATCGTGCCGCTGATGGCCGGCGGCGGGATGTTCGAAACGGGTGCGGGCGGTTCCGCGCCGAAGCACGTGCAGCAGTTCGTCGAGGAAGGCTTCCTGCGCTGGGATTCGCTCGGCGAATTCCTCGCGCTGGCCGCGTCGCTCGAACACCTCGGCAACGCTTATCAAAACCCGAAGGCGCTCGTGCTTGCGAAGACGCTCGACCAGGCGACCGGCAAGTTCCTGGACGAGAACAAGTCGCCGGCGCGCAAGGTCGGTGGCCTCGACAACCGCGGCAGCCACTTCTATCTGTGCCTGTACTGGGCGCAGGCGCTGGCCGAGCAGACCGAGGACGCCGCGCTGAAGGCGCAGTTCGAGGGTGTCGCGAAGGCGCTGTCCGACAACGAAGCGCGCATCCTGGAAGAACTGGCGGCCGCACAAGGCAAGCCGCAGGCGATCGGCGGCTACTACCGTCCGAACGTCGAGCTGACGAGCCAGGCCATGCGCCCGAGCGCGACGCTGAACGGCATCGTCGACGCGCTCGCCTGACGCCGGCCGCGCCAGCGCGCGAGCCCGTACATGTGCCGGTGCGGCGGGTTGAACCGTTCGCCGCCCGGCACACAAGAAAAACGCCCCGGTCGCCCGGGGCGTTTGTCGTTGGAGGCTTGCCATTCAGACGTGAACGATTTCCCATTCGGCGATTTCGTCCGGCACTTCGAGCGTGGCCGTGTCCAGTTCGGACGGTTGCGCGCAGTCGCCGCGGGAGATGCGGTCGGCCGCGACTTCCGGGCACGAGAACGCGCCGAGCGAGGCGTTGCCGAACGTCGCTTCCCAGCCGCCGTTTGCCGGCAGGATGTAGAACGACCCGAGCGCTGAACCAAAGCGAAATCCCTTCATTTCCGTTCTCCCTTTCTGATCACGAGCGATTCTGTTGTGCCGCCTGCCGGCTCGGCCGGCTGTGGCCCGACTGGCTGCTTGCGCCGGGTTCCGTGTCGAACGTCGTGGCGAAGCGTCAGTGCATGGAACAAAGTCTACGTCCGCGCCCCGCTCGGATGGTGCATGTAGAACGGCTTCTCGAAACAAAAATTCTGTTTTAAAAACAATAATTTATTTGCGTCGTTTTGTATTGCGGAACGTTTTTCGGCATCGCGAAACGGGAAATTTGTGCTCTGCATCACGAATTTTTATAACGCAGTGACTTGTTCCGCATCGTGAAAAATAGGTGGGTTTGCGGACCATCGAGGCCGCGAGCGCGTATGCCAGGGCCGGGTTGGAAGGCGCAAAGCGTGTTTGCTGAGGGCGCAAAGGGCGACAGATAAGTAACGATGGTTGCCAAGGCACCGCCCGGCGGCGCCGATCAGGGCGCTGTCCCTCCGCGGTGACGATGCTTGCCGCGGCGTATTGCCGCCTGCCCGGTGGCGGCGTTTTTCGATCCGGCCCTGCGGTTATGATGACGCGACCGTCGCGGCTGTCGCGCGGCGCTGCATGAACAACGAGGATCGATTGATGAGACGGAGAACCTTCCTGTCGCGCGCCATCGGCGTCGCGGCCGCGTCGCTGTTCGCACGCACCGCGTCGGCGCAGCATGCCGGTCACGCGGGCATGGCCGGCATGGATTCGATGGACGACATGCCGGGCATGTCGGGTATGTCAGGGATGTCGGCGCACGGCCAGCCCGCGCCGGCCGCGCTCGCGGCCGCCGACGCGCTGCCGGCCGGCGCGCCGCTCGCGACGTTGCGCACGCTCGCCAACGAAAGCCGTGAGCCCGGCACGTTCCGGGCGACGCTGGTCGCTCAACCGGTGGCGCGACCGCTGCTGCGCGGCGCGCGGCCGACGACGTTCTGGCAGTTCGGCGCGGGTACGCAAGGCCCCGTGGTCGGCCCGCTGATCGACGTGCGCGAGGGCGATACGGTCGAGATCCGGTTCGTGAACAAGCTGCCGCAGCCGTCGACGATCCACTGGCACGGCCTGCCCGTGCCGCCCGACCAGGACGGCAATCCGTCCGATCCCGTTGCGCCCGGCGCGTCGCGCGTGTATCGCTTCACGCTGCCGAAGGGCAGCGCCGGGACTTACTGGTACCACCCGCATCCGCACATGATGACCGCCGAGCAAGTGTTCCGCGGGCTGGCCGGCCCGTTCGTCGTGCGCGCCGCGGACGATCCGCTAGCCGGCTGGCCCGAGCGTCACCTGTTCGTGTCGGACCTGAAGCTTGCACGCGACGGCACGATTGCGCCGAACGACATGATGGACTGGATGAACGGCCGGGAAGGTCAATTCGTGCTGGTCAACGGCGCGCGCCGGCCGCGCATCGACGTCGCGAGCGATGAGCGCTGGCGTGTCTGGAATGCATGCAGCGCGCGCTACCTGCGCATCGCGTTCGACGACGGCCGCGTGTTCGAGCACGCAGGCACCGACGGCGGGTTGTTCGACGCGCCGCGGCGCGTGACGTCGCTGCTGATCGCGCCGGGCGAGCGGGCGGAACTGCTGGTGCGCGCGGGCGACCGCGCGTCGCGCGCGGTGCTGCAGGCGGCCGAGTACGACCGCCGCAAGATGGCGATGTCGCACGACGACGGCCACGGCAGCCTGCCGCCCGATCCGGCGCAGGCGCTGGCCGATGTCGCGTTTGCGCCCGCCGAGGCCCGCGCACTGCCTGCCACGCTGCGCGCGGTACCGCCGCTGGGCGAACCGGTCGCGCACAAGACGGTCGCGTTCGGCGAGGAAATGGACATGGACGCGATGATGAAGGGCGCGGCGCACGGCCGCCCGGCAGGCATGCGCTTCACGATCAACGGCGACACCTACGCGCCGCACCGCGCGACGCTGACGAGCCGCCGCGGCGACGTCGAGCGCTGGGAGATCCGCAATACGACGGACATGGACCACCCGTTCCACCTGCACGGCACGCAGTTCCAGGTGATCGAGCGGACGTCGGCCGGTTCGCGCACGAGCGAGCCGTTCCGCGCGTGGCGCGATACCGTGAACGTGCGCAGCGGTGAAACCGTGTCGCTGCTCGTCACGCAAGACATGCCCGGCGAGCGCATGTTTCATTGCCACATTCTCGAACACGAGGATCTCGGCATGATGGGTACGCTGAAGGTCGTGTAACGAAGCCGCGGATATGTTTCACATGCGGATTCGATATCCGATCTGCATGCGTGACAAGACAATGTGTGTTCAATTATCGGGATTGAACGAAAAGGCCGGCCAATCGATTATCGATTGGCCGGCCACAAAAAAAGAAACCCGGCGCTGTGCGCCGGGTTTCTTCGTCCGATATCCGATGCCTTATGCGGCCTGGATGTTCGACGCTTGCTTGCCCTTCGGTCCTTGAACGACGTCAAAGCTCACCTTCTGGCCTTCCTTCAGCGTCTTGAAGCCATTCATGGTGATAGCCGAGAAGTGCGCAAACAGATCCTCACCGCCCTCGTCGGGAGTGATGAAACCGAAGCCCTTCGCGTCGTTGAACCACTTAACGATACCAGTTGCCATTTTCCTACTTCCCCTGTCACACAGTCGCTGCTACTTACCACGAGCACGCTCGAAAAGCTAAACGACCAAAATACGGCCGTTCCCCCCTCACAAGCTCACCTCGGCCTCTTTCGTTTCGCCAATCGGCAAATTGAAAAAAGTGCCAGCTTGATTGTTGGCGCTCTTTATTGGAGTGTCAAGTGGAATTTTTAGACGTTTAGAGGGTCGTTGTAAAGAACCCATTTTCAGGGTTTTTCCGGCTTTGCTTTGCAGCATGTGACCAAGCGCGGGGGCTTGAAAAGCCGCATAATCGGCTCATATACCAGGCTCGAGTGACACGCGTTCGAGTCGTCCCGGCTTGTGGGATACTGGATGCGGACACGACGTTCCGGTGAGCTTCCCCCTGACGGTTCGTGTTCCGCGCCATGCGTGAAAGCCGGCACCGCAGCCGGCTTTCGTATGGCGCGAAGACGATCGCGTGTTCCGGGACACCGGGGAGGGCGCCGGCCGGTCGGTCGGGTAATGGCAGGATTGCGGGCCTGTCCGAGTTGTTTAGAATGGGTGTATGGCGATTATCCCGGACAAGCAGGACAGCACCGTCCTGGAACGCAAGCAGCAGAAGCTCAAGCCGCCTTCGATGTACAAGGTGGTGCTGCTCAACGACGACTTCACGCCGATGGAGTTCGTCGTCATGGTGGTCCAGGAGTATTTCAAGAAGGATCGCGAGACGGCCACGCAGATCATGCTGAAGGTCCATCGCGAAGGGCGAGGGGTATGTGGGGTCTATACGCGGGACATCGCGTCGACCAAGGTTGAGCAAGTCGTTACCCATGCGCGGCAGGCAGGGCATCCGCTGCAGTGCGTGATGGAGGAAGCATGATTGCCCAGGAATTGGAAGTCAGCCTGCACATGGCGTTCATGGAAGCACGCCAGGCGCGCCATGAATTCATTACGGTCGAGCACCTGCTGCTGGCCCTGCTGGATAATCCGACGGCAGCCGAGGTGTTGCGCGCGTGTGCGGCCAACATCGAGGACTTGCGTCAGAACCTGCGCAATTTCATCCACGACAACACACCTACCGTCCCGGGTACCGACGATGTCGATACCCAGCCGACGCTCGGTTTCCAGCGTGTGATCCAGCGCGCGATCATGCACGTCCAGTCGACGTCGAACGGCAAGAAGGAAGTCACCGGCGCGAACGTGCTGGTCGCGATCTTCGGCGAGAAGGATTCGCACGCCGTGTACTACCTGCAGCAGCAGGGCGTCACGCGTCTCGACGTGGTGAACTTCATTTCGCACGGCATCGCGAAGACGAACAGCGGCGAAGCCGCGAAGTCGACCGATGCGAATGCGGAAAGCGAAGACGCGAACGCGCAGAAGGAAACCCCGCTCGCGCAGTTCACGCAGAACCTGAACCAGATGGCGAAGGACGGCCGCATCGATCCGCTGATCGGTCGCGAGCCGGAGGTCGAGCGCGTCGTGCAGGTGCTGTGCCGTCGCCGCAAGAACAACCCGCTGCTCGTCGGCGAAGCCGGCGTCGGCAAGACCGCGATCGCGGAAGGGCTCGCGTATCGCATCACGCGCGGCGAAGTGCCGGACATCCTCGCGAACGCGCAGGTGTACTCGCTCGACATGGGCGCGCTGCTGGCGGGCACCAAATATCGCGGCGATTTCGAGCAGCGGCTGAAGACGGTGCTGAAGGAGCTCAAGGAGCGCCCGCACGCGATCCTGTTCATCGACGAAATCCATACGCTGATCGGCGCGGGCGCCGCGTCGGGCGGCACGCTCGATGCATCGAACCTGCTGAAGCCGGCGTTGTCGTCGGGCACGCTCAAGTGCATTGGCGCGACCACGTTCACCGAGTATCGCGGCATCTTCGAGAAGGATGCGGCGCTGTCGCGGCGCTTCCAGAAGGTGGACGTGACGGAGCCGAGCGTCGAGCAGACGGTCGCGATCCTGCGCGGGCTGAAGTCGCGCTTCGAGGAGCATCACGGCGTCAAGTACTCGTCGGGCGCCCTGTCGGCCGCGGCCGAGCTGTCGGCGCGCTTCATCACCGACCGTCACCTGCCGGACAAGGCGATCGACGTGATCGACGAGGCGGGCGCCGCGCAGCGCATCCTGCCGAAGTCGAAGCAGAAGAAGACGATCGGCAAGAGCGAGATCGAGGAAATCATCTCGAAGATCGCGCGCGTGCCGGCGCAAAGCGTGTCGCAGGACGATCGCAGCAAGCTGCAGACGCTCGATCGCGACCTGAAGAGCGTCGTGTTCGGCCAGGATCCGGCGATCGACGCGCTCGCGGCCTCGATCAAGATGGCGCGCGCGGGCCTCGGCAAGATGGACAAGCCGATCGGCGCGTTCCTGTTCTCCGGCCCGACGGGGGTCGGCAAGACCGAAGTGGCGCGCCAGCTCGCGTTCACGCTCGGCATCGAGCTGATCCGCTTCGACATGTCGGAGTACATGGAGCGTCATGCGGTGAGCCGGCTGATCGGCGCGCCGCCGGGCTATGTCGGGTTCGACCAGGGCGGCCTGCTGACCGAAGCCGTCACGAAGAAGCCGCATTGCGTGCTGCTGCTCGACGAAATCGAGAAGGCGCATCCGGACATCTTCAACGTGCTGCTGCAGGTGATGGACCACGGCACGCTGACGGACAACAACGGCCGCAAGGCGGATTTCCGCAACGTCATCATCATCATGACGACGAACGCGGGCGCCGAGTCGATGCAGAAGGCGACGATCGGCTTCACGACGCGCCGCGAAACCGGCGACGAGATGACCGACATCAAGCGCCTGTTCACGCCGGAGTTCCGCAACCGGCTGGATTCGATCATCAGCTTCCGCTCGCTCGATGAGGAAATCATCATGCGCGTGGTCGACAAGTTCCTGATCCAGCTCGAGGAACAGTTGCACGAGAAGAAGGTCGACGCGCTCTTCACCGACGCGTTGCGCAAGCATCTCGCGAAGCACGGCTTCGACCCGCTGATGGGCGCGCGGCCGATGCAGCGGCTGATCCAGGACACGATCCGGCGCGCGCTGGCCGACGAACTGCTGTTCGGCAAGCTGCTCAACGGCGGCCACGTGACGGTCGACGTCGACGAAAGCGACAAGGTGCAGTTGTCGTTCGACAAGCTGGCGAATCCGCCGCACAAGCCGAACGAAGAGACGGTCGAAGTCGAGTAAGCGATAATTCGTTGTTCATGCGAACGGCGCGGGAAGTTCTCCGCGCCGTTTCGTTTTATCCGGCGCCGGCGGCGCGATGGTGGTGCAGGGGAGTGGTAACGCAGTGACACAACAACAACGATCGTTCGACGCTATCGTCGCGCGCGAACAAGGGTTGCGCCACGCGCTGACGTCGGGGCAGATGGCGATGATCGCGATCGGCGGCGCGATCGGCACGGGGCTGTTCCTCGGCAGCGGGTTCGCGATCGGGCTCGCCGGCCCGAGCGTGCTGGTGTCCTATGCGATCGGCGCGCTGATCGCGCTGCTGCTGATGGGCGCGCTCGCGGAAATGACCGTCGCGCATCCGACGGCCGGCTCGTTTGGCGCCTATGCCGAGCATTACGTCGGCCCGCTTGCGGGCTTCCTGGTGCGCTATGCGTACTGGTTCGCGGTCGTGTTCGCGATCGGCACCGAGATCAGCGCGATCGCGGTGTTCATGAAGTACTGGTTCCCGGCCGTGCCCGGCTGGTACTGGGTCATTGGCTTCTCCGCGCTGCTGATCGCGGTGAACCTCGCGAGCGTGACGCTGTACGGGACGGTCGAATACGCGTTCTCGCTGCTGAAGATCGCGGCGATCGTCGTGTTCATCGTGCTTGGCGCCTATCTCGTGTGGGCGGCGCCGGCCGCATCGGGCATCGGCTTCGCGAACTACACCGCGCACGGCGGCTTCATGCCGAAGGGGCCGTGGGGTACCTGGGTCGCGGTGATCGTCGCGATCTTCAGCTACATGAGCATCGAAGCGGTGGCGATCGCGGCCGGCGAGGCGCGCGATCCGCAGCACGCGGTCACGCGCGCATTCCGCTCGACCGTGTTCCGGCTCGTGCTGTTCTACCTGCTGACGCTCGCGCTGATGCTGGCGATCGTGCCGTGGACGCAGGCCGGCACCGACGAAAGCCCGTTCGTGAAGGTGATGGCCGCGACGCATGTGCCGTATGCGGCCGGCGTGATCAATTTCGTGCTGTTGATCGCCGCGCTGTCGGCGATGAACAGCCAGCTTTACGTGACGACGCGGATGATGTTCAGCCTGTCGCGCGCGCGCCTCGCGCCCGCGGTGTTCGGCCGGCTCGGCGCGAACGGCGTGCCGCGGGCGGCGCTGTGGATCTCGACGAGCGGCGTTGCGGTGGCGGCCGTGCTGGTCGCGCTCGCGCCCGACACCGCGTTCACGGTGATGATGGCGATCGCGATGTTCGGCGCGCTGTTCACGTGGCTGATGATCTTCGTCACGCACCTGCGGTTCCGTGCGCGGTATCGCGGGCCCGCGCTCGCGTTCCGGATGTGGGGGCACCCGGTCGGCAGCCTGCTCGGCGCGGGGCTCGTCGCCGCGATCCTGCTGACGACCGCTTTCACACGCGAATTCCGGATGACCATGGTGGTCGGCGTCGTGTTCGCCGTGCTGCTGACGCTCGCCTACGCGCTGCATTACCGGCACCAGCACGCGCGCTGACCGCGCCGGCGTGAGCACTCGCTGCCGTTCGTCACGTTCGCTAAGGTTCCGTTAAGCGAGCGGCGACTACATTCGATCCTGTCTGCATGGCATGCCGATCCGCACCGGCGCGCCGCTTCCTGCAAAAAGGGGTTCGAATGAACAAACTGCCCGAAATCACGCTCGCGTTCTGGATCATGAAGATCTGCGCGACGACGCTCGGCGAAACCGGTGGCGACCTGCTGTCGATGACGCTGAACGTCGGCTACGCGGTGAGCTCGATCCTGCTGTTCGGTTTCTTCCTCGCGACGCTGGGCGCCCAGCTCAGGACGACGCGCTATCACCCGGCGATCTACTGGGCCGTGATCGTCGCGACGAGCACGGCCGGCACGACGATGTCCGACTTCATGGATCGCACGCTCGGCCTCGGCTATGCGGCCGGCGCGTCGATCCTCGTCGCGATCCTGCTGGCGATCTTCGCGGTCTGGCGCCTCAGCGGCGAATCGCTGTCGGTCGACCTGATCCGTACGCGCAAGGTCGAGCTGCTGTACTGGATCGCGATCCTGTTCTCGAACACGCTCGGCACCGCGCTCGGCGACTTCCTCGCGGACAGCTCGGGGCTCGGCTTCGGCGGCGGCGCGCTGCTGATCGGCGGCCTGCTGGCGGCGATCGTGCTCGCGCACTACTTCACGCGAATCTCCGGCGTGCTGCTGTTCTGGGCCGCGTTCGTGCTCACGCGTCCGTTCGGCGCGACGGTCGGCGACCTGCTGACGAAGCCGGTCGCGAAGGGCGGGCTTGCGCTCGGCACGGTCGGCTCGTCGGCGGTGCTGCTCGGCGTGCTGGTCGCGATGGTCGTCTACGCGAGCATCGCGCAGGCGCGGCGCCGCGAACCGGCGTCCGCGCGGATTGCGCAGCCCGCCGGCAAGTGACGGCGCGTGAAAAGGAAAGGGGCCACTCGGCGTGGCCCCTTTTTTCATGCCGCGTAACTCAGTGGCGGCCGGTGCTGCCGAAGCCGCCTTCGCCGCGATCGCTCTCGGTGAATTCGTCGACGATGTTGAACTGCGCCTGCACGACCGGCACGATCACGAGTTGCGCGAGGCGTTCGAACGGGTTCAGCACGAACTCGGTCTGGCCGCGATTCCACGTCGAGACCATCAGCTGGCCCTGATAGTCGGAGTCGATCAGGCCGACGAGGTTGCCGAGCACGATCCCGTGCTTGTGGCCGAGGCCCGAGCGCGGCAGGATCAGCGCCGCATAGCCGGGGTCCGCAAGGTGGATCGCGAGGCCCGTCGGCACGAGCGTGGTTTCTCCCGGCTGCAGCGTGACCGGTGCGTCGAGGCACGCGCGCAGGTCGAGGCCGGCGCTGCCGGTGGTCGCATAGGCGGGCAGGTAGTCGCGCATGCGCGCGTCGAGAATCTTCAGGTCGAGTTTCATGCGGTCGTCGAATCGGTCGGAGAAGGGCGCGGCGGCAAGCGCCGCCGCGCGGGGATCAGATCAGGCGGTTGTCGGGCAGGCGCTTCGCGATTTCCGCGACGAGCACATGCGCGAGTTCGTCTTTGGGCGCGCGCGGCAGGCGCGTGAGGCCCGCGGCCTCGAACAGCACGACTTCGTTGTCGTCGCGGCCGAACGTCAGCGGGCCGAGGTTGCCGACGAGCAGCGGCACGTTCTTGCGCTTGCGCTTCTCGTCGCCGTGCACGTCGAGGTCGCCGCTTTCGGCCGCGAAGCCGACGCAGAACGGCGCGTCGGGCAGCGCGGCGACCGACGCGAGGATGTCGGGATTCTCCACGAACGCGAGCGCTGGCATCTTGCGGTCGGCCGTCTTCTTCATCTTGTGCTCGGCCGGCTGGTCGACGCGCCAGTCGGCAACGGCGGCTACCGCGATGAAGATGTCGGCGTCGGCCACTGCATGCATCACCGCGTCGTACATCTGCTGCGCGGTCTGTACATCCTGGCGGTACACACCCCACGGTGTGTCGAGCGCGACCGGCCCGGCGACGAGATGCACGTCGGCGCCGGCCTGTTGCGCGGCGCGCGCGAGCGCGAAACCCATCTTGCCGCTGGAGCGGTTGGTCAGGCCGCGCACCGGGTCGAGCGGTTCGAACGTCGGGCCGGCCGTGATCAGCACGCGGCGGTGCGCGAGCACCTTCGGCGCGAAATGCGCGACGATCGCTTCATAGATCGCCTCGGGCTCGAGCATGCGGCCGTCGCCGACTTCGCCGCATGCCTGCGCGCCCGAATCGGGGCCGAGCACCGATACGCCGTCCGCGCGCAGTTGCGCGGCGTTGCGTTGCGTGGCCGGGTTCTGCCACATCTGGCGGTTCATCGCGGGCACGACGAGCAGCGGACAGTCGCGCGCGACGCACAGCGTCGACAGGAGATCGTCGGCGAACCCGTGCGCGAGCTTCGCGAGGAAATCGGTCGACGCGGGCGCGATCACGATCGCGTCGGCTTCGCGCGACAGGTCGATGTGCGCCATGTTGTTGTCGATGCGCGCGTCCCACTGGCTCGTATAGACGGGCCGGCCCGACAGCGCCTGCATCGTGACGGGCGTGATGAACTGGGTGGCGGCGTCGGTCATCGCGACCTGCACGGTCGCGCCGGCCTTCACGAGCAGCCGCGTGAGTTCGGCGATCTTGTAGCAGGCAATGCCGCCCGTCAGGCCGAGAACGAGGTGTTTTCCTGCAAGTTCTGCGTGTGCCAACTCAGGCCTCCTGGGATCAAACGGAACGGCCGGCGCGAAGCCGGCCGTCGACACGGAGTATGCGCGCTCAGCGCGAGCCGCGCACGCGTCGCAGCTCGTCGTAGATCAGCAGCACCGCGCCGACCGTGATCGCGGAATCGGCGAGGTTGAACGCCGGGAAGTGCCACGCGCCGAGGTGGAAATCGAGGAAGTCGATCACGTGGCCGTAGACGAGCCGGTCGATCACGTTGCCGAGCGCGCCGCCGAGGATCAGCGCGAGTGACACGCTGAACAGCCGCTGGTGGCCGTGGCGCTTCAGCAGGAAGCAGATCACGAGCGTCGCGCCGACGCCGAGCGCGGTGAACGCCCAGCGCTGCCAGCCGCTCGCGGTCGACAGGAAGCCGAACGCGGCGCCGCGGTTGTACACCAGCACGAGGTTGAAGAACGACGTCAGCGCATGCTGCGCGCCGTACGCGAACGTTTTGAGGATCGCGATCTTCGACAGCTGGTCGAACAGGATCACGATCAGCGAAATGCCGAGCCAGGGCGCGAGCGCGCCGCTGGCCGGTTTCGACAGGGTCTTCGCCATGGTTACGCAGCGCTCCGGATTTCGCCGTTTTCAAACAGGTTGGAGAAGCAGCGGCCGCACAGCGTCGGATGCTCGGCGTGCGCGCCGACATCTTCGCGGTAGTGCCAGCAGCGCTCGCACTTCTGGTACTTCGACGCGGCCACGTCGACGCTTTCCTGCGCTTCGTCGTCGACCTTGACGACCGTCGCGGCCGACGTGATCAGCACGAACTTCAGGTCGTCGCCGAGACTCGTCAGCGCGTCGTAGCGCGCGCCGCTCGCATGCACGGCCACTTCGGCCTGCAGCGACGAACCGATGCGGTTCGCGGTGCGCGCTTCCTCGAGCGCCTTCGTCACGTTGCCGCGCACGTCGCGCAGCAGCGCCCACTTCTCGATCAGCGCGGCCGAGCCGGCGACTTCCGGATACGCATAGTAGGTTTCCGTGAAGATCGTGTCGCTCGCCGGCTGGAACACCTTCCACGCTTCTTCCGCAGTGAACGACAGGAACGGCGCGAGCACGCGCAGCAGGCCGTGCGTCAGGTGGTACAGCGCGGTCTGCGCGGAGCGGCGCGCGCGCGAATCGGCGGCGCTCGTGTACAGGCGATCCTTCAGCACGTCGAGGTAGAAGCCGCCGAGGTCTTCCGAGCAGTACGTCTGCAGCTTCGCGACGACCGGGTGGAATTCGTACTTCTCGTAGTGGCCGAGCAGTTCGGTCTGCAACTGCTGCGAGAACGCGACCGCATAGCGGTCGATCTCGAGCCATTCGTCGACCGGCACCGCGTGCTGCGCGAAGTCGAAATCCGACAGGTTCGCGAGCAGGAAGCGCAGCGTGTTGCGGATGCGGCGATAGCCTTCCGTCACGCGCTTCAGGATTTCCTCGGAGATCGCGAGCTCGCCCGAGTAGTCGGTCGACGCGATCCACAGGCGGATGATTTCCGCGCCGAGGCGGTTCGCGACTTCATGCGGGTCGATGCCGTTGCCGAGCGACTTGCTCATCTTGCGGCCTTCGCCGTCGACCGTGAAGCCGTGCGTGAGCAGGCCTTTGTACGGCGCGCGGCCGTCGATCATCGATGCGGTGAGCAGCGACGAGTGGAACCAGCCGCGATGCTGGTCCGAGCCTTCGAGGTACAGGTCGGCCGGGAACTGCAGCTGATCCTTGTGCGAGCCGCGCAGCACGTGCCAGTGCGTCGTGCCCGAGTCGAACCACACGTCGAGCGTGTCGCGGTTCTTTTCGTACAGGTTCGCGTCGTCGCCGATCAGCTCGCGCGGGTCGAGCGATTGCCACGCCTCGATGCCCGACTGCTCGACGCGCTTCGCGACTTCCTCGAGCAGCTCGAGCGTGCGCGGGTGCAGCTCGCCGGTCTCCTTGTGCACGAAGAACGCCATCGGCACGCCCCACTGGCGCTGGCGCGACAGCGTCCAGTCCGGACGGTTCGCGATCATGCTGAACAGGCGCTGCTTGCCCCACGACGGGTAGAACGCGGTCGCGTCGACGCCTTCGAGCGCGGTTTCGCGCAGCGTCTTGCCGCCGTCTTGCGGCGTCACGTCCATGCCGGCGAACCACTGCGACGTCGCGCGGTAGATGATCGGCGTCTTGTGGCGCCAGCAGTGCATGTAGCTGTGCGTGTACTTCTCGCTGCGCAGCAGCGAGCCGGCCGCGTGCAGCGCGTCGACGATCTTCGGGTTCGCGTCCCAGATCGACAGGCCGCCGAACAGCGGCAGCGATTCGATGTAGCGGCCGTCGCCCATCACCGGGTTGATGAAGTCGGAATCGGTCATCCCGTGCGCCTTGCACGACTGGAAGTCCTCGATACCGTACGCGGGCGACGAGTGCACGACGCCGGTACCCGTGTCGGTCGTCACGTAGTCGCCGAGGTAGACCGGCGCGGTGCGCTTGTAGCCGGGGTGGGCCGATGCGAGCGGGTGGTGGAAGCGCAGGTTCGCGAGCTTCACGCCGGGCGCGGTCGCAATGACGCGGCCCGTCAGCTTGAAGTCGGTCATGCAGGCTTCAACGCGTTCTTGCGCGATGATCAGCAGACCGCGCTCGGTGTCGACCAGCGCATAGATGATTTCGGGATGGAGGTTCAGCGCCTGGTTGGCGGGGATCGTCCACGGCGTGGTGGTCCAGATCACGATGCCGCCCTCGGCGCGCGGCAGCGCCGGCAGGCCGAACGCGTGCGCGGTCTTTTCCGGTTCCGCGAACGCGAACATCACGTCGATCGTCGGGTCGGTGCGGTCCTTGTACTCGACTTCCGCTTCGGCGAGCGCCGAGCCGCAGTCGAAGCACCAGTTCACCGGCTTCAGCCCGCGATACACGTAGCCCTTCTCGATGATCTTGCCGAGCGCGCGGATTTCCTCCGCCTCGTTCACGAAGTTCATCGTCTTGTACGGGTTGGCCCAGTCGCCGAGCACGCCCAGGCGCTTGAAGCCGACCTTCTGCTTCTCGATCTGCTCGGTCGCGTACGCGCGCGCCTTGCTCATCACTTCGGCCGCCGGCAGCGACTTGCCGAACTGCTTCTCGATCTGGATCTCGATCGGCATCCCGTGGCAATCCCAGCCCGGCACGTACGGCGCGTCGAAGCCGGCCATGTTGCGCGACTTGACGACGATGTCCTTCAGGATCTTGTTCACCGCGTGGCCGAGGTGGATGTCGCCGTTCGCATAGGGCGGGCCGTCATGCAGGATGAACTTCGGCCGGCCCTTGCTGGCCGCGCGGATCTTCTCGTAGATGCCGCGGTCTTCCCACTCCTTGACCCACTGCGGCTCGCGCTTGGGCAGGTCGCCGCGCATCGGGAACGGCGTGTCGAGCAGGTTGACCGGATACTTGGCCTGCGGTTTCGAATCGGCTTTCTTGTTGCTCATGATGGGATCGCTATCTAAATCGGGGACGCTCGGGCGTCGTGAATCGGGTAGGCGCGCGCGAGGGCGGCGCGAGGGTGCGGCGCGCGGCGCCGCCGTCCGGATCAGCTAATTCGGTCGGTGGCCGACGTCGCGAAGCCGGTCGCGCGGCTGCCCGGCGCACGGTCGCGCTCGATGAAGTACGCGCGCGCATTCGCGACGTCCAGCGCGATCGCGCGCGACAGCGCCTCGAGATCGTCGAATTTCGCCTCGTCGCGCAGCTTCTTCAGGAATTCGACACGGATCAGCTTGCCGTACGCATCGCCGTGCCAGTCGAGCAGATGGACTTCGAGCAGCACGCGGCCCGAATCGTCGACGGTCGGGCGCAGCCCGAGGCTCGCGACGCCCGGCAGCGGCTCGGGGCCGAGGCCGTGCACCTGCACGACGAAGATGCCCGCGAGCGCCGGCCGCTTGTGCTGGATCGGCAGGTTCAGCGTCGGGAAGCCGAGATCGCGGCCGAGCTTCAGCCCGTGCGCGACGTGGCCGCTGATCGCGTAGCCGTGGCCGAGCGCCTGCGCGGCCGCGTCGAGATCGCCCGCGGCGAGCGCCGCACGCACGCCGGAGCTGGAAATGCGCGTGCCGTCGCTGCCGGCCACCGTGCCCATTTGCTCGACCTCGAAGCCGTGCAGCTCGCCGGCCGCCTTCAGCGTGTCGAAGGTGCCCGCGCGCTTCGCGCCGTAGCAGAAGTCGTCACCGACCATCATCCAGCGCGCGTGCAGCCCGTTCACCAGCGTGCGTTCGACGAACGCCTGCGGCGACTGGCTCGCGAACGTGTGGTTGAAGTGCTCGACGACGACGCGGTCGACGCCGTGGTCGCGCAACGCTTCCAGTTTGTCGCGCAGCATCGCGATGCGCGGCGGCGCGCCGGCCGGATTGAAGAATTCGCGCGGGTGCGGCTCGAACGTCATCACGCACACGGGCAGGCCGCGCGCGTCCGCTGCCGCGCGCACGCGCGCGAGCAGGGCCTGGTGGCCGCGATGGACACCGTCGAAGTTGCCGATCGTCAGCGCGCACGGGGCGCGGCTCTCGGCGTTGGGCAGGCCGCGGAAGACTTTCACGATAGCGGATGCAGCGTCGGGGAATGGGCGGTGGAAGGCCGCAAAGCAGAAGATTATAAACGTTCGGGCGGGCCGACGGCCGAGAAGGCGGGAAACGCGAGGGCGAATGGTAAAATTCGCGGATGAAAAAACTCGTGATCCTGATTTCCGGTCGCGGCAGCAACATGGAGGCCATCGTCCGCGCGTGCGCGCAGGAACGCTGGCCGGCCGAGATTGCCGCCGTGATCGCCAACCGGCCCGACGCGGCCGGGCTGGCTTTTGCCGCGTCGCACGGGGTGGCGACGGCGGTGGTCGACCACCGGTCGTTCGACGGCCGCGACAGCTTCGACGCGGCGCTCGCCGCCGAGATCGACCGTTTCTCGCCCGATCTCGTCGTCCTCGCCGGCTTCATGCGCATCCTCACGCCCGCATTCGTCAGACGATACGAAGGCCGGCTGCTCAACATCCATCCGTCGCTGCTGCCTAGCTTCAAGGGCATCCACACGCACCAGCAGGCGCTGGATGCGGGCGTCGCGCTGCATGGCGCGAGCGTGCATTTCGTCATTCCCGAGCTCGACAGCGGCGCGATCGTCGCGCAGGGCGCGGTGCCGGTGCGTGCCGGCGACGACGCGGCCGCCCTCGCGCGGCGCGTGCTGACGGTCGAGCACGTGCTGTATCCGCGTGCGGTGCGCTGGTTCGTCGAGGGGCGCCTGCGCCTCGAGGACGGCCGTGCAGTGGTCGCGCCCGAAGAGGCGCGCTGGATTTTCGCGGATCAACCGCAAACCGAAACGAGTGAGGGCGTATGAAGCTGCACGGATTCCTGATTGGCCAGACCGAAACCCTGCTCGCCGAGGTGCTGAAGTTCGCCGGCCCCGCCGACGCGACGACGAGCCGGTTCTTCCGCGCGCACCCGAAGCTCGGGCATGCCGAGCGCGGCGTGATCGCCGAGGCCGTGTTCGCGGTGCTGCGCCGGAAGATGGAGTTCTCGCATCTCGCCGAGAGCGGCACGGGCACGCCCGCGCGGCGCCTGACGCTGCTCGGCCTGATGCAGACGATGGGCCGCAATGCGCTGAAGCCGTTCCTGTCCGACACCGAGTCCGCGTGGCTCGAGCACGTGTCGAAGATCGATCCGGCGAGCCTGCCCGTGCGCATTCGCACTAACTTGCCCGACTGGATTCACCAGGCGCTGTCTGAGCGTTTCGACGCCGAGGAACTCGCGCAGCTCGCCGCCGCGCTGAACTACCCGGCGCCGCTCGACCTGCGCGCCAACGCGCAGAAGGCGACCCGCGACCAGGTGATCGAAGCGCTGCGGGTGAGCGGCATCGAAGCGGGCGCGACGCCGTTCGCGCCGTTCGGCGTACGCGTGGTCGGCAAGCCGGCGCTGACGCGTCTTAAGCTGTTCGAGGAAGGCGCGATCGAGGTGCAGGACGAAGGCAGCCAGCTGCTGTGCTCGCTCGTCGCGCCGCGCCGCGGCGAGATGGTCGTCGATTTCTGCGCGGGCGCGGGCGGCAAGACGCTCGCACTCGGCGCGATGATGCGCTCGACCGGGCGCCTCTATGCGTTCGACATCTCGGAGAAGCGTCTCGCGAAGCTGAAGCCGCGCCTCGCGCGCAGCGGGCTGTCGAACGTGAACCCGGTGCTGATCGACAGCGAGCACGACGCGAAGATCAAGCGGCTCGCCGGCAAGATCGACCGCGTGCTGGTCGATGCGCCTTGCAGCGGGCTCGGCACGTTGCGCCGCAATCCGGACCTGAAATGGCGCCAGACGCGTACGGCGATCGACGAGCTGACGCCGAAGCAGGCGTCGATCCTCGCGAGCGCCGCGCGGCTCGTGAAGAAGGGCGGGCGGCTCGTCTACGCGACCTGCAGCGTGCTCGACGCCGAGAACGAGCGCATCGTCGAACAGTTCCTGGCCGATCATCCGGAGTTCACGCTGGTGCCGGCGCAGCAGGTGCTGGCCGACCAGCGCATCGAGCTCGAGACGGGTGACTACCTGTCGTTGTGGCCGCACCGTCACGCGACCGACGGCTTCTTCGCCGCGGTGCTCGAGCGCCGCGCCGCGCAGTAACGACTGCCCGGACGGACGATGGAGAGTTTGCAGAGCCGCCTGCTGTCGCACCGGCTGGCCTCGGTGATTCGCGATTTCCACCAGCCGGTGATGATCTGGCAGGCGGCGATCCTCATCGGTGCGCTGTGTTTCGCGTGGGTGGCCGCGCGCTTCGTGCACGGCCGGATCGACGCGCGGCGCCGGGCAGCCGGGCGTGCGCCCGGCGCGGGTGCGCAAAGCCTGAAGCGTGCATTGTTTCCGCTGTTCGGCAGCGTGTTCGTCGGCGGCGCGCAGCTCGCGTTCGACCCGTTCATGTCGACGTCGCTGCTGTCCCTCGCGCTCGTGCCGCTGTTCGGCATCGGGCTGATCTACGTGCTGTTCTTCTTCGCCCGGCGCGTGTTCGCGCGCGACGGCCACACGCACGCGTGGCTGTCGATCGTCGAGAAGATCGTGTCGACCGTGGTGTGGGCCGCGATGGTGATGACCGTACTCGGCATCCAGCGCGACGTGCTCGGTTGGCTCGACAGCGTGCAGTTCCGGGTCGCGACCGCGCACCTCACGCTGCTGTCGGTGATCTCCGGCGCGCTGTGGGTGTGCGTGACGCTGATGGTCGCGATGTGGCTCGGCTCGGTGCTCGAGGATCGCCTGTCGCGCGCGAGCACGCTCGACGCGAACCTGAAGGTCGTGCTGTCGCGGGTCGGCCGCGCGCTGCTCGTGTTCGCGGCGATCCTGATCGGGCTGTCGCTCGTCGGCATCGACGTGACGGTGCTCGGCGTGTTCGGCGGCGCGGTGGGCGTCGGCCTCGGGTTCGGGCTGCAGAAGATCGCCAGCAACTACGTGTCGGGCTTCATCATCCTGCTCGACCGCTCGCTGCGGCTGGGCGACGCGATCAGCGTCGGCGGGCTGCAGGGCGTCGTCACGCAGATCCGCACGCGCTACACGGTCGTGCGCGGCCTCGACGGCAACGAGACGCTGATCCCGAACGAGAAGCTGATCACCGACGTCGTGCAGAACCAGTCGTCGTACCTGACGCGCGGCTATGCGAAGGTCGCGGTGCAGATTGCGTACACGAGCGACGTCGAGCAGGCACTCGCGTTGCTTGCCGACGCCGCGAAGGACGTGCCGCGCGTGCTGACCGAGCCCGCGCCGACCCCGTACCTCGTGAGTTTCGGCGCGGACGGGATCGACCTGGAGCTCGGTTTCTGGATCGAGGATGCCGCCAAAGGCACGTCGGGCGTGCGCTCGAGCGTGAACCGCAACATCTGGCGGCTGTTCAGCGAGCACGGGATCTCGATTCCGTTTCCGCAGCGCGAAGTGCGCGTGGTCGGGCTGCCGGACGGTTTTCCCGCGGCGGGCGCGGCGCCGGGGCGCGATCCGGCGGCGGCCAACGGTGCGCTGGACGGGCACGCGCCGGCCGCATAACGGGCGCGGGCGGTCAATCGTACCGATCCCGCGGTCGAAACCGGATCGCGGGCCTTTCCCAGTCCGCACGTGGACCGCGCGGGTTGCGTCAGGGCAAGAAAATATTCATTTTTTACAAAGACTTGGAACGGTTGAAGTAAAATTCTGGTCTACACGCGGTATGCTTTCATTCTTCTGACGCCAGCGTGGCGTCGCTCTCATCACGGGTAACTGCCTTGTTGAATTCTGTGCTCGATTTTCTTTCCCACGGGCTCCTGCATTTTTCGTGGTGGCAAGTCGCGTTGTTCGCGCTCGCCGTCACGCACGTCACGATCATCGGCGTGACCGTCTACCTGCACCGCTGCCAGGCGCACCGCGCGCTGGAGCTGCATCCGATCGCGAGCCACTTCTTCCGCTTCTGGCTGTGGATGACCACCGGCATGCTGACCGGCCAGTGGGCGGCGATTCACCGCAAGCACCACGCGAAGTGCGAGACCGAGGAAGATCCGCACAGCCCGCAGACGCGCGGCATCTGGAAGGTGTTCCTCGAGGGCGCCGAGCTGTATCGCGCGGAAGCGAAGAACGAAGAGACGATGCGCAAGTTCAGCCACGGCACGCCGAACGACTGGCTCGAGCGCAATGTCTACTCGAAGTACCCGATTCTCGGCATCAGCATGATGATGGTGATCGATGTCGCGCTGTTCGGCGTGCTCGGCCTCACCGTGTGGGCCGTGCAGATGGTGTGGATTCCGTTCTGGGCCGCGGGCGTCGTGAACGGCTTCGGCCACTTCTGGGGCTATCGCAACTTCAACTCGGCCGATGCGAGCACGAACCTGTTCCCGTGGGGCATCGTGATCGGCGGCGAAGAGCTGCACAACAACCACCACACGTTCGCGACGTCGGCGAAGCTGTCGAACAAGTGGTACGAGTTCGACATCGGCTGGATGTACATCCGCATCATGTCGGCATTCGGTCTCGCGAAGGTGAAGAAGGTCGCGCCGACGCCGCGCCTGAACAAGCCGAAGACGGTGCTCGACCAGGAAACGCTGCAGGCCGTGCTGTCGAACCGCTACGAAGTGATGGCGCGTTACGGCAAGGCCGTGAAGCGTGCGTATCGCCAGGAGCTCGCGCACCTGAAGGAACTCGGGTCGAGCGAGAAGTACCAGCTGATGCGCGGTGCCCGCAAGTGGTTCCACAAGGACGCCGACGGCCTCGACGAGCCGCAGAAGAAGCTGCTGCCGGAAATCTTCGCGAACAGCCAGAAGCTGCATACGTACTTCCAGCTGCGCCAGGATCTTGCCGCGATCTGGGATCGTTCGACCGCCTCGCGCGAACAGCTTCTCGCGCAATTGCAGGATTGGTGCCATCGCGCAGAACAAAGCGGCATCAAGGCGCTGCAGGAATTCGCGACACGCCTGCGTCGCTACGCCTGATTCGAAATCGATTAGAATCTCAGGACGTCACAAACCCCGCGTTGGCGGGGTTTTTTCATTTGGGCCGCCGGTTTTTGAAAGATCGGTGGCGCCGGGATTGGTATGAGGCTTGGGGCCGGAGTAAGCGTTTAAACGCTTACTCCGGCCGACCGCGTAGCATGGGGAGGGAGTAAGTGCTAAAGCACTTACTCCCTCCGACAGGAGATATGGAGATGCAATCGACGATCAAACCCGTCGAGTACGACCGGCCCGTCGCAGCAGGGACCGTGTGCGGCGTCGGACAGGCATGGGCCAAGGTGCCCGACGCGCCGTCCGCCGACGAGCGCGCTGCGCTGAAGGCACGCATCAAGGCGTTGCTCATCCGTGAAAAGGCCGTGCTGGTCGCCCACTACTACGTGGATGCCGAACTGCAGGAACTGGCCGACGAAACGGGCGGCTGCGTAGCCGATTCGCTCGAAATGGCCCGCTTCGGCCGCGACCACGACGCGCAGACGCTGGTCGTCGCCGGCGTGCGCTTCATGGGCGAAACCGCGAAGATCCTGAGCCCGAGCAAACGGATCCTGATGCCCGATCTCGACGCGACCTGTTCGCTCGACCTCGGCTGCCCGGTCGACGAATTCTCGGCATTCTGCGATGCGCATCCGGACCGTACCGTCGTCGTCTACGCGAACACCAGCGCGGCCGTGAAGGCGCGCGCGGACTGGATGGTCACGTCGTCGATCGGTCTCGAGATCGTGGCCGACCTGCACGCGCGCGGCGAAAAGATCATCTGGGCGCCGGACCGCCATCTCGGCAGCTATATCCAGAAGAAGACCGGCGCGGACATGCTGCTGTGGCAGGGCTCGTGCCTCGTCCACGACGAATTCAAGGGCATCGAGCTCGACCTGCTGCGCGCCGAATATCCGGACGCGAAGGTGCTCGTCCATCCCGAGTCGCCGGAAAACGTCGTGGCGCAGGCCGACGTCGTCGGTTCGACCACGCAACTGATCGACGCGGCCGTCAAGTTCGACGCGAAGCGCTTCATCGTCGCGACCGATCTCGGCATCCTGCACAAGATGCAGCTGGCCGCGCCCGGCAAGACCTTCATCGCCGCGCCGACGGCCGGCAACAGCGCGACCTGCAAGAGCTGCGCGCACTGCCCGTGGATGGCGATGAACGGCCTCGCGAACCTCGCCGACGTGCTCGAACGCGGTCACAACGAGATCTTCGTCGATCCCGCGATCGGCGAGCGCGCGCGTTTGCCGATCGACCGGATGCTCGAATTCGCGGCCGCGCACAAGAAGCGCGTGCAGGCGAGCGGTGATCTGCAGCGCGACCAGTCGCTGTTCGCGAACGTGGGGGCGGCATGAGCAACGCCGTATCCCCGCTGTTCGAAGCCGTCCGCGCCCAATACGGCGCGGCATTCGACGAAGCGATCGCGCGCAACGTGGGCGACGCGATCGCCGAAGACGTCGGCACCGGCGACCAGACCGGGCGGCTCGTGCCGGCCGGCGAGCGCCGCCGCGCACGGATCATCGTGCGCGAGGAAGCCGTGCTGTGCGGCGTACCGTGGTTCGAGGGTGTGATTGCCCGGATCGATCCGTCGATCATCGTGCAATGGCGCTATCGCGAAGGCGACCGGATGACGCCTGATTCGACCGTCTGCGAACTCGAAGGGCCGGCGCGCGCGCTGCTGACGGCCGAGCGCAACGGGCTGAACTTCCTGCAACTGCTGTCGGGCGTCGCGACCGCGACGCGCCGTTACGTCGAGCGCGTCGAAGGCACGCGCGCGAAGATCCTCGATACGCGCAAGACGCTGCCGGGGCTGCGGCTCGCGCAGAAGTACGCAGTGCGCGTGGGCGGCGGCGAGAATCAGCGGCTCGCGCTGTACGACGGCATCCTGATCAAGGAGAACCACATCGCGGCGGCAGGCGGTGTCGGCGAGGCGCTCGATGCGGCGTTCGCGCTGGAGTCGGGTGTGCCGGTGCAGATCGAAGTCGAGACGCTCGCGCAGCTCGACACGGCGCTCGCGCATCGAGCGCAGTCGGTGTTGCTCGACAACTTCACGCTCGACATGATGCGCGAAGCGGTGCGCGTGTCGGATGGCAAGGCCGTGCTCGAAGTCTCCGGCGGCGTCAATTTCGATACGGTGCGTGCGTTCGCGGAGACGGGCGTCGATCGGATCTCGATCGGCGCGCTGACGAAGGATGTGCGGGCGACCGACTATTCGATGCGGATCGTCGACTGACCGAACGTCATCCGATCAGACAAAAAGCCGTTGGCGCGCAAACGCCAACGGCTTTTTTCTTGTGCTGCGGCCGCGGCCGGGAAGGGCGGCGCGCCGCTCAGCGGCGCACGCGCGGCGTGAGCACGCTCGGCAATGCCTTCGGCAGCGTATGCGGCCAGTCGCGGCTGTAGTGCAGCCCGCGGCTTTCGCGGCGGGAGTGCGCACTCTTGACGATCAGCGTGGCCACGTCGACGAGGTTGCGCAGTTCGAGCAGGTCGCGCGTCACGCGGAAGTTCGCGTAGTACTCGTGGATCTCGTCGCGCAGCAGCGACAGGCGATGTTTCGCGCGTTCGAGGCGCTTGTCGGTGCGCACGATGCCGACGTAGTTCCACATCAGGCGGCGCAGTTCGTCCCAGTTGTGTGCGACGACGACTTCCTCGTCCGCGTCCGACACACGGCTTTCGTCCCACGCGGGCAGCGTGGCCGGTGTGTCGGCGTCGAAGCCGGCCGCCTCGATGGCCTCGGCTGCCGCGCGACCGATCACGAGACATTCGAGCAGCGAATTGCTCGCGAGCCGGTTCGCGCCGTGCAGCCCCGTGTACGACGTTTCGCCGACCGCATACAAGCCGGCGAGATCGGTGCGCCCCGCGAGATCGGTGACGACGCCGCCGCACGTATAGTGCGCGGCCGGCACGACGGGAATTGGCTGTTTCGCGATGTCGATGCCGAATTCGAGGCAGCGCGCATGAATCATCGGGAAATGTTCGCGCAGGAACGCTTCCGGCTGATGGCTGATGTCGAGATACACGCAGTCGATCCCGCGCTTCTTGATCTCGAAGTCGATGGCGCGTGCGACGATGTCGCGCGGCGCGAGCTCGGCGCGCGGATCGTGCGAGGGCATGAAGCGGGTGCCGTCGGGCAGCTTCAGCAGGCCGCCTTCGCCGCGCACGGCCTCCGAAATCAGGAACGACTTCGCATAGGGGTGGAACAGGCAGGTCGGGTGGAACTGGATGAATTCCATGTTCGACACGCGGCATCCCGCCCGCCATGCCATCGCGATGCCGTCGCCGGTCGCGGTGTCGGGGTTCGTCGTGTACAGGTAGACCTTGCCGGCGCCGCCGGTGGCAAGCACGGTGTGCGGCGCCTCGATCGTGATCGTGCGGTCGTTGTCGACGTCGAGCGCATACAGGCCGTGACAGCGGCGGCCGGGCAGGCCGAGCCGGTCGGACGTGATCAGGTCGATCGCGTGGTGGTTTTCGAAGAACGTGATGTTCGGATGCTGGCGCGCCCGCTCCGACAGCGTCGCGAGCACCGCATGGCCGGTCGCATCGGCCGCATGGATGATCCGCCGGTGGCTGTGGCCGCCTTCGCGCGTCAGGTGAAAGCCGAGTTCAGCCGCGTCGTCCTTCGTGAACGGTACGCCTTGCGAGATCAGCCATTCGATTGCTTCGCGGCCGTGCTCGACGATGTAGCGCGTCGCGCCTTCGTCGCACAGGCCGCCACCGGCGACCAGCGTGTCGTCGACGTGGTTCTCGATGCTGTCCGCCGAGTCGAGGACCGCCGCGATGCCGCCTTGCGCGTTATCGCTCGCCCCCTCCATCATCGAACGTTTCGCGATCAGTGCGACACGTCGCGTGCTGGCCAGGTTGAGTGCGACCGACAGCCCTGCCAGGCCGCTGCCGACGATCGCCACGTCGAATTTCATGCTGCATCTCCATCGTTACGCTTTTGATCTTGTGCGTTCCGGCGGCCGCAGCCGCGGAAAGGGGAGAGCATACCGCGTCGGGCTCGAGCGTGCGCGCAAAACACGCGCAAAACAAAAAGCCCCGCATGTGCGGGGCTTTTCGGTCGCCGTCAGGCTGGCAGAAACCGGAGATTACTTGATCTTGGTTTCTTTGTATTCCACATGCTTGCGGACGACGGGATCGAACTTCTTGATCGCCATCTTTTCCGGCATGTTGCGCTTGTTCTTCGTGGTCGTGTAGAAGTGACCCGTACCAGCGGTCGACTCAAGCTTGATCTTGTCGCGGGCGCCTTTTGCCATGATTGTGCTCCTTGGGCTTAGGCTTCGCCGCGTGCGCGCAGGTCAGCGAGCACGGAATCGATGCCGTTCTTGTCGATCAGGCGCAGGCCGGCGTTCGAGACGCGCAGGCGCACCCAGCGGTTTTCGCTCTCAACCCAAAACCGGCGGTTTTGCAGGTTCGGGAGGAAGCGGCGCTTCGTCTTGTTGTTGGCGTGGGAAACGTTGTTGCCGCTCATCGGCGCTTTCCCAGTTACTTGGCATACGCGTGCCATGAGAGCACTCCTAATACGCTAAATTCGGGGTTCGATCGCCGGTGAAGGTTCCATCGCACCGCCACGTGATCCATGGCTGCACTCAGAACGCCGTAGCCCTTACAGACAAGGCCCTTCGATGGCTAGAACTGGTTGGAAAAAAGACAGACGACGATTCTAGCAGAAAAAGTTCAGAAAAATCAAACCTAATTTCGCTTCGTCGTTGCGGCGCCCTGGGATGGGCCGCCGCGCCACAGTCTACAGCCAACCGGCCCGCGCGAACGAGAAAGTATCGCTGACGCCGACGACGACATGATCGAGCAGCCGCACGTCGACGAGTTCGAGCGCGTCCTTCAGCACGCGGGTCAGGCGGCGGTCTTCCGCGCTCGGCTGCACCGCGCCCGACGGATGGTTGTGCGCGACGATCAGCGCCGCGGCGTTATGTTTCATCGCGCGGCGCACGATCTCGCGCGGATAGACCGCCATGCGCGTGAGCGAGCCGCGCGCGATTTCCTCCATGTCGATCAGGCGGTTGCGCGCGTCCAGATAGACCGCGATGAACACTTCGTACTGGCGCGTGCCGATCTTCAGTCGCAAACAATCCTCGACGGCGCCGGGCGAGTCGATCTGCATCCGTTCTTCCACCTTCTCCACCAGCATGCGCCGCGCGATCTCGGTGACCGCGACGAGCCGCGCGGAGCGTGCGGGGCCGATGCCGGGGTGCGCCTCGAAATCGTCGGCGGTCGCTTCGAGCAGCCCGTGCAACGTGCCGAACTGATCGACCAGTGCGCGGGCGGTGACGAATACATCGTGGCCGGGCTTGCCGGTGCCGAGCAGCAGCGCGATCAGCTCGTCGTCGGTCAGCGCGGCCGGCCCGCGTTCCAGCAGCCGTTCGCGCGGCCGCTCGGGCCGCCAGTCGCCCGGACGGCGCCTGAGCCGGTTGATCGGGATGACGCGGCCGGGCGGATCGGCCGGGCTATCAGCGGTGTCGCGGCATTCGGCCGACGGCAGGATGGGGCAGGGAGACAGCATGGTCGGAACTCCATTGGCGGCGGGCGGCGTGCGCAACGTCGTCGCACTTTCCGCCTTGCACGCTCAGGTGACTTACAATATTGGCTTTGCGCCGGGCCATTCGGCCGTAGCGGGCGCCGACTGAACGAGTAATTCATGAGCCTCATCGATCTATCCGAAGTGAAGCCCGGTTCCCACGTCACGTTGCATTACCGGCTGGCACTGGCCAACGGCGCCGACATCGTCAACACCTTCTCGGACAAGCCGGCCACGCTGTTGCTGGGCGCGGGGCAACTGGCGCCGTCGCTGGAACAGATTCTGCTCGGGCTCAGGGTCGGCGACCATTCGACTTTTCAGCTAGCTCCCGATCAGGGGTTCGGCCCCCGCAATCCGGACATGCTCCAGCGCGTGACGCTGTCGACGCTGCGCGAGAACGGGATGGTCGGCGACGATTTCACGCCGGGCGAACTCATCGAGTTCAATGCACCGGATGGCGGTCGCTACGCGGGGGTGCTGAAGGAAGTCAGCGAGACTTCCGCGCTGTTCGACTTCAATCATCCGCTCGCGGGCCAGGCGCTCACGTTCGAAGTGAAAATCATCGGAATCCTGTAATCATGAGTACCACCGATACGCTGTCCGGGCAGACCGTCGCCGCCGACGCCGAAATCCTGCTGGCCCAGCCGCGCGGTTTCTGCGCGGGCGTCGACCGCGCGATCGAGATCGTCGAGCGCGCCATCGCGATGCATGGTGCGCCGATCTACGTGCGTCACGAAATCGTCCACAACAAGTACGTGGTCGAGGATCTGAAGAAGAAGGGCGCGATCTTCGTCGAGGAGCTCGAGGAAGTGCCGGCCGGCAATACCGTGATCTTCAGTGCGCACGGCGTGTCGAAGGCCGTGCGCGACGAGGCCGACGTGCGCGGGCTGCGCATTTACGACGCAACCTGCCCGCTCGTCACGAAGGTGCACGTCGAAGTGGCGAAGATGCGCCAGGACGGTGTCGACATCGTCATGATCGGGCACAAGGGCCATCCCGAAGTCGAGGGCACGATGGGCCAGGTCGAGCGCGGCATGCACCTCGTCGAAAGCGTCGAGGACGTGCAGAAGCTCGAACTCGCCGATCCCGAACGCATCGCGCTCGTCACGCAGACGACGCTGTCCGTCGACGACGCGGCCGAGATCATCGGCGCGCTGAAGGCGAAGTATCCGAAGATCCGCGAGCCGAAGAAGCAGGACATCTGCTACGCGACGCAGAACCGCCAGGACGCGGTGAAGTTCATGGCGCCGCAATGCGACGTCGTGATCGTGGTCGGTAGTCCGAACAGCTCGAACTCGAGCCGGCTGCGCGAAGTGGCCGAAAAGCGCGGCGTGGCCGCGTACATGGTCGATGCACCGGACCAGATCGATCCGGCATGGGTCGCCGGCAAGCGCCGCATCGGCGTGACGGCCGGCGCGTCGGCGCCGGAGGTGCTGGCCCAGGCCGTGATCGCGCGGCTGCGCGAACTCGGCGTGCGCAACGTCCGCGCACTCGAAGGCATCGAGGAAAACGTGTCGTTTCCGCTGCCGCGCGGGTTGAACCTGCCGCCCGCCGCCTGATTGCCGCATCGCACTCCGCGGAACACCCAAGCGCGCCCCCGGGCGCGCTTTTTTTGTGCCTCGAAATCCAAATCGCAACCATTATTCCCGGTCGTGGTGCAACCCGGTTGCTCCGGCTGCGTCCAATCGTGTCTCAAAATTGGTTGCAATGCAGGAAAACCCCATCGAATCAGGAATATTGGCGTCCTATAAATGGAGTTACAATGCGCCCGTTTTCAAGCCGGAATGGCTTTGAAATCGGGATTTGGCAAGGCGCGGGAGACCATTCAATGCATGTGAAGTTGGCTTACGCCCTGTCCGTCGCCGCACCGGTTGCAATGCTTGCCGGCTGCAGCAAAAAGAGCGACGACGAGGCGGGCAGGGAGGCCGCGGGGGGCGCGGCACCATCGGCCGGCGGCGTGCGCGTCGCCGGAGCCGGACGTGCGGCGCCATCGGCGCGCCGTATCGCGCAACGGGGCAGGGACAAGGAAAACGGGGCACGTTTGACGAGTTTGACGATCGAGGAAATCCACGTGCCCGGCCCCACGACCGGGCCGGCAGCGGGCATGGCTGCGTCGCGGCCAGCCGCCGATCGACGGATGCCGGACGATCACGGTATTGCCGACGACGTGCCGAGGCCACTGTCCCCCCTTCAATTCGATTCGACGAAACAGCGCGCCGCCGCGACCGCCCGTGTCGCGACGCGCAGTCTGGTTCGTACGATGGATTCCGATGCAGTCCTGACGAAAGTCGGGCGCGGCGGTCGCAACGCCCTGGCCGGCGACGCGACGCGGAATCCGATCCGTCCTGGCGCGATGCTTGCATGGCACTGGACGGGCCAAGGCACGGATGCCGGGAAACCGGACGACGGCCGTCTCGGCATGCTGCCCCACGACTTCAAGGAGGCCACGAACACCGTCCTCGATGTCGTGACGATTTAGCGACGGGACTCATGACGGCACCGGAACAGTGCGGTGCCGTTTTTGTATCCGCTTCGGCGGCAGGTCCGGCCGTACAGGCCGGGCGGCGCGCGCCGGAACGATCCACCCTTACCGGTATCGACTAGTACCCGCAGTGTCGCCGAGAAGGCGCGATTCCTCGCTTACCCGCGGGGCGCAACGTCCTCCGGCAGCACGGGCCAAGGAGCTTTAAATGGATATTTTCGTCCAGCAGGTTCTCAACGGGCTGGTGCTCGGCAGTGTGTACGCCATCATCGCGTTGGGATACACGATGGTGTACGGCATTCTCGGCATCATCAACTTCGCGCACGGCGACGTGCTGATGATCGGCGCGATGGTCGCGCTGTCTGCCATCACCGTGCTGCAGAACCACTTTCCCGGACTCGGCAACGTCGCGACGCTGACGATCGGCCTGGGCATCGCCGCGGTCGTCTGTGCGTTCGTCGGCTTCACCATCGAACGCGTCGCATACCGGCCGCTGCGCCGCGCGCCGCGTCTCGCCCCGCTGATCACCGCGATCGGCGTGTCGATCCTGCTGCAGACCGCTGCGATGATCATCTGGTCGCGCAACCCGCTGCCGTTCCCGCAGTTGCTGCCGACCGATCCGATCAACGTGATCAAGGCCACCGACACGACCCCCGGCGCCGTGATCTCGGTGACTGAAATCGTGATCATCGCGGTCGCGTTCATCGTGATGGGCGGCCTGCTGCTGCTCGTGCACAAGACCAAGCTCGGCCGCGCGATGCGCGCGATCGCCGAAAGCCCGAATACGGCGAGCCTGATGGGCGTGAACCCGAACTTCGTGATCTCCGCGACGTTCATGATCGGCTCCGCGCTCGCCGCGCTGGCCGGCGTGATGATCGCGTCCGAATACGGCAACGTGCACTTCTACATGGGCTTCATCCCCGGCATGAAGGCGTTCACGGCCGCGGTGCTCGGCGGGATCGGCAACCTCGGCGGCGCGATGGTCGGCGGCGTGCTGCTCGGCCTGATCGAGCAGCTCGGGGCCGGCTACATCGGCAACCTCACGGGCGGCGTATTCGGCAGTAACTACCAGGACGTGTTCGCCTTCGTCGTGCTGATCATCGTGCTGGTGTTCCGCCCCTCGGGCCTGCTGGGCGAACGGGTCGCGGATCGCGCGTAACGGAAGGGGAGCAAACAACATGACATCCATTCAACCGATCGAATCGTCGACGTCGCTGGTCGAAGAGCGCAATACCGCCAAGACCGTCGTCATCGGCATCCTGACCGCCGTGTTCGTGATCGCCGCGCCGATCATCATCGGCTCGGCCGGCGGCAACTACTGGGTCCGCGTGCTCGACTTCGCGATGCTGTACGTGATGCTCGCGCTGGGCCTGAACGTGGTGGTCGGCTTCGCCGGCCTGCTGGACCTCGGCTACATCGCGTTCTACGCGGTGGGTGCCTACACGGCGGCGCTCCTGAGCTCGCCGCACCTGACCTCGCAGTTCGAGTGGATCGCGGCGCTCGCGCCGAACGGGCTGCACGTGCCGTTCCTGCTGATCGTGCCGATCGCGATGGCGCTGGCGGCGACCTTCGGGATCCTGCTCGGCGCGCCGACGCTGCGCCTGCGCGGCGACTACCTGGCGATCGTCACGCTCGGCTTCGGTGAAATCGTCCGGATCTTCATGAACAACCTCGACCGTCCGGTGAACATCACCAACGGCCCGAAGGGGATCACGGGCATCGATCCGGTGCACGTCGGCGGCTTCAACCTGTCGCAGACGCATACGCTGTTCGGCTTCCAGCTGCCGTCGGTGTACATGTACTACTACCTGTTCGTGCTCTGCTCGCTGCTGGTGATCTGGGTGTGTACGCGTCTGCAGCACTCGCGTATCGGCCGCGCGTGGGCCGCGATCCGCGAAGACGAGATCGCCGCGAAGGCGATGGGCATCAACACCCGTAACGTGAAGCTGCTCGCGTTCGCGATGGGCGCGTCGTTCGGCGGCCTGTCGGGCTCGATGTTCGGCGCGTTCCAGGGCTTCGTGTCGCCCGAGTCGTTCACGTTCTGGGAATCGATCGTCGTGCTCGCCTGCGTGGTGCTCGGCGGCATGGGCCACATCCCGGGCGTGATCCTGGGCGCGGTGCTGCTCGCGATCTTCCCGGAATTCCTGCGCTCGACGATGAGCCCGCTGCAGCACGCGCTGTTCGGTCATGACATCGTCGATACCGAAGTGATCCGTCAGGCGCTGTACGGCCTCGCGATGGTGATCATCATGCTGTACCGCTCGGAAGGCCTGTGGCCCGCGCCGAAGCATGAGGACAAGATCGCGAAACTGGCGAAGCGCAACAGCAAGAAGCCGGTGCGCGCTTAACCTACGGACAAGGGGATACACACATGAGCGACAAGCAAATCCGACTGTCCGTCTCGGGCGTGAACAAGCGCTTCGGCGGGCTGCAGGCGCTGTCCGACGTCGGCCTGCAGATCCGCGAAGGCGAGATCTACGGTCTGATCGGCCCGAACGGCGCCGGCAAGACGACGTTCTTCAACGTGATCACGGGCCTCTATACGCCCGACTCCGGCGACTTCAAGCTGGACGGCACGAACTACACGCCGACGGCCGTGCACCAGGTGGCCAAGGCCGGCATCGCGCGCACGTTCCAGAACATCCGCCTGTTCGGCGGGATGACGGCGCTCGAGAACGTGATGGTGGGCCGCCACGTACGCACCAAGCACGGGCTGCTCGGCGCGGTGTTCCAGACGCCGGCCGAACGCCAGGAAGAGCGCGAGATCAAGGAACGCGCGATCGAGCTGCTCGAATACGTCGGCGTGCTGCAGTACGCCGACTACACGTCGCGCAACCTGTCGTACGGCCACCAGCGTCGGCTGGAAATCGCCCGGGCCCTCGCGACCGACCCGAAGCTGCTCGCGCTCGACGAGCCGGCAGCCGGGATGAACGCGACCGAGAAGGTCGAACTCACGCGCCTGCTCGACAAGATCCGCTCGGACGGCCGCACGATTCTCCTGATCGAGCACGACGTGAAGCTCGTGATGGGGCTGTGCAACCGGATGACGGTGCTCGATTACGGCAAGGTGATCGCCGAAGGTCTGCCGCAGGACGTGCAGAAGAATCCGAAGGTGATTGAGGCATATCTCGGCGCAGGGGTGCACTGATGGCAGCGGCAATGTTGAAAATCAAGGGCTTGCAGGTCAACTACGGCGGCATCCAGGCCGTCAAGGGCGTTGACATGGAAGTCCGTCAGGGCGAGCTCGTGACGCTGATCGGCGCGAACGGCGCCGGCAAGACCACGACGATGAAGGCGATCACCGGGCTGAAGCCGTATTCGGCCGGCGACATCGAGTACGAAGGCAAGTCGATCAAGGGCGTGCCGTCGCACGAACTGCTCAAGCGCGGCCTCGCGATGGTGCCGGAAGGCCGCGGGATCTTCGCACGCATGTCGATCATCGAGAACATGCAGATGGGCGCGTACCTGCGCAACGACAAGGAGCAGATCAAGAAGGACGTCGACCGGATGTTCGGCTTCTTCCCGCGCCTGAAGGAACGGGCGACGCAGCTCGCGGGCACGCTGTCGGGCGGCGAGCAGCAGATGCTGGCGATGTCGCGCGCGATCCTCTCCAAGCCGAAGCTGCTGCTGCTCGACGAGCCGTCGATGGGGCTGTCGCCGATCATGGTGGAGAAGATCTTCGAAGTGGTGCGCGAGATCTCGAAGGAAGGCATCACGGTGCTGCTGGTCGAGCAGAACGCACGCCTCGCGCTGCAGGCGGCCGACCGCGGCTACGTGATGGATTCGGGCACGGTCACGATGGAAGGCGACGCGAAGCAGATGCTCGACGATCCGAAGGTGCGCGCCGCGTATCTGGGCGAGTAAGCGATCGAACGAACGGGTCCGGTTGCGCAAGTCGCGCCCGGGCTGTCCGAAAAGCCGTCACGGGAAACCGTGACGGCTTTTTTTCGTCTTGGGCGGCTTGCGTCGAACTGTGCGCGCAAAGACGACTCCATTCGATTGTTGCGCTACGCATGCGGCTGGCGGGCCGGAGCCGGCCCGCCATCGGCCGTCCGCTGCCTGCAAACCGACACACGGGCCGCGTAGCATCGATGACCCATCGGGACACGGAGAACACGCATGAGTCTGGACTACGGTTTCGTGAAGGCGAAGGTGACGTCGGTGGCGAGGCTGAAGGGCTCGCCGCACGGCCGCGAGATCCAGTATCACGTTCACCTGACGCTGGCGCTGCCGGCAGGCGACTGGGATGTCGCGATCAACGTCGGCACCAGCGACGCGGACGACCTGCTGAACTACAAGCTCGTCTACGATTTCCACCATCCGGTCACGGCGACGCTCGCCGCCGCGGCGGAAGGCTATACCGATCTGACGGGGCGGGCCGCGCTGCCCGCGCTCGACTATCTGCGCAGCGACATCCTGAACGAGACGGGCGCGTGGCGTGCGAGCGCGGTGATGGACGGCACCGAGCATCCGGAGCCGATCCCGTCGCTGCTGCGGCTCGTGAACGCCGCGCAGTCGCAGGGCCTCGACGTCGTCGTGTTCGGCCGCACCTATGCGCAAGGCAACGGCATCCACGACACGCACATGAATCAGGGCTCAACGGGCCCGGACTACCTGCATCGCGCGGGTGACGACCACAACGACCACAACGACGTCTGGCAGGACGGCGCGCTGCTCGTGCGCGTGAGCGACACGCAATGGGCCGCGTATTTCGCGGCGTTCGAGCAGCAGGCCGTGCCGACCGACGCGCTCGGCAATCCGCTGCCGGGCGCGGGGCCGATCACGCGCTGAGCCGAACCGCTACGAGCGGCCGTGTTACGCGGCCGACAGCGTCTTGCCGAACGAGATGCGTTCCTCGACGCGATAGCCGAGCGCCGCATAGAAGCGGCATGCGTCGTCGTTGCCGGGCAGCACCTGCAGGTTGATCTTCGGGCAGCCGAGCGCGGCGAGCGCGCGTTCCGCATGCGCGATCAACGCGCGGCCGATGCCGAGCCGGCGCGCGTCGTTGGCGACGCCAAACGAGTAGAGCCAGCCGCGATGTCCGTCGAACCCGGCCATCAGCGTGCCGACGACGCGCGCGCCGCTGATCGCGACGAAGAACAGTTCCGGCTGCGTCGCGAGCTTCAGCTCGATCGATCGCAGCGGATCGCGGTGCGGCGGCGCACCGGCCTCGTCGTACTGCGGGAACGCGTCGCGCCATACCGCGAGCACGGCATCGGTGTCGGTGCGGTCGAACGGGCGGATAGCGACAGCATCGGCGGCGGCATCCATCGCGGCGGTCTCCTTACAGCGTGTCGAGGATCGACCGCAGCATCGCCATCATCTGGTCGATTTCCTCGGTCGTCACGTTCAGGGCGGGCATGAAGCGCAGCAGGTTCGGCCGTGCGGCGTTCAGCAGCAGGCCGTCAGGCTGCATGTCGCGCGCCTTTTCGACGATCTGCGGGCCGATGTCCTTGCCGAGCAGCAGCGCGCGCAGCAGGCCTTCGCCGCGTTCGCCCTCGAAGCCGCGTTCCTCCGACAGCTCGAGCAGCTTGCGCTTCAGATACTCGCTGCGCGCACGCACACCTTCGAGGAAGCCGGGCGCGACGAGCTGCGAGATGACCGAATAGCCGACCGCCGTCATCAGCGGGTTGCCGTTGTACGTGCCGCCCTGGTCGCCGGCCTCGAACACCGCGACATCGGCCTTCGACAGCAGCGCGCCGAGCGGTGCGCCGCCGCCGATGCCCTTCGCGAGCGTCATGACGTCGGGCTCGATGCCGGACAGCTCGTAGGCGAACAGCGTGCCCGCGCGGCCGCAACCGCTCTGCACTTCGTCGACGATCAGCAGCAGGTCGTGCTGCTTCGTCAGCGCGCGCAGCGCCTGCATGAATTCGCGCGTCGCCGGGATCACGCCGCCTTCGCCCTGGATCGGTTCGAGCATCACCGCGACGGTCTTGTCGGTGATCAGCTTCTCGACCGACTCGATGTTGTTCAGTTCGGCCTTGGGGAAGCCCGGCACCTGCGGCGCGTAGATCGTGTCCCAGCCCGGCTTGCCGCTGGCTGACATCGTCGCGAGCGTGCGGCCGTGGAAGCTGTGGTCGAACGTGATGATCTCGTACGCGCCATTCTTGAACTTGCGGCCCCACTTGCGCGCGAGCTTGATCGCGCCTTCGTTCGCCTCGGCGCCGCTGTTCGTGAAGAACACCTTGTCGAACACGCTGTGCTGCGTGAGCAGGCCCGCGAGCTTCGCCATCGGCTCGTTGTAGAACGCAGGCGACGGGTTCAGCAGCTTCTCGGCCTGCGTCTTCAGCGCCTCGACGATACCGTCGTTGCAGTGGCCCAGGCTGTTGACGGCCCAGCCCTGGATGAAGTCCAGATAGCGCTTGCCCGTGTGATCGTAGAGCCACGAACCCTTGCCGTGCGTAAACACGATGTCGGGGCGGTTCGTGATGTACATCAGCGAGTCGATCGGATAATCGTTCAGGGGCATGGCAGCAGACTCCAGCGGGCGTTGAAAGGGAAACGGGCAATAAAAAAGCCACGGAAGGCCGTGGCTGGTGGGTCGAACAGCTTGTGCGTAACCGGTGAAGCGGAGGAGGGTTACGCGCGAGTCCGTGACGAGCCGGCGGCATCCGGGCGGAGCGGCGAGCGGCGACGTCGGAGAGCGGACAGGAAGCGGTTCATGTGCGCAAGCATAAGGCATCCCGCGCCCCACTGTAAACCGCCGCGATGCCACGGATGTGACACGGCGGCGCGCAGCGGGGGCGCGGCGAGCCCGGTGCTCAGACCGGATGCGCGAGGTCGGCGGCGCTCGTGAACGAGTCCGCGTAGAACTCGTCGGCCGGCAGCGCGTGGTGCTGCGTGAAGTCGCGCTGCGCGGATTCGACCATCACCGGCGCGCCGCACGCGTACACCTGATGGCCGGACAGATCGGGCAGGTCCTCGATCACCGCGCGATGGACGAAGCCGGTGCGGCCCGTCCACTGGTCGGCGTCGTCCGGCTCGGAGAGCACCGGCACGTACGTGAAGTTCGGGATCTCGCGCGCCCATTGCTCGGCGAGTTCGGCGAGGTAGATGTCCTTCTTGCGGCGCGCGCCCCAGTAGAGCGTCATCGGGCGGGTGATGCCCGAGTGCTTCACGTGCTCGATGATCGCCTTGATCGGCGCGAAGCCGGTGCCCGACGCGAGCAGCACGATCGGCTTGTCGGAATCCTCGCGCAGGAAGAACGTGCCGAGCGGGCCTTCGAAGCGCAGGATGTCGCGCTCCTTCATCGCACCGAACACGTGGTCGGTGAACTTGCCGCCCGGCATGTGGCGGATGTGCAGCTCGATCGGACCTTCCTCGTGCGGCGCGTTCGCCATCGAGTAGCTGCGGCGCGAGCCGTCCTTCAGGATGAATTCGACGTACTGGCCCGCGAGGTACTGCAGGCGTTCGTTGGCGGGCAACTGCAGCTTCACGACCATCACGTCGTCGGCCTTGCGTTCGAGCGCGGCGATCCGGCACGGCAGCTTCTTGACCTGCACGCCGTCGACGCCGGCGATCTCGCGCACGTCGATCTCGAGGTCGCATTGCGCCTTCGAGCAGCACAGCAGCGCGAGGCCGCGCGTGCGTTCGTCGTTGGACAGCGCCGACGCGGCGTGCGGGCCCTGTTCGATCTGGCCCGACACGATCTGGCCCTTGCAGGAGCCGCACGCGCCGTTCTTGCAGCCGTACGGCAGATGGACGTTCTGGCGCAGCGCGGCCGCCAGCACGGTTTCGTCCGACTCGACCTGGAATTGCCGGCCGCTTTGCTTGAGAGTGACGTTGAATGCCATAGAACCAAACTAGAACAAAATGGGGGGACCGTGCATGTCGCGCACGGCAGCTACAATGCAAAACCGTTGCGCGTCGCGCAACGGCGGCTACTGATTTCGCAACCAACATGATCGCGACACGAATCCTGCGCCGGCCGCGCGTACTGATCGTCGGCTGCGGCGACGTCGGCATGCGCTGCGTCGCGCAATGGCGTGACGCGCGCCGCAATCTGCGCATCCTCGCGCTGACGAGCCATCCGGCCCGCCGCGATGAACTGCGCGCCGCGGGCGCGACGCCGATCGTCGGCGACCTCGATCGCCCGGCGACGCTCGTTCGCCTCGCGGGCCTCGCCCGCACGATCCTGCATCTCGCGCCGCCGCCATCCGACGGCCGTGACGACCGGCGTACGCGTGCGCTGATCGCCGCAACGTCCATGCCCGCGCGTCGCCCGGCGGCACCGCCGGCATCGGCGGTCGGCCGGCTCCGAACGCTGCGCGCCGCAGCGCGACAGGCCGGCGCGCCCGTTCGGGCAGCGCGTATTGTACCCGACGGCCTTCGCGCGCCGAGGCTCGTCTACGCCAGTACGACGGGCGTCTACGGCGACTGCGGCGGCGCGCGCATCGACGAAACGCACCCGCTGCGCCCCGCGAATCCGCGCGCGTTCCGGCGCGTGTCGGCCGAGCGGCAACTGCGTGCGGCGACGGTGCGCGGCGTGCTGTCCGCGCGCATCGTGCGCATCCCCGGCATCTACGCGGCGAACCGCCTGCCGGTCGCGCGGCTCGAGCGCGGCACGCCGGCGCTCGAGCCGGCCGACGACGTCTACACGAACCACATCCATGCGGACGATCTCGCGGCGATCCTGCGCCGTGCGGCCGAGCGCGGCAAGCCGGCGCGCGTCGTGCACGCGTCGGACGACACCGAACTGCGGATGGGAGAGTATTTCGACCGGGTCGCGCAGGTGCTGGGTCTGCCGAAGCCGCCCCGCGTGAGCCGCGCGGACGCCGAGCGCCTGCTCGAGCCGACACTGCTGTCGTTCATGCGCGAGTCGCGGCGCCTGTCCAACACACGGCTCAAGGCCGAATTGTGCGTGACGTTGCGCTATCCGACCGTAGATGATTTCCTTCAAACGCTGGCGCCGGGCAGCGCGTCAGGTGAGCGCCGGTAACGCCTCGATCAGCAGGAAGCACAGCAGCGCACCGATCAGCGCGCCGATCAGGTTCGGATGATATTTGTGCTTCAGATGCATCGTGGCCAGCAGGCCGCCGATCACGACGACACCGATGACCGCGAACGCGATCATCACCGACGACAGTTCGAAAGAATGGTTGATGTTCATGATGCCTCCCCCTGCATCGCTGCTCTTGCAGCTTGTGATTTCAGTATAGCGGGGGAACTTGCGGTCGAGACGCGGCCAGGCACCGAACGGTCGTGCGGATTTTCCCTTACAGGGTTTTGACGGAATTGCGCAGCGCGGCAAGGTCGGCTGCGTCGAGCCATCGCCATGCGCCGGGCGCGAGGTCGGCCGGCAGCGCGAAGCCGCCGATGCTTTCGCGGTGCAGCAATTCCACGCGGTTGCTCGCCGCGGCGACCATCCGCTTGACCTGGTGGTACTTGCCTTCGAGCACGGTCAGCGCGAGTGCATGCGTATCGCGGGCGTCGGCGGCGACGGCCGCGATCGGCTTCGGTTCGCCATGCAGTTGCACGCCGGTGCGCAGCGCGTGCAGTTGCGCGTCGTCGAGCGGGTGGCGCACGGTCGCGACGTAGGTCTTCGGCACCTTGCGCTTCGGCGACGTGTACGCGTGCACGAACTGGCCGTCGTCGGACAACAGCAGCAGGCCGGTCGTGTCCTGGTCGAGCCGGCCGACGCACTGCACGCCGCGCGCGACGAGCGGCGCGGGCAGCAGGCTGAACACGCTCGCATGGTGCTGGGGATCGCGCGAACACTCGTAGCCGGCCGGCTTGTTGAGCGCGAGATACGCGCGCGCATGGAACGGCCAGGCCGTATCGTCGACCGAGAACACGAGGCCGTCGGTGTCGAAGGGGGCGTCCGGGTCGGTCGCGGCGGCGCCCGCGACGGTGACGCGGCCCGTTTCGATCAGGCCGCGGCACTGGCGGCGCGAGCCGAAGCCCTGGGTGTAGAGAATGCTTTCGAGATCCATAGCGCGCGCATTCTATCAAGCACCGGCGCATGGGCGGCATGAACGCGCCTGCGCTGGTAAGCTGCCGGGACGCCGCGCGGCGCGCGGCACCCGTTCATTCTTCACGGAAAGTCCATGCCTTTCGATTCATTCCCGTTGGGCCGCCACGCTGCCGCCGTCATCGTGGCCGCGACCGTTTCGTCAACCGCGTTCGCGCATGCGCATCTCGCGAAGAGCGACCCGGCGGCAGGCGCGGCGCTGGCCGCCGCACCGGCGGCCGTCACGATCGACTTCACCGAGCCGCTGGAGCCGGCATTCAGCTCGATCGTCGTCGTCGACGGTGATGGCAAGACGGTGTCGAACGACCGCGCGCGCATCGACGCGTCGAACCGCAAGCGGATGACGGTGCCGCTCGCGGCGCTCGGCGCGGGTGCGTATACGGTGAAGTGGGTGGCCGTCGCGACCGACGGGCACCGCACGCAGGGCGCGTACGGCTTCAGCGTGAAGTGACGCAACGGCGGCGGCAGGCCCGTGCCAGGGTTGCCGCGCGCCTTTATCCGACAGGGAGTCTCCGTATGAATCCGACGACGCTCGACGCACTCGCCGATTTCCCCCGTCAGCTCGAAGCGCATTTCGCGGCCGTGCCCGATGGCTATGCGCGCTGGACACCCGACGACTGGGCCGGCATCCCGAGCGAGCACTTCTCGCCGCTCGGGCAGCTCTGCCACGTGCGCGACATCGAGATCGACGGCTATCACGTGCGGCTGCGTCGCATGCTCGACGAAGACCACCCGCTGCTCGTGTCGATCGACGGCGACGCGCTCGCGATCGAACGGCGCTACGACGATGCGTATGCGTCCGACGTGCTCGCGGCGATTCACGACGCGCGGCGCGAAACGCTGGAATGGCTGTCGCGCCTCACGCCCGCACAGTTCGAGCGTACCGGCGAGTTCGACGGCTACGGTTCGCTGACCGTGCGCGGGCTCGTCCATTACCTGTGCAGCCACGACCAGCAGCATCTCGCCGGCATGCAGTGGCTGCTCGGCAAGATCGACGCGGCGCTGTACGCGCGCTGAGCGGGCCGGCGGCCGCGCCGCGAATGGTCGCAGAATCCGCCGCCGCCGTCGGTGCGGCAGACCACCTTGCACGGCTTCGATTGGATCGTTTTTCTGGATAATCCATCCAGCCGCGGCCGGCTGACCGGCGCGTCGCGCATGCCTACACTCCTAGCTTCGTTCAACGAAAAAAGGAGTCAACCGTGGCAACTCATACGCTCGCAGACAAGGTCGTCCTGATCGCAGGCGGCGCAAAGAATCTCGGCGGCCTGATCGCCCGGGACCTGGCGGGCCACGGCGCGAAGGCGGTGGCGATTCACTACAACAGCGCGGCGTCGCAGGCGCAGGCCGAGGAGACGGCCGCCGCGGTACGCGCGGCCGGCGCGGAGGCCGCGACGTTCCAGGCGGACCTGACGACGGCCGCCGCGGTCGAGAAGTTGTTCGACGACGCGAAGCAGCGCTTCGGCAAGATCGACATCGCGATCAACACGGTCGGCAAGGTGCTGAAGAAGCCGTTCACCGAGATCAGCGAGGCCGAGTACGACGAGATGTTCGCGGTCAACAGCAAGTCGGCGTTCTTCTTCATCAAGGAAGCGGGGCGGCACCTCGAGGATCACGGCAAGCTCGTCACGCTCGTGACGTCGCTGCTCGGCGCGTTCACGCCGTTCTACGCGGCGTACGAAGGATCGAAGGCGCCGGTCGAGCACTTCACGCGCGCGGCGTCGAAGGAATACGGCGCACGCGGGATCTCGGTGACGGCCGTCGGGCCGGGCCCGATGGACACGCCGTTCTTCTATCCGGCCGAAGGCGCCGATGCGGTCGCGTATCACAAGACGGCCGCCGCGCTGTCGCCGTTCAGCAAGACGGGGCTGACCGACATCGAGGACGTCGTGCCGTTCATCCGCCATCTGGTGACCGACGGCTGGTGGATCACCGGCCAGACGATCCTGATCAACGGCGGCTATACGACCAAGTAAGCAGGCCGCTCGCGGGCCGCGCGACGCACCGCACTGGCGCGTTTGCGTGGACAATGGACGGGCGCGCGGCCATGAGGCCACGCGCCCGTTTTCTCTGTGCCGCCGAAGCCGGCCGCGCTGCGCGGCGGCCGGCGGCGACCGTCGTTCGAACCCGGGCTTCCCGCCGATGGACAAGCTGGATCAGGTCAGGATCTTCCTGCAGGTTGCCGAGATGGGCAGCTTCATCAAGGCCGCGCATGCGCTCGACGTGCCGCGCGCGACCGTGTCGGCGGCCGTCCAGCAGCTCGAGACGGCGCTCGGCACGCGTCTGTTGCACCGCACGACCCGCCAGGTGCAGTTGACGGCCGACGGCGCGCTGCTGCTCGAACGCGGCCGGCGCCTGCTCGCGGAGGCCGACGAACTCGACCGCCTGTTTCGGCGCCGCGACCGCGACGTGGTCGGGCGGCTGAACGTCGACGTGCCGAGCCGGATCGCGCGCCGCGTCGTGGCGCCCGCGCTGCCGTCGCTGTTTCGCCGCTACCCGAAGCTGCAACTGTCGCTCGGCTCGACGGACCGTTCGATCGATCTCGTGCAGGAGGGCGTCGATTGCGCGATCCGCGTCGGGCGGCTCACGGACAGCAGCCTGGTCGTGCGGCCGCTCGGACAGTTCACGCTGATCAACTGCGCGAGCCCCGATTATCTGCGCGAGTGCGGCGTGCCCGAGGATCCGGATGCGCTCGCGCACGGGCACTGGGCGATCGGCTATGCGTCGCCGACGACGGGGCGCGAGCTCGGCTGGGAATACTGCGCGGACGGGCAGCGGCACACGCTGACGCTGCCGAGCCGCGTGATCGTCAACAACGCCGAAACCTATATCGCCGGCTGCATCGCCGGAATGGGGCTGATCCAGATTCCGCGCTTCGACGTCGAGCATCTGCTCGCAAGCGGCGCGCTCGTCGACGTGATGCCCGGCCACCGCGCCGAGCCGATGGACGTCTCGGCCGTGTATCCGCACCGGCGGCATCGCTCGAGGCGGCTCAACGCGTTCATCGAGTGGTTCGCGGCATTGATGGCCGATGCGTTGGACGACGCGGGCGCGAGCGGCAGCGGCGACTGACGGCGGCATCGTGCCGGTATCCGCGGGCCGGCCCGCAGCTTGCCGGCCGGTGACGTCGGCCGATTGGCACCGGCCAGCGAGGCGGCCCGTGCGACGAGCGCGCCGCGCGTACTCAGGCGGCGAACTGCCGCGTGCGCCCCGTGGCTCGCACGGCGTCGATCAGCGCGGCGCCCACGCCCGCGGGTTTCGATGCGAATGCGTAAAAGCGGGCGGCCGGCAGCGCCGGCAGGCCGTCATGCGGCCCGCATGCGCGCAGGCCGTCGCGCAACTGGCTGCGCGCGAGCGCCGTGACCGCGAAGCCGGCGAGCGCGGCCGACGTGCAGCCGGCCATGCTCGCGCTTTCGAACAGCACGCGAAACGGCCGCAGCGCCGCGGCGAGGGTAGATACCGCGGCTTCCCGGTACACGCACGGTTCCGGAAACAGCGCGAGCGGCACGCCTTCCTCGGCGTCGAGCGCCGTATCGGCCGCGAAGGCCCAGACGAGCGGTTCCTCCCACAGCAGTTCGCCGGGCGTGTCGACCTGTCGGCATTGCTTGCCGAACACGACGTCGAGCCGGCCGAGCGTCTGCTCCCGCAGCAGCGACGCGGTGATGCCGACTTTCAGTTCGATCGATGCGCGCGGATGGCGGTCGCGGAAGGTGCGCAGCACCTGCGGCAGCCACGTGCCCGCGAAATCCTCCGACGCGCCGATCCGCAGCGGCCCGTGCGCCGGCGCGCCGCGCAGCCGCGCGCGCACTTCGCGCTCCATGTCGACGATGTTGCGCGCGTAGGCGTACAGCGTGTCGCCGGCCGGCGTGAGCGCGATACGGCGGGTGGTGCGCGCCAGCAGCACGGTGCCGGCCGCCTGTTCGAGCCGCTTGATGTGCCCGCTCACCGCGGACGGCGTCAGCGCGAGGCGTTCCGCGGCCGGCGCGAACCCGCGGCGGTCGACGACTTCGAGAAAGGTGCGCAGCAGCGCGATGTCGAGCGTGGTCGACGCGGGGTCGGTCGGCGGTTGCATGGATCGATTCAACGCAATATTCGAAGAGTGAGTCATGATACTCCGTGAATCGTGATGAAAGGCCGACCTACCATCGTAGGTTCACGCTGATCTCACGGAGTACACGATGACGACCTATGCGCATGCGACGACCGTGTCGCTCGACGTTGCCTATCTCGAATGGAACCCAGGCGGCGAACGCGTGGCCGTGCTGCTGCACGGCTGGCCGGACAGCCCGGTCGGCTGGGAGACGGTGGCATCGGCGCTGGCCGCACGCGGCTACCGCGTGCTCGCACCTGCGTTGCGCGGCTTCGCGCCGACGCGCTTTCGCGACGCGTCCGTGCCGCGCAGCGGCCAGCTCGCCGCGCTCGGGCGCGACTTGCTCGAATTCGTCGATGCGCTCGGTATCGAGCGGCCCGTGCTGGTCGGACACGACTGGGGTGCCCGCGCGGCCGCGAACGCGTGCGGGCTGCGCGACGACGTCGCCTCGCAGCTCGTGATGCTGTCGGTCGGGTACGGCACCAACGATCCCGCCCAGCCGATGTCGCTGCAGCAGGCGCGCAATTACTGGTATCACTGGTTCATCGCGACGCCGCGCGGCGAGCAGGCGCTGCGCGACGACCGCCGCGCGTTCGCGCGCCTGATGTGGGATACGTGGTCGCCGCTGGGCTGGTATCGCGACAGCGATTTCGACGCGGCGGCCGTCGCGTTCGACGGACCCGACTGGATCGACGTCGTGCTGCATTCGTACCGGCAGCGCTGGGGTTTCGCGCCGGGCACGCCGGCCTATGCCGACGACGATGCGCGGCTGAACCCGGCACCCGTGCTGGCGGTACCGACGCTCGTGCTGCACGGCGGCGCGGACACCTGCAATCATCCGGACAGCTCGGCCGGGCGCGAGCGGTTCTTCGCCGGGCGCTACGAGCGGCAGGTGCTCGACGGCATCGGGCACTTCCCGCAGCGCGAATCCGCGGCGGCGGTCGCGGACGCGATTCTCCGGTTCTGCGAGCGGGGTTGACGCGCGCCGGCCGGTCCGGCGCGCGAAGGATCAGCCGCCGACACGCGGCGCGAGCAGATCGGCGAGCCCGATGTTCCTGAACATCTCGCGGCGGATGCGATCGCCGACGCGGAACACTTCCTCGGCGCCGTCCTGCGACGGGTCGACGAACACGCGGTAGGGGCGCTTGCCGGCCGGCGCCGCGACGATCTCGGCAATCGCCGTGGCGACGGCGCCGGCGTCGGCGTCCGCCGGTTCGAGCGCGGCGAGGCGCGTCAACGCCTGCTCGGCGACACCCGCGTACGGCCCGCCGTCGTAGGCTGCCTGCACGGCGGTATCGGCGGGCTTGCCCGCATGGAGGAAGTGATTCGTGCCTCGCGTGAACGCGCCCGGCACGACGATCGACGTTTCGATGCCCCAGCGCGAGAGTTCGGCGGCGTAGAAGTGAAAGGAAGCGCAACTGATCGAAAGAAAGCCCTTGGCGTGCAGGCACCGCTTGCTCGGAAGGCCGCCTGACGACAGCCCAGTTGAGAACTGCCTGAAGTTTTTGCCGGCGCCGAGTTGTCCGGGGTCAACGCGTCAATCGCCCCGCCTCTTGATACCGCCGGTCAACAATGAGATCGCGGTACCCAGTAGATCGTCGATGTGATCGACATCCAGTCGAAGGCTATCGGGGCGCCACATCAGGCTGATAACGCCATTCATCATTGCCCACAGGGCCGTCGACGCGTGTTCCGGCTCGACGTCTGCATCCACCCACCCTTCGTCGATACCTCGGCTGATCAATGCGGCCAATTTGGTGTTTTGCTGTCTGATCAGGGCAGCAATGCGCGCGAGCGCCTCCGGCTCATTCGGTGGTTCGACAAGGATACGGAACTGGTGCGGGCGCTCCTTGGCGAACCGCGCGTAAGCAGCCGCCACGCAACGCAGTTTCGTCTCGACATCGCCATCGGATGCATAGGCCGCGTCCATGTACTCGCGGTTTTCTTCCAACGCGCGCTCCGCCACGGCAATGAGCAACGCGGACCGACCACCGACACGGTTATAGAGCGTCTGCACTGCGACATCCGCTCGGGTCGCCACCGCCTCAGGCGTGACCGCGTCTAGTCCGCCCTCCGTCAGCAAAGTCTCGGCGGCTTCCAAGATCGCCAGGCGGGTCGCAGCAGCCCGGCGCTGAGTTCTCGATTCCATACGGGGGTTTACCTCACTAGATGGATCGCATTACAAAGTTAGAATGCATTACAACATTGGATTGAAATCTATTCTCGCACACCTTGGAGGGACACATGGCCGGGCGGAGAAGTGTCGAGTTCGTGGCTGGCGGCCGCGGTGAACATTGCCGTGGTTGGCTGTACGAGCCTCGCGGGACGGGCCCGTTTCCCGTCATCGTAATGGCGCACGGGCTGGGCGGAATCAAGGAAATGCGGCTCGACGCCTATGCACAACGCTTTTGCGCGGACGGCTATGCGTGCGTCGTGTTCGACTATCGACATTTCGGCGCGAGCGACGGCTCCCCTCGCCAATTGCTCGATATCGATCGTCAACTGGAAGACTGGTTGGGTGCGATCGCTTTTGCACGCGGGAACAGCAATCTCCGGCCGGATCAGGTGGTGCTGTGGGGAACGTCCTTCGGCGGCGGTCATGTGATTCTCTCTGCGACACGCGACCGGACTATTGCCGGGGCCATCGCGCAATGCCCGTTCACGGACGGGGTCGCGTCGTTGTTCGCGTTGAACTGGCGTAGCGCGCTCAAGGTCACCGCGCTCGCGCTATGCGATGTACTGCTATCCCTCGTCGGCAGGGCGCCGGTGATGGTGTCGACGGCGGGGCCGCCCGGTTCTGCCGCGTTGATGACCGCACCGGATGCCCTGGATGGCTATCTCGCGCTCGTCCCTGACGGTACTGCATTTCGCAATCAGGTCACGGCACGTTTCGGCCTGAACATCGTGCGGCACCGCCCCGGTCGCAAAGCGGGCGACATTTCCTGTCCGATTCTGTTTTGCGTTTGCGAAGCCGACTCCGTCGCTCCGGCGGGGCCGACGAAACGGTATGCCATGCGCGCTCCCAAAGGGGAAGTGCGCGCGTATCGGGCAGGCCACTTCGACATTTATGTGGGCAAGGACTTCGAACAGGTGGTCGCCGACCAGCTGGCGTTTCTCCACCGCCACGTTCCAACGAAGCAAGGAGGCGCACATGTCGACTTATAAGCTGGCGAACAAGGTGGTGGCCATTACCGGTTCCACCGGTGGCCTGGGATCGGCCTTGGCCGAAGCGCTGCACGCACGGGGCGCGCGTCTCGCTCTTTTCGACCTGGAGGCAGACAGGCTCACGGCGCAAACTCGCAACTTCGGCCACCCTTCCGACGTTCTTGGCTGGACCACCGACGTCCGCGATTTTGAAAGCCTCGAAGCCGCAATGGCCAATGCGGCGGATCACTTCGGTCAAATCGATGTGGTCATCGCAAACGCGGGCATTGACACCATGGCCCCGATGGCCACCCTCGACCCGGCCGCGTTTGATCGTGTCATCGACATCAACCTCAACGGCGTGTGGCGTACGTTCCGTGCCGGCTTGCCATTCGTCCAGCAACAGCGCGGGTACATGCTGGCGATTTCGTCAATGGCCGCGTTTGTGCATTCGCCGCTACAGGCGTCCTATACGGCAAGCAAGGCGGGCGTGTGGGCGATGTGCGACAGCATCCGTCTGGAGCTTCGTCATCTGGGTATCGGGGTCGGCAGCGCGCATCCGACGTTCTTCCCGACGCCCCTGATGGACGATGTCGTTGCCGATCCGGCCGGCCGGGCATTGTGGGGAGGCAACGATCGAGGCTTCTGGAAGATGATCCCGCGCGAGCAGGTCGTGCGGGACATCGTGGCAGGCATCGAGCGCCGCGCGGACATGATCGTCGTACCAAAGGTCAACACGATCGTGGCCAAGGCACCCGGCTTCTTCAGGCGCTTCGTCGAACGCGCCGGCTTTCGCGGCGAGGACATTGAACGCGCCATCAGTCTCGCGTCGGCAACCGGCTGGAACGATTCGGCCGCGCACGCTCCGGCGAAATGAATGGCAATCGGTGGCCGCGGCAACCGATTGGCTTCGCATGATCAGCGGAGCCGATGGCCCCGCATCCATCGCCCCGTGTTTGCGCGGCAATGGAAATCCAATAGCAGAGGAGCAGTACAAAGTGGCTTACGATCTTCATGGAAAAGTCGTGCTTATCACGGGTGCTGCAGGCGGCATTGGTGCTGCGACCGCGCGCGAGTTGCATGCATGTGGAGCACGACTCGTGCTAACCGATGTGACGCAGGCTTCGGTGGACCGCCTCGCAGCGGAGTTTGACCCGGAGCGCACGCTTGCACTGGCGCTCGATGTCACTGATGCGGCCGCCACAAAGGCAGTCATGCAACACGCCGTCGATAGATTCGGTCGCCTCGACATTGCGTTCGCCAATGCTGGTATCTCATGGCACGATTTGCCCGCCACCATGTACAGCTGCGACGAACAGGAGTTCGAGCGGATCGTCGAGGTCGACCTGCTCGGCGTTTGGCGCACGATCAAGGCGGCATTGCCGGAGATCGTGCGCAATCGAGGCCAGGTCCTGGTCGCCTCCTCGGCCTACGCGTTCGTGAACGGCATGGTCAACGCGCCTTACGCAGCGTCCAAAGCCGCAGTCGAGATGCTCGGGCGTTCACTGCGCGGCACCACACGGCACCTTGCCGGAATGAAAAAACCCGCGAAGCCTTGTGCTGTCGCGGGTTTTGGGACTTCCGGGAATTTCCCGGAACTATGTCATGGTGCCCAGGGCCGCACCCGCTAAATGTGGCTAAAAGCGTTACGGGTTCTGGATGTATGACATTATTCTCTGTCATCTTACCCCCAATCGTACCCCCGTATTCAGGTGGTGTATATGAGAAAATCCGGCTTCTTTGACGAAAGGTGAGACATGGAAGTACCTAAGCGCATTCGTTATCGCCGGCGTTTTTCGTATCACCCCGTGCCGTCCTTTGAGAAGGGCCTGCATGCAAATGTGCTGCTTAGACGCACCAAGCTTTACCCGCATCGAGTCGGATGGGAGTTCTTTTTAGTCGGTGCCCGAGCCATCCACGTCTTGACCGAATGGGATCGACGGACTGGAAAGTCGGATCGCCTTTACGGCGAGCTTCTGTCGGAGTTCTTCTCGCTGCGGCGAAGAGTCTGGCAGGCGCTTCCCGACGATCCAGCAGCCTTCGAGAGTGATGATGAATATGGGCGAGATCTGGAATACGTGTGGTATTCGGATCCTTGGGCTGATCTCGATGAACATCTTCATACACTGTCGCGCCTTTGGCTTGATGAGACGCGGCCGATCCCGCTTGACCATCCCATGAGTCTTGGGATTGCTAAAGAAGACCGTGCCGGGACGTTGGCGCGGAATTATGCAATTGCTGCGATGAGATATTTGGAGTTGGCGATATGGGCCGCAGCATCGCATTCCGGTGATCGTTCGATGCAATTCGCGATGAAGGCCAGTCACGTAATCGATCGCGCGGTGAATTTGACGTTCGACGCAGAGTCGGAGGCAATACGCAAACTGGCGCGTCGAGGTGGAAAAGCGCGACAGAAGGTCGACCCGAAGCAACAGGCAAAAGTCGACGTGTATGCGATGTGGCTAGAGTGGCAGAACAACAATAAGGCCATGTACGAAACGAAGTCGAAATTTGCACTCGCAGCCGTAAAGAAGCATGAGTTCGTCCTTGAAAGTACACAAACTGTAGAGCGCTGGCAGCGTCGCTGGGAAGACGGGAAGGATATTCCAGGCGGGGACTAACTTGACTTGTACTCTTCCGGCAAGATACGGATGCATCCGGTTGAGTACGTACTGGACAGCTCGTCAAAAGTAAGGAGTCAGCAAGTAGCGACGTAGCGCGTATTCGTTTGCTTGCAGATACTCGGGGACGTTCCGTGCGGTTTCGCATGGCTTTGTTCCCGGAGTTTGCATGCAGCAGAATGGATGTGGCACGAACAGCGCGCCTGAGCGCCTGATTAACTGTGAAGAGGTGCGTTCGCGCACCCAATTGTCGAAGACCGAAATCTACCGGCGCATGAACGCGGGAAAATTTCCTGCGAATGTGAAGCTTGGTCTGCGCGCTGTGGCATGGCGCGAAGCAGATATTGACGGTTGGATTCGCGACCTGGTGCAGCAGAGCGCTTTGAATCGCGGTGGTCGATAACGATGGTGTTGCGCCAAATCGCACGCGTTGCGCATCGTGGTCGGCAGGTCTATACTCCATGTACCGCTGAAACAGCAGCGGTCCGGATTGGCGTCCGGAATTTGTCAAGGCGGACAACCGCCAACAGGCGGTATTTTTTCGTCCGCAGCCATGTGCGCGCCTTCTTCAATGGTCGGGCCTTGGCAGGGGTGCGCTTGCGCACGCCGGTTTCCTTGACGCCGGTACGCCAACCCTGTCTTGTGCCCGGCCACCCCAATTGGCGTTGGGGGCCGGGTCCTTATACCGGTCAAGGAGGTCGCATCATGCGCCAAGCCCTCGCTCGTCCTGAGCAATCCAATTTTTCCACCAATTTGCTGTCGATCGTTCGCGCCGCGTTGCGCGACGCGGTGAATGCACCGAGCGACGTTGATGCGCTCGATATATCGGCTGCTGCATTGCTGGCTATCGTGGCTTGCCTCCAGGGCGAGGTGCGTCATGGCTAATCCGAGCAACGTGCGCGAACTGCCGAAGACGAATCCGACCATCGACGACCTGATGGACTTGATGGACCAACTCGATACGCGCTTGAGTGGTATCGGCAACCTGGCACGCGTGTGCGCGGATATCGCCGGCGACAAACAAGGCGGAACGGTACAGGTCGATGTTGCCGCTATGAGCGGCACGATGAGCTTCTTCGCGGCTGAAATCGCGTCCGCGCGAACCTCCATCACCGACATCTATCAGTCAGTCGGTGCGCTGCGTCACGGTCGTTGAGGGGATTGCTTATGACCGCGACTACAGAACGCGAACGCGCCGAACTGGCGCTGGCGACGATTCCGGCCGACGTGCCGCGCGATACGTGGTGGAAGGTCGCCGCGGCGCTGAAGCACGAGTTTGGCGACGAAGGTTTCGGCCTGTTTGACGCCTGGAGCAGGACCGCCGAGCGGTACGATGCGGCGGCTGCACGCGACACGTGGAAGTCGATGAAGCTGTCGGGCGGCATCCGGATCGGCACGCTGTATGCGCTGGCGAAAGACCATGGATTCGACCCAAAGGCCCATCGTCCCGCCGTTCGACGGGGCGGCGACGATGCGCGTCGCGAGCGCGAACGGCAGGCCCATGACGCCGAAACACAAGAAACGGCCGCGAAGCAACGCGCTCGAGCTGCGGATCGTGCACAGGCGCTTTGGGATGAAGCTGTCCCGGCGCCGGCCGATCATCCCTACCTGTCCCGCAAGGGTGTCGCGCCGCATGGGCTGCGTCTCTATCGCGGTTCACTGCGCGTAGGCGGCATGTCGTGCGATGGGGCGCTCGTGGTGCCGCTGCGCAATGCCGACGACGCATTGACGTCGCTGGAATTCCTGTCGTCGGATGGAGAGAAGCGGTTTCTGCCCGGTGGGGCAAAGGCTGGGTCGTTCTATCTGATCGGCGACGACATGCGTTGCATCGTGATCGCCGAAGGGTACGCAACGGCCGCATCGGCGGCTGCGGCCGGGTTTGCGTCGGCCGTTGCGTTCGACGCCGGCAACATGGCCCGCGTCGGGCGGGCGCTGCGGATTCGCTACCCGAGCGCGACGCTGGTTTTCGCCGCCGACAATGACGCGAAAGACGATGGCAGCAATCCGGGTGTGAAGGCGGCAACCGACGCGGCTGGTGCGGTGTCGGGCGTTGTCGCGACGCCGCCGGCCGGGCTCGATCTGAACGACCTGTACCAGAGGGATGGTCTGGCCGCTGTCCGCGCGCTGATCGACGCCGCCATGCCGCCGACCTGGCCGACGCTGGCCGACCGGCCATGCTGGCGCGTCTACGGCGATTGGATCGACGTTGAGGGCGTGCGCCGCAAGCCTGGCGTGTGGCATCACAACTTCAAGCAGCGTGAGGGGCAAGAGCCCGTCATGGTCGACGAGTGGATCTGTTCGCCGCTGTACGTCGACGCGACGACATCGGATCGCGAGGACGAGAACTACGGTTTCCTGCTGCGCTACGTGTCGCGTCGGGGCATGTGGAAGAAGTGGGCGATGCCGGCCGAAATGCTGGCCGGCGACGGTGCCGAAGCGCTCGGCATCATCCTGTCCGGCGGCGTCGAAATCTCGCAGCACAAGAAACGCGAAGTGCTGCGGTACGTCGCCAGTCAGCACCCCCGGCGACACATGCGGGCCGCGACGATGACGGGCTGGCACGAAGGCGCGTTCGTGCTTCCTGACGAGGTGATCGGCGCGGACGACGTGTGGTTTCAAGCGGCCGGCCGCACCGCGCCGTATGGAACGGCGGGCACGTTGGAAGGCTGGAAACAGGGGGTGGCCGCGCTGGCGTCGGGGAATCCGCTGCTGATGCTCGCTATCTCGTCGGGGTTTGCCGGCGTATTGCTCGATCCGCTCTGCATTGACGGCGCGGGCCTGCACATCTACGGCGATTCCAGTACCGGCAAGACAACCGCGCTCGTGGCCGGCATATCGGTATGGGGCGGGCATTCGTTCCGCCGGCAGTGGCGCGCGACCGCGAACGGCCTGGAAGGCGCGGGCACGATGCACACGGATACATTGCTCGCCCTGGACGAGATTGGCGAATGTGCGCCTCGTGACCTCTACGAGGCCGCGTATGCCCTTGCGAACGGCACGGGCAAGAGTCGGGCAAACAAGCACGGTGAGGCCCGTAGAGCGGCGCAGTGGCGCATCTTTGTGCTGTCGACCGGTGAAACGACCATCGCAGCTCGAATCGAGTCGGGCGGCATCGAGGCCAAGGCCGGCCAAGGGCTGCGGATTCTGGACATTCCGGTGTCCGGCAAGCATGGGCTGTTTGACGATCTGAAGGGCGCTGATTCTGGCGCGCGTCTATCGGACGCGCTGCGGGATGCCGCGTCGCGCCACTACGGGCACGCCGGCCGCATGTTCGCGAAATGCCTGGTATCGGAGCGCGGCCAGGGCAAGGAATTGTCCGAGCAGCTCGCGGCTGTCCTGGCGAAATTCGATGCGCCGGACGGGCAGGAGCGGCGAGCGGCTCGCGTCCTGGCGGTGGCCGCGCTGTCGGGCGAGCTGGCGATTCGGTTCGGCATTGTCGACTGGACGGCCGGCGAGCCGACCGAGGCCGCGATCCGTGCATTCCGTTCGTGGCAAGCGAACCGTGGGGCACGCGGCAGAAGCGCCGAGCATATGGGCGTCATGCAGGCGGTTTCCGACTTCATCGACCGATGCGGCGATGCTCGATTCTCCGACATTGACGCGAGCGGTGCGCCGCTGATGCCGATGCGTGACCGGGCTGGCTATTGGCGGATGGACGGCGGCCGCCGGCTGTACCTCTTCACGTCGGCCGGCATCAAAGAGGCGATCAAGGGCTATGACCTCAATCGGGCGCTTGCAGCGTTGGATACGGCCGGCGCACTGTCGAAGAAGCAGGGCGGCCAGCGCTCCGTTCCGGTTCGCGTGCCGGATGGGCGTCTCGTGCGCCTCTACTCGATCGACCCGGTGCAGCTTGATCCAGAGGGGTGAGCGGGCCTCGCCCATTTCGGTGCGGGGCGGCCGGCGCGATTGGATAGTGGGTCGCGCGCCCTGAATTTGGAAGTAACAGCAGTAACAGAAGTAATGCCATACAAATCATCGGGTTATGGCTGTCGAGTGGGAGTAACGGGGGAGTAACTGAGAAGTAACAGGACTCCCTTATCAGAGCACGAGCGGTCGGCTGTTACTGCCGTTACTTCCGCTGAGACTGCCGAAGTAACGGCATAACCCGATGATTTTTAAGGAAGTTACTGCTGTTACTGCCGTTACTTCGCAAAAATCGATAACGAACGTGGAATTGCGCTGATCGGCCACCCCACTGGTGCAATGTCGAACGGTCGATATAGCGAGGCGACGAAGCGGGAGCGCAGAGCTTATCTAGGGTACGTCGTGGGTCGATACGAGACGTTATTGAGATTAGCAGTACTTAGTGAAGCAGAGTAGTTGTGAAAGCAACCAAAAATCGCCCGGGTGCCGGTGACGGGATCGGGCATCAACCTGTGCGACAGCACATTTTTAGCGAGTGAAAACATGAATCGAGCTGGTAATTCGACGGTCAATTTTGTTGATCGGAAGGTGTTGCTGAATCAGGCGACAAAGGGCGAGTTGGAGCGTATCGAGGCGAATCTTCGGGGTGAGCTGAACGGCCGCGCCGGTTTCTCGGCGATGTCGACTGGGGGCAAGCGCGTGCAGGCGCTGGAGCACCTGAGTTCCCTGCGCGTGCTCTTGGCGTCGTTGGACGGCGAGTCCAGCGGAAAGGGCGCAGACGGTCTGACCGACTGCTGATCGCCGTATCGCATGAATTGTCGGCCATTCAAGTCGGATGGCCGATTACGTACCAAACCATTATTGAGAGGTTGATATGTCGTTTCGAAATTGGACGATTGAACGAGCGCAGCGCGTGCTGCGACGCGCGGGAGAGCTTGAGCGAGCAGGGAACATCACGATCGAAAGCATCGATCACGCGGCGGCCGCATTGCATGCCGCACGGGGGCACGTTGCACGTCTTGCGGATGCGCGCGAACGCCTGCAAGCGCGTGCGGGGGATTTTCAGGTCGCGAATGAGCGGCTCGACCAGCTGATGACCGCGAAGCGCGACGAGCTGGTTACGTCGGCCCGCGAAGGGCGCGAGCCGGATTATCGCGAGATCGATGCGCAGCTTGCAGATGTCCGCGCGGTCCTGGCGAACTATCGGGACGAGCAGGTTAATGTGCCGGCCGCACTTGCTGAACTCGACCGGCAATTGACCGAGGCTCGCGACACTGAACGGCTGACGCTTGAGGCGGCGCACGACTTCATGGACCGCCATTACGGCCAGGCATTCGCGGATGCTCGCGACGAGCTGATGAAGTTCGTTGAGGGGCCGCTGCGCATGAAATTGGAGCGCGTTTGGGCGATGTACCAAGTGCGGCGGGCATACAGCGAGCGGTCTGCTGGCGGTCGTGTAGCTAGTCCTGGCACGCCGGAACGGACCGTGACAACCGAAGGCGAAATGGACGCCCTTCTTGCGGCATTTGAGGCGCTCGGCGGCGTTGCGTTGCGTGACGCCGAGGTCTCCAAAATCGCGGCGAAACACGTCGACGAAATGCAGCGTCGCGGTATCGGTACGAGATTCGGGTATGGGGCTCCGGCCCGAGAAGAGGTTCCTAACCCGATTCAGATTCACATCGCCAAGCAAGTCATCGCACAGCACGAGACTGAAGCAAACCGAGGTGCGGCGCCGGTCGATGATTCAACGGATGACGCGCGTGCGAAGCGCCTGGACGCGCTGCACGAGCAGCGCATGAATGAAGTAGTGATGGGGGAGGGCGCGCTGTGAAATTTACCTGTCCACACTGCGGCGCTCGTTCGACATTCCGGACGACCCGCATGCTGTCCGAACTGACCAAAGAGGGTTACGCGGATTGTCGGAACCCGGATTGCGGCCATGGCTTCCGTGTGTTGAGTTCGATTACTCATACGACCCGCGCGAGTCGCCAGCCGAACGACGTGATAGCGCGACAGTTGCAGGTGGCGGCTCTGTCTGTGGATATGTCTTCGGTTCCACAGGCGCCGTATCAACTGTAGTCGAGGCGCCCTTTGACTTGCCGCGAACGCAATGCGTCGTGCTCCCTGACTGACGGCGCATCCCGTTCCCCCTTTGTGCCGGCCTGTGACGGGCTGGTGCAGAGGGGCATATGAATTCGCCACTGCGCACGTCCTCCCCGTCAACTTTGACAGGGTGGTTACATATCGATATCGCGTGCTACAGTCCCCGCGGATTTCGTCATAGGAGTCAGCATGGGATTCGCGTTCATTCGAGAGGGCGATCATACGGATCACGGTGGCACTGTACTGTCATCCGGAGCGATTACTTTCATCGACGGTCGGCCAATTGCGTTTGTTGGCACGATGGTCACCTGCCCGAAGTGCAAGGGAGTATTTCCGATCGTCACCAGCAAGAATCCCGGCATGAATTTCGACGGACGGCGAGCGGCATTTCAGGGGGACATGACCGCATGTGGCGCGACACTGATAGCTAGCCAGGGCAATGCCGTTGCGAACGTTCCCGTGGGTTCCGGCGGGACCACGATGTCAGCTCGGCATGAGGCTGATGACTCAACGGAGCGTTATCGCGGTCGATTCCAGGTCGTCGGCGCGGACGGGCAACCGGCCGCAAATAGCCCGTACAGCTTGCGAACGCCAGAGGGCCAGACCATCAGCGGCACAACCGATGCCGACGGTTACACTCAGTGGCATCACGCAGACTCGCCAGCCTCCCTGATATTCGGTCGGGAGAAGCCTGAATGAGCCACGACGTCCCTGGCGGAATGTCGGCCGAAGGTACGACGACTAAGGTGTATCTCGGCGGCGATCTCGATCAACAGGACAAAAAAATACTCTGCGGAGCGCTTTGCCAATGCAAGAAAGGCCCGAACATCAGCATCATCGGCGCCCGACTAAAGCAGGCATGCGTGGCGACGAAGCTGAACGCGCTGAATGCTAGGGGCGATAGCATTTACAAGCCCGAAGTCAGCTACAACATGAACGAATACCCGCCCGCGCCTATCATGTCGTCGCGAAACCCGCTTGAGCCGCACGGGTTTATTCCGAACTGGATCAAGGCACACTACCCGGAAGGCTACGTCCCTGGCGTTGGCTGGATTCGACGACCTGATGTCGTGATCGTCAAAGACCCCGGAAAGCCGCCCACGCAAGATAATCTATCCGGCGTGGTCGAAATGAAATTCCCGCCGGACAAACGTGACATCGAGCAGATAGCGGATTACCAGGAAATCGCAGGCCCGAACGCAAAGGTGACCGAACTCGACCCCGCGACCTGTGGCTGCCCTGACGATGGAGGCGAAGAGTCATCCAGTCCGACCGCCGACGCGCTGCGCGACGCCTTTTCGTCGATTGGAAGGCAGGTGAGGAAGCTGCTCAACCAAACCGGAGCTGGCCCCGCCCCAGGAGGCGGCATGCCCCCTCCCGTCACCGTTCCAGTTCGCTAACTGACATGACCGACAAAGCATTCATCGAATACGCGAAAGCACATCAGCTCGAAGCGCTGATTCCGGGCGGAGCGCTCGAACCGACCGACAAGCACGATTATGTCGGTGCTGCCGTCGTTGTGCGTGCCGCACTGTTCTTCCGCAACGCTGCGGACCCTGAAGTACGCCGGGCGATAGCGGAGTGCTACGAGCAATATCGCGAGATCGCGAAGGACGAGCTGAAATGGCTTTGGCAGGACGGGAAGGGGCCTGTCAAGATCAAGGGCGGAAACCTTCCCTCCGGCACATTCACGTCATACTCTGACAAGGCCGCACTGACCGCATACGTGACATCAGGGGATGCCTCGGCCGACGCCGGGTTCTGGCATTTTCAGGTGTTCGGTCAACAACGCTGGCGGGAGGCTCGCCCGCATGCAGGTCTGAACACGCTGACATTTTCCACGTCGCTGCTGTACGTCGCCGAGAACCCTACTGCGTTCCAGAAACTGTTCGTAGACTTCGCCCGTCGGCTCAAAGTTGTCAGTGGGTATGCCGGATACGCATTGAATCTCAGTCTCGCGAAAACCGCTGCAAACGTGCCGACGGAATATCAGCTCGCCAAGCAGATGATTGCCCTTGACGTTGGCGAACCGCTACTGCAGGCGGCACGCCTGCGTGACGGCATCAAGACGGTCGGCTGGCTTACCGCGCTCGACAAGGAACTGCTCGATAAGGCAGGTGGACTCGATACCCTGCGAAACGAACTGCCTCCTAACTGGTACGCGCTCTACGATCTGAACGGCGGCGTTGTGATTCAGGCCGGCCCGCGCCCTGAATCTGGCTCGTCGACCGACAGCAATGAGACCGGGCCACCCGTTCCCCCTCCGAACTATGTGATCCTCAACGCGGCCCTCAAATCGGTGCGCGTTCCTTCCGTGTGGCAGTTGCAAATTGGCCAGCCAGGCTCAGCGTCACCCTATTTCGCCACGACGGCCGAAAGCGATGACTGGCTGCGGCGCTTCGATGTACCGGACGATCAGCTCGTCGAGTACAAGGCGAAGCTACTGCATATGCCCACGCTAGCAGCTGACTGTGCGTTGCCGGATCGCCTATGAATGAGGCGATCCAGTAGGCTTAGAATCAAATTGACGGGCAAAGCCACGGGGGACGCGATGGGATTGCTGGGATTTGGCTCCAACAAGGAGCGCACATTGGCCGGTTTGAAACGTAGGGCCAAAGTCGGGTGCACGCTAACTATGATTGCGAATCAGTTACATGGCTCGGATATGGCAATTCCAGACCCAATCCTCGGGATTCCACGCAACATAGTCTCAGTCAGCCCGGACGGTTTGCTTTTCGATCCGAGAGGTCCCGGCGGCCACGATCGCTCCACATTCCTCTGGCCGCGTGAGCGTCAAGTTGGCTTCCTTGGCATGATCGCCAGCCCGTCTGGCGATCTAGCGGGCTTCGCGGACGATGACACATTCATCGTCGACTATCAGGTCTACTACAGCGTTTTCAGGCTCGGCAATTGACGCGTAGCCGCTATCGGCTTGAAGAGAACGCGGAGAGCCACGGATTTGCACCTTGAGAGAACGTCACAGATAGGTGAGGGATGGCGCGGCCGCCGTTGCGATACGCGCATCTAGATCTCTTCCTTTCCCCCTCCGTCGGTGGCGTCCGATTATGCGACAGCCTCGCGACGCAGCTGCCGCAGGCAACCGCCCCGCCCCTGGCACAAACATGCGTGCCCCCATCGTTCTAGCGCGTAAATAGGCTGATAATGGAGACGGCCCGCTTCGGGAAACGGGCTACCAACAACCAAAAACGCGCGAGAAAAATTATGGCGAGACCTACTGGCCCCATTACTGTTTGCGTAATAAACCTGAAAGGAGGTGTCGGAAAATCAACGATATCGACCCTTCTTGCCAGACATGCATTCACCCATAGGAAAAGTGACGTCCTTGCAATCGATCTCGATCCGCAGGCCAACCTGAGCCAGGCGCTCATGCGAAACGGGTATCGAGAGTTCCTTCGCGGAAAACGACCTTCGATAGTTGAAATCTTCAACGGTTATCTCCCGCCCAGTGTTGGTGGGTCGAAGCCGGGGACGTTGCCAGATGCTGCCGCAGTCGAAACCATTAGAGAGCTAGATGACCGCTCCCTACAACTCGTACCCTCGCGCTTTGATTTTGCTGATAATCTGACAAATGCATTGCGCCCCGATCCAAAGGTGCTTGCCAAATATCTTGCAGGTAATTTTGCCGGCAAGGATTTAATTATTATTGACTGCGCCCCAACTGAATCTATTCTCACACGCGCCGCATATCACGCCAGCGGGAAAGTTCTCGTGCCAGTAAAGCCGGAGTTCTTTGCTACAATCGGTTTTCCTCTTCTGAATCGATCGCTCGAAGATTTTCGGCATCAGAATCCCGCGCAAACCATTGAGGTTGCCGGTGTCGTCATCAATAACGCGTTCTATCACGGTGGGAATGACGGTGGTCCCGAAAAATTCGCCGCGATGTCTGACATTAAAACAGAGGCGGCAAAGAATAATTGGCCCATCTTTAAAAATGAACTACCATTTTCCAGGGGCTTTCCCAAGATGATGAGGGGGGATTATAGTTATCAGGGTAATTCCACCCAATTTAAATATTTCGCCAACGAATTTTTTAACTCTATTGGGCTTTGACTAACGGCATGAATGCAGCAAACAATCGGCGCAATAAATTTCTGATGCAGCGCCTTCAATTGCTAATGGATGAGTATGGCTTCGATGCCACTTTGTCGGCGTTGCACGAGCTTGCGCCAGGGCAAAGCTCCGGGCGCCGCTACGGCAGCCATAGCGCAGAGAAAGCTACACGTAATGCTCGTGCTATCGGCATGGTCGCCTTGGTTGATGCTATTGAGGGTGAAGGTGGCAAAAAGGCACTGCTTCACTTATTGGCATCACGCTTTGATGAAAAGAAATTTCTGCCATCAGTGAGCGATGCTCGGTCATTCATGGAGACGTATGGCGAAACTCCAAAGCTGAAGCAGCGCTCCGAAGCCGTGCGCCCTGTATTTCGGTTGCTAACTGAAATGTCGGCAGAAAGCTTAGAGAGAATCAAGTCGACGGACGTTAGCTGGGGAGTGTCTCGATTGGGTCCACTAGCGGACGCAATCAGGGATAGGGGGGCCGAAATGAGGTCCGCCACCCACGAGAGACGGGCGATTTCTGACGCTGAGTCCGGAAGTTCAAAGGAGAGTGATGCTCAACCCGAACCACAAAGCGGAACCATGCGCGAAAGCGAGGCTGACAAGCCCCAAAAGCAAGACGACAGTGGCACCGCCGAGAATTCTTCTCCTCACAAAACCGGGAATTGAGTGTCGCGCATGGCGACTATGTTACTAGTTGGACCGAAGCTCGTCGGGATGTCGGTAGATAGTGATTTCTACCCGTCTGCTGAAGCTGCATAGCCAAGGCGCATAAAAGTGCATGGAAGAATCGGGCCGCTTATCCCGGCGCGGTCCGTACTCAGCGGCCCTGAGCTGACTGTGCATAAGTGCATAAAAACCGTTCATTTTTGCGGGCAGGTGGGGCGGGGTCACAACTGCGCGCGCGGAGGCGCAGGCGGCATTGTTAGGGGGCGGGTGCAGCTCCGAGAATGCCCCTCCGGCGTGCCAGGAGGCCCGCCACGGCCTCGCGAGCGGGATGCAAAGGTAGCGGCCGGGCGTCGCGGATCCCCGGGAGCCGGGGAAGAGCGTCGGCGTGTCATGCACGGATGTCGTCGTCTATGTCGACTGGGTCGGCGGCAACGAAACACGATGTCGTAAAATTCCCTAAAACAACGAGTGGAAGCGCGCAAATGAACCTTGAGACCAACGTGCCGGAGGATTTGTGGGAAGCGGTAAGGGCCAACTACGAGAGAGGAAATTTTACTGGGTCGATTTTAGATGCCTTCTATTTTCTCAGCGAATTGCTTCGTCAAAAGTCGGGCGCAGAGGGGGACGGTGCGTCGCTGGTGGGGCAGGCTTTGGGTGGGGCAGCGCCTAAAATCAAGCTCAACAGGTTGCAAAGCGAATCCGAATGGAATGTGCAGAAGGGTGTAGAACAACTACTTCGTGGTTTCTATCAAGCATTCCGCAATCCGCGCAGTCATGAAAAAATATCTGACACTGAGAACGATGCGCGTATTTTGATTCTTTTTACCGGATATCTTGTCCGGCAGATCGACAAAGCCAAGTCGCAATTTTCGAGGCATGATTTTATTCGACGCGTCCTAGATCCTGATTTCGTTCCAAATTCGCGATATGCAGAACTCTTGGTGGAAGATGTGCCAGTTGGGCAGCGCCTTGAGGTGTTTTTGGATGCATATAGAGAAAAGGAGACGGTCAAAGGGGATCATTTACGTCATTTTTTTAACGCATTGTTGCCCACGCTTACTGCCGATGAGCGGATCCAAGTCGATCAGATTATCTCTGATGAACTGAAGACAACCGACGATGATGCGACGGTTCGCGCGGTGATTGGTTCTTTGGGTGGTGATATCTGGCCACGACTCGCGGAGGTGTCACGTCTGAGAATAGAGCATAAACTTGTGCGATCTGTTCAGGAGGGGCGTTTTGACTCGAAACAAAAGGTCTGTCGCAGCGGTGGTCTAGGTACCTGGGCGAGAAATTTGTTCCCTCATTTCTCTCTCAAGCGCGAGATGCTCGGCGCGATCACGGATAAACTTCGCTCCGGAAATCGGGCGGAGGAAGATTATGTGTTTCAGTACTTGTTCCCGGCCATAGGAGATTTGCATAGTTCGATTCCGGCTACGCTCGATATCGTTTTTAAGGCGAGAATTCGAAATGGAAGCGAAAGATTCCATGCGGCACTCACGGTCTATTCTCCATGGGAAAAGGGGGTGTGGAGTAAGGATCTTACTAAGGCTGTCGATGAATTTAAAGCCTCGCCTGACTTCGATGAGATGGATGACGATATTCCGTTCTAGCAATAGGTGATTTTTCCCCTTCGGGCGGAGTGCGAAATTTCATGTGCCGTCTCTTGTGGATCGGTGAGCGACATCCACGGAAATCGACGTACATTCCTAAAAAAGTCGCCTGCACGGAAGTGACCGGCGACTTTGCTCCTGGCATCCTGCAAATAGTCAGGCAGCGCGAGGTGTGCCGACGTCTATCGGTTTAACGTTCGCTCCGCTTTGCTGGTCGAGGTAGTCACCCCACCATTGCATCATGCGATGCCGCTCTGGCAGATGCTGCGCATGGTTGTACGCAGCCCGGATGCTGTTTTGCTCGGTGTGTGCGAGTTGGCGCTCGATCCAGTCCGGGTTGAAGCCGCGCTCGTTGAGGATGGTCGACGCGAGTCCACGGAATCCATGTCCCGTCATGCGGCCATGGAAGCCCATGCGATAAAGCGCGTACAGAATCGTGTTTTCGCTGATGGGCTGCTCCGGGTTGCGAGGGCTCGGCAGCAACCAGCGCTTGTTCGTCGTCGTGTCGCGGATTGCCTGAATGACGGCGAGCGCCTGCTTCGATAGCGGCACGATGTGCGGCTGACGCATTTTCATGCGCGGAGCCGGGATGCGCCACTCAGCGCGCTCCAGGTCGAATTCCGACCATTCCGCGAAGCGGAGTTCGACGGTGCGCACGAACGTGAGGGAGAGAAGGCGCAACGCGAGCTTGGTTCGCCTGTCGCCGTCATAGCCGTCAATAGCCGCCAGCAGTTCCGGCAATTCGCCCTCACTGACGCGGGCCATGTTCTTCACTGCTCTCGTCTTGAGCGCTCCGCGCAGGTCGGGCGACGGGTCGCGCTCCGCTTTGCCCACGGCGATTGCATATCGAAACACCTGGCCGCATGTCTGGTGCGTCTTACGGGAGGTTTCAAGCGCACCCCGACTCTCGATACGCCGGATCACGGCTAGAAGCTCTGGCGCGGAAATTTCGGAGATGGGGCGCCGCCCGAGATGTGGGAATACGTCTTTTTCGAGTCGATCCATGACGCGATGGGCGTGATCGACGCTCCACGTGCCGCGCTGCATTTCATGCCATTCGCGGGCCACGGTTTCGAACGTATTCTGCGCGGCGACGATTTGGGCGTGACGAGACATGTCGCGCTGCATCGCTGGATCGAGTCCGGCCGTGAGCGTGCGCTTGGCCTCGTCGCGCTTGGCGCGAGCTTCGGCGAGGGAAACGAGGGGATAGTCCCCGAACGTCAGGAGGTTTTCTTTGCCGTTGAAGCGGTATTTGAGACGCCACTTCTTTGCGCCGCTGGCGCGAAGCTCAAGGAACAAGCCGCCGCCGTCAAACAGCTTGTTGCCGGTGCCGTTGGCCGTGTAGCGGGCGGTACGGCATCGGAGGTCGGTGAGGGGTGTTGAAAGCATATGTTGGTCCCTGTCGTCGGCTTACCCCCAAATCGGTAAACCGTACCCCCGATCTTACCCCCGATTTTTTGGGTTTCCCCGGCCCCTCTCGGAACCTCCTGAAACCAAAAAACCCGCGAAAGCCTAGAGCTGACGCGGGTTTCGGTACTTCCGGGAACCTCCCGGAACTATGTATTGGTGCCCAGGGCCGCACCCGCTAAATGTGGCTAAAAGCGTTACGGGTTCTGGATGTATGACATTATTCTCTGTCATCTTACCCCCAATCGTACCCCCGTATTCAGGTGGTGTATATGAGAAAATCCGGCTTCTTTGACGAAAGGTGAGACATGGAAGTACCTAAGCGCATTCGTTATCGCCGGCGTTTTTCGTATCACCCCGTGCCGTCCTTTGAGAAGGGCCTGCATGCAAATGTGCTGCTTAGACGCACCAAGCTTTACCCGCATCGAGTCGGATGGGAGTTCTTTTTAGTCGGTGCCCGAGCCATCCACGTCTTGACCGAATGGGATCGACGGACTGGAAAGTCGGATCGCCTTTACGGCGAGCTTCTGTCGGAGTTCTTCTCGCTGCGGCGAAGAGTCTGGCAGGCGCTTCCCGACGATCCAGCAGCCTTCGAGAGTGATGATGAATATGGGCGAGATCTGGAATACGTGTGGTATTCGGATCCTTGGGCTGATCTCGATGAACATCTTCATACACTGTCGCGCCTTTGGCTTGATGAGACGCGNCGCGCTGCATCGCTGGATCGAGTCCGGCCGTGAGCGTGCGCTTGGCCTCGTCGCGCTTGGCGCGAGCTTCGGCGAGGGAAACGAGGGGATAGTCCCCGAACGTCAGGAGGTTTTCTTTGCCGTTGAAGCGGTATTTGAGACGCCACTTCTTTGCGCCGCTGGCGCGAAGCTCAAGGAACAAGCCGCCGCCGTCAAACAGCTTGTTGCCGGTGCCGTTGGCCGTGTAGCGGGCGGTACGGCATCGGAGGTCGGTGAGGGGTGTTGAAAGCATATGTTGGTCCCTGTCGTCGGCTTACCCCCAAATCGGTAAACCGTACCCCCGATCTTACCCCCGATTTTTTGGGTTTCCCCGGCCCCTCTCGGAACCTCCTGAAACCAAAAAACCCGCGAAAGCCTAGAGCTGACGCGGGTTTCGGTACTTCCGGGAACCTCCCGGAACTATGTATTGGTGCCCAGGGCCGGAATCGAACCGGCACGCCTTGCGGCGGGGGATTTTGAGTCCCCTGCGTCTACCAATTTCACCACCTGGGCTTGATCCTGCCCGCGCGTCAGATGCAGATTGCGCGCGGCGAAACGCGGATTATGGCGGAAAACCGGGCACCGGGCAAGCAGCCCGGCGACCGGCCGCGTCTACTACTGGCTCAGGTACACGAACCGGCCCTGCTTTACGATCCCCATCACGCTCGCGCGCTGGTCGAGTCCCACGTGATCCTTGTCGCTGGTATTGACGACGCCGTTCGGTACGACGAGCTCGTGCGCGCGTTCGAGCTCGCGGCGCAGCGCCGCGCGGAACGCGGGCGTGCCGGGTTGCGCCGCTTTCAGCGCGCGGCCGACCGCATCGGCCAAGCGCGGATACACGCCCGCCGCATCGCCCGCGAACTGCGTGACCGTGCCGGCACCGTACTTCGCCTCGTACGCATCGACGAACGCGAGCGCGGCCTGGCGGGCCGGGTGATCGGCCGGCAGCGTGCGCGCGACGACCACCGGCTGGGTCGGGAACAGCGTCCTGTCCACGTCCTTGCCACCGAGCTTGATGAATTCCGGCGTCGCGATCCCATGCGTCTGGTAGATCGGGCCCTTGTAGCCACGCTCGATCAGCGTGCGCTGTGGCAGCACGGTCGGCGTGCCGGCGCCGGCGATCAGGATCGCGTCCGGCTTCGCCGCGATCAGCTTCAGCGCCTGGCCGGTGACGCTCGCGTCGGTGCGGTTGAAGCGCTCGGTCGCGATCACGCGGATCTTGCGCAGGTCCGCGAAGCGCGTGAATTCGTTGAGCCAGCTGTCGCCGTAGCTGTCCGCGAAGCCGATGAAGCCGACCGTCTTCACGCCGTGGTTGGCCATGTAGCGGGTCATCACGTCGGCCATCGCGCGGTCGCTCTGCGCCATCTTGAACGCCCAGGTCCGCGCGCCCTCCTGCGGCTCGACGATCGAGCCGGAGCCGACCAGCGTGATCATCGGCGTCTGCGCGGCGGCCACCGCGTCGAGCGCCGCGAGCGCGGCCGGCGTGATGTTCGGGCCGACCACGACGTCGACGTGATCCTCGTCGACCAGCTTGCGGATGTTGCGTACCGCCGCGCCCGGGTCGGACGCGTCGTCGAGCACCGTGACCTGCACGGGTTGCCCGGCGATCGTCTTCGGCCACATCAGGATCGCGTTCTTGCTCGTGATGCCGATCGCGGCGGCCGGGCCGGTCGACGACAGGTCGACGCCGACCTTCAGGTCGGCATGCGCGGCCGCGCAGGCCAGCACGAGGGCGGCGCCGGCGGCGCGGCGCAACAGGGCGGGAAGCGTCATGCGGGAATCTCCATTTCCGTCGGGCAACGAAAAGGGGCGCAATGTGCGCCCCTGCGTTCATACCTGTCCGTCAAAGCTCGTACGATTCGGCTTCGCCCTTGAGCGCCTGCTCGATCAGCTTGCGGTTCAGCGTCGGCGACAGCAGTTCGACGAGCGTATATACATAACTGCGCAGGTAGGCGCCCTGCTTGAGCGCGACGCGCGTCACGTTGCTGCCGAACAGGTGGCCGACCGGAATCAGCCGCAGGCCGCGATCGCGCTCGGGATTGAACGCGATGTCGGCCATGATGCCGACGCCGAGGCCGAGTTCGACATAGGTCTTGATCACGTCGGCGTCGATCGCCTCGAGCACGATGTCCGGCGACAGCCCGCGCAGCGCGAACGCATGGTTGATCTTCTTGCGGCCCGCGAACGCGTCGTCGTAGGTGATCAGCGGATATTGAGCGAGATCGTCCAGCGTGACCGGCTTGCGTTCGAGCAGCGGATGGTCGGCCGGCACGACGGCCGCGTGGTGCCACTGGAAGCAGGGCAGCGACACGAGTTCCTTGTAGTCGGAGATCGCCTCGGTCGCGATCGCGAGATCGGCCTGATCGTGGATCACCATCTCGGCCACCTGCGTCGGGCTGCCTTGCAGGATCGACAGGTGCACCTTCGGGAAGCGCTTCTTGAACTCGGCGATCGCGGCCGGCAGCGAGTAGCGGGCCTGCGTGTGGGTCGCCGCGATGGTCAGGTTGCCCTGATCCTGTGCCGCATAATCCTTTCCGACCCTTTTCAGGCTTTCCACTTCCTGGAGAATCCGCTCGACCGACGCGAGGATGATCCGGCCCGGCTCGGTGAGCGAGCGCACGCGCTTGCCGTGCCGCGTGAAGATCTCGACGCCCAGCTCGTCCTCGAGCTCGATGATCGCCTTCGATACCCCCGGTTGCGACGTGTAGAGCGCCTTGGCGGCCTCGGTGAGGTTGAAATTCTGCCGGACGGCCTCGCGCACGAAGCGAAATTGGTGCAGGTTCATTTATAACCCTTCCGCATATCAACAGAATTTTTTAGTCGTTTGAAATATAAGGCGAGTTTATTACGATTCACCGGAGTTTTTCAAATATGGATATCTGTTTTCGTCATTAGCAATCCAGCCGGCAGCGCTTGGCGGCGGTGACGACGGAACGGAGATTCGGGCGCGACGTGGCTAGGACGTCGCGCGGTCACCACGAAAACCCTGGGGTCCCCGAATGTATCAGTACGACCAATACGACCAGACGATCGTCGACGAGCGAGTCGCGCAGTACCGCGATCAGGTGCGCCGCCGGCTGTCGGGCGAGTTGAGCGAAGACGAATTCCGTCCGCTGCGTCTGCAGAACGGCCTGTACATGCAGCGCCACGCGTACATGCACCGCATCGCGATTCCGTACGGCAACCTGCGCAGCGACCAGCTCCGGATGCTGGCGCGCATCGCCCGCGAGCACGACCGCGGCTACGGCCACTTCTCGACCCGCTCGAACATCCAGTTCAACTGGATCGAGCTCGAAGACACGCCCGAAATCCTCGCGAAGCTCGCGTCGGTGCAGATGCATGGCATCCAGACGTCGGGCAACTGCATCCGCAACATCACGGCCGACCAGTTCGCCGGCGTCGCGCAGGACGAAGAGATCGATCCGCGTCCGTGGGCCGAGATCCTGCGCCAATGGTCGACGTTCCATCCCGAATTCGCATGGCTGCCGCGCAAGTTCAAGATCGCGGTGTCGGGGTCGAAGCATGACCGCGCGGCCGTGCAGATCCACGACCTCGGCGTGTACCTGAAGAAGAACGCGCAGGGCGAGGTGGTCGCGAGCATCCTCGCGGGCGGCGGCCTCGGCCGTACGCCGATCGTCGGCGCGGTGATCAAGGAAGACCTGCCGTGGCAGCATCTGCTCACGTACTGCGAAGCCGTGCTGCGCGTGTACAACCGCTACGGCCGCCGCGACAACCTGTACAAGGCGCGGATCAAGATCCTCGTGAAGGCGTTGTCGCCCGCGAAGTTCGCGCAGCAGGTCGAGGAAGAGTGGCAGCACCTGAAGGACGGCCCGTCGACGCTCACGCAGGCCGAAATCGACCGCGTGTCGCAGTATTTCCAGCCGCCCGTCTACGAAAAGCTGCCCGACACCGACGCGTCGTTCGAACAGCACCTGCTCGAGAACAAGGCGTTCGCGCGCTGGGTCGAGCGTAACGTCGCGCCGCACAAGGTGCCGGGCTATGCGGCCGTCACGCTGTCGCTGAAGGATCACCGCGTGGCGCCGGGCGACGCGACCGACGCGCAGATGGATCTGGTGGCCGACTGGGCCGACGCGTACTCGCTGGGCGAACTGCGCGTGTCGCACGAACAGAACCTGATTCTCGCGAACGTGAAGAAGCGCGACCTGTTCACGGTGTGGGAAAAGGCGAAGGCGGCCAGCTTCGCGACGCCGAACGTGGGCCTCCTGACCGACATCATCGCGTGCCCGGGCGGCGATTTCTGCTCGCTCGCGAACGCGAAGTCGATCCCGATCGCGCTGGCGATCCAGCAGCGTTTCGACGATCTCGACTACGTGTACGACCTCGGCGACCTGTCGCTGAACATTTCCGGTTGCATGAACTCGTGCGGCCACCACCACGTCGGCAACATCGGCATCCTCGGCGTCGACAAGGACGGCGCCGAGTGGTACCAGGTGTCGCTCGGCGGCGAGCAGGGCACGGGCCGCAACGGCGCGCGTCTCGGTCGCGTGATCGGGCCGTCGTTCTCGGCGGAAGAAGTGCCGGACGTGATCGCGAAGCTGATCGATACGTTCGTCGAGGCGCGCATCGACGGCGAGCGCTTCATCGACACGTACGACCGCATCGGCATCGCACCGTTCAAGGAGCGCGTGTATGCGGCGCGCCAGGCAGTGAACGCGTAACCAACCGGGTAGAGGGAATTTGCAGATGGCTTCGATTATCAAGAACCGCGCAGTGATCGACGACGCATGGCAGGTCGTGCGCGCGGCGGAAGACGGTGCGCTGCCCGCGGTCGACGCATTGCCGGCCGGCAAGGTGCTGGTGCCGTTCGCGTTGTGGCAGGCCGAGCGCGCGGCGCTCGTCGCCGCGAAGACGAAGGACGAACTCGGCGTGTGGCTCGCGCCGGACAGCGAGCCGGCCGATCTCGTGGCCGACTTCGGCGCGATCTCGCTGATCGCGGTCGACTTCCCGCGCTTCGCGGACGGCCGCGGCTACAGCATCGCGCGCCTGCTGCGCGAACGTCATGGCTGGACCGGCGAGCTGCGCGCGATCGGCGACGTGCTGCGCGACCAGTTGCTGTACATGTCGCGTTGCGGCTTCGACGCATTCGCGGTGCGTGCCGACAAGGATATCCACGACGCGCTGAATGCGTTCACGGAATTCACGCAGCGTTACCAGGGCGCGTTCGACGAGCCGGCGCCGCTGTTCCGCCGCCGCGCTGCTGCGGCCGACACGAAGGTGAGCGCATGAGCACCGCCACCGCGCTGACGCCGGAACTCGCCGCGAAGGTCGAGCGCCTCGACGCGCTGCTGGCGCAGATCGGCGAGCGTCACGACAAGGTGAAGTTCGCGAGCAGCCTCGCCGCGGAAGATATGCTGCTCACGCACGCGATCCTGTCGAAGGGCGTGTCGATCGGCATCTTCTCGCTGAACACGGGTCGCCTGCACGCGGAGACGCTCGGCATGATCGACCGCGTGCGCGAGCGCTACGGCTACGAGATCGAGCAGTTCCATCCGCAGCAGGACGCGGTGGACCAATACGTGGCCGAGCACGGCCTGAACGCGTTCTACGAGAGCGTCGAGCTGCGCAAGTCGTGCTGCCACATCCGCAAGGTCGAGCCGCTGAACCGCGCGCTGGCCGACGTCGGCGCGTGGGTCACGGGCCAGCGCCGCGAGCAGTCGGTCACGCGCGCGGAGCTGCACGAGGAGGAACAGGACGAAGCGCGCGGGATCGCGAAGTACAACCCGCTCGCCGACTGGACGGAAGCCGACGTGTGGGCGTACCTTAACGCGTTTGACGTGCCGGTCAACCCGCTGCATGCGCGCGGCTATCCGAGCATCGGCTGCGAGCCGTGCACGCGCGCGATCCGTCCCGGCGAGGACAGCCGCGCGGGCCGCTGGTGGTGGGAGTCGCGCGACACGAAGGAATGCGGGCTGCACATCACGATCACGCCGATTCCCGCGGATGCCGAAGCCGGCGCCGCGCACTGAACGCCCGATAAGAAACTGAATATTGCGCCGCCTGCGACAGCGGGCGGCACGAACCCAGAAGAGAAGGACTGAAATCATGAGCACGACGCTCGAGCAATCCGCCTTTGCCCCGCCCACCGGCGCCGACAGCCGCATGGGCCACCTCGACTGGCTCGAAGCCGAGTCGATCCACATCCTGCGCGAACTCGTTGCCGAATGCAGCAAGCCGGCGCTGTTGTTCTCGGGCGGCAAGGATTCGGTCGTCGTGCTGCATCTGGCGCTGAAGGCGTTCGGCCTCGGCGCGAACCGCAAGACGACGCTGCCGTTCCCGCTCGTGCATATCGACACGGGCCACAACTACGAGGAAGTGATCGACTTCCGCGATCGCCGTGCACAAGAGCTCGGCGCCGAGCTGGTGGTCGGCCACGTCGAGGATTCGATCAAGCGCGGCACGGTCGTGCTGCGCCGCGAGACCGATTCGCGCAACGCCGCGCAGGCCGTCACGCTGCTCGAGACGATCGAACAGCACGGCTACACGGCGCTGATCGGCGGCGCGCGACGCGACGAAGAGAAGGCGCGTGCGAAGGAGCGCATCTTCTCGTTCCGCGACGAATTCGGCCAATGGGACCCGAAGGCGCAGCGTCCGGAACTGTGGAGCCTGTACAACGCCCGCCTGCACAAGGGCGAGCACCTGCGCGTGTTCCCGATCTCGAACTGGACCGAGCTCGACGTGTGGCAGTACATCGCGCGCGAGAACCTCGAACTGCCGTCGATCTATTACGCGCACCAGCGCGAGATCGTGCGCCGCAACGGGCTGCTCGTGCCGGTCACGCCGCTCACGCCGATGCGCGACGGCGAGACGAGCGAGCTGGCGCAGGTGCGCTTCCGCACGGTCGGCGACATCAGCTGCACGTGCCCGGTCGAGAGCGACGCGGACGACGTCGAGAAGATCATCGCCGAGACGGCGGTGACCGAGATCACCGAACGCGGCGCGACCCGGATGGACGACCAGGCCTCCGAAGCCGCGATGGAACAGCGCAAGAAGCAAGGTTATTTCTGAAGCACACGAGGACATTCACATCATGAGCATCATCGAGAACACCGAAGACCTCGGCGTGTTGCGTTTCATCACCGCGGGCAGCGTCGACGACGGCAAGAGCACGCTGATCGGCCGCCTGCTGTACGACAGCAAGGCCGTGCTGTCCGACCAATTGTCCGCGCTGTCGCGCGCGAAGAACAAGCGCACGGTCGGCGACGAGCTGGATCTCGCGCTGCTGACCGACGGCCTCGAAGCCGAGCGCGAGCAGGGCATCACGATCGACGTCGCGTACCGCTACTTCGCGACCGCGAAGCGCAAGTTCATCATCGCCGACACGCCGGGCCACGAGCAGTACACGCGCAACATGGTGACGGGCGCGTCGACCGCGCACGCGGCGATCGTGCTGATCGACGCGACGCGCATCACGGTCGAGAACGGCGTCGTGCAACTGCTGCCGCAGACCAAGCGCCACAGCGCGATCGTCAAGCTGCTCGGCCTGCAGCACGTGATCGTCGCGATCAACAAGATGGACCTCGTCGACTACAGCGAGGCGCGTTTCAACGAGATCCGTGACGCGTACGTCGCGCTCGCGAAGCAGCTCGGCCTGACCGACGTGCGCTTCGTGCCGGTGTCGGCGCTCAAGGGCGACAACATCGTCGGCGCGAGCGAGCGCATGCCGTGGTACGCGGGTGAGCCGCTCCTCGACGTGCTCGAGTCGCTGCCGGTCGAGACGCAGGCGCATGACGCGCTGCGCTTCCCGGTGCAGTGGGTCGCGCGCCAGGACGGCAGCTCGGCCGACGATTTCCGCGGCTACATGGGCCGCATCGAGTCGGGCGAAGTGAAGGTCGGCGACGCGATCGTCGTGCTGCCGTCGAACCGCACCGCGACGGTTGCCGAGATCGTCGCGCCGGTGCCGGGCGGCACCGCGGCAGTTCCGCACGCGTTCGCGGGCCAGACGGTGACGATCCGGCTCGAAGAGGATGTCGACGTGTCGCGCGGCGACATGTTCGTCACGACCGCCGAGCCGGTCGAGCCGGCCAAGAAGCTCGAGGCCGACCTGTGCTGGTTCGACGAGGCGCCGCTGTCGCCGCAGCGCAAGTACCTGCTGAAGCAGACCACCAGCACGGTGTTCGCGAAGATCGGCGCGGTCAAGCAGGTGCTCGACGTGCATACGCTTTCGCACGCGACCGACCGTCAGGAACTGAAGATGAACGACATCGGCCGCGTGGCGCTGACGCTGCAAAAGCCGATCGTCTGCGACACGTACGATGCGCACCCCGGTACGGGCGCGTTCGTGCTGATCGACGAGGCGACGCATCACACGGTCGCCGCGGGCATGATCCGCGCGTTCTCGGCGTAATCGTCAATCCGCGCGGCGGCGAAACCGGCCGCCGCGGCAGGACCTTAGCGAAGCGACAAACATGGGCAAGGTGTATCTGATCGGAGCAGGACCGGGCGCGGCGGACCTCATCACGGTGCGCGGCATGCGGCTGCTCGAACAGGCCGACGTCGTGCTGCACGACGCGCTCGTCGAGCCCGCGATGCTCGACTATGCGCCGAACGCGCGCAGGATCGCGGTCGGCAAGCGCTGCGGGCAACGCTCGACCGCGCAGCATTTCATCAACAAGCAGATCGTCGATGCGGCGCGCGAGCATGCGTGCGTCGTGCGGCTGAAGGGCGGCGATCCGATGCTGTTCGGCCGCGCGGAAGAGGAAATGCGCGCGCTGGAAGCGGCCGGCATCGACTACGAGGTCGTGCCGGGCATCACCGCGGCGCTGGCCGGCGCGGCGACGCTCAAGCGTTCGCTGACGTTGCGCGGCGTGTCGCGCAGCGTCGCGTTCGCGACGCACAGCCGTGCGCCGGGCAGCGACGAGATTCGCGAAGCCGCACGCGCCGATTCGATCGTCTACTACATGGGCCGCGACAGCGCGCCCGGCATCGCGCAGGAACTGATCGATGCGGGCCGTGCGCCGGCGACGCCGGTGGCGATCGTCGAGGCCTGCAGCACCGCGCGCGAACGCACGCTGACGCTGACGCTCGCGCAGATGGCGTCCGGCGACGCGCAGGCGTGGCTCGATCCCGCGGAACCGAGCCTGCTGATGATCGGCGATGCGTTCGCCGAACGCGCACGGCTCGCGAAAGAGGGCGACGCGTTGCGCAATGCCGCTTGAGTTGGAGGAGCAGTCCGCGCGGCACGCGATGCGGCGATGGCCCCGATAGGCGAAAAAAAAGCGCTGGCTTCTGAAGCCAGCGCTTTTTTGTTTTGGGTTTGCCGCTTCAGCTCGCCGCGTCGCTGCCGAGTTGCTCGACGCAGTAGCGCGCGACCGCGTCGAGCACGCCGTCGTCTTCGCCGACGGCCGTCGCGCAGCGGATCTCGACGCCCGGGTGCGCGGCGCGGCATGCATCGACGAGCTGCGGCAGGTCGCGGCGCACATGGCCGCCCTGGCCGAAGAACACCGGTACCACGGTGATGCGCGCACAGCCGGCCGCCACTTGCGCGGCCACGGCTTCACCGAGCGACGGCGTCATCAGTTCGAGGAACGCGAGCGACACCTGCGCGGCAGGGGAGCTGCCGCGCAGCCGCGCCGCGAGCCGCTCGAACGGCTCGGCCCAGCGCGGGTCGCGGGCGCCGTGGCCGAACAGGACGATACCGTGCGAACTCATGTGGAAGCCTCCGTCGTGACGGCGCTCAGTGCCGGTCGACCCACTTGAGCGCGAACAGGCCGAGTGCGAGATAGATGAGGCCCGGCGTCGCGGCGGTGAGCGGCGCGGGCCACGTGTTCAGCGTGCCGATGTGCGAGAACAGCGTGTTGAGCAACTGGAAGCTCATGCCGAGCATGATGCCGCCGAACACCTTCACGCCGACCACGCCCGCCCGCGTGTGCAGGTACGCGAACGGCAGCGACAGCACGAGCATCACGAACACCGCGAACGGATACAGCAGCTTGCGCCACAGCGCGATGTCGTAGCGCTGCGTGTCCTGCTGGTTCTCGCGCAAGTGCTGGATGTAGCGGAACAGGTTGATGATCGACATGCGCTCCGGCGACACGAGCAGCACCGACAGGATCTGCGGCGTCAGGTCGGAGCGCAGCCGGTATTCGGGCAGCGACACCTGCTGCGACCGGTACACGGGGTTCAGCGCATCGGCCGGCTGGCCGGTGATCGGCTTGATCGGCGTCAGCTCCGTCTCGGTGACGCCCTTCAGCAGCCAGTGGCCGGGCGGCTCGTAGCGGCCCGTCTGCGCGATCCGCACGTTCTGCAGCTGGAATTTCGAGTCGAATTCGTAGATGCGCACGTTGCTGATCGTCGAGTCGGGCGACAGGCTGCCGACGTTGACGAAGCGCGTGACCTGCTCGCCGTTCTCGCGGGCCGCGAGCGTGTCCTTGACCCACACGCCCGACTGGAAGTTCGACGACACCGAGGCGCCGAGCGCCTGCAGCCGCACGCGTTCGGACAACTGGTCGGCGTACGGGCCGACGAATTCGCCGATCAGGTAGGTGACGATCACGAGCGGCACGCCGATCTTCAGCAACGAGCGCAGCGCCTGGTTGGTCGCGAGGCCCGACACGCGGAAAATCGTGAATTCCGAGTTCGCGGCCATCTGCGCGAACACGTAGATCGCGCTGATCAGCGCGGCGACCGGGATGATCTCGTAGAAGCGCGAAGGCGTTTGCAGCGCGACGCGCAGCACCGCGTAGCCGAACTTGTAGTTGCCGTGCCCGACCGAGTTCAGCTCGCTGATCAGGTCGAAGAAGAAGAACAGACCGGAGAACGCGAACAGGATGAAGACGAACGTGATGTAGATCTGCCGCGCGAAGTATTTTTCATAGAGCCGCATCGATCATGCTCCCGAGCGGCCGAACAGCGCGCGTGTCAACAACGGACGATTGCGCACGCGCAACCAGAAAATGACCGCGACGATCGCCGCGACGACCACATGCAGGCCGACGAGGCCGACGCCGAACGACATCTTGCCCTGCTCGATCTGCGCCTGCACGACGTTCAGCAGGTTCGAGTACGTGAGGTAGATCAGCACGGCCATCACGAGGTTGATCGTGCGGCTGCGGCGCGGGTTCTGGTACGACAGCGGGATGCCGAGCACCATCAGGTTGATCGCGATCAGCGGCAGCCCCGCGCGCCACGCGAATTCCGCGAGGTTGTCGCGCGTCGGGTTGCGCAGCAGGTCGGGCGTGGGCGTGCTGTTGGTGGTCTGCACGTTGGTGACCGGCTTGCTCGTGATCTTCACGCCGTAGCGCTCGAACTCCATGATCTTGAAGTTCGGCTGGCCGGGCGTGCCGTCGTAGCGGCGGCCGTCCTCGAGGACGACGAAGCGATCGCCGTCCTTCGAGGTTTCCGTATGGCCCGTCTGCGACACGACCACGTTGACCTTGCCGTTTTCCGTCGACGTGACGAAGACGTTCTGGACCTTGCTCTGGTCCGGCGACATCTTCTCGATGAAGAACACGCGATGGTTCGCGGCCGATTCGCGGAACTGGCCCGGCGCGAGCAGCGAGATTTCGTCGCGCTGCTGGAAGCGCGCGCGGATCATCTTGCTCTGCTGGTTCGACCACGGCCAGCCGACGAACGCGAAGAAGGTGATCAGCAGGATGATCGGCGTGGCGAACACGCCGATCGGCTTGATGAGGCGCGTGAGGCTCACGCCCGACGCGAGCCACACCACCATTTCGGAGTCCCGGTACCACCGGGTCAGCACGAACAGGATCGACACGAACAGCGTGACGACGAGCATCACGGCGAGGTAGCCGATCACGGTCAGGCCGATCAGCACGAGCACGTCCCGCGGATCGATTTCGCCGGACGCGGCGTAGCCGACGATGCGAATCATCATCGTCGTGAGCATGATCGTGAGCAGCACCATGAACACGGCGCCAGCCGTATACGCAAGCTCGCGCTGGAGGGAGCGTTCGAAGATCATTCTTGATGAGAAGAGGGCGGGAGGCTGCGCACGCGTGGTGGAGCGCTCGCGCCGCCACGGGAAAAATAGCGGATAATTGCGGCTTTCATCCTTAGCCCAGATTTTATCCGAGGACAAGCGCGATGGACTTTAGCATAAAAGGCTGTGATTGGAGCAAAGGCGAGGCCAAGGGGTTCCTGACCGGGAAGTCCGACTGCATCGTGCTCGGCATCTTCGAGGCGCAGACCCTGTCGGGCGCGGCGCTCGACATCGACACGGCCACCAAGGGACTGATTTCGCGCGTGGTAAAGGCCGGCGACATGGACGGCAAGCGCGGCAAGACGCTGTTCCTGCACGAAGTATCGGGCATCGGCGCGTCGCGCGTGCTGCTCGTCGGGCTCGGCAAGCAGGATGCTTTCAATCAGAAAGCCTATAACGATGCGGCGACGGCCGCCTGGCGCGCGCTGCTGGCGACCAAGGTCGTCCAGGTCACGTTCTCGCTCGCGCAACTGCCGGTCGACGAGCGCAGCTCCGACTGGGGCGTGCGCGCCGCGATCCTCGCGCTGCGCAACGAGACCTACCGCTTCACGCAGATGAAGAGCAAGCCGGAACCGGCGTCGCACACGCTCAAGCGCGTCGTGTTCAGCGTCGACCCGGCGGACGAAAAGGCCGCGAAGGTCGCGATCAAGCAGGCCGTCGCGCTCGCGAACGGGATGGATCTCACCCGCGACCTCGGCAACCTGCCCGGCAACGTCTGCACGCCGACCTATCTCGGCAACACCGCGAAGAAGATCGCGAAGGATTGGGGCCTGAAGGCCGAGGTCCTCGGGCTCAAGCAGATCCAGGCGCTCAAGATGGGGTCGTTCCTGTCGGTGGCGCGCGCGTCGGTCGAGCCGCCGCAGTTCATCGTGCTGCACTACCAGGGCGCCGCCGCGAAGGCCGCGCCGGTCGTGCTGGTCGGCAAGGGCATCACGTTCGACACGGGCGGCATCTCGCTGAAGCCGGGCGAGGGCATGGACGAGATGAAGTACGACATGTGCGGCGCGGGCTCCGTGCTCGGCACGATCCGTGCGGTCGCCGAGATGGGCCTGAAGATCAACGTCGTCGCGATCGTGCCGACCTGCGAGAACATGCCGGGCGGCAACGCGACGAAGCCGGGCGACATCGTCACCAGCATGAAGGGCCTGACGATCGAGGTGCTGAACACCGACGCCGAAGGCCGCCTGATCCTGTGCGACGCACTCACCTATGCCGAGCGCTTCAAGCCGGCCGCCGTGATCGACGTCGCGACGCTGACGGGCGCGTGCGTGATCGCGCTGGGCGGCCACAACAGCGGGCTGTTCTCGACGAACGACGCGCTCGCGGGCGAACTGCTCGATGCGTCGCGCGAGGCGAACGACCCCGCATGGCGCATGCCGCTCGACGACGAGTACCAGGATCAGCTGAAGTCGAATTTCGCGGATCTCGCGAACATCGGCGGGCGTCCGGCCGGCGCGGTGACGGCCGCGTGCTTCCTGTCGCGCTTCACCGAGAGCTATCCGTGGGCCCACCTCGACATCGCGGGCACCGCATGGAAGGGCGGTGCCGCGAAGGGCGCGACGGGCCGTCCGGTGCCGCTGCTCGCGCAGTTCCTGATCGACCGCGCCGGCCAGTGATGGCGGGGCGGACGACGCTGCGGGTGCGCGGGCAATGACGCGGATCGATTTCCACTCGAACGTCGGCGATTCGCTCGCGTACGCGTGCCGGCTGCTGCGCAAGGCCTATCAGGCCGGGCAGCCGGTCGTCGTGCTCGCCGAGCCCGCGCGCCTGCGCGCGCTCGACGAGCGGCTCTGGACGTTCTCGCCGCTTGATTTCATCCCGCATTGCGGCGTCGACAGCGAGCACGCAGCCGGCACGCCGATCGTGCTGGCCGCCGATCTCGACCGTGCACCGCATCATCACGTGCTGCTGAACCTCGGCGCGACCGTGCCCGCGCAGTTTGCCCGCTTCGAGCGCCTGCTCGAAGTGGTCGGCAACGCGCCGGAAGAACTGGCCGCGGGCCGCGACCGCTACCGGTTCTACCGCGACCGCGGCTACGCGCTGAACAACTACAAGCAGGGCGGCTAGCCGCAACCGTCGACGGAGTGTTCCCGTGACAGAAGCCGATTCATCCTCGATCCCGACGCTGACCGACGTGCTGGTGCCGGGCAAGCCGGTGCCGGCGCGCTCGTCCGCGCCGGCTGCACCCGCGCCGCACGACAGCGCGGCCATTCCGGTGCTCACCGACGTGATCGCTCCGGGCGGCGCCGGTGCGGCGCCGGCTGATTTCCGTCAAACCGAAGCCGACCCCGAATCCGTCGTGGTCGAACCCATCCCGACGTCGCACGTGCCGACCGTCGAACTGCCGGGCGACGCGGCGACGGCCACCGCCGCGGGCGAGACCGATGCACCGGCCGAACCCGGCGCCGCGGAGCACGTGGTCGCAGAAGACGCGGCAGCGATGACGGCGCCGCTGCGCTCGGCGCTGGTCGATGACGGCCTGCCGCCGCACACGTTCGCCGCGATTGCGCGCGATGCGGCCGCGCACGCGCCCGACACGGCGATGCCGCCGGCGGACCTGCCGAGTGCAGCGCCGCAGCCGGAAGCGCAGGTCGCAGCCGGACTGACGCTGGAAGATGCGCAGCACATCGCCGAGCGGCTGCGCAATCGGCTGACGAATTATCTGACCGGGGCGGGGCGCGACGCCATCGAAGCGCGCTGTCGCGATGCGCTGCACGAGCATTCGGCCTGGCTGGTCGGCCAGGTCACGCGCGAAGTCGCACTCGCGCTGGAAACCGAGGTGATGGACTGGGTGCGCGACGCGGTCGATGAAGAGATCGCCCGCCGTCGCGTCGGTCATTCCGGCTGAACGACCGATCGTTCGCGCTGGCGAAAAAGAGGGGGCGGGTCCGGTAAGGGCCTGCGAAGGCGCCGCAGAGGTGTGGGGCGGCCAGTGTCGAGCCGCCGTCTCGCGGCGTCCTGCACGCAGCGCGGGTACACCGCGCGAGTATCCGATTCAGCGGACCGACAGCACCCACTGGGCGAGCGTGTGGGCTTCGATGCTCGTCAGTTGCGTATTGGCGGGCATCGGCACGCTGCCCCATACGCCGACGCTGCCTTTCACGATCGATTGCGCCAGATAATCGGCGGCGTCGCCGCGCGCCGCGTACTTGCCGGCGATGTCGTGGAACGACGGGCCCATCAGCGGCTTGCCGATTGCATGGCAGGCCATGCAGTTCTTGCGCTGCGCCAGCGCGAGCCCGTCGGTCTGGTCGGCACGCGCCGCCGCCGCGCTGCCGGTCAGCAGCGTGGCGAGCAGCACGCGCAATATCGTCTGTTTCATGCGGTTCTCCGCCGGCGGGGACGGCCGGCTTCATGGTCCGCGCATTATAGAAGCAAAGGGGAAGCACGTTTTGCGCGTTCCCGGCGGCCCCGTTTATCGGGGTCGCATGCCTTGCGGCTCTGCATCAACCCGTGACCGCCCCCTGGTTCGCCGGTCGGGCGAGCGCCGCGAATTTCGCGAGCACCCCGCGCGTATAGCGCGGCGCCGGCTGTCGCCACGCGGCGCGGCGCCGGGCGAGTTCCGCCTCGTCGACGTTCAGTTGCAGCAGCAGCCGGTGAGCGTCGATCGTGATCGAATCGCCTTCCTGCACCAGCGCGATCGTGCCGCCGACGAACGCTTCCGGCGCGACGTGGCCGACCACCATGCCCCAGGTGCCGCCCGAGAAGCGTCCGTCCGTGATGAAGCCGACCGATTCGCCGAGTCCCTTGCCGATGATCGCGGAAGTCGGCGCGAGCATTTCCGGCATGCCGGGGCCGCCCTGCGGGCCGAGGTAGCGCAGCACGAGGATGTCGCCCGCGCGAATCCGGTCGCCGAGGATCGCGTCCATCGCGCTCTGTTCGTCGTCGAACACGCGCGCCGGGCCCGTGATCACCGGGTTCTTCAGGCCGGTGATCTTCGCGACCGCGCCGTCTTCCGCGAGATTGCCCTTCAGGATCGCCAGATGGCCTTCCTTGTACAGTGCGCGCTCGATCGGGAAGATCACGTGCTGGTCCGCGCGCGGCACGGCCGGCACGTCCTTCAGCTCGTCGGCGATCGTGCGGCCGGTGATCGTCATGCAGTCGCCGTGCAGCAGCCCCGCATCGAGCAGGATCTTCAGCACCTGCGGAATTCCGCCGGCCCGGTGCAGGTCGGTCGCGACGTACTGTCCGGACGGCTTCAGGTCGCAGATCACCGGCACGCGTTTGCGAATGCGCTCGAAGTCGTCGATCGTCCAGTCGACTTCGGCCGCGTGCGCGATCGCGAGATAGTGCAGCACCGCGTTGGTCGAGCCGCCGGTGGCCATGATCACCGACACCGCGTTCTCGATCGATTCCTTCGTGATGATGTCGCGCGGCTTCAGGTCGCGCTTCACCGCCTCGACCAGCACGCGTGCCGATTCGGCGGCCGAATCGACTTTCTCCTGGTCCGGGTTCGCCATCGTCGACGAATACAGCAGCGACATCCCGAGCGCCTCGAACGACGAACTCATCGTGTTCGCGGTGTACATGCCGCCGCACGAACCCGACGTCGGACACGCGTTCTTCTCGACGCCTTCGAAGTCTTCCTGCGACATCCGGCCCGCGGTGAATTCGCCGACGGCCTCGAACGACGACACGATCGTCAGGTCGCGGCCCTTCCAGTTGCCCGGGCGGATCGTGCCGCCGTACACGTAGATGCCCGGCACGTTCAGGCGCGCGAGCGCGATCATGCCGCCGGGCATGTTCTTGTCGCAGCCGCCGACCACCACCACGCCGTCCATCCACTGGCCCTGCACGCAGGTCTCGATGCAGTCGGCGATCACTTCGCGCGACACGAGCGAGTACTTCATCCCTTCGGTGCCCATCGACATGCCGTCGGAAATCGTCGGCGTGCCGAAGATCTGCGGGTTCGCGCCGGCCGCCTTCACGGCATCCACGGCCGCGTCCGACAGGCGCTGCAGGCCGGAATTGCACGGCGTGATGGTCGAATGGCCGTTCGCGATGCCGGTCATCGGCTTGTCGAAATCGTCCTTCTGGTAGCCGAGGGCGTAATACATCGAGCGGTTCGGCGAACGGGCCACGCCTTGCGTGATGTTCTTAGAGCGACGGTTGTACGACATGGGGAGCTCCATCGTTGTTTTGGCGACGCCGGCGCGAACGGTGCGCCGGATGGATCAACCAAGCATGGAGTTTCCGTTATCGGATGTCCAATATATTATTTGTCGCTTATTAAGTCGTTTTGCGAATGAGTCGAGCATGGCCTATCCTACCCCCGACCTGCGCCAGTGGCGCTATTTCGTCACCGTCGCCGACGAGCGACATTTCGGTCGCGCGGCCGAGCGCCTGTCGATGACGCAGCCGCCGCTGTCGCAGGCGATCCGCGCGCTGGAGGACGCGCTCGGCGTCGCGCTGTTCGTGCGCACCAAGCGCTCGGTCGCGCTGACGGCGGTCGGTGCGGCGCTGCTGCCGGACGTGCGCCGGCTGCTCGCGTCGGCCGATGCGCTGCCGCCGCTCGCGCGGCGGCTCGCGCGCGGCGAGGCCGGCTCGCTGTCGCTCGCGTTCGTGTCGACCGCCGACTATGGGCTGCTGCCGTCGTTGCTGCGCGCGTTCGGCGCGCGCTATCCGCAGGTGCGGCTGCAGCTCTCGGAAGCGACGAGCGACGTGCAGATCGACGAACTCGTCGCCGGGCGCATCGACGCCGGGCTCGTGATTCCGCCCGTGCCGCCGCGTCACGCGGCCGGACTGTCGTACCTGCCCGTCGTGCGCGAGCCGCTGGTGGTCGCGATGCCGGCCGGGGCATCCGACGCGCCGGAGGACGAGCCCGTGCAGCTCGCCGAGGTCGCCGCGTTGCCGCTCGTGATCTTCCCGCGTCGTTTGGCGCCCGGCTTTTATGACATCATTACGGGCTGCTATGGCGCGGCGGGGGAAACCCCGCACATCGGCCAGGAGGCGATCCAGATGCAGACGATCGTCAGCCTCGTGTCGGCCGGCATGGGCGTCGCACTGGTGCCGCAATCGCTGCGTAACCTGCGGCGCACCGGCGTGGTCTACCGGCCGCTCGCCGGCCATGCGCCGGTCGTCGAGACGGGCCTCGTGTGGCGCGCCGGCGACGTGAGCCCCGTGCTCGCCGGCTTCATCGACGTCGTGCGCGCGCAAGGTCTTGCCGCGTGACGTGAACGATGGCGCGCGCGCCCCGTCCAACGCGCGGTGCCGCACATGTGCGACGGCCGTACCGTATTCGAAAACTTCTTCGCTAACCCATGATCATTCACCCGAATTTCGACCCCGTTGCGATCCATCTCGGGCCGCTGGCCGTGCGCTGGTATGGCCTCATGTATCTCGTCGGCTTCATCGCGGCGATCGTCGTCGGCCGGATCCGCCTGAAGCTGCCGTACGTGGCGGCGCAGGGCTGGACCGCGAAGGACATCGACGACATGATGTTCTACGGCGTGCTCGGCACCGTGCTCGGCGGCCGGCTCGGCTACGTGCTGTTCTACAAGGCCGATTTCTATTTCTCGCATCCGCTCGACGTGTTCAAGGTGTGGGAAGGCGGCATGTCGTTTCACGGCGGCTTCCTCGGCGTGACGCTCGCGATGATGCTGTTCGCGTGGCAGCGCAAGCGGCACTGGCTGCAGGTCACCGATTTCGTCGCGCCGATGGTGCCGTTGGGACTCGCGGCCGGGCGGCTCGGCAACTTCATCAACGGCGAACTGTGGGGCCGCGTGACCGATCCGACGGCGCCGTGGGCGATGCTGTTCCCGGGCGCGATGCGCGACGATGCGGCATGGCTGCCGAAACATCCGGAACTCGTCGAGAAGTGGCATCTCGCCGACGTGTTCATGCAATACCAGATGCTGCCGCGCCATCCTTCGCAGCTCTATGAAATCGCGCTCGAGGGTATCGCGCTGTTCTTCGTGCTGTTCCTGTTCGCGCGCAAGCCGCGGCCGATGGGTGCGATATCCGCGCTGTTCCTGATCGGCTATGGCCTCGCGCGTTTCACGGTCGAGTTCGCGCGCGAGCCCGACGACTTCCTCGGCCTGCTCGCGCTCGGCCTGTCGATGGGGCAGTGGCTGTCGCTGCCGATGATCCTCGCCGGTATCGCGATGATGGTCTGGGCGTATCGGCGTCGCGTGGCGAATGCGGCTGCTTGAAGTGGCTACATGAAGTGGCCGCATGACGCAGTATCGATGCACGCGCGCTTGGCGCGCGCATCGGTTACCCCGATGCACATGAAAACGCCGGCCCTCGGGCCGGCGTTTTTCGTTTCCGACGACTGCGTGCTGTGCGTTACTTCATCTGCACCGAGCCGTTGACGGTGACCGACACGGTGGCCTTGCCGCCTTCGACCGCGATCGGCGCGCTCATCTTCGCGCTGTCCATCGGCGCCGCGGCCATCGCCATCATGCGCGGGTACGGCTGCACGTTGCGGCCGCTGCCGACGTTCACGTCGCGGATCGTGTAGCTGCTGTAGCCGAACGCCTTCGCGGCTTCGTCCGCGCGGGCGCGGAACGACTTGATCGCCTCGGTCGTGAGCTTCTGCTCGGCCGTGCGCTGCGCTTCCGGCGACAGCGAGAATTCGACGTTCGCGACCTGCATCAGGTTCGACAACTGGCCGGCCAGCTTCGACGCCGCGGCGAAATCGCGCGATTCGAGCGCGACCTCGGTGCGGCCGCGCCATGCGGAGATCTTGCCGTCGCGGTCGGTGCTCGGATACACGGAGAACGCACCCGTGTGCGCGGTGACGCCCGACACGCCCTTCGCCTGCGACAGCGCCGCATCCGCGCGCTGGTTCAACTGCGCGGTGAGGCTGCCCGGGTCCTTGGCCTGCTGCTCGTAGAACAGCGTGATGTGGATGATGTCCTGCGGCACGTCGGCACTGGCCTGCGACGAAAGCGACAGCACGCCCGCCGGCTCCGGAAAGTGCGGGTTCGCCGTCTGCGCGTGCGCGGCGGGCGACGCGAGCGTCAGCGCGACGGGAACGGCGGCGGCGAGGGCGAGCGACAGCGCGAGTGCGGATTTCTTGGTCATTGTTGGACTCCTTGTGCGAGGGCGCGCACGCGGATCACGCGTGCGCGACGCGGGCGTACCGCGCGACGAAAAAACGACAGCCGGCCCGATTGGCCGACAGCGGTTGCTTAGGCTGCGCGAACGCTCCGCGAGTTCCGTTACGGCAACGCGTACTGACCGGATTTGACGTTTGGCGCGCGCCTACTTCATCAACTTTTCGGTGATGAACCGCCATTGCGCACGCGTGACGGGCGTGATCGACAGCCGATTGCCGCGCGCGAGCACGCGCATGTCGGCGAGTTCGTCGTGCTCGCGCAGCGCGGCGAGCGGCACGAGCGGCGACTTCTTCACGAAGCGCACGTCGACGAGCAGCCAGCGTGGCGCTTCCTGCGTCGATTTCGGGTCGTAATAGGGGCTTTTCGGATCGAACTGCGTGGGATCGGGGTAGGGCGTCGACGATACTTCGGCGAGGCCCGCGATGCCCGGCTCGGGGCAGCTGGAGTGATAGAACAGTACGCCGTCGCCGATCTTCATCGTGTCGCGCATGAAATTGCGCGCCTGATAGTTGCGCACGCCGGTCCACGGCAGCGAGCGCTGCGGTGCGTTGGCGAGATCGTCGATGCTTGCTTCGTCCGGTTCGGACTTCATCAGCCAGTATTGCATGGTCGTGATCGACGCAGTGCTACAAAAGAAAACGGCACCGGGACTTTCCCGATGCCGTTGGATAGGCCCCCGCCTTGGCCGCTAGGCCGGCATCCTGAACCTGAGGTTCAGAATTGGTCGCAGTTAGCAGCACTTCGGGTACATCAGACAGAGTGACGCGCGCGCCCGTGCTACAAATTTCCGCAACCGTGCACATGGCATTGGTTCAAGGAATATATGACCTTGGCGAACCAGGCAGGGAAGCTGACTGAACTGTGTTTCGATGCGCCAATTTGACCACCGTTGATCGTCGAGATCAAGCGGAATCGACGTATCGTTTGAAACGTTACTGCGTCTCGTGCTGTGCGAGCACCGCCCCGAGCTGTTCGTTCATCTGGTGCATTGTACGACGGATTTCCTCGGCCGGAAATGCTTCACCATGCCGCACGCTCGTTTGCAGTCGCAGCAATTCCGATGCGAGCGACAGCGCCGCCATCACCGCGATGCGATCGGTGCCGCGCACCGAGCTGTTCGAGCGGATTTTCGACATTTCGGCGTCGACGCGCGCGACCGCTTCGAGCAGCGCCGCTTCGGTCTCGGCCGAACAGGCGAGCCGATAGGGCTGACCGAGAATCGAGACTTCGATCTGCTTGGTGCTCATGCATGTTCTCCGTGGCTGGCCGCGTCATCGCCATCCGTGCGCGCCTGCGCATCGAGCAGGTCGAGCTGGTTGTCGGCTTGCTCCGCGCTCTTCGAGCGCGGCAGCTTTTCGAGAATCGCGTTCAGTTTCACCTGGGCGTCGTCGATCTTCGCCGACAGCGTGTCGCGCTCGGCCGCGAGCGCATTGCGTTCGTCGCGCAGCTGCGCGAGTTCCGCGCGGACCGTGTCCGCTTCCGCGCGCAATTGCGCGACCTGCTCCTCGAGCGCGAGCCGTTCCGAGTGATAGCGCTTGTTCAGCGAAATCAGACGGCCAATATTTTGAGATAGGGTTTCGAGTTCGTTGAGCATTTGCTGCGTCCTCTAAAGACCCAGCATTTTAGCGCGGAATAACGCGCAATCCGACATCTGTAACGTTTCCAGTCGTAACACCCCGGCTTCTTGCCGCGAATAGGCGTGTCCCGCGCCGCGCCGGACGCTTCCTTGACGCTCGCGCGACCGGCTCCTAAACTGGCGCCGCCTCGGTGCACGCGCGCAGGACGCGCGGTTAAACGGGAAGCAGGGTGCGGGCTCCACGAGCGTGCCAACCTGCGCTGCCCCCGCAACGGTAAGCGGCCGCGTCGTGTGACGCAGGCCGGCTCGGGCGCGTTTCGCTGCAGGTCGCACGCGGGCGCGGGCCACTGCGCGTCATGGCGCGGGAAGGCGAGCCGGACCGCCGCCAGCCCGGATACCGGCCGAGACGGGGAGCCCCTGCGGGCTCCATGACGCGCGACCTGCGGGGAAGCGGGGCGCGCAATGTTTCACGGAACGTTCTTCGATGCCGACCCCAATCGTCCGCCACGTGCCCCTGTCGCGCCTGGCCGGCTGCCGCAAGCGGATGCGCCGCGCGTCGTGCGCGCGGCCGTGCGCGGCATGAGCGCCGCACGCGCCACCGTGATCTGGGCCGCGCTGGCCGCCTTGGTCGCGCTGCTGTTCGTCGCGTCGCTGTCGATCGGCAGCGTGCCGATGTCGCCGTGGCAGGCGCTCGCATCCCTCGTGCCGCACGGCGGCGACACCCTGTTTGCCGACATCGTCCGGACGCTGCGCCTGCCGCGCGCGCTCGCGGGTTTCGCGTGTGGCGCGCTGCTCGCGCTGGCCGGCGCGTTGTTGCAGGTGCTGCTGCGCAATCCGCTCGCCGAGCCGTACGTGCTGGGCGTGTCCGGCGGCGCGGCCGGCTTCGCGCTCGTCGCGATGATCGCAGGCGGCGCATGGTGGCTCGTCGACGCATCGGCGTTCGCCGGCTCGCTCGTATCGGTCGCGCTGGTGCTCGGTCTCGCGAGGCGCGAGCTGTGGCGCGGCGAATCGCGCGATGCGTCGCCGCGGCTGCTGCTCACCGGCGTCGTGATCGCGGCGGGGTGGGGCGCGCTCGTCACGCTGTTGTTGTCGCTCGCGCCCGACGCGCGGCTGCGCGGCATCATCTTCTGGCTGACGGGCGACCTGAACGGCGCGACGGCGCCATGGTTCGCGTGGGGCGCGCTGCTGCTGAGCGCAGGCGTCGCGCTGCCGGTCGCCCCGCAACTGAACGTGCTGCTGCGCGGCGACGCGACCGCGCAGGCGCTCGGCGTGCCGGTCGCGCGCCTGCGCGTGCGGATCTATCTCGTCGCGTCGCTGGCCGCCGCGGCCGCGGTGACGACGGCCGGCACGATCGGTTTCGTCGGCCTCGTCGTGCCGCATGCGTTGCGGCTCGCCTTCGGCAACGACCAGCGCATGCTGCTGCCGGCCGCGATGCTCGCGGGCGGCGGCGGCGTGATGGCGGCCGATCTGCTCGCGCGTACCGCGATCGCGCCCGCGCAATTGCCGGTCGGCGTGATGACCGCGTTGATCGGCGTGCCGGTGTTCCTGTGGATGTTGCTGAGGAGGCCGATGCGATGACGGGCCCCGCACTGAACGCCGCCGCCGGCGACCTGCACTACAGGGCCGTCGACCTGACGCTGAAGGCCGGCGCGCGCACGCTGCTCGACCGCTTCACGCAGGCGTTCCGCCCCGGCGAGATCTGGTGCGTCGCCGGACCGAACGGCGCGGGCAAGACGACGCTGCTCGCCACGCTCGCGGGATTGCAGCCGCCGGCCGGCGGACACGTCGAGATCGACGGCCGCCCGCTTGCCGCGTGGCGCTCCGAACACCTCGCGCAGCGCCGCGCGCTGATGCCGCAGCAATTGCACGACGCGTTCAGCGCGACCGTGTTCGACACGGTGCTGCTCAACCGCTTTCCGTATCTCGGCGGCTGGGGTTGGGAGCGCGACGGCGACCGCGCGGCCGCGCGCGCTGCGCTCGCGATGTTCGACCTGAGCCCGCTCGCGTCGCGCGACGTGATGTCGCTGTCGGGCGGCGAGCGGCAGCGGGTCGCGCTGGCCGCGACGCTGTGCCAGGATGCGCCGCTGATGCTGCTCGACGAACCGCTCGCGCATCTGGACCTGCATCACCAGATCGATTGCCTCACTGCGCTGGCCGCCTGGCTCGCGGCAGCCCCGCGCACGATATTGTTTTCGTGTCACGACCTGAATCTCGCGCGACGCTTCGCGACGCATGCGCTATTGCTCGACGGCCGTGGCCATGCCTCGGCCGGCCTCGTGCACGACGTGTTGACGCCCGAGCGCGCGAGCGACGCGTTCGGCTATCCGCTCGTGCTGATCCGCGAGAACGGCCGCGATGCGCTGCTGCCGGCATGGCCTGCGCGACAATGACCTTTCCTGTTCCGATTTTTCCGATGCGCGGCGCCTGCCGCGCCCACGACACGGCTCCTCGATGACGACTCCCATCCCATTCCCGCCCGCGATCGCGCCGCTCGACGACGCGCTGCGCAAGCGCCTGCAACATGTGATCGATCACAAGACCAAGCCACCGGGCAGCCTCGGCCAGCTCGAAGCGCTCGCGCTGCAGATCGGCCTGATCCAGCTAAGCGAGCGGCCGGCCGTGCGGCGTCCCGTGACGATCGTGTTCGCGGGCGATCACGGAATCGCGGCCGAGGGCGTCAGTCCTTATCCGCAGGCGGTGACTGCGCAGATGGTCGCGAACTTCCTGGCCGGCGGTGCGGCGATCAACGCGTTTTCGGGTGTCGCGCAGAGCACGCTCGAGATCGTCGATGCGGGCGTCGCGTCGCCGCTGCCGCTGTCGGACCGGCTGGTGTCGCTCCCGGTCGCGCGCGGCACGCGCAACTTCGCGACGGAGCCGGCGATGACGCGTGACGAAGCGATGACGGCGCTGGCCGCCGGCGCGGCGCGGGTACGCCTGCACGCGTCGCTCGGCACGAACGTGATCGGTTTCGGCGAGATGGGGATCGCGAACACGTCGTCGGCCGCCTGCCTGATGAGCCGTCTGCTCGACGTGCCGATCGACGCCTGTGTCGGCCGCGGCACGGGCCTCGACGATCAGGGCCTCGCGCACAAGCGCGCGGTGCTCGGCCGCGCGCTCGTCAAGCACTCGCATGCGATCGCGCCGCTCGACGTGCTCGCGACGTTCGGCGGCTTCGAGATCGCGATGATGACGGGCGCGTACCTTGCGGCCGCGAGCGAGCGGATGACCATCCTCGTCGACGGTTTCATCGCGACCGCCGCGCTGCTCGTCGCCGAGCGCATCGCGCCCGGCGTGCGCGACTACTGCGTGTTCTCGCATACGTCGCACGAGGCCGGGCACCGGCGCATGCTCGAGCATTTCGGCGCGAAACCGCTGCTCGCGCTCGACCTGCGGCTTGGCGAAGGCACGGGCGCCGCGCTCGCGCTGCCGCTGGTGCGCGCGGCGGCCGCGTTCCTCAGCGAGATGGCGAGCTTCGAGTCCGCCGGCGTCGACAATCGTGACGCCTGAGCGCGCGCGCGGCATGCGGGCCGAACTGCGCTACTTCTTCGTCGCGCTCGGCTATTTCACGCGCGTGCCCGTGCCGCGCTCGATCGGCTACGCGGCCGGCGATCTCGACCAGGCCGCGCGCTATTTCCCGCTCGTCGGCGCGTGCGTGGGCGCGTGGGGCGCGCTCGTCTATCTCGTCGCGCTGCGCGCGCTGCCGCCGTCGATCGCGGTCGGGCTGTCGATGGCCGCGACGCTGCTCGCGACCGGCGCCTTCCACGAAGACGGCCTCGCCGACAGTTGCGACGCGTTCGGCGGCGGCTACACGCGCGACGACGTGCTGCGCATCATGCACGATTCGCGGATCGGCACGTTCGGCGCGGTCGCGCTCGTGATCGCGCTCGGCCTGAAATGGCAGGCGCTGACGTCGATGCCGCCGTTGCGCGCCGCATGGACGATGATCGCCGCGCATGCGGCGAGCCGCGCGATGGCCGTGAGCCTGCTGATGTCGCTCGATTACGTGCGGCCCGAAGGCAAGGCGAAGCCGGTTGCGCAACGGATGCGCGCACGCGCGGCGTGCGTCGCGGCGGTGTTCGGATTGCCGTGGCTGTTCTGGCCGGACTGGCGCATGGGCGTTGCCGCATGCGTGGCGCTCGTGCTCGTGCGCGCATGCCTGGCCCGCTATTTCGTGAAGCGGATCGGCGGTTATACGGGAGACTGTCTCGGCTTCACGCAGCAACTGGGCGAACTGACGATCTATCTGGTGGTGCTCGGATGGACGTCGTCCTGATCCGTCATCCGGCCGTCGGCATCGATCCGGGCGTCTGCTACGGGCGCAGCGACGTGCCGCTCGCCGAATCGGCCGATGGTGGTGCGCAGGCCTCGCGTGTGCATCTGGCGGAACTCGGTGCGCCGTCGCCCGAGCAGGTCTGGACGAGCCCGCTGACGCGCTGCGCATCGATTGCCGAACGGCTCGCGCGGGCTTTCGACGTGCCGCTGCGGCGCGATGCCGACTGGCAGGAAATGGATTTCGGTGCGTGGGAAATGCAGCGCTGGGACGATATCGACCGCGCGGCGCTCGATGCATGGGCGGCCGACCTGATGCATGCGTGCGCGCACGGCGGAGAAAGCGTCGCGCGATTCGTCGCGCGGGTCGCACGGCAGGCCGATGCGCTTGCGGCGTTTGACGGGCCGCAATGGGTCGTCACGCATGCGGGCGTGGTCCGCGCATTCGCGTCGCATGTGTTGCGCGTGCCGCTCGATACGCTGCTGTCGCGGCCGGTGCCGACGGGCGGGGTCGTGTGGCTGCGCACGGACGACGACACGCGCACATGGGAAGTCGTGCACTGGGACGCATAGGTGCACTTGCGTCTGAAGGTGAACGGCGCGGCACACGGATCGATCCGCGCTCGGGCACCGGACGCATCCGGCATCGATGCGCGATGAACGCGCGAGCCGCCGCACCGGAAATCAGCGCACCGGCCGCCGCGCACGCGCGGCATCCAGATCCTCGCACAGCGCGGCCGCGCCCTGCGCGATGCGTGGCGACGGCCGCGTCAGCAGATCGCCGTCGATCGCGAACAGGTTGTTGCGCGCCACGGCCGTCAGCGCGGGCCATGCACGCCAGCGCGCGAGGCTCGGCAGCGGTTCGTTCGAACGGGTCGCGCCGGCACTCGTCGTCACGATCGCTTCCGGATTCGCCGCGAGCACGGCCTCGTCGGTCACGGTCGGCGCGAGCGGCTTGAGCGACGCGAACACGTTGCGGCCGCCGCAGAGCTCGAATACTTCGTTGATCAGGTGCGTGCCGTTGAGCGTCGTCAGCGGGCGGTCCCACACCTGGAAGAACATCGTGACGGGCGGGCGTGCCGCGTAGCGTGCGCGCAGTGCCGCGATGTCCCGCGTAAAGGCGGCCGCGGCGGCATCGGCAGTCGGTTGCGTGCCGAGCAGCGTGCCGAGCCGGCGCAACGACGACGACACGTCGTCGAGATGCTGCGGTTCGCTGAAGAACAGCGGAATGTGCAGCGCGCGCAGCGCGTCGGTTTGCCGCTCGGCGTTGCCGTGCCGCCACACGACAATCAGGTCGGGCTTCAGCGCGGCGATGCGTTCGAGATCGAGCGCCTTGTTGTCGCCCACGCGCGGCACCGCTTGCGCGGCGGCCGGATAGTCGCTGTACGTGACGGTGCCGACGAGCTTCGTGCCGCCGCCGGCCGCATAGACGAGCTCGGTCGCGTGCGGCGCGAGGCTGATTACGCGCTGGGCAGGCGCGGGTAACGTGACCGTGTTGCCGGCGTCGTCGCGGGTCGTGACGTCGGCGTGGACGAGCGGTGCGTGAGCAAGTGCGGCCAGCAGCGCGGCCGGCGCGAGTCGGCTGAACACGCGCGGGCTCATGCGGATGCCTTCAGCAGCGGCACGCAATGCGCGAGCGCGTCGCCGAGGCGCTGCCATTCGGCTTCGCTCGCCGGCAGGCCGATGCGTACGCTCGACGGCGCCGGGAAGTGCCGCGTCCAGATCCCGTGCGTTGCAAGCGCCGCATGCAGCGCCGCGGCGCGCGGGTCGTCGCTCCAACTGAAGAGCGGCGTCGCGCGAACCGCGAAGCCGTGCGCACGCAGCAGCGCGGCCAATCGTTCGCCGTCGGCCGCGAGCCGCTCACGGGCGGCAGCTTGCCATGCGCGATCGGCGAACGCCGCGGCGACCGCGTGGCGCGCGGGGCCGCCGACCGTCCACGCGCCGAGCGTGTCGCGCAGCGCGGCGATCAGCGCGGGATGCGTGAGCACGAAGCCCGCGCGAATGCCGGCAAGCCCGAAGAACTTGCCGACCGAGCGCAGCACGACGAGCCCCGGACGATCGACCTGCGGCGCGAGCGATGGCGCGGCGCCCGTATCGGCGAACGCTTCGTCGACGATCAGCGTGCCGCCGCGTGCCGCCAGTTGCGCATGCCAGCCGAGCAGGCGTTCGGTCGGCACGCACTCGGCCGTCGGATTATTCGGATTCCCGACGATGACGTGGCGCAGCGTCGCGGGCACCGTATCGGCGCGAATGTCGAGCGCGACGACGCGATGCCCGTGACGCGCGAACGCGGGCGCGTATTCGCCATACGCGAGCGCCGCGACCCCGGCGTCGCCGGCCGGCAGCAATGCCGGCAACGCGCGGATCGCGGCCTGGCTGCCGGCGACCGGCAGCACGTGCGCGGCATCGGGCGCGTGGTAGTACTGCGCGGCGCAGGCCGCGAGACCGTCGCCGTCGTCGGGCAGCCGGCGCCATGCATCGGCCGGCACGGGCGGCACCGGGTAGCCGACCGGATTGATGCCGGTCGACAGGTCGAGCCACGCGTCGTACGGAATGCCGTGGCGGCGGGCGGCTTCATGCAGGTTGCCGCCGTGCGCGATGGATGAATCAGACATGATGGGTGGCCATGACGAGTGCGCCGCTCGCGACCAGCAACGCGAGCCACAGCGCGAGCGTGCGCGTGACGAGCGACAGCGCGGCGACGATGTGAAGGGCGGTGGCCGTGGCCCCGGTGCCGAGCACCGGGCGATCCTCGATTTCGCCGTGATAGACGGCGGGACCGCCGAGCTGCACGTTCAGGCTGCCGGCGCCCGCGGCCATCACGGGGCCCGCGTTCGGGCTATCCCAGTGGCGCGCCTGCGTGCGCCAGCAGCGCCACGCGGCGGCCGTGTCGCCGAGCAGCGCGTAGCTCGCGGCGGTGAGGCGCGCGGGAATCCAGTTCAGCGCGTCGTCGATGCGTGCGGCGGCCCAGCCGAAGGTCAGGAAGCGCGGCGTGCGGTAGCCCCACATCGCGTCGAGCGTGTTCGCGAGCCGGAACAGCAGCGCGCCGGGGCCGCCCGCGACGACGAACCAGAAGAGCGCGCCGAAGATCGCGTCGTTGCCGTTCTCGAGCGCCGATTCGACGGCCGCGCGCGACAGCGCCCCTTCGTCCGCCTGGCTCGTGTCGCGCGACACGATGCGCGCGGTCAGCACGCGCGCCGCGTCGAGGTCGCGCCGCAGCAGCGCGGCGGCGATCGGCGCGACGTGCTCGGCGAGGCTCTTCGCGCCGAGCGCGAACCACAGCAGCGCGACGTGCAGCGCAGCGGCGAACGGCCAGGGCAGCGCGGCGACGAGCCATGCCGCGACGGCCACCGGCGGCACGACCGCCGCGAGCCACGCGGCGATGCCGATCACGCGGCCGCGCCGGCCCGTGTTCAGCGCGGCTTCGATGCGTGCGGCGAAGCGGCCGAACGCGACGAGCGGATGCCAGCCGGCCGGCTCGCCGATGGCGCGGTCGACGATCGCGGCCGCGACCGCGAGCATCGCGACGACGGGCAGCGACAGCATCAGCATGACGGCGCGCCCGCCTTGAGGTCGAGCGGCAGCCCGGCAACCAGCAGCGTGACGCGTGTCGCGAGCGCGGCGACGCGCTGGTTCAGGCGCCCGAGCTCGTCGACGTAGCGGCGCGTGACCGACCCGAGCGGCACGACGCCGAGCCCGATCTCGTTGCTGACGACGATCACCTTCGCGCGTGCGTCGCGCAGCGCATGTTCGAGCCGCTCGACCTGCGCCGCGTACTGCGCATCGTCGAGCGGTTCGCCGTCGGCGGGGCACAGCAGGTTCGTGAGCCACAGCGTCAGGCAGTCGACGAGCAGGCACGCGTTCGGGTCGTCGAGCCGCGCGAGCGTGCCCGCGAGATCGACGCTCGCGTCGGCGAACCCCCAGTCGGCCGGCCGGCGCGCGCGGTGATGCGCGATGCGCTGCGCGAATTCGGCATCGGCGGCGGTCGCGGTCGCGATGTAGGTGACGGGGCGGCCGCTGTCGGCGGCGAGCCGCTCGGCATGCGCGCTCTTGCCCGAGCGCGCGCCGCCGAGGACGAAGGTGAGGTCGTGCGGAATCATCGCGTGATTGTAACGGCGCGGGCGGCCCGCCGCGGGCGATAATGCCGCCTTTGCTTCGCGACATCTTTCACACGATGAATGCACCCGAGCCGCGGCCGCGCGGCACGCTGATGATCCAGGGCACGACGTCCGACGCGGGCAAGAGCACGCTCGTCGCGGGCCTGTGCCGCCTCGCGCGCCGCGGCGGCGCGCGCGTGGCGCCGTTCAAGCCGCAGAACATGGCGCTCAACAGCGCGGTGACGGTAGACGGCGGCGAGATCGGCCGCGCACAGGCGTTGCAGGCGCTGGCCGCCGGCGTCGCGCCGCATACGGATTTCAATCCGGTGCTGCTGAAGCCGACGAGCGACCGCGGCGCGCAGGTGATCATTCACGGCAAGGCGCGCATGAACCTCGATGCGCGGGCGTATCACGACTACAAGCCGGTCGCGTTCGATGCGGTGCTCGAGTCGTATGCGCGCCTGCGCGCCGGGTACGACACGGTGATCGTCGAGGGCGCAGGCAGCCCGGCCGAGATCAACTTGCGCGAAGGCGACATCGCGAACATGGGCTTTGCCGAGCGCGTCGACTGCCCGGTCGTGCTCGTCGCCGACATCGATCGCGGCGGCGTGTTCGCGCATCTGGTCGGCACGCTCGCCTGCCTGTCGGACAGCGAACGCGCGCGCGTGCGCGGCTTCGTGATCAATCGCTTTCGCGGCGACCTCAAGCTGCTCGAACCGGGGCTCGACTGGCTGCGCGCGCAGACGGGCAAGCCGGTGTTCGGCGTGCTGCCGTATCTGCACGGGCTGCTGCTCGACGCGGAGGACATGCTGCCCGCGCAGGCGCGTAGCGCCGCCGCCCGCGGCGACGCCGGCGTGCTGCGCATCGTCGTGCCCGCGCTGCCGCGCATCAGCAACCACACCGATTTCGATCCGCTGCGCGCGCATCCGCAGGTCGACTTCACGTACTGGAAGAGCGGCCCCGTACCCGACGCCGATCTGCTGATCCTGCCCGGTTCGAAGAGCGTGCAGCGCGACCTCGCGTGGCTGCGCGATGCGGGCTGGGACGCGCTGATCCGGCGCCATCTGCGCTACGGCGGCAAGGTGATCGGCATCTGCGGCGGCATGCAGATGCTCGGCCGCACGCTCGACGATCCGCTCGGCCTCGAAGGCGCGCCCGGCAGCGTGCCGGGGCTCGGGCTGCTCGATTTCGACACGACGCTGCAACCCGACAAGACGCTGAAGAACGTGACCGGGCAACTCGCGCTGCCGTGCGCGGCCGCCGTGCGCGGCTACGAGATCCACATGGGCGACACGCGCGGGCCGGCGCTCGCGGCGCCCGCGCTGATGCTGGCCGCCGATGCCGCGCGGGAGGGCGTGCGTCCCGACGGCGCGCTGTCGGCCGACGGCCAGATTCTCGCGACCTACGTGCACGGGCTGTTCGACGCGCCCGACGCCTGCGCGGCGCTGCTCGCGTGGGCGGGGCTCGACGGCGCGGCCCGCGTCGACTACCCGGCGCTGCGCGAGGCGTCGCTAGAGCGGCTGGCCGATACGTTCGCCGAGCACCTCGACCTCGACGCGCTGTACGCCGAGTTTCGTTGAGGCCGGCCCTCGCTTTTTCCGCTCGATCGCGTACAACAGAGGAGGGCGGAGGTCCGCCCGAAGGAGGGCGACGATGAGGGCTCGATGGTGGTGGGGCGTACTGCTCGCGGCGCTGCTGGGCGTGTCGGCGGTGGCGCATGCGTGCGATTCGTATGTGCCGGGCGGCGGCCAGTCCGGCGGCGACGCCACGCAAGGCAAGAGCGGTTACTGAGCGGGATGCAGGGCATGATCGGTCATGCCCTTTTTTTACGTCGATTCGTTCCTTTATGGAATCAATTTAAGCGACATGGCGTGTTTATCGGCTGAATCGATTCGAATAGAGTGCGATCCACTCCCATCCACTCACGAAGGAATCCGTCATGAACGCCAACCGCCTGAACGATTTCGCCGCGACGCTGCTGCGCGTCGCCCTCGGCGTGCTGTACCTCGCGCACGTCGCACAGAAGGTCTTTGTCTTCACGCTGCCCGGCACCGCGCAGTTCTTCGCGTCGATCGGCCTGCCGGGCTGGCTCGCCTACCTGACCACGTTCGTCGAACTGGCGGGCGGCCTGGCGCTGCTCGTGGGGTTCCGCGTGCGCATCGCCGCGCTGGTGCTGCTGCCGTTCATGCTCGGCGCGGTCGCCGCGCATCTGCCGAACGGCTGGAGCTTCGCGTCGCCGCACGGCGGCTGGGAATATCCGGCGTTCTGGGCCGTCACGCTGGCCGTGCAGGCCCTGCTGGGCGGCGGCGCGTTCGCGCTCGGCGCGCGGGAGGCCGCGGTCCAGCGCGCTTAACGTGAAGGAAAGCAGACGAAAGTGGTGCGTGGTTCCACACCACCGGTTCCGGTGACCCCCCGTTTGCCGATATCATCGCTCCCTGTATCCGCAATCGAGCGGCGCCTGCCATGCGGCCGGCGCCGCGCGGCTTTTTCGGGGGAATTCATGACGGTCATCGTGGTGGCGAATCCGAAGGGCGGCGTGGGCAAGAGCACGCTGTCCACCAATCTAGCCGGCTATTTCGCGGCGCAGGGCGCATGGGTCGCGCTGGCCGACCTGGACCGGCAGCAGTCCGCGCATGCGTGGCTCGACCTGCGGCCGGCCGGCTTGCCGGCGATCGAGGCGTGGGATCTCGATCCGGAGGCGCCGTCGAAGCCGCCGCGCGGGCTGGAATATGCGGTGATCGATACGCCGGCCGGCCTGCACGGCACGCGGCTCAACGTCGCGCTGCAACTGGCCGACAAGGTGATCGTGCCGCTGCAGCCGTCGATGTTCGATATTCTCGCGACCCAGCAGTTTCTGGAGCGCCTCGCCGGCGAGAAGGCCGTGCGCAAGGGCAGCGTCGAGGTCGGGATCGTCGGGATGCGGGTCGACGCGCGCACGCGCTCGTCCGACCAGTTGCACCGGTTCGTCGAGGGGCTCGGCCTGCCGGTGCTCGGCTACGTGCGCGACACGCAGAACTATGTGCAGATCGCCGCGCACGGCCTGACGCTGTGGGACGTCGCGAAAAGCCGGGTCGAGAAGGATCTGGAGCAGTGGCGGCCGATCGTCGAATGGGCCGAGCGCCGCGTGCCGAAGGCCGAGAAGGCCGCCAAGGCCTCCTGAGCGGCCGGCCATCCGGCCGTCTTGCCGGCGCGATACCCAATGAGAAAGGGCCGGATACCGTGGTATACGGTGTCCGGCCCTTCGGCGGCCAGCGGTGCCCCGCGGGTGGCCCGCGCCACGGCACCCGGGCGTGCCGCTCGGCTTACGTCCAGTTTTGCGTCGGCACGTGATCGCGGTGGCCCTTGATCTTGTTGCCGTCGTCGATGAACACGAGCTTCGGCTTCCAGCCGGCCTGCAGTTCGGCTTCGTCGACCATCGCGAACGCCGCGATGATCACGAGGTCGCCGAGCTGCGCGCGGCGCGCGGCCGAGCCGTTCAGCGAGATCATCCCGCTGCCGCGCTCGCCCTTGATCGCGTACGTCGAGAAGCGCTCGCCGTTGTTGATGTTCCAGATGTCGATCCGTTCGTTCTCGATGAGGCCCGCCGCTTCGAGCAGGTCTTCGTCGATCGCGCACGAACCTTCGTAGTGCAGTTCGCAGTGCGTGACCGCCGCACGGTGGATCTTCGATTTGAGCATGTGGCGCTGCATGGTGTCTCCGTGATGCGTCGTGAGAGGCGCGGGCGGCCGCCCGTCAGATTTCCAGGTTGTCGATGAGGCGCGTCGCGCCGAGTTTCGCGGCCGCGAGCACGACGAGCGGCTCGCCGGCCTCGAGTTCGGCGGCGCTCGGCGCGATCAGGTTCGCGCGGCGGCGGATCGCGATGTAGTCGGGCACCCAGCCGCGTTCGGCCAGGTGCGTGTGCGCCTGCTGCTCGAGCTTGCCGAGGTCGCGTTCGCCGCCGAGCACGCTGTCGCGCACGCGCTGCAGCGTTTTCGCCAGTTCGGGGGCTTCCTTGCGCTCGTCGGTCGTCAGGTAGCGGTTGCGCGACGACAGCGCGAGGCCGTCCTCGTCGCGCACGGTTTCGGCGGCGATGATGTCGACCGGCAGCGCGAGCTGCTGGCACATCCGGCGCACGATCATCAGCTGCTGGTAATCCTTCTTGCCGAACACGGCGACGCGCGGTTGCACGCAGGACATCAGCTTCGTGACGACCGTGCACACGCCGGCGAAGAAGCCGGGCCGGAACTCGCCTTCGAGAATCCCGCCGAGATCGTCCGGCGGCAGCACGCGATACTCCTGCGGCTCAGGGTACATGTCGCGCTCGGTCGGCGCGAACAGCACGTATACGTTGTCCTGCTGCAGCTTCTCGATATCGTCCTGGAGCGTGCGCGGGTACTTGTCGAAATCCTCGTTCGGGCCGAACTGCAGCCGGTTGACGAAGATGCTCGCCACGACCGGGTCGCCGTGCTGGCGCGCGAGGCGCATCAGCGACAGGTGCCCTTCGTGCAGGTTGCCCATCGTCGGCACGAACGCCGTGCGGTTCTGTCCGCGCAGCTGGTCGCGCAGTTCCTGGATCGAGCTGATGACTTTCATGATCGGGTAGCGGGTTCCTCGCGCAGGCGCGCGTTGACGCCGCGGCAGCGGCATCGGGGTCGAAGCGGAGAACGCCGGCGCGCGGGCGGCGCATCGGGCGTCGGCGGATTGTAGAGGATTTGGCCGTGCGACGCATCGATAAAAGAACGATCGTTCACTTTATATCGGGACGTGGCGGACACCCGCCGGACGGCCGTCCGCCGCGGCGAAGCGGCGAGCGTCGGGATGAACCGGAGAACGGGAAGCGGCGGGGCCGGCCCTTACGCGGGCAGGTACGCGAGACGCACGTAGATCGGCGCGAACGGTTCGGCCTGCGTGATTTCGAGCAGCGACTCGCGCGCGAGTTCGAGCATCGCGATGAAATTCACGACGACGACCGGCACGCCGCGCGACGTATCGAACAGGTCGGCGAACTCCATGAAGCGCGCGTTCTGCAGCCGGCGCAGGATCAGGCTCATGTGTTCGCGCACCGACAGCTCCTCACGGGAGATCTTGTGGTGCTGCACGAGCTTCGCACGCTTGAGCACGTCGGCCCACGCGGCGCGCAGGTCGTCCGAATTCACGTCGGGAAAGCGCGGCGTGACGCTTTGCTCGATGTACACCTCGGCGCGCAGGAAATCGCGGCCAAGCTGCGGCAACTGGTCGAGCCGCTGCGCGGCGAGCTTCATCTGCTCGTATTCGAGCAGCCGGCGCACGAGTTCGGCGCGCGGATCCTCGGCTTCCTCGCCGGTGTCGGCCTTCTTGACCGGCAGCAGCATCCGCGACTTGATCTCGATCAGCATCGCGGCCATCAGCAGGTACTCGGCCGCGAGCTCGAGGTTCGACGTGCGGATCTGGTCGACGTAGCCCAGATATTGCGCGGTGACCTGCGCCATCGGGATGTCGAGCACGTTGAAGTTCTGCTTGCGGATCAGGTACAGCAGCAGGTCGAGCGGGCCTTCGAACGTCTCGAGGAACACCTCGAGCGCGTCGGGCGGGATGTACAGATCCTGCGGCAGCTTGAAGAGCGGCTCGCCGTACAGGCGAGCGAACGCCGCGACACCGTCGACCGTGTCGGGCGTCGAATCGGCGCCCGCGGGCGCGGCGATCGCGTCGTCCTGCCGGGCGGCGCTGGCCTCGTCGGCGGCGCTCACGTCGTCAGAAGTTCTGGTAGTAGACGTACGGCGTTTGCTTCACGCGCGATTCCTGCTGCTCGGCGCGCTCTTCGAGATCGATCGGCTGCTTGTCCCACAGCAGGGAACGGCCCTTGCGTTGCTCTTCCTCGAGCGTCGGCTTCTGCTGCTTGAGCTGGTTCAGGAACTGCGTGACGTCGGACTGGTACGGCATGGCTGGATCTTCCGTTTCGGGCGGCGCACGGTGCGCCGGATTCTCGATGGCGGGATTTTACCGCATCACGGGGAACAGCCGGCGCCAATCGCGCGTCGAATCCGCGGGTCGCTACCGGCGGATACCGCGCGGCGGCCCTTCCTGGGCCTTGGCACTCTTTCACAATCGTTTGGCTGTGACGCCGGCGCCCTGTGGTCAAATACAGGGTTTTCCACGAAACCGTAACCATCTAGGACGGCGAGGTCATATTTGGCGGGGCAGTCGAACCAGCAAGCACATACGGCGCATCACGCGGGCCCGCGCGCGGCACGCGATCGCGCCGGCGCCGCGGCCCGCGTCGCGCGGGCGGCCCTCGCGGGTTGCCTGGCGGCGTGCTTCGCGCTGCCGGCCCATGCGAAGTACGACGTCGACATCGACGCGCCGCGCTCGATCCGCAAGCTCCTGAAGACACATCTCGATATTGCCCGCTTCGCGAAGCGCGACGACATCAGCGACGACCAGTTCGACTTCCTCGTGACCGCCACGCCGCAGCAGGTGCGCGATTTGACCGCGACGGCCGGCTATTTCTCGCCGGTCGTGCGTACCGACGTGCGCACCCGCGACGGCAAGCGCGACGTGCGCATCGCGGTCGATCCGGGCAAGCAGACCGTCGTGTCGACGGTCGACCTGACGTTCAAGGGGCCCGTCGAGACCGAGGACCCGAAGCAGGAAACCGCGACCCGCTTCGCGTTCTCGATGAAGCCGGGCGATCCGTTCACGCAATCCGACTGGGACGACGCAAAGGGCGCGGCGCTCCGGCAGTTGCAGTCGCGCCGCTATCTCGGCGCGAAGATCGCGTCGTCCGAGGCGCGCATCGACCCGCGCACGCAGCGTGCGACGCTCGCGGTCGCGTTCGACAGCGGCCCGACGTTCACGATCGGCAAGGTTGATGTCGACGGCGTGCGCCGTTATCCGGAAAAGATCGTCACGAACGTCAATCCGCTGTCGGAAGGCGAGATCTACGACGTGCAGCGGATCGCCGAATTGCAGCGTCAGTTGCAGAACACGCCGTATTACGCGAGCGTCGCGATCGACGTCGGCGACGATACGTCGAAGCCCGAGCGCACGCCCGTGCACGTGAAGGTCAGCGAATTCCCGTACAACAACATCCGCGGCGGCGTCGGCTTCGCGACCGATACCGGGCCGCACGTGCAGGGTTCCTATACGTATCTCGACACGTTCGGCGCCGCGTGGCCGCTGACCGTGTCGGGCCGGGTCGACCAGATCCAGCAGTACGGGCAGGTCCAGCTGTCGATGCCGCCGGGCGAGAAGGGCTGGACCAACAGCGTGCTCGCGTCGTACACGAACACCAACGTGTCGGACACGCGCATCTACAGCGCGCGGGTCGGCGTGCAGCGTACGCGCACCGGCCAGTTCATCGACTATGCGTATTCGCTGATGTACTACCAGGACCGGCTCGACCAGAACGGCGCGGGGCCGACCACGAGCCGCGCGCTGGTGCCGCAGTGGGCGTGGACCCGCCGCAACGTCGACGATCCGCTGTTCCCGCGCTCGGGCAACCTGATTCACGCGGAGGCCGGCTTCGCGGTCAAGCACGTGCTGGCCGACGAGAGCTTCATTCGCGGCTACGCGCGCGGGCAGCAGTATTTGCCGATCGGCAAGCGCGACCTGTTCGTGTTCCGCGCGGAGCTCGGCGGCGTGTTTACGAGCGGCAGTTCGACCGGCGTGCCGGCGTCGCTGCTGTTTCGCGCCGGCGGCTCGAACTCGGTGCGCGGCTACGGTTACCAGAGCATCGGCAACAGCGTCGACGGCTCCGTTTTGCCGACCAAGTACCTGATGACGGGGACGGCCGAATACCAGCACTGGTTCAACCGCGACTGGGGCGCCGCGACGTTCTTCGACATCGGCACCGCGACCGATGCGTGGGGCGAGCGCGTGTTCTACCCGGGCGTGGGCGTCGGTGCGCGCTGGCGCAGCCCGGTCGGCCCGATCAACGTCGACGTCGCGTACGGCTTGCGCAACCACAGCGTGCGCCCGTACCTGACGCTCGGCATCGCTTTCTGAACCTGCCGCCCTATTGACGACGACCCGCTCGACGAACCGCATGACGAAGGACCCGAACGACACGCCGCCGCCTCACGATCCGGATTCGCCCGACGGCGCGCCCGGCACGCCGCCGCGCGCGCCGCGTCGCGGCCGCGCGTGGCGCGTCGTCGCGTGGACGCTCGCGACGGTCGTACTGCTCGTCGTGCTGGCGGCGGGGCTCGTGCTGGGCGCGGTGACGACCGAGCGCGGGACGCGGCTCGCGTGGCAGGCGGCCGGCAAGGTGCTCGGCACGCGGCTCGCGGGCACGCTCGAAGGCGGCTCGCTCGCGACCGGCGTGCGCCTGCGCGGGTTCGCGTGGACCAGCCCCGACGGCACCGGCACCGAGGTGCGCATCGACCGGCTCGACGGCCGCTGGGCATTGACCCGCGCGCCGTGGCGGCTGTCCATCGCCTATCTGCGCGCGGGCACGATCGACGTGCGGATCGCGCCGGGGCCGTCGACGCCGGGCACGACGCCGCAGGACCTGAGCCTGCCGCTGCAGGTGCGTATCGACGACCTGCGCGTCGATCGCCTCGCCATTCACGAAGGCACGTCGACGACGCAGCTCGACCATCTCGCGCTGAACGGCCGCAGCGACGGCCGTCACCATGAGCTCGTGCTCGACGGCGTCGATACGCCGTACGGCGCGCTGACCGCGCGCGCCAAGCTCGACGGCGTGAAGCCGTTCGCGCTGACCGGTGAAGCGACCTACGCGGGCAAGCTGTCGGACGAGCCGGTCGACGCGCGGGCCCGTGTGTCGGGTTCGCTCGAGGCGCTCGTCGCCGACGTCGACGCGAGCGGGATGAAGCTGAACGGGCGCGCGCACGTCGAGGCCGCGCCGTTCGGCGCGGTGCCGCTCACGCGCGCGTCGCTCGCGTTCGACCACGTGAACCCGCAAGCGTTGTCGCCCGGCGCGCCCGCGGCCGATCTGGCGGTGCGCGCGGAACTCGCACCGGTGAGCGCGCCTGCGGGCTCGGCGCCCGCGAAGGGGTTCGCGGTGACGGGCCCGGTATCGATCGTCAACGCGAAGCCCGGCACGCTCGGCGACCATCTGCTGCCGGTGATCGACGCGCATGCGACCGTGCATCTCGACGCGCACGCGCAGCGGATCGACGGCCTCGCGCTGAAGCTGATCCGCGACGGCAGCGTGACCGGTGGCGGCACGCTCACGGGCGGCAAGGGCCGTTTCGACCTGAAGGTCGCGAACCTCGACCTGAACGCGTTCGTCGCCGAGTTGCGGCCGATGCGCCTCGGCGGCCCGCTTGGCGTCACGCTCGCGGGCGACGTGACGACCGTCGATTTCAACCTGAACGACCCGAAGCTCGCGCTCGGCGCGCGCGCCAAGGTCGCGCTGACGAAGCAGCAGACCGTGCTGACCGACACGCGCGTGACGGCGGGCAAGGGGCGTATCGACCTGACGGGCGTGTTCCGCCACGACGCGCATTCGACCTATGACGCGAAGGCGACGCTCACCGCGTTCGATCCGCTGCTGCTCGCCGCGATGAGCGCGCCGAAGGCGGGCGGCGGCAAGGCGCCCGCGAAGGCAGCCAAGGCCCCGGCCAAGCGCGGCGAGACGCGCGTGTCGGGCACGCTGACCGCGTCGGGCGCGTTCGCGCCGCAGGTGTCGACGAAGGCGACCTTCAAGCTCGCCGACAGCCTGTACGACGGCGTGCCGCTGACCGGCGCCGGCGTCGTGCAGCTCGCCGGCTCGCGAATCCTGCCGAGCAACGCGAACCTGTCGATCGCCGGCAACCACGTCGATCTGCGCGGCAGCTTCGGCGCGCCCGGCGACCGGCTGCGCTTCGTCGTCGACGCGCCCCAGCTCGACCGGCTCGGCTTCGGCGTCCAGGGGCTCGTGCAGGCGCAAGGCGACCTGACCGGCAGCTTCGCGCATCCGAACGTGACGGCGACCTACAAGGCCGAGCACGTCGTCGTCGGCTCGAACCGGATCGGCACCGCCCAGGGCCGCGCGGACATTCGCGATGGCGCGCACGGCGCGCTCGTGTTCACGGCCGACGCGTCCGACATCGCGCTCGGTTCGTTCCAGCTGAAATCGTTGCGCGCGAACCTCGACGGCACGCGCGCGAAGCACACGCTCGACGCGTCGGCGCTCGGGGTGGCCGGCGGCCGCGTGATCGACCTGACGCTCGCGGCGAACGGCGGCGTGGTCGAGAACCGTGACGGCATGCGCTGGGACGGCACCGTCACGCGGCTCGCGAATCGCGGCACGCCGGCGCTCGCGCTGCAGGCGCCGCTGACGATATCGGCCGGCGCCGACCGCGTGACGCTCGGCGCGACGCGGCTCACGCTCGAAGGTGCGGCGATCGACCTGAAATCGTTCGTGTTCGATCACGGCCAGATGCGCTCGGCCGGTTCGGTGAGCGGCGCATCGGTCGCGCGTTTCCTCGAGGTGCGTCAGGAGCTGACCGGCCAGCGGCCGCCGGTGCGGACCGACGTCGTGCTCGATGCCGACTGGGATTTCGCGCTCGGCGCGAACGCGACGGGCTACGTGCAGGTGAAGCGCCGCGGCGGCGACGTGACGATCGAGACCGGGCGCGGCATCGCCTCGCTCGGCCTGACCGATCTGTCCGCACGCGCGAGCTTCGCGCCCGGCAACCGGCTCAACGTGACGGCACTCGCGAAGGCGAGCCGGATCGGCACGCTCGACGCGAACGTCACGGTACCGTTCGCGCTGCGCGACGGCGTGTTCGGCATCGTCGACGACGGTCCCCTGGCGGGCCGCATCGACGCCGACATTCCGGCGCTGAAGACCACCGGCAACCTGTTCGGGCCGAGCTACCTGCTCGGCGGGCGCGCGGCGCTGAAGCTGACGGTGTCCGGCACGCCGGTGAAACCGAACCTGTCGGGGACGCTGACGGGCGACGAGCTGTCCGCGACGCTGATCGACCAGGGCGTGCAGTTGAAGGACGGCATCGTGCGCGTGAAGCTGTCGGATAACCTCGTCGAATTCCAGCAGGTCGAATTTCACGGCGGCGACGGCACGCTGCGCGCGCTCGGACGCGTGCGGCTCGACGGCGAGGCGCCGGACCTGACCGCCAGCATCGTCGCGGACAAGCTCGAACTGTTCGCGGCGCCGGACCGCAAGCTGTCGCTGTCGGGCAAGGCCACGGTCGCGAACGACGGGCCGCGCGGCGCGCTGTCGATCGACGGCAAGTTCGTGGTCGACCGCGCGCTGTTCGATCTGCCCGAGCAATCGGCGCCGCACCTGTCCGACGACGTCGTGATCGTGCAGCCGGACGGCACGGTGCGCGGCGAGACGCCCACCGGCACCGCGGCCGCGAAGCCGAAGCCGGTCGACAACAAGCCCGCGCCGTCGCTGGCGCCGCGCGCGAACATCGACGTCGGGCTCGGCAACAACTTCCGCTTCAAGGGCCACGGCGCGGATCTCGGGTTGCGCGGCACGATCACCGTGATGAGCGCGCCGGGCGTGCCGCTGCGCGCGGTCGGCAACGTGCGCGTGACCGAGGGTTCGACGTACACGACGTTTGGCCGCAAGCTCGCGATCGAGAACGGCTTCTTCACGTTCAACGGCCCCGTGTCGAACCCAGGCGTCAACATCCTCGCGATGCGGCGCAATCAGGAGGTCGAGGCCGGCGTGCAGGTGACGGGCACGATCCAGTCGCCGACGGTCAAGCTCGTGTCGGAGCCGAACGTCACGGACAACGAAAAGCTGTCGTGGCTGCTGTTCGGGCACGGCACCGATCAGGGCAACAACGTCGGCCAGCAGGGGGCGATGACCGCGGCGCTCGGGCTGCTCGGCAGCGTGACCGGCAAGCGGGTCGCGCAGACCTTCGGTCTCGACGAGGTGTCGGTCGGCCGCAGCGAAGTCGGCCTGACCGATCCGCAGGTCGTGCTGGTGTCGAAGGCGATCAACGAGCGGTTCGTGCTCGGCTTCGAGCAGGGGCTGCAGTCGGCGGCCAACGCGTTCAAGGCGACCATCAACCTGACGCGCTTCTGGTCGGTGTCCGCGTACGGCGGCACGTTCCAGGGCGTCGACCTGAACTACACGCGGCGGTTCGACCGCTGGTTCGGGCAGCGGTGACGAACGGCGCGGCATACCGGGCAGCAATAAAAAAGCCCCGTACGATGTAACTCGTGCGGGGCTTTTTTGCGCAAGCAGCAACTGCGCGTTGGGCTTACTTCACACGCATGCCCGGCTTCGCGCCGCTGTGCGGTTCGAGGATGTAGAGGCCCGGTTCCGCCTTCTCGTCGGTGGCCGACGCGGCGAGCACCATCCCTTCGGACAGGCCGAACTTCATCTTGCGCGGCGCGAGGTTCGCGACCATCACCGTCAGCTTGCCGACGAGCTGCTCGGGCTGGTACGCGGACTTGATGCCCGAGAACACGTTGCGGGTCTTTTCCTCGCCGACGTCGAGCGTGAGCTGCAGCAGCTTGTCCGAGCCTTCGACGGCCTGGCACGCGACGATCTTCGCGATGCGCAGGTCGATCTTCGCGAAATCGTCGATCGAGATCGGTGCGTCGTCGGCGCCGTTCACGATGGCCGGCTTCGCGTTCGCCTTGGCGTTGCTCTTCGCATCCTTCGCGGCGTTGGCGCCCGAGGCAGCCGCGCCGGCTGCCTCGGCCTGCAGCGAATCGCGGTTCGCGGCGAGCAGCGCTTCGATCTGCTTCGCATCGACGCGCGTCATCAGGTGCTGGTACGCCTTGATCGGCTGCGCCGACGACAGCGGCTTCGCGGCGTCGGCCCACGCGAGCGGCGCGATCCCGAAGAACGCCTCGACCGCTTCGGCCACGCGCGGCATCACCGGCTTCAGCGCGAGCGACAGCAGGCGGAAGGCCTCGAGGCTCACGCTGCAGGTTTCGTGCAGCGCGACCGCGTTGGCCGGATCTTTTGCGAGATCCCACGGTTTCGCGCCGTCCACGTACGCGTTCACTTCGTCCGCGAGCTCCATCGTGTGGCGCAGCGCGCGGCCGTACTCGCGTGCTTCGTAGCTCGCGGCGATCTGCGCAATCGCATCGCGCAGCTTCGCGACGAGCGGATGATTCATCGCGCTGTCCTGCACGCGGCCATCGAAACGCTTGATCAGGAAGCCGGCCGCGCGGCTCGCGATGTTCACGTACTTGCCGACGAGATCGCTGTTCACGCGCGCCTGGAAGTCGTCGAGGTTCAGGTCGATGTCTTCCATCGTCGCGTTCAGCTTCGCGGCGAAGTAGTAGCGCAGCCACTCGGGGTTCAGGCCGGTGTCGATGTAGCTCTGCGCGGTGATGAACGTGCCGCGCGACTTCGACATCTTCGCGCCGTCGACCGTCAGGAAGCCGTGCGCGAACACGTTGGTCGGCGTGCGGTGGCCCGAGAACTCGAGCATCGCGGGCCAGAACAGCGTGTGGAAGTACAGGATGTCCTTGCCGATGAAGTGGTACTGCTCGGCCTTCGAGCCCGGGCGGATCCACGCATCGAAATCGATGCCGTTGCGCTCGCACAGGTTCTTGAAGCTCGCGTAGTAGCCGACCGGCGCGTCGAGCCACACGTAGAAATACTTGCCGGGCGCGCCCGGGATCTCGAAGCCGAAGTACGGCGCGTCGCGCGAGATGTCCCAGTCGGCGAGCTTGGATTCGCCGGCGTCGCCGAGCCATTCGCGCATCTTGTTGGTCGCTTCGGGCTGCGCGAGGCCGCTCACCCATTCGCGCAGGAACGATTCGCAGCGCGGGTCGGACAGGCGGAAGAAGTAGTGCTTCGAGGTCTTGCGCACCGGCGTCGCGCCCGACACGACCGAATACGGATTCAGCAGTTCGGTCGGCAGGTAGGTCGAGCCGCACACCTCGCAGCTGTCGCCGTACTGGTCCTTCGCGTGACACTTCGGACACTCGCCCTTGATGAAGCGGTCCGGCAGGAACATTTCCTTGACCGGGTCGTAAGCCTGCTCGATTTCGCGTTCGGCGATCAGGCCGGCTTCCTGCAGCGCGAGATAGATGTTCTCGCTCAGCACACGGTTTTCTTCCGAATCGGTCGAGTAGAAATTGTCGAACGACACGCCGAAGCTGTCGAAGTCGCGCTTGTGCTCGGTCCACACGCGGTCGATCAGCTGCTTCGGCGTCAGGCCTTCCTTCTCCGCGCGCAGCATGATCGGCGTGCCGTGGGTATCGTCGGCGCCGATGTAGTAGACCTCATGACCATGCATTCGCAGCGTCCGCACCCAGATGTCGGTCTGGATGTACTCGACCAGGTGGCCGATGTGGATCTGCCCGTTGGCATAGGGCAGTGCGGACGTAACGAGGATCTGGCGGCTACCTTGCGGCGCCGCAGCCTGCACGGAAGTGAGGTCGGATGCGGACATAGGGTCTGGAGAAGAACAGCGGGAAAAACGACGGGAAACTGCGATTCTAGCAGGGGCGCGGGCTCGCGCGGCGGGCGGGTGCCGCGGACCGGCCGGCCGCAGGGACGAGGTCGCCCAGGGGGCGTGCCCGGTGGCGCGATGTTGCGGCGCAGCACGAATTCTGCAGGCAAAAAAAACCGGGGCGGATACGGCCCCGGAGCAACAACGACAAGAGGAGAATGGTGACGCGCCGGCAACACCAGCCACGTACCGTAAATACTGACCACGGCCTGCGACAGAAGTTCGAAAATTTTTTCGATTTGTTACCGGCTCCGCCGAAAGCCTTATCCGGCGGGGCTGTGCGGGCAGGATGCCCGCACGATTCCTCTCGTGGTCGCGCTTACTGATGCTGTTGCGGCGCGCGCAGGTAGATCTCGACGCGGCGGTTCTGTGCGCGGCCGGCTTCGGTCGCGTTGTCCGCGATCGGGTTCGACGGGCCCATGCCTTGCGCCGACAGACGGCCGCCATTCACGCCGCGCTGCACGAGCGCGTTCACGACGCTTTGCGCGCGGTTCTGCGACAGCGTCTGGTTCAGCTGCTGCGAGCCCGTGCTGTCCGTGTAGCCGACGATCGACGCCGTCACTTGCGGGTTCTGGTTCAGCGTCGTCGCGAGGTCGTTCAGCAGCGGCGTGAACGCCGGCGTGATCGCGTACTGGTTCGTCGCGAACGTGACCGAGCTCGGCACGTTCAGCTTCAGCGAGCCGTCCGGCTGCTCGGTGACCTGCGTGCCTGTTTGCGCTGCCGACGGCGCGAGCTTGTTCTTGATCGCTTGCCAGTTGTAACCCGTCACGCCACCGACCAGTGCGCCGACGCCCGCGCCGATCGCCGCGCCCTTGCCGCCACCGGCCAGTGCCCCGATCCCCGCGCCCAGCGCCGCACCCGTGCCGGTACCGACGGCCGTATTGTTGCCTTGCTGCGTGGCGCAGCCTGCCAGCAGTGCGCCGGCGAGTGCGAAGACGGACAGGCGAGTCGCGATTTTCATGTTCATCTTGGATTCCTCTCTTGGTTGAACGAGTCGACAACGACGACAAACAACAGTTATGGCTCCCTGCGCGGGCCGTCCGAAAAAGGAGAGCCGGCCTGCGCGCGCGGCAGCCGCCGAGGCGGTCGCATGCCCTGTCCGTCAGCGTGGCTGTTCGGGCAGCGCGACGCGTCAGCCTCTACAATATAGGCGGTGAGCGGCCGATTTGGCCCTATAGCATGCCGCACGCGAAGAGTGCGCCGGGTCGCGCGTTCGCGCAATGGCGTGCAACAGATTCTTTCACTTTTCCCGATTTTCGCAGCGTAATTTGATATTTTTTGACGTTTGCGCGCGAGAAAAACGTTTTCATGGAGTTTTGATGAGCATTGACCGGGCACAAGTCGACGCCGCGCTGGCGGCAGTCGTCGACCCCAATACCGGCCGCCCGTACGCGGCGAACAAGGGCGTGCGCAACGTCGCGATCGACGGCGATGTCGTGGCGCTCGACGTGGTGCTCGGTTATCCGGCGCGCAGCCAGCACGACGACGTGCGCGCACGCGTCGCCGCAGCGCTCCAGGCCGTGCCGGGCGTGCGCGACGCCCGCGTCGCCGTGTCGCAGGAGATCGTCGCGCATACGGTGCAGCGCGGCGTGAAGCTGTTGCCGAACGTGAAGAACATCGTCGCGGTCGCGTCGGGCAAGGGGGGCGTCGGCAAGAGCACGACCGCCGTGAACCTCGCGCTCGCGCTCGCCGCGGAAGGCGCGTCGGTCGGCATTCTCGACGCCGACATCTACGGCCCGTCGCTGCCGACGATGCTCGGCATCCACGGCCAGCGTCCCGAGTCGCCGGACAACCAGTCGATGAACCCGCTCGTCGGCCACGGGCTGCAGGCGAACTCGATCGGCTTCCTGATCGAGGAAGACAACCCGATGGTGTGGCGCGGGCCGATGGCGACGTCTGCGCTCGAGCAGCTGCTGCGTCAGACCAACTGGCGCGAGCTCGACTACCTGATCGTCGACATGCCGCCGGGCACCGGCGACATCCAGCTCACGCTCGCGCAGCGCGTGCCCGTCACAGGCGCGGTGATCGTCACGACGCCGCAGGACATCGCGCTGCTCGACGCGAAGAAGGGGCTGAAGATGTTCGAGAAGGTCGGGATCCCGATTCTCGGCATCGTCGAGAACATGAGCATCCACATCTGCTCGAACTGCGGCCACGAGGAGCATGTCTTCGGCGCCGGCGGGGCGGAACGGATGGCGAAGGATTACGACGTGAACGTGCTCGGCAGCCTGCCGCTCGATATAGCGATCCGCGAACGGGCCGACAGCGGCACGCCGACGGTCGCGGCCGAGCCGGACGGCGCGCTCGCGCGTCGCTACCGCGACATCGCGCGCGGGGTCGCGCTGGCGATTGCCGAGCGATCGCGCGACATGACGTCGAAGTTCCCGTCGATCGTTGTTCAAAATACGTAAAACCCTTGCGGGGCGGGGCCTCACGCTGTTTACGGCGCCGCGAGGCGCGGTATCATGGCGACTTTTCCCGGGTCCCTTTACCCGCCCGGCGCGGCCGTCGTGTCAAGCGGCCGCCAGCCGGCATGAGGATCGAATGAAACAACGACATCACGGCGTGCGCGCCGGCCGCGCGCGGCGCGCGCTGCTGGCCGCCGCCGCGCTGGGCCTGCTGGCCGGCTGTACCTCCTTTTCCTCGTCGCACGAAAAACGGGCCGACGCACAACTGCAGCCGACGGTCGGCGCGCAGGCGCGCGGCGCGGTGACGTTCGTCGAACGCCCGGACGGTGTGCAGGTCACCTACAACCTGGTCGGCCTGCCGCCGAACAGCGATCACGCGCTGCAGGTGCACGAGCGCGGCGACTGCAACGCGGGCGACGGCTCGAGCGCCGGCCAGGTGTTCGCGCCGGCCGCCGACCGCCTGCGCGCGGGCGCGCGCGTCGCCGGCGATCTCGGCAACATCCATGCGGATGCGAACGGCGTCGCGGCCGGCTTCATCGTCGCGCCCGATCTGGCCCTCGATGGCGTGCGCTCGGCGATGAACCGCGCGGCGCTGGTGCACCGCGACTCGAGCGACCCGGCGTTTCCGCAGCATGGCGCGGGGCCCGCGCTGGCCTGCGGCGTGATCCGTTGACGGCCGCCACGTGCGTGAGTCGATGATCGCGTAAAATGTGCGCCTTTCCCGGCCGCCGCCTTGCGCGAGCGGCCCTCCCCTGACCGTCACGCAGCGTTTCCAGGCGCCCTGATATGAGCATCAAGTCCGACAAATGGATTCGGCGCATGGCCGAAGAGCACAAGATGATCGAGCCGTTCGTGCCCGATCAGGTCCGCGCGTCCGAGGACGGCCGCCGGATCGTCAGCTACGGCACGTCGAGCTACGGCTACGACATCCGCTGCGCGGACGAATTCAAGATCTTCACGAACATCAACTCGACGATCGTCGATCCGAAGAACTTCGACGAGGGTTCGTTTGTCGATTTCAAGGGCGACGTGTGCATCATCCCGCCGAACTCGTTCGCGCTGGCCCGCACCGTCGAATATTTCCGCATTCCGCGCACCGTGCTCACCGTCTGCCTCGGCAAGTCGACCTACGCGCGCTGCGGGATCATCGTCAACGTGACGCCGTTCGAACCCGAGTGGGAAGGCTACGTCACGCTGGAATTCTCGAACACCACGCCGTTGCCCGCGAAGATCTACGCGAACGAAGGCGTCGCGCAGGTGCTCTTCTTCGAAAGCGACGAGGTGTGCGACGTGTCGTACGCCGATCGCGGCGGCAAGTATCAGGGGCAGCGCGGTGTCACGCTGCCGAAAACCTGATCTGGTTGCATAACGTCTCACCAGTTTCCGGGTGACCGCTGCGCGTGACGCGCCGCGGTCGTTCTTTTTGGAGAATCGCCCATGAAGTTTCGTTTCCCCGTCGTCATCATCGACGAAGATTTCCGCTCCGAGAACATCTCGGGCTCCGGCATCCGGGCGTTGGCCGAAGCGATCGAGAAGGAGGGCGTCGAAGTCCTCGGCCTCACGAGCTACGGCGATCTGACGTCGTTCGCGCAGCAATCGAGCCGCGCGTCGTGCTTCATCCTGTCGATCGACGACGACGAACTCATGCTCGGCGAAACCGGCCCGGACGGCGAACTGCCCGAGCTCGCGACCGCGATCATCGAGCTGCGCGCGTTCGTCACCGAAGTGCGCCGCCGCAACGCGGACATCCCGATCTTCCTGTACGGCGAGACGCGCACGTCGCGCCATCTGCCGAACGACATCCTGCGCGAACTGCACGGCTTCATCCACATGTTCGAGGACACGCCGGAGTTCGTCGCGCGCCACATCATCCGTGAAGCGAAGGTCTATCTCGATTCGCTCGCGCCGCCGTTCTTCAAGGAACTCGTCAAGTACGCGGACGAAGGCTCGTACTCGTGGCACTGCCCGGGCCACTCGGGCGGCGTCGCGTTCCTGAAGAACCCGCTCGGCCAGATGTTCCACCAGTTCTTCGGCGAGAACATGCTGCGCGCGGACGTCTGCAACGCGGTGGACGAACTCGGCCAGCTGCTCGACCATACCGGCCCGGTGGCGGCGTCCGAGCGCAATGCGGCGCGCATCTTCAGCGCGGACCACCTGTTCTTCGTGACCAACGGTACGTCGACGTCGAACAAGATCGTCTGGCATGCGACGGTCGCTCCCGGCGACATCGTGCTGGTCGACCGCAACTGCCACAAGTCGATCCTGCACGCGATCACGATGACGGGCGCGATTCCGGTGTTCCTCACGCCGACGCGCAACCATTTCGGCATCATCGGGCCGATCCCGCGCGACGAATTCAAGCCGGAGAACATCCGCAAGAAGATCGAGGCGAACCCGTTCGCGCGCGAGGCGATGCGCGCGAACCCGGACATGAAGCCGCGCATCCTGACGATCACGCAGAGCACGTACGACGGCGTCGTCTACAACGTCGAGATGATCAAGGACCTGCTCGGCGACCTGCTCGACACGCTGCACTTCGACGAAGCATGGCTGCCGCACGCGACGTTCCACGATTTCTACCGCGACATGCACGCGATCGGCGACGGCCGTCCGCGCACGGGCGCGCTCGTGTTCGCGACGCACTCGACGCACAAGCTGCTCGCGGGCATCTCGCAGGCGTCGCAGATCGTCGTGCAGGAATCGGAGAACCGCACGTTCGACAAGCACCGCTTCAACGAGGCGTACCTGATGCACACGTCGACGAGCCCGCAGTACGCGATCATCGCGTCGTGCGACGTCGCGGCCGCGATGATGGAGCCGCCGGGCGGCACCGCGCTCGTCGAGGAATCGATCGCCGAGGCGATCGACTTCCGTCGCGCGATGCGCAAGGTCGACGCCGAGTACGGCGACGACTGGTTCTTCAGCGTGTGGGGCCCGGACAACCTCTCCGAGGAAGGCATCGGTTCGCGCGAGGACTGGATGCTGAAGCCGAACGACCACTGGCACGGCTTCGGCCCGCTCGCGGAAGGCTTCAACATGCTCGACCCGATCAAGGCGACGATCATCACGCCGGGGCTCGACGTCGACGGCGAGTTCGGCGAGACGGGCATTCCGGCCGCGATCGTCACGAAGTACCTGGCCGAGCACGGGATCATCGTCGAGAAGACCGGCCTGTATTCGTTCTTCATCATGTTCACGATCGGCATCACGAAGGGCCGCTGGAACTCGATGGTGACCGAGCTGCAGCAGTTCAAGGACGACTACGACAACAACCAGCCGCTGTGGCGCGTGCTGCCGGAATTCGTCGCGCAGCATCCGCGCTACGAGCGCGTCGGCCTGCGCGACCTGTGCACGCAGATCCACGACGTGTACCGCGCGAACGACATCGCGCGCCTGACGACCGAGATGTACCTGTCGGACATGGAGCCGGCGATGAAGCCGTCGGACGCGTTCGCGAAGCTCGCGCACCGCAAGATCGACCGCGTGCCGCTCGACGAGCTCGAAGGCCGCGTGACGAGCATCCTGCTCACGCCGTACCCGCCGGGCATTCCGCTGCTGATTCCGGGCGAGCGCTTCAACAAGACGATCGTGAACTACCTGCGGTTCGCGCGCGACTTCAACGAGCGTTTCCCGGGCTTCCACACCGACATCCACGGCCTCGTCGCGGAAGAGGTGAACGGCCGCGTCGAGTACTTCGTCGACTGCGTGCGCGACTGATGGCCGCGCACGGACGATTCCGGACGATGCGCGCGGCGCTGGCCGCGCTCGTCGTCTGGACGGCGGGATTGGCGGGGCTCGCGGGCGCGGGCGTCGCTCATGCGGAAGTCGCGGCGGCCGACCCGATCGACGTCGCGATGCGGCAATGCCTCGCGCGACGCGACCGGTCGTCGCCGGCCGGGCAGATCCAGTGCATGGGCGAAGCGCAGCAGCAGTGGCAGGCAGTGATGGACGGCGCGTACCAGCGCCTGTTGAAGGATGCGCCGGCCGATGCGAAGCGCGGCTGGCAGGACAGCCAGCGCCGCTGGCTCACGTGGCGCAAGGACGAAGTGCTGCTGCTGAAGGCCGTGTACGACACGACGCGCGGCACCGCGTATGCGATGTCGAGCGCCGACCTGCAACTGCAGCCGGTGCGCGATCGCGCGCTGGCGCTGCGCGGGGCGGCCGATCGCTATGCCCCGCCGCCGGCGGCCGTGCCGGTCGCGGCGACGAGCGGTGCGCAGGGCGGTGGTGCGGGTGCGCCCGCGGCGGCTGGCGCCAAGCCGGCGAACGCGCCGCGCGATCCGGCGGTGCGCCGCGTACGGCCGTGCGTGCAGGATGCTGCGTGCGAGCACGCGCTGTTCGACCTGAACCGCTATTACCAGAAGCTGCGCCGCAAGATGCCCGCGCATTCGGCCGCGACGCTCGTGCGCGCGCAGCGCGCGTGGGTGGCGTTCCGCGATGCGACGGCGCCGCTCGTCGGCGAGGACGGACGCGTCGACCTGATCGGTGCGCGCATTGCGACGATGAAGCGGCTGTCGGAGACGGCCGGCAATCGGTAACGGCGCGCCGCTTTCGAGTGGGCGACATGACAAAACGGGCACCTCGGGTGCCCGTTTTGCATGGCGCGGCGTATTGCCTACGCGGGCCTACGCGATCTGCGACGTGCCCTGCAGCCCGAACCACGACGGCACGAGCGCGACCGCATCGTCGAGCGACGCGAGCACGTGCAGGCTCAGCGCGACGATCTCGGGCGTCGGCGCCTTCAGGTCGGGCACGGTGACGACCGCGGCGCCCGCGCCGGCCGCCGACTGCGCGCCGAAGTCGCTGTCCTCGAACGCGACGCACGCGTGGGCCGGGACGCCGAGACGCTCGGCCGCGAGCCGGTAGACGGCCGGGTCGGGCTTGCCGCGCGCGACTTCGTCGCCGCCCGCGATCGCGCGGAAGAACGGCAGCACGCCGACCGCGCCGAGCCGCGCGCGGATCACGTCGCCTGCGGACGACGACGCGACCGCGCACGGAATGCCCGCCCGCGCGAGCGTTTCGAGCAGCGCAAGCGCGCCCGGCTTCAGCGGAAACTTCGGATGGGGTTCAGGCGCGGCGAGTTGCTCGCGCACGCGGATGCGCACCGCGTCGAACGTATCGGCGTCGCCGATCAGCCGCGCGAGGATCACCTGGCCTTCGGCGAACGAGCGGCCGACGATCTGCAGGTAGTCGATCTCGGTCAGCACGACGCCATGCGCGCTCGACACGTCGATCCACGTGTTCATGATGGTCCGCTCGGAATCGACGAGCAGGCCGTCCATGTCGAAGAGCGCGGCGGAAAAGGTCATCGAGGGCATCCGTCAAGCGGTGAAGCGGGGCAGGCGACGGGCGGCGCGCTGGCCGCCCGAATGAAAAACGGACGCCGAAGGCGTCCGTCCGGGACTGCGGGCCGTTACTTGGCCAGCGCGGCGCGGGCAGCCTTGACGGCTGCGCGCACCTGGTCGGGCGCGGTGCCGCCCGGATGGTTGCGGCTCGCGACCGACCCCTCGAGCGTCAGGTAGCCGAACACGTCGTCGCCGATCAGGTGCGCGACGTTCGGCAGTTCCTGCTTCATTTCGTCGAGCGTCAGGTCGGCGAGGTCGATCCCGCGGTCGTCGCAGATCTTCACCGCGTGCGCGACGGCTTCGTGCGCGTCGCGGAACGGCAGGCCGCGCTTGACCAGGTAGTCGGCGAGGTCGGTGGCGGTCGAGAAGCCCTGCAGCGCGGCGGCGCGCATCGCGTCCCGCTTCACGGTGATGCCGGCGACCATCTCGGCGAAGATCCGCAGCGTGTCGGCGACGGTGTCGACCGTGTCGAACAGCGGTTCCTTGTCTTCCTGGTTGTCCTTGTTGTACGCGAGCGGCTGGCCCTTCATCAGCGTGAGGAGCGCCATCAGGTGGCCGTTCACGCGGCCGGTCTTGCCGCGCGCGAGCTCGGGCACGTCCGGGTTCTTCTTCTGCGGCATGATCGAGCTGCCGGTGCAGAAGCGGTCGGCGATGTCGATGAAGCCGACGCGCGGGCTCATCCACAGCACGAGTTCTTCGGAGAAGCGCGACACGTGCGTCATCACGAGCGCGGACGCCGCCGTGAATTCGATCGCGAAATCGCGATCGGACACCGCATCGAGCGAGTTCGCGCAGATGCCGTCGAAGCCGAGCGTCTTCGCGACCGCGTGACGGTCGATCGGGTAGCTCGTGCCCGCGAGCGCGGCCGCGCCGAGCGGCAGGCGGTTCACGCGGGTGCGGCAGTCGCGCATGCGTTCCGCGTCGCGCGTGAACATCTCGACGTACGCGAGCAGGTGGTGGCCGAACGTGACCGGCTGCGCGACCTGCAGGTGCGTGAAGCCGGGCATGATCGTGTCGGCGTTCTGTTCCGCGAGATCGATCAGCGCGCCGCGCAGGTCGTTCAGCAGGCCGCCGATGCGGTCGATCTCGCCGCGCAGCCACAGGCGGATGTCGGTCGCGACCTGGTCGTTGCGCGAGCGGCCCGTGTGCAGGCGCTTGCCGGCATCGCCGATCAGCGCGGTCAGGCGCGCCTCGATGTTCAGGTGGACGTCTTCCAGGTCGAGCTGCCATTCGAATTCGCCGCGCTCGATCTCGCCCTTGATCTGCGCCATCCCGCGTTCGATCGCGGCGAGGTCGTCGGCGCTGATGATCTTCTGCGCGGCGAGCATGTTCGCGTGCGCGAGCGAGCCGGCGATGTCGACGAGCGCGAGGCGCTTGTCGAAAAACACCGACGACGTGTAGCGCTTGACCAGCTCCGACATCGGTTCCGAGAAGCGGGCCGACCAGGCCTCGCCCTTTTTGTGCAGTTGGGACGTCATGGCGATTCTTCGAAGGGGAGTTGGGCGGCCGTGAGCCGCCGAGGGAATCCCGCGATTCTAACATTCGTGCGCCGGCCGACCGCCGCCGGCGCAGGGGGCCGGCCCGCTCAGTCGCGCACCAGCACGACGAGCTTCAGGTCCTCGCGGTGCGCGGGCTTCAGCGTGATCTGCTGGTACACGAGGCGGCCGTCGGCCGGATGGTCGAATTCGCGCAGGCCGCCTTCGCGCTCGAACACGTCCTGCGACGCCCAGTACTGCGCGAACGCGTCGCTGCCGGTGGTCAGCGCGTCGATCAGCGCGCGCGTCGGCGCGTCGGTCAGGTGGCGGATCGCATCGGCACGGAATTCGGCCGCGAGCCGCCGCGCGCGGGTGTCCCAGTCGACGATCAGCGTGCGCGCGGCCGGCGACATGAACGTGAAGCGCAGCAGGTTGCGGTCATGCTCGCCGTCGAGCCAGCCGGAAAAGAGCGCGGCGGCCGGGGCGTTCCACGCGAGCGCGTTCCATTGGCGGTCGAGCACGTAGGCGGGCGTCGCGATGGCCGTGACGGTGGCGGCGAGCGTCGGCGGCAGGTCGCCGCCCGCGATGTCGGGCTCGGCCGGGTCGCGCTGCGCGGCCAGCTCGAACAGGTACGCGCGCTCGGCCTTCGACAGTTGCAGCGCGACGGCGATCCGCGCGAGCGCGTCGGCCGAGGCCGACACGGGGCGGCCCTGTTCGATCCACGTGTACCAGGTCGGGCTCACGCCGCACAGTTGCGCGACTTCCTCGCGCCGCAGCCCCGGCGTGCGGCGGCGCGGGCCGGGCGGCAGGCCGACGGCCTGCGGCGACAGCCGCTCGCGGTGGGCGCGGATGAATTCGCCGAGCGCGCGGGCGGGCGTGGCGTCGAGCGGCGGGACGGGGGCGGAGGACGGCTGGTTCATGCGGAAACGGCGAAGTGGAAGCGAAAACGCGGCAACGATCGAACAATCAGACAGGTGGATCGAATACCAGAATAACTGCTTAACTTGTACTGGTACAAGCGTAGGCCTATTGTAGCGGCTCGCGCGCTGGCAGGGCAGCGGGCGTCCCACACAATGCGTTGCACGGGGCTGGATCGCGCGCTGAAGCGCCGGGATCGGCCGACTGCATCAAGGAAAGGAGCGAACGATGAAACACCACGACCAGGTCGCCGACGCATTCGGCACGACGGCCGCCGCCTATCTGACGAGCACGGTTCATGCGACGGGCGCCGACCTGCAGACGCTCGCCGACGCGGTGAGCGCGACGCCCGACGCCGCGGTGCTCGACCTCGGTTGCGGCGCCGGCCACGCGAGCTTCGCGGTCGCGCCGCACGTACGCGACGTGGTCGCGTACGATCTCGCCGCGCCGATGCTCGCGACCGTCGAAGCGGCCGCGCGCGAACGCGGGCTCACGAACGTCCGCACGCAGCAGGGGCCGGCCGAACGGCTGCCGTTCGACACCGCGACGTTCGACTGGGTCGTGAGCCGGATGAGCGCGCATCACTGGCACGACATGCGCGCGGCGCTCGCCGAGGTGCGGCGCGTGCTGAAGCCGGGCGGCCGCGTGCTGATGATCGACATCGCCGGCAACGACCATCCGCTGCTCGATACGTACCTGCAGGCCGCGGAAGTGCTGCGCGACGCGTCGCACGTGCGCGACTACCGCGCGGACGAATGGCTCGCGATGTTCCGCGCAGCCGGTTTCGACGCGCAGGTGCACAGCCGCTGGCGGCTGCCGATCGATTTCGATACGTGGGTCGAGCGGATTCGCACGCCGGCCGACAGCGTCGCCGGCATTCGCGCGCTGTGGGCGCATGCGCCGGACGAGGTGCGCACCTATTACGCGGTGCAGGCCGACGGTTCGTTCGAGCACGATGCGTTGCTGATCGACGCGCACTGAGCGCGCGGCGCGCGCCGCGCCGCTTTGCCGTTGCGCCATTTCGTCGCCGCATGAAAAAAGCCGCGATACGCATGGGCGCGTATCGCGGCTTTCGTCATTCCGGCCGGCGGCGAACACACCCGGCGCCCGCGCCGCCCGCGGATCAGCCGGTGTTGCGCAGGCCGGCAGCGATCCCGTTGATCGTCAGGTGAATCCCGCGGCGCAGCCGCGCGTTCGTGTCGCCCGCGCGGTGACGCTTGATCAGCTCGACCTGCAGGTGATTCAGCGGATCGAGATACGGGAAGCGGTTCTTGATCGAGCGCGCGAGCAGCGGGTTGGTCGCGAGGCGGCCTTCCTGCCCGGTGATTTCCGCCAGCGCCCGCGACGTGCGCTCCCATTCCGCGACGATCCGCTCGAACACGTGCTTGCGCAGCTTGCGGTCGGACACGAGCTGCGCATAGCGCGACGCGACCGCGAGATCGGTCTTCGCGAGCACCATGTCCATGTTCGACAGCAGGTTCGCGAAGAACGGCCAGGTCTTGTTCATCTTCTTCAGCAGCGCGACGCGTTTCGCGCGTTCGGTGTCGTCCTGCGCGCCGTCGAGATACGCGCTCACCGCGCTGCCGAAGCCGTACCAGCCGGTCAGCAGCAGCCGGCACTGGCCCCACGAGAAGCCCCACGGAATCGCGCGCAGATCCTCGATCCTGCGCTGCTTCGGGTCCTGCAGCTTGCGCGACGCCGGGCGGCTGCCGATGTTCAGCTCGGCGATCTCGGTGATCGGCGTCGATGAGAAGAAGTAATCGGTGAAGCCCGGGGTTTCATAGACGAGCGCGCGGTACGCGGCCATCGCGGAATCGGACAGCGTCTGCATCGCGGCCTCGAACGCAGGCAACTGCGCCGGTGCGTTCGACTGCGGCAGCAGCGACGCCTCGAGCGTCGCGGCGACGACCGTCTCGAGGTTGCGCCGGCCGATCGACGGGTTCGAGAACTTGCTCGCGATCACCTCGCCCTGTTCGGTCAGGCGGATCTGGCCGTTCACGGTGCCCGGCGGCTGCGACAGGATCGCCTGGTAGGTCGGGCCGCCCCCGCGGCCGACCGTGCCGCCGCGGCCGTGGAACAGCCGCAGCGTGATCTTGCGCTCGCGGAACAGGTCGACCAGCGCGAGTTCCGCGCGATACAGCTCCCAGTTCGACGTGAGGAAGCCGCCGTCCTTGTTGCTGTCCGAGTAGCCGAGCATCACTTCCTGCTCGGCGCCCTGGTGAGCGATCAGCGCGTCGATGCCCGGCAGCGCGAAGTATTCGCGCATGATGCGCGACGCGTCGCGCAGGTCGGGAATCGTCTCGAACAGCGGGATCACCATCAGGCTGTTGCGCGCGTCGCTGCCCGGCACGCCGAGCGTGCCTTCGAGCAGGCCCGTCTCCTTCTGCAGCAGCAATACCTCGACGAGGTCGCTGACGGTTTCCGTGTGCGAAATGATGTAGTTGCGCACCGCACGCGCGCCGAATTGCGCGCGGACCTCGCGCGCCTTCTCGAACACGCCGAGCTCGCTCTGCGCAAGCGCCGAGTATTCGAGGTACGGCGAGCGCAGCGGGCGCGGATCGGCGAGCGCGGCGAGCAGCACGCGCAGCTTGTCTTCCTCGGCGAGCGCCGCATAGTCGGTCTCGACGCCCGCGCGCGCGAACAGCTCGGCGACTACCGCCTCGTGGATGTCGGAACTCTGGCGCAGGTCGATGCTCGCCAGATGGAAGCCGAACACTTCGGCCGCGCGCACGAGCGGCGCGAGGCGCGGTGCGGCGAGCGACGCGCCGTGGTGTTCGTCGAGCGACGCGGTCAGCACCTTCAGATCGGCGACGAACGCTTCGGAATCCTCGTACGGAATCGCCCGCACGGGCGGCGCGCCGCGGCCCGCGCTGCGCACCGGCACCGTGCCTTCGCCGAGACGCACGCGCGCGCTCGCGGCGAGCCGCGTGTAGATGCCGATCAGCGCGCGGCGATACGGTTCGTCGACGCGGTGCGGCGACTGGTCGGGCGACGCGGCCGCGAGCGCCTTCACCGCGTCGTTCGCGCCGACCAGCAGGTTCGACACCGACAGCTCGGCGCCCAGTTTATGCACCTGTTCCAGATAGTGTTCGAGGATCACCGCGGCCTGGCGGTTGATCGCCTCGTCGAGCGTCGCCGCGGTCACGTTCGGGTTGCCGTCGCGGTCGCCGCCGATCCAGCTGCCCATCTGGAAGAACGCGGGCACGCGCGCGGACAGGCCGTGCTCCGCGAGCGCGGCCTCGATGTCGCCGTACAGCGCGGGCAGCTCGTCGAGGAACGTCGCGCGGTAGTACGACAGCGCGTTCTCGATCTCGTCGCCGACCGTCAGGCGTGCGTCGCGCAGCATGCGCGTCTGCCACAGCGCGGTCACGCGCGCGCGCAGCATCGTTTCGTTGTACTGGCGCTCGCGCGCGGTCAGTTCCTGGTCGCGCTCGGCCAGCAGGCGCGCGATGTCGTGCTGCGCGTCGAGGATGCTCTTGCGCTGCACTTCGGTCGGGTGCGCGGTCAGCACCGGCACGATCAGCGCATCGTCGAAGAAGCGTTGCAGCAGGCGCTTCGACGCGTTGCCGGTGGTTTTCAGCTGGTCGAGCGCGTACGCGACCGTGCCGGGCTGCGGCGCGGAGCCGGCCAGCGCGTGGATGCGGCGGCGACGGTTGTGGTGACGGTCTTCCGCGATGTTCGCGAGGTGCGAGAAATAGCTGAACGCACGCACGACGCTCACCGTCTGCTCCGGCGTCAGCTTGCGCAGCTTCTTCTCGAGCGTCTGCGCGGCTTCGCTGTCGTCCTCGCGACGGAACTTCACCGCGGTCTGGCGGATCGTCTCGACCACGTCGAACACGGTATCGCCTTCCTGTTCGCGCACGACGTCGCCGAGCAGGCGGCCGAGGAAGCGGATGTCCTCGAACAGCGGGCGGTCCTTGTCGTCGCGCGCACGGGTGCCGGCCTTCGGCGCGACGGCATTGCGAGCGATGGGGCTCGCGGCTTTCGTCGCGCGTTTCGTCTGACGTATCGGGTCTTTCGGTTTCGTTGCCGTGGGTTTCGCTGCCGTTTTCGCACGGCCGTTCGGGGCGGTGGCGACGGGGTCCGTCGAGGCATCGGGGGAGGGCAAGGCAGCATTGCGGCGCGCCGTACGCGCCGATCCGGAAGACTTCACGATGGGTTTCCTTGGGAAAGCTCGAGTCAAAAGGAACTGCGGAAACTGCGGGAACTGCGGTCAAGCAACCAGCTACGTGCGGCACATCCGCACAACGGCGCCGCGACCCGCGCGGAAGCAGGCCGGGCGCAGGCTCCGGGCCGGGCGGGCCGGGGCGTGCGTGCTACCATTGTTCGATCTTCAATCCCGTCCTTCGATGTTCCAGCAATGAATTCCGAGACCCCCGCGGCCGGGCCGCAACAGGCACGGCCGCCCGCGACGTTGACGATTGCTTCGCGCGAGAGCCGCCTGGCGATGTGGCAAGCCGAACATGTGCGTGATGCGCTGCGCAAATTATATCCAGCTTGTGACGTGAAAATCCTCGGGATGACGACGCGCGGCGATCAGATTCTCGATCGCACGCTGTCGAAGGTCGGCGGCAAGGGCCTGTTCGTGAAGGAACTGGAAGCCGCGCTGGCCGACGGCCGCGCCGATCTCGCCGTGCATTCGCTGAAGGACGTGCCGATGGCGCTGCCCGACGGCTTCTCGCTCGCCGCGATCATGGAGCGCGAAGACCCGCGCGACGCCTTCGTGTCGAACGACTACGCGTCGCTCGACGCGCTGCCGGCCGGCGCGGTCGTCGGTACGTCGAGCCTGCGTCGCGAGGCGATGCTGCGTTCGCGTTATCCGCATCTCGAGGTCCTGCCGCTGCGCGGCAACCTCGATACGCGGCTCGCCAAGCTCGACCGCGGCGACTACGCGGCGATCATCCTCGCGGCCGCCGGCCTGAAGCGCCTCGGCCTCGAAGCACGGATTCGCGCGCTGCTCGACGTCGAGGCCAGCCCGCCCGCGGCCGGCCAGGGCGCGCTCGGCATCGAGATCGCCGCGCACCGCGACGACGTCGCCGCGTGGCTCGCGCCGCTGCACGACCTGCAGACCGCGCTCGCGGTCGAGGCTGAGCGGATGGTGTCGCGCGCGCTCGGCGGCAGCTGCGAGGTGCCGCTCGCCGCGCATGCGGTGTGGCGCGCGGGCGAGCTGTACCTGACGGGACGCGTGTCGACCACCGACGGCAAGCGCGTGCTGACGGCCGAGGAATGCGGCGCGGTCGTGACCGTCGCCGATGCGCTCGCGCTCGGCCGCGCGGTGTCCGACGAACTCGAGGCGCAAGGCGCGCTCGACATCGTCCAGGCGCTGCTCGCGGGCTCGCAGGCCGCCGGCAAGGGCGACGCCTGATGGCGGGCGGCGCGCGCGCGTTCACCGCTGTCCTGACGCGTCCGGACGGCCAGTCCGACGCGCTCGCGGCGCAACTGGCCGATGCCGGCTGCGACGTGCTCGAATTCCCGCTGATCGATATCGCGCCGGTCGACGATCCGGCGCCGCTCGACGCCGCGTTCGCGGCGCTGGCCGACTACGCGCTGGTGATTTTCGTGTCGCCGAACGCGATCGAGCGCGCGCTCGCGCGGTACGGCGCGATCTGGCCGAACGCGCTGCCGGTCGGCGTCGTCGGGCCGGGCAGCGTCGCGGCACTCGAGCGCCACGGCATCGCGGCGCCCGCACATCGCGTGATCGCGCCGCAGGCGCCGGCCGACGGCGGCGTGCCGCATTACGATTCGGAAAGCCTGTTCGCGAGCATCGAAGTCGCGTTCGGCGGCGCGCAGGCGCTGGCGGGCAAGCGCGTGCTGATCGTGCGCGGCGACGGCGGGCGCGAATGGCTCGCCGAGCGCCTGCGCGAGGCCGGCGCGGACGTCACGCTCGCGGCCGCGTACCGGCGCGTCGTGCCGGAGCCGCGCGTCGGTGCATGGGAGCGCGTGCACGCGCTGCTCGACGGCCAGCCGCATGCGTGGCTCGTCACGAGCTCGGAAGGCGTGCGCAACCTGCACGAGCTTGCGCGGGCCCACCTGAACGAGGCCGAGATTGACGCGCTCAAGCATGCGCCGCTCGTCACGCCGCACCCGCGGATCGAGCAGACCGCCCGGGCATTGGGTTTTGATAGGATTACGCTGACTGGCGCGGGCGATGAGCGCATCGTCCGCGCGTTTCGAACGATGGCCGACGAGGCCGTCCAACCGGCGACAGCCGTACCGGTGACTAAACGCATGACAGATACCAACGATTCCAAAAGCGTCGCTTCCCAGCCGGCCGCTGCATCCGCACCGCCGTCCAGCCCCCCTTATCTCGCGCCCGAGCCGCGTGCGCGCCGCGGCGGCAGCGCGGTGCTGTGGTTCGTCGTCGTCGTGCTCGGCTGCGCGGCGGGTGTCGGCGGCTACGCGCTGAACCGCAAGATCGACCGGATCGACGGCACGTTCGTCGCGCGCCAGAAGGCGCTCGACGCGCAAGCGGCCGAAACGCGGCTGAAGACCGAGCAGGCGCTGGCCGGCACGCACCAGGTCGACACGCAGCTCGCGCAGCTCGACGGCAAGCTCGCCGATGCGCAGAGCGCGCAGCAGGCGCTGCAGCAGCAATACCAGGACCTGTCGCGCAACCGCGATGCGTGGATGCTCGAGGAAGTCGACCAGATGCTGTCGAGCGCGAGCCAGCAGCTTCAACTGACCGGTAACACGCAACTCGCGCTGATCGCGCTGCAGAACGCCGACGCGCGTCTCGCGACGTCGCAGAGCGCGCAGGCCGTCACGGTGCGCAAGGCGCTCGCGCTGGACATCGAGAAGCTGAAGGCTGCGCCCACGGCCGATCTCACCGGCCTCGCGATCAAGCTCGACGACGCGATCGCCAAGATCGACGCGCTGCCGCTGTCCGGCGAGGCGATCGTGCCGCACGCGGCGCCGAAGGCCGCGCCGGTCGACGCCGCCTCGTCGGTCGCCGCCGGCGAGCCGCGCTGGAAGGTGTGGTGGCACGACTTCTCGGCCGGCCTCGGCCAGCAACTGAAGGGCCTCGTGCAGGTGCGCCGGATCGACAACGCGGACGCGATGCTCGCGTCGCCCGACCAGGGCTACTTCGTGCGCGAGAACGTGAAGCTGCGCCTGCTGACCGCACGGCTGTCGCTGCTGGCGCGCAACGACAGCGCGATGAAGGCCGACCTGCACGCCGCACAGGCGTCGCTCGGGAAGTATTTCGACCAGGCGTCGAAGGACACGCAGACCGTCGAGGATCTGCTCAAGCAGGTCGACGGCGCATCGCTGACGGTCGCGGTGCCGAACCTGAACACGAGCCTGAACGCCGTTCAGCAGTTTAAGAGCCGGGGGTAACGATGACGCTTCGAGGAATCGTCTGGCTCGCGGTCCTGTTCGCGATCGCCGCGGCGCTCGCCACCGTCGGCCGTTTCGACGCGGGGCAGGTGCTGCTCGTCTATCCGCCGTACCGGATCGACGTGTCGCTGAACCTGTTCGTGATCGCCATCGTCGTGCTGTTCATCGTCGTGTACGCGCTGCTGCGCATCGTGCGCAACATCTGGCGCATGCCGCAGCGGGTCGCCGCGTATCGGGCGCGTTCGCGCAACGAGAAGGCGCAGGCGTCGCTGCGCGATGCGATCGCGAACCTGTACGCGGGCCGCTTCTCGCGTGCGGAGAAGGCCGCGCGTGAAGCGCTGACCGTCGACGCGAACCTGGGCGCCGCGAGTCTCGTCGCGGCCACGGCCGCGCACCGGATGCACGAGTACGCGCGCCGCGACGACTGGCTGTCGAAGGTCGACGCGCCCGAATGGCAGGATGCACGGCTGCTCGCCGCGGCCGACATGCGCGCGGACGCCCGCGACGCCGACGGCGCGCTCGCCGCGCTGGCCGACATGCAGGCCGGCGGCAAGCGCATTCATGCGCAGCAGGTCGCGTTGCGTGCCCAGCAGCAACTGAAGAACTGGGCCGAGGTGCTGAAGCTCGCGAAGGCGCTCGAAAAGCGCGAGGCGCTGCATCCGGCCGCGGCCGTGCGGCTGCGCCAGCAGGCAGCGGAAAACCTGCTGCGCGAACGCCGGCACGATCCGGACGCGCTGCTCGAAGTGTGGCAGTCGCTGTCGCCGGTCGAGCGCCAGTCGCCGCGTCTGGCCGATCTCGCGGCCGAGCTGCTGGTGCCGCTCGAGCGCCGCAACGAAGCGCGCCGCATCGTCGAGGACGCGCTCGCGCACAACTGGGATGCACGCCTGCTGCGCCGTTACCCGGACACGGCCGGCGCCGATGCGCTGCCGCTGATCCAGAAGGCCGAAGGCTGGAAGAAGGATCATCCGGAAGATGCCGATCTGCTGTTCGCGCTTGGCCGCCTCTGCCAGCAGCAGCAGCTGTGGGGCAAGGCGCAGTCGTTCCTCGAATCGGCGCTGAAGCTGGCCGACAACGAGGCGCTGAAGGTGCGGGCGCATCGTGCGCTCGCCCGCCTGTTCGAGCACCTCGGCGAAACCGACAAGGCCGCGAAGCACTACCGCGAAAGCGCGCTGGCGATCACCGTGGTGTGACGCGGCGCTGCGCTGCGCAGCGTAAAAAGCCCCGAACGCCGATCGGCCTTCGGGGCTTTTTTTCGCCCGTGGCGAGGCAGGGGCGGCGCGCGGTGCGTTACGCGTCGAGCCTGCGCAGCAGGTCGTCCTCGCTCGCGACGAACCAGACCGATGTCCCGCGATTGCACTCGCGAACGAGCGCGCGCAGCGCTTCGCTGCGCGCGAGCCGGCGGTCGATATCGCCAACCACGCCGAGCCGGACGCCGTAGTTGGTCAGCTTTTGCAGCACGGCGCCGGCCAGCCCGCTGTCGAGCCGGTAGAAGTCGTCGTGCAGCATGTCCGCGGCGACCGCGATCCAGTCGGCTTCATGCTCGTGCGCGAGCGCGACGAGATCGAGCGCGTCGCTTTCCCGTTGCACGAGGCCGGCGGAAGGATCGCGGACCAGCACGCGGCTGCCGGCTGCCTGAACGATTCGATGGTGCATGTCGAGTGCTTCCGTCGATGAGAGAAAAGTGCGCACGGTGTCGCGCTGCCCGCGGATGAAGTGAGGCTGCTCGGGAAGAAACCGCACCTGCGCGTGCGGCACGAGGCGCGTCAGGCGATCCCGCGTGTCGCGGGAATCGAGCATCACGTCGCGGCCTCCGACGATCGCCAGCACGGGCATCGACAACGTGCGGAGCATGGTGTCGTCGAATACCGGAATCGGCTCGATGCGCGGCCGGAAGCCGCGATCGACGGCGCGCATCAGGGCGAGCGCGTCCCGTTCGGCCGGCGTCGATGCGGGTGGCAGGCGACCCAGCACGCGCCGCCGCACGCATGCACGCCCGGCATCGCCGAGCAGCAACAGCGGCAGCGCCCACCACAGAAACGGCTTCTGCCTGCCGATGCCGGACGGGCAGAGCAGCGCGAGCCGGGTGACGCGCGGCGGCCGCCGCAACGCGAAGTCGAGCGCCGTTCGCGCGCCGAGCGAGATGCCGACGAACGCGGCGCGCGACACCTGCAGGCCGTCGAGCACGTCGTCGAGCCACTGCGCATAGGCGTCGCCCGCGAGCGGCGGGCGCGCCGGCGCGCTCGGTCCCGCTTCGCCGATCACGTCGATCGCGTAGAGCCGGAAGTGCGTCGACCAGTCGGCCGCGTAATGCTGCCAGCTTGCCGCCGTCGTCTGTGCGCCGTGGATCAGCACGACCGGCGGCGCGTGTTCGGGGCCGCAGGCGATGACGTGCGTCGCGCCATGACGCGTTTGCACGGTGACGCGCCGATGCCCGGCCGGCCAGTGCGACAGCGCGGCCGCGTAAGCGGCGCGAATCGCGCGGGCATGGCGGGGTGATTTGAAGATTGCGCTCATGTCCCGCTTTGCTGGAGCAGCATGTCGAGCGACGACATCAGCGCGGCCGTGTCGGCCGGTGTCGCGGTCACGATGATCTTGACCACGCTCGAGGCGGGATCGAACGTGACGTCGATTCGTACGGGGTCGACGTACGATGCGCGACCGGACACCATCGCGTGCAGCGACCGCGACAGGTACTGGTGCAGCGACTGCGACGCATCGGGAATGTCGACGATGCTGGTGACACGCACCGCACGCGGCGCGGGCGGGGCCGGCTCCGTCCGAGCGAACGCGGCGAGGTCGGCGTCGAGGATGCGGTATGCACGGCCGACCCGCGTCGCGCGCAGCTTGCCGTCGCGAATGAACCGCAGGATGGTCTTCGGATGGACGCGCAGGCGGGCGGCAGTGTCTTCGACGGTGTGGAACATGAATTGGAGGGCAGGAGATTCCTTTGATTGTCTTTATTGTTCCATATAAAAGGGACTATAAGGGAATAATCTTGTCATTAATGGGATGCCGTCGGATGGGCGGGACATTCAGCCGATCCGGGGTGTGCCTGTCCGGAATCGAAAACGCCCCGGCGGCCGGCCATGCCGGACGTCGGGGCGTATCGGGGGAGAAACGGGCCGGAAATCGGCAGGCGTGTTCGGTCGATCCGGGCGCGCCTTTACGCGCCGCGCGTCGTCACTTGTCGACGAGCCGTTTCGGCACCGACAGCGCCAGCAGCCCGCCGAGCACGAGGAACCCGGCCAGCATGTACATGCCCGCATCGTTGGTGCCCGTCACCTGCTTGAGCCAGCCCATCAGGTACGGGCTCAGGAAGCCGGCCAGGTTGCCGATCGAGTTGATCATCGCGATGCCGGCGGCGGCGGCCGTGCCGCCGAGGAACGCGGTCGGCAGGCTCCAGAACAGCGGCAGCGTCGTCAGGATGCCGATCGTCGCGAGCGTGAGGCCGAGCATCGCGAGCGCCGTCTGGTGCGCCCAGATCACCGACAGCACGAGGCCGACCGCGCCGATCGCGGCTGGAATCGCGAGGTGCCAGCGGCGTTCGCGGCGCTTGTCCGCGCTGCGCGCGATCAGGATCATCGCGACCACCGCGGCCGCATACGGAATCGCCGACAGCAGGCCGATCATGAACGTGTCGGTCACGCCGGTCGCCTTGATGATCGTCGGCAGCCAGAAGCCGACGCCGTAGAGCCCCATCACGAACGAGAAATAGATCAGCGCCATCAGCCAGACGCGCGGGCTCGACATCACGGCGCCGAGCGGCAGGTCCTCCTTGGTGGCTTCCTCCGCGTCGACGTTGCGGGCGAGCAGCGCCTTTTCTTCATCGGTCAGCCACGTCGCCTTCGCGATCCGCTCGTCGAGCGTGAAGAATACGAGCACGCCGGCGAGCACCGACGGAATGCCTTCGAGCAGGAACAGCCATTGCCAGCCGTGCCAGCCGCTCACGCCGTCGAACGCCTTCAGGATGAAGCCCGAGATTGGGCCGCCGATCACGCCGGACAGCGCGACGGCCGTCATGAAGAACGTCGTCATCCGGCCGCGCCGGTGCGCGGGATACCAATAGGTGAGGTAGAGGATCACGCCGGGGAAGAAGCCCGCTTCGGCGACGCCGAGCAGGAAGCGCATCACGTAGAACATCGCGGGCGTCGTGACGAACATCGTCAGGATCGAGATCACGCCCCATGTCGCCATGATGCGGGCGATCCACACGCGGGCGCCCACCCGGTGCAGGATGATGTTGCTCGGCACCTCGAACAGGAAATAGCCGAAGAAGAAGATCCCGGCGCCGAGGCCGTACACGGTATCGCTCAGGTTCAGGTCGCTCGCCATCTGCAGCTTCGCGAACCCGACGTTCACGCGGTCGAGATACGCGACCACGTAGCACAGCAGGAGGAGCGGCACGAGCCGCCACGACACCTTGCGGTAGGTTGCTTCCTCGAATGCGCCGGACGAGCCCGGCAGCGACTGCGTCGATGTTGCCATGTTGTCTCCTGTCGATCCAGGTCAGCGCTTTAGCGCTTACTTGGATCCCATGCTTTGCGGTCGATGGAGGTCGGCGCTTGGGCGGCTGCCTCGATCCGATGCACCGCTGTCGTTGTAGTGGGCCGGAGCAGGCGCGGTGGTGCCCGATCCGGTTTCGTGCGAGCAGGACGGGCCGATCGTGCGGCCCGGTACGACTAGATGCAGCGCCCGCCGTCGACTTCGAGGCAGACGCCGGTGATGAATTCGGCTTCGTCGGATGCAAGATAAAGCGCGGCGTTCGCGATGTCCTGCGGCGTCGAGAAGCGGCCGAGCGGGATCGTCGCGAGGAAGCGGCGGCGATTGTCCGGGGTGTCCTCGCAGCCCATGAATTCGGTCATCAGCGCGGTTTCGCCGAGCACCGGGTTGATGCAGTTCACGCGGATGCGGTCGGCGCCGAGCTCGGCCGCGAGCGACTTGCTGGCGGTGATCATCGCGCCCTTCGTGCTGTTGTACCAGACGAGGCCCGGGCGCGGCCGCACGCCGGCCGTCGACGCGACGTTCACGAACACGCCGCCGCCCTGGGCGCGAAAGTACGGCACGAAGGTCTGCACGCTCCAGAACAGGCTCTTCATGTTGACCGCGTACACGTGGTCGAATTCGGCTTCCGTCACGTCGAGCACCGGCTTGTTGCGGTGCGTGGTGCCCGCGTTGTTCACGACGATCTGCACCGCATGGAAATCGTCGAGCGCGGCCTGCAGCAGCGCGCGCCAGTCGTCCTCCTTCGACACGTCGCCGGCCGCCGCAATCGCCTTGCCGCCCGCGAGCGCGATCTCGCTCGCGACGCGCTCGGCCGCCGCGCCGTGCAGGTCGTTGACGACGACGTTCGCGCCTTCGCGCGCATACGTCTTCGCGATGCCTTCGCCGAACCCCGAGCCGCCGCCCGTCACGATGGCCGTCTTGCCGCTCAACCGCATGGTGTGTCTCCTGTGCTGGTTATGAGAGTCGTCGTGTGTCGCGATGCGGCCGGGCGCTGCCGGCCGCGTGTCGCGCGCCGCGCGTTCAGCCGTGCCGGATCGCGATCGTCTTCAGCGCGGTGAAGCCGTACAGGGCCTCGAAGCCTTTCTCGCGGCCGTGGCCCGAATGGCCGACGCCGCCGAACGGCAGTTCGACGCCGCCGCCCGCGCCATAGTTGTTGATGAACACCTGGCCTGCGCGCAGGCGCCGCGCGAGCCGCATCTGGCGCGCACCGTCGCGGGTCCAGATGCCCGCGACGAGGCCATACGGCGTGCCGTTCGCGAGTGCGACGGCTTCGTCCTCGTCGACGAAACGCATGGCCGCGAGCACGGGGCCGAACACTTCCTCCTGCGCGAGCCGGTGCGAGGGCGGCACGTCGCGCAACAGCGCGGGCGCCTGGTAGAAGCCGCTTTCGGGTGCGTCGGCCACCACCTGCCCGTGCGCGGCCATCGGAATGCCGTCGTGCTGCGCATCGGACAGAAAATCCCACACGCGTTGCTGCTGCTTCGCGTTGATCAGCGGGCCGCAGTCGAGATCGGCGCGGCTCGGGCCGACGCGCAGCCCGTTGAACGCGGTGGCGAGGCGCTCGACGAGCGGCTCGTACACCGCGCGCTCGATCAGCACGCGGCTGCCGGCCGAGCACGTTTGCCCGCCGTTCTGCACGATGGCGGCTACGAGCACGGGCAGCGCCGCGTCGAGATCGGCATCGGCGAACACGATTTGCGGCGACTTGCCGCCGAGTTCGAGCGTGACGGGCACGTGGTTCTCGGCCGCCATCTGCGTGACCAGCTTGCCGGTGGCCGGCGAACCGGTAAACGAGATGTGGTCGATGCCCGGATGGCGCGCGAGCGCGGCGCCCGCTTCATGGCCGTAGCCGGTGACGACGTTGAGCGCGCCGGCCGGCAGCCCGGCCGCGGCGGCCAGCTCGGCGACGCGCAGCACGGACAGGCACGCATCCTCGGCCGGCTTGACCACGCACGCGTTGCCGGCCGCGAGCGCCGCGCCGACGCTGCGCCCGAAGATCTGCATCGGGTAGTTCCACGGCACGATATGGCCGGTGACGCCGTGCGGCTCGCGCACCGTCAGCACCGTGTAGCCGGCCTGGTAGGGGAGGGTTTCGCCGTGCAGCTTGTCGGCGGCGCCCGCGTAGAACTCGAAGTAGCGTGCGAGCGCGGCGGCATCGGCGCGCGCCTGCTTCAGCGGCTTGCCGGTGTCGCGCGCCTCGATCGTGGCGAGCTCCTCGATCGAATCCGCCACGCGCGCCGACAGCCGCATCAGCACGCGGCCGCGTTCGGCGGCGCTGGCGGCGCCCCACGGGCCCGCGAACGCGTCGCGGGCTGCGGCGACCGCGCGTTCGATGTCGGGCGCGGTGCCGCGCGCGATCGTTGCGAACGGCTGGCCGTCGGACGGATCGACGACCGTGATGGTTTCCAGTTGCACGGGCGGCGTCCATTCGCCCGCGATGAAATGCTTCGCCTCTTCCATGCCTCCTCCTGTCGACCCAAGTTAGCGCTTTAGCGCTTACTTGGGTCCCATGCATAGCGGTCGACCCAAGTGAGCGCTTCAGCGCTTGCCCGGGCTCCATGCTTTGTGTTCGACGTGCAACAGGCCGCCGGTTCGACGGCCCGACATCCGGAACGATTATCGCGCCGATCGTCATCCGGACGCCACCGGTCGATTGGCTATAATGGCGCATTCCTTTTGGGGGACGCCCGCGGCGGTGCATCGGCCGCGGCGCCCTGTCCCGAATTCCCATCGACCTACAGAGAGTGCTCATGAGCTTCAATCATGTTCCGGCCGGCAAGGACCTGCCGCAAGATTTCAACGTGATCATCGAGATTCCCGCGCAAAGCGATCCGGTGAAGTACGAGGCGGACAAGGAACTGGGCCTTCTCGTCGTCGACCGCTTCATCGGCACGGGCATGCGCTATCCGGTGAACTACGGCTACATCCCGCAGACGCTGTCGGGCGACGGCGATCCGGTCGACGTGCTGGTGATCACGCCGTTCCCGCTGCTGGCCGGCTCGATCGTGCGTTCGCGCGTGCTCGGCATGCTGCAGATGACCGACGAGTCGGGCGTCGACGCGAAGCTGGTCGCGGTGCCGCACGACAAGATCTGCCCGATGACGGCGAACCTGAAGACGATCGACGACGTGCCCGAGTACCTGAAGGATCAGATCAAGCACTTCTTCGAGCAATACAAGGCGCTCGAGAAGGGCAAGTGGGTGAAGGTCGAAGGCTGGGCCGGCATCGAAGCCGCGCACAAGGAAATCACCGACGGCGCCGCGAACTACAAGAAGTAAGCGGCGTGCCGGCCGGCGGCCGGTTCGTACGGAACGCGAACCGCGCGTGTCTCCTCAGGAGGCCGCGCGGTTTTGTTTTGCGCGTGCGGTTTTCGGGCGGGCGGATGGGGAGACGGGCGCGGGCGGGACAGCCGGCGCTTTCTTCGCGCGTTTCGCTCGGGGCGGGGCAACGGACGGAGCGGTCGCGGCGGCGGCTTTCTTGGCCGCTGGACGGCGCCGGGCCGGTGCGGAAGCAGCCTCTTCGCGTACGCTCGCGGCGGGCTTGCCGGCAGTGGCCGGCGCTTTCCTTTCTGACGACGTGGAAGAGGGCGATCCGGTTTTCTTTACCGGTGCGCCACGCGACGTGGTCTTTTTTGCGGCAGCATTGCCGTCGGCTTTTGCACGTTTCGCGTCCGGTGCGGCTTGACTTGATTTCGTCGACTTCGACGCTGGTGTGCCCTTTGCCGGCTGCGCCGTCTTCGCGGCCGTTGCGGACCCGGCAACTTTCCCGGCCTTCACCTTTTTCCCGGCAACCTGTTCCGTTGCAACTGCCGTCGCCGCATCGTCGATGCTTTCCGCCTTCGCCTTCTTCCGCCCGCGCGCCGTGGCCTTCGTCCCGGCCGTGTCGCCGGCCTCGTCAAGCGCGACCACCACCGGCAACACCGATTCCAGCGTGCGCAACCCAGCCGCCAGCTCGCGCTTTTTCGCGGGCGTGAGCCGCTTCACCCAGTATTCGGCGCGCGACGCGCTCGACCGGTCGGGCAGCGCAAACGACGCGAGCACCGCGCGCGGCTTGCGCGAGCGCGTGTAGCGCGCGCCCTTGCCGGACGCGTGTTCGTCGAAGCGCGCGGCGACATCGGTCGTGATGCCCGTGTAGACGCTGTCGTCGGCGCATTCGATCAGATACAGAAACCAGGACATGGCAGGGCGGCGGGATGCGAAGCCGCCAGTGTCTCAGAAAAAACGGGCGTCAACGCCGCCGGTCGCCGTGCCCGTCGCGAAAGCGGCTCGGCGCCGCGCCGAGTTCGCGCGTGAAGAAGCGCGTGAACGCGCTCGTCGAACGGAAGCCGACGCGCACGCCGATCTCGCCGATCGGCAATTGCGTGTTGAGCAGCAGGTCGCGCGCCTCGCCGAGCCGCGCCTGCGCGACGAGCGCATGGAAGCCGACCGCTTCGCGATGCAGTCGCCGGCGCAGCGTCCAGCGCGACATCGCGAAGCGCGTGCACACATGCTGCATCAGCGTATCGGTCGGCACGTCGACGTCGTCGGACGTGCGCAGCCAGTCGCGCACGCATTGCTCGACCGACGAGCCGAACGTCGAGCGGGCGCGCACGCGCTCGCGCGCGGCGTCGGCCGCATGACGCTGGATGCCGGCGAGCGGGGCGTTGTAGCGTTCGAACGGCGTGTCGACGTGCGCGGAGCGCAGCACGATGCGGTTGTGCGCGGCATCGAACGATACCGGCGCGCCGAGCATGTCGCGCAGCGCGGCGACGGGCGCGAACGCGCGGCCGGCGAATGCGGCGTTGTCGACGCGCACGTGCGGGTCGTACAGGCGCGCGAGCGCCGCGAGGATCGCGAGGTTCGCGAACGCGCTGCCCGCGTGCCGGCCGTCTCCTTCGTTCACGTACTCGAGCGCGATCGCGTCGTCGTTCTCGTGCGCGAACACCCAGTCGACGTTGCCGATCAGCTCGCGATAGCGCAGGTAGCCGTGCAGCGCGTCGCGCAGCGTCGCCGCGTTGCAGGTGATGCCGGCGAGCTCGGGAAACGGCACGAGCCACGGCACGACCTCCGGCGGCGGGCGATGCCACGACAGCGGCCAGCCGCTCGTCAGCTGCATGGCGGCCACGTGCCGGTCGCCCGCGATGCGGCGCGTGTCGTCGGCGAGCTCGGCCGGCCCGATGCCGAGCGTCTCGTAAAGCGGTGCGGGATCGATGCCGTTCGCACGCGCGTCTTCGCACAGCCAGCGGTAGATCCGGACGGATACCGATTTCTGTTGCAACTCCATGTCTGTCTCCCTGTCGTCATGCCGTTCGGGTTTGTCCCCGCTGCGAGAGGTCAACGCATGCTCCTGCCGGTCAAGCGTGGTGACCGGTCGATTTTTAGACTCGGACGCTGGAGTGAGGCGACAAGTACAACAGAACGATTCTGGAGGATCAATGAAAACTTCGCTGTTCCGGTGTTCGACGATTGCGTCCGCGTGCGCGCTCACGGTGCTGCTCGCATCGTGCGGCGGCGACGACATCCATGCTCCGACCACGCCGGCCGACCCCGACGCGGCAGCCGACCAGCGCGCGGCCGCGCTCGTCGCGCAACTGACGACCGACGAGAAGCTGCAGCTCGTGCATGGCACGGGCATGCCGGCCCTCAACCTGGGCGGCCCGTTCCCGGCCGACGCGCTGAATGGCGCGAGCTACATCCCGGGCGTGCCGCGGCTCGGCATCCCGGCGGTCAGCAGCGCCGATTCGGCGGGCGGCGTGAACGTGAAGAATGCGCGCGTGACCGCGCTGCCCGCGCCGGTCGCGCTCGCGGCGACGTGGGACCCGGCGCTCGCGGGCACCTACGGCACGCGCATCGCGCTCGAACTGCGCGCGCTCGGCTTCGCGCAAGGGCTCGGCGGCGGCGTGAACCTCGCGCGCGAGCCGCGCAACGGCCGCACCTTCGAATACATGGGCGAGGACCCGGTGCTCGCGGGCACGCTGAGCGCCGCGCGCACGCAGGCCACACAGGCGCGGAAGGTGATCGCGACGATCAAGCATTTCGCGTTCAACGACCAGGAAACCAACCGGATGACGGTCGATTCGATCGTCGACGAGCGGACCATGCGCGAGGCCGAACTGCTCGCATTCGAGATCGGCGTGAAGGACGGTCAGCCGGGCAACGTGATGTGCGCGTACAACAAGCTGAACGGCGTGTATGCGTGCGAGAACCCCTATCTGCTGACGACGGTGCTGAAGAACGAGTGGGGTTTCAAGGGCGTCGTGCAGTCAGACTGGGGCGCGACGCATTCGACGGTCGCGGCTGTGCAGGCCGGCCTCGACGAGGAACAACCGGGCGCGGCCGACGACGGCAACGCGCCGCTCGGCTCGTACTTCAATTCGAAGCTGCGCGCGGCGCTGCAGGCCGGCAGCGTGTCGGCCGCGCGGCTGAACGACATGGTGCAGCGCAAGCTGCGCACGCTGATCCGCATCGGCGTGATGGACGCGCCGCCGAAGCCGGGCGGCGCGATCGACGAAGCCGCGGGTAACGCCGATGCGCTCGCGATCGCACGGCAAGCGGCGGTGCTGCTGAAGAACGCGGCCGCGCCGGGCGACACGCAGCCGGTGCTGCCGCTCGCCGCCGGCGCGCTCAAGTCGGTCGTGGTGATTGGCGGCCATGCGGACGCGGGCGTGCTGTCGGGCGGCGGCTCGGGTGCGGTGCCCGCGATCGACGGCAACGCGGTGACGTCCTGCCAGCAGCCGGCCGACATGCTGTTCGGCGGGTGCGCGACCTGGTACAAGTCCGCGCCGCTCGCGGCGATCCGCGCGAAGGCGCCGAACGCGTCGGTCAGCTATCTCGACGGGACCGACGCGAATGCCGCGGCGAGCGCGGCCGCGCAGGCCGATGTCGCGATCGTGTTCGCCACGCAGTGGCAGACGGAAGGGCTCGACCTCGCGAGCCTGTCGCTGCCCGATGCGAAGGCGGACCCGTACAACCAGCAATACGACCAGAACGCGCTGATCGCCGCGGTCGCCGCGAAGGCGAAGCGCGTGATCGTCGTGCTCGAGAACGGCAGCCCCGTGCTGATGCCGTGGCTCGCGAACGTGCACGGCGTGCTGGACGTGTGGTATCCGGGCGCGCAAGGCGGCCAGGCGATCGCCGACCTGCTGTTCGGCGACGCGAATCCGTCGGGCCGGCTGCCGCTGACGTTCCCGAAGCAGGAGGCCGACCTGCCGCAGCCGACGATCGATCCGTCGAACCTGCAAAACGTCTACGCGGAAGGGCTCGCGTACGGCTATCGCTGGTTCGACGCGAAGGCGATCGAGCCGCTGTTCCCGTTCGGCTACGGGCTGTCGTACACGACGTATGCGTTATCGGCGATGTCCGCACAGGCGGACGCCGCGGGCAACGTGACGGTCGGTGTGACGGTGACGAATACCGGTGCGCGCGCCGGTACGCACACGGTGCAGATCTACGCGGCGCTGCCCGCGTCGCTCGGCGAGCCGCCGAAGCGGCTCGTCGGCTGGACCAAGGTCGCGCTGCAGCCGGGCGAGGTGCGCACGGTCAGCATCGCGGTGCCGGCGCAGCGCTTCGCGGTGTGGGATGCGAGCGCGCACGCATGGCGGATCGGCGCCGGCAGCTACGGGCTGTCGGCGGCCGCGTCGTCGCGCGATCCGCAGGCACTGTCGCAGACGGTGACGCTCGCCGCGCACTGAACCGGCGACGATCGTGCGGCATGCGGCGAGGCCACGCATGGCTTCGCCGCATGCCGGTGCGCGGTTCGCGCTAACCGTTGCCGCGCCGGAACGGATCGTGTTCGCGCAGTTCGTCGACGTATGCGTGGATATGCTCGGTCTCGCGTTCGAGAAAGCGTGCGACCGCATCGGAAAACGCCGGATGCGCGAGCCAGTGCGCGGAGTGCGTGACGGTCGGCAGGAAACCGCGCGCGAGCTTGTGCTCGCCCTGCGCGCCGCCCTCGAAGGTGTCGAGCCCGGCCTCGATGCAGAATTCGAGCAACTGGTAGTAGGCCGTTTCGAAATGCAGGCAGGGCACGTGCTCGATCGCGCCCCAGTAGCGGCCGTACAGCGTGCCGCCGCCGTGCTCGCCGCGCCGGTACACGGCGAGCGCGCTCGCGATCGGTTTCCCGTCGGCTTCCGCGATCACGAGCAGCAGGTTCTCGGGCATCGTCGCGCCGATCGTGCGGAAGAAGTCGAGGTTCAGGTACGGGCTCGAATAGTGCTCGCGGTACGTTTGCCGATAGCAGCGCGAGAAGAAGCGCCAGTCGGCGTCGGTGATCTGGTCGCCGGTCAGCCGCCGGAAGGTCACGCCCGCGTCGTGCACCTTGCGCCGCTCCGCGCGGATGTTCTTGCGCTTCTTCTGCTCGAGCGTGCCGAGGAAATCGTCGAAGTGGCGGTAGCCGTCGTTGAGCCAGTGAAACTGCACGCCTTCGCGCAGCATCATCCCCATCGATTCGAGCAGCCGCGCTTCGTCGCCGGTCGGGAACAGTACGTGCAGCGACGACACGTCGCTCTGCTCGGCGAACGCGAGCAGCGTGGCTGCGAGCCGGCGGCGCGCGTCGTCGTCGGCCGCGAGCAGCCGCGTGCCCTGCACCGGCGTAAACGGCACCGCGCACAGCAGCTTCGGATAGTAGGGCAGGTCGTTGCGCTGGTACGCGTCGGCCCACGCCCAGTCGAACACGTATTCCCCGTACGAATGCTGTTTCGCGTAGACGGGCGCGGCGGCCGCGAGGCGGCCGGTGCTGGCGTTGGTCAGCGTGACGAAGTGCGGCGACCAGCCGGTGTCGTCCACCGCGCAGCGCGCGACGTGCAGCGCGTCGAGGAATTCGTGGCGCAGGAACGGCGTCGGCTGCGCGTCGCGCGCGAGCAGCGCGTTCCATTCGTCGGCCGGCACCTCGGCGGGGGACGACAGGATGCCCGTGCGATAATCGATGCGTTCGTGTTTCAAGCGTGAATCCGTACCGTTGGATGTTGCCGGATGCGGGCCGCCGTGGCCCGCATCCGGGTCGATTTCGTCAGCCGTTCAAGGCGCGCCGCCGGGTTGCGCCGCTCCCGCCATGAAGACCCGACTCGCTCTCGCCCAGATCAACGTCACCGTCGGCGATTTCGCCGGCAACGTCGCGCGCATCGTCGCGGCCGCGCGCGCCGCGCACAACGATGGTGCGCAACTGATGGTCGCACCCGAACTCGCGCTGTCCGGCTATCCGCCCGAAGACCTGCTGCTGCGGCCCGCGTTCTACGCGGCGGCGGCCGCCGCGCTCGACGCGCTCGCCGACGCGCTGCGCGCATTCGACGGGCTCGCGGTGCTGGTCGGCCATCCGTTGCGCGGTGCGGGCAAGGGTCCGGGCAGCGGGGCCGGCGACGATGCGCGCGCGTCAGCCGTCGATGGTAATGCAAACCGCCCGATCGAGCGCGGCGTGCCGCCCACCGATACCTTCAATGCGGTGTCGCTGATCGTCGGCGGCGAGATCGTCGGCACCTACCGCAAGCAGGATCTGCCCAACGCCGAGGTGTTCGACGAGAAACGCTACTTCGCGACCGACACCGAGCCGCTCGTATTCGAGCTGAACGGCGTGAAATACGGCGTGATCATCTGCGAGGATGCGTGGCATGCATCCGCCGCGCAGATCGCGAAGGCGGCCGGCGCGCAGGTGCTGCTGATCCCGAACGGCTCGCCGTATCACCTGAACAAGGAAGCGGTGCGCATCGACATCCTGCGTGCGCGGATTCGCGAGACAGGGCTGCCGATGGTCTACGTGAACCTCGTCGGCGGCCAGGACGAACTCGTGTTCGACGGCGGGTCGTTCGTGCTCGACGGCGAGGGCGCGCTCGTCGCGAAGATGCCGCAGTTCGACGAAGGGCACGCGATCGTCGAATTCGACGGCGCGCGGCCGCTGCCCGGCGCGATCGCGCCCGAGCTGTCGACCGACGCGCAGGTGTACCGCGCGCTCGTGACCGGCGTGCGCGACTACATCGGCAAGAACGGTTTTCCCGGCGTGCTGATCGGGCTGTCGGGCGGCGTCGATTCGGCGCTGGTGCTGGCCGTCGCATGCGACGCGCTCGGGCCCGAGCGCGTGCGCGCGGTGATGATGCCGTCGCGCTTCACGGCCGACATCTCGACCACCGACGCGGCGGAGATGGCGCGGCGCGTCGGCGTGCGCTACGACGAGATCGCGATCGCACCGATGTTCGATGCGTTCCGAGCCGCGCTTGCAACCGAATTCGCGGGCCGCGCGGAAGACGCGACGGAGGAGAACATCCAGGCACGCATCCGCGGCACGCTGCTGATGGCGCTGTCGAACAAGTTCGGCTCGATCGTGCTGACGACCGGCAACAAGAGCGAGATGGCGGTCGGCTATTGCACGTTGTACGGCGACATGGCCGGCGGTTTCGCGGTGATCAAGGACATCGCGAAGACGCTCGTGTACCGGCTGTGCCGCTATCGCAACGCAACGGCCGACTACGGATTGCGCGACGTGATTCCCGAGCGAATCCTGACGCGCGCGCCGTCGGCCGAGCTGCGCGAGAACCAGACCGACCAGGACAGCCTGCCGCCATACGACGTGCTCGACGCGATCATGCGGATGTACATGGAAGAAGACCGGCCGCTCGCCGAGATCGTCGCGGCCGGCTACGCGCAGGCCGACGTCGAGCGCGTGACGCGGCTGATCAAGATCAACGAATACAAGCGCCGCCAGGCGCCGATCGGCATCCGCGTCACGCATCGCGCATTCGGGCGCGACTGGCGCTACCCGATCACGTCGCGCTTCACCGAACGGCTCGATTGAGCGGTGCTGGGCCGGATGCGGCCCGCCGGCTTACAATCGGGAACGCGATTTTTCATCCAAACGAGCATTGAGGGACAACCATCATGAAACGCATCACCGCCATCATCAAGCCGTTCAAGCTGGACGAAGTCCGCGAAGCGCTCGCCGAAGTGGGGCTCACGGGCCTGACCGTGACGGAAGTGAAGGGCTTCGGCCGTCAGAAGGGTCATACCGAGCTGTATCGCGGTGCGGAATACGTCGTCGACTTCCTGCCGAAGATGAAGATCGAGGTGGTCGTCGCGGAAGCGCAGGTCGATCAGGTGATCGACGCGGTGATCGGTGCGGCGCGCACCGGCAAGATCGGCGACGGCAAGATCTTCGTGTCGGACGTCGAGCGCGTGATCCGCATTCGCACCGGCGAGGAGAACGAAGCGGCCGTCTGAGCGCCGCGTCCCGCCATTCGATGACTTCCCGGCCGCTTCGGCCGATCGGGCCACGGGTCGCACGAACCCGACGCCCAAGAAAAAACGGTGCGGATACCCGGTTGGGTACCGCACCGATACGCGCCTCTCGCAGCAGCGTGGAAAGTGTTGTCGAATCGTTCTTTGACGGCGCCTGATCAGAACAGGTGCTGGATGCCGGCGTAGACGCCGGTCTGGCTGCCGCCCGGATGCGGGTTGCCGGTCGACACGGCGGTGCCTGCACCGTTCGCGTTCAGACCGAAGTTGGCCGACGAGCTGTTGCGCACCGTCGCGGCCTGCAGGTCGAACAGCGTGCGCTTCGAGATGTTGTACGAACCGCCGATCGTGTAGATGTTCGCGTTGCCGCCGCCATGGTTCGCGTTCACGTGATACACGGCCGCGATCAGCGCCGCTGCCGGCGTGGCCTGCCACGTCACACCGCCCCACACCTGTTGCGTACCCGTCACGCCGGCGTTCACTGCCGGGCCGCCGCTGCCGTCGGCGCGCGATGCCTGGTAGGCCGCCTGAACCTTGAACTGGCCGAGGAACACGTTCACGCCCGCGAAGTATTCACGCGAGTAGTTGAACACGTCCGAGAAGCGGCCGTTGCTGTCGCGCGTTTCGTCGTAGATGCCGCGCAACTGGAACAGCGAGTTCGTGTAGGTGACCTGACCGCCCATTGCACGGCCCGGCTGGCCGGCCGTCGTGTTGCCGTTGAAGCTGGTCGAGTTCGAGAACGAGAACTGGCCGTAGAAGTCGAGGCCGTAGAGCGACGGCGACTGGTACGACACGTTGTTGCTGGTCTTGTTCCAGTTGCGGCCGCGCACCAGCGAGGCCGTCGACCAGGCCGACTGGCCGAACGGGTCGAAGTCCCACACGCCGTTGGCGATCGCGAGTTCGCGACCCAACAGCAGCGTACCGTAGCGGTCGTTCGAGATACCGACGGTCGCGAAACGATCCCAGATCGAGCCGCTGAAGCCGCCCGTCATCGTGTTGAACGCGCCTTCGAGGTGGAACAGGACCTTGTTGCCGCCGCCGATGTCCTCGCTACCCTTCAAGCCCCACAGGCTCGTGCCCCAGTCGCCGCTTTCCGCGCGCACTTGGTGGCCGTTTTGCAGGCCGTTCAGGTATTCGATGCCTGCATCCAGGCGGCCATACAGCGTGACGCTGCTCTGCGCGTGCGCCGTCACCACCCCAGCAGCCATCAGCGCGGCCGCGACCAAAGCTTTCTTCATCATCTCCTCCATACCCTGTCAAAAAGTCAACCCAGACTGCACGAGATGCCCGGAGCGCGAGCGCCGGGCAAAAGCGGGATAACCAGGGAGACCTCGTGCAGGGCCGGTAAGCGCGGCACGCGGGCAAGCAGACGGAAAACCGTTGAGCGGTCCCGCGCAGCCGGGTCGGCCTGCGGGGTCTCCTTGTTGTGTCGTGAAGCTAAACTACATTTCACGAACTTCGTTTTGCTACTTTGGTTACTAATTTAGCAAAAATACAATTTTGTGGCGACGGAAATCGTTGTTTGACTAACCGTTGTCGCCAAATTGCCATGCAACACGGTGCGCGACAGGTGTCCCTGGGGTTCCTGATTACCGGAAAACCCTTGTCCCGCAAGGGAGACATGGATTCCTCGGGTGTGGGTCAAGGATTGCCACTATTGACGTCGCCGGGGCGCCGGCGTAAGCGCGAAAGTCGCGAAATTGGTAAGTATTTCGTAATGATTCGGGCGATTGCCGACAGTGCCGATCAACGCGTGAACTCCCGTCCCGCCACGCGCCGCGCTTAGTCCGGGCTTGGCCGCGCGGCGAGCAACTGGGCGCGAATCCAGCGGTGCGCATCGGTGCGCGCATGCTTCGCGTGCGAGTAGACCTTCACCGTGTAGCGCGGGATCTCGAACGGCGCGGGGAAGAGGCGGATCGGCGCCGCATGCCGCAGCGCCTGCGCGGCGCGGTTCGGCACCGTCATCAGGAGTGCCGACTCCGCGATCACGAACGGCGCGGCCAGCACGGTCGGCAACTGCACGGCCACCTGCCGCGCGAGACCAAGCCGGTCGAGCACGTAGTCGACGACACCGCGCGACTCGTTCCACGGCGTGACGACCACGTGGCGGGCCGCCAGGTACTGGTCGAGCGTCAGCCGCCGCCGGATGTCCGGATGCGCGGCGCTCGCGATCACGACGTAGTCGTCGGAGAACCAGTCGAAATCCTCGATGCCCGGCGCGTCGGCTGCCGATTCCTCGTGGTAGCCGAGCGCGAAGTCGATGCGGCCGGCCGCGAGCGCGTCGACGGAAATCTTGCGGTCCGAATGGACGACGCGGATTCGCAGGTGCGGCGCCACGTGCTGGATGCGGGCGAGGAACGCCGGCAGCACCGCGAACGCCGTGTAGTCCGTCGCGGCGAACACGAACGTGCGGTCGCTTTGCGCCGGGTCGAAGCGGCGTGCGCGGGCGAGCCCCTTCGACATCGCGTCGAGCGCGTCGCCGGCCCACGTGGCGATGTCGTCGGCGCGCACGGTCGGCTGCATCTCGTTGCCGAGGCGCACGAACAGCGCATCGCCGATCGCGTCGCGCAGCCGGGCGAGCGCGTGGCTCAACGCCGACGGGCTCAACGCGAGCTCGTGCGCGGCCGCCGCGACCGACCGATGGCGGTACAACGCGTCGAATACGAGCAGCAGGTTCAGGTCGAGGCGGCGCAGATCGGGATGCATCATGTTCAGGTCTGGATGAAGAAACTGCACTTCCTGCAGGCATGGCATGAACGTAGCATGACGGTTCGAACGGCGCCAGCGCGGGTGCGCGGCGCCGTTTTCCCGTTGTTTTCCGCTTCGCATCCGGGCCGGAGGAGGGCTCAACCCGTGCAAATCGATATCCGTTCCGCCACCGTCGCCGACGTGCCGCTGATCCTGCGCTTCATCACCGAACTGGCCGTCTACGAGAAGGCGGAGCACGAAGTCGTCGCGACGCCCGAGTCGCTCGAACGCAGCCTGTTCGGCGAAGGCTCGTCGGCGCGTGCGCTGATGTGCGAGGTCGACGGCGAGCCGGCCGGCTTCGCCGTGTATTTCTTCTCGTATTCGACGTGGCTCGCGCGGCAGGGGCTGTATCTGGAGGATCTGTACGTGTCGCCGCGTTTTCGCGGCGCCGGCGCGGGGCTGCGGCTGCTGAAGGCGCTCGCGCGTATCGCGGTCGACTCGGGCTGCGGGCGTTTCGAATGGAGCGTGCTCGACTGGAACGAGCCGGCGATCCGTTTCTACGAAAGCGTCGGCGCGGCGCCGCAGAGCGAATGGGTACGTTACCGGCTGGCGGGCGACGCACTACGCGCGTTCGCCGACGGCGCGCCGGTGAGCGCCGCGTAAACGCGAAACGGGCGCCGCGCGGCGAACCGCGGGGCGCCCGTTCGGGCGTGGCGCGTGGCGGGCGTTACTTGAGGCTGCCCGACAGGAACGCGCGGAGGCGGTCGCTCTTCGGGTTCGCGAGCACCTCGGACGGCACGCCTTGTTCCTCGACGCGCCCCTGGTGCAGGAACATCACGTGGTTCGACACGTTGCGCGCGAAGCCCATCTCGTGCGTGACGACGATCATCGTACGGCCTTCCTCGGCGAGCTTCTGCATCACCTTCAGCACTTCGCCCACCAGCTCCGGGTCGAGCGCGGAGGTCGGCTCGTCGAACAGCATCACGTCCGGATGCATCGCCAGCGCCCGCGCGATCGCCACGCGCTGCTGCTGGCCGCCCGACAGATGCGACGGATATTGCTTCTCGACGCGCGGCGCGAGGCCGACTTTCTCGAGATACTCGCGCGCACGGTCCTCGGCTTCCTTCTTCGGGATGCCGAGCACGTTCACCGGCGCTTCCATCACGTTCTCGATCACGTTCATGTGCGACCAGAGATTGAAGTGCTGGAACACCATCGACAGCTTGGTGCGCACGCGCTGCAGCTGCTTCGCATCGGCCGCGCGCAGCGCGCCCGTCTTGTCGAGCGCGGTGCGTACTTCCTCGCCATCGACGAAGATGCGGCCCGCGTTCGGCTGCTCGAGGAAGTTGATACAGCGCAGCATCGTGCTCTTGCCGGAGCCGGACGAGCCGATCACGCTGATCACGTCGCCCGAGTTCGCCCTCAGCGACACGCCTTTGAGCACCTCGTTGTCGCCGTACCGCTTGTGGAGATCGTCGACGAAAAGCTTCTGGGTCTGGGAGTTCATTCGATAGTCCTGCGAAAACTTACTTGCCTTGCGGGCGCAGATACGCGAGCCAGCGGCGCTCGGCCTGGCGGAACAGCCACACGAGCGTGAACGAGATCGCGAGGTAGAGCAGGGCGGCGATGCCGAACGCGTGGAACGACATGTAGGTCGCCGAGTTCACGTCGCGCGCGATCTTCAGGATGTCGGGCACGGTCGCGGTGAAGGCCACCGTCGTCGCGTGCAGCATCAGGATCACTTCGTTGCTGTACAGCGGCAGCGCGCGGCGCAGCGCCGACGGCAGGATCACGCGGCGATACATCGTGAACGGCGACATCCCGTACGCGCGCGCGGCTTCGATCTCGCCGTACGACGTCGCCTTGATCGCGCCCGCGAAGATTTCAGTGGTGTACGCGCAGGTGTTCAGCGTGAACGCGAGCAGCGTGCAGTGCATCCCGTCGCGGAAGAACGCATCGAGCATCGGCGTGCCGCGCACGGCCTGCAGGCTGTAGAGGCCCGTATAGCAGAGCAGCAGCTGCACGTAGAGCGGCGTGCCGCGAAACACATACGTGTACAGCCAGACGGCGCCCGACAGCCACTTCTTCTTCGACACGCGCGCGACGGCGAGCGGCACCGACAGGCAGAAGCCGAGGCCGATCGACACGACGAGCAGCCACAGCGTGATCGCGACACCGGTGGTGCGATAGCCGTCGGTGTAGAGATAGTTGCGCCAGTATTCTTGGATGAGTTCGATCATAGGTCAGCCTTGCGGACACCGGTCGAGTAGCGCTTTTCGAGCCACATCAGCACGAAGTTCGAGATCGTCGTGATGGCGAGGTAGACCGCTCCCGCGATCAGCGTGAAGAAGAAGAACCGCAGCGTGCCCTTGCCGGCGTCCTGCGACGCCTTCACGACGTCGGCCAGGCCGATGATCGACACGAGCGCGGTCGACTTCACGAGCACCTGCCAGTTGTTGCCGATGCCCGGCAGCGCGAAGCGCATCATTTGCGGGAACATGATCCGCGTGAACACCTGCCAGTTCGTCATCCCGTACGCGCTGCCGGCCTCGAGCTGGCCGCGCGGCACGGACAGGAAGGCGCCGCGGAACGTCTCGGTGAAGTACGCGCCGTAGATGAAGCCGAGCACGAGCACGCCGGCGAGGAACGGGTCGATGTCGATCTGGTCCCAGCCGAGCGCGTCGGTCGCCATGTTCAGCCAGATCTGCAGGCTGTAGAACAGCAGCAGCATCAGCACGAGATCGGGTACGCCGCGGATCAGCGTCGTATAGACGGTGCCGACGCCGTTCGTCACGCGGTTGCGCGACAGTTTCGCGCCGGCGCCGAGCAGCCCCAGAAGGAACGACAGCGCCAGCGAAAGCACCGCCAGTTTGACGGTTTGCCAGGTGCCGGCGAGGATCAGCGGGCCGTAGCCTTGTAGAAACATATGGGGTCCCTGGTGTGGTCCCTGAGGGCGCACGCAGTGCGCCGCGAAAGACGCGCCCGCCAAGCTGCGCGGAACGCCCCGTGCGTATCATGACCGTCCGCCCCGGCAACGGTGCCGGGCGAGCCCGTCGCGCGAACGGCGGGCAAGGGGGCGGGCGGCGCGTGGTTGACTGCCTGTACTGCCCGGACGCGGGGCCGCCCCCGCATCCGCTGCTGCTTGTCGGCGTTCAGCGGGCCGGCGCCGAATAGACGCTGAACGAGAAGTACTTGTGCGACAGCCGGTCGTACGTGCCGTCCTTGTGCATGTCGGCCAGCGCCTTGTTGATCCTCAGCTTCAGGTCGGTATCTTCCTTGCGCAGGCCGATCGCGGTGCCGTCGCCGATCGTCTTCGGATCCTTCACTTCCGGCCCGGCGAACGCGAAGCCCTTGCCGCGCGGCGTGCGCAGGAAGCCGTAGTCGGCCTGCAGTTCATCCTGCAGCGTCGCGTCGAGGCGGCCCGTGCCGAGATCGGCATAGACCTGGTCCTGGTTCTGGTAAGGAACGATCGTCACGCCCTGCGGTTCCCAGTACGCTTTCGCGTAGGTTTCCTGCGTGGAGCCCTGCTCGACGCCGACGCGCTTGCCCTTGAGCGACGCGACCGTCGGCAGCAGCGGCGAGCCGGTCTTCGCGATCATCCGGGCGGGTGCGTCGTACACCTTGTCGGAGAAGTCGATCTGCTCGCGACGCTTGTCCGTCACGGTCAGCGACGACACGATGACGTCGTACTTCTTCGCCTTCAGCGCCGGGATGATCCCGTCGAGATCCTGCGCCACCCACACGCACTTCACGTTGATCCGCTTGCAGATTTCCTTGGTGAGATCGACGTCGAAACCGACGATCTCGCCGCTCGGCGCGGTCGACTCGAACGGCGGGTAGCTGGCATCGACGCCGATCCGCACGGTCTTCCACTCCTTCGCGAAGGCGCTGCCCGCCACGAGGGCGAGGGCGGCGCACAGGGCGGCCTTCTTCATTTCCATCCTTCTGTTGCTGACTTTCCGGGGGCGCTCGCGGCCGGTCGAACCGGGCGCCGCGGCGTATTCTAGACGGCCAAAAATCGCCGATCGGCGCTCTGGCGTTGGCGGCCGCCGGAAGGGCGAACGCCAAAAGGGCGGTATTTTACCCGAACGCGATACCCGGAAAACGGCAATCCGGCGCGGTCGACCGATTCCTCGATTCGGCTGTTGCGGCAATTGGGGTATTCGCAACGAATATTTCGGCAATTGGTCGTGCGGGTGCAACAATGCGGTGCGCGGGCGGCGGATTGTGGCGCTGTCGGCCTCCCCTTACAGTGGAGGTAAACCCGAACAGAACATCTGCGCCCCGAGCGTCCGCCCCAATGTTCAAGATCCTGCGCGCCGAAGACCGCTGCCACACGCACCACGGCTGGCTCGAATCGAGTCACAGTTTTTCGTCCGTCTGCCGCGACGGGCATGCGCCGGTGCGTCCGCCCGTCGGCGCGCTGTGCGTGCTGAGCGAGGACCTGATCGCGCCGACGCGCGGTTTCGGGATGCAGCCGCGCCGCGACGTCGAGATCGTCACCTACGTGCTGGATGGCGAGCTCGCGCACCGCGACAGCCTCGGCTGCGGCGCGATCGTCCGGACCGGCGGCATTCAGCGGATGAGCGCCGGCACGGGGCTCGTGCACAGCGAAACCAACGCGTCGCGCGACCGGCCGCTGCATCTGGTGCAGATCTGGCTGCAGCCGGCCGAACGGGGCGGGCGGCCCGGCTACGAGGAACGGCGTTTCGCCGACGACGAGAAGCGCGGGCGGCTGAGGCTCGTCGCGGCGCCCGACGGCAGCGACGGCGCGCTGTCGATGCGGGCGGACGCCCGCATCTTCGCGGGACTGATCGACGGCGACGAGACGACGGCGTTCGAGGTGCCGGCCGGGCGCAGCGTCTACGTGCACGTGGCGCGCGGCGAGGTCGAGGTCAACGGTCGCGCGCTGGCCGCCGGCGACGGCGCGCGGATCGGCGGCGTGGACGCGGTGGCGTTCGCGCGTGGCCGCTCGGCCGAGGTGCTGCTGTTCGACGTCGCCTGAAACGAAAAGGGGACGCAGGCCGGTGCCTGCGTCCCCTTCGATGCCGCTGCGGGAGCGGCCCGCCGGCTTACTGCGCCGGCGTCGACGCGCCCTTGGCGGCCGCGCGATGCTGCTCCCAGCGCTCCTTCATCTTCTCGTGGCGCTGTTCCATCTTCGCGAACTGCTGCTTGAGCGCGGTGCTGACCATCGTCTTCTGCTGGTCGTTCAGCCCGTTGTAGAACGTGAGCCACGCGGCGGACGTCTGCTCGCGCAGTTGGGCGTTTTGCGCTTCCGCCTGCTGGCGTGCCGAGTGCATCGCGCTCAGGTCGAGGATGGGCTGGTTCTGCTGCGCCTTGAACTGCTCGCGCAACTGCTCGTGGCTCTTGCGCATCGCGTCACGGTTCTGCTTCATCGTGTTGACTGCTGCCTGCCATTGCTGTTCCTGCGACGCGTTGAGTTTCAGCTGATCGTGCAGTTTCATGATCGCGCCGAACGGGCCGCCTTCGTGCCCGCCGTGCATCTGGTGCATGCCGGGGCCGCCCGGCGGCGGCACGTCGGTGGGTTGCGCGGCATGTGCGGTGCCGAATGCGAGAGCGAGCAGGGCGGCGGCCGCGATGGCCACGCGGGAAGTCTTCTTATACATTTCAGAAACTCCTTGTATCCAAAGGGTCCGGCGATGCGGTGCCGGGAAAGTCGGGTACCGCATCCGGTAAGACGCAGGTTAGCGATGCAGGCCCCGGCGGGTGTTACGCGGGGTGGCGGCCCGGTTACCGCGCATTACAGTTCCCTTGCGCGGTAACCCGCAGTAACCCTTTCGCCCCTTTGTTTCGTTCTTCGACTCCGCCCTCGCGCGGTAAACTTCGAGCCATGACTACCCAGATCCTCATCGTCGACGACGACCAAGAACTCCGAGACCTGCTGCGCGACTATCTCGTGCGCCAGGGGATGGAAGTGTCCGTGCTGCACGACGCGGCGACGCTCGAGAAGCGCCTCGAGCGCGAGCGGCCCGACCTGATCGTGCTGGACCTGATGATGCCGGGCGTGGACGGCCTGACCGCGCTGCGCCAGTTGCGCGCGGCCGGCGACGACATCCCCGTGATCATGCTGACCGCGCGGGCGGACGACGTCGACCGCATCGTCGGGCTCGAGCTCGGCGCGGACGACTACCTCGGCAAGCCGTTCAACCCGCGCGAGCTGCTCGCGCGCGTGCAGGCCGTGCTGCGCCGCCGCCGCGCGACGCCGTCGGCAGCCGCGCCCGAGCAGCGCGAGCCGTTCGCGTTCGGCCGCTTCCTGCTCGACTTCCAGGCACGCACGCTGTCGGTCGACGGCAAGCCGGCCACGCTGTCGAGCAGCGAATTCGCGCTGCTGAAGATCTTCGTGAACCACGCGCTGCGCACGCTCACGCGCGAGCGGCTGCTCGAGCTGCTGCACGGGCCCGAGTACGACGGCACCGACCGCGGCATCGATGTCCAGGTGTGGCGCCTGCGCCGCATCCTCGAAACGGATCCGTCGACGCCGCGCTTCATCCAGACGGTCCGGGGGCGCGGCTACGTGTTCGTGCCCGACGGCGAGGCCCATGCGCAAACCCATTGATTCACTGTTCGGGCGGCTGGCGCTGCTCGTCGTCGGTGTCCTGCTCCTGTCGCACTTCGCGTGGTTCTTCGCGATGCGGCTCGAGCGCAACCAGATGCAGACGCGTTATGCGGTCGAGGAAGCCGCATTCCTCGTCGACGCGGTGCGCCAGCACGTCGAGCGCACGCCCGACCAGCCGTTGCCGTCGCGCGTGCGGCTCGTGTCGCCCGACAGTGCCGATGTGCCGAAGAACGGCGATTCGGGCCTGCCGCCGCCGCTGAAACGGTTCCGCGACGACGTGAGCGAGCGCATGCCGCCCGGCACGCAGGTCGAGATCGGCACGCCCGGCCATCCGCCGGTGCTGTGGGTGAAGGAGCCGGCCGACCGCAACTGGATCGTGGTGCCCGTGCAGCCGCTGCGGCCGCCGCGCTCGCTCGACCGGATGCTGCTGTGGCTCGGCACGATCTTCTCGGCCGGCGTGATCGCCGCGCTGTTCGCGGCCTGGCAGTTGCAGCAGCCGTTGCGCTCGCTCGCGCGCGCGGTCGCGCGTTTCGGCCGCGGGCAGCCGGTGCCGCCGCTGCGCGAGCGCGGCCCGCGCGAGCTGCGTCAGCTCACGCACGGCTTCAACCAGATGGTGGAGCAGGTGTCGCAGGCCGAGAGCGATCGTGCGGTGATGCTGGCCGGCGTTGCGCACGACCTGCGCACGCCGCTCGCGCGGATGCGCCTGCGGGCCGAAATGATGGACGACGCACGGCTGCGCGACGGCGTCGTGCGCGACGTCGACTCGATGTCGCACATCGTCGACCAGTTCCTGGTGTTTGCGCACGGCGGGGCCGACCGCAGCGAGCCGGTGTCGGTCGACCAGGCGTGCGAGCGGATCGCGCGCAGCTATCGTGCGGTCGCGCCGAATGCGCCGACGGTCCAGACGCGGCTGGAGGCCGATTCCGGCTTCCGGCTGCCGACGGCGACGCTCGACCGGATCCTGTCGAACCTGCTGGACAACGCGCATGCGTACGGTGCGCCGCCCGTGTTCGTCGAGACGGCGCGCACGCCGGCCGGCTACGTGCTGTCGGTCAGCGACAGCGGCGGCGGCATCGCGCCGCGTGACCTCGCCGCCGCGACGCGGCCGTTCGTGCGGCTCGATCCCGCGCGCGGCGGGAACGGCCACAGCGGGCTCGGGCTCGCGATCGTCGAGCGGCTCGTGCTCAGGCTGGGCGGCGCGTGCGACATCGGCAATCGCCCCGAGGGCGGCCTGCGGGTATCGATGACGTTCCCGTTCGACGCCGTGCCGAAGGACGAACCCCACGCACAGGCCGCATGAGCGGCCGCGGCGCCTGCCCGGGCGGGCAAGCGCCGCGCGGCGTCATTCGCCGAACAGCGTACCGAGCGTCTCCGCCGCGTTGCTGTCGATCGTGTTGTAGGTCACCGTGGTGGCCTCGAAGATATAGACCGTCGTATACCGGCCGAGACGCTCCAGGATTTCCTCCTGCAACGATTCCGGCACGACGTTCATGTTCAGGTACCACGCCGTGGACGACAGCCGCGTCTGGAACGACCCGTACTCCTGCATGAGTTCATAGAACGCGTCGGCATCCTGATCGCGACAGACGATCACCAAGTTTCCTGCCATTCCCTTCCTCCCGCTCGTCGGTCGATCCCCGGAGCCGGTTGATACAGCGTGCGTGCGCATGGCGGCGACACGACCGAAACGGACCCGGGGGCTAGCCCCGATCATACCTGCTTCGCCGTCTCCGGCTGCTGATCCCGGACACGGTTTGTGCCCGTGTGCGGAGGGCGGGTTCACGGCCGGGCCGGATCACGGCATAATTCGGGCCTGCGCGCCGGCCGCACGACCGCGGCCGGGTCGTTCCGTACCGCGCGCCCGTCATCCGCCCACGCGCCGGGCACGATCCATGCGCTGCCCAGCCGTCCCGGGACGGTTGTACCTGAAATACAGGTTGGTGTAGTGTCGTGCCGTCGCGGCCCGGCTCGCCCGGCCGCGGCAGCGCATGCACGCACGGCGCGCCGCGCGTGCGCGACATCGCCAGTCAATCGAATTACCGCGCCCGTGCGCTTTGCCATGAATCAACATCGACTGCCGGCTTCGTTCGGCCTTACCGGGGAGGGCGCCTGATGAACGTCGGATTCTTCAATCCGAACCGGACCGCCAACGCATCCGCGTGGCGCGTGTTGCCGAACCGGTGGGACTTCATCGCATTTCCGCTGATCATCTGCCTGATCGCGATGGCGGTGGTCGGCTTTCACGAAACGATGGCGCCGATCGGCGTGCTGCAGACGCAGAAGATCTCGCTCGATCCGTCGAACCTGCCCGAATACGCGCTGCGCACCACGCTGCGGATGCTCGCCGCGATGGTCGCGTCGCTGGCGTTCACGCTCGTCTACGGCACGCTCGCGGCCAAGAGCCGCCGTGCGGGCATGGTGCTGATCCCGATCCTCGACATCCTGCAGTCGGTGCCGGTGCTCGGCTTCATCTCGTTTACGGTCACGTTCTTCCTCGCGCTGTTCCCGAGCCGCGTGCTCGGCGCCGAGCTGGCCGCGATCTTCGCGATCTTCACGAGCCAGGCGTGGAACATGACGTTCAGCTTCTACCAGTCGCTGCGCACGGTGCCGCGCGACCTGGACGAAGTGTCGCGCGGCTTCCACCTGACGTCCTGGCAGCGCTTCTGGAAGCTCGAAGTGCCGTTCTCGATGCCGGGCCTGATCTGGAACATGATGATGTCGATGTCGGGCGGCTGGTTCTTCGTCGTCGCGTCGGAGGCGATCACCGTCGGCAACCAGACGATCACGCTGCCGGGCATCGGGGCGTATCTCGCGCAGGCCATCTCCGACAAGAACTTCGGCGCGATCGGCTGGGTGATCCTGACGATGACGGTCGTGATCCTCGCGTATGACCAGTTCCTGTTCCGCCCGCTCATCGCGTGGGCCGACAAGTTCCGGATGGAGAACACCGCGTCGGGCGATGCGCCGCAATCGTGGCTGCTCGACCTCGTGCGCCGCACGCGGCTGATCCATCAGTTGCTCGTGCCGGCCGGCTGGTTCTTCGCGAAGGCCGCGCGGATTCCGCTGCGCCTGCCGTTGTCGGGCGCGATGCGTTTCACGCTGCCGAAAGTCGAGAAGAAGGCGTCGCGCACGGTCGACATCGCGTGGGCCGGGCTCGTGCTGATCGGCACGGCCTATATCGTGTGGCGCGTCGTCAGCTTCGTCGCGACCGGCGTGACGATGGCCGAGGTCGGCCACGTGCTCGTGCTCGGGCTCATCACGCTGCTGCGCGTGGTCGTGCTGATCTCGATCGCGTCGGTGATCTGGGTGCCGATCGGCGTGTGGGTCGGGCTGCGCCCGAAGCTGGCCGAGAAGCTGCAGCCGCTCGCGCAATTCCTCGCCGCGTTCCCGGCGAACCTGCTGTTTCCGGTGTTCGTGATCGTGATCGCGCGCTTTCACCTGAACGCGGATATCTGGCTGTCGCCACTGATCGTGCTTGGCACGCAGTGGTATATCCTGTTCAACGTGATCGCCGGCGCGACGTCCTACCCGAACGACTATCGCGAAGCGGCGACCAACTTCCGCATCCGCGGCTGGCAGTGGTGGCGTCAGGCGATCCTGCCCGGCATCTTCCCGTACTACGTGACCGGCGCGATCACCGCATCGGGCGGCGCGTGGAACGCAAGCATCGTGTCGGAAGCCGTGCAGTGGGGCAGCACCCGAATCGAGGCGCACGGCCTCGGCGCCTACATCGCGCAGACCACCGCCGCCGGCGATTTTCCGAAGATCATCCTGGGCATCGCCGTGATGTCCCTGTTCGTCACCCTGTTCAACCGCCTGCTGTGGCGCCCGCTGTATGCCTTCGCCGAAGCGAAGCTGCGGCTCGACTGAGACCGATTGAGAGCGAAACGCGATGCACAATCCGAATGCTGTAAACGCCCCCGTCCAGACGTCCCAGCCGCCGCGCCTCGGTGAAGAAATCCTGCGCGTCGATCACGTCTGCCGCGGCTTCAACAAGACCCAGGGCGAGCTGCTCGTGCTCGACGACGCGAACCTGTCGCTGCGCGAAGGCGAGATCGTCGGCCTGCTCGGCCGCTCGGGCTCGGGCAAATCGACGTTGTTGCGCATCATCGCCGGCCTGATCGAACCGACCGGCGGCGAAGTGACCTACCTCGGCAAGCCGCTGAATGGCCCGGCCGAAGGCGTCGCGATGGTGTTCCAGACCTTCGCGCTGTTCCCGTGGCTTACCGTGCTGCAGAACGTGGAAGCCGGGCTCGAAGCGCTCGGCGTCGGCGCGCGCGAGCGGCGCGAGCGTGCGCTCGCCGCGATCGACCTGATCGGTCTCGACGGCTTCGAGAACGCGTACCCGCGCGAGTTGTCGGGCGGGATGCGCCAGCGTGTGGGTTTCGCGCGTGCGCTCGTCGTCGACCCGACCATTCTGCTGATGGACGAGCCGTTCTCCGCGCTCGACGTGCTGACGGCTGAAACGCTGCGTACCGATTTGCTGGACCTGTGGACGCAAGGCCGCATGCCGATCAAGTCGGTGCTGATCGTCACGCACAACATCGAGGAAGCGGTGTTCATGTGCGACCGGATCCTCGTGCTGTCGTCGAACCCGGGCCGGGTGATCGCCGAGATCAAGGTGCCGTTCAAGCACCCGCGCAATCGTCTGGACCCGGCGTTCCGCAAGCTCGTCGACGACATCTACGCGAAGATGACCGCTCGCCAGACCGGCGAAGCGACGAAGAAGGGGCTCGAGCTCGGCAGCTGGCTGCCGCAGGTGTCGACCAACCTGATGGCCGGCCTGATCGAGACGCTCGCGATGGCGCCGTACCACGGCCGCGCGGACATGCCGGAAATCGCTCGCACGCTGCACCTCGAGGTCGACGACCTGTTCCCGATCGCGGAAGTGCTGCAGTACCTCGGCTTCGCGGACGTGCGCGAAGGCGACGTGTTCCTGACGCCGCCGGGGCGCGTGTTCGCGGAATTCGGCACGCAGGAGCGCAAGCTGATGTTCGCCGATCACCTGCTGAAGCACGTGCCGCTTGCCGCGCGGATCAAGAAGGTGCTGAACGAGCGTCCGGGTCACCGTGCGCCGCGCGTGCGCTTCGAGCAGGAGCTGGAGGATTTCCTGTCGGACGGCGCGGCCGAGGAAACACTCGACGCGGTGATCGACTGGGGCCGTTATGGCGAGATCTTCTCGTACAACGACCAGACCGAGATTTTCAGTCTCGAGGACGTGGAGTCGTGATGTTGGCGGGGTGCGCGGTATCACTGCGTATCGCAGAACCCCAAGGGCGCCGCGCGCGATGACGCGCGGCGCACCGCACCGTTACTGCAAATTCCCCCACCGATCGACGGCCGGTTCCGCCGACGCCCACTTCCAGTGCGTGCCTTGCTGGCACGCATTCGCGAAATACCAGTCGGCCTTGTCGCCGTCCTTCACCGAGAACGCGAATTCCTTGCACAGCGCGAGCGCCGACGAGTACGCGCGCGTGACGCGCACTTCGCCTTCGCCGTTTTCGAGCGGCAGCGTGTTCTTCACCTTCCACGGCTTCACTTCTCCGACGGCGAGGCTGCCGGCCGTCTTCGCGATCGCGTCCTGCTGGTTCTGATGGAGCTGCTTCATCGTGCGGTTGACGGCTTCGTCGGTCGCGGCCTGGACGGCAATCCCGACGCCGACGCCGACCGCCGGGTTCGCGGTGACGAGGCCCGTCGCCGCGCCGGCCAACGCGCCGCTCGCCGCGCCGACCGAGCCGCAGCCCGACAGCGCGGCCGTCGCCGCGCACAGCGCGCCAATCGCCGCGATACGGATCGCCACGCTCATTGCAGCGCGCCCCAGCGTTCGGTCGCCGGTTCGGCCGATGCCCATTTCCACACGGGCCCGTCGCGGCAGATGGTGGCGACGTAGAACGCCGATTGCGCGGCCTTGTCGGCCTTCGCCGGCGTGTCGACCGCGAACACGATTTCCTTGCAGTCGAGCGGACCGACGCTGATCATCCGGCTGACCGTCACGCGGCCCTGCTCGTCGTCCTCGATCGGGAACGAGTGGTGCGTCGACCACGGCGCGACGCCGCCGACGTCGAGCGGGCCGGCCGCCTTCGCGATCTGCTCCTGCGTGTAGCGGTGCGCGACGCGTTGAGAATACTGGACGCCAGCCCGCGCGCCGGCGACGGCGCCGAGGCCGATGCCCGTCGCGACGGCGGCGTTGTTGGTGACCTTGGAGGCGATCGCGGCGCCCGCGATACCGGCGCCCGCTGTCGCGCCTTCGCTGTACAACGAATTGCAGCCGGACAGCAGTGCGGCCGCGGCGATCACGGCCAGCACGAGGCGCGCCGGCGTGGCCCGGCGCGGCGATTCGAAACGAATGTTCATCCCTGAGTGCAAGTCCTGTCTGGGTGAGCGGCGACGCATGCACGCCCTGATGCCGCGTCATTGTTTCGCAATTGTCATAGGAAAACTGCAAAGCTTTGACAAATCGCCGCGCCAGCATGCCGCGTGCGCGCGGGCGGCGTCATTGTCGGATAGATGGTTGATGAGGGGTCGAAACGTTACAAATTGAAGGTAATTGTTACCTTCGGATGCGATCAGGCGACCTAGACTGTTTTGCTATGGAATGTTTCTACGACGGCCTCGAGCCGCGCCGCATATGAGACACCCAGCCATGCGCCGTTCGAAACGGTTGTCACACCGGCCGCCTGACGCGGCGGCCGGCCATCCGGAAGACCGCCCGCGTCCGCGGACCGACGCGCCATCGGCACCGCCCGCGGGCGCGCCGGACGAGACGCCGTCGGACGGCGATTACAACCAGGGCGGTGCTCGCCCGGAAGGGCTCGACTATCAACGCGACCTCGGTCAGGAGCAGGACGCTTGATACGGTCGTCGCCGCATTCCATCGCCGTATTTCATTGCAATTCTCGGAACTGAATCGCCGCGCGGCCGCCTTCGGGCCGCCGCGCCTGCTTTGGCGTGCGTCGCGCGCCAGCCAATCGAATCGAGGAGGGGAAGTCGCATGAGCAGATTGATCGTGGTATCGAATCGTGTCGCCGCCGGCGAGGACACGCGCCCCAGCGCGGGCGGCCTGGCCGTCGGCGTGATGGACGCGCTGAAGGAAACGGGCGGCGTCTGGTTCGGCTGGAACGGCGAGATCGTCGGGGCGCCGGATGCCGAGCCCGCGATCCAGCGGGACGGCAACGTGACGTATGCGACGGTCGGGCTGACCCGGCGCGACTACGACCAGTACTACCGCGGCTTCTCGAACGCGACCCTATGGCCGGTGTTCCACTACCGCGGCGATCTCGCGCGTTTCGATCGCCAGGAGTACGCCGGTTATCTGCGCGTGAACGCGATGCTCGCGAAGCAGCTCGCCGCGCTGCTGCGTCCGGACGACCTGATCTGGGTGCACGACTACCATCTGCTGCCGTTCGCGCACTACCTGCGCGAACTCGGCGTGAAGAACCCGATCGGCTTTTTCCTGCACATCCCGTTTCCGTCGCCCGACGTGCTGCGGCTCGTGCCGCCGCACGAGGAACTCGTGAAGTTCATGTGCGCGTACGACGTCGCGGGTTTCCAGACCGAGGCCGACAAACAGGCGTTCACCGATTACATCGAGCGGCGCGGCATCGGCGCGGCGAGCGAGGACGGGATGCTGCACGCGCATGGCCGCGTCGTGAAGGTCGCGGCCTATCCGATCGGCGTGCATCCCGACGCGATCGCGCAGGCGGCCGTCCAGTACGGCACGCGCAAGCCGGTGAAGATGCTGCGCGAGGCGCTGGGCGAGCGCAAGCTGGTGATGAGCGTCGATCGCCTCGATTACTCGAAGGGGCTCGTCGAGCGCTTCCAGTCGTTCGAGCGGATGCTCGCGAATGCGCCGGGCTGGCAGGGGCGCGTGTCGCTGCTGCAGATCGCGCCGCCGACGCGTTCCGACGTGCAGACCTATCAGCAGATCCGCGAAACGCTCGAAGGCGAGGCCGGCCGCATCAACGGCCGCTTCTCGCAGCTCGACTGGACGCCGATCCAGTACCTGAACCGCAAGTACGAGCGCAACCTGCTGATGGCATTCTTCCGGATGTCGCAGGTCGGCTACGTGACGCCGCTGCGCGACGGGATGAACCTCGTCGCGAAGGAATACGTCGCATCGCAGGACCCGGCCGATCCGGGCGTGCTGGTGCTGTCGGAGTTCGCGGGCGCGGCGGCCGAGCTGACCGGCGCGCTGCTCGTCAATCCGTACGACCTGTCGCAGATGGCCGAGGCGCTCGAACGCGCGCTGTCGATGCCGCTCGCGGAGCGGCAGGCGCGTCACGAGCAGAATCTCGCGCGGCTGCGCGAGAACGACCTGTCGGTCTGGCGCGATACGTTCGTCGCCGACCTGCGCAGTGTCGCGGCGGCGGCGTCGGTCACGCGGCGTGCGGGCCGGCGCGTCGCGCATGCGTGAGTCCGCGCCGGGCGCCGGTAGCGACGACGAAGCGGCCGACGATACCGCCGGCCGTTTCTTCGTCGTGACGGGCGGCCCGGGTTCGGGCAAGAGCACGTTGCTCGATGCGCTCGAACGGGCCGGGTACGCACGTTCGCAGGAGGCCGGACGCGGCGTGATCCGCGACCAGATGGCCATCGACGGTCCGGCGCTGCCGTGGCGCGACCCGGCTGCGTTCGCCGAACTGATGCTGGGCTGGGAGATGCGGTCCTACCATCTCGCGCGGCAGGCCCGCGGGCCGGTGTTCTTCGACCGTGGCGTGCCGGACGTGATCGGCTATCTGAAGTTGACCGGGCTGGCGGTACCCGCGCACGCGGAAGCCGCGGCGCGGCGTTTCCGCTATCACCGGCGCGTGTTCATCGCGCCGCCGTGGCCCGACATCTATGCGCAGGACGCCGAGCGCCGGCAGGATTTCGCGGAAGCGGTGCGGACCCATGACGCGATGGTCGATTGCTATACGTCGTACGGCTATCGGCTGATCGAGTTGCCGCGTGTGAGCGTGAAGGTGCGCGTGCGCTTCGTGATGGACACGCTCGACGCGGCCTGATGCCCGCCGCGTGTAGGGCGCGCGACTAGCGTCAGGCGGCCGAGTCCGGCCGCGGCGACGCGATGCGCAGCAGGCTGACGACCGCGGCCACCGCCGCGAACACCGTGGCGACATAGAGCGCGATCGTCGGCCCGCGGTCGGGCGCGAGCCCGAAAATCAGCGCGACGAGCGCCGCGCCGAGTGTCTGGCCCGTCAGGCGCGCGGTGCTCAACATGCCGCCGGCGCCGCCGCTGCGCTCGCGCGGCGCCGACGACAGCATCGCGCGGTTGTTCGGCGACTGGAACAGCCCGAAGCCCGCGCCGCACAGTGCCATCCGCCACACGATGTCGACCGTGCCCGGGTGCGCGCCGATCGTCGCGAGCGACAGCAGCCCGGCGGCGAATAGTGCAAGCCCGATGCCGCCGAGAATGCCGGCCGAATAGCGATCCGACAGCACGCCCGCGAGCGGCGCGGCGAACACGATCACGAGCGGCCAAGGCGTCATGTAAAGACCCGTCTCGACCTGCGAGAAACCGAGCGAATTCTGCAGCCAGAACGGCAGCGCGACGAACGCGAGCATCTGCGACGTGAACGACGCCGTCGACGTGTAGACCGACAGCGCGAACATCGGGATGCGCATCAGGTCGACGGGCAGGAGCGGCGCCGGCTGCGACAACTGACGCTTCACGAAGAAGTAGCCGACCACGAACGCGACGGCCAGTTCGGCCGCGACGTACGCATGACCTTCGCCGTGACCGAGCCCGTCGACGGCCGTGATCAAGAGGCCGAACACGCACGCGTTCATCAGCGCGCTCGCGAAGTCGTACGGCGCATCGTGCAGCGGGTTGGCCGGCAGCGCCCGCAGGCTGCCGAGCACGGCCGCGATGCCGATCGGCACGTTGACCGCGAACAGCCACGGCCACGACGCGAACGACAGGATCGCGGACGCGACCGTCGGCCCGACCGCCGACGACAGCGCGACCACCATCGCGTTGATCGACAGCCCGCGCCCGAGCAACGACGACGGGTAGATCATCCGCACGAGCGCCGCGTTGACGCTCATGATGCCGGCCGCGCCGAACCCCTGGATCACGCGCATCACGGCCAGCATCGGCAGCGAGCCGGCCAGCGCGCAGCCGAGCGACGCCGCGGTGAACAGCGCGAGCCCGGCGATGTAGATGCGGCGATAGCCGATGCGTTCGCCGAGCGACGCGAGCGGCAGCAGCGTGATCGTGACCGCGAGCTGGTACGCGTTGACGATCCAGATCGACGCGGCGTCGGACGCGTGCAGGTCGCGTGCGATGGTCGGCAAGGCGACGTTGGCGATCGCGCCGTCGAGCACGGCGAGCGTGATGCCCAGGGCGACGCAGACGATCGCCCAGTAGCGTTGCGGAAGCGGCAGGCCGGTATCGGCGTTCATGACGGGAGCGAGAGCAGGGTTGTCCGCGTGCCCGGCTGCAGGTTGCGTGCGCAACCATGTGCAAGGGTGGCGGCGATGAACGGCCCGGCCGGCGCGGCTGCACCGGCGCGGGGCCGGTCGAGTGTATCACCGGGCCGCATCGCGCGACGCCACGCCGCGCATTCACCGGCTGGCGCGCGCATTCAGCCTTCGAAGTCGAGACCGCCGAGCCGCACGAGCGGCTCGGCCTGCGTACGCGACGCGAGATCGATGTCGCGCGCGCTTTGCCATGCGCCGAGCTTTCTCGGCAGCGCGGCGAGATAGTGCTCGAAGCGCTCCGGGCCGTCCGGTTCCATCAGCCGCTCGATCTCGTCGGTGTCCCACGTCAGCTCGAGATTCAGCGGATGCACGAAGCCGCTCACGTGCTCGTGCGGCGCGCTGCGGATCTGCACGCGCGTCGGGTGCCCGTGCCCGCCATAGGGGACGACGTCGGTCTGCACGTGTTCCGCGAAGAACGCGGCGATCGCCTGCGCGATGCGCGGTGCGAATTCGGTATCGAAACGGCGGGCGGTTTCGGGCTGCATGAAGGCGTCTCCTGTGTGCCGAAAATCGTAGCACGGCGACGACGCGTTTCGGCGCGAGCGATACCGGTAATCGCGCGTTACCACTTGCTGCATCTATTACGGCCGCGCACCGCCACAATGCATCCCATCCAGTACCACTTCGCGTGGGAGTCCATCATGAAAAAGATTGCCGCAGTGTGTGTCCTTGCCGGTTCGCTCGCGGTCGCGGGCACGGCGTCCGCGCATGGCCGCGACGGGGGCGCCGTGATCGGCGCATTGATCGGCGGCGCGGTGCTGGGCGCGATCGTGACGTCGGCGATGAATCCGCCCGTCGCATATCAGGCACCCGTGTACCAGGCGCCAGCCTATCAGCCGCCGACGTACTACCAGGCGCCCGCGTACCAGCAGCCGGCCTACCCGACCTATCAGCAGGCGCAGTACCAGGACGACGGCCCGAACTATTGCTACGACCGCTACCAGCGTGCGTATGTGTGCGGGGCGCCGGTGCAGGGCGGTTACGCGCGGCCGGCCGGCTGGTAATTCAAGCACGCGTGGCGCGAGCGGATTCCGGGCCGCTCGGCCAGCAGCGGTCGACGTTTGCTTCGCCGGGCCGAACGACGAAAGGCCCTCGCTCGATGCGAGGGCCTTCGTCTTTTGTGTGGCCGTTCGTTCGTCTGCGGGGCGTGCCGCAGGCCATCAGCTAGCCGTGCGCGGATACAAACGGTTGCAATTGCGCGTCAGTGGCGATGGCCGCCGCCGTCGCCGCGACCGTGTCCGCCGCCGCCGCCTTCGTTCCAGTCGCCGCGGCGTCCGCCGCCGCGCCACCAGCCGTTGCCGCGGTTGCCGCGATCGCCGTCCCAGTGATGGTAGTCGCGCCGGCCGCGATCCCAGTCGCGTCCGCCGCCACCGCCCCAGATGTTGACCGTGCCGTACACGGGAGACGGGGCGTACGCGTAGCCGGGATCGGAATAGTAGGGCTGGCCGTAGCCGTATCCGGCGTCCGGGGCGACGACGCAGCCGGCCAGCAGGGCGGCGACGCCGGCGGCAGCAATGAGCTTCAGCATGATGTTCTCCGTTGGTTGCGCTATAAGTACCGCGCCCGGGGATTGCCGGCTGTTTGCAATTGTGTCGCCAAATTACAGCCTCGTAAGGTCTTGCGACGAAAGTGTTAGCATCCGGGGCTCATTTGTTTTTCAGGAGCACATCGATGACATTCGCGATCCGGGCCGCACTGGCCGCCTTCTGCGTGACGACGGCCGCTGCCTGCGTTGCCGCGCCGGCCTCCGCGCCCGCCGTGCCGGCCGAGTCGATCAAGATGTTCCCGCAGGCTGCGGCCGGCCAGCAGCGCGTCGTGATCGCGCTGCCCGCGCTCGAGAACGAGGGCGATGCGCGCGTCGAGCTGATGATCGGCAAGACGCTGCAGACCGACTGCAACCAGCAGTGGTTCGGCGGCGAGCTGACCGCCGAGGACGTGAAGGGCTGGGGCTACACGTATTACCGGCTCACCGACGTGAAGGGGCCGGCATCGACGCTGATGGCGTGCCCGGGCCAGGCGCCGCAGCAACGGTTCGTGCAGGTGCGCGGCGACGGTCAACTACTGCGCTACAACAGCCGCCTGCCGCTCGTCGTCTATGTACCGGACGGCTTCGACGTGCGTTATCGCGTGTGGCACGCGTCGAAGGACGTGCAGCAGGCTGCGAAGCAGTAACCTTTCCTTTCGGCGGCGTCCTGCCGCTACCTATACACCGGCCGCGCTGCCCGTACCGACGAGCGCCGGCCAGGCGGCCAGCGCGGCCTGCGCGACGGCCTCCAGATCGCGGCGGCTCGCGCCGTCGCGTGCCTGGATCGACATGCCTTGCTGCACCGTCACGTAGTAGCGGGCGATCGCATCGAGCTCCGCGTGCGCGGATATTTCGCCGGTCGCGACGCCTTGCGCGAGGCGTCCCCGCAGCGCGTCGACCGTGCCCTCGCGCATCGCGATCAGCGTTTGCCGGACCATGTCCGAACGCTCGGCCGGATGCAGGGCCGACAGCACGATCAGGCAGCCGGCCGGCTTCGAGCGCCGCGTGAACACGCGTGCGGTATCCATCAGGTAGCTCTGCACGGCGTCGTACGCGCTCGCTGCCCGTTCGACTCCGCCCCAGATTTCCTGCCCCTCGGTTGCGCGGTAATGCTCGAGCGCTTGCCGGAACAACGTTTCCTTGCTGCCGAAGGCCGCATACAGGCTCGGCGACGCGATGCCCATCGCGGCCGTCAGGTCCGTCATCGACGCCCCTTCGTAGCCGAGACGCCAGAACACCTCCATCGCGCGATCCAGCGCCGCTTCCTTGTCGAAGCTTCTCGGTCGGCCTCGTTCAGCCATTGCGTCCGTCCCTTCGTCGATATCTGTATCGATCGATAAAATAAATCAATTGACTGTGCGACGCAACGTGCCACATTCTGTGTTGGTCGTTACATAAATGAGGAAAGGAACCGACATGAATCGACTTCAGGGCAAGCGTGCACTCATCACGGGCGGCAGCCGCGGCATCGGCGCGGCGATCGCGAAACGGCTGGCGGCCGATGGCGCGGACGTCGCGATCACGTATGAAAAATCGGCCGAGCGGGCGCAGGCCGTGGTTGCCGGCATCGAGGCGCTGGGCCGCAGGGCCATCGCGATCCAGGCCGACAGCGCCGATCCGGCTGCCGTGCGCAACGCGGTCGATCGTGCCGCGGAAGCACTCGGCGGCCTCGACATCCTCGTCAACAATGCGGGGATTTTCCGGGCCGGCGCGCTGGACGACCTCACGCTCGACGATATCGACGCGACACTGAACGTGAACGTGCGTGCGGTGATCGTCGCGTCGCAGGCGGCGGCGCGGCACCTCGGGGAGGGCGGGCGCATCGTGTCGACTGGCAGTTGCCTCGCGACGCGCGTGCCCGATGCGGGGATGAGCCTCTATGCGGCGAGCAAGGCCGCGTTGATCGGCTGGACGCAGGGGCTCGCGCGCGATCTCGGCGCGCGCGGCATCACGGTCAACATCGTGCATCCGGGCTCGACCGATACCGATATGAACCCGGCCGATGGCGCGCATGCCGATGCGCAGCGTTCGCGGATGGCGATTCAGCAGTACGGCAAGGCCGATGACGTGGCCGCGCTCGTGGCGTTCGTCGTCGGGCCGGAAGGGCGGTCGATCAACGGGACCGGGTTGACGATCGACGGCGGGGCGAACGCGTAAACGCCGATGCCCGGCGCGGGTTGGCCGGGTGGAGGTGTGTTCGTCGCTGTTCGTTATGGGCAGCCGAGGCGCTGGTGCTCGGCTTCCAGATCGGCCCGTTTGTCGTAGGCGCGCAGTTCGTTGCGCGGCTTGCCGTCCGGGCCCATTCCGCGCACGATTTTCTGGCCGCGGTCTGGCGAGTGCGTGACCGCGTCGATGCCGGCGGCCAGTTCCCGGCAGCGTGCGTCGGAGGAGGTGCTTTCCGGGCGTGGTGCTGCCGAGGCAGTGACGTTGGCGATGCCCGGGCTGACGTAGCGCTGTTTCGCAGAGGCCGTGCCGGCGTCGGCGGCATTTGCCGTGGCGGCCATCGTCGAAAGCGCGGCGAGTGCCGCGATCGTTCGAATCATTCGAGAAGTCCGTGTGCTGAACCGAAGAAGGTTCGGAATTCTACGCAATGTTCGCTGCATGGCTGCGGCGAATGGACGAGGTGCGGTCGCGTGTCGCACGTCGTGGTGAACGCCCGATTGCACGCCTCTTCGTGTGTCGTGCTGCACGCGCAAGCAACATCCCTGGACCGCCGAACAGCAAAAAGCCCGCTTGCTTTCGCAAAGCGGGCTTCGGCATTTGGTTGCGGGGGTAGGATTTGAACCTACGACCTTCGGGTTATGAGCCCGACGAGCTGCCAGACTGCTCCACCCCGCGGCGCGAAGTGTACTTCGGGTTGATGCTCTGAGTCAAACGATTCGTGCGAAGACGGGCTGACGCCATATCGGGCCTGTTCCTTGAAACGACTGCAGCGCAGTGAAGCCGATGCGGACAGCCGCAAATTTTTCACACTCGCCACAATATTCGCGCGCCTGAAACGTCTTCAGACGCATGGAACCGCCACCCACTTCGCAACCGATGACCGACTCAGACCGCGACATCACTGCGACAGTGATGCGTGAACGAACGAGGCTAGGGAATTTCATTCGGCGCCGGATCCGCGACCCGGACGATGCCGAGGACGTTCTGCAGGATGTGCTTCACGAATTCGTCCAGGCCTATCGACTGCCTGCGCCGATCGAACAGGCGAGCGCGTGGCTGTTCCGTACCGCGCGCAATCGCATCATCGATCGTTTTCGCAAGAAGAAGGAGCAGCCGCTGGCCGAACTGCTCGATGCCGACGACGAAGCGGACAGCGAGTATCGCCTGGATCTCGCGCTACCGTCGCACGATGCCGGCCCTGAAGCGCTCTACGCTCGCACGCTGTTGCTCAAGGCGTTGCAGGATGCGCTCGACGAATTGCCGGCGAATCAGCGCGAGGTTTTCATCGCGCACGAACTGGAAGGGCAGTCCTTCAAGGAGATGGCCGCGCAAAGCGGCGTCACGCTCAATACGCTGCTGGCGCGCAAACGCTATGCGGTTCTGCACCTGCGTGCGCGACTGCAACCCATTTATGACGAACTGGATATCTAGAGGAGTCGACGGATGAGTTTTCGAATCAGATGTGTGGGCAAAGTGCTGCTCGTGGTGATTGCCATCGGCGTGCTCGGATGGGTGGTCATGACGCTGTGGAACTGGGTGATGCCGGCGCTATTCGTCGGCGCGCGGACGATCGACTTCGCCCATGCGCTGGGCTTGCTCGTGTTGAGCCGCATTCTGTTCGGCGGATTCCGCGGACATCGCGGCTGGCATGGCCGGCGTCACTGGCGCAAGTGGGAGGCCATGACGCCTGAAGAACGTGAGCAGTTTCGGGCCGCATGGCGATCGGGTGGCAAGCGGCCTACCGAGGAGTGAACATGCGCGAGAAATCAACAGCCGACTGCAAGCAGAAGGCGGGTGTGATTGTGCCGGTCGTCAATCTGAAACGTTGCGAAGGGAAGGGAGATTGCGTGACCGTTTGCCCTGAAAACGTGTTCGAGGTTCGGCGCATTGATCAGGACGATTACCTCGATCTTGGTTTGATGCATCGGTTGAAGCTGCGCGTGCATGGGATGAAGGTCGCGTATACGCCGAACGCTGACGCGTGCAGATCATGCGGGCTTTGCGTGACGGCGTGCCCCGAACGCGCGATTACGCTTGCTCGACGGGCATAGCGTCGCCCGTGTTTGCTGATGATGGAGCGGTAGCGCCGCAGGCCTGATGGCGGATAGCAATCGCTGGATACGCCGTCTACGTGATCAATCTCGTCAAGGAACGCACTTGGTTTCTAACACCCACGCTCTTTTGCAACGGCTTCATGAAGAGAGTCAGCGCGAAATCATCGCCCGCGCACGCGCGCAGTTCCGAGGGCCGAACGAGGCGTTTCCGACGCTCGTCGACGAATACGAAGCACTCGCCCCGAGGTTGCGAGGGCGGTTTCTCGAAACGTTCGGCTTGTTCACCGAAGATTTCGAGTCGTCGGCGGGCAGTGCTTTATCGTTGGCCGTGTCGGCGGAAACGGGAAGATTTTTGCGCAATATGGTGCTCGCGCAACGGCCGACCAGAATCCTTGAACTCGGCAGTTCGTGCGGTGTGTCGACTTTGTATTTCGCCGACGCGTTGCGCACGCTGGGCCGTGGTGTGGTCATCGCGACCGAATGCGATGCGCGCAAGTGCGCGCGGTTGCGGGCTCATGTCGAAGCTGCGGGTCTGGATGCCTATGTCGACTTGAGGGAAGGCGATGTGTTCGAGACGGTTGCCGCGCTGGATGGGACCGTCGACATGGTGTTTATCGATGTCTGGGCCGACGCCTATCTGAAGCTGTTCAAGCAGATCGAGCGCCTGCTACGGCCGGGATCGGTCGTGCTGGCCGACAACATGTACACGGCCGAGGACGCCGTTCGACCGTACAAGCAATACCTCGACGAGGAGCCGCGGTTTTCGACCACGACGCTGGATTTTGAGTCGGGGGTGGAGTTTACGGTGGTTGTTGCTTGAGTGGGAGACGCACCAAATAGAACTCCGTAAAAATCAGTCTCGATTCGCCTCGATAATCTGGTCCAGCGCATTGGCATCGTCAGTAGGCTCCTCCGTACCCCGAAAAATGCAAACCTCCGTATGCCCGTCTCGGAACACGTCTATTTCGACTCGCATCCCAACCACGGTAACCGAGACCAATACCGTATCGGGCCGATTGCGGCTCAGGGTGTAGTGAATTTTCGCGGAGTCGAGCCGGTCGAGCAGATCAAACAGTGTATTGGTGGTCATATCGGGTACCTATTTCTTGAATCGATTATCGTTGAGCAGCTTGAGCGCCTTACGCGCCTCTTTGATACCGTCGCTCGCGTCGCCTTGAATCTCGTTGAGAGTCGAATTCAAATACTGCCCCGGAAACTCACGGAGCACTGAGCCCTTGCATTCGGCTTTGATGATGTCGCAGGCCATCATATCGCCTCGGTCGATTCCTGCAACTTGAACCGCGTCGCCCAAGGTGTCCGCTGAATAATCGAACGGAGATGCGTCACTGAGTGAGGCGGAGTCAGTGAAATTCGCACCTCCTGGGAATTCAGCGGTACCGCCAGCGCCGCCGATTCCGACAACGCTTTGCAGATAGCTCATCAGTTCGCCAGCCGACACGTCGCTAGGCGTGGCCCAAGAAGGTAGCGGCTTATCTATCGGTAGTCCAGCCGACGCTGGCACGCTGGCGAGCCTACTAGCCTTGGGGAAAGGCGGGGTTGAGGGCGAACCTCCCGCCGCCCCGCCACGGGTCGTTGGACGATCGATTGATACGGACACTCTCCCGTCCTCTATGGCGGACCGGAGCGCGGCTACGGGATCGCCGGAGAGTGACCCGGCTAGTCCCAAGTCTCGGAGATAGCCAACGGCCCCCGTCAGTAGTCCGGAGTATTTCGGCCAATGGAGCATCAATTCTGAGACTGCTGCCCGCTGTTCCGCGGATCGACTTACTTCACCGTTGTTAGACAACGTGGCTCGCTTCCCGGACCCTATATCGATAGTCACTGGCGCCATGCGACTTGCTCTCCGATTCCGATCGATATACATCATACGATACCGGAAGGGCTTGCCTTTGGGCTTCCTGGAGCAGGAGGTGAGCTGAAGTAATTCGTTGCTACGCCAAAGCTACGCCAAACTTGGCGAAGAGATTTGTCGCGTAACGCTGGGATGGGGATCTCTGGTCCCCGACAGAATTCATGCTTACATGACCCTATTGGGATTTGTTGATGTCGGGAGTATTTGTGCCCCCAAAAATGCCCCAAGCCACGTTTCGTTGGAAGAATTGCGACGCTAGAGCAACAAACATGTCTCGAACGGCTAGTCCGTTTTGACCCGAATATAGTATTTCGAAAATAAGGGCGATACCGCTAGTCGAGCGATTCCGGATCTTCGAAAACATAGACCACCGCAACGCCATCGACGCGTTTCGGTAAGGTGGTGTCCATATGAGATGCCGAAGACGGGAGGCCGACGGACAAGAACAACTGTCCGGCCGTCGGTTCCATTGCCGCTACCGTCATCGTGTCGTGGAGTGGCATGGGCAGGAGGGCTGCCAGATGGTCCGCAGCGTCCGCCATGCGCTGTAGGTCGCTAGGTGACATTGTGGCCGCTCACGAGTGTGACATTGAACCCTTGCAGTATAGGTGCGATTGGAAGAATGGAGGTCTTCTTGCCACCCGGTGCGTTGCTGTCCGGGCCGCCCGACATGATAATGCCAACAGCATAGTTCGTGCCGGTTCCATCGTTCGTCACGACGAGCGAGCCGGAGTCGCCGCTGTCGGAGAAAGGGCGGTAGTCGCCATGCACGAGGTACACGTTGGGCATCGTGATGATCGCTTGGAATCTGTTGCGTTGGGATTGCGCGTGAACGCGAATTGGGCGTAATTGTTGTCCAACGATCACGCCAGTCGTATGGCCGGTGGTTCTTCCGACTTTTTGCACCTTCATCCCAACAGTGGGCGGGATTGAGGTCGCTGGGGTATCGTACTGTTGCCCCTGCCGTGACGAGACGTTCGCCGGTTCCGCGATCCTGAACAATGCCGCATCCGTGTTGTCGTTGATCGATACATTCCCAGCCGTCCCGGTCACGAATGGTAAAACTTCCGAATGGAAGCCAATGGTGAACGGGATTATCGTTTTCGCAGCGACATCGAAAACACCTGGAGCAAGAATCGGTAAATCGATTGGTGAGTGATTGCAGCCTCCAGTCACATGGTTGTTCGTCAGCCCATAGAGAGAGCCGTCTGACTTTTTGACGAGTGCTCCGAGCGTTCCGGCGCTAGCTTCGTTTCCCGGTGAAATTGAGGACCCACAGCAATAGACGCCATAGCCGCTCGGACCCGCTGCAATCGTAAATGCACTTCCTTGCGCGTTTTCGACAGGTCCTCCAATTTCATCCGCCGTCCCATGTGGATATACGACCGAGCATCCGGAGATAAGCTTCGGTAGCATCTCCGTTTCCTTGACGGTGACTTTTTTGTCCGTATAGACGTAGACAGTGCTCGTTATCTCGTTAAATACGATTGATGACACCGATCGGTGTCGAAGAATGTCCAACGCTTCTTGCGAAAAATTGGCGGATGGGACAGCAGCAAGGTATTGGCTGTCCATGTTCGCATGTAGTGCGCTCAGGAGATTGTTTTTGATTGCCCAATGAGCGATTGAGCTTGCCGCGTCGCGCGCCTGTCCCATGCGATCCCCGTTAGATTTTGTTCGACAAGTGGCACAGCGCGCTTCGGTGCTGTTCGATGAGCGGACGAAATTGGGTCATCAATCTTCCCCGTTTCGCGGCCTGCGCAAGGCTGAGCCATACGTAGCGAGACTGTGTCAATTTTGCCGAGATAATAGCGTAAACGGAATTTTATTCATTGCGATAGGAAGATGGTCCATGACGCACCTGAACTTGCCGCCAGCCTCATTTTTGTGTCGTGCGGTGCTCGTCGCCGGTTTCCTATTTCTACCGCTTTCGGCCAAAGCTGCAGCAATGACCGGGCGGCAGCTCGAAAGCTGGATTAACTCGAACGACGGCGCGCTTCGTTTGGCGGCCAGCATGTACGTCATGGGAGTCGTGGATGACGACGCGGTGCTGCAGGCCAGTGAGATGCAGGGGCTGACGGAACGATCAAGCGCCGTGCATATGTGCGCCGCTGACAAAGCAAATGCGACCAAGCTGCGGCAGATTGTCGGCATGGCGCTCCATCGAGATCGACAGCTCGGAGCTCAGCCAGCGGTCATTGTCATTCGTAAGGCCGTCGCGCAAGCTTACCCTTGCCACTAGACCTGTAGCAACTCGTGCATAGGACGTAGTGCCAGAGCGGAAGGCCACATCGAACCGTCGAGAACGTCGCTGTATTCATCTAGTACTTCTTAGGGTTGGCGGCGCGCCGACAACTCCTTCGATGCTTCTTGACATTAGACCCTAAGGGTCTATTATTGTCGTTATGTGGTAGTGCATTTTGCGCAGCCCTCAGCCCGAAAGGAAAGACCATGGAGTTCCTGTTTCACGCTCGCCCATTCGAGGCATACCGCAATGCTGTACACCCCCCCAACGACGAAGGACCTTGCCGATCTCAAGCACGAGCTGGGATATACCGGCAAACAGCTTGCCGAGCTATTCGGCCTGGCTGGCGATCATCAGTGGCGCAAATATACGGGCGGAAACACACCGCGCCCAATGGGGCCGCAGATGCTGTTCTTTGCGGCGGCTCGGCTTGAGTTGGATGAAAAGACGCTCAATCGCGTACTTAAACGAATGCAGGACATCGGCGCGACCATCGATCTCAACGCCGAAGTGCTGGACCACACCCACGAGGAATAACTGCGGTAGCGGCGGCTTCGCAGCGCCGCCGTTGTCGAGGACCGCCTTGCTATGGGGAGGCGAATACGATTCCGGCGTCATCTTGCAGAGTCATTTCGACGTATCTAGCAACGAAGAGCGGCGGCCGAGGTGTTGGCGCACCTAGACCGCCTGACCACAACACGACCTGTAATGGAGGTTCGTATCATGGCTAACACCGATTCTACCGAACGCGCTCTCATAGACGGATTTGAACCTGTGTCCGTCGATGACATCGAAGGCACCGCAAGCGTCACCTACGAGCAGGCTGAAGCGATGAGTGCAATCTTTCGCAGCATTTCTCGGCTGACGAACGACCGCGAAATCAAGGTGCTATGTGAGCATGGCGCTTTGCAAGCAGACTTACAAGCGAACGACATTGATGTGATTCGCGAGAGGGCCGTAAAGGCGGGCCTCGACGTAAGCGGAGTTCGTCATGGCTGACGACAATTCTACCGAGGCGCAGTCTGGCACGCCGCCTCTACCTGGCATGAGCGACCATGGGCGGATGAACGAAATCGAGAACAACGCGCTTAAGTTGCGTGCACTGCTATGGAGAATGCATCGCGATGCCGCGGCAGCAGCCGGTAGAGAGGAGGACGCCACGCTCTTGTGGCTGGCGAGCGACCTTGCCGGCGATATTTTGCGCGTCGCCGGTGAGGCGGATTGCATGCAGTAATTTGGAGATATGGATCTCTATGGTCCGGCGCTGCTAAGGGAGCGTCGGATCGAAAGCGTGAATGAAGGCCCAACACTGATCCATCTCCCACGAGCACCATGAAGCCCCGCCTGCGCGGGGCTCTTTAGTAGCGCATCAATCTCGTGTCCGTGGCTGACGCTTCGGCTTCTCGCGCTTGTCTAGCGCCCCAACGACCTTTCCCGCGATGTGCTCCGCGAACAGATCAAGCGTTCGATCATCGATATGAACGCCGCCGTCTTCGCTCTCGCTCGAAAAGCTCGCCTCTAGTCGTGCGACCACTTCTGCAGTCAATGACCGTCTCTTTTGCGCTGACGCAGCGTCCAACCGCTCTTTCAGTTCAAGCGGGATGCGAAGGTTGATTTGAGGATCGTCTCGGGCCATATGGTCATTGTAATGTAGCACGGTGCTTGAAATCAATAAAGCACCGTGCTACATTTTTATCAAGACGATTCAACAGAGGCGGCTCTGCGCTTCAGACGACCATGCAAGAAGAACAATTCCTCATCCGCGATCGAGCCTACGGTGTGTGGCATCGGACGCGTTCAATTAGCCGGTTCATCGGCACACGTGAGGCCAAGGCGTTGACGATGGCTGATCTGGACAGCGTACTTTTTGTCGAGTTCGGCTGCGCCAACAAGCTGCCTCTGGCGCTGGTAGAGGTCGCGCGAGACATCGGACAAGAGAAGGCAACCGGTGTCATCCATCAGCTTGCGCGTATGTCCGGGCTTCCTGCATTTGTCGCTCTGTACAGTCCGGCATCGAAGGCAAATCCGGCCAGCCCTGCTTGGCACGATATCGAAGAATTTCGGGTGCGGCGCGTATGGCCGAAACCCGAAAAACGTTGGCGCCGGCTGTCGCCAGCCGAATGGGCCGCTGCGCTCGTTCAGATTCGGGATTGGCAGCTCAAGCGCTTCTCGTCGCAACACGCCGCCAATGATTCGGCGTACTAGGGGAACAACATGCGAATCAATCAAGAATCGTCTCCGGCATCTTCAGGTGTTGATCAGGATCTGCGGCAACTGAACCAGCGCGCGGTGAGCTGTGAGCAAGAAATTGCAGATATCAAAGACCTTCTGGTCGATAAAACATCGGAAGCGTGGAAGCTCTACAACATCCTGGAGTTCATGGTGGCCGCAATCCCCGAGGATCAGCCGGGCGGTTTACCCGTTCAGTGCACTCTCGTCGACTTGCGAGAAGATGCCCGGAATCTGGCCATCGGCTTGATGGAGATCCGGGACAACCCCACGCAGTACAAGCAGATTGTCGCGGGGAACGTGCAGCGCTAACCGCTGTAACGCTGGCACAATCATCCCGAATAGTTTGACCACCCTTGACTAGCCCGACGGGGCGAAAACCGGTTCCCTCGCCGGCCGTCAGGGGTGCCCGATTTCAGAGGGGTTGCGCGAGGGCGCATGATGGGTTTGAACTCCGGACCGCCTATTGCCGCCGACGATCTCCAAGCGTTGATGGCTTTCCCCACCGATGAAGCCGCGCGTAGAGCGTTCGGCCTCTACCTTCGTCACGATCGTGCGGCACTGAAGGGAGAGAGTATCGGGTTGTCCGCGGAGGATTACCTCTTTCTGACTTCCTGCTCACAGGTGTCCCGTCCAGAGATATTGGAGCGAGTTAAGAAGGCAACGAGGCGAGGCATGGCGGCCGCTTGGCCGTTTGTCGATATGTTTCAGTCCCCCACCGATTCCAAGCCGTCGCTTGCGAAGGCTTATCGCAAAGCCCAAGAGTTCAAGCAGGCGAACTACGCGGACACGAAGAAGCGTCTTACGGACGTGTACCCGGACCTGGATTCGGACCAGATGGAGCGGAAGTACTTCGAGGAAGTGAAACGCGAGTTTGCTACCGTCCTGCATTTCTGGATGGCGCATCTGATCATAAACGCGGCGACCGACCGTGGGCCGGATGCCAGTGATCCGCGACAGCTCCTCAAATTCTTGCTGGGTGCGGAGCGGTGCGCGGAGTACCTTGCGTCCATCCGACATTCAAACCGGCATCCGGCTATCGACGTCACCAAACTTCATCGAATCCCCATCGCCGTCCGCTGAGCCTTATCTGGCGCGGCTTCGATAGGGAAAGTGAAGTTCCCGCACTTCATTGACTGCTTATAGTCTGACATCTTGTTACGCATGCAAACGACGCCAAGGAGCGACAAAGCATGCGTGCAAATGCCGAAACCAAGACGGCCCTCGCGACGCTTCCCGCGGTCGGCTTCTCCCGCTGGAACCAGCTTCAGCTGTTCATTCCGGTCAGCCGTGAAACGTGGCGCAAGCTGGTGAAAGAAGGTCGTGCCCCGCAGCCACAGCGCTGGACTGAACGGTGCACGGTTTACAGCAATGAGGAAGTGCACCGCTGGATGAAGAATCCAGCCGCCTACCACGCGCAAGCAATGGCTGCGTAAGGGGGCGTCGATGACAAACAATAAAAAAGCCGCGACCCTTAAAGGTGCGGCTCAAAACAAAGCTCAAGATCACTATAGCAGCAACGATGCCGCAGCTCAACGGCATCGAATTCTCGATTTCCTACGTCAATACGGCTCGCTATCGACGTTAGATGCGCGGCACAAAATCGACGTCATGCATCCGGCGGCGCGCATCATGGAACTGCGGCGCATCGGGGTCGAGATCTCGACGGTTTGGACACAAGAAGCTACGCCCGAAGGTAGTTGGCATCGCGTCGCACGCTACCACCTGATGCGAGAGGTAGCGGCATGACGCGGCCGTCATTCCAGTTCTATCCAGGCGACTGGCAGGCGAACAGCAACCTCCGACGCTGTACTCATGCTGAGAAGGGCGTCTGGATCGACGTGATGTGCCTCCTGCACGATTCCGAAGAGTACGGCGTTCTCCGCTGGCCGCTCAAAGAAATTGCGCAGGCGATCGGTGCTCCGCTCGCGATGCTCAGATCCATCATCACCAAGGGCGTGCTGAAGGGAGCCGACAAAGGGCAGACTTGTGCTGCGTTCGTCTACGTTCCGAGGTCCGGTCGACGTGACGGTGATCCGGTAACGCTCATCGCGGAGCAGGAAGGGCCGATCTGGTACTCGTCGAGGATGGTCAAGGACGAGCACGTGCGTTTGGTCCGCGGTGAATCGTCGCGCTTTCCTAGCGATGGAGATGACGCACTGAAGGCATCACCAAAGCATGGCTTGGGTGATATCACCAAAGCTTCACCAAAACCCCCCTTAGGTGACGGCTCTTCATCTTCATCTTCGTCTTCAAACAAACAAAAACAACGCGCTCCGCGCTTCGATGCGCAGGCGCATCTCGAGTCTTTTGGCGTTCCGCCGGAGATCGCGAAGGACTGGCTTGCTGTTCGCAAAACCAAGCGTCTGGCGCCGACTCTGACGGCTTTCGATGACGCCAAGGCCGAGGCAGACAAAGCGGGGATCTCGATGGCGGACGCAGTGCGCACCTGCGTCATTCGCGGATGGGGAGGCTTCAACGCATCGTGGTTGGGCGAGCCGTCCGGACGCGTTAATGGCCACCAGGCCGAGGGGATCTTCGGGTGATGGCCATGAACCTGCGTTTTCCGCGGAACTCAGCCGAGCTGATCGCCATGCGCAAGAGCGGCAACGCGCCGGAACTACCGGTGTTGGTCACGCTTGCAGGTCCGTTGTCATGGACGAATGTGACGCTCAGCGCGACACCAAGCGAGCGTTATGACTGGCGACCGGTTACAGCATTGGACGTCGAGGTGTTCGCGTCCACACACGTGCCTTGGCGTGACCTGCTGAGCACGCTGTCGGATATCGCCGCTGCAGTGCCTGACACGCTGGTGCTGACCTTCCGCGAAGGTCCGCGTGTGCACTGCGGCGAGGCGCATGTTGTCCCGGGACAGGATTTCGCGTTGTTTGACTGGTTCCCGATGGCGATCGCACCGATCTGTTGGCCGGCCGCGCACGTACTTGCTCGACGCCTGTTCGACGTGTTGGGCGACACGATTCCGAATCCATACGACGATGCCTGCAACCTCGCAATGCAGGTGGTCGCCGACGCTCACGAGAATGCCACGGAGGTGGCCTGATGGCCCGAACGCTGCCCGATTCGATCGACTGGAACGCCTATGTCAACGATACAGACGACGGCCGCGCGGACGTGCGCCGCGCGAGCGAGTTTATCGAGGACCTGGTCGAGCACCTGCACAGCCCGAAGGAAGTCGCGCCCGGTACCGAGTCGCCTTGGGCCAGTGTCGGCGATTCGCTCCGCTTTCGCGAGGGCGAGGTGACGCTGTGGGGCGGCGTGAACGGCCACGGCAAGTCCGCCGTCCTCGGCGAGGTGATGCTTCATGCCATGTCGGCCGGCGACCGGGTATGCATCGCGTCGATGGAAATGCGCCCGATCGCGACGATGGAGCGCCTCGCGCGCCAGGCAGCGGCCACCGATAAGCCGGCACCTGAATTCATCCGCGGCTTCGGTCGTTGGACGGACGAGAGACTATGGCTGTATGCCCATGTCGGCACGGTCGAGCGCACGCGCATGCTCGCGGTCGCGCGGTACTGCCGCAAGGAGCTCGGCGTGCACCACGTCGTGATCGACAGCCTGCTCAAGTGCGGTATCGCACCGGATGACTATGCCGGTCAGAAAACCTTCGTCGACGCGCTGTGTGCGCTGGCGCGAGACACCGGTGTGCACATCCATCTCGTGCACCACGCACGCAAGGGCGAGAAGGAAGCCGTCGTGCCGGATAAGTTCGATATGAAGGGCGCCGGCGAGATCACGGACCTGGTCGACAACGTGCTGATCGTGCATCGGAACAAGACCAAAGAGGCGACGCTGCGCAAGGAGATGCTTTCCGACGAGAAGCGCCAGGAGGCTGAGCAGCAAGCCGACACAGCACTGATCTGCGCAAAGCAGCGGCACCACACGTGGGAAGGTACCGTGCGCCTCTGGTTCGACGCTGCCAGCTTGCAGTTTCGCGATGTGCGTGCCGGTGGCGCGCGGTATCTGGATCTGCATTCCGGTACGTGGATGCAGGGCTGGCAGCGGTGATTGGGGCGCTGAGACTGAATTTAGCAGGAGGAAATCAGGGCAATGACCCAGTTCAGGAAAGGGCAGAGCGGAAATCCTGCCGGGAAACCGAAGGGCACGCGCGACAAGCGCACTGCGCTGCGCGAGTTGCTCCAGCCGCACGCCGCTGACCTGGTGGCGAAAGCGGTGGAGCTCGCCAAGGCGGGCGATACGACTGCGCTGCGCATCTGCATCGATCGATGCATCCCAGCGATCAAGGCGAAGGATCAGCCAATCAGCCTCAAGAGCTTGGGTGGCTCGCCAGCACAGATGGGCGAAACAGTTTTACGGGCGATGGCGGCGGGAGAGATCACGCCCGATGAGGCAGCCGCGGTGATGCAGGTCGTTACCGCGCAGATGAGGATTGTCGAAGTCGATGATCTTGTGAAACGCATCGAGGCTTTGGAGGGCAACGGCGATGGCGAGCAACAGCAATCTTAAGGCGCGCGTTGCGTGCTTGGAACAACGACGGGACACGAGTGATCCGCCGATCATCATTCGCCGAATCATCGCTTCGGAAGACGAAAGCTATTTCGACGGCGTTACGGTCAATGGAGCCTATATGCCGTGCGCGGCCGGTCAATCTGCATCCGAATTGGAGCAAGAGGTGATCGCGGGAATCAAGCGTCAACGCGAAGCAGGCAGGTTTCTCGTTCGAAAGGTAAGGGCAGGCGCCGTAACCAACGCGGGACGACACGCTGAATCGTGATTATTGGAGAGCAATGCAATGGCAAACATCAACCTCAGATCGCGTGTTGAGCGCCTCGAACAACGGCACCCTGAGTCGTACTCCGTGGACACGATTGTGATTACTGACCTCGAGGATAAGGAGTGCCTCCCACACCTCATTTGGACGCTTGGACGTAGCGGCTTTGAGGAAGTCCCCGAGGGGACCACTTGGGAGAACGTTCAATGTGGGGCGATTGGAGGTGGCAAATGAGAGATGCGGACGAACAAATCCAGCTTGCGAGTATGGAACTTGTGTTGAACGTCGCGCTGGCTCAACTGAGGGTCATCCATGCGCACATACAACCGGTGGCAGACCAATTTGATGAATCGAGCGAGGAGCGCCGGTATCTGATGGCTGGCGTCGTTGAAATGGTGAACCTCCACGGCTACCTGACGAATCGCCTCAATGAATTGACGACGGGAATCGCAGATCCTGTCGAGGCGGCGAAGGTCATTGTCGATGGAGCAAAGCGATGCGCACAGCAGATGCAAATCGATGCTGATGCCGACAAGGCATTGCTTCAGCGGGACGCTGACGGTGAGCGTTCGGACATCTTGATTCATTAACAGGGGAATCTCATGGGACTGTTGGACGCTCTTTCTACGAGCAGCGAATCGGATCAGGTGCCTGCGTTCGGAGGAGGCCTGATGGGAATGATGGCGAATCCGAACACCGCCGGCCTGATGGGCATGGCTGGCGCGCTGTTGCAAGCGTCGGGTGCCTCCAGATTGCCCGTGACGAACGGCGCGGCACTGGGCATGGGGTTGCAGGGAGGCATGCAGGGTGCCCAGGACGCCTTCGCTATGCAACGGCAACTGATGGGGTTGCGGATGGTGCAGGGGTTGATGGCCGGGAACTCAAGCGCGGCCGCTGCGCCGACCGCCACGCAAGAATCCGTCGCTCCCGCACCGGCCCTTGTCGGCTCGGCAAACGTGCCCGGTTTGTCCGGAATCTCGGCCGGAATGGGGGCATACGCGTCCTCTCCGCAAGTGGCAGCGAACTCAGCGGCTTCCCTCTATCCGACGCAAGCGCAGGCGATGGATTCGAATGTCAGACGCATCCTGAACCAGGGATTGGGACTCAGCATGATGGGTGTGCCCGGCGGGATGGATTACGCAAAGGAACAACTTCAGTACGATCCATCGGTGCAGATGGCATTGCCGACGGACGTCCAGCGCAATGCAGCCGCCGCGTATGGCAATGGGACGCCTGAATATCAGAATGCACTGCGCGGCATCCTGACGAAGGACGGAATCGTCTCGCTGCGCCCTGGCGCGCCATTCGTTATGAATGGCAAGCTCGTGACTACGCCTGGTGCGGCACCTGCTGGGTACATGAACAGCTACGACAATGCGACCGGCCAATGGTCGGTCACGCCAGTTGCGGGCGGCACGGAGGCGGTTCGCGGTAGTTCGGCCGCGCAGGCTGGCGGCAAGGCGCAGTACAACCTGCAACAGGTCTGGGACCCGTCGGTGAATGGCGGTCAGGGCGGCTTCGTTTTCCAGTCCACTGCAAATGTCGCAGACGCGTCGAATGGCGCTGTGCCTGGTGTACCGACGGGTGGCCTTGCGGGCATTTTCGCCCAGCAAGAGTCAAGCGGTGGGCGTACGGCACCAGACAATCCATTCCAGATCCAGCAAGGAACATTCAATCGCTATGCACAACCCGGTGAATCATGGGGCAACGTTGCGGACCGCAATACGGTTGCACAGAGAGTTCTGAGTACGTACAGCCAGCAATACGGCGGTGATCTCGGGCGCATTGCCACGGCCTACTTCTCTGGAGAAGGAAACGTCGCTCCTCCGGGTAGTCCTACGCCATTCCTCCGGAACGTCGCTGATAGCAATGGCAAGACCGTCGCGTCCTATGTCGGCGATATTCTCGGCAGGTCTGGCGGGATGGCTCAAGGGCAGCAACATGCACCTATGGCTGCTCAGCCGCCCCTTGGCGCCCAAGCCGATGCCACGGCACAGGCGAAAGGCCAGGTCGACACCATGAACGCCTCATACAAGGAGACGCGACAAGCCCGGTCCACCGGTCAGTATGCGCTGACGATGCTCGACGACATGTCGAACTTCGCCCAGACGAAGAGCCCGGCACTCGCGAACAAGCTGTATAACGTGCAGGGCATCTTCTCGTCGGACGCCCAGTTGTTCGACAAAGCGCGCGACAACCTCATTACGCAGGTATCGAACTCGAGCGGCATGAGCACTGACGCTGCCCGGGCGATCGTCAATGGCGCTATCCCGTCGTATGGCATGAATCCGCAGGCAATCCAGACTGGCCTTGGCCAGATCAAGGCGCAGGTGCAGATGCGAATGGTCAAAGGCGACTATCTCTCGGACGCGTACGCCAACGGTAATGCGCAGGCGTACAACCAGCGCGAAAACCAGTTCGACCAGATGATGACGCCCGCCGCCGCGGCAATCATCAAGATGCCACCAGGTCTAGCCCGCAATCAGGCAATCGCCGCTGCCAAGAACAATCCGCAAGACGCACAGGCCCTCCGCTGGGGCTTGAACGTCGGTCTGCTGCGCTAAGGAGGTCGCCATGCCCTACCAATACGGCTTCATCACTCCCGGCGCTGGTGCAGGAGCGCAACTGCCGCAAATGTCCGCGAGCGGCGCTGACCCGCTCGATGCATTCATCTCGTCCCAGGGCGGTATGACGCAATCGGGCGGTAGGTCCATCAGGAATACCGTGGCAACGCCGCCAGCCAACGCTGCGGACCCGCTGGACACCTTCATCGCGGCGCATGGTGGCTTGCCAAAACCAACCGCGCCTGCGGCTCAATCCACGTCCTCGGGCCTTGCTCAAGACCTTGCGGCTGGCGGTGCGTCGCCCGACACGTGGAGCACCCTGCAGCAGATTGGCTCTGGCGCGTGGCGCGGTATCTCAAGCCTCGCCAACAATGCCGCCAACCTCGTCGAGAAAGGTGTCTCCGCCGGTGTGAACGCGATTCCCGGCGTGCGCGGCTCGGCGGCGGGCAACTGGCTGGCCAACACCGCGAACAACGATGTTTCGGCCCAATCAGCAGCGGACCAACAGTTCAGGCAAACGGCCTCGCCCGGCGCGCAGGCATCGGCCATCGTGGCGCCGATGCTCTTGCCGATGGGCGGCGCGCTGCGCGTGGGAAATGCGATTCGGGATGGCATCACGGCGCTTCCGGCAATGGGCGGCACAGTCGGCCGTATGGTTGGCACTGGGATTGGAAACGCCGCGACGGGTGCCGCGCTGTCGGCAGGCACAGCGATCGATCCCAATCAACCGTATTGGCCTCAGGTCGGGCGTAATGCCCTAGTGGGCGCAGGTATGGGTGTCGCCGCACCGGCTATCATCGGGGGCCTACTTGGAGCAGGCCGTGCTGCTTATAACGCAGCGATGCCGCTGCTGAATCCACGCGGCTACGTTGGGCAGCAATTCGCCAATGCAATCGGAAATGATGCTGCACAGGTGGCGACCAATATCCGCAACGCACCGGTATATGTGCCTGGTTCGATGCCGACGACCGCTCAGGTCGGGGCAACACCCTTCTTGGCCCAGACAGAGAAGGCTATGGCGAACAGCAATCCGGCCTTCAAGACGGCGCTTGAACAGCGCAACATCGACAACAATGATGCGCGATGGGGCGCTCTTATGGGGGTGGCCGGGACCCCGGCCGACCTGCAAGCAGCTCAAGCTGCGCGCGAGGCTGCGGCGACGCCGCTCTATCAATCGGCGCACCAAGCAACCGCCAACGTAGGGCCGGCGTTCATGCGTTATGCACAGATTCCGGAGATGCAGGAGGCCATGCAGCGGGCGAATCAGATCGCATCTCTCGATGCGGCAGTGGGGCGCGGGGTGGCGCCAGTATGGCCGCTAGAGGGAGGGAGTCGGCAGATTAACGGGGCTGCACTGGACTACACGAGCCGCGCGCTTGGCGACATGATCAATGAGGCGCAGCGGCAAGGCACGTCGACGCGCGTTGGGGCGCTTACGGCTCTGAAGAGCGATGTCGACAACTGGATGACGCGGTACGTTCCGGGTGTTCAGCAGGCTCGCGCTGCTTATGCGGCTGGCAGTGTGCCAATCAACACGATGCAGGTGGGTCAACAGATTGCGAACGGCTTGGGAACCAGATCTATGAATGCCGGCCAGGTGCCGCAGATCCAGTTAATGCCCTATCGATCCGCGTTGACGCGAGCAATGAGTGGAGCGGATTTCGGTATTGACGCGAATGCATTGAATACCCTGCAAGGAATCGGGCAGGATTTGCAGCGTGCTACGGTTTCCAACTCGATTCGTTCGCCTGGGAGCGATACGGCTTACAACCTCGCTACTAATGGTTGGCTGGCCCGTCAGTTGTATGGGCGAAACTTCCAAGGTGGCGCAGTTGGAAGTGTTCTCGGAAATGCAGCTCAGGCCGCAGGTGCTGCCGGCGGCGCGGCGTTCTTCGGGCCGGCCGGGGCTGGAGTAGGCTCGGCACTAGGGAGTGGTATTGGTGGCTTGCTGAATGGCTCTCGGGTCGGCACACGGTTGAACGGGCAACTGGCCGGGCTGCTGCTCAATCCCCAAGAGTTCCTGCCGTATCTCGATGCTCGCGCTGTCGGCGCACCCGCCCCCGTTACCGGAGGATTGATGCAAGGATTGTCGGGACGTCTGCAATACATGCCGGCGCTCGCTGTTCCGCAGCTCGCTGGTCCTCAAGGAAATCCGTAGCCAGCAGAGTGACCGGCCTATCGCTATCGTCCCCAGCGGGAGCCGCGGCCGGTCAACTTTGGTACTTCCTGCACTTCCGTCATCTCACCGTCGATTGTCATTGGTTGCTCAGCGACGAGGGGCGCCGAATTCTTGGATTCCTCGTCGATCACATCCCAGTCCAGTGGCGGGGGCTTTAGCTCGGGCTCTGGCTTCCCGGCCAATAGCGGGACCAGACCGATCAACCCGAAGAGAATTGCCGCACCGATGTAGATGAATACGCGGTCGGTAAGCGTGAAGCCGGCTGCACTCGTCGCGGCGGCGGTTCCGGCAATGGCAGGGGTGAGGCTCATGATGCATATCCCAGTCGATTCAACTCAGCATAGACGACGCACGAACGAGCCGCAATCCAGCAGTATCGTTGACGGTATTGCTAAATCTGGGGAGGCCCCGGATTTGTGAGCGGGTTATTGCCCGCTCGCGGTTTGACCCATCAGCCATCTGTTGCGATCGGCAAGAGTAGCAAGCTGATCGTCCAAGTCCTCCTTTAGCATTCGCTGGTCCTCCATCGAGAGCTCAAGATTCGACTGATGAGTCTCAGTGTCGCGCAGGTAATACAACTTCGCGACGTTCATTTCATGCGTATTGCAGCGAATCTCTAGCCGGCGTACCTCAGCCTGCAAGCCGCGAATTTTCTGCTCGACGTACCGCAGCATGATCCAGGCGAAAGCCAGCAAAATCACCAAGTCGATCCAATCGATGCGCATCTCTACTCCTTAAGCATGGAATCGCCGGATGCGATTTCAATTCACTTCGCGAATCTTTCCAGCAGCGTGGTGAAATCCTAACACTGCCATGATGTGGTTCATTTGTGCGTGTCACTTTGCGAAAGCACCTTCAAAGCCAGCATCGACGCGGAAATGGAAATGCGTCACTCTGCGATCTAGGTGGTCATATTGATGGGGTTGCGCCAGGCAACGGAGCGTCGCTGAAAAACTGTTGCCAAACCGTGCGGGCATCGCTAATCTTGTATCAAACCTAGCCCGGGTTAAAGGGCATCGACTGCAAGACCTAGCTGTTGAACAGCCATATGTGAGCTCGCTCTGCGGGCACGGTGACTCGATCACCGAATGAACTGAGTAGGGCCCACGCCCAAAATCCGTCCATCATTTCCTGATGGGCTCGTGACTGCTTCGCCGCTAGGTGAAGCCCTCCAACGCCTTTTGCTTCTTGCGAAAGGTGCGATGTGCAATCCCCGTATGCCGCTCCCGCGGCAATCAATCCGTGACGTGCGCTCCCCAGCGCTAACGCCGTGCCTTGCTGCGTCCGTCTCAATCGTCCTCGTGACGACTGGCGGCGCGCTCGGCCTCGGCGTCTGGAATCTCGTGTCGACTCGCTCGGCACGCATCAATTCGCGCGGTCGGGGCATTGGCGCCCCCGATCGGTCGCAAAGCCAAAGCACGGATCAAACGGGGGAAGCGTCTTCCCGCCGCGTGCCAACCCTCATCGGGTTGATGCGCGCCGGGCTGCGTCAGCTGGCTGGCGTAGAACGCTCCCAATCTCACCAGGCCGAGGCTCGTGCCCCCGTTTGTTGTCTCCCAACTGCGTTTTCGCAGCTCCGTCCAGCGGACAGGGAGGCAACTGGGGGTCGAGCCTCACGTCATGGATGCGGGGTACGCATGTCGCACAAATCTCTCACGGCCGACCTGTGCCGTGCTGCGCGCGGGGCGCGTGGCAAACAGGCAAACTCGACCTCGAAAGGTCGGGAGAAGTCGCTCGCGCGTTTCGCTCGGTTTCTGTGGGACCAGGGCTTTCAGGTTCACACGACCGGTCAGCTCAAAGAGAAGCATCTGTTCGCATGGTCGGGCGACATGACATCACGAGGGCGCTCGACGCGGACGGCTGTCAACAACATGACGCACATCCGAACGGCGCTCGAAGGGATCGGTCGCCGACCGTTTGCCGACAAGATGAGCAATGCTGCGCTCGGGTTATCGGGCGCAAGCCGGGCCGGCACGAAGCGGCCGATGATGCGTGACGAGTTGGAACCGTACCGCGCCGCCGTTGCTGCGATCGACCCGGGCATTGCGATTGTGCTCGAGCTACAGCTCGAACTCGGACTGCGTGCCAGGGAGGCAGTTCAAAGCATCAAGTCACTGGCTGAATGGCGGCGCGCGCTTACCAGCCCGATCGGGGACGGCTTCGTGACCATCATCCACGGGACGAAAGGAGGCAAGACGCGACGGAGCCCACCGTTGGATCGACAGCGGGCCGCCGAGCTGGTGGAGCGTGCGATCGGACTGTCGAACGAGTACGGCGGGAAGCTGGTTCGCAAGCCGGATCTGAAACAGGCGATGGAGCGTTACCACTATGTCGTGCGCAAGGTCGGTATGACCGATGAACGCGCGCCGCATAGCCTCCGGTACGCGTATGCGACCGAACATCTTGAGAGGCAGAAGGTAGCCGGCGTATCGCGCCGGGAGGCGGCCGCTGGGGTGTCGACATGGCTCGGCCACGGGGATGGGCGCGGGACGTGGGTGGAGCGCGTTTATGGGCGTGAGGCGCTGGCCGATGCGGAGGTGAAGCATGCATAAGCACGTCGACACGCTGCCAGAGGTTGGTCATTCAAGGTGGAAGCAAATAGAACCTTTCGTTGGTGTATCACGCGAGACGTGGCGGAAGTTGTGCCGAGCTGGAAAGGCACCCAGGCCGATTCGGTTATCTTCGCGATGCACGGTTTGGTCGAATGATCAGATGCACGCATACCTGGCCGATCCATTGGGATATCGTGTGCTGTGATCGCAACTCACCGACTCGGACGATAGCGGTTCCGTCAACGTCATTTCCTGGAGGTCTAGGCATGGAGGCAGTGCGCGTACATAAGATCAAGTTGCCACTCGACGTACTTCGATCGCTTCCCAAAGACCGAGCCTCAGCCTTCTTGCGCGTGGGGCTTTTTATCAATGAATTGAATTGGCTTGTTCGATTGCTTCTGATTGCGAGAATGCCAAACGATGCGGATGAAGCCGAAAGGCGCGCTACTCTCTCGCTCGCGCTACTCACCGTTAAGTTGCTTGCCGGGAAGATCCACGAAGGCTGGGCCAAGCTGCTGAGCGAATTCAACTCCTTGGTCGATAAATCGCTAACCGAGGAAGGGAAAATCGCTGTAGAAGAATTGGGCAAGCGATTGGCCAAAGGCTCAATGATTCATAAGATCCGGAATGGTTTCGCCTTCCATTATTCTGCGCAGCTATCGATCGACGACTTGGAGGCATTGCCGCTTGGGGAGGACGAGATGGTGGCCTACATGTCGCAGAATCATGGTCACAACCTGATCTTCGTGTCGGAACTGGCGGCGATAAATCGGCTCGCTACGATTACCGAGGAGGCGAACCCCGGCAAAGCGTTTGGGTTGGTCATGCAAGAGGTGGTCGAGGTCGCCGGCTTGTATAGCGACTATGTTGTAGCGGTCTTGACGGCGCTTCTTGGAAACGATGTTATTGAATCGTTGACGATCGAGGCAATGCCGCGGACCAAGCAGGCTGAACGGAGAACCGACAGGATCATGTTCTTTGAGCTGCCTGTCCATGATTAGGGGCGTCGCGTTCGAACAAAATTGGAGCTGACCGTGGCAATCAATATTCCCTATCGTCGAACATGCAGACAATTGGCAGATGGAAGCTATGCGAACGACGGCAATGGGCAGTACGTTGGGCATCCAAGGTTTGCGACAAAACCGGAGGCTTACATTCGTGCGTTCCTTTTGCTTCAAAAGGATCTTCGGGAGCTATTCGACTATGTGGAGCCGGCCGATCAAAACTGTCCGAGCTTTTCCTTTCGAATTCATGAGCTATTGCTGCGTGCTTGCATCGAGGTTGAAGCGAACTGCAAGGCGATCCTTGCGGATAATGGATATCGGCCGAATGGAGAGCGCGACCTGAACATGCGCGACTATCGAAAGATTGAGGAGTCGCATCGTTTGTCGGGCTACAAGGTGCGGGTTCCGGGATGGCACGGAGATCGCGGTGTCAGATGCCCGTTCGACGCGTGGGGAAATAGGGCGGAGCGCCTGCCGCTTCCTTGGTACCAGATCTACAACGAGACCAAGCACAATCGGGCGACCACGTTTCATCAGGCGACGTTTGACCATCTGGTTGATGCTGTCTGCGGGGTTGTGGTTCTTCTGTCTGCGCAGTTTATGCAGGAAGATTTCGAGAGCGAAGACTATCTCGTCGCAGTCGGCAGGAACCGCGATGGGATGGATGCTGCGATCGGGGGATTTTTTCGGGTTTCATTTGCCGATTGGCCAGAGGCGGATCGGTATGAGTTTGATTGGCAGCATCTTAAAGATGAAGATGATCCGTTCGTCGCCTATCCCTATCCAGTCGAGTGAGCGTGTCAACGCCTCTTGGTGGCTTCGTGTGCTTTATGCAGGCGGTCGCGAAGTTCGAAGTTCGCGTCGAGCGCGAGAGCAAGTTCGTCAGTCCGTTTATTTAATGACGCAATTTTTTCTGATGACGCGCTTCCTTGTTCCAGCATTGCGGCAAGCTCGATTGCCCGAGCGATATAGATATCCAATGGGTATACCTTTTTCCCGTTATCGAGTGACGCCTCAAAGTGTGCTCGCCACTCCGTCGCCGCGAGTTCGAAGGCTGCCTTGATGATCAAAGCGCGGCGATCGTGCTTTCGCTGGAAGATTGAATTGAGAAGCGCGGCACTAGCAGTAATCGTTGCACCGGCGAGAGCTCCAATCAGGCCTACGGTTACGTTATCCAAGATGGCTCCGTTGATTGACTGCGGGCGTGCCGGATGTTGGGGCACACGATTTGGTTGATTCCCCGACACTTCCAGGGTCAGGAAACCATGCCTGTTTGATGCCAGCTGCTGCTTGCACAAAGCTAGCAATGAGTGCAAGTAGGCCGATGAAGGCGAGGATTTTTTGAACTCGGCCGCTGTCCTTATGGCGTCGTTCCTCGGTATTGAAAGCGTCGATGGCAGTGAATCCGCGTGGATCTATTCGATAGCGATGCTGGTCCGGAGCCTGGCTTGCCAAGTGGTCTGCAGCGAGAGATTGCAGCAGAAATTCGATGTAGTCGACTTGTGAGCGGTAACTCGGATGGAACACTACTCGATCGCCATAGCGCATCGCTAGCAGTTGCGACGCACTGGTGAAATTACGCGGGTGCTCGATTGACCATGCCATCAGGTCTTGTAATACCTGCATGCGCTGACGCCACTCTATCGTGCGCCGGTTAAATAGCCCTTGCGAGAAGTCACCCCACCAGGCGCACAATCGATATACGCCAAACCATGTGGCCAACAGGAATTTGCTGGCGGATTTTGACTTGAATTCGTATTGGCGAAGGTAGTAGATGACGTCAATTTCTGCGTGCACTGCTTGCGATATGGGAATCGTGACTGGATCGATGTACGCACTCGCATCATTGTTCCACGCGCGAGCACGGATTTCATCGGCACCGAGGCCATCAACCAAAACTTCTGGTAGTCCATCGATTCCGGTTAAGGTTGCGGAAAAGTAGTGGCGCTCAAACACTCTCGGTCGTGACAGTGGAATCCTATCCGGAGCGATGTGAGTCACGATTCGTTGTATCGCGAGACGGAAAAGAAGTTTGTTGATCCCCATTTTCGCCTGTTTTGTTTTGATATTTAGGTTTTTGACACCGATCACTATACATGGCTGCGAGAGAATGTCTCAATCACGAGCGGCGCCGATAGTCTAGTCATCTACTGCCCGACCTTTATTGGGATCACGGCAGCGCCTGCTTCAAGTGCATCGAGATGGTCGGCCCAGTGCTGCATCATCTTTCGACGCTCGGGCAGGAACTCGGCGTGCACGTATGCCGCAGTGACTTGGTTGCGCTCCGCATGCGCGAGCTGTCGATCGACGACGTCTCGACTGTAACCGAGTTCCCGGAGCACAGTTGCGGCTAAGCCGCGGAACCCGTGCCCGGTCATGCGCGACTTGTAGCCCATGCGGTAGAGCGCATAGAGCATCGTGTTGTTCGAGATGTGGCTCCGGCCTTGGACGCTGTAGAAGACGTGCCGATGGCTACCGTTGAGCTCGCGCAACGCGGCCAGTGCGTCGAGCGCCTGGCGCGAGAGCGGGACGATGTGCGGATCGCGCATCTTCATCCGCTCGGGCGGAATCCGCCATTCGGCGGTGCGTTCGTCGAACTCATCCCACTCGGCGTTGATCATCTCGGTTGTTCGAGTGAACGTCAGTGCCATGAAGCGGAGCGCCAGTCGAGTAACTAGGTCGCCTTGGTACGCGGCGATGTCCCGCATGAGCTGCGGAATTTCGACGGGCTTGACCCGAGCCATGTGTTTGACGCCAGTCCCTTTCTTGAGAACAGTTTCAGCGTCAATGTCCGCAGCAGGATTGCGAGAGCATCGCCCGGTCATGATTCCGTACTGGAACACCGCCCGCGAGCGCTGGAGGATGCGCTTTGCCGTCTCTCGCACGCCGCGAGATTCGACGGCCCTCAGGATCTCCAGCATGTCGGGCGCCTCGATGTCCCGGACCGGACGATGACCGATTCGCGGGAAAACATCGGCCTCGAGCGAGCCGATCACCTTGCCCGCATACACTTCGGTCCAGCCATCCTTCTGGGTCGCAAACCACTCGCGCGCGACGGCTTCAAACGTCGATGCAGCTTCGATCGCACGGGTGCGTTTGACTTCCCGCTTCTGTTCGGTCGGATCGGTGCCGGCGGCGAGTTGCTTCCGTGCATTGAGGCAGGCTTGCCGAGCCTCGGCTAGTGTCACCTCTGGATAGACGCCAAAGGCGGCGCGCTTCTCTTTGCCGTCGAAGCGGTACTTCATGCGCCAGTACCGCGACCCGTTCGGCATTACCTCTAGATATAACCCCTTGCCATCTGCCAGGCGATACGGCTTCTCGGCCGGCTTGGCCTTGCGGATCTGCATCTCGGTCAGCGGAGTGGCGCGCTTTGGCATGGCGTGGGGGCATCGAGTTTGGGGGCATGGAGGCATGTCCCAAAAGATGCCCCCAAGTTCGGTTGCTTGTACTGGGCAACCTTGGGCAATGATGGCAGCAAAAGTCTAGGCGACACAAGGCGGTGCGCGACTTTTTGGAGAAACTTGGGAGAAGATGGGAACCAGGCTGGTCCCCCCGACAGGAATCGAACCTGTATCTAGCGCTTAGGAGGGGGTAACAACAAGTTTGCCAAACCCTTATGCCATAAGCCTTTCATGCGTTTCAATTTCCCAAATACGCTAAAATGGGACAAATTTGGGACAACACACATGGGGCGGGCATGGCAACACTTAAACGCGTGGCGCGCGGTGTCTATCAGCGATTAGACGAAAACGGGCAGGCTGTTAAAGGTCAATATCAAGCCAAGGTCAGAAAACTGGGTGTCAATGTATCGCAAACATTCACTAAAAAAGACGAAGCTATCAGGTGGGTCACTGATACAGAAGCTCGTATCTATAAAGGCGAGTCTGTTGATATCGTAAAAGTCAAGAAAGTTACTCTTGCGGAAATCTTTGACGATTACATAAAAAACAATGTTATTTCAGATAAAAAGAAAAGTAACATTGAAAAGATAAAAGAAGAAATGGGAATTGTCATGCTTGGTCAATTTTCTACCGCAGGATTTTCAAAATATCTTGCCGACAAACTCAATCAAGAAATTTCCGTTCCGCCAGATACCAAGGCTCATCCGCTTTATAACAACTATAAAGAAGTGATTGACGGCGAAGTTAAGGCAAGGAAATACAAGCCGTCCACCGTGCGTAAGAACTACTATGATATAAAAACGGCGCTGGAATGGCATAGTCGGCATTATGACTATACTTTTAATGCCAAGCCTTTTAAAGACAATCCCCCGCCTAAGGCATGGAGCGAGCCAAGAGAACGGCGCTTGCATGAGGGTGAGCTTGAAAGATTGCTGTCTGCATGTGACTGCATGTATGTCAATCAAACAGTCCTAAAAATTATCATTAGATTTCAGATTTACTCTTGCATGCGAATCGGCGAAACATTGCTTATGAAGTGGGAAGACATACGAATTGACAAGAAAAATCCTGAGAATTCTTATATCTTCGTGCCCAAGAAAAATCAAAAGATTAAGAATAAGAAGAATGCAAAGGATAGATATGTGCTCATGCGTCCTGAGCTATACAAGCTTATAGAGGAAATAAAAGAAATACCAAAAAATAAAAGCGGTTTAGTGTTTCATTTTTGGGAAAATTCGGCGGTTTTCGGGCAACGATTCAAAGTCATTGTTAAGAATGCTGGCTCAAGCAATCTCAATCCTCATGACTTGCGCCATGAGGGTATCTCATGGTTTTTCGAGCATACAAATTTAACCGATATTGAAATAAGCAACATATCAGGACATATAGAGCTAAATACTCTTAAACGATATGCAAATTTGCGCCCGCAAAAGACTGGTGCAAAGCTTTGGGCGGGTATCAATCATTGACATATGCGACTTATCCATATTGTCCATGGGCAATGCAACGCATTGAGATTGACTGTGCTAGCTATCTAGCACTAGGGTCAATCGGTCCTGTGGGCAATGTGGGTAAGTCACACCAAAAAAAGAAAAGACCCGATTGGGTCTTTTTTTGTTAGTTGCGCTTTTTAATTTCTTCATTGATAAACTGCCTTATCAGATTTGACCAGTTTAGCGATTCCTTTTTTCTGATTTCTTCCATTCTTTTCAATGTTGCAATATCAACTCTAAGATTTAGATTTTTTGCTTTCATAGTTATCCTTATATTTTAAATTTCTTTTCTACCGCACTTTTCTGGTTTAGCTCTTCGTTTAACATATCTGCAAACAGTGCTTTATTTGAAGTAACCTGTTTAAGATATTTTGTTGTAAAGATATGCTTATAAAGAGAAAAAGCAAAAGCCCGGCTCGGTGTTCTGATTAGGCGACTGCTTTCTGTGTGATATTCGTCGCGCAACCAATACCGGTCAGCCTTATCAAAATAACCGATATGGTTAGACACATTTCGGATAATCAAATCTCGGTCTATGCTGTTTAAACGCAAAGCCTTGTTTAGGTTTTCTAGTATTTCTTTTTTGTTCATATAATCTCCGTAGTTTGTATATTTATATACTAATAAAACTTTGTTTAATGTCAATACATGTAATGACATTTAAGATAAACGGTAGATTTTAGATAAAGAGAAATCAGGCAATTTAAAATTTTAATTGCGGGATAGTGTTTGCTTGCGTCTGCTTAAATGTGTTTTCTAGAAAATTCTATAAAAAACTTGGCGCACCGATAGGTGGCGGGGTTGCATTCTCGCTTTTCCTTGAATAATGTTGATTAAGTGTAACTTTATCAACATTATCAGATAAATGACTATCTATATAAACACGAATAATCTTTATTCCATAGTTTTGTTTTTGCTTATAATATTCTTCTTTATGAAAATCAAAAGTATCCTGTTTAGATTGTGAAAGCTCAAAAGCCGTAAGAATAGGTAAATTCAAAATACTGTCTAAATCCACGGCACGAACAGTATTTGTATCTTTATCAAAAGTATCATTGATTTCAAAAATGCAATACTGTTTCTTCTCAATAAGTAACTCAGTCTTGTGTTTTTTAATAACCGTATTTTTCAATCGCTGCTTGTGGCTCTTGACTGCCTCGGTGCAATAAGAAACACCTAAAAGCTTTTTCCCGCCGTCCTGCTCGTAGTATTCAGTCTTGAAAAACTCAGCATATTCACTTACGAACAAAGCATAATCTCTTTTCTCAAACATTTTAATCATATCTTTGTTCAGATATTTCTTGTAACCAATGTAATTGGCGACAAGAAAATTAAATTGAGTGATAGTGTTTTTTATGCCGAAAAAACTAAATCCTTTCGCGCCGTAGAAGTATCTGCATGCAGCGTTTTTTAAAGCATTGTCGTCTTGCTCTGTATAAATAGCATTCGACTTGGTAATGTATTTAAAAACATAAGTTGCTCCGCTTGCTCTTCCGTCATTAAGTTTTATATCAAACCTCACGCATTTGTTTTTTTCATAATGAACTGACTTGTTATGTTTTTGAGATACTGCATGGACAATTTCATGTATAAGCTCAGTGTTTTCTGTTGAGTGATAGATAAGGCAATGTAAGTGCAATGTTGAGTCTGTGTGACTTTCGACAGTCTGCAAGCCAAAAATATCAGTCCCTGTTTCTAATCCTGCCTTTGCAAATCTTGCTCGGATAAGCTTCCAGTATCCGGTAAGCTTCGCATGTGCTTGGGCGGGTGTCGCTCCGTTGTAGCTATTCGCTCCAAGTATCGGATTAGGGTGATAGACAGGCGGTAAAGTTAAAGTAACGAGCGAGTATGTAAATTTCTTATCTTGTGCTAGGTCGCTCATATACCTGCTTATTCTTAAAATTTGTGCAATCTTCTGTTTCTGTTTATTTTCAAGACTCGTTAGCCTTGTGATATGTCCGCTTGACTGTATCAGCCTGTGTGATTTACAGAAATCTTCCATTTTTTGCATTTCGTCTTTATAGTGTCTAACGAGCGAATTAGGTAAAATCTTAGCGCGGTGATACTTACCAAATCCACCCATAAGTCCCAAAAGTTGCGCGCTGTATAAAAGCAGGCTTTTCTTTCTTTTGTTCAAAAATCTCTTTTCTTTTTTTGTTGAGCCAATAACTGAAGAGTCGCATATCCACTTGTCTTGCTTTGTGAATTTCTCCAAAAACATAGGGATAGTTTTAATGTAAGCTTGTGTATCGTTATCAAACTGACTTTTGATAATATGTAATACATAAGACTTGTGAATTTCAGGGATTAGGCTTGATAGAATTCCGAGCGGTTTATATTTATGTGCTGGCTCTTCTGATTGACTAGAAACAAAAGCATAAAAATCTTCTATTTCTTTATTGACTTCCGGGTTTTTATTGTTTATATTATTCATAGTGGTTCGTTATTACTGTTCGCAAAATAATAATAACAAATAATCTTCAAAAGTAAAGCCCTGCCGTCCATGTGGGGCTTTTTCTTTTATTCATTCATTTTCTAAATCTTTATTTGATTTGAATTTCGTTTCAATGAATGTCAAAAAAGCTTGCGTGTGCGGGTCAAACCGTTCTGCTATTTCGTAATTTAGATTTAGTTTGTTTATCAATTTCAAATCTAAAATATACTCAAAATCTGCGCGCCGTTTCCTTTCCCGATACGCAAAATCCAAGTCTTCATAAGCTTGGTCAAGACTTACATTATTGATTTCTGCATAATCCTGCAAAAGCTTCTCCGTCAAAGCTTTGTCTTTAAAGTGCATGGATAGGTGAACGATTGAATGGCAACGGCAACATAAAGGCATAAGCCGTGCAAGCTTTTGGACTTTGGTCTGCTCGTTGTAGTGCCATACTTCATGGCATTCCGTATGCGTGGTTTTGTTCTCGTCATGGTCTTGTGACACACCACCGCATACACAACAAACCCCGCCATTTTTTTGTTCAATCCAGTCCCTGATTTCTTTCCACGGTTCGAAGCTCTGATATGTGAATTGAAGAGCGGAGCGGACATTTCGAAAATTTTGTTTTGGCGGAATGAACTCAAACCTTATCTTGTATGACTTTTGACGGTCATATTCTTTTAGGATTGGTATCCAATGCGGCTCATAAATACGGCTATCGTCGCCGGTCTTCTCAAGCGCTTTCTTACCTCGGTGATATGCCTGCGCTATTTCTTCTTCTGGTGTTAGCTCGCGTGCAATCTTCCTAGTCTTCTTGACGGCTGGCTTTTTTTCTTCTATCAGTCCAAGCTTTTGAAGTGCTGTTTTTATTATTCTTGTTATCAGCATGAGCTTTTATCTCATAAAAATCGATAAAAGCTGTAACACCAATAAAGCGCCTGCTGTAAGTGCTGTTATGCCAACGAATGATAAAACTAGCTTGTTTAGTTCTTTCTGATTTTCTTCATAATCTATTCTTTTTTTCATTTTTTAGTCCTTGAGCAATCGCATAGATTGCCAGTTTAGTAAAGTGGTTTAAGTGTGTTGCTCCCATGACATAGCCAATCAAAAAGTAGTATCCAAAGTTATCCGGCTCTCCTTCTATTTCTTCTTCAGTGACCATGTGTTTTTTATGTAATCGCTCAATCGTTTCATGATTGATAGCCTGCTTTATTTCTTCGTCGCTATACAATTTAAGTTCGTCTTCAATCGAAAATTTTTCCCGTATGAGTGCGGGGCGTTGTGATATTGTTTTGCTGTCAAATCCAAAGCTCGATAACCGTGCATTAACCTGTTTTTGTCTTTCCAGTAGTTCAAGTATTTTCCTCGTTTTCTTATCCATTGCTCACTCTCAATTCCAAAGGTATCGCTTTTTCTCGTATAGCATTTGCTAGTTTCTTTGCTTTCTGTGCCAATTCTTGAATGTTAGAAAAAATAATATTGTTTATCAATGTATCGAAGTGAAAAGCATTGATAGATAGATAAGGAAAAGCGGGGTCCTCGTGTATGTCGTAGCTATTAAAGAATGTTTTATGACCGTCTGCTAAAAGCTTTTTTTCTAGACAATATGTGACAATCGCGAACTCTAAACAGTGTGCCCCGCCTGTTTCTATCTCAAAATCATGTGCAATATGGTGTGCGAATTCATGTATCAATGTTGTTGTCATTTTTCGTTCTAATACACTCCTAATATTGACATTGATTTGTTGTTTATCTGTGCTGGCGAATGCTGCATAATTCCACTTGTTTATATCAAACGATAGATTTATATTTTCCGCGTTTCCATACTTCAATGAGTAAGACAAGTCAAATTGAATATTATTAAACAGACATTCTACAAATCTGCTGGTAAAGTCATAAGCCTCTTTTCTTCGCTCGTCAGTTTCGAAAACAATATCTATGAGCGGTTTGTTCTTCAAATCTGGATTTATGTGTATGTGACTCATATTGCTCCCCATAATTTCAATGGTGAGAATAATATGTTTGTCACGATAAGCGGATAGTGAAAATGCTTATCAAGCAAAATCGCCATAATCCATAAATTCGTTATAACGGCAAGAATGCCGGTGCATGCCATGGCTTTAATTATTAGTTTTATCTTTACTTCTTTTTCCATTTGTCTGTATCTCCAAGTTGTTTTTTCTTTTCTTCTTCCAAGCTGGCAAAGGCATTGTTCAGAGCCTGCCGTGCCTGTGCTATCTCATATTCGAGCCGTAACCGCTCCGCATAAGTCTTTGCCTGCGATAGCTGGGTGAGCAACCTATCGAGCGAAGTCTGTGCACTCGATACCCCCGCCTGTGCGGATAGCAACCCGTTAAGACTGTTGCCAGTCGTGCCACTGCGCGGACTATCAGCCGTAAAGCCTTGCTGGTCTTGTGTCTTGGCTGGCTCACTGCGCGCAATCGCTCCAGGTGCCTCGCTTGGCTGTTTCTGCTGTGCTGGTATCGGCGAAACGGTGCGAGCCTGCTGGGCGGGCTTTTGATAAGCCGGTGGGGTTGTGCCATTGGTGAGCGTCTTCGATACTGGCTTGCTAGCTGGCTTTGCGTCATACCGCTTTGTGTTGTAGTCGTCACGAGCTTTCACAATACGATTGACAATCGCGACACTTTTATTCATGTCAAAAGCATTGCTAACTTTTGAGGCAATAAATTCTTGTTTGACTACTTCATAAGGCTTGTCTTCATTCTTTGCATAGATACCGCCACGCAATCTAATATTTCTTCCCTCCCTTTCGATAGAAATATAATCCTCCCCAATTCTGGATAACTTCAAACCCTCGTTTTTTAGAAAGTCAATCAATTCATTTCGATCTTTAACTGCCCCGTCCTTGACCAATTTTTGAATTGATTTGTCAAGACTGATTTTATCTTTAAGAATATCTAGCGAAAAATGTCCGCGCCGTGCTTTTCGTTCTGAGTCTGTCAGTTCTAGTTTTGTTGTGCTCTTCTTCACAACTTGCTCATATCCAAGCTCTTCATTTTTGAGTCTGGTGAAGTGTTCCATAAGGTCAAGTGTCATTTGACCGGGCGGGAATGGGTTGTAAGCTTTTCCCGTTTTCAGGTCAATTCTATTTATCATGAAATGAATGTGGAAATTTTTGGTATCGGCATGAGCGACAAATAAAGCGTTGACACGATTTCTCATATTGCCGAAAAAAGTTTTTTCTAAATCGTCTAGCAATTTTTCTAGTTCTTCTCTGCTTGGTTTTTCATTGTGAGCAAAGGAAATAACACCTGACGAAGTTTTCAAATCTCTATCTGCACATAAATCCCTGCTAATATTTATTGTGTTTTCCGGATTTCCGCGCAAGATTTCAGGCTTGACAGACCGCTTATTTCCTTTGCTATCAATCGCGCTCAAAAAATATTTGACTCCTGCCTCGGCATTTCCTGTGTGTGTAGAACAGTCGATTAACATAAATTGTTCTTCCTTATTTCTTGCAAAATCTCTTCGTGCGCCTTTCTGATTTTTGCGATTTCGTCTAAAACTTCGTCGCCAAAATTGACCGTTGAGTTCATGTGTCGAGCAACCTGATTAAGATTTTTTCCCTGAGAATTCATTTCACGATAGACATTGCCAAGTATTTTTTTGTTGGCTAATGGCTTAATTTTCTTGCTTAATAAGTCACGGATATACATTGAATAATTTGTATAGCCGGTTTCCTCGCAATCTTTCAGGAGCTTGGTCTTTACTTCTGGGGTTACATGTATTCTGATTTGTTCTGTCATAGTTTTCATTTCAATACTCATAAAAATAATTAAATGCGGTGCCGTCGAGATATAGGAAAACACTTTCTATATCGTCTTCAAATTCATAGACTTCATACTCAGGTAAATTAATTTCTTGTGTAGTGTCATGCCCCGAATGCTTGACCGTTTTGACAATGATTTTAAAAAATCTCTTAGGGTCATTCCGTAAATACAATTTGTTTTCACACACGGCGGGTCGATTGATTGGTGTGTGATATGGGTAATCTTCACCGCGAAAAACACAATCTTGATAGGTCGTTCCTGCGTCTGTAACGATTGAAATTTCCCCAACGAATGTAGTAAATTGGTCGTTCTCAATTTCAATTTCACACGCATAAAAGCCGTCATTTGCAAAATTTGAGCCTTTGTGAACGATTGCTTTTCCGCGAATGTCTAGAAGGTCGATTTGTAAAAGCTGTTCGCCCTTGGGCAATCTTATTGTCATTACTCGATAAGGCTTATAATTCCTGTAACACATTTTCACGAAGCAATCGTATTTACTTTGTGTTCCTGCAAATCTGGCTTTTCCAAAAATATTGCTGTCAAAGGCAAAGTCTTCTTCTGCAATAAGTAAGCCGTCTAAAAATATTTGATAGACGCACCATCTTAAATGCTTGACTTCAAGTTTTCCGTCCGGGTTAAATCTTCGATTGTCAAGCTGGTTCATTAACACTCCGTAGTGCCAATGAAAACCCCATTGATAATATTTGTAGTCGTGCGAGCAGAACGACCAAGTTTCAAGCTGCCGTCTATGCAAAGCGTTCCGATAAAAAGAATAAAGCAGTTTCTGTCGCGTGTCGTATCCGGCAGGACAGGCGGATAGCCGTCCCTCTAAAATGGGGGCAAGTACGATACTGCCCAATGTTTTTAATGCCTGTGAAAGCGCTTGTTCTTCTGTGTATGTTTTCATGGTCGGTAAAATTATCTTGATTGTAGTTTTTTCAGCTTGACTCTTGCATATCGTTCTAATCTTAGTATGTCGTTATTGTCCTTTCCTGCTATCACGACATAATCGGCGATTGCCTTAATTAAGTCTTGCAATCTGTATGCGACTAGATATTCTTCTTGTCGTTTATCTTTCATAAAATTCCTATTTAAATGGGTATGGGCGAAGCCCATGTTTTTAGGGTCAAGGGATATTCCCTTGCGAGTCCAATATGAACCATGAAGTGGGGCATGTTGGGTATCCTCGCCAAGAATGAAACCCTTTATTTAACTTTAATTAAATTTTTTTATTTGTCAACGATATAGACATACATTCCTGTCAATAAGGCGAGTCATTGATACTCTATTGACAATATTAAATCTTGCGCTAGATTTAATAGAAAGGTATTAGGAGATATGAATGACAGAAGAAATTAAACAGATTGACTATATTTCGTTGCGCGCGAAGAATGCGCAAGTTAAGAGTAAAAAGGTATATGGGTATCAATACTTACCGTATGCGCCCGTAATCGAAGCTCTCAAGCATATCGGTTGGCAACACCGTGAGATTGTCGGCTACTTCAATGACTTCTTACAGTTGCCTCCAGGCGACCGCGCGGACAACAATCAGTTATGCAAAATGCGAAGTTATTGGAAGTCAAAGAATCTCATTGACTATGAAAAAGTCAAGATTGAAATCAGAAAGATTGAAGGCTCGATTGAGCAAGAAAAGGAATTGCAAAAGAAAGAACAGATTGATATTCATTCTGCGGGTGCGAATGCGCCGTATTCTCTGGGCTCTTTCATGCGTGCATACACTCAGAAAACGGGCAATGCCGTGTCTGGCGAACTCACTGGAACAATGAAAAATTTTTATGAAGACAACAAAGATAAAGTAAGTCTTGACCAATTAGTGTCTGATTTCATTCTTGTTCAAGACGGTCAATTTTTGCGCGTAGGTGTTTGATATGGGCGACTTATTTCAAGCATTACATAGCGAAGTATCGCTATACACTTACGAAGATTTTGATAATTTTCTGTCGCGCCGGGCGACAGTTTCAGATATTGTCAATGGTTACTTTAACGACAACCGCGATACATTTACAACAAAAGACTTCATTAATTTTTCTGAATTCGAGCAATTGGGAATTGCAAAAGTGTTGCATGCTAATCTTTCTTCTCTGGCAAATTTAAATGAAAACTTGTCGCAAGATTTGAAAATTCTGATTGATAGTGATAAGCCTTTGCCATTTTCGTCAATGGAAGATTTGCAAAAAGCAAATGCTTTTGACAATACAGAAAAGGAAATTATAGTTAAGAAAAACAAACTGAGATAGGGAAAAGGCGGGGGCTATGAGAATAAAAACAAGAAACGGTTTTACACTAATTGAGCTTATGATTACGGTGGCAATCATAGGAATTCTCTCTGCTTTCGCTATTCCTGCTTATTTAAATTATGTCACGCGCGCTCAAGTTTCTGAGTCTTTTCAATTGGTCGGCGGTCTTCAATCGGAAATCGAAGAATACTATGCAATGCATGGTTCTATGCCGAACAATAACAATGATTTGAATGTGCCTATGCCAGCCGGCAAGTATGCGACTATTCAAAATATTCAGAATGGGTTGATTGTTATCCGCTTTACGAGCGCAGCGAATATAAGGTTAAAAAATGCTGTGGGAGCATTCGAGCCAGTGCCTGACGCGGGCGGAAATGTGAAATGGCTATGCGGAAACTATGCGTTATTAAACCCCGCATACTTGCCGTCTAGCTGTCAGGATACGATAGACCCAAACGGATATACAGGTGGATAATATGAGAAAACAATTGCAAGTAACCATTTTTTTAATCGTTCTATTTTTGGCTCTTGGCGGTATTGGCAAAGTATTTGCCAGTGAAAAAACTGCAAGCATGGTCGTGACTGCTCGGATTTTTTATCCTCCGCATTTCTCAATCAAAGACAATCGGTTTGATTGCGATTGTCAGTATTTCAAACCGAGAATTACCGAGCATGAAAATATAATTGAGATTGAGTATTGACATTCTGTTTATATTTTCGATAATTATATGAGTCGCGTCCCCCGTGACTATGAGAACCCTTCTCAATTTTGATTAGTTATTTGCAGTAAGTATGGTATTTATCTTCCTAGATAGAAAGAAAAAAGCCCCTAAAAAGGGGCTGTTTCTTTGGCATTTTAGCTTTACTTTTTTTCTTTACCTTTAACGAAAGCTTTGAACTCTTTTGCGCCGTCGTCGGTCGCAATCCAGATTTTTCCTGCTTCGGTCAAATGTTGTTTAACAGCCTCTTCGCCCTGAGATTTGACCATTTCAAATTCCATGGGCGCTTTACCAATTTTGCCCTTATACCATTCATAAACTTTCTGGACTCCTGCCTTTTCGAAGTAAAAAGCAATCAGAGGCTTGGGTCCAAAAAACGCTTTAAGCTCTTCTTCGGCAATATGGAATTGCTTAGCAATCTTCTGGCAATCAGTGTCAAACTTCGCTTGCAATTCTTCGAGCTTGGTAAAGCCTTCCTGTTTCTTCTCGAAATTCTTTTCTTCTTCTTCAATTTTTTGCAATTGAAGTGCGAGCAATTCGCGCTGTTTGGCAAGCTGTTCTTTTGTTTGAAGAGCCATTTTTTACCCCGTAAGGTAGTGGTTGAAAGTATTTGTATTATAGAAAAAAGCCGGAAATGCGTCAACAAGTTCTTATATAGGTTTGTTTCTTTTCTCTTCTTTCTTTGGTGCTAATTTACTTTCTAGCTCTTCTTTTAAAGAAAACCTTTTCTCATAAGTATCAAATATTTCGGCAAGGTAAGTAAGCTGTTCAGCCTCATGCTTGATATGAGATACAAACATGCGCAAAGTAAAGTGGTGCGACATGTCGGCAACGGGCTTTCTTCGTCGTGCGCGCGCCGTAGGTATCTCTTTGATAGCCGGTTCAGGTGTCTTTGATATCTCATTGACACTGCCTGATAGTAAGAACTCGGCTACATGATAGATTGAATAGAAAACTTTCCTGCCTATATCTCTATGTGGAATAGGAAAAGCTTTATCTCTGCGCAAGACAGATTGCTGTTTAGCCGATACTTGGATAACTTCTGATAGCTGTGCGGGTGTCATGACTTCCTTACCGTCAGACTTGCTCCGTAGGTATGCAATCAATGATTGTTCAATGTCACTCATGCGCCCGAACCCTTACTGTGCTTTGGATAGGGTGGTATCATAGCCGGCTGTGTCTCGCGGTAGTTCAATGGACAGAACGGGGTCCTCCTAAGACTCAAATCCAGGTTCGATTCCTGGTCGCGGGACCAATTTTTTAGGCTCTTATATGTAGCAATCCTGACTATTTCCCGGGACAAATTTGGGACAGCCTGGGACAGGATTTGACGGGATTGGTAGGGTCTGGACGGGCTTGAAACCCTTTAAAATCAAGGGTTTTGGTGGATTGGATAGGGTGCTGTATCCGCTTAGGAGGCGCTTGTTCTATCCATTGAACTACGGGGAGAGCCATATCCGGGCATTCGCGCAAGAGATGGCGAGCCGGACGGCGGTGTGGACAGCGCGCAGAGTATAGCAAACGCGCGGCGCGTCGGCGGGGCGGAATGCGCCCCCGACGCGCGTATCGCGTGATCACCCGCGATCGAAACAGAAAATCAGAAATCGACGACGACGAAATCTTCCTTGCCCACGTCGCACAGCGGGCAGCGCCAGTCGGCGGGAATGTCGGCGAAACTCGTGCCGGCCGGGATACCCTCGTCGGGCAGCCCTTCCGCTTCGTTGTAGACCCACCCGCAAATCAGGCAGACCCAGCTCTGGTATTCGGTTACTTCGCTCATGTTGCGCTCGGGATAATGAAAATTCGGCGATGCCGTCCGCAGCGTGGTCGGCGGACGAAAGGCGCAATGGTACCGGAATTTCGTCTAACGCCTGCGCAACGTCGTTTTAAACGTACGCATCGCGAACAACCGGCGCCGTCGCGTCGGTCGGGCATGCAGGGTATGCTTCGTGGGCCTGTCAATCTGAAGGAGGAAACGATGCTCAACAGAAAGTGGATCGCGGGTGCAGTCTGTGTCGCGGCGCTGGCCGTATCGACGCTCGCGCGCGCCGAGGCGCGTGTGTTCTTCGTCGAGCCGCAGGACGGCGCGACGGTGTCGAGCCCCGTACACGTGAAGTTCGGTCTCGAAGGCATGGCGCTCAAGCCGGCCGGCGACATGACCCCGGATACCGGTCACCATCATCTGCTGATCGACGGCAAGCCGGTGCCGAAGGGCGACGTGATCCCGGCGACCGAGCATTCGCTGCATTTCGGCAAGGCCCAGACCGAAACCGACGTGAAGCTGCCGCCCGGCCAGCACACGCTGACGCTGCAGCTCGGCGACGGCGCGCACCGTTCGTACGGCCCCGAACTGAGCTCGACGATCACGATCAACGTGAAATAACCGCACGTGCCGCGCCGGCGCTCGCCGCGCCGCGCACGGGATCGGCCGATCGGCCGGCCGCGGGCATCCGGCCGGCGTTCCGCCGTTTACGCGGGCACGTAAACGACGGCCGGCATCCAAAGCGAAAAACCGCCCGCAACCCGCTCACGGCACCGCGCCGACGCACCTCAAGCGCAACCTGCGGCGCTCGTCCATCCAGCCAAGCCGATCCCGGCCCGCGCGCCCGGTACAATGGGCGCTTCCGATTTCTCTCTTCGCCGTCTCCCCATGTCGCTCTATTCCATTACCGGCGCGCAGCTCGCGTTCGGTCACGTCGCGTTGCTCGATCACGCGGATTTCTCGCTGGAAGCCGGCGAGCGGGTCGGCCTGATCGGCCGCAACGGCGCGGGCAAGTCGTCGCTGCTGAAGATCGTCGCCGATCTCGCGAAGCCCGACGACGGGCTGGTCACGCGCCAGCAGGAGCTCGTGACGGTCTACGTGCCGCAGGAGCCCGAGTTCGAGCCGGGCGCGACGGTGTTCGACGCGGTCGCGTCGGGGCTCGCGCACACGCGCGAACTGCTCGAAGAATACGATTCGATCGCGCACCGCCTCGCGGAGATCCCGGAAGGCGCCGAGCACGATGCGCTGCTCGCGCGGATGAACGCGCTGCAGTCGTCGCTGGACGCGCACGACGCGTGGAACTGGCGCACGCGCGTGGCGATGACGCTGGCGCAGATCGGCCTGCAGGACGTCGACGCAAGCGTCGACGCGCTGTCGGGCGGGATGCAGAAGCGCGTCGCGCTGGCGCGCGCACTGGTGCTGCAGCCCGACGTGCTGCTGCTCGACGAACCGACCAACCACCTCGATTTCGACGGCATCCGCTGGCTCGAAGAGCTGCTCGTCGCGCAGCGCGCGGGCCTGCTGTTCATCACCCACGATCGCGCGTTCCTCGACCGCGTCGCGACGCGCATCGTCGAGCTCGATCGGGGTCGGCTGCTGTCGTATCCGGGCAATTTCTCGGCATACCAGACGCGCAAGGCGCAGCAGCTCGAAGTCGAGCGCGTGGAGAACGAGAAGTTCGACAAGCTGCTCGCGCAGGAAGAAGTGTGGATCCGCAAGGGCGTCGAAGCGCGCCGTACGCGCAGCGTCGGCCGCATCGCGCGGCTCGTGCAGATGCGCAACGAGCGCGCGGAGCGCCGCAATGCGCAGGGCAACGTGAAGCTGGACGTCGCGCAGGGCGAGAAGTCCGGCAAGATCGTCGCGGAGCTGACCGACGTGACGAAGCGCTACGGCGGCCGCACGGTGGTCGACCGCTTCTCGACGACGGTCATGCGCGGCGACAAGATCGGCTTCGTCGGCCCGAACGGCGCCGGCAAGACGACGTTGCTGAAGCTGATCCTCGGCGACCTGAAGCCCGACGAAGGCACGGTGCGCACCGGCACGAACCTGCAGGTCGCGTATTTCGATCAGATGCGCGCGCAGCTCGACCAGGAGAAGAGCCTCGCGGATACGATCAGCCCGGGGAGCGAATGGGTCGAGATCGGCGGCGTGCGCAAGCACGTGATGAGCTATCTCGGCGATTTCCTGTTCGCGCCGGAACGCGCGCGTTCGCCGGTGAAGTCGCTGTCGGGCGGCGAGCGCAACCGGCTGCTGCTCGCGCGCCTGTTCGCGCGCCCGGCCAACGTGCTGGTGCTCGACGAACCGACCAACGACCTCGACATCCCGACGCTCGAACTGCTCGAAGAGCTGCTGGCCGACTACGACGGCACGGTGCTGCTGGTCAGCCACGATCGTGCGTTCCTCGACAACGTCGTGACGTCGGTGATCGCGGCGGAAGGCGACGGCAAGTGGCGCGAATATGTCGGCGGCTTCACCGACTGGCAGATCCAGAGCGAGCGCTCGGAGCAGCTCGCGCAGCAGGAAGCGGCGAAGCGCGCGGTCAAGGAAGCGGCGCCCGCGAAGGACGAGCCGGCGAAGAGCGCGGCCGGCCGCAACGCGCAGCGCACGGTGAAGCTGTCGTTCAACGAGCAGCGCGAGCTCGATTCGCTGCCGGAGAAGATCGCCGCGCTCGAAGCGGAGCAGAAGACGATCAACGCGCAGCTCGAGGACGGCGCGATTTTCGCGAAGGACCCGCAGGAAGGCACGCGCCTGACCGAGCGGTTCGCGGCGATCGACGACGAATTGCTCGCCGCGCTCGAACGGTGGGAAACGCTCGAGGCGAAGCGCAAGCCGGTGTGACGCGCGCGGTGCGCGCCGATCCCGCGATTGGCGCGCCACGCGGAACCAGTAAAATACCGCGCGTCCAGGGCAGCGCAGCGCACGCCGCGCGCCCGCTTTCGGAGCAGTCCAAGCACACCGTTGTTTCGATTCGCTTTTTTACGGAACTCAACGTTTTGTCCACGACGTTATCCACACGAGGTGTGGACAACGTCCCGATGAATGACGAAATTCAGCGCCTATGTCAACGAAGAAACCCAGCGCGGCCTATAGCGAAGCATCGATCAAGGTGCTCAAGGGTCTCGAGCCGGTCAAGCAGCGTCCCGGCATGTACACCCGTACCGAGAATCCGCTGCACATCATCCAGGAAGTCATCGACAACGCGTCCGACGAGGCGCTCGGCGGCTACGGCAAGCAGATCACGGTCACGCTGCACGCCGACCAGTCGGTCTCGGTCGAAGACGACGGCCGCGGCATCCCGTTCGGCATGCACCCCGAAGAAGGCGTGCCGGTCGTCGAGATCGTGTTCACGCGCCTGCATGCGGGCGGCAAGTTCGACAAGGCCGCCGGTGGCGCCTATACGTTCTCGGGCGGCCTGCACGGGGTCGGCGTGTCGGTGACGAACGCGCTTGCAACGCGTCTCGACGTGACGGTGTGGCGCGACGGCAAGATCGCCGAACTCGGCTTCGCCGACGGCGACGTCGTGAAGCCGCTGTCCACGCAAGGCGCGGGCCGCGGCGAGAAGAAGTCCGGCACGCGCGTGCAGGTGTGGCCGAATCCGAAGTACTTCGATTCGCCGAACCTGCCGCTCGGCGAGCTGCAGCGCCTGCTGCGCTCGAAGGCCGTGCTGCTGCCGGGCGTCGAGGTCGTGCTCGTCAACGAAAAGACGGGCGAGCGCCAGACGTGGAAGTATGAAGACGGCCTGCGCGGCTACCTGCTCGACGAAATGAACGGCAGCGAGCTGCTGATCCCGCTGTTCGAAGGCGAGCGCTTCGCCGATTCGCGTTCGACCGACGAAACCTTTGCCGAGGGCGAGGGCGCGTCGTGGGTCGTCGCATGGAGCGAGGAAGGCTCGCTCGTGCGCGAGTCGTACGTGAACCTGATCCCGACGCCGGCCGGCGGCACGCACGAGTCGGGCCTGCGCGACGGTCTCTACCAGGCCGTGAAGAGCTTCGTCGAGTTGCACAATCTGCAGCCGAAGGGCGTGAAGCTGCTCGCGGAAGACGTGTTCGCGCGCGTGTCGTTCGTGCTGTCCGCGAAGGTGCTCGATCCGCAGTTCCAGGGGCAGATCAAGGAGCGGCTGAACAGCCGCGACGCGGTGAAGCTCGTGTCGTCGTTCTCGCGTCCGGCGCTCGAACTCTGGCTGAACCAGCACGTCGAGCACGGCAAGAAGCTCGCCGAACTCGTGATCAAGCAGGCGCAGGCGCGCACGCGCGCCGGCCAGAAGGTCGAGAAGCGCAAGAGCTCGGGCGTCGCAGTGCTGCCGGGCAAGCTGACCGATTGCGAGACCGAAGACATCGCGCGCAACGAACTGTTCCTCGTCGAGGGCGACTCGGCGGGCGGCTCCGCGAAGATGGGCCGCGACAAGGAATACCAGGCGATCCTGCCGCTGCGCGGCAAGGTGCTGAACACGTGGGAAACCGAGCGCGACCGCCTGTTCGCGAACAACGAGGTGCACGACATCTCGGTGGCGATCGGCGTCGATCCGCACAGCCCCGACGACACCGTCGACCTGTCGAACCTGCGCTACGGCAAGATCTGCATCCTGTCGGACGCGGACGTCGACGGCTCGCACATCCAGGTGCTGCTGCTCACGCTGTTCTTCAAGCATTTCCCGCAACTGATCGAGCGCGGCCACGTGTACGTCGCGCGTCCGCCGCTGTTCCGCGTCGACGCGCCCGCGCGCGGCAAGAAGCCCGCGCAGAAACTCTATGCGCTGGATGACGGCGAGCTCGAGGCGATCCTCGACAAACTGCGCAAGGACGGCGTGCGCGACACGCAGTGGAGCATCAGCCGCTTCAAGGGCCTCGGCGAAATGAGCGCCGAGCAGCTGTGGGACACCACGATGAATCCCGACACGCGCCGCCTGATGCCGGTGAAGCTCGGCGAGCTCGACTACGAGGCGACCGTCGCGCGGATGACGATGCTGATGGGCAAGGGCGAGGCAGCCGCGCGGCGCGGCTGGCTCGAGGAAAAGGGCAACGACGTCGAAGCGGATATTTAGTGCAGTGCTCGACGCCAATCGGCACTGATGCGCTGCGGCTTCGCGCCCGTGGCGGCGTCGCAAATCCCCGCGATGCGTCTGGCATCGCTGCGGTTTGCTTCTTGTCACGAACGCGAATCCGCTGGCGCATCAGCACCGCTTGACATCGAACACGGCACCGCCGCTTTCCGCGCGGCCGGGCATGACGCCCGGCCCGGCCTCACGCCACTTACGAATACGGAATTCAGATGGACGACAATACTTCCGATCTCTTTGCCAGCCCCGACGCGCCCGAGAGCGACGCGCTGACGCTCGGCAACTACGCGGAGCAGGCATATCTCAGCTACGCGGTCAGCGTCGTGAAGAGCCGCGCGCTGCCCGACGTGTGCGACGGCCAGAAGCCGGTGCAGCGCCGGATCCTGTTCGCGATGAACGAAATGGGCCTGGGGCCCGACGCGAAGCCGGTGAAATCGGCGCGCGTGGTCGGCGACGTGCTCGGTAAATACCACCCGCACGGCGACCAGTCGGCATACGACGCGCTCGTGCGGCTCGCGCAGGATTTCTCGCTGCGCTATCCGCTGATCGACGGGCAGGGCAACTTCGGCTCGCGCGACGGCGACGGCGCGGCGGCGATGCGTTACACGGAAGCGCGCCTCACGCCTATCGCGAAGCTGCTGCTCGACGAGATCGACCAGGGCACGGTCGACTTCATGCCGAACTACGACGGCTCGTTCGAGGAGCCGAAGACGCTGCCGAGCCGCATGCCGTTCGTGCTGCTGAACGGCGCGTCGGGCATCGCGGTCGGCCTCGCCACCGAAATCCCGTCGCACAACCTGCGCGAGGTCGCGGCCGCGGCGGTCGCGCTGATCCGCAATCCGAAGCTCACGCACGCGGAGCTGATGAACCTGATTCCCGGCCCGGATTTCCCCGGCGGCGGCCAGATCATCTCGAGCGACGCCGAAATCGCGGCGGCCTATGAAACCGGCCGCGGCAGCCTGAAGGTGCGCGCGAAGTGGAAGATCGAGGATCTCGCGCGCGGCCAGTGGCAACTCGTCGTCACCGAGTTGCCGCCGAGCACGTCGGGCCAGAAGGTGCTCGAGGAAATCGAGGAACTGACCAACCCGAAGCTCAAGCTCGGCAAGAAGACGCTGACGCCCGAGCAGCTCAACACGAAGAAGGCGATGCTCGACCTGCTCGACGCGGTGCGCGACGAGTCGGGCAAGGAAGCGGCGGTGCGGCTCGTGTTCGAGCCGAAGTCGCGCACGATCGACCAGACGGAATTCGTGAACACGCTGCTCGCGTACACGAGCCTCGAATCGAACGCGACGCTGAACCTCGTGATGATCGGCGCCGACGGCCGGCCGGGCCAGAAGGGCTTGCTGACGATCCTCGACGAATGGGTGAAGTTCCGCCAGCTGACGATGACGCGCCGGTGCCGCCATCGTCTCGCGAAGGTCGACGACCGCATCCACATCCTCGAAGGGCGGATGATCGTCTTCCTGAACATCGACGAGGTGATCCGCATCATCCGCGAGTCGGACGAGCCGAAGGCCGCGCTGATGAGCGCGTTCGGCCTCAGCGAGCGGCAGGCCGAGGACATCCTCGAAATCCGCCTGCGCCAGCTCGCGCGGCTCGAGAAGATCAAGATCGAGAAGGAACTCGAAGCGCTGCGCGACGAAAAGGCGAAGCTCGAGGAACTGCTCGCGAACGAAAGCGCGATGAAGCGGCTGATGATCAAGGAGATCGAGGCCGATGCGAAGCAGTACGGCGACGATCGCCGCACGCTGATCCAGCAGGAAAAGCGCGCCACGTTCGAGGCGAAGGTGGTCGACGAGCCGGTGACGGTGGTCGTGTCGCAGAAGGGCTGGGTGCGCGCGCTGAAGGGCCACGGGCTCGATCCGGCCGGCTTCACGTTCAAGGCGGGCGACCACCTGTACGCGGCGTTCCAGTGCCGCACGCCCGATCGCCTGATCGCGTGGGGCAGCAGCGGCCGCGTGTATTCGGTCGACGTGTCGGTGCTGCCGGGCGGGCGCGGCGACGGCGTGCCGGTCACGTCGCTGATCGAGCTCGAATCGGGCTCGCACCTGATGCACTACTACGCGGCGCCGGCCGATCAGCAACTGCTGCTCGCGTCGAGCAACGGCTTCGGCTTCCTCGCGAAGGTCGGCGACATGGTGAGCCGCGTGAAGGCCGGCAAGTCGTTCATGACGATCGATGCGGGCGCGGTGCCGCTCGCGCCGATGCCGGTGCTGCCGAACGCGACGCAGGTCGCGTGCCTGTCGAGCGGCGGGCGCTTGCTGGTGTTCGGGATGGACGAGATGAAGACGCTGTCCGGCGGCGGGCGCGGGGTGATCCTGATGGCGCTCGACGACAAGGAAACGCTCGTGCAGGCACTCGCGATCGATCCGTCCGGCGTCGTGCTGATCGGCACCGGCCGCGGCGGCAAGGTGCAGGACGAGACGTTGTCGTATGCCGGGCTCGCGCCGCACATCGGCAAGCGCGCCCGCAAGGGCCGCGCGCCGGACACGAAGCTCAAGGTCGTCACCGAGTTGCGTCCGCTGCTCGGCTGACGCCGCGCGGTCGTCCGGATCGCCCGGTTCATCCGGTTCGGCCGCGATCGAAGGCCGCACGTCCGCTTCGGCGGGCGGCTTTTTCTTTTCTGGCTGGGGGATTCGGGTAAGCAAGCGTGGCGCTGTCACGCGGAATTTGCAAAATAGTGTGAAATCGCGCTGAGGGTCTGAACCGCCGCGCGGCGGGCGAGTCGAACGTCGCTTGATGCCGCGTGCGACGCGGCCGTTCGCTGCACCCCATTCATCACAGGATCGTCCCCATGTCCCACGCCGTTGCCGTCGCGCTGTTTCTTCACCTGCTGGCCGTCGCCGTGTGGGTGGGCGGGATGGTCTTCGCGCACTTCTGCCTGCGCCCCGCGCTGTCCGACCTCTCGCCGCAACTGCGGCTGCCGCTGATCGAAGGCGTGTTCGGCCGCTTCTTCAACTGGGTTTCAGGCGCTGTGATCGTGATCCTGCTGTCCGGCGGCTTCCTGCTGACGAGCTTCGGCGGTGCGCACGCGACGTGGTCGCTGCACGCGATGGCCGGGCTCGGCGTCGTGATGATGCTGATCTTCGGGCACATCCGCTTCGCGCTGTTCCCGCGCATTCGCCGTGCGGTGCAGGCGCAGAACTGGCCGGACGGCGCGCGCGCGGTGAACGCGGTGCGCCTGCTCGTCGTCGTGAACCTCGTGCTCGGCGTCGTCACGATCGGCGCGGCCGTGCTGTCGCGCGGTTTCTGACCGGCTGGCGCCAGCCCTCAGCCCTCCGTTCCCGGCAGGCTCGACGGCACACGCGCCGCTACGCGGCAAGCATCGCGTCGAGCAGCCATGACCCGGCCGGCCCGAGCGGCCGGTTGCGCGACCAGACCGCATCCACCCGCACGCGGCGCGGCCAGCCGCGCGCATGCAGCTCGCACAGGCGGTCGCGCGCGAAGTGCTCGACCATCCAGCGCGGCAGTTCCGCCCAGCCGAACCCCAGCACCGCCATCTCCAGCAGCATCAGGTAGCTCGGCGCGAGCCAGTGCTGCGTGCCGACGACGATCCGGTCGTCGGTGCCGCGTCCTTCCGTTTTCACGTAGGTATTGAGGCGCAGTTCGCGCACGTCGCGCAGCGTCGCGTGCGGCACCTCGGCGTCGCCATATGCGGCGAGCGCGTGCGTGCGGCCGACGAACAGCCCGATCTCCGATTCCTCCGCCACGGTCGCCGCGCCGATATCGGCCGGGTAGGCCGCGCGCGCGGCCATCAGCCCGAGTTGCGCGCGGCCTTGCTGGATCAGGTCGAGGACGTCGTCGTGCTCGGCGATCTGGCATTCGAGCTCGAGCGCCGGAAAGCGCCGTTCGAGCGCCATCAACGTCTCTTCGTAGCGCTTCGACTGGTACGTATCCGAGACGACGAGCGTGAGCCGCGCTTCCTCGCCGTGCGCGAGCCGGGCGGCCGTGCGATCGATCGCCGCGTTGGCCTCGAGCGCGCGCTGCACGTGCGGCAGCAGCGCGCGGCCGGCGTCGGTGAGCGTCGGCGCGCGCGTCGAGCGATCGAACAACTGCACGCCGAGATCGATCTCGAGATTCGCGATCGCTTCCGACACCGTCGACTGGCGCTTGCCGAGCTTGCGTGCGGCGGCCGTAAACGAGCCGAGCAGCGCCGCTTCGGCGAATGCGAGCAGGGCTTCCGGGGCGTGGTGCATGCGGTGCTCCTGACGGTTTTGTATCGGTAAAACCGATGATATCAAACTGGATTCATACGGTTGTGCCGATCAAAATGGCCGGCATGGATCAGGTAACGCATTGGAGCGAATCATGAAACGGATCAACAAAACGGTGACGGAACGGCTGCTGCACGCGCTGACGTTCGAACTGGTGGCGATCGCGCTGTGCGCGCCGATCGGCGCATGGCTGCTCGACATGCCGGTCTCGCACGTCGGCGTGCTGACGGTGATGGTGTCGCTGATCGCGATGGCGTGGAACATGACGTTCAACACGCTGTTCGACCGCTTCGAGCGGCGGGCCGGATTGTCGCGCACGCTCGGCATGCGGGTCGCGCACGCGGTGACGTTCGAGCTCGGCCTCGTCGCGATGGTGGTGCCGGTTGCCGCGTGGTGGCTGAACGTGAGCCTCGTCGAGGCGCTGCTGCTCGACCTCGGTATCGTGCTGTTCTTCCTGCCTTACACGTTCTGCTTCAACCTCGCGTACGACGCGCTGCGCGCCCGCTGGATCGCACGCCGGCTCGCGGTGCAGGCAGGTTGAGCGGGTGAGGCGGACCAGACCGGACAGGGCGATGGCCGGCGCCCGTCAGCGCGCGGCCCATAGCCACACGCTGCACACCAGGGCGACCGCGCCGTACACGGCGTAGACGGGCACCTTGAAGCGCGTGAAGCACAGCGTGGCGAAGGCGCCCGTCAGCCAGTAAACCGGGTCGGCCGGTTCACGATGCAGGATCTTCACGACGGCGACGACGAGAAAGCCGGTCGTCGCCGCGCGCAGCAGGCGCATCCCGTGTTCGAAGCGCGAATGGCGCTTGAGCCGGAGCAGATGGTTCTGCGCAAACACGACGAGGCACCCCGACGGAATGAACAGCGCGGCCGTGGCGAGCAGCGCGCCGACCCAGCCGTCGGTCAGATAGCCGAGAAACGGCACCACGTTCAGCAACGGCCCCGGCGCGACCGGCGACAGCGCGAACGCCAGCGTGAAGTCGTGATCGGAGATGCCGGTCGCCGGCGAGACGAACAGCGTCTTGAGCACCGGCAGCGCGGAGAAGCCGCCGCCGAACAGCGTCATGCCGGCGCCCGCGAGGCGCGGCCATAGCAGTTCCGCCTGATAATCGCCGGGCAGCGGCACAGCGAACAGCACGACGAGCACGCCGAGCAGCACGAGCAGGCTGCGGTCGCGCTTCGATAGCGTGAAATCGACCGCGTCGCGCTGCGGCGGCCCCGTCAGCCAGCCCGCTGCAAACGCGGCGAACAGAATCCCGACGAAAGCGGCCGGACTATGCGCGAAAGCGAGCAGAATCGTCGACAGTGCGGCGATCGCCTGTTCGAGCCGCGTGCGCGCGAGCGAGCGCAACTGCTTGACCCACGTGACGCCGATCAGCGCGGCGAGCACCATCCCGAAGTGATTGATCAGCATCGGCGCGGCAAGCGAGCGCACGAGCGGCGTCTGATAGAAGATCGCGAACAGCGTCATCAGGATCGAGAACGGCAGCACGCTCGCGATGCCGGCGACCCAGGCGCCGGCACGGCCATGCAGCGTCTGGCCGACCTGCACGGCGACGTTGCAGCCGACGGGGCCCGGGACGAGCCACGCGAGCGCGACGAGATCGCCGAAGACGTGCGGCTCGATGCGCCGCAGCCGCTCCACGTAATGGCGTTCGAGCTGCGCCATCATCGAAAGCCCGCCCCACGAAACGGCCGAAATGCCGGCGACGACCTTGAACAAGGCCCATAGGGATGCCGGTGCCTCTTCGACACGAGCGGTCGCTTCGACTTCGACGGTTGTCATGATTGTGTGGTTGGCGCAGGGCCAGATCTCTCGCGTATGGCCGTGCCGGCGGCCCGCCGACACGTCGGCCCTCCCGATTGTCCACCGCGCATCATGACACTGCCATGCGCGGAAACGCTAGTTAATGAACTGAACGATCGGATCGGAAAACGAAATAATTGCGGCGTCGCACAACGCGCGCGCGTGCGGCAGTGCGCGCTCAGGCGCCCGTGCTGCCGGTCGCGCGATGCGCGACGACGTTCGGATGCTCGCCGCGCACGCCGAAGCGGGCGATCAGCGCGGGAATCGCATCGGCCGGCACCGGGCGCGAGAACAGGAAGCCCTGCGCCTCGATTTCGCCGAGCGCGGACAGCCACGTGATCTGCTCCTCGGTCTCCGTGCCCTCGACGACGACGGTCAGCCCGAGCGAGCGCGCGAGATGCACGATCGACGACACCATCACGCACACGCTGCGGTCGTTCGGAATCGCCTGCACGAACGAGCGGTCGACCTTCAGCGTGTCGACGGAGAAGCGGTGCAGGTACGACAGCGACGAATAGCCGGTGCCGAAATCGTCGAGCGCAATCCGGATGCCGAGCTTTTTCAGCGCGACGATCTTTTCGGACACGAGCTCCGGATATTCCATCATCGCGGTCTCGGTGATCTCGATCTCGAGCCGGTTCGCGGGGATGCCGGTGTCCTGCAGCGCCTGCGAGATCGTCTCGATCAGGTCGCCGCGCCAGAACTGCACGGGCGAGATGTTGACCGCGAGCGTCAGCGTGTCGTGGCCTTCGTCGCGCCAGCGCGCGATCTGCTCGCACGCGGTGCGGATCACGAAGTCGCCGATCGGCACGATCAGGCCGGTCGATTCGGCGATCGAAATGAATTCGTTCGCGGAGATGACGCCGTGCTCGGGGTGATCCCAGCGTGCAAGCGCCTCGAAGCCGGTGATGGTGCGGTGCGCGAGGTCGATCTTCGGCTGGTACGCGAGGAACAGCTGCCCCTCGGCGAGCGCGACGCGCAATTGCTGTTCCCAGCGCATCAGGTGGTCGGCGCGGTGCGACAGGTGCGGCGCATAGAACTGGTAGCAGTTCTTGCCGGCGTCCTTCGCGCTGTACATCGCGAGGTCGGCCTTTTTCAGCAGGTCGATCTCGCTTTCGTTCGCGACGGTGTGCAGCGCGATGCCGATGCTCGCATGCAGCACGAACGAACTGCCGCGCACGTCGAACGGCTCGCCGAACATCCGGATGATCGCTTCCGCGAGCCGCACCGCGCGCCGCTCGACGTCGTCGCCCTTCATCACGACGACGAACTCGTCGCCGCCGATGCGCGCGAGCGAGCCTTCGTCGCCGACCGCATCGGCCAGACGCGCCGCGGTCATCTGCAGCACGATGTCGCCGGCGTTGTGGCCGAGCGTGTCGTTGACGGTCTTGAAGTTGTCGAGATCGATGAACAGCAGGCCGAGCCGCGACAGGCTCGCGGGCATCGACACGTCGTTGCGCAGTCCGCGCAGCGTCGCATAGCGGTTCGCGAGGCCGGTGAGCAGGTCGTATTCGGCGAGCTGCGTCATTTCGCGCTCGCGGCCGAGCAGCTTGCCGATCAGGCCCGTCGCGACGCCGAAGAACGCGAGCATCGCGAGCGTGATGAAGCTCGTCATCAGCAGGTAGACGTTGCGCGTGTGGGTGTAGTCCGCGAACTCTTCCGTCTGCGACAGCCCGACCATCACCGCGAGCGGGTAGCCGTCGAGGTGGCGGTACGACACGATGCGCGTCACGCCGTCGATCGGATCGATGATCGTGCCCGTCACGCGTTCGGCGATCGGTAGACGCCCGACGCCGAAAACGCGCCCGGCGCGTTGCTCACCGAGCCCGTGCGCCGCGCGAGCACCGCGCCCGTATCGGACACGACCGCGATCACGCCTTCCTTGCCGATGGCCGCGTTGTTGTAGAAATCGTTCGTGAAGTAGCTCGGGTCTTCCGACACCACGACGATGCCCGCGAAGCTGCCGTCCGGGTTGTTCAGGCGCCGCGTCATCTGCAGCGTCCAGTGGCTCGACACGCGGCCGAGCACGGGCTTGCTGATGAAGAGGCGGTCGTCGTTGTGCGCGAGGTGGACCTTGAAGTGCTCGCGGTCGGACAGGTTGATCGGCTGCGGATGAAGTTCGGCGGTGTTCGCGAACAGGATGCCCTTCGCGTTGACGAGCGACACCTGGATCAGCGTGTCGCTTGGCACGACGCCTTTCTCGACGGCGCTCGCGAGATTGAAGCGCGCCGGCGATTTCTCGAATTCGAACTTGACGAAGCGGGTGATCTGGTCGACCTGGTGGATCGCCTTGACCGTATGCTGCTCGAGCGCGGACGACAGGATCGCCGCGGAGGCCGCCGCTTCCTTGTACGCGCTGTCCTTTTCGACGGACAGACGCGCGATGATCACGGCCCACAGCAGCGCGAGCGCCAGCATCCCCAGCAGCGGGATGGCGAACAGGGCACGCCGGCGCGATTTGCGCGGCGCGCGCAGCGGCCGGTTCGGCGGCGTGTGGTTGGACCGGGCGGAGCTCATCGAAGAGGGCGGCGTCCTGCTCGCGTGCGCCATCCGTCTGGATGGCCGGCTATGGTTCGGATTGTCCCGACGTCTGTTCGTTCGCGGGACGCGCAACCATGGACAGACCTCCGAAACAACGGATTAGGCCCGATATTACTGGCTGGAACGTTTTTGCGATAGTTGGGCAAAGCGTGGGGCGCCGGGCGAGCCGGCGCCATCGCACATCGCGAAATGTCAGGCGGGTGACCGGAACGTGCCGTCGACGACCGTGACGACGTGGCCGCCGATCCAGGTCGTGCCGTCTTCGTCGTAGCTGACGAAGATGCGGCCGTCGCGGCCGATCGCCGTGCCCTGGCGGGCTGTATACGATTGGCCGGGGCGGCGTTCCTGGCGTGTCAGCAGCCCGGCCAGCGCGGCGTTCGCGCTGCCGGTGACGGGGTCCTCGCCGGGTGTGCCGAACTGGCCGCCCGTCATCAGGCAGCGGATCTCGAACGTCGCGGGGCCGCCTTCGGCGTGCGGCGCGTAGGCGGCGAGGCCGTCCACGCCGTAGCGGTGGGTCAGCGCCGCCAGCGCGGCCGGATCGGGCGACAGGCCGATGCACGCGTCGGCCGACTTCAGCCGCACGACCAGCCACGGCGCGCCGTTGTCCACCGCGCACGGCTCGGCGTCCACGTCGAGCGCGTCGCTGCGCAGCGCGGCGGCCAGTACCGCGTAGTCCGAACGGTCGAGCGGCGTGACGCGTGCCGGCGGCGCGGCGAACGCCCAGCGGCCGCCCTGCTCGCGCAGCGCGACCCGGCCGACTCCGCACTGCTGGATCAGCCGGCCCGGCGTGCGCGGCCGCGCGCCGCTTTCCAGGAACGCATGCGCGGTGCCGAGCGTCGGGTGGCCGGCGAACGGCAGTTCGCCGCCCGTCGTGAAGATCCGCACGCGATAGTCGGCTTCCGGATCGGTCGGCGTGCAGAGGAACGTCGTTTCCGACAGGTTCGTCCAGCGGGCGATCTCGAGCATGGCGTCGTCGCCGAGCGAATCGGCGTCGAACACCACGGCAAGCGGATTACCCTTGAACGGCACCGACGTGAACACGTCGACCTGCTTGAAGCGAACGAGACGGCCGGGCATCGCGATGCGCCCGTTACGCGACTTCGGCGATCAGTTCGATCTCGACGCACGCGCCGAGCGGGATCTGCGCGACGCCGAAGGCCGAGCGCGCATGCTTGCCCGCGTCGCCGAACACTTCGGCGATCAGCTCCGACGCGCCGTTCGTCACGACGTGCTGTTCGGTGAAGTCGAGCGTCGAGTTGACGAGGCTCATCAGCTTGACGATGCGCGTGACCTTGTTCAGGTCGCCGGTGTGCGCGTGCAGCGTCGCGAGCAGGTCGATCGCGATCGAGCGGGCGGCGGCCTTGCCGTCTTCCGTCTGCAGATCCGCGCCGAGCTTGCCGGCCCAGACCTTGCCGTCCTTCTTCGCGATGTGGCCCGACAGGTAGACCGTGTTGCCGCTTTGCGCGCTCATCACGTAGGCGGCAGCCGGGGCGCCGGCGGTCGGGAGCTCGATGCCGAGCGACTTCAGTTTGTCGTAGACGTTAGCCATGTGTTCGATTCCTCGTAGAGAGTCGTGACAGGAAAAAGGGGATCAGAGGCGCTCGCGCAGCAGCTTGCCGAGGCGCGCGACGCCTTCCTCGATCTTCTCGGGCGGCACCGTCACGAACGACAGGCGCAGCGTGTTCTGCTGCGCGTTCTCCGCGAAGAACGGCGCGCCCGGCACGAAGGCGACGTGGTTGTCGACGGCTGCGGCGAGCAGCTTCATGCTGTCGATTTGCGCGGGCAGGTCCACCCAGATGAACATCCCGCCTTCCGGGCGGTTCCACGTGACGCCTGCCGGCATGTGGCGCGCGAGCGCGCCGAGCATCGCGTCGCATTGCGCGCTGTACAGCTCGCGGATCGTCGGGATGTGCTCGTCGAGGAAGCCGTCCTTGATCACTTCGTGCGCGATGCGCTGCGTGAGCGTCGGCGTGTGCAGGTCGGTGGCCTGCTTGGCCTGCACGAGCTTGAAGTGGAGTTCCTCGGGCGCGATGATGTAGCCGATCCGCAGGCCCGGCGCGAGCACCTTCGAGAATGTGCCGAGGTGCACGACGTGGTCGGGTGCCATCGACAGCATCGTCGGCAGCGGCTCGCCCTGGTAGTTCAGCGCGCCGTACGGATCGTCCTCCAGCACCGGGAACGGGCTCGACTGCGCGAACGCGGCGAGCGCACGGCGGCGCTCGACGGGCAGGCGGCGGCCGGTCGGGTTCTGGAAGTTCGGCTGCGCGTACAGCAGGCGCGCGCCTTGCGTGAGTTCGGGCGTGAGGCCTTCCGGCAGCAGGCCCTGCTCGTCGGTCGGCACCTGCACGTAGCGCGGCTCGTACAGCGAGAACGATTGCAGCGCGCCGAGGTAGGTCGGGGTTTCGACGAGGATCGGGCTGTTCGGGTCGATCAGCGCCTTGCCGAGCAGGTCGAGGGCCTGCTGCGAGCCGGTCGTGATCAGCACTTGCGACACGCGCACGCTGTAGCGTTCGGCGATCCACTCGCGCAGCGGCAGATAGCCTTCGGTCGCGCTGTACTGGAGTGCCGCGGCCGGCGCGTCGCGCAGCACGCGGTCGGCGGCGGCGCGCATGCGTTCGGCCGGGAACGTCGCGGGGGCGGGCAGGCCGCCGGCGAACGAGATGACCTCGGGGCGTTCCGTGACCTTCAGGATCTCGCGGATCGCAGAGCTCGTCAGCTTGCGGGCACGTTCGGAAAGCTGCCAGTGCGGCGGATGCAGGTCGCTCGGATTCATAGTCTCCTCGTTCGGATATCGTGGTCAGTCAAGAAAGGTCGATCAGGCGGATCGCTTCGACACCGCCGGGTGGGCGAGCGCGAGCACGACGGCGCCTTCGCGGCTGGGTTGGCACGGCCAGTCAGGCAAACCGATCAGGCAAAACGTCCATTATGGCGCACCTCATCAGCCGGCGCGAGCGGGGTGCGGCGCCGTGGCGACCGCCGAGCGGCGCCCGAGCACCACGGTCGCGATCACGGCGGCGGCGAACAGCCACGTCGACGGCGTGACCGTTTCGCCGAACAGCAGCGCGGAAAAGGCGATCGTGAAGAAAATCTGCAGCAGTTGCACCTGGCCGACGCGCGCGGTGCCGCCCATCGCGAGCCCCGCATACCATGCGAAAAAGCCGATGAATTGCGAAAAGAGGGTCACGTAGCCGAACGCGAGCCAGGTGCGCGGCGCGAGCGGCCCCGGATGCGCGGCGTGCTGCATCCATGCGAGCCAGCCGACCGGCAGCACGAGGAACGGCGCCGACACGACGAGCGCCCAGCAGATCACCTGCCAGCCGCCGATCTGGCGCGCGAGGCGCGCGCCTTCCGCATAGCCGAGCGCGCCGATGCCGACCGCGACGAGCATCAGCGCGTCGCCGGCCTGCACGGTGCCGCCGCCGTCGCGCAGCGCGAACGCGATCACGAGCGCGCTGCCGGCCACCGCGCTGGCCCAGAACGCCTTCGACGGCCGTTCGTGCGACAGCCATGCCGCATACAGCGCGACGAACAGCGGTTGCAGTCCGTTGACCACCGCGCCGTGCGAGGCCGGCACCGATTTCATCGCCCACGCCGAGAACACCGGATACGCGATGATCACGCCGGCCGACGTGATCGCGAGGCTCTTCAGTTGGGCACGGGTCGGCAGCCGCTCGCGGCGCCACCACAGCAGCAGGCCGGCCGGCACGGCGGCGGCGAGCGCGCGGCCGAGCCCGTTGAGCAGCGGGTTGAGTTCGGAGACGACGATCCGCGTCATCGGCAGCGTCAGGCTGAAGATCATCACGCCGATGAGGCCGAGCAGCATGCCCCGGGTTTCGCGCGAATTCATGTCGTGGGTGTCTCCGTATTGGCGAGGTGCGTATGGTGTGACAAGCAGGGCGGCCGCACGTGCGGCGTCAGCGCAGCGTGCGCGGGCCCTGCGGCGTGTCGAATTCGGCGACGAGCGCCGGCGGGCCGTCGGCGGATTCGACGTCGAGCAGGTGGGCGGCGCCGAGCCAGTCGAGCTGCTCGCGGATCGTATCCGCGTGCGGGTGCGCGCCCTTGAGCGCCTTCAGCGCGACACCGTCGGCCGGCAGCGATTCGGCCGGATGGCGCGGGCTGTCCCACTGGATCAGCGACGGCACGAGGCCGTCGCCTGCGCCCTGCCACGCGGGGAAGCTGCCGTCGTCGGGTACCGTGAGGCCCCAGCTCAGGTCGCCGCGCCGCATCGCGACGACCGGCGCGATGCGGGCCGGATACTGGCGCTGCCACAGCGCAAGCTGGCGCGGGCGGTCGACGCGCGCGACCCAATGCGCGAGAAACGGGCCCTCCTGCGCGAGCCGCGCCTGGATCGCCGGATCGTCGAGCCCGAACAGCCGCGCGCGCGGCGGCTTCGCATCGTCGTCCGGCGCGGGCGCGTCGGGGTCGATTGCGATCACTTCGAGATAGAGCCCGCCCCACGCGCCGAACAGCGCATTGTGGGTCCGCATCAGCGGATGGCGGCCGCCGCCGGCCGGCTCGATGCCGAGGGCGTCGGCGACATGGCGCACGCCTTCGTCGAGGGTGCGCGCGGCAATCACGAGATGGTCGAGTGTCAGGGAGCGGGCTGGCATGAGCGTCGGTCGGGAAGCGAAAGTGTCATGGTAGGCGGGCGAGAAGCCGGGCGGGGGCCGGACCGGCCTGCGCACCGGCCGCGATGCGGGCCGGCGGGCGCAGCGCCGTGTCCGGCGGGGCCGGTGCGCAGGCCGCACGATCGCCATTCCGGTCAACTGTAATCGTCGCTACCGGCACAGTAACGGTACAATCGGCGCGATAGCCTTCGGTACAGTTGGAGCCTGCCGCCCATGTCCACCGTCCCACTCGCCCAGATTCCCGCGCCGCACGACACGGCCACGCTCACGCTCGTCGACCAGCTGGTCCAGTGGGCGCGGCGGCGCATCGACGAACGCGTGTTCCGTCCCGGCATGCGCATGCCGTCGATCCGCAAGCTCGCGCTCGACAAGAGCGTGTCGCGCTTTACCGTCGTCGAGGCCTACGAGCGCCTCGTCGCGCAGGGCTACCTCGACTCGCGGCGCGGTTCCGGCTTCTACGTGCGCGAGCGCACGGGCGCCGGCCCGCAGCCCGCCGACGGCGTCGCGCGCGCGGCCGAGGCCGCGCCCGTGCACAACACGATCGACGTCGTCTGGTTGCTGCGCAACATGCTGCATACGGTCAGCCCGGAGAAGGGCCCGGGCCTCGGCTATCTGCCGGGCCGCTGGCTCGACGGCGAGCTGATCACCGGCGCGCTGCGCGCGCTCGGGCGCCAGTCGGGCGCGCAGATGCTCGGCTTTGGCACCGCGCAGGGTTTCCTGCCGCTGCGCCAGCAACTGCAGACGCGCCTCGCCGAAGTCGAGATCGGCGCGAAGCCCGAACAGATCGTGCTGGTGTCGGGCATCACGCAGGCGATCGACCTGATCTCGCGGATCTACATGCGCCCGGGCGATGCGGTGATCGTCGGCGATCCCGCGTGGTTTCAGATGTTCGGCCGGTTCGCCGCGCAGGGCGCGCAGCTCGTCGGGATGCCTTATACGCCCGACGGCCCCGACCTCGACGCGCTCGAAACCCTGGTGCAGATGTGGCGGCCGAAGATGCTCGTGATCAACTCGGTGCTGCAGAACCCGACCGGCACGTCGCTGTCGGCCGCGCAGGCGTTCCGGATCCTGAAGCTCGCGGAGGCCTACGATTTCCTGGTCGTCGAGGACGACGTGTACGGCGACCTGTGCCCGCCCAGCTATCCGGCCACGCGCCTCGCGAGCCTCGACCAGTTGAAGCGCGTGATCTATCTCGGCAGCTATTCGAAGACGCTCGCGGCGAACCTGCGGGTCGGCTACGTGGCCTGCGCGCCGGAGATCGCGAAGGCGGTCACCGACCAGAAGATGCTGGTCGGGATGACCACGCCCGAGCTCAACGAGCGCGTGCTGTACAAGATCCTGACCGAAGGGCATTACCGGCGCCACGTCGAGCGGCTGCGCGCGCGGCTCGACGGTGTGCGCGACAAGACCGCGCGGATGCTCGAACGCACCGGGCTCGGGCTTTTCACGATGCCCGCGGCCGGGATGTTCCTGTGGGCCGACACGGGCGTCGATTCGGACGCGCTCGCGGCGGTCGCGCACGAAGCCGGCTTCCTGCTGACGCCGGGCAGCCTGTTCTCGCCGCAGCAGTCGCCGTCCACGTGGATGCGCTTCAACGTCGCGAACTGCGGCGATCCGGCGCTGCCGGGGCTGCTGGCGGGCTACATCGACTCGGCGGTGCGGCGCGCGTCGTGACGCGGCGGGGCAGGCCGGCTCTTGAAATGGCGCGTGCCGTCCCCAGATAGGCGCGCAAATCGCCGGCGCCAGGCGGTCGTCCCACACGGGCCGTCCGAGACGGGCCGTCCCAACGGGCCGTCCTTCACGGCTCCGCCGGCATCGCGCGCCGGGCGCCGGCGTCACCCCTTTTCAGTTCAAGTAAGAGGAAACAGCATCCATGGCACACGAAACGATGAGCTTTCAGGCAGAGGTCAAGCAACTCCTCCACCTGATGATCCATTCGCTCTACAGCAACAAGGAAATCTTCCTGCGCGAACTGGTGTCGAATGCGTCCGACGCGGCCGACAAGCTGCGTTTCGAAGGGCTCGCGGACAGCGCGCTGTACGAGAACGATCCGAACCTGCGCATCCGCATTGGCTTCGACAAGGCCGCGCGCACGATCACGATCGACGACAACGGCATCGGCATGAGCCGCGACGAGGCAATCGCGAACCTCGGCACGATCGCGCGTTCGGGCACCAAGGAATTCTTCACGAAGCTGTCGGGCGACCAGCAGAAGGATGCGGCGCTGATCGGCCAGTTCGGCGTGGGCTTCTATTCGGGCTTCATCGTCGCCGACAAGATCACCGTCGAAACGCGTCGCGCGGGCCTGCCTGCGAACGAAGCCGTGCGCTGGGAAAGCGCCGGTGAAGGCGATTTCACGATCGACGCGATCGAGCGCGCGCAGCGCGGCACGACGATCACGCTGCACCTGCGCGAAGGCGAGGACGATCTGCTGTCGTCGCACCGCCTGAAGTCGATCATCCAGAAGTACTCCGACCACATCGCGCTGCCGATCCTGATGCGCAAGGAAGAGTGGGATCAGGAAAAGGGCGAGATGGTCCTGAAGGACGAGGACGAAACCGTCAACCAGGCGAGCGCACTGTGGACGCGTTCGAAGAGCGACGTCACCGACGAGCAGTACACGCAGTTCTACCAGCACATCGCGCACGATCACCAGGACCCGCTCACGTGGACGCACAACCGCGTCGAGGGCCGCAGCGAATACACGCAGCTGCTGTTCGTGCCCGCGCACGCGCCGTTCGACCTGTGGAACCGCGACTATCGCGGCGGCCTCAAGCTGTACGTGAAGCGCGTGTTCATCATGGATGACGCCGAGCAGCTGCTGCCGCAATACCTGCGCTTCGTGAAGGGTGTGGTCGATTCGGCCGACCTGCCGCTGAACGTGTCGCGTGAAATCCTGCAGGAAAGCCGCGACGTGAAGGCGATCCGCGAAGGCGTGACCAAGCGCGCGCTGTCGATGCTGGAGGAGCTCGCGAACGCGGAAGACGATGCCGGCAAGGAGAAGTACAAGACGTTCTGGGGCGCGTTCGGCCAGGTACTGAAGGAAGGCCTCGGCGAGGATCACGCGAACCGCGAGCGCATCGCGAAGCTGCTGCGCTTCGCGTCGACGCACGGCGATACCGATGCGCAGGACGTGTCGCTCGCCGACTACGTGTCGCGCATGAAGCCCGAGCAGAGCAAGATCTACTACGTGACCGCCGATACGTGGCAGGCCGCGAAGAACAGCCCGCATCTGGAAGTGTTCCGCAAGAAGGGCGTCGAGGTGCTGCTGCTGACCGACCGCGTCGACGAATGGATGCTGTCGTTCCTGCACGAATTCGATGGCAAGCCGCTCGCGAGCGTGGCACGCGGCGATCTCGATCTCGGCGAGCTGAACGACGAGGAGAAGAAGGCGCAGGAAGAGGCCGGCGAAGCGATCAAGCCGGTCGTCGAGAAGATGAAGGAAGCGCTCGGCGACAAGGTGAAGGAAGTGCGCGTCACGTTCCGCCTGACCGATTCGCCGTCGTGCCTCGTCGCGGACGACAACGACATGAGCGGCTACCTGCAGCGGATGCTGAAGGCAGCCGGCCAGAACGCGCCGGCGATGCAGCCGATCCTCGAGATCAATCCCGAGCACGCGCTCGTGAAGCAGCTGAATGCCGACAGCGCCGATTTCGGCGACTGGTGCCATCTGCTGTTCGATCAGGCGCTGCTGGCCGAAGGCGGCATGCTCGACGATCCGGCGAGCTTCGTGAAGCGGACCAACGCGCTGCTGCTGTCGCGCACCGCGTGAACGCGCGCATGCGGTTCGACGGCGCGCAGGCGGGCTGGCGCGCGACGCCGCGGCCTGGCTGCACGCTCGATCAGCGCGACTGGCTGACGCGCGGCGGATCGCTGACCGCGCACCTCGCGCGGCTCGGCAGCGTGAACGTGCGGGTGACGCGCGAGGCCGTCGACCGCCCGTGGTTCGACGAGCCGGACGCGCTCGCCAGTTCGCCGCGCGCGCCGATGTGGGTGCGCGAGGTGATCCTGTCGGTCGACGGCACGCCGTACGTCGCCGCGCACAGCATCGCGCCGCTCGCGGCCAGCAAGGGCGTGTGGCAGGCGATGCGGCGGCTGCGCACGCGGCCGCTCGCGGAGCTGCTGTACAGCGATCCGCAGGTCGAGCGCTCGGCGCTCGTGAGCCGGCGCGTGATCGCCGGCCATCCGCTGTATGCGCTCGCGAGTCATGCATTGCAGGGTGCGCGCGCGCCGCATGCGTTCGTCGCGCGGCGCTCGGTGTTCCAGCGTCACGGCAAGCCGCTGATGGTCACCGAGTGCATGCTGCCTGCGCTGTGGCGTCATCTCGCCGCGTACGGCGACGGGCCGCGATCCGTCGGGCCGCACGGAGACGCGTGATGTTGCAGGGTTTTCCGCCGGTCGTCGCGCCGAATACGCACACGATGATCCTCGGCAGTTTTCCGGGCGAGGCGTCGCTCGACGCCGCGCAGTACTACGCGCATCCGCGCAACCAGTTCTGGCGGCTGCTCGGCGCGGTGCTCGGCGAGCCGTCGCTGCATGAGCTGCCGTACGACGCGCGGCTCGAGCGCGTGCTGTCGCACGGCATCGGCATCTGGGACGTTCTCGATGCGTGCCATCGCCAGGGCAGTCTCGATTCCGCGATCAGGAACGCGAAGCCGAACGACTTCGATTCGTTGCGCCAGCATGCGCCGTTGCTGAAGCGCGTGTGCTTCAACGGCAAGACGGCGGGGCGGTTCGCCGACGTGATCGGCCAGGCTGGCTACGAGACGCTCGTGCTGCCGTCGTCGAGCCCGGCGAACGCGATGCTGTCGTTCGAGCAGAAGCTGGTGCTTTGGCGCGGGATTCGCGCCTGAAACTCGTTGGATTCAGAGTATCCCGCGAAGCAGTATCAAGTGGACGGCAGCAGGCGGTCGAGTAGAGATACGGTTTCAATGAGTTCAGCAGTGAGCCGAACCAACTCGGCGGTCAGACTCGCTGGAAGATCTACGTTGCCCTCGTATTCGGCCGCATTGCGCCTGCGATGGCAGGTGTCGAGCACGCGCCATTTTTCGGTCGGCCAGCCGATCGTGTGTTCGAGACACTGAAACACCAGATATCGGTCGTCGCTCCGGTATCCGTGAGCCCGTAACGCAGCACGTGACGCGGCGTGAGCGGCATCGTAGGCGAGGATGAACTGGCTCGCCGTCGCCATTCCGTTACTGCTTGTGACGGTATCGAGCAAGGTTCGAGCGAGGCCGAGCAGATGCTCGAATTCGCCGCGGTTCGCCGGAAAGGGTTTGAGTTTTCCGATGCGTACGAGGTTATCCAATGCGGTCAATGTCGTCCTCGGTTCCGATAATCATCAGCTTCGGTTGGCGCAGCACTTCCGCGAGGAACGGATGACTTTTGCGTTTCCGTTCGAGAAATTCCTCGTGAGTGTATTGTGTGATCTGGACCGAGCGGCCGAGCTGTCTTTCAGCCGATTCGAGTGCGGCCATGACTTGTCCATAGCTGAGCGTCTCACTGACCAACATAACATCGACGTCGCTACCGGCGTGGTCGCTGCCTTGGGCAACCGAGCCGTATACAAAGGCGAGTTGTATCTCTGAGGTCAGCGGTGACAGCGCTTCGCGGAGCACCTCGACGACCCCGAAGGTTTTGAGGACGATGAGACGCAACTCGCTGAAAATGGGGCTGCCGGCAAACGCTCGCACCTGTTTGAGATTGGCGATGCGTCGAGTTTCGATAAGGCCACCTTTTTCGAGACGATTCAGTTCACGCTGGACGCTGGCGCTACCGAGACTGGTCAGCCGGATCAACTCTTTGACGTGAAACCACTGTTCGGGCTGCCCAAACAGGCAGGCCAGAATGGGTTGCTGTGCGCTGGAAAAGAGGGCGTCGCCGAGCTTTGTCATAAGCCGTGATATTAGCACGATCGAGCCAAAATTTAGCACGATCGAGCCAAATTTAAGCTCGATGAGCGACCGTTCGGCGGATCTAGATAGCAGGGATATCGCGCGACGTTGGTGATGGCCACGGCGAGCCGTCGCTGCATGAGCTGCCGTACGACGCGCGGCTCGAGCGCGTGCTGTCGCACGGCATCGGCATCTGGGACGTTCTCGATGCGTGCCATCGTCAGGGCAGCCTCGATTCCGCGATCAGGAACGCGAAGCCGAACGACTTCGATTCGTTGCGCGAGCATGCGCCGTTGCTGAAGCGCGTGTGTTTCAACGGCAAGACGGCGGGGCGGTTCGCCGACGTGATCGGCCAGGCTGGCTACGAGACGCTCGTGCTGCCGTCGTCGAGCCCGGCGAACGCGATGCTGTCGTTCGAGCAGAAGCTGGTGCTTTGGCGCGCACTTCGCGCCTGAGACGTGCTGGATTCCGACTGGTTGACGAAGCGGGCGGGAGCGGCAACAGGACGCGCCGGACCTGATGCGACCACGCCGCCACTCGACACTACCGGTCAAGGCTTCGCCTCGCCTTGCCTGGCGCCCGTGGCCGAGACGATGCGATTTTGTGCCGCGACGAGTTGATCATCGGTGGTCGCCACCAGCCACAGCCGTGCATGCTCCTCGATCCGGCGGTTGTGGTCCTTCAACGGCCCCAGCGCGGCAGCGGCCTTCCAGGTCACCGGGCCGATTCGGCTACTCCTGCCCGATGGCGCGCCTACCAGCAGGCAATAAGGTCCCAGCGGAAGCGAGACGAACGGAAGTGCCGGACTGGCGATCACGCGCCAGTCGATGAAGGGGGTGTCGCTGATCAGCAGCGGCGTGGGCAAGCCGTAGAGCACACTGAAATCGTACAGCGCCAGCTGTTCTCGCATGCCGACGTAAATTCGCCGGATGTCGTCGACGACCGCCGCGCGGATCTCGTCCTCGAACATCGGTTCCTGCGCGTAGCGGGCCCATGCCTGGCGAGCCTCCCCTTGATACGCGCTGAACAGGCCGATCTCCACGCAATCCTGCACCGCGCGCTGAACCTCCGCCACGGAGCCGGCTTCCCCGGGCGTGCCCATCTGCGCCGCCCGCAAAAAGCGGGCAAGTCCCGCCTCGTGGATCGCAGGACCCTCCGCGGACGTGTCGTCGTCAGCGTCCTTGCCCAGCGGCACGTAGGTATATTTCTCTGCGGCGAAATGCGATTTCTTGCCTTCGTCGAACTTGATTTCGCCATCCCCACAATCCAGATAGCGCGTCCCGATTCGGCCGTGCTCCCATACCCAGTTTTTCAGGAACGGACGGAGTGGATGCAGTCTGTCGTGATCGGCCATCGAACCTCCAAGTTTTCCCGATATGAGCCACGCCAGCCACCCGACGCACACTCCGTGCCGCCATGGGCCGGTGCTACAGGGCGAGCGTGCCCAGCTCCTCGTAAGTACGATTCAGCCAGACCTTGACGCGCTGCCGCTCCAGCAAGCCGAACCCAGTGGCGGCGCGGTCGGGATGATTGACCGCCGCCCAGAAGCTCGCGCTTTGTCGATCGATCTTCTGCATGGTCGTATCGGGCAGGCGGCGCAGCGTAATCACGCTAGCGCCGAGAGCTTCGGCCCTTTCGCGTTCGCCGGAGGCCTCCAGAATCTCGAAGCGATCGCCGCGGACTTCGTTCAGCACCAGCACCAGCTTGATTCGTCCGCCGAATTCGTCGAGCCATTGCCGCAGCAGATCGACCGAATCGCGTCCAGTGTCCATCACGTGCCACCACGTCAGCGTGAGGCCGTGTTCCTCGGCGAAGTCGACTACGTCCGAATCGTCGAGCCACTTGGCGAGCGACTGCTGCGTCTGGGCCGCGAGGTCCACCAGTATGCGCCGTTGCGGATCCTCGAGCGCCGATTCCATGACCGGATCGAGGCTGTCGTGCTGGTCGAGCACGGCAGGCGCGGCAAAATCGGCATAGAACCGCAGTAGCGCGCCGTGCGATCGGTCGGTATCGAAGCCCACGAAGGGCATGCTCCGATCGATGAAATACTGGGCCAGCACGCGGGCCGCGAGCGATTTGCCGACGCCGCCTTTTTCCCCGCCGATGAAGTGGATGTGACTCATGCTTACGAAATCCCGTGTGATGGAGCAGGTATGGCCAGAGCGGATATTGGCAGGCTTCGATGACGTTACGGCGCAACCGGTCACGTCGAAAGAAATGCGTGCGCGGCACCAGCATGCTGTCTGGCCAACGCCGGTGTCAAACTGAACAAAATGGCGACCCGTTCCGGCGGCTGCCGCGCACGGTGCGCGGCGAGCCGACGCTGCATGCACTGCCGCACGACGCGCGGTCGTCAGGCAGCAAAAACGCATGGGCTTGCGTATCGCGTGGACGCTCAATCGTCGTTGCCCCATCGCCACCGGGGCTTCTCGCCCTTGAGCCAGCACACCGCAGTCAGCAGCGCGACCAGCACCACGAGGCACGCGCCGTACGCCACCGGCGACCGATGCGGCGGCACGAGCCATGCACTCGCGACGACGCCGATCGCGAACAGCAGCAGCACGACCCAACCCTGCCACGCGACCGGCAATCCCCATCCCCAGCCGTAGCGCTTCGCCGGAAACCAGATCTTCTTGTCGTGCGAGGTCATGCGCGCTCCTGTGAATTCGCGAATGCAGCGTAGCGTCGACGGGATTGGACGTCACGCGTGGCGGGGCACGCGTCGGCGGCCTCCGCCTCCCACCAATGCTATCCTCTCGTCCGCTCATCCAGCGTCACCCAGCGAGATTCAACCATCATGACCCGACTGATCAAGCGCGCGTCCGCCGAGGCACGCGCGTTCAAGCAACGCAAGCCGTCCGCCTACAACGGCTCCGAAAAACTCCAGCCGCCGCGCGTGAAGCGCCGCCCGGACATCGACGAACACGACGACGTGCCGGTGCTCGAAGCGCCGCGCAAGCCGCGTTTCGCGCCCGTGACGTTCTCCGAAGAAGGCGGCGTGCGCTTCCTGCACTTCGGTACCGAGTGGGTGCAGGGCGCGATGCGGATCTCGAAGCCGCTGCATATCGAGCTCGAATACGCGCAGCAGATGATGGCGTGGCTGCTGTTCCTCGAAACGCCGGAACGGATCGTCCAGCTCGGGCTCGGCACCGGCGCGCTGACCAAGTTCTCGCATCGTTTCCTGCCGCACGCGAAGGTCGAGGCCGTCGAGCTGAACCCGGCCGTGATCGTCGCCGCGCGCACGATGTTCGCGCTGCCGCCCGACGACGCACGCCTCGCCGTGCACGAAGCCGACGCATGGGACTTCGTCAACGACCCGGCCAACCGCGGCACGGCAGGCGCGATCCAGATCGACCTGTACGACGCGACCGCGCGCGGCCCCGTGCTCGACAGCGTCGCGTTCTACCGCGCGGTGCGCGGCTGCCTCGCCGATGCCGGCATCGCGACGATCAACCTGTTCGGCGATCATCCGAGCTTCGTGCGCAACATGAAGCACCTGAATGCGGCGTTCGATCACCGCGTGATCGCGCTGCCCGAAGTGCACGACGGCAACCGCATCGCGATCGCGTTTTCGGGCCCCGCGCTCGACGTGCCGTTCGCCCAGCTCGACGCCCGCGCGAAGCTGATCGAGGACACGCTCAAGCTGCCCGCGCGCAAGTGGGTGAAAGCTTTGAAAGCAACGGACGGCGCACGCGACACCGCGTTCGCGATCTGACGCCGGGTGCACCGGCGCAGGCCGGCGCATCCGCGTGACAAGGGGCGGATCACCTCGGGTTCGCCCCTGCTTGACCGCGTACTCGCGGCTCCTATACTGGCGCGAAGCCAGGGGAGCCGCAGCCTACCCGTTTCGCCGCTCCTCTCGGTGTCGTACCCGCTCAACAAGATCGATAACCGGGATAGAAGAGGAGACGTCATGGCTCACGATGCCGACGCCAACCGGGCCGCGAAGCGCTGGCTCTGGCTGCTGGTACTGCCGTTGATCGCGATGGTCTGGGTGCCGTCGTACAGCAAGATCGAACCGCAATGGTTCGGTTTTCCGTTTTTCTACTGGTACCAGTTGCTCTGGGTCTTCATCAGCGCGGTGATCACCGCGTTCGTGTACTTCAAGACCAAGAACGCGTGGAAGGCGAGCGGTACGCAAGGAGGTGCGCAATGAATCTCGGCGCGACCTTCGTCTTCGTCCTGCTGTTCATCGGCGTCACGATCATCGGTTTCCTGGCCGCGAACTGGCGGCGCGGCGATCTCGCCCATCTCGACGAATGGGGCCTCGGCGGACGCCGCTTCGGCACGATCGTCACGTGGTTCCTGCTCGGCGGCGATCTCTACACGGCCTACACGTTCGTCGCGGTGCCCGCGCTCGTGTTCGGCGCCGGCGCGATGGGCTTCTTCGCGCTGCCGTACACGATCCTGATCTATCCGTTCGCGTTCGTCGTGTTCCCGAAACTGTGGAGCATCGCGAAGCGGCACGGCTACGTGACGGCCGCCGACTTCGTCAACGCGCGCTACGGCAGCCGGATGCTCGCGCTGGCGATCGCGGTGACGGGCATCGTCGCGACGATGCCGTACATCGCGCTGCAACTCGTCGGCATCGAGGTGGTGATCGGCGCGCTCGGCTTCGACACGACCGGCTTCGTCGGCGACCTGCCGCTGATCATCGCGTTCGCGATCCTCGCCGCTTACACGTACACGTCGGGGCTGCGCGCCCCCGCGATGATCGCGATCGTGAAGGACGTGCTGATCTACATCACGATCGCCGCCGCGGTCATCGTGATCCCCGCGAAGCTCGGCGGCTTCGGGCACATCTTCTCCGCCGTGCCGCCCGCGAAGCTGCTGCTGAAGGCGCCCGACGCGATGAGCCTGAACGGCTACAGCGCATACGCGACGCTCGCGATCGGCTCGGCGCTCGCGCTGTTCCTGTATCCGCACTCGGTCACGGCGATCCTGTCGTCGTCGTCGGGCAACTCGATCCGCCGCAACATGGCGATGCTGCCCGCGTACTCGTTCGTGCTCGGCCTGCTCGCGCTGCTCGGCTACATGGCGCTCGCCTCCGGCGTGAAGGACATGCCGCAGTACGCGCCGTACTTCAAGGCGTTCGGCCCGAACTTCGCGGTGCCCGCGCTGTTCCTCGAGTATTTCCCGTCGTGGTTCGTCGGCGTCGCGTTCGCGGCGATCGGCATCGGCGCGCTGGTGCCGGCGGCGATCATGTCGATCGCGGCCGCGAACCTGTACACGCGCAATATCCACCGCGAGTTCGTGAACCGCAACATGTCGCACGACCAGGAGACGCACGTCGCGAAGCTCGTGTCGCTGATCGTGAAGGTCGGCGCGGTGGCGTTCATCCTCGGGCTGCCGCTGACCTACGCGATCCAGCTGCAACTGCTCGGCGGGATCTGGATCATCCAGACGCTGCCGGCGATCGTGCTCGGCCTGTACACGCGCGTGCTCGACCATCGCGGCCTGCTGGCCGGCTGGGCGGCCGGCATCATCTGCGGCACGTGGATGGCGGTCTCGCTGAAGCTGGCGAGTTCGATCTTCACGATCCACCTGTTCGGCCTCGCGATTCCCGGCTACGCGGCCGTGTGGTCGCTGATCGTGAACCTGGTGGTGTCGGTGGTCGTGAGCGTGCTGGTGCGCGTGATCGGCATGGCGCATGCGGAGGATCGCACGCGGCCGGAGGATTATCTCGACGTCGTCGAGGGCTGATACGGACCGTGCGCTGCCGCGTGCCGCGCACGACGCATTGCCCGGTTGCCTGGCAACAAAAACGCCCGCCACCGCAAGGTGGCGGGCGTTCCTTTTGCGTCAGCCCTGCGCGCGTTTCGCGAGTTCCTCGCGCTGCGACAGGTCCTCGACGTTGACCATCCAGTGCACGCCGAAGCGATCCTTCGCCATCCCGAAGCCGAGCGCCCAGAACGTCTTGCCGAACGGCATCGTCACTTCGCCGCCGTCGGCGAGCGCATCGAACAGCTTCTGGCCTTCCTCGACCGTCGCCGGGTTCAGCGACAGCGAATAGCCGGCGTGCGCGGCGCCGGCCGGCTGGCTGCAATCGCCGTCCGAGCACATGATCATCGAGTCGCCGATCGTGAAGCTCGCGTGCATCACCTTGTCGCTCATCTCCGGCGACATCGGGTAATCGGGATTCGGTGGGGCGTCCTTGAAGTGCATCTTGAACATCGTCTTCGCGCCGAGTGCCTTTTCGTAGAACTGAAGGGCTTCGTCGGCACGACCGTAGAACGTCAGGTACGGTTGAACTTGCATCGTTGTCTCCTGGGATGTGCCATGCCGGCGCGATGGCGCTGGCGTGGCGTCGTGCAAGATTGACTGGGGAAAGGGCGCATCGGGACGCGGCCGTCGCACCCGTGACGTGGATTGTAGTGCGCGCGCTTGACGATGGAATGAAAAATAAAAACGGCCGCGAACATCATGTCCGCGACCGTTTGCAGCGCTTTCTGACGGCTGTTGTCAGTCTTGCTGACAGCCGCTGACGCGTAGCGCGGCTCAGCGCAGCGCGTCGATCAGCTTCTCGAGCTTCACCGCGTCGGCGGCGAACACGCGGATTCCTTCGGCGAGCTTTTCGGTCGCCATCGCTTCGTCGTTCAGTTGAAAGCGGAACGACGCCTCGTCGATCGCGACGCGCTCGGCCGGCTTGTCCTGCAGCGTTTCCGGCGACAGCTTGCGCGCGACCGTCTCGTTGCTCTCCTGCAGCTTCTGCAGCAAATCGGGACTGATCGTCAGCAGGTCGCAGCCGGCGAGCTCGGTGATCTGGCTGGTCGTGCGGAAGCTCGCGCCCATCACTTCGGTCTTGTAGCCGAAGGTCTTGTAGTACGTGTAGATGCGGCGCACCGATTGCACGCCCGGATCGTTCGCGCCGCCGTCGCGCGCTTCATTCCATTCGGCGCCGGCCTGCTTCTTGTACCAGTCGTAGATGCGGCCGACGAACGGCGAGATCAGTTGCGCACCGGCTTCCGCGCATGCGGCGGCCTGCACGAGCGAGAAAAGCAGGGTCATGTTGCACTTGATCCCTTCCTTTTGCAGTACCTCGGCCGCGCGGATGCCTTCCCACGTCGACGCGAGCTTGATCAGGATGCGCTCGCGGCCGACGCCGGCCGCTTCGTACAGCTTGATGAGCTCACGACCCTTGTCGATCGAGCGCTGCGTGTCGAATGACAGGCGCGCGTCGACCTCGGTCGATACGCGGCCCGGGATCAGCTTCAGGATTTCGGTGCCGAATGCGATCAGCAGACGGTCGATGATGAAATCGGTGCTTTCGTTGCGATGATCGCGGACGGTTTTCTCGAGGATCGGCTTGTACGCATCCTTCTGGACGGCCTTCAGGATCAGCGACGGGTTCGTGGTCGCGTCCTGCGGCTTGTATTGCGCAAGCTGCTGGAAGTCGCCCGTGTCGGCGACGACGGTCGTGTACTGCTTCAGCTGGTCGAGTGCGGTAGTCATGGCGATTCGGAAGAAGAGCGCGGGGCGCCGGGTTCTCACGGGCCGCGCGAGCGCGGCGGCGAAGCGAAGCGGCGCCGGGCGCCGCTTCCGATCCATCATTTTAGGCCCGATTCGTGTCGCGCACGTTTTGGCGTGGCGGGCGGGCGCTGCGGCGCGCGCCGCGGCAGGCGGCAAGCCGCGTCACGCGGGGCGCCGCGCGTTCAGGATCACCTGCGTGACGACCCCGGCGACGAGTCCCCAGAATGCGGAGCCGATCGACAGCAGCGTGAGGCCGGACGCGGTCACCATGAACGTGACGAGCGCCGCTTCGCGCTGCTTCACGTCCTGCATCGCGTTTGCGAGCCCGCTCATGATCGAGCCGAACAGCGCGAGCGCCGCGACCGACACGACGAGCGCTTTCGGCAGTGCCGCGAACAACGCGGCGATCGTCGCGCCGAAGACGCCGGCGACTAGATAGAACGTGCCGCACCACACGGCGGCCGTGTAGCGCTTCGCGTGATCCTCGTGCGCTTCGGGGCCGGTGCAGATCGCAGCCGTGATCGCCGCGAGGTTCACGCCGTGCGAGCCGAACGGCGCGAGCAGCAGCGACGCGAGGCCGGTCGTCGCGATCAGCGGCGACGACGGCGTCGGGTAGCCGTCCGCGCGCAGCACCGCGATGCCCGGTACGTTCTGCGACGCCATCGCGACGACGAACAGCGGAATGCCGATGCTGACGATCGACGCGACCGAGAACGCGGGCATCGTGAACACGGGCTGCGCGAGCGCGATGTGGAAGCGGCTGAAATCGAGCAGGCCGAGGCCGCCGGCTACCACTGTGCCGACGATCAGCGTCGTGACGATCGCATAGCGCGGCGCGAGGCGCTTCACGATCAGGTAGGTGAAGAACATCGCGAGCACGAGCGCGGTCTGGAACTGCGCGGCGCGGAAGATCTCGATGCCGATCTCGAACAGGATGCCCGCGAGCAGCGCGGCCGCGATGCCGGCCGGAATGCGCTTCATCAGCGTGTCGAACAGGCCGCTCACGCCGACGGCCGTCAGCAGCAGCGCGCATACGACGAACGCGCCGATCGCCTCGGGGTAGGGCACGCCGGGCAGCGACGCGATCAGCAGCGCGGCGCCGGGTGTCGACCACGCGACCACGACGGGCGCGCGATAGCGCAGCGACAGGCCGATCGTCGTCACCGCCATGCCGATCGACAGCGCCCAGATCCATGACGAGATTTGCGCATCGGTGAGGTGGGCGGCCCGACCGGCCTGGAACATCAGCACGAGCGAACTCGTGTAGCCGGTCATCATCGCGACGAAGCCGGCGACGAGCGCGGACACGGACGTATCGGCGAAAAAGCGGCGGCCGCCGGCGCGGCCGGCGCTCGCGGTGGACGAAGGGTTCATGCTCTCTCCGGGGCGGCCGCTCGGATGCGGCCTGTATGTCTGCGAGTGGGTGTCGTTACTTGCTGAGCGCGCGCATCGCGGTTTCGAGGCCCGCGAGCGTGAGCGGATACATGCGATGGCCGAGCAGGTCGCGGATGACCGCGACCGACTGCCGGTACTCCCATAGTCGCTCGGGCTCGGGGTTCAGCCATGCATGATGCGGAAACTGGTCGGCGAGACGGCGCAGCCACACGGCGCCGGCTTCCGGGTTGTTGTATTCGACCGAGCCGCCGGGCTGCAGCACTTCGTACGGGCTCATCGTCGCGTCGCCGACGAAGATCAGCTTGTAGTCGGGCGTGAACTTGTGCAGCACGTCCCACGTCGCGGTGCGTTCCGAGTGGCGGCGGCGGTTGTTCTTCCACAGGTGGTCGTACACGCAGTTGTGGAAGTAGAAGAATTCGAGGTGCTTGAATTCGGCCTTCGCGGCCGAGAACAGCTCTTCGGTGCGCTTGATGTGGTCGTCCATCGAGCCGCCGACGTCCAGCAGCATCAGCACCTTCACGTTGTTGTGGCGCTCGGGCACCATCCGCAGGTCGAGCCAGCCCGCATTCGCGGCCGTGCTGCGGATCGTGCCGGGCAGGTCGAGTTCCTCGGCGGCGCCTTCGCGCGCGAAGCGGCGCAGCCGCCGCAGCGCGACCTTGATGTTGCGCGTGCCGATCTCGACCGAATCGTCGTAGTCGCGGTACGCGCGTGCTTCCCACACCTTCACCGCGGTGCGGTTGCCGTTCGACGGGCCGCCGATGCGCACGCCTTCCGGGTTGTAGCCGCCGTGCCCGAACGGCGACGTGCCGCCCGTGCCGATCCATTTGTTGCCGCCTTCGTGGCGTTCCTTCTGCTCGTCGAGCAGCGTCTTCAAACGCTCCATCAGCTTGTCGAGCCCGCCCATCGCTTCGATCTGCGCCTTCTCCTCCGGCGACAGCTCGCGCTCGAGGCGCTTCTCGAGCCAGTCGAGCGGGATGTCGAACGCCTCGGACGGCAGCGCGGACACGCCATGGAAATACGCGCCGAACGCCTGGTCGAACTTGTCGAAGTACTGCTCGTCCTTGACGAGCGTCATCCGCGCGAGGAAGTAGAACGCGTCGATCGACGGCGAGATCAGCCCGGCCTTCAGCGATTCGAGCAGCGTCAGGTATTCCTTCACCGAGACGGGCAGCTTGGCTGCGCGCAGCGCGTAGAAGAAATTGAGCAGCATGGCCGGGCCTTCGCGGGTGAGGGAGGATTACCGGTTGTGCCGGTTCATGTAGACGAGCCGCTCGAGCAGGCTCAGATCCTGCTCGTTCTTCAGCAGCGCGCCCGCGAGCGGCGGCACGATCTGCTTGGCGTCCGCGCCGCGCAGCGCGTCGGCCGGGATGTTCTCGGCCAGCAGCAGCTTCAGCCAGTCGAGCAGCTCGGACGTCGACGGCTTCTTCTTCAGGCCCGACACGCCGCGCAATTCGAAGAAACTCTCGAGCGCCGCGCGCAGCAGCTCCTCGCGGATGTCGGGGAAGTGCACCGCGACGATCTTCTGCATCGTCGACGGGTCGGGAAACTGGATGTAGTGGAAGAAGCAGCGGCGCAGGAACGCGTCGGGCAGCTCCTTCTCGTTGTTCGACGTGATGATGACGAGCGGGCGGTGCTTCGCGCGGACCGTCTCGCGCGTCTCGTACACGTGGAACTCCATCCGGTCGAGTTCGCGCAGCAGGTCGTTCGGGAATTCGATGTCGGCCTTGTCGATTTCGTCGATCAGCAGCACGCTCGGCTGCTCGGCGTCGAACGCCTGCCACAGCACGCCCTTGACGATGTAGTTCGCGATGTCCTTCACGCGCTCGTCGCCCAATTGCGAATCGCGCAGCCGCGACACGGCGTCGTATTCGTACAGGCCCTGCTGCGCCTTGGTGGTCGACTTGATGTGCCACTGCAGCAGCGGCATGTCGAGCGCGGCGGCCACTTCCTCGGCCAGCATGGTCTTGCCGGTGCCGGGCTCGCCCTTGATCAGCAGCGGGCGTTGCAGCGTCAGCGCGGCATTGACCGCGAGCTTCAGATCGTCGGTGGCGACGTAGTGCGAGGACCCTTCGAAACGCATGGCGGCGCTCTTCTTCATCGGGGAAAAAACCCAGTATAAGTCAGAAGGGCTGTCCGGGCGGGCCGCGCCCGCGTATCGTTGCAGGGCTGTGGCGGGGCGAACCGGGGCGCCGTATGGACGCGTTCCCCGCCGACGCGGTACAATCTGGCCGTTTTTTTTGGCCTGCGTGGCGACCGACAAGCAAAACGGCGCGGGCCGTTGCCGCTTCGGCGCCAGTTTCCCCTCAAGCTAGGTTACAAGAGCTATGAACAAATTCGTCGGCAAACACGTCGTTGTCGCAGCGCTCGTGGCGCTCGCGGGCAGCGCGCAGGCGGCCGGTGTGGTCGGCAACCCGAAGGACGGGGCGAGCAAGGCCGCCATGTGCATCGGTTGCCACGGCATCCAGGACTACCGCGCGGCGTACCCGGAGGTCTACCGGGTGCCTGTCCTCGGCGGCCAGAACCAGCAATACCTCGAGAACGCGCTGAAGGCCTACCGCAAGAAGGATCGTCACTTCCCGTCGATGAATGCGATCGCCGGCTCGCTGACCGACCAGGACATCGCGGATCTGTCGGCGTACTACGCCGCCCAGAAGGCCGACACGAAGGACAACCCCTACAAGTAAAGCGCGCGCCGCCGATCTCTCCGGCGGGACAGGAGCATTCATGAACAACGCATTCAAGACGGCGGCGGTTGCACTGGCGGCCGGCCTCGCGATCGGTACCGCGCACGCCGCGGACATCTCGAAGGGCAAGGAACTGGTCGAATCGCACAACTGCGCGGCCTGCCACGGCGCGCAGCTGAACAAGCCGATCAACGCGGAGTATCCGCGCCTCGCCGGCCAGCACGCCGACTATCTCGTGTGGGCGATGCGCCAGTACCAGATGGGGCTGACGAACCCGCTGATCGGCCGCAACAACGCGATCATGCAGGCGCAGGTACAGAACCTGTCGGTCAGCGACATGAAGGACATCGCGTCCTACATCGAGTCGCTGAAGGAAACCGACCTCGTGTTCAAGAAGTAAGCGCGACGGGCCTCACGGGCTCGCGCAGCAAGAATGCCCCGCCTCGGCGGGGTATTTTTTTGTCCGCGGCGCGGCCCGGCGGGGTGTGCCGGGCCTGCGCGCTCAGTCGCGCGACGCGCGGCGCAGGATGCGCTGCAGGTACGCGTCGGTGTCGGGCGGCGTGTTGGTGCGCTGCGCTTCCCAGATTGTCTCGCCGAGGCATTCCATGATCGCGTGCTGCGCGTCGTGGGTCGAGTCGAGCTTCGCGGCCAGCTTGTCGTGCGCGGCGCGGATGCCGGGCGGCTGGTCGATCGACAACTGCTCGCTGATCGCGAGGTGCATCGACAGGTGCAGGAACGGGTTGGTGCGGCCTTCCTCGGGCGTGTAGTTGCGCGCCGCCGCGCCGTCGGCATCGGCCAGTTCGTCGTGGTACTCGGGATGCTCGACGATCCAGTCGGCCGCGATCGCTTCCAGCGGCGTCAGGATCTCGCCCGCGCGCTGCTTGCGCCAGGTCTCGGTGAAAAAGCGACGCACGTCGTCGCGGCTGGGATTGAACATGGTGTGGGGGAACGTCGTGATTCGGACGGCGTCATGCCGCGTCGGGCATTGTACGCCGGCGCGGCGTACGGCGCTGGCGCCGGCCCCGGAAGCGGTCGGCGCGGAGCGCGCGGCCGCCCGCCGCGCAACGGGTAAGCGCGGGGTAGGCTCGGCGCCGCCGCGCCGCTACACTCCGACGATTTCCGTCACGGTGCCCCGTTCGCCCGTTTCATCATGACCGCCACCGTTCGCTCCTCGTCCGCCGCCCTGCAGGGTGCGCTCTACGTCGCGTTATCCGCCACCGCGTTCGGCGCGATGGCGATTTTCGGCCGCTACGCGTATGCGGCCGGCGTCGACGTGCTCGGGCTGTTGATCGTGCGCTTCGCGATCGGCGGCGCGGTGCTCGCCGCGATCGCACGGCACCGCCGCGTCGCCTGGCCGCGCGGCCGGGCGCTCGCGCCGCTGGTGGCGATGGGTGCGCTCGGCTACGTCGGGCAGTCGTTCTGCTATTTCAGCGCGCTGCAGCACGCGCAGGCGAGCCTCGTCGCGCTGCTGCTGTACCTGTACCCGGCGTTCGTCACGCTGCTGGCCGCGTGGTGGCTCGGCGAGCGCCTGACGCGGGCGAAGGCCGTCGCGCTGGTGCTGTGCGTCGCGGGTTCGGCGCTGATGGTCGGCGGCGGGCACGGCGAGCCGCTCGGGATCGCGCTGGCGCTGGCCGCCGCGGTGATCTACTCGTTGTACATCGTCGGCGGCACGAAGGCGACGCGCGGCGTCGATCCGCTCGCGACCACCGCGATCATCTGCCTGTCGGCCACCGCGACGCTCGTCGCGATCGCCGTCGTGCGAACGGCAGCGTTCGGCGCGCCGCCGCGCTGGCCCGCGACGGCCGGCGGCTGGGCGTCGATGCTCGCGATTGCGCTCGTGTCGACGGTCGCGGCCATGCTCGCGTTCTTCGCCGGGCTCGAGCGGCTCGGAGCCGCGCGCACGTCGATGCTGTCGACGCTCGAACCGGTCGTGACGGTCGCGCTCGCGGCGCTGCTGTTCGGGGAAGCGTTGTCGCCGCTGCAGTGGGCGGGCGGCGTCGCGATTCTGGCGGCCGTGCTGGCGCTCGTGCGCGCGGGCGGCGCGGCCGCCGACGATGCGACGGCGACGTCCAACGCGTAAGCGGGGAAGGGGGCGGGCGTTGCGACGGCGCCTGCGGGGCTCGCCCGCGCTGCCTGATGCTTATTCGTTCGGCGGCGGCGTTTTCGGCCGGAACTCGCACAGCGGCTCGATCGCGCAGTGCCAGCATTCGGGCCGGCGGGCCTTGCACACGTAACGCCCGTGCAGGATCAGCCAGTGATGCGCATCCTGCAGGAATTCCTTCGGCGTGAACTTCTCGAGCGCGGCCTCGACGGCCCGCACGTCCTTGCCCGGCGCGAGCCCGGTGCGATTCGCGACGCGGAAGATATGCGTGTCGACCGCGATCGTCGGCTGGCCGAACGCGGTGTTCAGCACGACGTTCGCGGTCTTGCGGCCGACGCCCGGCAAGCTTTCGAGCGCTTCGCGATCGGCCGGCACCTCGCCGTCGTAACGCTCGAGCAGGATCCGGCACGTCGCGACCACGTTCTTCGCCTTGGTGCGATAGAGGCCGATCGTCTTGATGTACTCGGTGACGCCTTCCTCGCCAAGCGCGACGATTTGTCGCGGGGTGTTCGCGACCGGAAACATTTTCCGCATCGCCTTGTTGACCGACACGTCGGTCGCCTGCGCGGACAGCATCACGGCGATCAGCAGCTCGAACGGCGTCGAATATTCGAGCTCGGTGGTCGGATGCGGATTGAGGCTCTGCAGCGTTTCGTAGATCGCGCGTCGTTTGCTGGCGTTCATGGAGCGTTCCGGTCGGGCGGCGCGGACGGGCCGTCCGGATCGTCGTTACCGCCGTCGTTGTCGTGGTCGCTGCTGCCCGATGCGGCGTCGGCATCGCGCTGCGCCTGCTGTTCGGCGAGCCGCTTGCGGCGGGCCTCGGCCGCGTCGATCTGCGCCTGGACGGCCGCGCTCACGCCTTCGGTGTTCTTCGGCCCGGCGCCTTGCCCGGACAGTTCTTCCTTCTTCTTGCGCGCGCGTTCGAGTGCGGCGGCGATGATCGCGCGTTTCTTTGCTTCGGCATCGTCGGCGGCCGGCTGCGAGCCGGGCTGCGCTGCGGAGTGCTCCGCTACCGGCTTGGCGGCACTGGCCGCGCGGCGGGCGGCGGCACGCGCTTCGGCGGCCTCGCGCTCGCGGCGCTCGCGCGCGAGCCGCAGGTCGTGGCGTTCGCGCGCGGCGTCGGCCTGTTCCTGCGACCATGCATCCCAGCCCGTGCGATCGCCGGTCACCGGCAGCATCGCGATGCAGTCGACCGGGCACGGCGGGATGCACAGGTCGCAGCCCGTGCATAGCGACGCGACGATCGTGTGCATCTGCTTCGGCGCGCCGACGATCGCGTCGACCGGGCACGCCTGCATGCACAGCGTGCAGCCGATGCACAGGTTTTCGTCGATGAACGCGACCGCGCGCGGATGCTCGCTGCCGTTCACGGGGTTCAGCGGAATCACCGGCTTGCCGAGCAGGCTCGCGAGGCGCGCGATGCCTTCGGCGCCGCCGGGCGGGCACTGGTTGTAGTTCGCGTCGCCGGCGGCGATCGCCTCGGCGTACGGACGGCAGCCGTTATAGCCGCACTTCGTGCATTGCGTCTGGGGAAGCAGATCTTCGATGCGATCCGCGAGTGTTTTGGAGTCGGTCACGGTGACAACAGGCTGACAACGGGCGCAGCGGCGCCGAATGGCTCTCGGTCGGCCGCGTCGGGCGCGGCCGGAAAGGTTTGTCAAAGCTCGATTATCGCCGATTTCCCGCATTGCGCCGGACGCCGTCTATGCGCATAATCGAACCGCTTTTTTGCAGGGGCTCAGCAGGAGGGCGGCCGCCCGCGGCGCGCCCGTTCCAGGGCGGCCGGCGCCGAGGCGGTGGGGGTGTCGGTCCGAATCAAGCGGCTCACATAGCAAAGCGCCACCATGAATCAGCCAAAAATCAAAAGAGATCCTGAAGGTACGCGCCGCCGCATCCTGATGGCGGCCGCCGAAGAGTTCGCGAATGGAGGACTGTTCGGCGCGCGCGTCGATCAGATCGCGCGCCGGGCCGAAACGAACGAGCGCATGCTCTATTACTACTTCGGCAGCAAGGAGCAGCTCTTCACGGCGGTGCTCGAACACGCGTTCTCCGCGCTGACCGAGGCCGAGCGCGTGCTGGATCTCGACGGCGTCGCGCCGGTCGAAGCCGTCACGCGGCTCGCGCATTTCGTTTGGGACTACTACCGCGACCATCCGGAGTTGCTCCGGCTCATCAACAACGAGAACCTGCACGAGGCGCGCTATCTGCACAAGTCGACGCGAATCCGCGAGATGATGTCACCGATCGTCGCGAAGCTCGGCAACGTGCTGATGCGCGGCCAGAAGGCCGGGCTGTTCCGTGGCGATGTCGATCCGCTGCGCTTCTACGTGACGTTGTCGGGGCTCGGCTACTACATCGTGTCGAACCGCTTCACGCTCGCCGCGACGCTCGGCCGCGATTTCACCGACACCGACGAGCGCGCGGAGATGGTCAGGATGAACACCGAGGTGCTGCTCGCGTATCTGCTGCGGCGCTGACGCGACGCACGGATGAGCCGATGAGCCGCCTGCTCGCGGCCGCGCCGGGATAAAAAAACGCCGCCGTGCGTCAAGCAACGGCGGCGTTTTTGCGTCGGAACGCGGCGCGTCAGGCGGCCTTGCGGACCCGCGCGGCTTTTGCGCGCGGGTTGCCAGCCGCGCGTTTCGCCGTGGGCGCGGCCTTCGCGGCGGGCGTCCTGGCGGGCGCGACCGTCACGGCCGGCGCCTTCGCGCGCGTGCGTTTCGCGGCGGTGGCGCGCACCGCCGTCTCCGGCTCCGGCTTGGCGGCCGGCACGACGCCGATCGTGGTCGCATCCTGGGCATCGACGGGCAACTTCGTCGCGCCGGGCTTGGGCTCCAGCGCATGCTCGCGAATGAAGTCGCGCAGTTGCGGATAGATGATCGTGCGCCAGCGGCGGCCCGAGAAGATCCCGTAGTGGCCGCATTTCTCGGCGGTCAGGCTGCGGCGATCGTCTTGCGGAATGCCCGTGCACAGCTCGTGCGCGACGTGCGTCTGGCCGCTGCCCGAGATGTCGTCGAGTTCGCCCTCGATCGTCATCAGCGCGGTGTGCTTGATGTCCTGCGGCCGCACGCGCTCGCCTTCGACGTCCCACGTGCCTTCCGCGAGCCGGAATTCCTGGAACACGACACGGATCGTCTCGAGGTAATACTCGGCTGCCATGTCCAGCACCGCGTTGTACTCGTCGTAGAAGCGGCGGTGCGCTTCGGCGTCGTCCTCGTCGCCGCGCAGCAGGCTCTGGTAAAAATCCCAGTGCGATTGCGCGTGTCGCTCCGGGTTCATCGCGACGAAGCCGGTGTGCTGCAGGAAGCCCGGATACACCTGGCGGCCTTCGCCCGGATAGTTCGCGGGCACCGTATGGATCACGTTGTTCTCGAACCACGCGGTCGAGTGCTGCGTGGCGAGCGAGTTCACCGACGTCGGGCTGCGGCGCGCGTCGATCGGGCCGCCCATCATCGTCATCGTGAGCGGCGTGTCCTCGCCGCGGCTCGCCATCAGCGAAATCGCCGCGAGCACCGGCACCGTCGGCTGGCATACCGAGATCACGTGCAGGTTGCGCGCGCCGATGTGACGGATGAATTCCTGGATGTACGCGATGTAGTCGTGCAGGTGGAACGGGCCCGTCTCGACCGGCACCATCCGCGCGTCGATCCAGTCGGTGATGTAGACCTTGTGATCCTGCAGCAGCGTGCGCACGGTGTCGCGCAGCAGCGTCGAGTGGTGGCCCGACAGCGGCGCGCAGACCAGCACGACCGGCTCGTCCTTCAGTTGCGTGACTGCGTCGGCGTCGTCCGAATAGCGCTTGAAGCGCAGCAGCCGGCAGAACGGCTTCTCGATGATCGTCTGCTCGACGATCGGAATGTTGTGGCCGTCCTTGACGATCTGATGAATGTTGAATTCCGGCTTCTCGTAATCCTTGCCGAGCCGATACATCAGCTCATAGGCGGCCGCCATCCGCGGGGCACCGGGCATCAGCGAGAACGGGCTGGACGGATTCGCGAACGACTTCGAGGCGGCCTGGGCCCAGGCCGTGAGCGGGCTCAGCATGGCCCGCTGGAATTCGTGCAGTTGGTAAAGCATGCAGGCTACTCCCGCGTGGGGGACGGTGCGCAAGGGCGGCGTGAGGCGTCGCGGCGTGCCGTGTGGGTCAGCGACCGGCCATGTTGCATTGCAGCCGGACAATCTCGTCGATCATATCGGACAACGATCGGTGGTGCAATGCAACATTTCCCCGGGTTTTCATCAAAGTGTTGCGATTTGACGATCTCTGAACAAGGCCCCCGCGCGCCGTTCAGCGGCCCGTGGCCACGGCCGGCGCGGGCTGGCCGGCCGCGCGCGCCATCGCGTCTTCGTGGTGCATCAGGTTCATCGCGGTGTGCACGAGCGCCACGTGGGAGAACGCCTGCGGGAAGTTGCCGACGAGCCGCCCGGCCACCGGGTCGTATTCCTCCGCGAGCAGCCCGAGGTCGTTCGACAGCGCGAGCAGGCGGCTGAAGAGCCGATGCGCGTCGTCGATCCGGCCGAGCAGCGCATAGCTGTCGACCAGCCAGAAGCTGCACGCGAGAAACGTGCCTTCGCCCGGCGGCAGGCCGTCGTCGTATTCGGTCGTGCGGTAGCGCATCACGAGCCCGTCGTGCAGCAATTCCCGTTCGATCGCCTCGACCGTGCCGACGATGCGCGGGTCTTCCGGCGGCAGGAAGCCGAGCTGCGGCAGCAGCAGCACGCTCGCGTCGAGCTCGTCGCTGCCGTAGCTCTGCGCGAACGCCTGCTTGCCTTCGTGCCATGCGTTGGCGCAGACGTCCGCATGGATCTGCTCGCGCAGCGCGCGCCAGCGGTCGAGCGAGCCGGGCAGCCGGAACATTTCCGCCGACTTGATCGCGCGGTCGAACGCGACCCACGCCATCACCTTCGAGAACGTGAAATGGCGACGGCCCCCACGCGTTTCCCAGATGCCTTCGTCAGGTTCCTGCCAGATCTTCTCGAGATGGTCGAGCAGCGCGCACTGCACGGACCAGACCGTGTCGTCGGCCTGCAGGCCGCCCACACGGGCGAGGTGCAGCGCGGCCATCACCTCGCCGAACACGTCGAGCTGGAGCTGGTTCGCGGCGCCGTTGCCGACGCGCACCGGCAGCGAGTCCTGGTAGCCGGGCAGCCAGTCGAGCTCCATTTCCGGCAGCCGGCGCTCGCCGGCGATCCCGTACATGATCTGGATCTGCTCGGGCGAGCCGGCCATCACGCGGCCGAGCCACGTGCGCCAGGCACGCGCCTCGTCGTAGTAGCCGCCGCGCATCAGCGCGAGCAGCGTGATCGTCGCGTCGCGCAGCCAGCAGTAGCGGTAGTCCCAGTTGCGGTTGCCGCCGATCTTCTCGGGCAGCGACGTGGTTGGCGCGGCGACGATGCCGCCGGTCGGCTCGTACGCGAGCGCCTTCAGCGTGATCAGCGAGCGGCGCACGGCGGCCGCGTAGCGGCCCTGCACCTGACAGCGGCCCGACCATTCGAGCCAGTAGTTCTCGGTGCGCGCGAGCATCGACAGCGGATCGCGCGCGGGCGGCAGCCGCATGTGCGACGCCGCGTAGCCGAGCGAGAACGGCACGCGCTCGTCGGCGCCGACCGTGAATTCCGCGAGCGTATGGAGGTTCTTGCCGGTGAGCGGCACCGGCGTGCGCAGCACGACGGTATCGGGGCCGGCGATGGCCTTCATGCCGTCCTCGCGGGTCAGTTGCGTGACCCACGGAATCGAGAAACCGTAGTCGAAGCGCAACACGAGTTCCATGCGCATCTTCATTTTGCCGTGGCGGCCGACGACGATCCGCACCAGTTCGGACCAGCCGTTGCCGGGCGGCATGAAGTCGATCACGGTGACGGCGCCGTCGGCACTTTCGTAATCGGTCTCGAGAATCAGCGTGTCGCCGCGATAGCGGCGGGTCGTGTGCGTGATCGCGGCGTCGGCGGCCGGAGCAAGCAGCCAGCGGCCGTGCTCCGGCGTGCCGAGCAGCGCCGCGAAGCAGGCGCCCGAATCGAAGCGGGGCCAGCACAGCCAGTCGACGGAGCCGTCTTTTGCGATCAGCGCGGCCGTGTGGCCGTCGCCGACGAGGGCGTAGTCTTCGATCAGGGCGGGCATGGGCAGGCGATCCTTGGGTATTCGAGTTTCACAATGCGGACGTCGGCGCCCTCGACTTCACGCGCGGGCGCCGCGCCCCGTATACTCGGCCGGGCGGCGGAGCGCGTGAACGGCCGGCGTTTCGTCCTATCTCAACACTTGAAGCGACTCGATGCAAGGAGGATTCAATGCCCAACCGTTTACGCGAGCGTGACGCACGCGCTTCGACACGAGGGTTCCCGCTTAGGTTCGCTCACTGGATGAAAGGTTTCGCGATCGTGCTTTCCCTGTCCGCGACCCACGCATTCGCGCAGCAATCGTCCGCCCCGGCCGACGGCGTCTACAACCTGCTCGTCGGCACCTATACGGGCGGCGGCAGCGACGGGATCTACGTTTACCGCTTCGATACCAAGACCGGCAGCGTCGCGCCGGTGTCGTCGGCGAAGACCGTGAATCCGTCGTACCTGTTGCCGAGCCGCGACGGTCGCACCGTCTACGCGGTCAACGAGCTGCCCGGCGACGACGGGCCGGCGACGCAGCGCGGCGGCGTGAGCGCGTTCCGCTTCGACGCGAAGACGGGCGCGCTGAGCTTCATCGACCGCGTCTCGTCGGAAGGGAACGATCCGTGCTATCTCGCGCTGTCGCCGGACGGCAAGTACCTCGTCACCGCCAACTACTCGGTCGCGGCCGACCCGGGCGGCAGCTTCGCGGTGTTTCCGCTGCGCGACGACGGCGCGGTCGGTCAGGCCGTGCTGTCGGTCCACCATGAAGGCACCGGGCCCGTGAAGGGCCGCCAGGACGGCGCGCACGTGCATTCGACGGTGTTTTCGCCGGACGGCCGCTATCTGTTCGTGCAGGATCTCGGCGCGGACAAGATCTACGGCTACCGCTATACGGTGGACGGCAGCCGCGGGCTGATCAGCCCGACCGACACGCGCTACACGCCGGTGAAGGCGGGCTCGGGCCCGCGTCACATGGTGTTCAGCGCCGACGGCCGGTTCGCGTACGTGACGAGTGAACTCAACGCGTCGGTCGAGGTGTTCGGCTATCACGACGGCAAGCTGACGCCGATCGAGACGCTGCCGATGACGGCGCCGGGCTTCAAGGGCAAGGTCGGCGGCGGCGCAATCCACCTGTCGCCGGACGGCCGCTTCCTGTACGCGAGCAACCGCGGCGACGCGAACGACCTCGTGATCTACGCGGTGAACAAGGCGGACGGCCGGCTGAAGCACGTCGGCCGCCAGTCGAGCCTCGGCAAGACGCCGCGCGAGTTCCTGATCGATCCGACCGGCAAATGGCTGATCGTCGGCAACCAGGACAGCGATACGTTCTACGTGTTCAGTCGCGATGTCGAAACGGGGCAGCTCGGCGCGAATCCGCAGAAGATCGCGGTCGGCAAGCCGGTCGACTTCAAGCTGGTGCCGGTCGCCCAGTAAATCGCGGGGATTCCCGGCTGATGCAAGAAGGGCGCTGCCGATGCAGCGCCCTTCGTATTTCAGGCAGTCGGTTTCACGACGCGCCCATCTCGATGAACGGCGGCCGGCGGGCCGCCGGCCTCAGTCGGCCGCGGCTGGCACGAGTACCTCGCGGCTGCCGTTGATGCCCATCGCCGACACGAGGCCGGCTGCCTCCATCTGCTCGACGAGGCGCGCCGCGCGGTTGTAGCCGATGCGCAACTGCCGCTGCACCGACGAGATCGACGCGCGCCGCGTGCGCACGACGAACGCGACGGCTTCGTCGTACAGCGGATCGGCTTCCGCGTCCGGCGCGTCGCCGAACAGGTCCTGCGTCGCACCGTCGGCGGCCGGACCGTCGAGGATGCCTTCCTCGTACTGCGGTTCGCCGAATTGCTTCAGGTACTCGACGATCCGGTGCACTTCCTCGTCTGCGACGAACGCGCCGTGCACGCGCTGCGGATAACCGGTGCCCGGCGGCAGGAACAGCATGTCGCCCATCCCGAGCAGCGACTCCGCGCCCATCTGGTCGAGGATCGTGCGCGAATCGATCTTCGACGACACCTGGAACGCGACGCGCGTCGGGATGTTCGCCTTGATGAGGCCGGTGATCACGTCGACGGACGGCCGCTGCGTCGCGAGGATCAGGTGGATGCCGGCCGCGCGCGCCTTCTGCGCGAGGCGGGCGATCAGTTCCTCGATCTTCTTGCCGGCGACCATCATCAGGTCGGCCAGCTCGTCGATCACGACGACGATCAGCGGCAGCGTCGACAGCGGCTCCGGATCCTCGGGCGTCAGCGAGAACGGGTTGCCGATCTTCTTTTCCTTCGCTTGCGCGTCGCGGATCTTCTGGTTGAAGCCCGCGAGGTTGCGCACGCCGACGGCCGACATCAGCCGGTAGCGCTTCTCCATTTCGCCGACGCACCAGTTCAGCGCGTTCGCCGCGAGCTTCATGTCGGTGACGACCGGCGCGAGCAGGTGCGGGATGCCTTCGTAGACCGACAGCTCGAGCATCTTCGGGTCGATCATGATGAGCCGCACGTCTTCCGGTGTCGCCTTGTACAGCAGCGACAGGATCATCGCGTTGATCGCGACCGACTTGCCCGAACCCGTCGTGCCGGCCACGAGCATGTGCGGCGCCTTCGCGAGATCGGTGACGACCGGATGGCCGGTGATGTCCTTGCCCATCGCGATCGTCAGTTGCGACGGCGAATGCTGGTACTGGCGCGATTCGAGGATCTCCGACAGGCGGATCATCTGGCGCTTCGCGTTCGGCAGTTCGAGGCCCATGCAGGTCTTGCCGGGGATCGTCTCGACGACGCGGATCGACGTGAGGCCGAGGCCGCGCGACAGGTCCTTCATCAGCCCGACGATCTGGCTGCCGCGCACGCCGAGCGCGGGTTCGATCTCGAAGCGCGTGATCACGGGGCCGGCCGAGGCACCGACCACCGTCACCGGCACCTTGAATTCCTGCAGCCGCTGTTCGATCACCTGCGCGGTTTGCGCGAGATGTTCGTCGGTGATCATTTCGACGTCGTCGGAGGCGGGCTCGAGCAGGTCGAGCGTCGGCAGTTCGACGTTGAACGACGCGGGTGCGTGGAATTCGAACGCGTTCGGGCGCGGCGGGCGGGCTGGGGTGTCGGCTTGGGCGGGGCCGGTTGCCTCGACTGGATGGGAGGCCGGTGCGCCGATCGGCGGGGCTGCCGGCGATGGCGGCGCAGAAACGACGGTTGCCGGCGTGGTCGGCAGGTTCGCGCCGGGGACGGTTGCCGCCAGCGGTGCCGTGGTCGGTGCTGCCGTCACGTCATGCGACATGGACCAGCCCGACGATGAGACGGCAGGGGCGGGCGATGTCGTGAACGTCTGAGTCGCGGCCGGGGCGGCGGCAGGGACGGACGCGATCGACGGAGCCTGCGTCGCGGTGGCCGCACCGATGGACGTCAGTGGCCCGGCCGCGGCGACAGGCGCGCTAGCGATCGGGTGCGCTGGCGTGGCGGCGGCCGTGGTCGTCGGCGCGATCGCACTGAAGGACGTGAAGGACGTCGACGTCGCGGCGGACGCGGTTGGCGATGCGGGCAGGCTGATTGGCGGCTGCGGAGCGACCGCGTCCGATGCGCTGAATGGAGCGAAGGTCGTCGTACCGGTCGACGTGGCTGCTGTGTCGACAGGAAATGCCGATGCCGACGGGGAAGACGGCGCGGCGATCGATGGGGACGTGAAAGTCGCGGGCGTCGCGGTAGCGGGCACCGGCGTGACGGGCGCCTGCGCAGTCGAACCGAACGTCGAAGCCGATGCGCCAGTCGTCGACGGCATCACGGCGGGCGCATCGGTTGATGCAGGCGTCGAGGCGCGGGAAAGCGAACCGTCAGGCGTGTCCGTGACTCCGGCCGGCGATGCCGACGCAACGGAAGTAACAGGCGATGCCGAGGCGGCCGGTTGCGACGGCGAAGCGGACGCCGTGCCGGTTACGCCGACCGGCGAACCTGCGGCAGCGACGGGCGCGATGTTCGATGCGGAGGCGGGCGCGAATGCTTGTGCAGTCGAACCATGAGCCGTGCCGGTCAGGGGCGAGGCATTGACGGCCGAAGCCGCCGAGGTTGCGGCAAACGGCTGAACCGCCGGCGATTTCGGCGGTTCAGCGGCAACGGTCGTTTGTGTCGCTGCGGGCGGTATCGTCGGCGCGGTCCAATATGTAGCGGGCGTCGCGCGTTGAGCGACCGCCGACAGCGGTGCCGCGGGTTCCGCCTCGACCGGCTGGGCAGCGTTCGGTGCGGTCTGCGACACGGCTGGTGCGGGTGTTGCCGCAATCGACGTGCTCTCCGAAGCTGCGCTCACGGACGTTCCCGCGAGCGACGAAGCGGGCAGGGCAGCGAACGGAACGATGTTGTCTGCAGGCGTCGCGGCGGCGTGCGGATCGGCAGCCCCGTGAGGCACGCGGGCCGAAGCGGCGCGATCGATTGCGGACGCCGGTTGCGCGTCGGCGTGGTCGTCGATATCGATAGACCCGGTCGGCTTGCTGGTGTCGAGGTCGCGAACCGCTGCATCGCCTCCTTGTGTGAAGGCTGAATGCGCGGATTGCGGTCCCGCGGTGACTGCCGGCGGCTCGGCGACCGGGTTTCCGGTCGACACGTCGAGCACCGGAACCGGCGCGCTGACGACATCTTCCCAAGGCGCGAAGTCGATGGGTGCGTCGATCGACGGTGCTGCGACCCCGAATGCCGGCGCGGCGGGCGTAGCGTCGACGTGACGGATTGCGTCGTCGGCGCGATGCGAGAACGCGGCATCGTCGCTGCCGGCATTCGACCGGGCGTTCGGTTCAGCGTCACCGAACGCAGGAGGGGGCAAATCGCCAACCGGAGCCTGCGCGATGCCGGACTGCGCCGGCATGAAGGCGTCGAGCACGATCGGCGCGTTGTCGTCGTACGCGGGCGCGGCATCGTGTTGGGCCGGAGCATTGGCGTCCTGGGCTGCGATGCCGTGCGTCGCGGAGCCGAACGCATTCGACACGGCCGCCGATGCCGGCGCGGCCACGCTGCCGGCTGCGGCGGCGACACCGGCCACGGCCGCGGCTGCGGCCGCCGTCTGCGCTGCATCGCCGGACGGCGCGCCGCCCAGCGACGCCCATTGCGCGGTGCTGGCCTCGATCGAACGCAGCGTGTCGTGAACGCTCGGTGCGGGCGTAATCGGCGCCGCCGGCTTCTCGTTCCACGCATAGAGCGGCGCGCGCGCCGGCGCGGGCGGCGCCGGGCGGCGTCGTGTCGCATCCGTCGACAGGCCGGCTGGCGTCGTTCCTGTTGCTGGGCGCACCGGCGGGCGCGGCGGCTGCGTAGCAGCCGGCCGCGGCGTGACCGTGGCGCGCGGCGCCGTCTGCGTCAGCGCGGCGGTGGCCGGGCGTGCAGCGGTCGGGCGCGGTCGGACGGGCTCGAATCCGACCGGAAGCGGGGCGGGCGCGGGGCGCGGCACTTGCGTGTTCGCTGCCGCGCGCGCGAGGCTGGCGGTGCTGCCGGTGGTCGGCGGCGGCATCGCGCTGGCAGGGATCGGCGCGGGCGCCGCGGGCGTGCGCTGCGGCGCGCTCGGCTTCAGCCAGCCCGACGGCGCGACGGGTTCCGCGAGGGGGCGCGGCGGGGTCTTGCTGCGCGGCTTCGGCCGTGCCTGCGGATCGGGTTTCCACACCGTCGGGCGCGAATACCGGCCGTTCTGGCGCGGCGCCATCGAGTTGACGGTGTGCGCGGTGGTCGGCTGCACGACGTCGTCGTCGCGATGCAGCGCACTGCGCGGCAGGTCGGCGATCCCGCGCGCGTCGTCGTCGCCGCCGTCGCGCGACAGCTTGACGCCGAACGACGTGTCGACCCACGCGGCGAACTGCCGCCAGCCGATGCCGGTCAGCCAGGGCAAGCCGGCGAAGAACAGCACGACCATCGCGACCGGCGTGCCGATCGGGCCGAGCACGTGGGCGAAGCCGGCGGAGAACGCATGGCCGAGCGCGTTCGTGTCGGGGCCCGACAGCGGGCTCGTCAGCGTGACGCTTGCGACGAATACCGCGGCGAAGCCGAGCCACAGGCGGATCGAGCCGCGGCCGGCAAGCCCGCCGCCGCCGGGCAGCATCGCCTGCACGAGACGCCAGAAGAGAAGGAGGAACCAGACGGCGGAGATGCCGAACCAGCCGAAGACAACCGTGTGCATGCTTTGAAACAGGAGTGAGGAGGGGCGCGCGGGGCGCGACCCGCCGAGTTTAACCGGCCGGCGAACAAGACCCTAACGCGGCGTGATTCCGATTCACGCCGCGCGACGCACGTGGGTGGGACGTGCATGTCGCGCGCCACGCGAAGGCGGTCGGTCGGCCTCCGCGCGCGCCGTGCATCAGGGGCTCCGGTGCGTGAACGTCAGCGTTGCGCCGGCCTGGGTCACGATCTGCAATTGCTGGGGCGCGCGCATCTGCACGCCGGTCTTGTCGACGTGGGCGAGCGCGTCGAGGTACGCGGATTCGAGCTGGCCGCCGAGCGTGTTCGGGCAGGCCATCCGCGTGCCGGCGAGCGGGCCGAAGCTCAGCAGGCCGTTCTTGATCGCATAGGTGCCCATGTAGCGGTTGCAGCCCGAGAACCCGCTCGCTCGCCGGATGCCCGACTCGGTCGACAGCGCGAGCTTGATCGGCTCGCCGTTGTCGCCGTGCGGGATCGCGCGTTGTGTGCCGTCGGCGTTCACCCAGCTGGTGAGTTCCCAGCTCGTGTCGTCGAGCAGCTGGACGGCGGCCGGGTTGTACGGGTCGGGCGCGGGGGCGGCGGAATCGGGATGGGTCGGCATCGTGCAGGCGGCGAGAAGCGTGGCAAGCGTCAACGCGCAAAGCGGCGCGCGCAACGGGCGAAGCAGGCCGGTGCGTGCGCGTGCGGCCGCGGACAGGTGGGACATGAGCCTCGTTCCTCTTCGGATTCTGATCAAGGCGTAAGAGTAACGCACCGCCCCACGGCAGGCGAGCCGACACTTCGCGCGCGAAAACGTTCGCAGCCCGCCCACGGGCCTCGCGCGACATGGCGCCGGGGGCAGCCAAACCGCCCGAACCGGCCCGGATGCCCGTGTTAACATCGAAGCCGTTTTCGTCCTCCAACAGAACCAGCGGGAAATCACATGCAGATCGGTCAGCGGCTCGGTACGCCGCTTTCGCCCTCGGCCACGCGCGTCATGCTGCTCGGCGCGGGCGAGCTCGGCAAGGAAGTCATCATCGCGTTGCAGCGTCTCGGCGTCGAAGTCATTGCGGTCGATCGCTATCCGGACGCGCCCGGCCATCAGGTCGCGCATCGCGCGCACGTGATCGACATGACGGACCCGGCCGCGCTGCGGGCGATCGTCGAGGCCGAGCGCCCGCACCTGATCGTCCCCGAGATCGAGGCGATCGCCACCGACGCGCTCGCGGCGATCGAGACGGCCGGCCTCGCCGAGGTGATCCCGACCGCGCGCGCGACGCAGCTCACGATGAATCGCGAAGGGATCCGCCGGCTCGCGGCCGAGGAGCTCGGCCTGCCGACTTCCCCGTATGCGTTCGCCGATTCGTTCGAGGCATTCAGCGCGGCCGTCGCGAAGATCGGCATGCCGTGCGTCGTGAAGCCCGTGATGTCGTCGTCGGGCAAGGGGCAGTCGGTCGTGAAGACCGACGCCGACGTGAAACCCGCGTGGGACTACGCGATGGCGGGCGGGCGAGTGAACCACGGCCGCGTGATCGTCGAGGGCTTCGTTGATTTCGACTACGAGATCACGCAACTGACCGTGCGCGCGATCGACCCGGCGACGCTCGACACGCGTACCTACTTCTGCGAACCGGTCGGCCACGTGCAGGTGGCGGGCGACTATGTCGAATCGTGGCAGCCGCAGCCGATGAGCGCGGCGGCGCTCGAGAAATCGCGCGAGATCGCGCACAAGGTGACCGAAGCGCTCGGCGGGCGCGGCCTGTTCGGCGTCGAGCTGTTCGTGCGCGGCGACGACGTATGGTTCTCCGAGGTGAGCCCGCGGCCGCACGATACGGGCCTCGTCACGCTCGCCTCGCAGCGCCAGTCGGAATTCGAGCTGCACGCGCGGGCGATTCTCGGGCTGCCGGTCGATCCGGCGCTCGGCACGCCGGCTGCGTCGGCGGTGATCTACGGCGGCCTCGATGAGCGCGGGATCGCGTTCGAAGGCGTGCGCGACGCGCTCGCGGTGCCGGGCGCGGACCTGCGCCTGTTCGGCAAGCCGGAAAGTTTTGCGAAGCGGCGCATGGGCGTCGCGCTGGCGACCGGCGCGACCGTCGACGAAGCCCGCGAACGCGCGAAGCGTGCGGCCGCGGCCGTCCGGCCCGTGTCGGCGCGCTGACGGAACGAGGAGAGGACGATGGCGTCGAGAGCGTTGCGTATCGGAAAGCTGTGCGTCGCGCTGGCGCTCGTCGCGAGTCTCGCGGGCTGCGGCCTCGCGGCCGCGCCGTGCCGGGTGGCATCGGCCGGACTCAAGATCGTGCCGCTCGTCGGCCATGTCGCCGCGGCGCCGACCGATGCGTGCGCGGATGTGATCGATCCCTGATTCCGGCAAGCCGCCGAGCCTCCCTATAAACCAATCACCGCGCGCCCGGCGAGGGCGCGCTTTCCACCCGTCTCGTGAGAGGACCTGCATGATTCGCCACACCCTCGCCGCGCTTGCGCTCACCGGCACCGCCGTTTCCGCCACGCATGCCGCGCAACTGACCGTCGAGGAGATCGACGCCGACGCGCGCCAGCAAGCCGTCTACCAGTGCGCGAACCAGAAGCAGTCCGTGCGCGTGTCGTACTGGCTCGCGGGCAACGGCCAGAGCTTCGCGCTCGTGCCGGTCGACGGCAAGCAGATGCTGTTCGTCGATACGGTGTCGGCATCGGGTGCGCGCTACCAGGCCGGCCGCTATACGTGGTGGACGAAGGGCAAGGAAGCGACGCTGCGCGACGAGATCGCCGACCCGAAGTCGCCGCCGCTGCTGGGCGACTGCGTGCAGGTCGAGAAGAAAAAGAAGAAGGGCTGAGCGGCGGGCGCGATCGCGGAGCGCATTCGCCGTGCTGATCGGCTGTCGGGCTGAAAGCGCGGTACGCGGGTGGATGGCGGGCATGCGGATGCGAGGCTTGCGGATCGAACCCTCAATCGAGTTCATCGGCCGATACGGATACCCCGATCGACCAACCGCCGGCCCGCACGGGCCGGAGCAGGCCCGCCGCGCGAACCGCTGTCGCAGCCGTTCGCGGCGTTGTCACGGACATATTCCCGCACGGTGCTACAATACGGCCCTTTCCGCCGGCATTCGCGCCGAACGGAGTCCGCACGGTCTGGCGTCCAGCGTTCGCATTGAACCGGTCCCAAGCACCAGAGCGGCGCCGCGCGGCGCGCCGCGGCTCCGTCTATTTCCGAATTGTGATGAGCGCAGGCCCGGCCGGCCTGACGCACGATGTCCCCGCCGCGCCTTTTGAGCGAAACGCCACCATGTCCGATTCTGTCGCCAAGCCCGTCGACGCAACCTTCGATCAATTCGGCCTTGCCCCCGATATCCTGAAAGCCATTGTGGAGCAGGGCTATACGACGCCGACGCCGATCCAGGCGCAGGCCATTCCGGTCGTGCTCGCCGGCCGCGACGTCATGGGCGCCGCGCAAACGGGCACCGGCAAGACCGCGAGCTTCTCGCTGCCGATCATCCAGCGTCTGCTGCCGCAGGCCAACACGAGCGCGTCCCCGGCGCGTCACCCCGTGCGGGCGCTGATCCTCACGCCGACGCGCGAACTCGCCGACCAGGTCGCCGCGAACGTGCACGCTTATGCGAAGCACACGCCGCTGCGCAGCGCGGTGGTGTTCGGCGGCGTCGACATGAACCCGCAATCGGCCGAACTGCGCCGCGGCGTCGAGATCCTGATCGCGACGCCGGGCCGCCTGCTCGACCATGTGCAGCAGAAGACGGCGAACCTCGGCCAGGTACAGATCCTCGTGCTCGACGAAGCCGACCGGATGCTCGACATGGGCTTCCTGCCCGATCTGCAGCGCATCCTGAACCTGCTGCCGAAGGAACGTCAGACGCTGCTGTTCTCCGCCACCTTCTCGGGCGAAATCAAGAAGCTCGCGTCGACCTATCTGCGCAACCCGCAGACGATCGAGGTCGCGCGCAGCAACTCGACGAACGCGAACGTCACGCAGATCGTCTACGACGTCGCCGAAGGCGACAAGCAGGCGGCCGTCGTGCAATTGCTGCGCGATCGCGGCCTCAAGCAGGTGATCGTGTTCTGCAACAGCAAGATCGGCGCGAGCCGCCTCGCGCGCAATCTCGAACGCGATGGCGTGGTCGCGTCGGCGATTCATGGCGACAAGACGCAGATCGAGCGGATGCAGGCACTCGACGCGTTCAAGCGCGGCGAGATCGAGGCGCTGGTCGCGACCGACGTGGCCGCGCGCGGCCTCGACATCGCCGAGCTGCCGGCCGTGATCAACTTCGACCTGCCGTTCAGCGCGGAAGACTACGTGCACCGGATCGGCCGTACCGGCCGCGCGGGTGCGACGGGCGACGCGCTGTCGCTGTGCAGCCCGAACGAGCGCAAGCAGCTCGCCGATATCGAGAAGCTGATCAAGCGTCCGCTCGACGTGCAGACGCTCACGATCGACAAGCCGGCACGCCAGCGTCACGACGAACGTGGCGGCGAGCGCAACAGCGAGCGCGGTGGCGAACGGGGTGGCGAACGCGGCGGTCGGCGCGAACGCGACGAGCACCGCGGCGCAGCGGGTCGCCGGACGGGCAGCCCCGAGCGCAGCGGCCATCATCGCCGCCACGAAGCGCCGGTCGACGATTTCTTCCTGAAGCCGTACGAGCCGTCGGCGTCGGCGAAGCAGCCGGACGACGCTCAGCCCGCGCAGCAGCCCGAGAAGAAAGGGCCGAAGCGCCAGGTTGCCGCGCTGCTCGGTGGATTCGGGATGCCGCGCAAGCCGTCGGCGTAAGCTGGACGGAGCGGCGGGGCGGCGTGTGAGCGCTGCCGGACAAGCGGGTGCATGCGATGAGCATGTGCCCGTTTTTCATTGGGCGACGCGATCGGGGCGATGTGCAGCAGGGAGTATCGCTTGACGCGCAGGGGAGGGGCTTTCGACGCCGTGTCGTCAACCGGCGCGGCGCTCAGGTTTTCGTCACGCTTTCACGCGATCGGACTCGACGCTCGCGGATGCCGGGGCGAAGTCGGTACGGGCGGGTGTCCTGCAAGCGACTCAACCGGCGCGCGGCCCGAAGCGACGCGCCCACGCATCGGTCGCGGCCGTGTAGAACGCGTCGATCGTCCGGCCGGGTAGCTCGCCATCGTTCGCCAGGCCGAGATGCGTGGCCGCGGCCTGCAGCGCCGGCAGCGGATCGTTGCGTTCGAGCGCCGTCGCGCCCGTCTGCTTGCTGAGCTTTTCGCCGTTCGCATCGACGACGACCGGCACGTGCAGGTACTCGGGCGTCGGCACGCGGAGGCAGCGCTGCAGGTAGATCTGGCGCGCGGTCGAGTCGAGCAGGTCCGCGCCGCGCACGACGTGCGTGATGCCTGCATCGGCATCGTCGACGACGACCGCGAGCTGATACGCCCATTGGCCGTCCGCGCGTTTCAGCACGAAATCGCCCACTTCGGTCGCGAGATTCTGCGATTGTGTGTGCTGCCAGCGGTCGTCGAACGTGACGACCGCGTCGCATCCGTCCGGCACGCGCAGCCGCCATGCGCGCGCGGGCTTGCCGTGCAGGCCGGTGCGACAGGTGCCCGGATACGCGAGCGTCGTGTGGCGTTCATGGGCGGCGCGCAGCGAATCGGCGATTTCCTTGCGCGTGCAGCCGCACGGATAGACGAGCCCCGCCGCGACGAGCCGCTCGAGCGTGGCCGTGTAGGCTGCGTCGCGCGTGCTCTGCCAGACGGGCGGCTCGTCGGGCGTCATGCCGAAATGCGCGAGGGTCGCGAGGATGTCGTCGGCCGCGCCGGGCACCGTGCGCGGGCCGTCGAGATCCTCGATGCGCACGAGCCATGTGCCGCCGTGCGCGCGTGCGTCGAGCCAGCTAGCGAGCGCGCCTACCAGCGAGCCGAAGTGCAGCGGGCCGGTGGGTGACGGCGCGAAGCGGCCGCGATAGCCGGGGTTCATCGGCGGTGCGCGGTGCGGCGCGCCGTTACGCGGCGCTGGCTGCCTGCGCGCAGGCCGGGCACGACTTGCCGGGCACGTAGCTCGGTGATTGTTGGGCGTCCGGCGTGACGACCGCGCGGCACGCGAAGCACGTGACGTTCTCGGTGGGCTGGAGTTGCGGATTCAGCGCGGTGCGGTAGTCGAACACGAAGCAGTCGCCGTGATAGTGCGCGCCGCCGACTTCCTCGAAGTACTTCAGAATGCCGCCTTCGAGCTGGTACACGTTGTCGATGCCGATTTCCTTCATGTGGATCGCGGCCTTTTCGCAGCGGATGCCGCCGGTGCAGAACGACACGACCGTCTTGCCTTCGAGGTCGGCGCGGTTTGCATCGATCACTTCGGGGAATTCGCTGAACTTGTCGATCCGGTAGTCGAGCGCGTTGTCGAACGTGCCGACGTCGACTTCGAACGCATTGCGCGTGTCGAGCATCACGACCGGCCGGCCCGCATCGTCGTGGCCGCGGTCGAGCCACGCCTTCAGCGTGCGCGCATCGACGAACGGCGCGCGGCCGAGTTCCGGCTTGATCGCGGGCTTCTTCATCGTGATGATCTCGCGCTTCAGGCGCACGAGCATGCGGCGGAACGGCTGCGAGTCGGACAGGCTTTCCTTGAACTGCAGCGTCGCGAACTTGCCTTCGAACAGCGGATCGTGGCGGATGTACGCGATGAACGCGTCGGTGGCTTCGCGCGTGCCGGCGACGAACAGGTTGATGCCTTCCGGCGCGAGCAGGATCGTGCCGCGCAGGCCGAGTTCGTTGCAGCGGGCGGTGACGAGCGGGCGCCATTGCTCGTTCGCGTCGAGCGATACGAAGTGGTAGGCGGCGAGGTTGACGATGGTCATGATGGTCCGACGGGAAAACGGCCGCACGGCGGCCCGCAAAAAAGGGTGCGAAGCCGGGGCGTTGATTCGAAAAACCGTATTATCCCGCAAACGGCGCGGGCATCGGTACCTGGCCGATCGGCCAACCGCGCGACGCGTCGCCGCGTGCATCGGCCGAACGGCCAAAGCGGGCATTTTTTGGGCAGCCCGCGCGGCGGGGCGGCTACAATAGCGCCCATGTCAGATCCTCGCTTCGTCCATCTTCGCGTTCACTCCGAATTCTCGATTGCCGACGGCATCGTGCGCATTGACGACATCGTCAAGGCGGCGGCCGCGGACGGTCAGGGCGCGCTCGCGCTCACCGATCTCGGCAACGCGTTCGGCCTCGTTCGTTTCTACCAGGAAGCCCGCGGCAAGGGCATCAAGCCGATCGCCGGCTGCGACGTCTGGATTGCCAATCCGGACGACCGCGACAAGCCGTCGCGATTGCTGCTGCTGGTCAAGGACAAGGTCGGTTACCTGAATCTCTGCGAGCTGCTGTCGAAGGCGTGGCTCACGAACCAGTACCGCGGCCGCGCGGAACTCGACGCGAGCTGGCTCGACGGCGAGCTCGCGCAGGGGCTGCTCGCGCTGTCGGGCGCGCAACAGGGCGATATCGGCCTTGCGCTGGCCGCGGGCAACGAAGAAGCCGCGCGCCGTCACGCCGAGCGCTGGGCGCGGGTGTTTCCGGGCGGCTTCTACATCGAGCTGCAGCGTTACGGGCAGCCCGGCGCCGAGGCGTACATCCAGCAGGCGGCGGCGCTCGCCGCGTCGCTGAAGCTGCCGGTCGTCGCGACGCACCCGACGCAGTTCATGACCGACGACGATTTCACCGCGCACGAGGCGCGCGTGTGCATTTCGGAAGGCGACATCCTCGCGAATCCGCGGCGCCAGAAGCGTTTCACGACCGACCAGTATTTCCGCACGCAGGACGAGATGGCCGCGCTGTTCGCCGACCTGCCGTCGGCGATCGCGAACACGGTCGAGATCGCGAAGCGCTGCAACCTGAAGCTCGAGCTCGGCAAGCCGAAACTGCCGCTGTTCCCGACGCCGGACGGCATGTCGCTCGACGACTACCTGGTCCAGTTGTCGAAGGAAGGGCTCGAGGCCCGTCTCGCGCAGTTGTATCCGGTCGAGGCCGAGCGCGACGCGCAGCGCGACACGTACTACAAGCGCCTCGAATTCGAGTGCGGGACCATCACGAAGATGGGCTTTCCCGGCTACTTCCTGATCGTCGCGGACTTCATCAACTGGGCGAAGAACAACGGCGTGCCGGTCGGCCCGGGCCGCGGCTCGGGCGCCGGCTCGCTGGTCGCGTACGCGCTCGGCATTACCGACCTCGATCCGCTGCGCTACAACCTGCTGTTCGAGCGCTTCCTGAACCCGGAACGCGTGTCGATGCCCGACTTCGACATCGACTTCTGCCAGCACGGCCGCGATCGCGTGATCCAGTACGTGAAGGAGAAGTACGGCGCGGACGCCGTCTCGCAGATCGCCACGTTCGGCACGATGGCCGCGAAGGCGGCCGTGCGCGACATCGGTCGCGTGCTCGACCTCGGCTACATGTTCACCGACGGCATCGCGAAGCTGATTCCGTTCAAGCCCGGCAAGCATGTGACGATTGCCGACGCGATGAAGGAAGAGCCGCAGCTGCAGGAGCGCTACGACCACGAGGACGAAGTTCACCAGCTGCTGGACCTCGCGCAGCGCGTCGAGGGTCTCACGCGTAACGTCGGGATGCACGCGGGCGGCGTGCTGATTGCGCCCGGCAAGCTGACCGACTTTTGCCCGCTGTACACGCAAGGCGACGACGGCGGCGTGGTCAGCCAGTACGACAAGGACGACGTCGAAGCCGTCGGCCTCGTGAAGTTCGACTTTCTGGGCCTCACGACGCTGACGATCCTCGACTGGGCCGAGCGCTACATCCGCCGCCTCGATCCGTCGAAGGCCGACTGGTCGCTCGCGCAGGTGCCGCTCGACGATCCGGCCTCGTTCCAGATCCTGAAGAAGGCGAACACGGTCGCGGTGTTCCAGCTGGAAAGCCGCGGGATGCAGGGCATGCTGAAGGATGCGCAGCCCGACCGCTTCGAGGACATCATCGCGCTCGTGTCGTTGTACCGTCCGGGCCCGATGGACCTGATTCCGAGCTTCTGCGCGCGCAAGCACGGGCGCGAGAAGGTCGACTATCCGGATCCGCGCGTCGAACCCGTTCTGAAAGAGACCTACGGCATCATGGTCTATCAGGAGCAGGTGATGCAGATGGCGCAGATCATCGGCGGCTACTCGCTCGGCGGCGCCGATTTGCTGCGTCGCGCGATGGGCAAGAAGAAGCCCGAGGAGATGGCCAAGCACCGCGAGATTTTCGCCGAGGGTGCGGCGAAGAACGGCCTCACGCGCGAGAAGTCCGACGAGATCTTCGACTTGATGGAGAAGTTCGCGGGCTACGGCTTCAACAAGTCGCACGCGGCCGCATATGCGCTGCTCGCGTATTACACCGCGTGGCTGAAGGCGCATCATCCGGCCGAATTCATGGCGGCCAACATGACGCTCGCGATGGACGACACCGACAAGGTGAAGATCCTGTTCGACGACTGCGTCGTGAACAACCTCGCCGTGCTGCCGCCGGACATCAACCAGTCGCATTACCGGTTCGAGCCGGTCGCGGAAGCCGACGGCAAGCGCTCGCGCACGATCCGCTACGGCCTCGGCGCGGTGAAGGGCAGCGGCCAGAATGCGATCGAGGAAATCCTGCGTGCGCGAGAGGAAAAGGCGTTCACCGACCTGTTCGATTTCTGCGAGCGGATCGACCGGCGCGTCGTCAACCGCCGCACGGTCGAGGCGCTGATCCGCGCCGGTGCGTTCGATTCGCTGAACCCGAACCGTGCGCAGTTGATCGCGTCGGTGCCGCTCGCGATGGAAGCGGCCGACCAGGCCGAAGCGAACGCGATGCAGGCCGGCCTGTTCGACATGGGCGCCGAGTCGCCGCATGCGCATGCGCTCGTCGACGAGCCCGCGTGGGACGACAAGCGACGTTTGCAGGAAGAAAAGGCCGCGCTCGGCTTCTACCTGTCCGGCCATCTGTTCGATGCGTATCGCGACGAAGTGCGCCGCTTCGTGCGGCAGAAGGTCGGTGACCTGAAGGAAGGGCGCGACAAGCTCGTCGCCGGCATCATCGCGTCGCTGCGCACGCAGATGACCCAGCGCGGCAAGATGCTGATCGCGCTGCTCGACGACGGCACGGGCCAGTGCGAGATCACGATCTTCAACGAACAGTTCGAGGCGAACAAGGCGCTGTTCAAGGAAGACGAACTGCTGATCGTGCAGGGGCAGGCGCGCAACGACGCGTTCACCGGCGGTATTCGCTTCACGGCCGATACCGTGATGGATCTCGAACGCGCGCGCAGCCGCTACGCGCAGGCCGTCCGGCTGACGATGAACGGCAACGCCGACGCGCTCGCGCTGCGCCGCGTGCTCGAGCCGCACGTGTCGAAGGACGATCCGGCCGCCGCGAACGTGATCGACGCGCCCGCGCCGCGCGGCGGTGGCCGCGATGGCGGGCGCCGCCCGCAGGCGCCGCTGCCGAACGGGCTTGCGGTACAGATCCACTACAGCAACGCGCGCGCGCAAGGCGAAATGCGTCTGGGCGACGCGTGGCGCGTGAAGCCGAGCGACGTGCTGCTGGCGGAGCTGCGTGCGGCGTTCGACGGCAGCGTCGTCGAAATCACGTACTGACCGCGCCCTGCTTCCACGGCTGTCGCGCATGGGCGGCCCGTCGCATCGCCATCGTGCGGTGCGGCGGGCCGTTTTTACGTGGTGCAAGGGTAATCGGGCGCTTGGGCTTGCCATCCGGACGCTATACAATCCCGCGCTAACCGTCCGAACGCGGCGCCTGCCGCGGGTTCGCACGGCGAGCGGCGCCGGCAGTGCGCGCGTAAACAGGGGCGGATCGATGCGGCGTGCGGCGACCTGCGGCAGCGCAGGCCCGCGGATCAGGATGCCGTGGAACGGCCCGTCACGACGATAAAAACGGATTGTCACCACATGACCATGGCCAATGGGAACCCGACGCAGCGGATCCTCGTGATCCGGATTGATTTTCTGGGCGACATGCTGTGCACGACGGCGTTTCTCCGCGCACTGAAGGCGCGCTGGCCGGGCGCGGAGCTGCATGTGGTCGCGAACCGCTACAACGCGGCCGCGCTGGCCGGAAACCCGGACGTGCACACGATCCACACCTACGTGTACAGCCGCCAGTGCGAGCGCAACGACCGCCCCGGGCGGATGCGCGCATTCTTCGACCGGTTGCGACTCGTGCGCCGCCTGCGCCGCTTGCGGTTCGACCTCGTGATCGTGCCGAACGGCGGCATGCATCGCAGCAGCATGCAGTTTGCGCGTCAACTCCGCGCGAAGGATTGCCGCTGGCACGATGCCGAGACCGAATTCGACGATCGCAAGCCCGAGCATGTCGCGCAGCGGCCGATGTGCCACGAGGCGTTGTCGGGTTTCCGCTTGGTCCCCGAACTCGGCTGCGCCGAGCTCGATCGCCTCGAACTGTCGGTCCATCCCGATCGTGCGCGGCAGGAAGCGTGGCATCGCCTGCTCGGCGCGCGCACGAAGCCGCGCGTCGGGCTGTTCGTGTCGAACAAGGCGGTCGAGCGTCGCTGGCCCGCCGACCGCTGGCGCGACCTCGGCGAGCGGCTTGCACCCGTCGCGGATGTGATCGTGTTTCGCGATCCGGCCATCGGTCAGGCCATCGAGGACGAGGGATGGCGCGACGTGAATGCGCGGCATGTCGCGCCGTCGTCGGTCGCCGATCTCGTGGCGGCCGCGAGCCTGCTCGATGCGATCGTCTCGGCGGACAGCGCGCCCGTTCATCTTGCGTCGGCGCTCGGCGTACCGGTGGCCGCCCTGTTCGAGGACCGTCCCGAGAAATACCTGCGCTGGCATCCGATAGGCGTGCCGCACGTGATCCTGCGCGCGGGTCGGACCGTCGATGCGATCGGTGTCGATGCGGTCGAGCGTGCGGTGCGCCACCTGCTGTCGCAGGCGGGCCAACGCGACGAAGCGCCGGCCGCCACGGCACGCGTGCAGCCGGCCGCCGCCACGGCGCCCGCGATCGCGACGATTGCTTCGTAGCGCGGCACGCGCTCGCGTACCGCGCAACACGTCACGATCGGGCCGCATCGTGGCCGCTTCCATCGCCGGCGCGCGACGCCGCGCCGGCTGCTGCAAAATCCTGTACATTGCCAGCCTTGTTCAGCCAGCCAGACGATCGCCGTGGCCCTGTTTTCTTCCGCCCGTCCGCCCAGAACCATCCTCGTTGCCGCGCCGCGCCGTATCGGCGACGTACTGTTGACGACCCCGCTCGTACGGTCGCTGAAGGCCCGCTGGCCCGACGCGCAGATCGACATGCTGGTGTTTCGCGGCACCGAGGGCGTGCTCGAGCACAATCCGGACGTGCGGCGCGTGATCGTGGTCGCGCAGCGCGCGGGATTTGGCGAGCGGCTGCGCGACGCGCTGTCGATGTGGCGCCGCTACGATCTCGCATGCGCGGCGCTGAGTTCCGACCGGCCGCGTTTCTATAGCTGGTTCGCCGGCCGCAAGCGGGTCGGCCTCGTCGACCCGAATCGCGTCACGTGGCTTACGCGGATGATGCTGAACGGGATCGCGATCAATCACCACGAATCTGCCCATACGGTCGTCAGTACGCTGGCACTCGCGCCGGTGCTCGGCATCGAGCCGGTGTCCGAGGTCGTCGCGCCCGGCATCGGCGATGATCCGGCGCGGCGCGCGCGTTTCGACGCGTGGCTCGCCGAGTCGCCGGCGGTCCGCGCCGGCAAGCCGCTGGTCGTGCTGCATCCATATCCGATGTTCCGTTACAAGCAATGGCGGCTCGACGGCTGGGTCGAAATGATCGGCTGGCTGCGCGAGCAGGGTTTCGCGGTCGCGCTGTCGGGCGGCCCGGCCGATCGCGAGCGCGAGTATGCGGAGCAAGTCGCGACCGAGGCGGGCGGCGACGTGCTGAACCTGGTCGGCCGCCTGACGTTCGGCGAGAGCGCGGAGCTCGTGCGGCGCGCACGGCTCTTCATCGGGCCCGACACCGGCGCGACGCACGTCGCGGCCGCGACGGGCACCGACACGATTGCACTGTTCGGGCCGTCCGACCCCGTGCGCTGGGGGCCGTGGCCGCAGCACTGGCCTGCGACCGAGAATCCGTGGGCGCTGCGCGGCTCGGGGCGGCACGCAAACGTGTGGCTGTTGCAGGGGGAGGGAGATTGCGTGCCGTGCCGCCACGAAGGCTGCGAGCGTCACGTCGACAGTCGCAGCGACTGCCTCGTCCATCTGGATGCGCAGCGCGTGAAGGCCGCGGCAGCCGAGATGTTGGGGCTGAATCCGCCGGGGCCGGCCGACGTGATCGTCGACACGTCGCGGCTGCGCCGTGCCGGGTCCGACTGACGCGTGCCTTTCTTCGTCGGCAGGAGTTTGTTTCGCTCAGAGCCGCACGGCTCTCCGGCATCGACGGCGGATGTCCGCTGCTGTCGAACCGGTGGGCGAGGCAGCGGAACGTAGGCTGGCGTGCGTTACACGCTGCGCCGGATCGCCGATGTTTCGCGCGGCAGCGCTTCGCTGCGTTCGCCGCAACCGAGCAGGATGCCGGCCAGCAGCACGATCAGGTGCCCTTCGGCGAAATCCAGCAGCAGCGAATTCGCGAGACTGCCGATCGCGAAGATCGCGAGCCACGCGAGCAGCAGGTGTCGCGAGCGCGGATCGAGCGCGCGGCTGCCGCGCGCGATCTGCACGATCAGGTTGACGAACAGCAGCAGGCCGACCGTGCCGAGCTGCACGGCCATCAGCAAATATTCGTTGTGCGGGTTCGACGTGAGCTGGCCTTCGGCTGCCGTCTTGCCGGCCGAGAGCTTCTCGAATTCGGATTCGAGGCCGCCCGCGCCGTAACCGATCACGGGGCGCTGGCGAAACAGCTCGAGTCCCTTTTTGTACCACTCGAGGCGCAGCCCGGTCGACGTGGCCGCATCGCTCTGCCGATATTGCTGCACTTCCGTTACGACTTTCGTCAGCCGGCCGTTCTGAACCGTACACGCGGCAACCACAAGCGCGACGCCTGCCAATACGAGCACGCCGGCGGCGAGGCCTGCCCGCACCGCCGATTGCCGGCGCAGCAACAGCACGAAGCGCACCGCGACGACGAGGATCAGCAACAGCGCGATGACCTGCCCGGTGCGCCCCTGCAGCATCACGAACACGTTGACGAGCGACCACACGGCGATGCCTGCATAGGCGACACGGGACAGCCGCGCGCGGGTCGCCAGCGCGAGATCAGCTGCCTGGTAGAAGAGCAGCGCGCCGAACATGCCGGCCGCGATGTGGTTCTTGAACACCCACGCGCGCGACAGCGGCAACTGGGTCGCATGCGCCGGCCCGATCGCGGTCAGCCCGAGGTAGTTGGTGGTCGACAGCAGCAGAATCACGCACAGCGTGCCGAACCAGCAGCGCCGCACGATCGGCGCCCAGTTCGAATGACGGAACGCGAGCACGGCGAACGGCAGCAGCAGCAGCTTGTCGTACTTCGCGACCCAGTTCCACGCCTTGTCATGCGGCGCGACCGTGTAGGCAACGCTCACGGCCAGCGCGGCCAGAATCAGCAGTGCCGCGAGCGAAGCCGGGTCGGTGACGAACGAGCGCAGGTCGCGCCAGAATTCGGGGGAAATCACGAGCGCCACGGCGAACAGCCCGCAGAACACGTTGGTCAGCGCCGTCGAGACGGGCACCATGCAGAGCGCGGCGACGGCGAAGGCGCGGGCGGCGGTCAGGCGCCGCGTGGCGGGAGCGGAAAACGAAAGCATCGGAACCTGTCGTATGGACGAATGCGGCTCGCGGACATCGTGCACCGTGCCGCGTCGCGCATCCCGGCGAGAGAGCCGGGACGAACGGCGCAGTATACGCGAAGCGGGACGGCTTTCCGTGCGGTTTTTGGGGTCCGATCAGCTGAATGCGCGCTTGAGCCGCGAGCGCAACAGCGCCCGTTTGAGACGGCCTTCCACAGCCGGCGTATCGAGCGCGATCTGCGTGCCGACCGGCTCGCCGCGATGCAGGTAGTAGCGGTCGAACGTCGCCTGGGTCATGCCCCATTTGTTCAGGAATTGGCGGCGGCCGTCGTTCTTGACGATCTTGCCGGTGCTCTTCTGCTGGAAGTGGTACACGAGGCTGTCGCCGACGCCGATGAAAATCCGGCAGCCGGCGTCCCAGAATTTCATCGAGAAGTCGTTGTCGCTGCTCATGCCCGGCGACAGCTCGCTGCTGTAGCCGCCGATGCGGTTCCACCAGTCGCGGTGCACGAGCGTCGGCGGCCAGGTCGAGCCGAGCCAGTCCGGGCGTGCCAGCTTCGGGGTCGCGGCGACCAGGCCGGCCGCGTCGAATTGCTCGGCGTCGCGGCCGAAATTGCTGACGACCACGCACGGATTGCGCGTGTCGACCGGCTCGACCATCGTGCCCGACAGCATGAACAGGTCGGTCGGCATCTGTTCGATGCGGCGCACGAGCGCCGTGTCCCAGCCCGGGCAGCAGAACATGTCGTCGTTCATGTAGACGACGTAGTCGCGCGTGGCCCGCGCGGCGGCCAGGTTGACCGCATGGCAGATGCCGATGTTGGCCGGCGACGCGGTGTGCTCGATTCCTTCGTTGCGCACCCAGTCGAGCGTGCCGTCCGAGCCGTCGTTCACGTGCACGATGATCTGGTGGTCGTACGCGGAGTGCCGGCGCAGGCTGTCGACGACGAGCTTGAGGTACGGCAGGTTGTTCCAGGTCGGAATGATGATGGAGAACATGGTGGTCGGAATTCGGTGGTCGTCGTGGCGGGCGGCGCGCGGCGCAACCGCTCGGGCGGGCACGTGCGGTGCGCGCAACCCGGCATTGTAACGCCGGGCCGGCCGTGCGCCGGGCGCTCGCCCAGGGCACGTTCCAAGCCCGTTATTCGCGCGAACAGGCCCTAGCGTACCGGTTCGTGACCGAGCTTCAGGAAGCGGTAGTACACGGTTTCCGCGTTGAACACCGCGATCATGAAGCCCGCGCGACCGTCGAGGAACCCGCGCCGCAGCACGTAGGTGCGCACGAACGCCCACGCGCCGCGGCCGAGCGCCTTGCCGAAGCCGCCGCGCTGACCGGCCGCGCGGCGCTGGCGCGCGCCGGCCGTCGAATACGCGTCGAGCTTGCGCACGACCGTTTCGAAATCCTCGTACGAGTAGTGCATCAGCTTGCCGGCCAGGCGCTGCGCGGCCGTATCGAACACGAGGCGCTCGTGCACGAGGTCGTCCGAGAACCGCGCGGTGCCGCGCCGGAACAGCCGCGGCACCCAGTCCGGATACCAGCCGCTGTGATGGATCCACTGGCCGCAGAAGCTCGACAGCCGGTCGAGTGCATAGACCTGCGCGGCCGGCGCGCGGATCGCGTCGCGGATCGAGCGCGCGAGTTCCGGCGTGACGATTTCGTCGGTATCGAGCGACAGGATCCAGTCGGTGCCGAGCGCGTCGAGCGCGCGGTTCTTCTGCGGGCCGAAGCCCGGCCAGTCGCGCTCGACGATCACGCGTGCGCCGTGCGCCTGCGCGATCGCGACGGTATCGTCGGTGCTGCCGCCGTCGACGACGACGACATCGTCGGCGAACGACAGCGCATCGAGACACTGCGCGAGCCGCGCGGATGCGTTGAGGGCGATGAGGGCGACGCCGAGGGTGGGTTCAGCCATGAAATCGTCGGAAAGGCGGAGAAAACGGTGAGCGGCAGTATACCTGCGGCCCGGCTGCGGGCCGCCTCGACAACGGCCGTGCCGGCGAGGGCGGTGCAGCTATAATGTTGAGCCCTTTTCGGCACCCGCCCGACAGGGCGCACACCCGGGCGGCCACGTGCCGGGCGCCGCATCGCGGCTCAAGAAGGATTGCCTTGGAAACCCAGAACACTCTTCGCAAACCGATGGACGGCACCGGCACCTCGCCGGTGACGGTCCTCAAGCGCCTGTGGCCGTACATCCGGCCGCTCATCGGCATCGTGGTGCTCGCCGTGGTGACGATGGGTGTCGTCGCGGCCACCGAGGCCGGTATCCCGGCACTGCTCAAGCCGCTGCTCGACCACGGTTTCGGCTCGCACGGCAGCGACAACGCGAAATGGTACGTGCCGATCGCGGTGATCGGCCTCGCGCTGGTGCGCGGCGTGTCGCAGTACGCATCGAATTACCTGCTCAACTACGTATCGAACCGCATCCTGCTGCAGCTGCGGCTCGAGATGTTCCAGCGGATGCTCCATACCGGCGCGTCGTTCTTCCAGCGCGAAACCGCGAGCACGGTGATCAACGCGATCGTATTCGAGGTCAACCAGATCCTGTCCGTGCTGACGGGCGTGATGGTCACGCTCGTGCGCGATTCGCTGACGGTGATCTTCCTGCTCGGCTACCTGTTCTACCTGAACTGGCGGCTCACGCTGATCGTCGCGGTGATCCTGCCGGGCATCGGCTGGCTCGTCAGCAAGATCAACCGCCGGCTGCGCCGCCTGAACCGCGAGCACCAGACGCTGACCAACGAGCTGTCGTACATCGTCGAGGAGACGGTCGGCGGCTACAAGGTCGTCAAGGTGCACAACGGCGAAGCGTACGAGATGGACCGCTTCACGACGATGAGCAAGCGCCTGCGCGGCTACGCGATGCGCATGACGATCTCGGGCGGCCTTGCGCAGCCGCTCACGCAGTTCCTCGCGTCGATCGCGCTCGCGGTCGTGATCACGATCGCGGTCGTGCAGTCGTCGAACGACCAGACGACGGTCGGCGGTTTCGTCGCGTTCGTCACGTCGATGCTGCTGGTGATCTCGCCGCTCAAGCACCTGATCGACGTCAACCAGCCGCTGCAGCGCGGGATGACGGCCGCCGAGCTGATCTTCGGGCTGATCGACGAGCCGGCCGAGCCGCAGGGCGGCGGGCGGCCGCTGTCGCAGGCGCGCGGCGAGATCGAGTTCCGCGCCGTGTCGTTCGACTACGGCGCGGCCGAACGGCCGACGCTCGACCGCATCTCGTTCAAGGTCGCGCCCGGTGAAATGATCGCGCTGGCCGGCCCGTCCGGCAGCGGCAAGACGACGCTCGTGAACCTGCTGCCGCGCTTCTTCGACCCGACGGACGGCACGATCCTGGTCGACGGCGTGCCGGTTGCCGACTACGATCTCCACGCGCTGCGCAGCCAGATGGCGATGGTCAGCCAGGACGTCGTGCTGTTCAACGACACGATCGCCGCGAACGTCGCCTACGGGCAGACGCCCGACCGCGCGCGCGTGCAGGCCGCGCTCGAGGCGGCGAACCTCGCCGATGCGGTCGCCGCGATGCCCGACGGGCTCGATACGCTGGTCGGCGGCAACGGGATGCGGTTGTCCGGCGGCCAGCGCCAGCGGCTCGCGATTGCGCGCGCGATCTACAAGGACGCGCCGATCCTGATCCTCGACGAAGCGACGTCGGCGCTCGATTCGGAGTCGGAGCGCCACGTGCAGGCGGCGCTCGAGCGGCTGATGGAAGGCCGCACGACGCTGGTGATCGCGCACCGGCTGTCGACGATCGAGCGCGCGGACCGCATCCTCGTGCTCGAGGCCGGCAAGATCGTCGAGGAGGGCAGCCACGATGAACTGCTGCGCCACGGCGGCCTCTACGCGCACCTGCACCGTATCCAGTACCAGCAGCAGGCGGCGTGACGCGCTCATGCGGCCGCGATGCCGTGTGCTAGTCTTCATCGGGCAGTCCCGGTCGTTTCTTGTTCGACGTGATACCACGGAGGGAAGGACAATGAAGAGGATGCACGGCATGATGCTGGCCGCATGGATCGCGGCCGGCTGCGCCGCCACCGCGGCGATGGCGCAGGATCACGGCAACCACGACAATCACGATGACCGCGGAGGCCCCGGCATGCATCGCGGCCATGGCCCGAAACACATGCCGCCCGGCCACGCGATGCATCGCGAAGACGACATGCCGCCGCGCTGGGCCGACGGGCCGCGCCGCGACTGGCACAAGGGCGACCGGCTGCCGGACGAGTTCCGCGATCGCCAGTACGTGGTCGACGACTGGCGCGGCTACCACCTGAGCGCGCCGCCGCGCGGCTATCACTGGGTCGGCGTCGGCGGCGACTACCTGCTCGTGCAGATCGGCTCGGGCATCGTGCTGCGGGTCGGTCCGTAACCCCGTCCGTACACGGTCCGTATCCGTTACGCAGCGTTCCGATCGTTCATCCGGCTGCCGGGTGCATTGCCCGGCGCCGCGTCACTTTGCCGCCGCGCGCCGGAACCAGCGCCGCTCGATTCTCGACATCGCCCAGCACACGCCGAGCGCGCACACCGTGCCGAGCGTCACTTCGCCGAACCGGATCAGCGGAACGTCCCACAGCGGGCCGTTGCCCGGGAACAGCAGCACGATCGTCGCGGTCACGCCGCCGAGCCGTGCCGCGCTGCCGACGTTCAGGCACCAGCAGCAGACGATCACGACCGCGACCGTGATCGCATACGCGACGAGGCGATCGCCGCCCAGCGCCGCGCCGGCGAAGCCGAGCACGCCGCCGACCATCGCGCCGATGAACTGGTCGCGCGATAGCGACATCGTGTCCGAGTAGTTGTGCTGCGTGACGGCGATCGCGGTGATCGCCGCCCACACCGCCTGCTCGCTATGCATCGCGCGGCCGATCGCATACGCGAGGCACGCGCCGCAGACGGCCTGCAGCGCCATCAGGCCGCCTTGGGCGAGCCGTTCGCTGAATGACAGCCCCTTGAACAGATCGAAGATCGACTGCTGGATCTGCTGGCGGGCTTCGTTGAGTGTCCTGATCGTATCCATCGTGCATCGGCCAAGAAGCGGGTAGCGGGCGGCGCGCTGCCGTCAATGCGCCTGTTCGGGCGACGCGGCCGCCGGTTCGTCGGCCGTCGCATCGCCGTTCTCGACGCGGGTTTCGGGCATCACGAGCCAGACCAGCAGCACCGCGAGCGCGCCGGCGGCCGCGAGCCCGAAGAAACTGACCGCGTTGCCGAAGTGGTCGGCGACGTAGCCGGCCACGGCCGTGCTGAGCGTCGCGCCGATCCCGGCCGCGAGCCCGAACAGCCCGATACACAGGTTGTATCGGCCCTTGCCGCCCGCGACGTCGGCCGCGATCAGCGGCAGCATCACGCCGAACACGGCCGCGCTGATGCCGTCGAGCATCTGCACCGGCACGAGCAGGTACGGGCTGCTGACGCCGGCGAACAGCAGCGCGCGCACCGGCAGCGCGGAGAATCCGAGCAGCAGGATCGGCCGGCGCCCCCAGCGCTGCGCGGAGCGGCCGACCCAAGGCGACAGCATCGCGACGATCGCCTGCGGCACGATGATGCACGCGGCGATCACGAGCTGCACGTTCTCGCCCATCCCGGCCGTCACTTCGCCGGCCGCGAGGTTCAGCATCGCGGCGTTCGACAGGTGGAACAGCACGACGCAGGCCGCGAAGATCAGCATCCGGCGGTCGCGCAGCAGTTCGAGCAGCGTTTCGCGCTCGCCGGCTTCGTCGAGCTCGTCAGGCTTCGACGACTGCGGAATCACCTGGTGCGTCGGCTGGATCATCGCGAGCGCGAACAGCGCGGGTAGCGCCAGCACGGCGGTCAGCCAGAACACCGCGCGCGCGGAGAAGTATTCGCCGGTCAGCCCCATCAGGCCCGCGGCGACCGCGCTGCCGATCGACGCCCAGCGCGCATTGCGGCCGAGCCGGTCGCCGAGGTCGGCGCGGCCGACGAGCGAGAACGAGATCGCGGCCATCGCCGGCACCAGCATGCAGCTTGCAAAGCCGTGGAACACCTCGGCGGCGATCACCGGCACGATCGTCGGGCTGGACGCGAGCAGCACGGCGGACAGGATGATGGCCGCGATCGCCCACGCGGCCGCGCCTTTCTTGTTCTTCAGCGCATCGACGGCCGCGCCGCCCGGCACCTGGCTGACCATCGCGCTGATCGTGCCGATCGACAGCACCATGCCGATCTCGCCCTGCGTCCACTTGTGCGACGCGAGGTAGGACGCGATGAACGGACCGAACCCGGTTTGAACGTTTGCAACGAAAAAGTTGAGCCAGTCGAGGGCCCGGAGACTGCGCACGCTGACGGAATGCTTGATCGTCATCGGGTGGCACTCGCAGACGAGGCCGGTGCGGCGGCCGGGGCAACGGGCGGGAAGACCGCGACGATCGGCTTGTCGGCCGCGTACGGCGGCGCTGCCTTGATCTGGGCGTCGTTCAGGTCGAGCTGCGGGTGCAGCGCCTTGTCGCGCGTGACGAAGCGCAGTGCGCCCCAGCTCGCGGCGATCGAGCGGCGGTCGGTATTGACGAGCCCGCCGAGGTCGAGCACGACGGCCTGCGGCTGGGCGCCGCGGTCGATCAGTACGTCGACGATGCGGCCGATCTTCGTGCCGTTCGGGCGCTCGACGTCGCTGTCGAGCATCGGCAGTCGCGTCGCCGGCGATGCCGCGGCCGAGCCCGACAGCGGCACGGCCTTCGGCCGGGCGGCCGGCGGCAGGTCGCCCGACGGCACGTCGAGCACGATCGGCTCCTGTTTGCCGCCCGGCGTGAAGCGGAACACGTTCCACGGGAAGATGACCTTGCGGTCGCCGATGCCCATGAAGCCTTGCAGGTTGACGATCATCTCGCGCGGCTTGCCGCTCGCGTCGACCACCATGTCGACCGCGCGGCCGACGACCTTGCCGTTGCGGCGCGCGACCTCGCTGTCGAGCAGCGCGTGGATCTGGGTGCGGTCGAGCGAGCGCGTCGCGACGATCGGCGGGGGTGGAGGCGGCGGCGGGGTCGGCGATTCGGGGCGCTGCACGGGCTTGGGCCGCGCCACCTCGCGGTGCGGCTTCTTCGGCGCTTCCGGTTCCTCCGGTTGCGTCGGCGCGGGCACCGGCGGCATCGTCAGCGGCTCGCCGGCGGTCTCCTCGACAGGCTCGACGAGCGCCTCGCTGATCGGCGCGGGCGGGTTCTGGACCGGCAGCAGCCCGCAGCCGGACAGCAGCGCGGCGACGGCGAGAATCAGGAAGACCGTCGACGACGGCAACGACTTGCGGGATGCGGGAAACGGGAGTCCGCCGCTCATTGACACTCACTCCATGGATCGGGGGGCGGCCCGAGGGCACGCGGCTGGCGATGGATGGCGGGTGCGGGCGGCGCACCACGCGAGGTGAGAGTTTAACGTGTCTTGCTTTCAGGACCGACTTCGATGGCCTGTTGCAGGCCGACCGTCGGGAAAAGGAAGGGATCGGACGCGGGGTTGGAGGCCCGGCTGCGGTGGCCGATCAACGACGATGCGGGCACCGGCGCCGCTGCCGCGGGGCCCCTGGCTCAACGAGCCGAGGCCCGCGGACCGCGGCAACCGCGCCGCAACGCCTGCCGCAATCATGGCCATTCGGCGGACGCGGCGCAGGCGCGGCTGCTGTCCGAAACAGCGTGAAACCGGAAAATCAGGCGTCCGGATACCACGCGTCGGCGAATTCGCTGACCTGGACGTCCTTCAGTTCCGGACGGGCGGCCAGCCACCCGCGCACGAGTTCGCGGTCGGCGTCGGTCGTCGTGCCGCGCGGCGCGCCGGAGATCACGTACGCGCCGATGCCTTCGTCCGCGGACGCGACAGTCAGCAATCCGTTCGCTTCGACGAAGTCGATGAATGCATCGATCAACTGGCCGCGCTCGAGGTCGGTCATTTCATTGCGGTAATGCGCGGTGGCGTTGAACGAGAGTTCCTGGAATTCGCCGATGTGGAGTTTCTTGCGCTGGCGGCGGTTGTGGCCTTGGCTCATGGTGTGTGGTGAACGATTGAGAGGTGAGAAAGGATAGCGCGGCGGATGGCGCGGGCACCCTGTCGACGTGCGGCATGGGCGAGGCTGGAGGCGAAAGAGGGCGTATCGCGGGACCGTTCCCGAAACGGTTGTTAAACCATTGCGCGATGCGCTCTTCGCCGTGCGGCCTGGGCAAGCGGCCTATTACACGCCTGACCGAATGATACAGGGATGGCGAGCGTGTTCGGCTTTGCTAACGTCTGCGGCTATTCGAACAACAACGAGGGCCGTATGTCGGACAATCGCTATTCGTACGAGGGGCGTGAAGATCTCACGCCGGGGGATCTGTTTTTCTGGGTTGCCGTGAATCAGGTTTGCAAACGGTTTGGCTTTCACGACCTTGGTGCTGCGGCTGCTGTTCTATTGGGGCAGAACGATGTACCGGTTCCCGGCAAGCCGCGCGGCGCAGTGGCCGGCACCTCGGTTGCGTCGCTTGCGGCGCGCAAAGCGCTGCCGTTCAACGTCAGAATTCGGATGCCGACCATCACGAAAGCCGGTGCCGGTGGTATGCGGATCGCGACGACTCGTAACCTCGGTGCATTCGTCGGGCGTGCAGTGCCCGTTGTCGGCACTATCATGCTCGCCACGGATGCGGCGGTCGTCATGTGGAATACGGTGCAGGTCTACAACAGCATTGCAAAACCGGAAGACAGGGTGCTCTGATATGACTGACACGGCATGGGATCGGCTCGAGGCATTTGCTCGGGGGGAGTTAGGGCGTCCGCTTTTTGGCGGTCCGCTGAAGCTGTCACGTTCAAGCCGGATGGAAGAGGACCTCCGCATCACGGGAATCGACGCGATCGAATTTATCGACAAGTGGGGCGAGACCTTCGGGATCGATGTAGAGCATTTTCCGTATCAGCGATACATCGGCCCGGAAACGCTCGATATGGTCAGAACGTTCCTTGGGCTGTTTTCGTCGAAATATCGTGCCCCGGAACTTGTGCCCCTGACACTCGGCATGCTGGAAGAAGCGATGCGTCTCGGCCGATGGGATACCGACGCAATCGAGCGCTTCGCACGGAAAGCAACCCGCGACGAATAGCCGTTCGGCGATGCATACCGGCTACGCGAATCCGTGCCGCACCGGGCAGGAGTCGCGCAACCGCAAAAGAACGCGCCGTCACATCAGCACGATGTCGTACTGCTCCTGGCTCAGATTCGACTCCACTTGCAGCGACACCGGTTTGCCGATGAAGTCGATCAGCATCGCCAGATGCTGCGACTCCTCGTCGAGGAACAGGTCGATCACCTGCTGCGCGGCGATCACGCGAAACTCACGCGGGTTGAACTGCCGCGACTCGCGCAGGATTTCGCGCAGGATGTCGTAGCACACGGTGCGCGACGTCTTCACCTGGCCCTTGCCCTGGCAGGTCGGGCACGGTTCGCACAGCACATGCGCGAGCGATTCGCGCGTGCGCTTGCGGGTCATCTCGACGAGCCCGAGCTGCGAGAAGCTGTTGACCGTCACGCGCGTACGGTCGCGCGACAGCGCCTTCTTCAGCTCGGACAGCACCGCGTCGCGGTGCTCGGCGTTCTCCATGTCGATGAAGTCGATGATGATGATCCCGCCGAGGTTGCGCAGCCGCAGCTGCCGCGCGATCGTGTGCGCGGCCTCGAGGTTGGTCTTGAAGATCGTGTCGTCGAAGTTGCGCGCGCCGACGTAGCCGCCCGTGTTCACGTCGATCGTCGTCATCGCTTCCGTCTGGTCGATCATCAGGTAGCCGCCCGACTTCAGGTCGACGCGGCGCGACAACGCGCGCTGGATCTCCGTCTCGATGTTGTACAGGTCGAACAGCGGCCGCTCGCCCGTGTAGTGATGCAGCTTCGGGCTCACGGCCGGCGTGAACTCGCCCGCGAATTCCGACAGGCGCGTGTACGTTTCGCGCGAATCGACCTGGATGCGCGTCGTGTCGTCGTTCGCGAAATCGCGCAGCACGCGCTGCGCGAGATCGAGATCCTGGTACAGCAGGCTCGTCGCCGGCAGCCGCTGCGCTTGCGCGACGATCGTCGCCCAGGTCTTGCGCAGGTATGTGACGTCGCCGGCCAGTTCGTCTGAGGTCGCATCCTCGGCGATCGTGCGCACGATGTAGCCGCCTTTCTCGTCCGGCGGGATCACGGCCGTCAGGCGCGCACGCACGGCCTCGCGTTCGGCTTCGCTTTCGATCTTCTGCGAGATGCCGATATGCGGCTCCTGCGGCAGGTAGACGAGCGTGCGCCCCGCGATACTGACCTGCGTCGACAACCGCGCGCCCTTTGTGCCGATCGGGTCCTTGATCACCTGGACCATCAGCGTCTGGCCCTCGAACACGATCTTCTCGATCGGCTGGTGCGGCGCGCCCGACTGCGGCTCGCCCGCGAGGCGCGGATGCCAGATGTCGGCGACGTGCAGGAACGCCGCGCGTTCGAGGCCGATGTCGATGAACGCCGACTGCATGCCGGGCAGCACGCGCACGACCTTGCCGAGATAGATGTTGCCGACCCGCCCGCGCGACAGCGTGCGCTCGACGTGAAGCTCCTGCACCGCACCTTGCTGGACGAGTGCGACGCGCGTTTCCTGCGGCGTGAGGTTGATCAGGATTTCTTCGTTCATGGTGCGGTTCAGAAGGCGACGCGTGCGGTACGCAGCAGCGCGGCAGTCTCAAAAAGGGGCAGACCCATGATACCTGAATGGGATCCGTCGATTCGCTCGATGAATTCGGCCGCGCGGCCCTGGATCGCGTACGCGCCGGCCTTGCCGAACGGCTCGCCGGTTTCGACGTAGCGCACGTATGCGTCGCGCGGTACGTTTGAAAAACGCACCGACGAGCGCGACAGCGCGGGCGGCAGCAGTTCGCCATCGGCGCCGATCACGGCAACGGCCGTCAGCACCTCGTGTTCGCGGCCCGCGAGGCGGGTGAGCATCGCGAGCGCATCGTCGGCGTCGGCCGGCTTGCCGAGGATCGCGCCGTCGATCGTCACCGTGGTGTCCGCAACGAGCACCGGCGCGGCCGGCTTGCCGCTCGCGACGAGGCGTGCACGCGCGGCCTCGGCCTTCGCGACGGTCACGCGCCGCACGTACGCGTCGGCGGCTTCGCCGGGCAGTTCGGCTTCGAGCGCCTCGGCGTCCTCGTCGGGGCGCGGCAGCAGCAGCTCGAAGCGTACGCCGATCTGCTGCAGCAGCTCCTGGCGGCGCGGGCTTTGGGAAGCGAGGTAAAGGATCGGGAAAAGCGCGGGGGACGTGCTGGACGGCATGGTGTCGTTATCTCGTTGAGCGCGCCCGGCGCGCGTCTCGAGGACGACACGTCATGCGCGGTGGTAGGGGTGATTCTGCGTGATGCTCCACGCCCGGTAAAGCTGTTCGGCCAGCAGCACGCGCACCATGCCGTGCGGCAGCGTCATGCTCGAGATGCGCAGCAGCACGTCGGCGCGTGCTTTCAGGTCCGGATCGAGCCCGTCGGCGCCGCCGATCACGAACGCGACGTCGCGGCCGTCCTGCTGCCAGCCGGGCAGCGCCTGCGCGAGCTGCATCGTGGTCCAGTCGCGGCCGCGCTCGTCGAGCGCGACGAGGCGTGCGCCCTTCGGCAGCGCGGCCTCGATCTTCTGCCGCTCGGCGGCCATCACGCTTTCGGCGCTGCGGCCGCCCGAACGCAGTTCAGGCTTGATTTCGCGCAACTCGATGCGCAGTTCGGGCGGCATCCGCTTCGTGTATTCGTCGAAGCCGGATGCGATCCAGCCGGGCATCTTGTGACCGACCGCGAGGATGAAAAGCTTCATCGACAGACGCGTGACGGCTTAACGGCGGCGGGCGGCCGTCTTGCGCGCCGGGCGTGCGGGCGCTTCTTCCTCTTCCTCGTCGTCTTCGCTCGCCGTGGCGAAACCGTTGCCCTTGCCGCCGCCGAGCTTCATCCGCACGGGCTTGTCGCCCCAGATTTCCTCGAGGTTGTAGTACTGGCGCAAGGCCGGTTGGAGGATGTGCACGACCGCGTCGCCGCAGTCGACCAGCACCCATTCGCCGGTGTCCTCGCCTTCGGAGCTGACGACGTCGCCGCCGGCTTCCTTGACCTTGTCGCGCACGTTCGACGCGAGCGCCTTGGTCTGGCGGTTGGAGGTGCCCGAGGCGACGACCACGCGGTCGAACAGTTCGGTCAGGTGGCTGGTGTTGAACACCTTGATGTCTTGCGCCTTGACGTCTTCGAGGGCGTCGACGATCACGCGCTGCAGTTTGCGAATATCCATGGATTCAGGAATGGTAGAGGCGATGTTGAAGAATATAGGCCCATACGGCGGCCGGCACATGTTCGGCCGATGCGTCGGGCATTTGTGCATGGCGTGCGATGCATTCGCGCAGGTGCGCGCGGATGTCGGTCGCGGCGATGTCGAACGAAAGGGTCGTATCGATCAGCAGGCGGCCTGCCGGCGTGGCCTTGAGCACGTCGGCGCCGGCCTGCCGCGCGGCGATTTCCCGCGCGACGTCCGGCGGCGCCGCGCCGAGCTCGAAGCCCGGGCGCGTCGACACGCCGATGTGCGCGTAGTCGAACAGCGTGCGCCAGTCGCGCCACGTATCGAGGCGCACGAGCTGGTCGGCGCCGATCAGCAGCGACAGCGACGCATCCGGGCCGATTCGCTCGCGCCAGCGCGCGAGCGTCTCGACCGTATAGGTCGGGCCGCTGTGCTCGATCTCGTCGGTGGCGACGGTCACGGTCACGCCCGGCACGGACAGCGTACCGGCGGCCGCGCGCGTCATCGCGAGCCGGTGCTCGGCGGCCGACACGTCGCGCTTCTGGTACGGCTGCCCGGCGGGCAGCAATACGAGTTCGGTCAGGTCGAGCAGTTCGGCGAACCGGCGCGCGAGCGCGAGATGGCCGTCGTGGATCGGGTCGAAGGTGCCGCCCAGCAAGCCGATACGACGCGGCAGCGGGGCGGGGCGGGCGGTGGTGTCCAGAAACGCGTCCTTTCGTTGGGGCAGCGGCACGCGCGGGCTCAGACCCAGTCGCGCGGCACGAGGAAGTCGCTGGTCAGGCGCGCTTCCGGCGAACCCGGCTCGGGTTGCCAGTTGTAGCGCCAGTTCGCGACCGGCGGCATCGACATCAGGATCGACTCGGTCCGGCCGCCGCTTTGCAGGCCGAACAGCGTGCCGCGGTCGAACACGAGGTTGAATTCGACGTAGCGGCCGCGGCGGTAGGCCTGGAAGTCGCGCTCGCGCTCGCCGTACGGCAGCTCGGCGCGGCGTTCGACGATCGGCAGGTAAGCGTTCAGGAACGCATCGCCGACGCTTTGCATCAGGTCAAACGAGCGTTCGAAACCGGGCTCCGAGAAGTCGTCGAAGAAGATCCCGCCGATGCCGCGCGTCTCGTTGCGGTGCTTCAGGAAGAAATATTCGTCGCACCATTGCTTGAAGCGCGGGTAGAGCTCGGCGCCGAACGGGTCGAGCGCGTCCTTGCAGGTCTGGTGGAAATGCCGTGCGTCGTCCTCGAAGCCGTAAACCGGTGTCAGATCCATGCCGCCGCCGAACCAGAACACGGGCGCCTCGCCCGGTTTCGTCGCGATCAGCATCCGCACGTTCATGTGCACGGTCGGGCAGTACGGATTGCGCGGGTGCAGCACCAGCGACACGCCGAGCGCCTCGAAGCCGCGGCCCGCGAGTTGCGGGCGCGCCGCGCTCGCCGACGGCGGCAGCGCGTCGCCCGCGACGTCGGAAAAGCCGATTCCCGCGCGTTCGAACACGCGGCCGCCTTCGAGAATTCGCGTGCAGCCGCCGCCGCGCAGGCGTTCGGCCGGCCCGCGCTGCCACGTATCGGTCGCGAGCGGCGTGCCGTCGAGCGCGCCGAGCGCGTCGGCGATCCGTGTCTGCAGGCCCTGGAGGTACGTGCGCACACGCGCCACGTCGTAGGTCGAATCGGTCATGTCTGGACTGGCTGCCCCCGCCTGACGCGGGGGCCGTAAAAAAAGCATCTGCCGGGCATTCTATCGAACCCCGGCAGAGGCGCCGCCGCCGCGAGGGCGTGGGGCGGCGATTGCGACGTCACGTGCTCTTGCGGTTGAGCGCGCGAAAGCCGATGTCGCGGCGGTACTGCATGCCTTCGAAATTGATCTGGTTGATCGTGTCGTACGCATGCTGCTGCGCTTCGCGCACCGAATCGGCGAGGCCGACCACGCACAGCACGCGGCCGCCGGACGTCACGAGCTTGTCGCCGTCGGCGAGCGTCGTGCCCGCATGGAACGTCACGGCCTGTTCGGTTTCGGTCGGGATTCCGTTGATGCGGTCGCCCTTGCGCGGCGCGTCCGGGTAGCCGTGCGCGGCGAGCACGACGCCCAGCGCGGTGCGGCGATCCCAGTCGAGCTCGACCGTGTCGAGCGTGCCCGCGATAGCCTGCTCGACGACCTTCGAGAAATCGCTCTTCAGGCGCGCCATGATCGGCTGCGTTTCCGGGTCGCCCATCCGGCAGTTGAACTCGAGCGTGCGCGGATTGCCGTCCTTGTCGATCATCAGGCCCGCGTACAGGAAGCCCGTGAAGCGGATGCCGTCCTTCTCCATCCCGCGCACGGTCGGCATGATGATTTCGCGCATCACGCGTGCATGCATCTGCGGCGTGACGATCGGCGCGGGCGAATACGCGCCCATGCCACCGGTGTTCGGGCCGCGATCCTCGTCGAGCAGGCGCTTGTGGTCCTGGCTGGAAGCCAGCGCCAGCGCGTGCTTGCCGTCGACCATCACGATGAAGCTGGCTTCCTCGCCATCGAGGAATTCCTCGATCACGACGCGCGCGCCGGCATCGCCGAGCTTGTTGCCCGACAGCATCATGTCGACGGCCGCATGCGCTTCTTCGAGCGTCATCGCGACGACGACGCCCTTGCCGGCCGCGAGGCCGTCGGCCTTCACGACGATCGGCGCGCCTTTCGCGTCGATGTACGCGTGGGCGGCGGCCGCATCGGCGAAGGTTTCGTAGTCGGCGGTCGGAATGTTGTGGCGCTTCATGAACGCCTTCGCGAAATCCTTCGAGCTTTCGAGCTGCGCGGCTTCGCGGGTCGGGCCGAATACCTTCAGGCCGCGTGCGCGGAACAGGTTGACGATGCCGGCCGCGAGCGGCGCTTCCGGCCCGACGAGCGTGAACGCGACGCCTTCGCGCTCCGCGAAATCGGCGAGTTCGTCGAGCGCCGTGATGTCGACGTTCTTCAGACGCTCGTCCTGCGCCGTGCCGCCATTGCCGGGCGCGACGTAGACCATCTGAACGCGCGGCGATTGCGCGAGCTTCCACGCCAGCGCATGTTCGCGGCCGCCGGAACCGACGACGAGTAGTTTCATGGGATTCCCCGCAGACTAGAAAACAGGGCGGCCGGCACGCTCAGGCGCGCCGGCCGCGAAATCGGTCGGGCCGCCGTCGCAACGCTGCGCGCGGCGGCCGGCATCTCATTCCTCGACGATGACGGCGTTCGTATACACGTCCTGCACGTCGTCGAGGTTCTCGAGCGCGTCCAGGAGCTTCTGCATCTTCGCCGCGTCGTCGCCGGTGAATTCGACTTCGTTCTGCGGCTTCATCGTCACTTCGGCGAGTTCGGCCTTGAAGCCGGCAGCTTCGAGCGCGTCCTTCACCGCGGAAAACGCCTGCCAGTCGCACAGCACTTCGATCGAGCCGTCGTCGTTCGTGTTCACGTCGTTCGCGCCGGCTTCGAGCGCGGCTTCCATCAGCGCGTCTTCCGACGTGCCGGGCGCGAACAGGAACTGGCCGACGTGATCGAACATGAACGCGACCGAGCCGTCGGTGCCCATGTTGCCGCCGAACTTCGAGAATGCGTGGCGCACTTCCGCGACCGTGCGGGTGCGGTTGTCGGTCAGCGTGTCGACGATGATCGCCGCGCCGCTGATGCCGTAGCCTTCGTAACGGATTTCTTCGTAGTTCGCGCCGTCCGCGCCGCCGACGCCGCGATCGATCGCGCGCTTGACGTTGTCCTTCGGCATGTTCGCGTCGGCTGCCTTGTCGACCGCGAGACGCAGGCGCGGGTTCGAGTTGACGTCGCCGCCGCCAAGGCGCGCCGCCACCTGGATTTCCTTGATCAGGCGAGTCCAGATCTTGCCGCGCTTCGCGTCGGCCGCAGCCTTCTTATGCTTGATGTTGGCCCATTTCGAATGACCAGCCATACCTTTCTCCGTGCCCGGGCGCGCAGCGCGGGCGATTGTTTCAGTGTGTCGTTGAATCGGCGGCCGTTTCGGCGGGCATGAAGCCGCGGGGCCGCGCGTGTCGAGTGGATCGTGATTTTATCACGCGGCGACCGTCGGTTCGGGGCCGCCGCGCATGGCCGAACGGCCGGGGCGGCCGTCGCGGCGCGCGGCCCGGCGGCGCCGGATGGCCGGCGGGTCAGTTCTTGGTGCCGAACAGGCGGTCGCCTGCGTCGCCCAGGCCCGGTACGATGTACGCGTGCTCGTTCAGGTGCGAGTCGAGCGACGCGACGAACAGCTTCACGTCGGGGTGCGCGTCCTGGAACACCTGCACGCCCTCGGGCGCGGCGACCAGCGCGACGAACATGATGTTCGCGGCCGGCACGTTGCGGCGCTTGAGCACGTCGACCGCATGCACGGCCGAATAGCCGGTCGCGACCATCGGGTCGCACAGGATGAAGATGCGGTCTTCCAGGTCCGGCAGGCGCACCAGGTATTCGACCGGGCGGTGATCTTCGGCGCGGTACACGCCGATGTGGCCGACGCGCGCGGACGGCACCAGGTCGAGCAGGCCGTCCGACATCCCGATGCCCGCGCGCAGCACGGGCACGATCGCGAGCTTCTTGCCGGCGATCACCGGCGCGTCGACCGCCACCAGCGGGGTTTCGACCCGCTTGGTCGTGATCGGCAGGTTGCGGGTGATCTCATAGCCCATCAGCAGCGTGATCTCGCGCAGCAATTCGCGGAACGTGCGCGTGGACGTGTCCTTGTCGCGCATGTGCGTGAGCTTGTGCTGGATCAGCGGGTGATCGGTGATGAAGAGGTTCGGGAAACGGCTGTCCTGTTTCATGACGGGGTGCCTTGGCGGCAAAAGGGGATCGGGGGCGGCGGCGGGCACGGGCCGGCCGTCGCTCATGGCCGCAATTTTACCAAGGCGCGCCGCGCGATCCGGATATTATCGACGTCTCACGACAATCCGCGTGCCGCGCACGCCCGTTTGCCCGCCGCCGGCGGCCACGCGGGGCCGCGCCGGCACGCGCGCCACCAGGGAAACGACGATGGATCTCGGCATCGAAGGAAAGACCGCGCTCGTGTGCGCGGCCAGCAAGGGCCTCGGACGCGGCTGCGCGGAAGCGCTGGCCGCCGAGGGCGTGAACCTCGTGATCGTCGCGCGCACGCGCGACACGCTGGAGGAAACCGCGGAAGAGATCCGCGCCGGCGCGAACGTGTCGGTCACGGCGGTCGCCTGCGACATCACGACGCCGGACGGCCGCGCGGCCGCGCTCGCCGCGTGCCCGCAGCCGGACATTCTGGTGACGAATGCCGGCGGCCCGCCGCCCGGCGACTTTCGCGATTTCTCCCACGACGACTGGATCCGCGCGCTAGAGGCGAACATGCTGACGCCGATCGAGCTGATCCGCGCGACCATCGACGGGATGATCGGCCGCGGCTTCGGCCGGATCGTCAACATCACGAGCTCGGCCGTGAAGGCGCCGATCGACGTGCTCGCGCTGTCGAACGGCGCGCGCTCGGGGCTGACCGGCTTCGTCGCGGGGCTGTCGCGCAAGGTCGCGGGGCAGGGCGTGACGATCAACAACCTGCTGCCGGGGCTGTTCGACACCGACCGGATTGCGACCACGCTCGCCGCGTCGGCGAAGGCGCAGGGCGTGACGGTCGACGAGATGCGCACGCGGCGCACCAGGGACATCCCGGCCGGGCGCCTCGGCACGCGCGCCGAGTTCGGCGCGGCCTGCGCGTTCCTGTGCAGCGTGCACGCCGGCTACATCACCGGGCAGAACTGGCTGCTCGACGGCGGCGCGTATCCGGGTACGTTCTGACCCGCGCTTTTCGATTCACGACGACAACAACCGAACGACGAAGGAACTGGAGATGAGCAAACCCCGCATCGCACTGATTGCGCACGACGCGAAGAAGGACGAGATCGTCGCGCTCGCGGGCCAGTATCGCGAGACGCTCGCGCAATGCCGGCTGGTGGCGACGGGCACGACGGGCGGCCGGATCGCCGCCGCGCATGGGCTCGACGTCGAGCGCAAGCTGTCGGGGCCGCTCGGCGGCGACCTGCAGATCGGCGCGGAACTGGCCGACGGCCGTGTCGACATCGTCGTGTTCCTGCGCGACCCGATGACCGCGCAGCCGCATGACCCCGACATCACCGCGCTGGTGCGCGCGTGCGACGTGCACGACGTGCCGGTCGCGACCAACGTCGCGACCGCGCGGATGCTGCTCGACGATCTGGCGCGGAACATGCAGGACGTTTGCTAGCAAGCTGTTGAAGAACGCCGTGCTTTAACGGTCGGAGGCTTCGTTTAAGCGGTTGTCGTATGCGATCGACCGCGGAGTTTCGGACGGATCGTGCCGAATGCTTCGCTGTCGAGCGAGCGGGTCGGTGCATTGCCACGCAACGGCCGGGTTCGAAAGCTTCGGCGCGCCGGTTATGACGGCACCGCTTCCTGGCGTGATGGCCTGGCACACAATCGAGCGGGCGAGCGCGCTTGCGCGTTCGGCGAAGCCGTCGGTTGGCTGACTACGGCGTCGACCAAGGCACGTGCCTCAGCGTGCGAGGGCCTTGATTACGATGAATGGCTCGTCCCCACGAACGATAGAAGGGATTCGATTCCTTGTAGCAGTTCGGGCAAGAAGGACTGATCCAGCCCGCAATGCCCCGTGATGCATGCTCCATCGGGAGGGGCTGGCTGAAAGCGCCAGTCGCCTATGATTGCGCCTCGATCGAGTGTTCGCAATGTCAGTTCAAACCCCGGCTCGACGCCGGTTAAATCCGCTCGTTGCCCGGATTGAAGCTGCGTTTGCATGGATTGAATCTGTTGCCGAAATTGTCGCAACTCGTCGGGCATCACACTCCATTGCCCTTCCGCCTGAATGCCCGGGACCGTCAATTGGATTCGTACGTCGATCCACTCCAGATATGGGCCTCCCGGTTCCTCGCGTCGCGCGGCAACGGGCTCCATTTGAAGTCGAAAGTCGTCTGTGTCAATGATCAGCATGTGTCAATAGTACATAAAGTGGAGGATGGTCCAGTCGGACTCTCGGACGACAACTTCCAGTGTTTTACGCTCTCGAATGAAGATTGTTCCTCTCTTCACAAAGCGGGACATCTCGATTTCATATCGAAATACACCCGCCACCTTCTGAGGGTCGGGCGTTCGCCTTCCATACTTGGTCGCCAAATGGAGGATGTGAACAGGTACAAATCGACCCGGGTTTGCCATGTGCTTGGCCGTTGTCTCGGTAAACTGCAATCGCCTCACCGGCATGCCTTGCAGTCTACTGCGCAGAAGCGGAAGTATTCTGCTCGTCATCTTTGATGTGGCAGAGACCGCGGCGCGCCCGGTCGCCAATCGGGAAACGGTGTTGAAGCCGGTGCGTATGAGCTTCAATGCCACAGAACCCATGAGAACCAAATCATATGGGTCAACGAGGGGTGTTTCTAAAGGCGCTTCCTCGATCCCGACGTATTGACCAGATACATCAAAAACATGCCAAACGTTTTTCGCGCCTTCGTGGATGAAGCCCACACACGCGCCAGACTGATCGTCGATAATGGGCCGTGCGCCATGTGGGAGCGATGGGACAGCCACAGCAAAAGCTGTATCGGTAATACGCGGCGGGGCGACTGAGAGAGACTTTCCTGCGTCCGTGCCAGAATAAGTAAGTGTATTCATGGGGTGGCGAAGCAACATCGATCATGAATGAAAGTGCGGACAGTGATGCAAATTGCCTCTTCAGCGCCAAACGCCATCTTCGAGACGTTACGATCAGTTCGCCAGCCTACCTGCCAGCTTAAGGGAGAGGCTATGTCGGCGTTTCAGGGGTACTGTTAGCCGCACGGGTGGTTTTGTCTCAAGACATGGGTGACCATGCCTGCCGCACTTGCCTTCAGTGCGTCCCTTGGCAGTTTGCGGAGCGCGGCGAGCACTTCCGAATCGATTTCGCCCGGTTTGACGCGACCGTTGTCGCACCAGTCCTTGCCCTCAGTCGTATCGGCGACCCCGGCCAGATACCCGGCCATCGCGTGGCGTTCGGCGTCGGCGTAGGGACTGTTGTCCGATCGACTCACGCCGTCGAGTAGCCGGGTGCCGTCGACACGAGGGACCGCAGCCGCGGTTGCGGTGCCAATACTCGCTAACAACGACGCGACAACAAGCAAGTTCTGGACAAGAAAGCGTTTCATGGCGTGGGTTGGGTGAATTTGGCAAAGGGCAAAATAGCACGCTCGTCATCTCATAAATGTGCGTGGCACGAATTCGAATTGCCGGCCGACCTGTGTCGATGTCGCCGGTTCCAGGAGCGCAGTACGACAACGCGGCACGGGAGACGTGTCTCGCACGGGCGCAAGGCCAAATTCGCGGTGCGGCCAGCCTCGGTCAGCGCGAACGGAGCGGAAATTCGTACGACCCAAAGGTCTTGATATGAACGTGACCAAGTGTGAACGCGGCCCATTCAATACATTTCTTGCGAAAACCCTATCAATGTGAAGGGATTGCGACGACGCGCTGCGCGACCGCGCACGACGCGCGAGAATCCTCCGCTATGACCCGTGTTCACACGCATCGCTGCAGCGGCAACGTCGATGCATTCGCCGAACCGGATTTCCAGATTCCAGACAGAAGAGGAGCAAAACGATGCCGAAAGCAATCCGATACGACCAGCCGGGCGGCCCGGACGTGATGAAGTGGGTCGATGTCGAGGTCGGCGCGCCGAAGGCGGGCGAAGTCCGCATCCGGCAACACGCGGTCGGGCTCAACTACATCGACGTGTATTTCCGCACGGGCCTGTATCCGCAGCCGCTGCCCGGCGGCCTCGGGATGGAGGCGGCGGGCGAGGTGACGGCCGTCGGCGACGGCGTGACCGCGTTCAAGGCCGGCGACCGTGTCGCCTATGTCGGCCAGCCCCCCGGCGCCTATGCGCAGGAACGCGTGATGCCGGCCGAGCGCGTCGTGAAGCTGCCGGACGGCATCGGCTACGACGACGCGGCATCGGTGATGCTGCAAGGCCTGACCGCGCACTACCTGCTGCGCCGCACGTACCCGGTGAAAGCCGGCGACACGATCCTGATCCACGCGGCGGCCGGCGGCGTGGGCTTGCTCGTGTGCCAGTGGGCGAAGGCGCTCGGCGCGACCGTGATCGGTACGGTCGGCTCCGACGAGAAGGCCGAGCTCGCGAAGGCGCACGGCTGCGATCATCCGATCGTCTACACGCGCGAGAACTTCACGCAGCGCGTGAAGGAGATCACGAACGGCGCGGGCGTGCCGGTCGTCTACGATTCGATCGGCAAGGACACCTACGTCGGCTCGCTCGACAGCCTCGCGCCGCTCGGCTACTTCGTCAGCTTCGGCAGTGCGTCGGGCCCGCTGCCGCCGATCGACTCGAAGGAATTCTCGTCGCGCGGCTCGCTGTTCTTCACGCGCCCGACGCTGTTCTCGTACATCGCGAAGCGCGCCGATCTCGAAGCCGCTGCCGCCGAGCTGTTCGACGTGATCCTGTCGGGCAAGGTGAAGACGAGCATCAACCAGCGCTACCCGCTCGCCGAAGTCGGCCGCGCGCATGCCGATCTCGAAGCGCGCAAGACCACCGGGTCGACGATTCTCGTTCCCTGACCAGTCCGCCCCCGTGCCGGCGCCACGTCGGCACGTGCCTGTTGCGGGCGGCGCCGCGGCGCCGTCCGTCCCGCCTTGATTCGCGCCCGTCCCGTCCCACCCCGCGCGTTTACGCGTTTTTTACACCCGCCCCGACACCTTTGACCCGCCCTTTACGCAAGTTCCCATAAGGTTCTAGTCGTCCGATTTCGACGACGGAGAACAAAAAATGGATGGGGTTTTCATCGGCGCACTGGTGCTCTTCACCGCGCTGATCCTCGGTTTGCTTGCCGGTTGCGACAAGCTCGCGCAATACGGTCGCGGGGGGCGCGCATGACCTGGATGCTTTGGCTGGCGGGCGCCTCGACGGCGCTCCTGTTCGCGTATCTCGTCTTTGCGCTGCTGCGCGCGGAGGACATCGAATGAACGCGAACAACCTGTTGCAGATGCTGCTGTTCATCGTCGTGCTGCTCGCGGCGGCCGTGCCGGTCGCGCGCTACCTGAGCGCGGTGATGGACGGCAGCGCGCGCGTCGTGCGCGTGTTCGGGCCGCTCGAACGTGTGTTGTACCGCGTCGCCGGCGTCGACGCCGGCACCGAAATGAACTGGAAGCAGTACGCGATCGCGACGATCGCGTTCAACGCGCTCGGCGCGCTGTTCCTGTACGGCTTGCTGCGCCTGCAGGGCCTGTTGCCGGGCAACCCGCAGCAATTCGGCGCAATGACGGTCGACGGCGCGTTCAACACGGCCGTCAGCTTCGTCACCAACACGAACTGGCAGGACTACACGCCGGAGCAGACCGTCAGCTACCTGACGCAGATGCTCGGCCTGACCGTGCAGAACTTCCTGTCGGCCGCGACCGGCATCGTCGTCGTGATCGCGCTGATCCGCGGCTTCGCGCGTCACACCGCGCAGACGATCGGCAACTTCTGGGTCGATCTGACGCGCGTGACGATGTACGTGCTCGTGCCGATGTCGGTCGTGATCGCCGCGCTGCTGATGAGCCAGGGCGTGATCCAGAACATGAAGGCGTACCAGGACGTGCCTGTGCTGCAGGCGAGCACCTACGCGGCGCCGAAGCTCGACGCGCAGGGCAACCCGGTGAAGGACGACAAGGGCAACGCGGTCACGGTGCCGACGCCGCTCACGAAGCAGACGCTCGCGATGGGGCCGGTAGCCTCCCAGGAAGCGATCAAGATGCTCGGCACCAACGGCGGCGGCTTCTTCAACGCGAACTCCGCGCACCCGTACGAGAACCCGACGCCGTTCGCGAACTTTCTGCAGATCTTCTCGATTCTGATCATCCCGGCCGCGCTGTGCCTCGTGTTCGGCCGCATGATCGGCGATCGCCGGCAGGGCATCGCGGTGCTCGCGGCGATGACGGTCGCGTTCGCGTTCGCGGTCGGCGTCGAGGTGAATGCCGAGCAGGGCGGCAACCCGACGCTCGCCGCGCTGCACGTCGACCAGTCGGCGAGCGCGCTGCAGCCGGGCGGCAACATGGAAGGCAAGGAAACCCGCTTCGGGATCGCGCAGAGCGGCATCTTCACGGTCGCGACGACGGCCGCGTCGTGCGGCGCGGTCGACACGATGCACGATTCGCTGACGCCCGCCGGCGGCCTCGTGCCGATGCTGCTGATGCAGCTCGGCGAGGTGGTCTTCGGCGGGGTCGGCTCGGGCCTCTACGGGATGCTCGTGTTCGCGCTGCTCGCGGTGTTCGTCGCCGGCCTGATGATCGGCCGCACGCCGGAATACGTCGGCAAGAAGATCGAATCGTACGAGATGAAGATGGTGTCGATCGTCGTGCTGCTCACGCCGCTGCTCGTGCTGGTCGGCACGTCGATCGCGGTGCTGGCGGACGCGGGCAAGGCCGGCATCGCGAACCCGGGCCCGCACGGCTTCTCGGAAATCCTCTATGCGTTCAGCTCGGCCGCGAACAACAACGGCAGCGCGTTCGCGGGCCTGACGGTCGGCACGCCGTTCTACAACTGGATGACCGCGATCGCGATGTGGTTCGGCCGCTTCGGCACGATCGTGCCGGTGCTGGCGATTGCAGGTTCCCTCGCCGCGAAGAAGCGCATCGCGGTGACGAGCGGCACGCTGCCGACGCATGGCCCGCTGTTCGTCGTGCTGCTGCTCGGCACCGTGCTGCTGGTGGGCGCGCTGACCTACGTGCCGGCGCTCGCGCTCGGCCCGGGCGTCGAGCACCTGATGATGTGGCTGGGCGCGTGACGCGCGCCCGCATGGCGACACATTGAAAAGACTGAAGAGCTCGAAGAGATCGCAATGACTCAACATTCCGCAACACGGTCCATGTTCGATCCGGCGCTGCTGCGCCCGGCGATCGTGGATTCGTTCAAGAAACTCACGCCGCGCACGCAGTTCCGCAACCCGGTGATGTTCTGCGTGTACGTCGGCAGCATCCTGACCACGATCCTGTGGATCGCGGCGCTGGCCGGCCAGGCCGAGGCACCCGCGGGCTTCATCCTCGCGATCGCGCTGTGGCTGTGGTTCACGGTGCTGTTCGCGAACTTCGCCGAAGCGCTCGCCGAAGGGCGCTCGAAGGCGCAGGCCGCGTCGCTGCGCAGCGCGAAGAAGGACGTGATGGCGAAGAAGCTCAATGAGCCGCATCCGAAGTCGCCGATCCGCATCACGACCGCGTCCGACCTGCGCAAGGGCGACATCGTGCTGGTCGAGACCGGCGACGTGATCCCGGCCGACGGTGAAGTCGTCGACGGCGTCGCGTCGGTCGACGAATCGGCGATCACCGGCGAATCCGCGCCGGTGATCCGCGAATCGGGCGGCGACTTCTCGTCGGTGACGGGCGGCACGCGCGTGCTGTCCGACTGGATCGTCGTCAAGGTCACCGCGAACCCCGGCGAGGCGTTCCTCGACCGGATGATCGCGATGGTCGAAGGCGCGAAGCGCAAGAAGACGCCGAACGAGGTCGCGCTGACGATCCTGCTCGTCGCGCTGACGATCGTGATGCTGCTCGCGACCGCGACGCTGCTGCCGTTCTCGATGTTCTCGGTCGACGCGATGAAGGCCGGCCACGTGGTGACGATCACCGCGCTGGTCGCGCTGCTCGTGTGCCTGATCCCGACGACGATCGGCGGGCTGCTGTCCGCGATCGGCGTGGCCGGGATGAGCCGGATGATGCAGGCGAACGTGATCGCGACGTCGGGCCGCGCGGTGGAAGCGGCCGGCGACGTCGACGTGCTGCTGCTCGACAAGACCGGCACGATCACGCTCGGCAACCGCCAGGCGTCGATGTTCGTGCCGGCGCCGGGCGTGACCGAGGAAGCGCTGGCCGATGCCGCGCAACTGTCGTCGCTCGCCGACGAAACACCGGAAGGGCGCAGCATCGTCGTGCTCGCGAAGGAGCGCTTCAACATTCGCCAGCGCGACATGGCGCAACTGCACGCGACGTTCCTCGGCTTTTCCGCGCAGACGCGGATGAGCGGCGTCGACCTGCCCGGCCGCGAGATCCGCAAGGGCGCGGCCGACGCGATCCGCCGCTACGTCGAAACCCACGGCAGCCGCTTCCCCGAAGAAGTGCGCCGCGCGGTGGACGACGTCGCGCGCCGCGGCAGCACGCCGCTCGTCGTGGCCGACCTGCAGGACGGGGCGGCGCGCGTGCTCGGCGTGATCGAGCTGAAGGACATCGTGAAGGGCGGCATCAAGGAGCGCTTCGCGGAACTGCGCAAGATGGGCATCAAGACCGTGATGGTGACGGGCGACAACCGGCTGACGGCCGCGGCGATCGCGGCGGAAGCGGGCGTCGACGATTTCCTCGCGGAAGCGACGCCGGAAACCAAGCTCGCGACGATTCGCGAGCATCAGGCGGCCGGACGCCTCGTCGCGATGACGGGCGACGGCACCAACGACGCGCCGGCGCTCGCGCAGGCCGACGTGGCGGTCGCGATGAACACCGGCACGCAGGCGGCGAAGGAAGCCGGCAACATGGTCGACCTCGACTCGAACCCGACCAAGCTGATCGAGATCGTCGAGATCGGCAAGCAGATGCTGATGACGCGCGGCTCGCTCACCACGTTCTCGATCGCGAACGACATCGCGAAGTACTTCGCGATCATCCCCGCCGCGTTCGTGACGACCTATCCGCAACTGCGCGTGCTCGACATCATGCATCTGACGTCGCCGGCGTCCGCGATCCTGTCCGCGGTGATCTTCAACGCGCTGATCATCGTCGCGCTGATTCCGCTCGCGCTGAAGGGCGTGACCTACCGGCCGCTCGGCGCGGCGTCGCTGCTGCGCCGCAACCTGCTGGTGTACGGCCTCGGCGGCGTGCTGCTGCCGTTCCCGTTCATCAAGCTGATCGACATGACGCTCGCCGCGCTCGGCTGGGCCTGAGCCGGCCGCACTTGAAGGAACCATCATGAAAACGTTGATTCGCCCGCTCGTCGTGCTCTTTGTCGTGCTGACCGCCGTGACCGGCCTCGCTTACCCGGCCGTGATGACCGTGTTCGGTCAGGCCGTGTTCCCGTCGCAGGCCAACGGCAGCCTGATCGAGCAGGACGGCAAGGTCGTCGGCTCCGCGCTGATCGGCCAGTCGTTCGATGCGCCGAAGTACTTCTGGGGCCGGCTGTCGGCGACTGCGCCGATGCCGTACAACGCGGCAGGCTCCGGCGGCTCGAACCTCGGCCCGTTGAACCCGTCGCTTCCCGATCAGGTGAAGGCGCGCATCGCTGCGTTGCGCGAGGCGGGCACCGACCTGTCGAAGCCGGTGCCGGTCGACCTCGTGACGGCGTCGGCGAGCGGTCTCGATCCGGAAATCACGCCGGCCGCCGCCGCGTATCAGATCGAGCGCGTCGCGAAGGCGCGCAACCTGGCGCCGGACGCGGTCGCGCAACTCGTCGCCGCGAACACGACGGGCCGCCAGTTCGGCGTGCTCGGCGAGCCGCGCGTGAACGTGCTGAAGCTGAATCTCGCGCTCGACGCGGCGCAGGCCGCGCACTGAGCGAGCGTGCGGGCGGGCTCCCCGGCGCGGCTGGCTGCGCGCCGGGCCCGACTTCGTTTCGACGGCGCTCGCGCCGTCTTTGCCTTTTGCGGCGATTTGGAACCACAATGGCTGTATCTCGCGCGCCATCCGGCGTGTCGCCCTCCTGACGCATGAACCGTCCCGATCCCGACCAACTCCTCGACAAGCTGCAGCGCGATGAAGAAAAGCAGCGGCGCGGCCAGCTCAAGATCTTCTTTGGCGCGTCCGCCGGCGTCGGCAAGACCTATGCGATGCTGCAGGCCGCGCGCCAGCGCGTGCAGGAAGGCGTCGACGTCGTCGTCGGCATCGTCGAGACCCACGGCCGTGCCGAAACCGCCGCGCTGCTCGACGGTCTCGACGTGCTGCCGCCCGCCCGCATCGACTATCGCGGCCGCACGCTCGCCGAATTCGATCTCGACGGCGCGCTCGCGCGTGCACCGCAACTGATCCTCGTCGACGAACTCGCGCATTCGAACGTGCAGGGCGCACGGCACCTGAAGCGCTGGCAGGACGTCTACGAGCTGCTCGACGCGGGCATCGACGTCTATACGACCGTCAACGTCCAGCACCTCGAAAGCCTGAACGACGTGGTCGGCGCGATCACCGGCATCCGCGTGTGGGAGACCGTGCCCGATCGCGTGTTCGACGCGGCCGACGAAGTCACGCTCGTCGACCTGCCGGCCGAGGAACTGCTCGAGCGGATGCGCGACGGCAAGGTCTATCTCGCGCAGCAGGCCGAGCGCGCGGTGCGCAACTTCTTCCGCAAGGGCAACCTGATCGCGCTGCGCGAGCTCGCGCTGCGGCGCACGGCCGATCGCGTCGACGCGCAGATGCGCGAGTACCGCGCCGACCGTTCGATCCAGCGTATCTGGCAGGCGCGCGAGCGGCTGCTGGTGTGCGTCGGGCCCGGCCCCGAAGCGCCGACGCTCGTGCGTGCGGCCGCGCGGCTCGCGGCCAGCCTGAAGGCCGACTGGATCGCCGTGTACGTCGAGACGCCGCGCCTGCAGCGGCTGCCCGACGCGCGCCGGCAGCGCACGCTCGACGCGCTGAAGCTCGCGGCCGAACTCGGCGCGGAGACGGCCACGCTCGCCGGCGCCGACGCGGTCGCCGCGCTGATCGGCTATGCGAAGGTGCGTAACGTGTCGAAGCTCGTCGCGGGCGGCTCGCCGAAGGTCGGGCTCGCGCGCCGCTTCGCACGGCCGTTCGGCGAGCAGCTGGCGGAACGCGCGGGCGACGTCGATCTGATGCTGATTCGCGCATCCGCGAGCGACGAGGCGCGCGCCGCGCCGCTCGACGCGCGGGCGCGCGACTGGCGCGATGCGTTCGCGCAGTTCGGCACGCACCGTTCGCCGCCGCGCCATTACGCGTATGCGGCCGCGATCTGCGCGGCGATCACCGTCGTCGCGAGCGTCGTGTCCGGGCGGCTCGACCTCACGAACCTCGTGATGCTGTACCTGCTCGGCGTGGTGTTCTCGGCGGTGCGGCTCGGGCGCGGCCCGGGCGTGCTGCAGTCGTTCCTGTCGGTGGCCGCGTTCGATTACTTCTTCGTGCCGCCGCGCATGTCGTTCTCGGTCAGCGACACGCAATACCTGCTGACCTTCTTCGGGATGCTGCTGACGTCGCTCGTGATCAGCCACCTGACGTCGACGCTGACGCGCCAGGCGAGCGTCGCGCAGCGCCGCGAGCGCCGCACCGGCGCGATCTACGCGATGGCGCGCGAGCTCGGCGCGGCGCTGACGACCGAGCAGATCGTCGAGATCGGCAGCCGCCACGTCGGCGAGGTGTTCCGCGCGCGCGTCGCGTTCCTGCTGCCCGACAGCGCGGACCAGGTGCGGCAGAAGATCGAGGAGCCCGATGCGGCCGTCACGCTGACGGGCGCGGAGCTCGACAGCGACGTCGGCCAGTGGGTGTACGACCAGCAGAAGCCGGCCGGGCGCGGCACCGATACGCTGCCGGCGACGGCCGCGCTGTACCTGCCGCTGAAGGCGCCGATGCGCACGCGCGGCGTGCTCGCGGTCGCGTCGCGCGAGCCGCGCGAACTCGAGGTGCCCGAACAGCAGCGGATGCTCGACGCATTCGCCGCGCAGATCGCGCTCGCGCTGGAGCGCGTGCACTACGTCGAGATCGCGCGCGACGCGCTCGTCAACATGGAATCCGAGCGGCTGCGCAACTCGCTGCTGTCGGCGATCTCGCACGACCTGCGCACGCCGCTCACGACGATCGTCGGCTTCTCGTCGATGCTCGCGAACGGGCGCGCGGCCGCGCAGGCCGGCGACGCCGCGGCGGCCGCGCGGCTCGCGCAGCGCGAGGGCGAACTCGTCGACGCGATTCACGACGAGGCGCTGCGGATGACGGGCATCGTCACGAACCTGCTCGACATGGCGCGGCTGCAGGCCGGCAGCCTGCAGATCAAGCGCCAGTGGTCGCTGCTCGAGGAAACCGTCGGCGCCGCGCTCGCCGCGTGCCGACGCGTGCTCGCGCGCCATCCCGTGCGCGTCGCGCTGCCGGCCGACTTGCCGCTGCTGCAGATGGACGCGGTGCTGATGGAGCGGCTGTTCACCAACCTGTTCGAGAACGCGGCGAAGTACACGCCGCCCGATACGTCGCTCGACATCGGCGCGGAGCGCGTGACCGACGACGGCCAGCCATTCGTCCGCGTGCACGTCGACGATCACGGCCCGGGCCTGCCGGCCGGCATGGAGGCGCGGATCTTCGACAAGTTCACGCGCGGCGAGAAGGAATCGGCGACGCCGGGCATCGGGCTCGGCCTCGCGATCTGCCGCGCGATCGTCGAGGCGCACGGCGGTAAAATCGGCGCGCTGAACCGCACCGCGCCCGACGGCCACGTGACGGGCGCGCGCTTCTGGTTCACGCTGCCGGTCGACACGCCGCCGGCCGCGCCTGCCGTGCCCGACGACGAATCCGACCTGCCGGGCGCATCGTCCCCATCCGAGTCATTGCCCGACCATGAGTGAACCCACCCTGACCGTCGTCCTGATCGAGGACGAAAAGCAGATCCGCCGCTTCGTGCGCGCCGCGCTCGAAGAGGAGGACATCGCGGTGTTCGAGGCCGAGACGGGCAAGCAGGGGCTGATCGACGCGGCGACGCGCAAGCCCGATCTCGTGATCGTCGACCTCGGCCTGCCCGACACCGACGGCCTCGACGTGATCCGCGAGTTGCGCGGGTGGTCCGAGGTGCCGGTGATCGTGCTGTCCGCCCGCACGCAGGAAGAGGAGAAGGTCGCGGCGCTCGACGCGGGCGCCGACGACTACCTGACCAAGCCGTTCGGCGTGTCCGAACTGCGCGCGCGGATGCGCGCGCAACTGCGCCGGCGCAACCAGGGCGGCGCGAACGAGTCGCCGAAGGTGAGCTTCGGCACCGTGACCGTCGATCTCGCGCAGCGTCAGGTGTGGCGCGACGACGCGATCGTGCATCTGACGCCGCTCGAATACCGGCTGCTCGCGACGCTCGTGCGTCACGCGGGGCGCGTGCTCACGCACCGCCAGCTGCTGCGCGACGTGTGGGGGCCGTCGCACGTCGAGAGCCATCACTACCTGCGCATCTACATGGCGCACCTGCGTCAGAAGCTCGAGGCCGATCCCGCGCAGCCCGAGCACATCGTCACCGAGACGGGCGTCGGCTACCGGCTCGTCGGCGCCGTGTGACGGGCGGTAGGCGGTGGGCGGCGGCGCATGCGGCCGTGACGCCGTGCATCGGCACGGTTGCGCCGGCGCGACAGTCTCTCGACTGGCGCCGGCCTTGCACACCCGCTGCGCAATCCCCGCTATGCTGACCGTTCCGCGAACGAAAACGAGGAGCGTGCAATGTCCGTCCGTCTGGTCGTCATCTGTGCGCTGGCGCTGGTCGCGCCCGGCGCGTTCGCCCAGCCGTTGCCGCCCGGGCAGCAGCCGCCCGCGCAGGTGGCGCTGGCCAATCCCGCGTCGGTCAACTGCGAGAAGCTCGGCGGTCGCCACGTGATCCGGAACCTGTCGAGCGGGCAGGTCGGGATGTGCGTGTTCAAGGACGGCCGCGTGTGCGAGGAGTGGGCGCTGTACCGCGACGATCGCTGCGTCGGCGGCGGCGCGCCGAAGCGCGTGGCGAACTGACCGCGGCCGGCCGATCGCGCCCCGCATCGGCCGCCGACGTGCCCGGCAGCCGGCAGGCCCGTAAGCCTCTTGTTATACTCGGCGCCGCCCGGGGACGACCCCGGGCCATTCGCTTCAACGGGGACGGCCCCATCCGATCTGGAGTACGTCGAGATGGCGTGGGTATGGTTGTTGATCGCCGGTTTGCTGGAAGTGGCCTGGGCGGCCGGCTTGAAATCGTCGGACGGCTTCACGAAGCTCGGTCCGTCGGTATTCACGATCGTGACGGCGCTGGCCAGCTTCGGGCTGCTCGCGGTCGCGATGCGCCAGTTGCCGCTTGGCACCGCATACGCGGTGTGGACGGGCATCGGCGCGGTCGGCGCGTTCGTGTTCGGCATCGTGATGCTGGGCGAGGCGCTGACCGTCGCGCGCGTCGCGAGCGCGGCGCTGATCGTCGCGGGGCTGGTCGGCTTGAAGCTGTCGTCGGCCGCCTGACGACGGGATGCCGGGCGCGCATGCGCCCGGGGGCCATACCGCACCGCGGAATTGCGCCGGGCGCCCGCCCAGCCTGTCTATAATGGAACGCATTCGGGCCTGAATCCCGTCGTGCCGCTCGCGGCACGCGGTGCCGGTCGCCACGCGCCGCGCGGCCGGTCTGTCCGACCCGATCCGATCAATCGGCAAAGCGCACGGAAAGTGCAAGGAGAGGGCGATGATCGAAGCCATTTCGCTCGGCGCGGGGCTCGCGTGGGCGAGCGGCCTGCGCCTGTACCTGACGGTGCTGATCGCCGGCGTGCTGGCGCGGTTCGGCTGGCTCCATCTGCCCGACACGCTGGCCGTGCTGATGTCGCCGTGGGTCATCGGCGCCGCGGCCGTGCTCACCGTGACCGAATTCCTTGCCGACAAGATCCCCGCGTTCGATTCGCTGTGGGATGCCGTGCATACCTTCATCCGCATTCCGGCCGGCGCCGTGCTCGCGGCCGGCGCGCTCGGCCATGCCGACCCGACCATGCTGGCGGTCGCCGGGCTCGCCGGCGGCTCGCTCGCCGGCGCCGCGCACGTGGCGAAGGCCGGCACGCGCGCGCTGATCAACCTGTCTCCCGAACCGATTTCGAACTGGGTCGCGTCGTCGACCGAGGACGGTCTCGTGGTCGGCGGGCTCGTCCTCGCGTTTTTCGTTCCGCTCGCGTTCCTCGTGCTGCTCGCCGCGTTCATCGCGGCGTCGGCGTGGGCGCTGCCGCGGCTGTGGCGCGGCGTGTCGGGTGGTTTTCGCGGAATGGCGAACCACATGGTGTCGCGGCTCAATTCGATCGGAGGGAAACGCGATTGAAGGGGCCGCAACACGCGGCGCAGCCGCCGGCCGGTCAACCCGGCCATGACGGGCGTGCGCATGCGGGCCGCTTCGGCCTGCGCGACCTGATCCACCAGGCCGCCCGGATGACCGCGCGCGACTGGCGCGCGGGCGAACTGACGCTGCTGGTTCTTGCGCTGGTGCTCGCGGTCGCGGCGCTGACGAGCGTCGGTTTTCTCGCCGACCGCCTGCGCCAGGGGCTCGAGCGCGACGCGCGCCAGATGCTCGGCGCCGATTTCGTCGTGCGCGCCGATCGCCCCGTCGACCCGTCGTTCGACCGGCAGGCCCGCGCGCTGGGCCTGCGTACCGCCACGACCGCCATCTTCCCGAGCATGATCGCGGCCGCCGCGGGCGGGCAGGCCGCCGACGCCGCGCCGTCGCGCCTCGCCGCCGTGAAGGCCGTGTCGCCGGGCTATCCGCTGCGCGGCGCGGTCGAGATCCTGCCGGCCGGTGCCGCCACTGCGCGGAAGGCGGCCGCGATTCCCGCGCCCGGCACCGTATGGGCCGACCCGGCGCTGCTCGACGCGCTGCATCTGAAGGCGGGCGATACGGTGCGCGTCGGGCTGCGCACGTTCACGGTCGCCGCGGCGATCACCCGCGAACTCGATCGCGGCTTTTCGTTCGTGAATTTCTCGCCGCGGCTGATGATGCGCGCGGACGAGCTCGCCGCGACGGGGCTCACGGGCTACGGCAGCCGCGTCACGTACCGGTTGCTGGTCGCCGGCGACGCACCGGCCATTGCGCGCTTCGAAACGTATGCGCACCAGCGCGTCGACGGCGGGAAGCTGCGCGGTGTCGGGCTGGAGTCGTTGCAGGAAGGGCAGCCGCAGGTGCGGCAGACGCTGGATCGCGCGCGTCATTTCCTGACGCTCGTCGCGTTGCTGACCGCGCTGCTCGCGGCGGTCGCGATCGCGATGGCCGCGCAGCGCTACATGCGGCGTCATCTCGACGGCTGCGCGACGATGCGCTGCCTTGGCGTGAGCCGCCGCACGCTCGGCGCGCTGTTCGCGCTCGAATTCGTCGGCCTCGGCATCGTGTCGGGCGCCGCGGGCGCGGTGCTGGGCTACGGCGGCCACTGGGCGCTGCTGGCCGCGCTCGGCAGCCTGATCGACGTCGTGTTGCCGCCGCCCACGTTGTGGCCGGCGCTGATCGGCATGGGCGCCGCGCTCGTTCTGCTGCTCGGTTTCGCGCTGCCGCCGCTCGTCCCACTCACGCGCGTGCCGCCGGTACGCGTGCTGCGGCGCGAGTGGGGCGACGCGTCGCGCACCGCGTGGGCCGCGTATGCGATCGGCGTCGTGCTGTTCGCGGGGCTGCTGATCGTGGCCGCCGGCAACCTGAAGCTCGGCCTGATCGTCGCGGGCGGCTTCGCCGGCGCGCTGGTCGGGTTCGCGCTGATCGCCCGGCTCGTGCTGTTCGCCGCCGCGCGTGCGGTGCGCAATGCGCGTGTGGCCGCGGGCGTGGGCTGGCGTTACGCGCTGGCGTCGCTGCACCGGCGCGGCACGGCCAGCGCGCTGCAGATCACCGCGCTCGCGCTCGGCCTGATGTGCCTGCTGCTGATCGCGATCACGCGCAACGACCTCGTGGCGGGCTGGCGGCAATCGACGCCGCCCGATGCGCCGAACCAGTTCCTGATCGACATCCAGCCCGATCAGCGCGCCGATGTCGCCGCCTATCTGGCCGCGCACGGCGTGCGCGACGCGGTGCCCGCGCCGATGGTGCGCGGCCGCCTCGTCGCGATCAACGGCAAGCCGGTGAATCCGGACGCGTACCCGTCCGAAGAGGCGCGCCGGCTCGTCGATCGCGAGTTCAACCTGTCGTATACGACCGAGTTGCCGTCCGACAACCGGATCGTCGAAGGCGACTGGTTCGGCACCGCGGCCACGCCGCAGATCTCGATCGAAGCCGGCCTCGCGAAGACGCTGAACGTGAAACCGGGCGATACGCTGCGCTTCGACGTGACGGGGCTGACGGTCGACGCGCCGATCACCAGCGTGCGCAAGCTCGACTGGGGCTCGTTCCGCGTCAACTTCTTCGTGCTGATGCCGCCGCCGGTGCTGAAGGATTTCCCCGCCGTCTACCTGACCAGTTTCCATCTCCCGGCCTCGAACGCCGCGCTGCTCGATCCGCTGATCGCGCGCTACCCGAACCTGACCGCGATCGACGTCGCGCCGATCCTCGCGCAGTTGCAGCGGATGATGCTGCAGGTGGTCGGGGCGGTGCAGTTCCTGTTCGCGTTCACGCTCGCGGCCGGCGTGCTTGTGCTGTACACGGCGCTCGCCGGCTCGCGCGACGAGCGCGTGCGCGAGGCCGCGCTGCTGCGTGCGCTCGGCGCGTCGCGCGCGCAGGTGGGTGCGGTGCAGCGTGCCGAATTCGTCGTGGTTGGCGCGCTGGCCGGCACGCTCGCGTCGGCGGGCGCGATCGCGGTCGGCTGGGTGCTCGCGTCGCGCGTGTTCGACTTCCAGCTCGCCGTCGATCCGTGGCTCGTGCCGGCCGGCATCGCGGCCGGTGTCGTCTGCGCCGGTGCGGCCGGCTGGCTGAGCCTTCATAATGTGTTGCGGCGCCCCGCGCTGCAGTCGCTGCGCGACGCCTGAGCGTCGCCCGCGGCCCCGAAGATCCCGTTTTCCGACTATCCGTATGACCGATGTGAATGACGATGCGCCGGCGCAGCCGACGGCGTTCGAGCTCGTGGGAGGCGAAGCCCGTGTGCGCGAAATGGTGGACCGTTTCTACGACTTGATGGACCTCGAACCCGAGTTCGCGCAGATTCGCGCGCTGCATCCGGCGTCGCTCGACGGTTCGCGCGACAAGCTGTTCTGGTTCCTGTGCGGCTGGCTCGGCGGCCCCGACCACTACATCAGCCGGTTCGGCCATCCGCGGCTGCGCGCGCGGCACCTGCCGTTCCCGATCGCGTCGGTCGAGCGCGACCAGTGGCTGCGCTGCATGGCGTGGGCGATGGAGGACGTCGGGTTGCCGGAGCCGCTGCGCGAGCGGCTCATGCATTCGTTCTACGACACGGCCGACTGGATGCGCAACCGGCCCGGTTGATCGACCGGTACGCCGCTGCCCGCCCGCGGGACGATCTGCGTCTGGGCGCACGTGCCGCCCGGCGCGACACTGGCCCTTTCCCCATCGATACGAGGCTTGCCCGATGACGACACAAGCGTTGTTTCGCGAGGACGCCTACCTCACGCAATGCGAGGCGATCGTCCAGGCCGTCGGCGACGATGGCATCCGGCTCGACCGCACCGTGTTCTATCCGCTCGGCGGCGGCCAGGCCGGCGACACCGGCACGCTGACGCTGCCCGACGGCAGCACGATCGCGATTGCCGACACGCGCAAGGCGAAGTTCGACGGCGCGACGCCCGACGACGCCGTGCACGTACCCGCGCCGGGCCAGGAGGCGAGCGTCGCGACGCTCGCCCCCGGCACGCGCGTGGTCGCGGAGATCGACTGGCTGCGCCGCTACCGGCACATGCGTCTGCACACGGCCGCGCATCTGATGTGCGCGGTGCTGCCGTACGCGGTCGACGGCTGCAGCGTGACGGCCGACTACGTGCGGCTCGATTTCGCGACGTCCGACGCGATCGATCGCGACGACGTCGAGCGGCGCCTCGCGGGCTTCGTCGTCGGCGCGCATCCGGTCACGGCCGAATGGATCACCGACGACGAAATGGCCGAGCGTCCCGAACTCGTGCGCACGATGAGCGTGAAGCCGCCGATGGGCCTCGGCCGCGTGCGGCTGCTGCGCATCGAGAACGTCGACCTGCAGCCGTGCGGCGGCACGCATGTGCGCAACACGTCCGAAATCGGCGGGTTGCGGGTCGCGAAACTGGAAAAGAAGAGTGCGCGCACACGGCGCCTCGTACTGGAGTTTGCATGACGGTCGATATCGGGAAAGCGGACGTGGCGGCGCTCGATCCGCAGGCACGGGAGATTCTCGATTTCTGGTTCGGCGAGCCGGGCTCGGCCGAATTCGGGCAGAACCGCAAGGTCTGGTTCAACGGTGGCGCCGCGTTCGACGACGTGCTGCGCACGCGTTACGGCGCGCTGTTCGACGCCGCGTGCGACGGCGCCTGCGATCACTGGGCCGATTCGCCGTCGGGCGCGCTGGCGTTGATCGTCGTGCTCGACCAGTTCTCGCGCAACATCCATCGCGGCACGCCGCGCGCGTTCGCCGCCGATCCGAAGGCGCTCGCGCTCGCCCGCCGCGTCGTCGCGGCCGGCTGGGACGCCCAGTTGCCGAGCGGCCATCACCGTGCGTTCGCGTATCTGCCGTTCGAGCACGACGAGTCGGTCGAGAGCCAGCGCGAGGCCGTGCGCCTGTGCGCGGGCATCCGCGACGAGGCCGGATGCGAGCGCTATCACCGCTTCGCGTTGCTGCATGCGGCGATCGTCGAGCGCTTCGGCCGCTTTCCGCACCGGAACGCGATTCTCGGTCGCGCGTCGACCGACGAGGAAACGGCGTTTCTGCGAGAGCCCGGCTCGTCGTTCTGACGATCCGTGCGTGGGCGAGATGAGGGAGCGGGGCGGCTAGCGCCCGGACGCTTGCGGGTTCGTGCAGGCGCGGGTGCGGCAGCACAGGCTGCGCACTGGTCGGGCGGATTGCCGCCACCTATGCCGAAGAGGAAAGTGAAGGCGGGCAGGAGGGCGCATCGCGCCATCCTGTATCACTGCAAATGCTGTTCGGGCGTGCGCACGTAGACGCGCAGCAATTCCTCGTTGTCGCCCGGGCGGGCGCCCGTCCAGAACAGCTTCCATTCGCTGCCCGGCGCCGGATCGACGGCCCGCACACCCTGCACGATCATCCACGTGCAGCGCGTCGTCTTCGCGTCGTCGATCGGCGTGTGCTCGATGCCGGAGAAGTAGTACAGCATCGGCGCTTCCGATTCGCCGAGCCCGTGCAAGCTCGCCATGCAGTCGCCGTCGTTCCATTCGAGCGCGAGATGCGCGTTCAGGTCGTCGAACACGGAGCGGTAGCTCTTCGCGACGTCGAGCCACGGCAACAGTAGCGTATAGATGAGCCCCCACGCGACGAGCGCGCCGGCGCCCCACGACAGCGCGCCGCGCCACAGCCCCGTCGTGCGCAGCTTCGGCAGCAGCGTCAGCCAGCCGACCGTCAGCGCGAGCGCGCCGGTCACGAGCGCGGGCTGGATCGGCATCGTCCAGTCGAGCGGCAGCCAGCGGCCGAGCAGCGCGAGGTCCGCGCGCGATGCGGCCGGATCGGCCATTACCGCCCAGATCGCCCACGCGAGCACGACCACCGTGCCGAACAGGATGCGGCTCAGGTAATCCCACGCGAGATGCAGCCGGCGCGGCAGGCGGTCGATCGCCTGCGCGGCGACCAGTGCGAGCGGTGCGAAGAACGGCAGGATGTAGAGCTGGCGCGACGTCGCGGACACCTGCAGCACCACGAGCCCGATGCCGGCGAACAGCACCGGCAGCGCGATGCGCGGCGCACGCCAGTCGCGCCATGCGCCGCGGGCGAGCGCGACGATCGCGAGCGGCGCGACCGGGAAGCCGACGGTGAGGAACGCGCGCAGGACGAAGAATGGCTTGTCGTTTTCCGCACCCAGTTCGGGCACGGAGAAACCGAAGAAGCGACCGACGTTGTTGTCCCAGAACCACGTCATGAAGAGCGTTTCGGAGCGCAGGAACAGCGCGGTCGGCCAGATCAGCGCGAACGGTGCGAACACGAGTGCGGCGACGCCCAGCGCGCGTGCGAACGAGCGGGTGCGGCAGGCCGGGTAGAGCACCAGCGTGCACACGAGCGTGGCAGCGAACACGAGCGGCACGAACAGCCCTTTCGCCATCAGCGCGATGCCGACGCCCGCGCCGAAGACCGGCGCGGCCCAGCGGCTCGCCGGATGCACCGGCAGCCCGTGCCGCATCTGCTGCGCCCGCGCGACATGCTGCATCACGAGTTCGAGCAGCCCGCAGAACCCGATTGCCGTGCCGGCAAACAGCGCGACGTCCGTCATCATGTCGTGCACGTGCTTGATGACGACGAGCGTGCCGGCGCTGAGTACCACCGGGCCGAGCACGCGCAGGTCGAACCAGGTGTCCGCGCGGCTGGCCACGCGGGCCGCGCGGGCGATGAAGCCGAACGCGAGCGCGGCGAACAGGGCGCTCGCCAGGCGCGCCGCGTCGTGCAGCGGCATCACGCGCTGCAGCAGCCACGCGAGGCTGGTCGCGACCCACGCGTAAAGCGGCGGCTTTTCCATGAACGGCAGGCCGGCATTGGTCGGCACGACGAAGTCGCCGGTCTCGAGCATGTGCTGGATGATGCCGAACGTGTAGGTTTCGTCCTGTTTCCACGGATCGTGGCCGAGCACACCGGGCAGCGTGTACGCGCACACCAGTGCGGCGATGAACAGCCAGGCGCGCCAGCCGAGCAGCAGCGAGCGGTCGCGCGGGGCGCTGATCGTGGCGGCGGTTGAGGCGACGACGGGCGTGCCGGCGACGTCGAGCGTCGCGAGGACGTCGGTATCGGCGGTCGAGCGGGTGTGCGCGGCCGGGGCGGGCACGGACGTGCGTCGCCGGCTGGGCGCTGCGGTTCCAGGCATGGAAAAGATCTCGGGTCGAGTCGAGGCGGTCCGGCGACATGGGCGGGACCGATAAGGGATTACATCCGGCTAACGGACAGGATGTTTAAGACACCTGTCTGAATGACCGCTAGTAGAGCACGGAATTGTTACGGATGTTTACTGAAACTGTCACGGAATTGTGGAGATTTGTGGCGCCGTGACCACGGGGCGTTTTCGGCGGCGCGTATTGTTGCGCCACGCGTCAGCTTAGCGGCCGCCGCCGACGTCGAGCAGGGCGCCTGTCGTGTAGGAGGCCGCATCGCCGAGCAGCCAGACGATCGCCTCCGCGATCTCGTGCGCCTCGCCCGCGCGGCCGAGCGGCGTTTGTGCGCCGAGCCGGGCCGCCCGGCCCGGCTGGCCGCCGCTTGCATGAATTTCGGTCTCGATCAGGCCGGGGCGCACCGCGTTGACGCGCACGCCATGCGGGCCGAGTTCCTTTGCCAGGCCGATCGTCAGCGAATCGACCGCGCCTTTCGAGCCTGCGTAGTCGACGTACTCGTTCGGCGAGCCGAGCCGCGACGCGATCGACGACACGTTGACGATCGCGCCGCCGCGGCCGCCACGGTCGGTCGACAGCCGGCGCGCGGCTTCCCGCGCGCACAGGTAGGCGCCGAGCACGTTGGTATCGAACATCCGCCGCAACCGGTCGACCGGCATGTCGGCGAGCGGCATCGACGGCGCGACGATGCCTGCATTGTTCACGAGCGCGTCGAGGCGCCCGAACGCCGCCGCAACCGTATCGAACATCGCGACGACGTCCGCCTCGTTCGCGACATCGCCCGCGACGATGCACGCGCGGCCGCCCGCGTCGCGCACGGCCTGCGCGGTCAGTTCGGCCGCCGCCGCGTCGCGCGCGTAGTTGATGCCGACGTCCCAGCCGCGTTCGGCCGCGAGCACGGCGGTCGCGCGGCCGATGCCGCGGCTCGCGCCGGTGATGAGGACTGCCTTGCGGTCGAACGGTACGGTCATCGCGTGCGGTTTCCGGTGAGGATCACTTCGCTGCGTCGGGCGCCCACTTGTCGCGGGCGGGCGGCTGGTAGTGGCGCAGCCGCTCGATCAGCGCGACGGGTTCCGATTCGACGCACAGCGCGTCGAAATAGGCAGGTCGCATGAAGCCTTCGTCGACCGTATGGCGCAGCAGCGCGATCAGCGGATCGTAGAACGAATCGATGTTGTAGAGCGCGACGGGCTTGCGGTGATAGCCGAGCTGCGCCCATGTGTAGACCTCGAAGAGCTCCTCGAGCGTGCCGGCGCCGCCGGGCATCGCGACGAACGCGTCGGAGAGGTCGGCCATCATTTTCTTGCGATGGTGCATGTCGGGCACGACGTGCAGTTCCGACAGCCCCGTATGGCCGACTTCCTTGTCGACGAGCAGTTCGGGGATCACGCCGACCGCACGGCCGCCGGCCGCCATCACTTCGTCGGCGATCACGCCCATCAGGCCGACGCGGCCGCCGCCGTACACGAGCGTGAGGCCCGCGTCGACGAGTGCACGGCCGAACGCGCGCGCGGCGTCGGCATAGACGGGCCGCACGCCGGACGACGAGCCGCAGTAGACGCAGACTGCCTTCATTGCTTGGCGTCCTTGGCGGGCGCCTGCCCGGTGACAACGGGGCTGTCGGCCGGACGCGGCGAACCGTCGCGCGGCGGCAGGTAGTCGGTGAACTGGCGCTTGGGCAGCTTGCCGGAGACGAGGTCGTCGAACAGCTGGCGCGAACGGCCGCGCAGGTACGGGGCCATGATCGAGATCACGTGCATGCTCACCTGGTGCAGCTCTTCGCGGATCGCGTCCTGGTCGTTGTATTTGCGCGGATGCATCACGTACTGATACGACAGCCAGTACGTCGAGATCACCGCCATGTTGGTGGCGATGACTTCGATCTCGGCGGGCGTCGCGACCATTTCGGCATCGGAGACGAGCAACTCGCACATGTCGTGCGCGAAGCGCACCTTGTGGCTGATGATCTGCTTGAAGTGCGTCTCGAGCGTGCGGTTGCGTGCGAGCAGGTCGTTGAGGTCGCGATACAGGAACCGGTAGGTCCACATGAAATCGGCCATGTACTGCAGGTACGACCAGGTTTCGTCGATCGTCGGACGGTGATCTTCGGGGAAGCGCAGCCGCCGTTCGATCTGCTGCTCGAACTGCGCGAAGATGCTGTTGATGATGTCGTCCTTGTTGCGGAAATGGTAGTACAGGTTGCCTGGACTGATTTCCATTTCCTCGGCGATCGTCGTGGTGGTGACGTTCGGCTCGCCGATCTCGTTGAAGAGTTTCAACGACAACTCGAGAATCCGTTCGCGGGTGCGGCGGGGAGGTTTCGCTTCCATGTCGTCCGGCCCTGTGTGTGCCGGACTGGCGGGCGCTGCAATCGATGCTGCGTGATTCGTCCGGCGCGGGTTGCTGTTCTATGTCTAGCGGACGATTATAAACCGGGGTTTCGCCACATCGGGGCATTTCATGATCGCGGCCCCCGCGCGGCGCATGGTGCAGCGCCGCATGGGGGTGGCGGGAAAGACGCCCGACAATTGCCTAGAAGCCGAGCCAGCGTGCGACGACCGGCCCGAGCACGAAGCCCCACGTCGTCACGCACGCGAACAGCGCGACCGTCACGGCCGCGCTGCCGAGGTCCTTCGCGCGCTTCGAGAGTTCATGGCGCTCGAGCGAGATGCGGTCGATCGCGGCTTCGACGCTCGAGTTGAGCAGCTCGACGATCAGCACCAGCAGCACCGAGCCGATCAGTAGCGCGCGCGACGCGGCCGGCACCGGCGCGAAGGCGCCGATCGGCAGCATCAGCGCGGCGAGCGTGAGCTCCTGGCGAAACGCGCTTTCCTCGCGGATCGCGACGCGAAAGCCGTTCAGCGAATGCTTGAGCGCGAACCACGCACGCGTGATGCCGCGGTGGCGCTTGTACGGGTTCGGCGGCAACGGCGCGAGGCGATCGTCGGGGCCGAGCGGCTCGTGCGGGTGCACGTCCGCGTCGGCGTGCGGCTCTTCCTCGTCGAACGGGCGGTGCCGTGAGGGCGTCGCGGCGGGGGGCGGGATCTTGTCGTTCAGGTCTCGTTTCAAACGGCGGCACCTTCGGCTGGCGAGTACGCGGTCTTCGGCAGCGGCTTCAGATGCGACGCGAACTGCTCGGATGCCGCGCGCCACGAGAAGCGTTCCGCCCACGCGCGCGCAGTCGTGCGTTCGATCTTCAGCGCCTCGAGGCAGGCTTCCTGCAGGTCCTCGTGCATCGCGCCGGCGTCGCCGCCGCTGAGCACGTCGATCGGGCCCGTGACGGGATACGCGGCCACCGGCGTGCCGCAGGCGAGGGCTTCGAGCAGCACGAGGCCGAACGTGTCGGTGCGACTCGGGAACACGAACACGTCGGCCGCAGCATACACCTTCGCGAGCTCCGCCTGTGACAGCACGCCGAGATAGTTCGCCTCCGGGTAGCGCGACTTCAGCTCCGCGAGCGCGGGGCCTTCGCCCGCGACCCACTTCGAGCCGGGCAGGTCGAGGCGCAGGAACGCCTCGACGTTCTTCTCGATCGCGACGCGGCCCACGTACAGGAAGATCGGCCGCGCCGTGTTGAGCACCTTCGACTCCATCGGCCGGAAGATGTCGAGATCGACGCCGCGGGTCCACAGCACCACGTTCGTGAAGCCGAATTTCTCGAGATCCTGCTTGACGACCGGCGTCGGCGCCATCACCGCGAGCGACGGGCCGTGGAACCAGTGCAGGAAGCGGTAGGTGGCGGCGAGCGGAATACCGAAGCGCGCCTGCACGTATTCCGGAAAGCGCGTGTGGTACGCGGTGGTGTACGGCAGCTTGCGGGCGCGCGCATAGCGCCGCGCGGCCAGGCCGAGCGGGCCTTCGGTCGCGATGTGCAGCGCGTCGGGAGCGAACGCGTCGATCCGCGCGCGCAGCTTGCGGTACGGCAGGATCGACAGGCGGATCTCGGGGTAGGTCGGGCAAGGCACCGTGCGGAATTCCAGCGGCGTCAGCATCTCGACGCGGTGGCCGAGCGCCGTGAGTTCGCGCGACGTGCTCTTCAGCGTGCGCACGACGCCGTTGACCTGCGGTTCCCACGCGTCGGTGACGATCATGATCTTCATCGCGGCATGTCCTGTAAGTAGGGTTGTGTCAGGCAGCGGCCTTGGCCTTGCGCGACGTGGTCTCCGACGGCGCGGTGCGCATCACCGTCCAGTAGACGATCTTCAGTTCGCCTTCCATCGTTTCGACGAGCGCGGACAGGCTTTCGACCCAGTCGCCGTCGTTGCAGTACAGCACGCCGTCGATGTCGCGGATCTCGGCCTTGTGGATGTGGCCGCACACGACGCCGTCGCAGCCGCGGCGGCGCGCCTCGTCGGTCATCACGGTCTCGAACTGCGAGATGAAGTTGACCGCGTTCTTGACCTGGTGCTTCAGGTACTGCGACAGCGACCAGTACTGGAAGCCGAGCCGGCTGCGGATCCGGTTGAACCAGCGGTTCAGCACGAGGATCAGCGTGTAGAGCGTGTCGCCGAGGTACGCGAGCCATTTCGCGTGCTGGATCACGCCGTCGAACAGGTCGCCGTGCACGATCCACAAACGTTTGCCTGCGAGCGTCGTGTGGAATGCCTCGCCGCGCACCTGGATGTCGCCGAACGCGAGATCGCAGAACTGCCGCGCCCCTTCGTCGTGGTTGCCGGGGATGTAGACGACCTGCGTGCCCTTGCGCGCCTTGCGCAGGATCTTCTGCACGACGTCGTTGTGCGCCTGCGGCCAGTACCAGCCCTTTTTCAGCTGCCAGCCGTCGATGATGTCGCCGACGAGGTACAGGTATTCCGAGTCGTTGTGACGCAGGAAATCCAGCAGGTATGGCGCCTGACAGCCGCTCGAGCCGAGGTGGATGTCGGACAGCCAGATGGTGCGGTAGCGATGGGCGGACGGCTCGGGGTCCTCGTGCTGCGTGGTGTGCGCGACGGGCGGCTTGTGCGACACCACGCCGTCGGTTGCCCCCGAGCCGGACAGGAACGCAGTGGCGGCGCGGGCGCCGATGGGGTGACGAAACAGTGAGGTCGCGGACGTTTTCTGGCCCATGCATGACTCGCGCCGGTTGACATTACCGGCATTCCGCCATGCGGGCGTGACTGTGCCATGACAGTCACGAGACGTTCTTATTACGGCCGTTGAAGCGTGTTTAGCAGTGAATGAGCGGGCGTTGCGTCATCTGCCGAACTGAACGGCCGAAGCTTGTCCGGCAAGGCCGTCCGGAGGGAAGGGGCGCCGAGCGAGCGGCTTTCGTCTGGCGAATGCGGCGCGTCAGCGCGGTATCGCGACGACGCGGGTGCGCGCGATCCGGTCGTGCGGGAACTGGCGGCCGGCGTGCAACCGGGCGGCGCCGGCCCATACGACGATCCATGCGGCGGCGAGCGCGAGCGTGACGGGTACCGACAGGCCGAGGAGCGGGTGCAGCGCGAGCGGCGGCAGGAACCACAGCCAGCCGAGCACGTAGCGGACGAGCGCGTGTCCGGCGCTCAGCGGCCGGCCGCTCGACGATTCGAGCCGCAGCCGCCAGGTTTTCATCGGCAGGGTCTGACCGCCGTGCGTCCAGAACCACACGAAATACGCGCCGACGACGAGCGCGATCCATGCGGCAAGCAGGTTGTGATGGACGAGGCCGTTGCGTTGCTGCGTCGCGAGGCTGAACGCTAGCCCGGCGAAGAACACGACGCCGAACAGCAGCACGCCTTCGTAGAGCAGCGCGGCAAGGCGCCGTCGCACGGACGGCGCGGCGGTCGAGGCTTCGGGCGCGCGGGCGTGTGCCACGGCCGTTCAGGAACCCTTGAACAGCGAAGGCGCGTCGGCGGGCGACACCGGCGCCACGGCGGCCGGGGCGGATGCGGTGCCGGACGTCGACGACGCGGGCACCGGCTGCACGGCGACGCCGGCCGACGCGGGCGCCGGGGCGGCGGCCGCGCCGCTGGCCGGGTGTTCGTGCGAATTGACGAGGCGGCGGACGTCACGGTCGGCGACGGTCGGCGGCGCGCTGACGACGCTCGGCTTGCGGCGGCGTTCGGCGGCGGCAAGCCGTTCCTTCTGCTCCTCGGGGAGTTGCTGGTAGGCCTTCCACGCGCGCTCGCGCGCCTGCGCGGACAGCTCCTTCGCGCTCTGGTAGTTCTCGCGTGCGACGCGGCGCTGCTCGGGCGTCATTTTCGCCCATTCGGTCATCCGCTCCTGCAGGCGCTTCTGGTCATCCGGCGACAACTTCGCGAAACGCGATGCGATCTTCAGCCATTTACGCTTGCGGGCATCGCTGAAGCCGTCCCATTGGTCGGCGAACGGGGCGAGGGCCGCGTGCTGCGCCGGCGTGAGCCGCGCCCACGACAGCGGGCCGGCGGCGGCCGGCAGCGGCAGGGGAATCGGCAGCGGGGGAAGCTCGGTGGTCAGCCCGGTCGCGGCCGACGCCGGCGCGGCGGAGCTGGTGGTCGCGACGGGCGTCGTCGCGGGGGCCGGGTGGAATCGGGGATACGTGGCGACGTAGGAAACGGCGATCGCGATCACGCATCCGAAAAATACGGCCAGGCCGCGCTTCTGACTCACCCGTACGATCCCCTCGTTATTGTCTGTTAGTGAGCGCGCGAAAGATACGCGTTGAACCCGTGATCGAGATACGCGTTGAGCGGCAGGTCGTCGCTGAGCATCGCCGCGTCGATGTCGGCGAGTTCGGCGGTGCGCTGCATGTCTTCCCAGTACGCGATGCCGACGAGCCCCGCGAGCAGCAACGCGAGCGGCCATGCGCGCAGCAGGCGGCGGCCGAACGACGTCGGCGGCCGGTTCGCGGGCGTCGGGCCGTAGGCGCCGGCCGCACCGGCGAAGGCCGGCACGAACACCGGCGCGGTCGCGGCTTCGGGCTTCTTGCGCGCGAGCGCGGCCCGGCGGGCGACGGCCAGCCGATCGGTGGTCGCGGCAGGCAGCGCGGCCGCGCGCTCGTCCAGCGCACGGCGCACCTTCAGCGCGAATTCGTGTTCTCGGTTTGCGGAGCTCATAGCGTGATTCCTTTGGCCTTGAGCGCTTGCGCCAGGGTATGAGTGGCTCGTGAGCAGTGCGTCTTGACGCTGCCCTCGGAGCACCCCATTGCGGCGGCAGTCTCGGCGACATCCATATCTTCCCAATAACGCATCAGGAACGCTTCCCGTTGACGCGCCGGAAGTTTCTGGATTTCTTCGTCGATCAGGGCCAGAACCTGCTCTCGTTCGAGGCGGTGCTCGCTGCTCTCGACGCCCGCGTTGTCGTCCGCGGATTCGAGTGTTTCGAGCGGGTCGAAGTCGTCGTCGTCGGTGTTGTTCAGCGACGAGAAGAGCGTCACCCACGTATTGCGGACCTTCTGCCGGCGGAACCAGTCGTGGATCGCGTTCTGCAGGATCCGCTGAAAAAGCAGCGGCAGCTCGGCCGACGGCCGGTCGCCGTATTTTTCCGCGAACTTGATCATCGCGTCCTGCACGATGTCGAGCGACGCATCGTCGTCACGCACGGCGTACGCAGCCTGCTTGAACGCGCGCCTTTCGACGCCCGCCAGAAAGTCGGCGAGTTCCTTGTCTGATGCCATTCCGTGAAGGTATGCGCTGCGGCCCGCTGCGTGGTGTAAAAGGTCGAAAAATTTCGTAAAACCCGCGGATGCTATCAAATTTTCGCGCGGCTTGGCACCGGGTCGGGCGCTGCACGTTGCGCGCGAGCCGCGCCGGCGGGGCGCCCGGCGGCGTGCATGATGCGCTGCGGGATATTTTGCTTGACGGCCCCAGCACGACCCGCTATCGTCAGCGATTCGCAACATGAAGTGATGGTCTCATTTGAGGCTGGCCCAAGAAGCCCGCCCTTCAAACTGGACGCGCCGCTTGAACCCGAGCCACAAGCCCGGCAGAGAGCACCCGATCAATTTTTTGCCGAAAATTCGAAAGGTCAAAATGAACATGCCCAGCGCGGAATTCTCCACGTCGGAACCCCTTTCCCCTCCCGATAGCGACTCCATCGGCGGTACCGTGCTCATGAAGGCACTGGCCGACGAAAACGTCGAATTCATCTGGGGCTACCCCGGCGGCTCGGTTCTCTACATCTACGACGAGCTGTACAAGCAGGACAAGATTCAGCACGTGCTGGTGCGCCACGAACAGGCGGCCGTGCACGCAGCCGATGCGTATGCGCGCTCCACCGGCAATGTCGGCGTCTGCCTCGTGACGTCGGGCCCCGGTGTCACCAACGCGGTGACCGGCATCGCAACGGCTTACATGGATTCGATCCCGATGGTCGTGATCAGCGGCCAGGTGCCGACTGCCGCGATCGGCCAGGATGCGTTCCAGGAATGCGACACCGTCGGCATCACGCGCCCGTGCGTGAAGCACAACTTCCTCGTGAAGGACGTGCGCGATCTGGCGGCAACCGTCAAGAAAGCGTTCTATATCGCCCGCACCGGCCGTCCGGGCCCGGTGCTGATCGACATCCCGAAGGACATCTCGAAGACGCCGTGCCAGTACGAGCCGATCAAGAGCGTGTCGCTGCGTTCTTACAACCCCGTCACGAAAGGCCATTCGGGCCAGATCCGCAAGGCCGTGTCGCTGTTGCTGACCGCGAAGCGTCCGTACATCTATACGGGTGGCGGCATCATCCTCGCAGACGCGTCGCGTGAACTGAACCAGTTCGCGGACCTGCTCGGCTACCCGGTCACGAACACGCTGATGGGCCTCGGCGGCTATCGCGCGTCGGACAAGAAATTCCTTGGCATGCTCGGCATGCATGGCACGTACGAAGCGAACATGGCGATGCAGCACTGCGACGTGCTGATCGCGATCGGCGCCCGCTTCGACGACCGCGTGATCGGCGACCCGGCGCACTTCGCGTCGCGCCCGCGCAAGATCATTCACATCGACATCGACCCGTCGTCGATTTCGAAGCGCGTGAAGGTCGACATCCCGATCGTCGGCGACGTGAAGGAAGTGCTGAAGGAGCTGATCGAGCAATTGCAGACGGCCGAGCATGGCCCCGACACCGAGGCGCTCGCGCAATGGTGGAAGGACATCGAAGGCTGGCGCGCGAAGGACTGCCTGAAGTTCGACCGCGAAAGCGAGATCATCAAGCCGCAGTACGTGGTCGAAAAGGCGTGGGAGCTGACGGACGGCAATGCGTTCGTGTGCTCGGACGTCGGCCAGCACCAGATGTGGGCCGCGCAGTTCTACCGTTTCAACAAGCCGCGTCGCTGGATCAACTCCGGCGGCCTCGGCACGATGGGCTTCGGCCTGCCGGCGGCGATGGGTGTGAAGATGGCCCATCCGGACGACGACGTGCTGTGCATCACGGGCGAAGGCTCGATCCAGATGTGCATCCAGGAATTGTCGACCTGCCTGCAGTACGACACGCCGGTGAAGATCATTTCGCTGAACAACCGCTACCTCGGCATGGTCCGCCAGTGGCAGCAGATCGAATACAGCAAGCGCTATTCGCATTCGTACATGGATGCGCTGCCCGATTTCGTGAAGCTCGCCGAAGCGTACGGCCATGTCGGCATGCGGATCGAAAAGACTTCGGATGTGGAGCCGGCGCTGAAGGAAGCGCTGCGCCTGAAGGACCGCACCGTGTTTCTCGACTTCCAGACCGATCCGACCGAAAACGTCTGGCCGATGGTACAGGCCGGCAAGGGCATCACCGAGATGCTGCTCGGATCGGAAGATCTGTAACGGCGCGACGCGCGTCTGGCCGGATGCGGCCGCCTTCACGAAGGGCGGTGCGGCACGCGGCGGCGCGCGGCGCGAGTGAATCGACACGGACACATTCTGGAAGAAGCGAACATGAGACACATCATTTCCGTCCTGCTGGAGAACGAACCGGGCGCGCTGTCGCGCGTGGTCGGCCTGTTTTCCGCACGCGGCTACAACATCGAAACCTTGACGGTGGCGCCGACCGAAGACCAATCGCTGTCGCGGCTCACCATCGTTTCCATTGGCTCCGACGACGTGATCGAACAGATCACGAAGCATCTGAACCGCCTGATCGAGGTGGTGAAAGTGGTGGACCTGACCGACGGTGCACACATCGAACGCGAGCTGATGCTGATCAAGGTACGTGCAGTGGGCAAGGAGCGCGAAGAAATGAAGCGGATGTCGGATATTTTCCGAGGCCGCATCATCGACGTGACCGAAAAGACCTACACGATCGAATTGACGGGCGCGAGCGACAAGCTCGACGCATTCATCCAGGGGCTGGACGCGGGCGCGATCCTCGAGACCGTGCGCACCGGCAGCTCCGGCATCGGACGCGGCGAGCGCATCCTGAAGGTGTGATGCCGACATAGCCAGAAAAGGCACGCCGGGTGCGCCGTCATGTCCCGGCCCGCAGTACTCCATCCGAACGAATTATTGAATTTTTTGAATTAGCGAAGGAACCATCATGAACGTTTTCTACGACAAAGACGCCGACCTCTCCCTCATCAAGGGCAAGCAAGTCACGATCATCGGCTACGGCTCGCAAGGCCATGCACACGCGCTGAACCTGAAGGACAGCGGCGTGAACGTGACGGTCGGCCTGCGCAAGGGCGGCGCGTCGTGGAGCAAGGCCGAAAACGCCGGCCTGTCGGTCAAGGAAGTCGCGGAAGCGGTGAAGGGCGCGGACGTCGTCATGATGCTGCTGCCGGACGAGCAGATCGCCGACGTGTACGCGAAGGAAGTCCACGCGAACATCAAGCAGGGCGCGGCGCTCGCGTTCGCGCACGGCTTCAACGTGCACTACGGCCAGGTGATCCCGCGCGCCGACCTCGACGTGATCATGATCGCGCCGAAGGCACCGGGCCACACCGTGCGCGGCACGTACTCGCAAGGTGGCGGCGTGCCGCACCTGATCGCCGTGGCGCAGAACAAGTCGGGCGCGGCACGCGACATCGCGCTGTCGTACGCGGCGGCGAACGGCGGCGGCCGTGCCGGCATCATCGAGACGAACTTCCGTGAAGAAACCGAAACCGACCTGTTCGGCGAGCAGGCCGTGCTGTGCGGCGGTACCGTCGAGCTGATCAAGGCGGGTTTCGAGACGCTGGTCGAAGCCGGCTACGCGCCGGAAATGGCGTACTTCGAGTGCCTGCACGAGCTGAAGCTGATCGTCGACCTGATCTACGAAGGCGGCATCGCGAACATGAACTACTCGATCTCGAACAACGCCGAGTACGGTGAGTACGTGACCGGCCCGCGCGTCGTCACGGAAGAGACGAAGAAGGCGATGAAGCAGTGCCTGACCGACATCCAGACGGGCGAGTATGCGAAGAGCTTCATTCTCGAGAACAAGGCAGGCGCCCCGACGTTGCAGTCGCGCCGCCGCCTGACGGCCGAGCACCAGATCGAGCAGGTCGGCGCGAAGCTGCGTGCGATGATGCCGTGGATCGCGAAGAACAAGCTCGTCGACCAGACGAAGAACTAAGCACCCCGTGCTGTTCCGGCCCTTCGAGCGGAGGGCCGGCATCAAAAAGCCGTCCGAAGGCAGCAGTGCCCCGGGCGGCTTTTGTTATGCTACGTGCTTTGCAATTCACCGAACACAGAACGAATCCATGAACTATCCTCATCCGATCATCGCGCGCGAAGGCTGGCCGTTCATCGCGATTGCAGCCGTCATCGCGCTGTTGATCCATGCCGTCGGGGGCTTCGGCTTCGCGTGGCCGTTCTGGCTGCTGCTCGTTTTCGTCGTCCAGTTCTTCCGCGATCCGCAGCGCCCGATCCCGGCGCAGCCGAACGCGGTGCTGTGCCCGGCGGACGGCCGCATCGTCGCGGTCGAGACCGCGCAGGATCCGTACGCGAACCGCGAAGCGCTGAAGATCAGCGTGTTCATGAATGTCTTCAATGTCCATTCGCAGCGTTCGCCGGTCGATGGCGCGATCAGCAAGGTCGAGTACTTCCCGGGCGCGTTCCTGAACGCGGCGATCGACAAGGCGTCGACGGAGAACGAGCGCAATGCGGTCGTGATCCAGACGGCGAGCGGCAAGACCGTCACGTCCGTGCAGATCGCCGGCCTGATCGCCCGCCGGATCCTCTGCTACGTGCGCGCCGGCGAGCCGCTGTCGCGCGGCCAGCGTTACGGTTTCATCCGCTTCGGTTCGCGCGTCGACGTGTACCTGCCGCTCGGCAGCCGCGCGAAGGTGTCGATCGGCGAGAAGGTCTACGCGTCGTCGACGATCCTCGCCGAGCTCGAACAGTAAGCGGCGGGGCGCACGATGGCCGCATTCAAACCGCGTCGGCCGCGCAACGGCGCCGGCCAGACGCCACGCCCGTTCCGCCGCAACAAGGTGATGGCGCCCGATGCGGCGCCGCTCGAGAGCCGCCGCGCCGCGCGCCAGCGGTTCCTGAAGACGCGCGGCATCTATCTGCTGCCGAACGCATTCACGACCGCCGCGCTGTTCTGCGGCTTCTTCGCGGTCGTGCAGGCGATGAACGTACGCTTCGAGATCGCCGCGATCGCGATTTTCGTGGCGATGGTGCTCGACGGGATGGACGGGCGCGTCGCACGCATGACCCATACGCAGAGCGCGTTCGGCGAGCAGTTCGATAGCCTCTCCGACATGGTGTCGTTCGGCGTCGCGCCCGCGCTCGTGATGTACGAGTGGGTGCTGAAGGATCTCGGCCGCTGGGGCTGGCTCGCCGCGTTCGTCTATTGCTCGGGCGCCGCGCTGCGCCTCGCGCGCTTCAACACGAACATCGGCGTGGTCGACAAGCGCTTCTTCCAGGGGCTGCCGAGCCCGGCCGCCGCCGCGCTGATCGCCGGTTTCGTGTGGCTCGCGACCGACAACCGCGTGCCGATGAAGCTCGGCTGGCTGCCGTGGGTCGCGTTCGTGCTGACGATCTACGCGGGCGTGACGATGGTGTCGAACGCACCGTTCTACAGCGGCAAGGCGCTCGACGTGCGGCATCGCGTACCGTTCGCGGCCATCCTGCTCGTCGTCGTCGCGTTCGTGCTCGTGTCGTCCGATCCGCCGCTGATGCTGTTCTGCCTGTTCGTGCTGTACGGTCTGTCCGGCTACGTGTTCTGGGCCTACATGGCCATCCGCGGGCGCGCGAATCCTGCGCGCTCGTCGCAGCGCGATCACTGACGCCCGCGCGCGATCGGCGATCTGCCCGGAAACGGCGGCCTCGGGGGCCGCCGTTTTCATTTGCCCCTTTTTCTGGCCGAGCCACGTCCATTCCCGGGTGCCGTCCGATTGCGCGGCCAACGGAATGTCGCTATAGTCTTTGGCATGACTGCATTTCCCCGCCTCTCCCTCCTTCTAGCCGGTGCGCCGCTACGCGCGCTAGCTTTGGCGCGCCTGCCGCGCTGACCGTTCTCGCCCCCCGTCTCAAGCCTCGTCTGTTGTTGAGCGTCGCCAGCGGTGGCGCGATCTCATTACGTTTGACTTCCGTATAAAGAGCCCTGGAGCCCCCCCATGACAGACAAGCTGATCATTTTCGATACGACGTTGCGCGACGGTGAACAATCGCCCGGCGCGTCGATGACGAAGGAAGAGAAAATCCGCATCGCGAAGCACCTCGAGCGGATGAAGGTCGACGTGATCGAGGCGGGTTTCGCCGCCAGCTCGAACGGCGATTTCGACGCGATCCACACGATCGCCGGTCTCGTGAAGGACAGCACGATCTGTTCGCTGGCGCGGGCCAACGACAAGGACATCCAGCGCGCGGCGGACGCACTCAAGCCGGCCAATAGCGCGCGGATCCACACGTTCATCGCGACGTCGCCGCTGCACATGGAGAAGAAGCTGCGGATGACGCCGGACCAGGTGTTCGAGCAGGCGCGTCTCGCGGTGCGTTTCGCGCGCAAGTTCACCGACAACGTCGAATTCTCGCCGGAAGACGGCAGCCGTTCGGATCTCGATTTCCTGTGCCGCGTGCTGGAAGCCGTGATCGCCGAGGGCGCGACGACGATCAACATCGCCGATACGGTCGGCTACGGCGTGCCGGAACTCTACGGCAACCTCGTGAAGACGCTGCGCGAACGCATTCCGAACTCGGACAAGGCGATCTTCTCCGTGCATTGCCACAACGATCTCGGGATGGCGGTGGCGAACTCGCTCGCCGGCGTGAAGATCGGCGGTGCGCGGCAGATCGAATGCACGATCAACGGTCTCGGCGAGCGCGCGGGCAACACGTCGCTCGAGGAAATCGTGATGGCCGTGAAGACCCGCAAGGACTACTTCGGTCTCGACGTCGGCATCGACACGACGCAGATCGTGCCGACGTCGAAGCTCGTGTCGCAGATTACCGGCTTCGTCGTGCAGCCGAACAAGGCGGTGGTCGGCGCGAACGCATTCGCGCACGCATCGGGCATTCACCAGGACGGCGTGCTGAAGGCGCGCGACACCTACGAGATCATGCGCGCGGAAGACGTGGGCTGGACCGCGAACAAGATCGTGCTCGGCAAGCTGTCGGGCCGTAACGCGTTCAAGCAGCGTCTGCAGGAACTGGGCGTGTCGCTCGACAGCGAAGCCGAACTGAATGCCGCGTTCATGCGCTTCAAGGATCTGGCCGACCGCAAGGCGGAGATCTTCGACGAGGACATCATCGCGATCGTGTCCGAGGAATCGGCGCTTGCGCAGGAACAGGAGCACTTCAAGTTCGTGTCGCTGTCGCAGCGTTCGGAAACGGGCGAGCAGCCGCAGGCGAAGGTCGTGTTCGCGGTCGAAGGCAACGAAGTGACCGGCGAGGCGCGCGGCAACGGCCCGGTCGACGCGACGTTCAATGCGATCGAAGGTGAAGTCGGCAGCGGGTCCGAGCTGCTGCTGTACTCGGTGAACGCGATCACGACCGGCACGCAGGCGCAGGGCGAAGTGACTGTCCGGCTGTCGAAGAGCGGGCGGATCGTCAACGGCGTCGGCACCGATCCGGATATCGTCGCCGCGTCCGCGAAGGCGTACATTTCCGCGCTGAACAAGCTGCACTCGAAGGACGACAAGCTCAACCCGCAGCGCTCGTAAGCGCCGCGCGTTGTGCCGCCCCGAAACGCCCCGTGCGGCCCTGCGCCGCCGGGGCGTTTTTTCATTGGCCGCTCATTCCGCGGCCGGTGCGCGGAACAGCCAGCGGCGCGCCGCCGGGCGTGGTGCCGGATTGCGCCGGCGGAACTCGACCGCGATCCCGCGCCGCGGCGCATCGGCGACGAACGCGTCGAGCAGTTCGAGCACGTCGTGATCGATGTAGTCGGCGCGCGTCGCGTCGATGATCACCGCCGCCCGGTCCGGAATGTGCCGCAGGTGGTGCTTGACCTGCACCTTCCCGAGAAACGACACGTCCTTGCGGAACGACAGCAGGAAGTGATCATCATGCTGCGCGAGCGTGACGGGGCTCTTCAGGTTCGCGACGGCGACGGCCAGCACGCTGCACGCGAGGCCGAGCGCGATGCCGAACAGCAGGTCGACCGCCAGCACGCCCGCGATCGTCGCGACGAACGGCGCGAACGCGGCCGGGCCTTGCTTCATGACCGAGCGGAACAGCGCCGGTTTCGCGAGCTTCAGGCCGGTGTGGATCAGGATCGCGGCCAGGCTCGCGAGCGGGATCAGGTTGATCAGGCCCGTGAGCGCAAACACGCTCGCGAGCAGGAGGATCCCGTGCACGATCGCGGACATCCGGCTTTGCGCGCCGGCGTTGACGTTGGCCGAACTGCGCACGATCACCGACGTGATCGGCAAGCCGCCGACGGCGCCCGCGACCAGGTTGCCGACGCCCTGTGCCTTCAGTTCGCGATCGGGTTGCGTCGGCCGCCGCTTCGGATCGATCTGTTCGACCGCTTCGAGGCACAGCAGCGTCTCGAGGCTCGCGACGACCGCAAGCGTGATCGCAACGCGCCATACGTCGGGATTGACCAGTTGCGCGAGGTTCGGACCGAGCTCTGCATGCTTGAGCGATGCCGCGAGCGCCGCGAACGAGTTGAATTCGGGCAGCGTGACGCGATGGGCGGCGCCCGGTGCGGCTGCCGGTGCGACCACGCCGAGCACGAGCGTCGCGCCGATGCCGAGCACGACGACCGCGAGCGGGGCGGGTACTGAACGTACCCACGCGAAGCGCTTGAGTGCCGGCGTGTCCCACGCGATCAGCAGCGCCAGCGACACCAGCGCGATGGCCGTGGCGGCCCAGGCGACCGGCAGGCCCGGCCAGTTCGCAAACGATTGCGCGGCCTGGCCGCCGATGCCGAAGGCGAACGGGATCTGCTTCACGATCAGCAGCAGGCCGATCGCGGCGAGCATGCCCTTGATGACGGGCGACGGCACGTAGGCGGCGAAGCGGCCGGCGCGCAGCATGCCGAAGCCGAACTGCAGCACGCCGGACAGCAGCACCGCGAGCAGGAACGCGGAGAAGCTGCCGAGCTGCGCGATGCCTTCGACGACGATCACGACGAGGCCGGCGGCCGGCCCGCTGACGGACAGCGACGAACCGCTCAGCAGCGCGACGACGATGCCGCCGACGATGCCCGACACGAGCCCGGCGAACGGCTCGACGCCGGAAGCATTGGCGATGCCGAGACAGAGCGGTAGCGCGACGAGGAAAACGACGATGCCGGCGACGATGTCGCGCGGCAGGGTGGACAGGCGCTCGTTCAGTTTCATGATTGGGGTGATTTCGTTGGCGTGGAGGGGCAGGCGCGGGTCAACCGAGCGCGGCGACGGTCGCGGCAGGCTCAGGCTCGAGCGCGGCTTCGGCCGATGGTGCTGCATAGCCGGAATCGAGCTCCTTCAGGCGGCCATCGGCGAGCGAAAAGATCCAGCCGTGCACGAGCGGCGGCCGCTCGCGGCCGCGCACGATCGGCGACGCGCGCAGCAGCCGAACCTGTTCCAGCACGTTCAGCTCGGCGAGGCGGTCGGCGGCGGCCATGTCGTCGAGCCCGTCGAGCGTGTCGCGATGGCGCCGCGCGAGTGCGCAAAGCGGTGCGATGCGGCGCGCGACGTGCGGCAGGTCGGCGGGCGGCGGCAGCAGCGATGCACGCACGCCGCCGCACCCGTAGTGACCGCACACGATCACGTGGTCGACCTTCAGCACCCGCACCGCGTACTCGAGCACGCTGGCGGAATTGTCGTCGTCGGGGTGGAACAGGTTCGCGATGTTGCGATGGACGAACAGCTCGCCGGGCGCGCAGTGCGTGATGGTTTCGGCCGGCACGCGGCTGTCGGCGCAACCGATCCACAGCACGCGCGGATTCTGGCCGCGCGCGAGCGCGTCGAAAAAGCCGGGCGTGTGTTCGCGCGTCTCGCGGGCCCAGGCAATGTTGGCAACCAGCATGCTCTTGGGGCGATTCATGAGGACTCCTTTTTGATAAAGGCAAATAAATATCGAACGAAATGGCGCAATCGCATGCTTTCTAAATTGAAAGGTTGGATTTTCGACTGATATTAGGGGTATGCCCTAGCACTGCGGGTGAGTTGATACAAATTGTTTCAAATTGATTGGGCGTAGTGCATTGCATGCACCAGCGCGACGCACGACATGCACCGGGCGCGCCTGCATTCTCGCAATGGCCCGCATGACGGGGCGTTCAGCGTATCGCCATCGCGCTGTCATCGATCGGAAAAGTTTTCCGTCTTATTCGTGGAATTAAATAAGGCAGCGGAAAAAATGAAATGGCCATTCACGCAATAATCCGTGAATGGCCATTGCGACAATTGCGTGTAAATACGCAATCGGTCAGAACAGGGTGCGGCGATCGGGATCGTGCAGCGGGTCCGGTGTTTTCTGCGTGGTGCGCAGGATGCCCTGCGGATCGAAGTAGAAGCTGTACATCATGTACCAGACGTTGTCCTCGAGATACCGGTACGTCCACACCTCGCGTTTCATCAGCGGGAAGTAGGCGGTTTCGACCGGGCGTCCGAAATTGACGAGCACGTCGGTCTTCGTCCACTTGCCGATCTCCGCGCGATAGAACTCGCTCGGCTGCAGCACCTGGCGCACGTTGACGATCCGGTGGGCTGCATCGACGTCGGCCGCGACCGTGATTTCGCCCATCGGCTGGGTCGGCCACATCAGGCGCTTGCCGCCGCCTGGCAGGTCGTAGATCTCGCGCGGCGGGCCCATGCGCGCGACGATCGCCGACTCGTCCTGGCCGGCCTGGTATTGCTGCCACGGTTGCGCGCAACCGGCCAGCAGCGCGGCTGCACCGGCGATCAGCACGGGCAGGCGCGCGGGAATGCGAATGCGCATCGGATTCTCCAGAACACGGAAACAAGTCCCGTTTTATCACGGACGCCGCGCGACGGGGCATCGCGCGGAAAAAATCGGTGCGGATCGCCTGCTGTCACGCTTGCGGGTGGCGGGCGCGGCGGCCTATGATCCGCGCTTCTCGGGCAGATTGAAGGGCAGGTGGCCGATGCAGGGGTGGAAGCGGTGCGCGCTCGCGTGGAGCGCGGGGTGGATGCTGGTGTCGTCCGCGTTTGCCGGCGGCGAGCCGGTGCGGATCGCGCTGATCGAAGGGATGTCGGGCCCGTTCGCGAACGCGGGCGCGGCGGTGGAGCGCAACCTGCGTTTCGGCGTCGAGCAGGTCAATGCGGCGGGCGGCGTGAAGCTGCGTGACGGCGCGCATCCGCTCGAACTCGTCGTGCTCGACAGCAAGGGCAGCCCGGAGGAAGCGCTCGTGCAGTTGCGCGCGGCCGCCGACCGGCATGTCGGCTTCGTCGCGCAGGGCAACAGCTCGGCCGTCGCGGCCGCGCTCGTCGCCGCGCTCGACAAGCTGAACGCACGCGATCCGGACAACCGGATGCTGTTCCTGAATTATTCGGCCGACGATCCGGCGCTGACCGGCGCGCGTTGCAGTTTCTGGCATTTCCGCTTCGATGCACATGCCGGCATGCGGATGGCCGCACTCGCGGACGTGATGGCGCGTGATCGCGCGCTGCGCAAGGTCTATCTCTTGAACCAGGACTACAGCTTCGGCCACGACGTCAGCACGCTCGCGCGGCAGGCGCTCGCGGCGCGGCGCCCGGACGTGACGATCGCGGGCGACGAATTCCACCCGATCGGCCGGATCAAGGATTTCTCGCCGTATATCGCGAAGATCCGCGCCAGCGGCGCGGACGCCGTCGTGACCGGCAACTGGGGCAACGACCTCACGCTGCTCGTGAAGGCGGCGCGCGAACAGGGGCTCGACGCGAAGTTCTATACGTTCTACGGCAACAGCCTCGGCGCGCCGGCGGCCCTCGGCGACGCGGGTGTCGGCCGCGTCGTGGCGGTGGCCGACTGGCACCCGAACGCGGGCGGCGCCAAGTCCGACGCGTTCTACCGCGCATTCCGGACCCGTTTCCCGGCCGCGCAGGACGACTACCCGGTGCGGCGGATGAGCCAGATGATCCAGATGCTGGCCGCGGCGATGACCCGTGCGGGTTCGGCCGACCCGGTGGCGGTCGCGCGTGCGCTCGAGGGCCTGCCGTTCGACGACGGCTTCCACGCGTCGCGGATGCGCGCCCAGGATCACCAGTTGATCCAGCCCCTTTACGTGATGGAAATGGACAAGGTCGGCACGCCGGGCGTGCGCTTCGACAACGAGGGATCGGGCTACGGCTTCCGGACGGTGCTCGCGGTGCCGGCGCAGCGTACGGAGATGCCGTCGACGTGCTCGATGACGCGCCCGTGACGGAGGGCGGTAAGAACGGCACCGAGTTGTGCTACAATGCGCGCCGGTTGTAAGTCACGGCACGGCCATTCTTCCGTGTCCGCCTGTTCAGTTAGAAAGGAAATCACATGTCTGTTGCAGATATCAAGAAGTCGGAAGTCGTTGCTCAGTTCGCCCGCGGTACCAACGACACGGGGTCGCCCGAAGTCCAGGTCGCACTGCTGACCGCACGTATCGTCGAACTGACGGGTCACTTCAAGACCCACGCGAAGGATCACCACAGCCGCCGCGGCCTGCTGCGCATGGTGAGCCGCCGCCGCAAGCTGCTCGACTACCTCAAGGGCAAGGATGCCGACCGTTACCGCGCACTGATCGAGAAGCTGGGTCTGCGTAAGTAATCGAGGCGATTGCCGCCAGCAAGATGCCTGTGTCAGTCCGCTGATACAGGCATTTTGTTTTTGCGCGGTGCGTAGCGTCACACGCACCGCAGGCTGTCCGGCACGTTCGTGCGGGGCCGCCGCCACGACCGATACCGGGGCAGGATTTGTGTCATTCCAGCGCGGCGCTGCCTGAGCGCCGCGCTGGAATGGCATAAAAAACACACCTTGCTCCGGGTGATTCGGTCGGGACGCCGCCGCGCGGGATGGCCGGCGCGGCGAATGAAATGCATGAATACAAAGGAGCAACCATGTCCATGTTCAACAAGGTCGTGAAGGAATTCCAGTGGGGTCAGCACAAGGTGCGCCTCGAAACCGGTGAAGTCGCTCGCCAGGCGAGCGGCGCCGTGATCGTCGACGTCGAAGACACCGTCGTGCTGGCAACCGTCGTCGGCGCGAAGTCGGCGAAGCCGGGCCAGGATTTCTTCCCGCTGACCGTCGACTACCTCGAAAAGACCTATTCGGCCGGCAAGATCCCGGGCGGGTTCTTCCGCCGCGAAGGCCGTCCGTCGGAGCACGAGACGCTGACGTCGCGCCTGATCGACCGTCCGCTGCGCCCGCTGTTCCCGGAAGGCTTCTACAACGAAGTCCAGGTCGTGATCCACGTGCTGTCCGTGAATCCGGAAATCCCGGCCGACATCCCCGCGCTGATCGGCGCGTCGGCCGCGCTCGCCGTGTCGGGCCTGCCGTTCAACGGCCCGGTCGGTGCCGCGCGCGTCGCGTACATCGACAACGCCTACGTGCTGAACCCGACGCGTGACCAGCTCAAGGCCTCGAGCCTCGACCTCGTCGTCGCGGGTACGGAGCGCGCGGTGCTGATGGTCGAGTCGGAAGCCGACCAGCTGTCGGAAGAAGTGATGCTGGGCGCCGTGGTGTTCGGCCACGAGCAGATGCAGATCGCGATCGACGCGATCCACGAACTGGTGCGCGACGGTGGCAAGCCCGAGTGGGACTGGCAGCCGGCGCCGAAGAACGAGGCGCTGATCGCGCGCGTGACCGAGCTGGCGCAGAACGATCTGCTCGCCGCTTACCAGCTCCGCGACAAGCAGGCGCGTTCGGCCAAGCTGAAGGAAGTCTACGCGGCAACCTCGGCGAAGCTCGAGGAAGACGCGCTGGCGGCCGGTACGGTCGCGGCCGACAAGGCCACGGTCGGCAACGTACTGTTCGACATCGAAGCGAAGATCGTCCGTTCGCAGATCCTGAACGGCGAGCCGCGCATCGACGGCCGCGACACGCGCACCGTGCGCCCGATCGAGATCCGCACCGGCGTGCTGCCGCGTACTCACGGCTCGGCGCTGTTCACGCGCGGCGAGACGCAGGCGCTGGTCGTCGCGACGCTCGGCACGAAGGGTGACGAGCAGATCATCGACGCGCTCGAAGGCGAATACCGCGAGCGCTTCATGCTCCACTACAACATGCCCCCGTTCGCGACCGGCGAAACGGGCCGCGTCGGCTCGCCGAAGCGCCGCGAAATCGGCCACGGCCGTCTCGCCAAGCGCGCGCTGGTCAAGTGCCTGCCGAGCGCCGACGAATTCGGCTACTCGATCCGCGTCGTGTCGGAAATCACCGAATCGAACGGTTCGTCGTCGATGGCTTCGGTGTGCGGCGGCTGCCTCGCGCTGATGGACGCCGGCGTGCCGATGAAGGCGCACGTCGCGGGTATCGCGATGGGCCTGATCCTCGAAGGCAACAAGTTCGCGGTGCTGACCGACATCCTCGGCGACGAAGATCACCTCGGCGACATGGACTTCAAGGTGGCCGGCACGGAGCAGGGCGTGACGGCGCTGCAGATGGACATCAAGATCCAGGGCATCACGAAGGAAATCATGCAGGTCGCGCTCGCGCAGGCGAAGGAAGGCCGCCTGCACATCCTCGGCAAGATGACGTCGGCGGTGTCGGGTGCGAACACGCAACTGTCGGAATTCGCGCCGCGCATGATCACGGTCAAGATCAACCCGGAAAAGATCCGCGACGTGATCGGCAAGGGCGGTTCGGTGATCCGCGCGCTGACGGAAGAAACGGGCACGACCATCGACATCTCGGACGACGGCGTCGTGACGATCGCCAGCACGAGCAGCGAAGGCATGGCCGAAGCGAAGAAGCGCATCGAGCAAATCACGGCTGAAATCGAAGTCGGTCAGGTGTACGAAGGCACGGTGCTCAAGCTGCTCGATTTCGGTGCGATCGTGAACTTGCTGCCGGGCAAGGATGGCCTGCTGCACATCTCGGAAATCGTCAACGAGCGCGTGAAGGACATCAACGACTACCTGAAGGAAGGTCAGCAGGTGAAGGTCAAGGTGATCCAGACGGACGAGAAGGGTCGCGTGCGTCTGTCGGCCAAGGCGCTGCTGAATGAAGCAGCGGCGGCAGCGCAGTCGGATACGCCGCCGCAGCAGTAAGCGGACAGGCGGATCAACGGCCGGCAGTGCGAAAGCGTGCCGGCCGTTTTTTCTGTAGCATCGTTGTGCGGCGCAGCAGCGCCGGCGAGGCGCCCGCGTCGTGCGCACGGGCGTGCCATCCGATTCCGATCCTGGAGCGACTCTCACCATGAAAGCCATCGAAATCACCGAATTCGGCGCCCCCGACGTGCTGAAGCTCGCGGAGCGTCCGCGCCCCGAACCGAAGCGCGGCGAGGTGCTGATCAAGGTGGCGGCTTCGGGCGTGAACCGGCCCGACGTGTTCCAGCGCAAGGGCGCCTATGCGCCGCCGCCGGGTGCGTCGGATCTGCCGGGCCTCGAGGTCGCGGGCGAGATCGTCGGCGGCGATTTGTCCGATGCGGCCCTGAACCCGTTCGGCCTGAAACTGGGCGATCGCGTGTGCGCGCTGCTCGCGGGCGGCGGCTATGCCGAATATGCGGTCGCGCCGCTGCCGCAGTGCCTGCCGGTGCCGGATGGCCTCACCGATATCGAGGCCGCCTCGCTGCCCGAAACGTTTTTCACCGTGTGGAGCAACGTGTTCGACCGTGCGCAGCTCGGCGCGGGCGAGGGCGGCGAGCAGGAGACCCTGCTCGTGCAGGGCGGCTCGAGCGGCATCGGCGTGACGGCGATCCAGATCGCGCATGCGCTCGGCTTTCGCGTGTTCGCGACGGCCGGCACCGCCGACAAGTGCCGCGCGTGCGAGGCGCTCGGCGCCGAGCGCGCGATCGACTACAAGACCGAAGACTTCGTCGAAGTCGTGAAGTCGCTGACGCACGATCGCGGCGTCGACGTGATCCTCGACATGGTCGCGGGCTCGTACGTGCCGCGCGAGCTGTCCGCGCTCGCGGATGGTGGCCGTCTCGTGCTGATCGCGCTGCTCGGCGGCGCGAAGGCCGAGGTCAACCTGAGCGAGATCCTGCGCCGCCGGCTGACCGTGACCGGCTCGACGCTGCGTCCGCGCCCGGTCGAATTCAAGGCCCGTATCGCCGCGCAGCTGAAGGCGCGCGTGTGGCCGTTGCTCGCCGACGGCCGTATCAAGCCGGTGATCTATCGCGTGTTGCCCGCCGCGGACGCCGCCCAGGCGCATGCGCTGATGGAAAGCAGCGAGCATACCGGCAAGATCGTGCTCGATTGGGGATCGAACGCCTGACGGCCCGTGCGGCGGGCTTGACATGCGCGGTTTGACCGGTTCAAGCCGCGCGCAGTAAAATCGCGGGTTTGCTTCGCCAGATCCAACCTGACGGCCGGGTTCCGGCACGTTAATGACAAGATAGTGACGAGACAGACACGATGTCGAAACAACGAACAAAGCGAGTGATCGGCAACTGGAAGATGCACGGCCGGCTGGCCGGCAACCAGGCGCTGCTGAACGAAGTGGTGCAGGGTGCGGGCACGGTGGCGGCTGAAACGTCGATCGGCGTGTGCGTGCCGTTCCCGTATCTCGCGCAGGTTCAGGCGCAGCTTGGCGGTGGCCGTGTCGCGTTCGGTGCGCAGGACGTGTCCGCGCACGAGCAAGGCGCATTCACCGGTGAGGTGGCGGCCGCGATGGTGGCGGAGTTCGGCGCGCGGTATGCGATCGTCGGCCACTCGGAGCGTCGCGCGTATCACGGCGAAAGCAACGAGACGGTCGCGGCGAAGGCGCAGCGCGCGCTCGCGGCCGGCCTCGTGCCGGTCGTGTGTGTCGGCGAGACGCTCGACGAGCGCGAGTCGGGCGCGACCGAGCAGGTCGTCGGTGCGCAGCTCGACGTGGTGCTGGCAGCGCTGACGGCTGACGAGGCCGCGCGTATCGTCGTCGCGTACGAGCCGGTCTGGGCGATCGGCACGGGCAAGAGCGCGACGTCGGCGCAGGCGCAGGACGTGCATGCGTTCCTGCGGACGCGTCTCGCGGCAAAGGGTGCGGCGGACGTGTCCGTGCTGTACGGCGGCAGCGTGAAGCCGGACAACGCGGAAGAGCTGTTCGCGCAGCTGGACATCGACGGCGGCCTGATCGGCGGCGCGTCGCTGAAGGCGGAAGATTTCCTGGCGATCTGCCGGGCCGCGCGTTGAGCGGTCCGAGATCGATTTGAACCATGACGGCGGCCGGTCGGTCCGGTCGCCCGATCCAATCGGGTGGGTGTGATGCTGTTATTCAAGACGCTGATTATTGTGGTGCAGGTGCTGTCTGCGCTTGGTGTGATCGGGCTCGTGCTGCTGCAGCACGGCAAGGGTGCCGACATGGGCGCCGCATTCGGCAGCGGTGCGTCCGGCAGTTTGTTCGGTGCGACGGGCTCGGCGAACTTTCTGTCGCGCACGACGGGCATTCTTGCGACGATCTTCTTCGTCGCGACGCTCGCGCTGACGTACCTCGGTTCGTACAAGTCGACGCCGTCGGCAGGCGTGCTCGGCACGGCAGTGACCGCGCCGGCATCGGCCCCCGCGGCATCGGCGCCGGCTGTCGCGGCGTCCGCTGCCGCCGGTTCGGCCGCAAGCGCGCCGGGCCAGGATGTCCCGAAATAAAAAGTTAATTTTTTTGCGGTTGTGCGTTGAACAAATCCGGAACTCGGGTTAGAATTTAATTCTTGAAGCGATTCGCGGGAACGAGCAGCACAACCCGAGTTGCATGCAGTGCCGACGTGGTGAAATTGGTAGACACGCTATCTTGAGGGGGTAGTGGCGAAAGCTGTGCGAGTTCGAGTCTCGCCGTCGGCACCAAAGTTACTCAATGCCAGCCGCTTCCAGTGGCTGGCATTTTTCATTTGTGGGGTGGGCTTGCGGTTGTCTTGCGATCGCCTGCACTCCGAAATGATTCCTTCCGCCGGAAGTGGTATTCTCCGGACGCTCAGAACCAACCGATAGAGGATTGCCTTGAACCTCGCAGCCTATTACCCCGTCTTGTTGTTCCTCCTCGTGGGCACTGGTTTAGGTATAGCGCTGGTCAGCATCGGCAAGCTCCTTGGTCCCAACAAGCCGGACGTCGAGAAGAATGCACCGTACGAGTGCGGCTTCGAAGCCTTTGAAGACGCCCGGATGAAATTCGACGTTCGGTATTACCTCGTCGCCATCCTGTTCATCATCTTCGATCTCGAAACCGCATTCCTGTTCCCGTGGGGCGTCGCGCTCCGGGATATCGGCTGGCCGGGTTTCATCGCAATGATGATTTTTCTGCTCGAATTCCTGCTGGGCTTTGCCTATATCTGGAAGAAAGGCGGCCTCGACTGGGAGTGATGGGTTAATCGCCGGTTTGCATGAGCGGCCACGCTCGGTCGCTCGTCTGGAGTGGAAAGCAAATGAGTATCGAAGGGGTCTTGAAGGAAGGGTTTGTCACCACGACGGCTGACAAGCTGATCAACTGGACGCGTACCGGCTCGCTGTGGCCGATGACGTTCGGGCTCGCGTGTTGCGCCGTCGAGATGATGCATGCGGGCGCGGCCCGTTACGATCTGGACCGGTTCGGCGTCGTGTTTCGTCCGAGCCCGCGTCAGTCGGACGTGATGATCGTCGCCGGCACGCTGTGCAACAAGATGGCGCCCGCGCTGCGCCGCGTGTACGACCAGATGGCCGAGCCGCGCTGGGTGATCTCGATGGGGTCATGCGCCAACGGCGGTGGTTATTACCACTATTCGTACTCGGTAGTCCGCGGCTGCGACCGGATCGTGCCGGTCGACGTCTACGTGCCGGGCTGTCCGCCCACGGCCGAGGCGCTGGTCTACGGCGTGATCCAGCTTCAGGCGAAGATCCGTCGCACCAATACCATCGCCCGTCAATAAAGCCCCGAGCGTCCCCTCAATATGGCAAGCAAAATCGAGACCCTGAAGGCAAACCTCGAAGCCGCGCTCGGCGCGCGCGTGGTGAGCCTCACCGAAGCGATCGGTGAACTGACGCTCGTCGTGAAGGCGAGCGATTACCTCGAAGTCGCAAAGACCCTGCGCGACGATCCGAAGCTCCGTTTCGAGCAACTGATCGACCTCTGCGGCGTCGACTACCAGACCTTCGGTGACGGCGCCTACGACGGCCCGCGCTTCGCGGCCGTGTCGCACCTGCTGTCGGTCACCAACAACTGGCGCCTGCGCCTGCGCGCATTCGCGCCGGACGACGATCTGCCGATCGTGGCGTCGCTGGTCGACATCTGGACCTCGGCGAACTGGTACGAGCGCGAAGCGTTCGACCTGTACGGCATCGTGTTCGAAGGCCACCCCGACCTGCGCCGCATCCTCACCGACTACGGCTTCATCGGTCACCCGTTCCGCAAGGACTTCCCGGTGTCGGGTTACGTCGAAATGCGTTACGACCCGGAAGAGAAGCGGGTCGTGTACCAGCCGGTGACGATCGAGCCGCGCGAAATCACGCCGCGCGTGATCCGCGAGGATCGCTATGGCGGTCTGAAACATTAAGGGGGCGTCATGGCAGAAATCAAGAACTACACGCTCAACTTCGGCCCGCAGCACCCGGCAGCGCACGGCGTGCTGCGCCTCGTGCTCGAGCTCGACGGCGAAGTCATTCAGCGTGCCGATCCGCACATCGGCCTGCTGCACCGCGCGACCGAAAAGCTCGCGGAATCCAAAACCTTCATCCAGTCCGTGCCGTACATGGACCGTCTCGACTACGTGTCGATGATGGTCAACGAGCACGGCTACGTGCTCGCGATTGAAAAGCTGCTCGGCATCGAAGTGCCGGAGCGCGCGCAGTACATCCGCGTGCTGTTCGACGAAATCACGCGCGTGCTGAACCACCTGATGTGGATCGGCGCGCACGCACTCGACGTCGGCGCGATGGCCGTGTTCCTGTACGCTTTCCGCGAACGCGAAGACCTGATGGACGTGTACGAAGCGGTGTCCGGCGCCCGGATGCACGCGGCCTACTATCGTCCGGGCGGCGTCTATCGCGATCTGCCTGACGCAATGCCGCAATACAAGGCGTCGAAGATTCGCAACGAGAAGGCGCTCGCGAAGATGAACGAAGCGCGCAGCGGCTCGGTGCTCGACTTCATCGACGATTTCTTCACGCGCTTCCCGAAGTGCGTCGACGAATACGAAACGCTGCTGACCGACAACCGGATCTGGAAACAGCGTCTGGTCGGGATCGGCGTGGTGAGCCCGGAACGTGCGCTGCAGATGGGCCTGACGGGCCCGATGCTGCGCGGCTCGGGCATCGCATGGGACCTGCGCAAGAAGCAGCCCTACGAAGTGTACGATCGGATGGATTTCGACGTGCCGGTCGGCGTGAACGGCGATTGCTACGACCGCTATCTGGTGCGCGTCGAAGAAATGCGCCAGTCGATCCGCATCGCGAAACAGTGTATTGAGTGGCTCCGCAAGAATCCGGGCCCGGTGATGACGGACAATCACAAGGTTGCCCCGCCGTCGCGCGTCGGCATGAAGACCAACATGGAAGACTTGATTCACCACTTCAAGCTCTTCACCGAAGGTTTTCATGTGCCGGAAGGCGAAGCGTACGCGGCGGTCGAGCATCCGAAGGGGGAGTTCGGCATCTACCTCGTGTCCGATGGCGCCAACAAGCCGTATCGCCTCAAGATTCGCGCGCCGGGTTTCGCGCACCTGGCGTCGCTCGACGAAATGGCGCGCGGTCACATGATCGCCGACGCCGTCACGATCATCGGTACGCAGGACATCGTGTTCGGCGAAATCGATCGCTAATGGTTGCGCCGCCCGCGAGCGCGGGCGGCGAGCAGTCAGTCGCACGCGAAGTTACAAGCGGTATGCGCCGAACCGGCGCGGCTTCGCAAGCTGTCAACAGAGTGAGCGCCAGGTCTGCCGTCCATGCACCCCAGTGTGCGGCAGGTTGTTCGTTCGGTAGGAATTGAAAGAGTCGTGTCTGAAAATGATCTCAGCTGAAGGCCTGAAGGAAATCGATCGAGCGTTGACGAAGTATCCCGCCGATCAGAAACAGTCCGCCGTGATGTCGGCGTTGGCCGTGGCTCAAGAAGAGCACGGCTGGCTGTCGCCCGAACTGATGCAGTTCGTCGCGGACTATCTCGGCATGCCGGCCGTCGCCGTGCAGGAAGTCGCGACGTTCTACACGATGTACGAGCTCAAACCGGTCGGCAAGCACAAGATCACGCTCTGCACGAACCTGCCGTGCCAGCTCGGCCCGCACGGCGGCGCGGAAGCGACTGCCGACTACCTGAAACAGAAGCTGGGCATCGGCTTCGGCGAGACCACGCCCGACGGCAAGTTCACGCTGAAGGAAGGCGAATGCATGGGCTCGTGCGGCGATGCGCCGGTGCTGCTGGTGAACAATCACAGAATGTGCAGCTTCATGAGCCGCGAGAAGATCGACCAGCTGCTTGAGGAGCTCTCGAAATGACGTCCCTCCACGACCGTCACATCAAACCGCTGATCCTCGCTGGTCTGAACGGCGAGAACTGGCACCTCGAAGATTACGTTGCACGCGGCGGCTACAAGCAACTGCGCCGCATTCTCGAAGAAAAGATTCCGCCCGAGCAGGTGATCGCCGACGTGAAGGCGTCGGGCCTGCGCGGCCGCGGCGGCGCGGGCTTCCCGACCGGCCTGAAGTGGAGCTTCATGCCGCGCCAGTTCCCGGGGCAGAAGTACCTCGTCTGCAACTCGGACGAAGGCGAGCCGGGCACGTTCAAGGATCGCGACATCCTGCGCTGGAACCCGCACGCGCTGATCGAAGGCATGGCCATCGGCGCATACGCGATGGGCATCACCGTCGGCTACAACTACATCCACGGCGAAATCTTCGAAGTGTATCGACGCTTCGAAGCCGCGCTCGATGAAGCGCGCGCGGCCGGGTTCCTCGGCGACAACATCATGGGCTCGGAATTCTCGTTCCAGCTGCACGCGCACCACGGTTACGGCGCGTACATCTGCGGCGAGGAAACGGCGCTGCTCGAGTCGCTCGAAGGCAAGAAAGGCCAGCCGCGCTTCAAGCCGCCGTTCCCGGCGAGCTTCGGCGTGTACGGCAAGCCGACCACGATCAACAACACCGAGACGTTCGCCGCGGTGCCGTTCCTGCTGTCCATCGGGCCGCAGAATTACCTCGAGATCGGCAAGCCGAACAACGGCGGCACGAAGATTTTCTCGGTGTCGGGCGACGTCGAGCGCCCGGGCAACTACGAAGTGCCGCTCGGCACGCCGTTCGCGACGCTGATGGAGCTCGCCGGCGGGATGCGTGGCGGCAAGAAGATCAAGGCCGTGATTCCGGGCGGGTCGTCGGCGCCGGTGATCCCGGGCGACATCATGATGCAGACGGATCTCGACTACGACTCGATCGCGAAGGCCGGCTCGATGCTCGGTTCCGGCGCGGTGATCGTGATGGACGAGACGCGCTGCATGGTGCGTTCGCTGCTGCGCCTGTCGTACTTCTACTACGAGGAATCGTGCGGTCAGTGCACGCCGTGCCGTGAAGGCACCGGCTGGCTGTATCGCGTCGTGAACCGTATCGAGCACGGCGAAGGGCGCCAGGAAGATCTGGACCTGCTGAACTCGGTGGCCGAGAACATCATGGGCCGCACGATCTGCGCGCTCGGCGATGCGGCGGCGATGCCGGTTCGCGGGATGCTCAAGCACTACTGGGACGAATTCGCGTACCACGTCGAGCACAAGCACTGCATGGTCGGCGGCCACGCGTCGCATGTGGCTTCGGCTGCGGCGGCCTGAAGCGAAACACCCGGTTGCGGAATTTGAGCGCACGGTCGGGCGAAGGCGCGAACGGGCGGAAATAGGTTAAGGACCATTCACCATCATGGTTGAACTTGAAATAGACGGCAAGAAGGTCGAGGTGCCCGAAGGCAGCATGGTGATCCAGGCTGCGCACAAGGCGGACACGTACATTCCTCACTTCTGCTATCACAAGAAACTGTCGGTCGCGGCCAACTGCCGGATGTGTCTCGTCGAAGTCGAGAAGATGCCGAAGGCCGTGCCTGCCTGTGCGACCCCCGTGTCGGCCGGCATGATCGTCCATACGCAGTCCGACAAGGCCGTGAAGGCGCAGCAGTCGGTGATGGAATTCCTCCTCATCAATCACCCGCTCGATTGCCCGATCTGCGATCAGGGCGGCGAATGCCAGCTGCAGGATCTGGCGGTCGGCTACGGCAAGTCGTCGTCGCGCTACTCGGAAGAAAAGCGCGTGGTGTTCCACAAGAACGTGGGCCCGCTGATCTCGATGGAAGAAATGTCGCGCTGCATCCACTGCACGCGCTGCGTCCGCTTCGGCCAGGAAGTCGCCGGCGTGATGGAGTTCGGCATGCTGGGCCGCGGCGAGCATTCGGAAATCACGACGTTCGTCGGCAAGACGGTCGACTCCGAAATGTCGGGCAACATGATCGACCTGTGCCCGGTCGGCGCGCTGACCAGCAAGCCGTTCCGCTACAGCGCCCGTACGTGGGAACTGTCGCGCCGCAAGTCGGTGAGCCCGCACGATTCCGTCGGCGCGAACCTCGTCGTGCAGGTGAAGAACAACCGCGTGATGCGCGTGCTGCCGTTCGAGAACGAAGCGATCAACGAATGCTGGATCTCGGACAAGGACCGCTTCTCGTATGAAGGCCTCAACAGCGAAGAGCGCCTGACGAAGCCGATGCTGAAGCAGGGCGGCCAGTGGATCGAAACCGACTGGCAGACCGCGCTGGAATACGTCGCGAAGGGCCTGAAGGGCGTCGCCGCGGATCACGGCGCGAACGCGCTGGCGATGCTCGCGAGCGCGCACAGCACCGCGGAAGAGCTGTTCCTCGTGAAGCAGCTCGCCAACGAACTGAAGACGCCGAACGTCGACTTCCGTCTGCGTCAGCAGGATTTCTCGGCGCCGGTCCAGGGCGCGCCGTGGCTCGGCATGCCGATCGCCGATCTGTCGAACGTGGACGCCGCGTTCGTCATTGGTTCGTTCCTGCGCCGCGACCACCCGCTGTTCGCATCGCGCCTGCGTCAGGCTGCGAAGAACGGCGCGAAGCTGCATTTCCTGCACGCGACCGGTGACGATTCGCTGATCCCTACCGCGCAACGCATCGTCGCCGCGCCGTCCGCATGGCTCGACGAGCTGGCCGGCATCGCCGCCGCTGTCGCACAGCTGCGCGGTGTCGCGCTGCCCGACGCGCTCGCGGGCGTCACTGCATCGCCGGCTGCCCAGGCTGTCGCGCAGTCGCTCGCGAACGGCGAACGCCGCGCGGTGCTGCTCGGCAACGTCGCGGTCCGTCATCCGCAATTCGCGAAGCTGCACGCCGTCGCGCAGTGGATCGCCGACAACACCGGCGCCACGTTCGGCTTCCTGACGGAAGCGGCGAACACGGTCGGCGCGCACGTCGTCGGCGCGCTGCCGGGCGAAGGCGGCCTGAACGCACGCGAAGCGTTCGAGCAGCCGCGCAAGGGCTACGTGCTGCTGAACGTCGAACCGGAATTCGACACCGCCGATCCGGCACAGGCGCTTGCCGCGCTGAACCAGGCTGAAATGGTCGTCGTGATGTCGCCGTTCAAGCACGGCCTCGACTACGCCGACGTGCTGCTGCCGGTCGCGCCGTTCACCGAAACGGCCGGTACGTTCGTCAACGCGGAAGGCACCGTGCAGAGCTTCAACGGCGTCGTGCGCCCGCTCGGCGACACGCGTCCGGCCTGGAAGGTGCTGCGCGTGCTCGGCAGCCTGCTCGGCCTGCCGAACTTCGAATACGAGACCGCGGAAGAAGTGCGTCTCGCCGCGCTCGGCGACGCCGGCGTCGCGGGCCGTCTGTCGAACCAGACGTCGGTCGCGCCGGCCCGTGCCGCGGCGAATGCCGTGAACGGCGGTTTCGAGCGCCTGGCCGATGTGCCGATCTATCACGCCGACGCGCTCGTGCGCCGCGCGGGTGCGCTGCACCTGACGGCCGCCGCGAAGGCGGCGAATGCCGCAGCCCTGCCGGCCGCGCTGTTCGACAAGCTGGGCTTGAAGGAAGGCGACGCCGTGCGCGTGCGCCAGGGCGAGCGTGCGGTGCAGTTGCCGGCCGTGCGCGACGCGAATCTTGCGGAGACGGTCGTTCGCGTGTCGGCGGCGACGCCTGCCGGCGCAGCGCTCGGCAGCCTGTCCGGTGAACTGGTGGTGGAGAAGGCGTAAATGAGCTTGTTCGATACGATCAACGCGGGCGGGGCCGAGCTTCTCGGCTTCGCGTGGCCGACGGTGTGGGCAGTCGTGCGCATCCTCGTCGTCTCCGTCGTCATCCTGCTGTGCGTCGCGTACCTGATTCTGTGGGAACGCAAGCTGATCGGCTGGATGCACGTGCGTCTCGGCCCGAACCGCGTCGGCCCCGGCGGCCTGCTGCAGCCGATCGCCGACGTGCTGAAGCTGCTGCTGAAGGAAGTCATTCAGCCGAGCGCCGCCAGCCGCTGGCTGTACCTGATCGCGCCGGTGATGACCGTCGTGCCGGCGTTCGCCGTGTGGGCGGTGATCCCGTTCCAGGCGGAAGCCGTGCTCGCGAACGTGAACGCTGGCCTGCTGTACGCGATGGCGATCTCGTCGATCGGCGTGTACGCGGTGATTCTCGCCGGCTGGGCGTCGAACTCGAAGTACGCATTCCTCGGCGCGATGCGCGCCGCGGCACAGATGGTGTCGTACGAAATCTCGATGGGCTTCGCGCTGGTGCTCGTGCTGATGACGGCCGGCAGCCTGAACCTGTCGGAAATCGTCGGCTCGCAACAGCACGGCTTCTTCGCCGGCCACGGCGTGAATTTCCTGTCGTGGAACTGGCTGCCGCTGCTGCCGGCGTTCGTCGTCTACTTCATCTCGGGCATCGCCGAAACGAACCGTCACCCGTTCGACGTGGTGGAAGGGGAGTCGGAGATCGTCGCGGGTCACATGATCGATTACTCGGGCATGGCGTTCGCGCTGTTCTTCCTCGCCGAGTACATCAACATGATCGTGATCTCGGCACTGGCCGCGACGCTGTTCCTCGGCGGCTGGGACGCACCGTTCGAATTCCTGTCGTTCATCCCGGGCATCTTCTGGCTGGTGCTGAAGGTCTTCGCGCTGCTGTCGGTGTTCATCTGGGTGCGCGCGACGTTCCCGCGCTACCGTTACGACCAGATCATGCGTCTGGGCTGGAAGGTGTTCCTGCCCGTCACGGTGATCTGGGTGATCGTGGTTGGCTTCTGGATGATGTCGCCGCTGAACATCTGGGTGAAGTAAGGACGAAATCATGACGGCTATCCAACACTTCTTTAAGACTTTCTTCCTGACCGAGCTGCTGAAGGGGCTCGCGCTGACCGGTCGTTACACGTTCAAGCGCAAGTTCACCGTGCAGTTCCCGGAAGAGAAGACCCCGATTTCGCCGCGTTTCCGCGGGCTGCACGCGCTGCGCCGCTACGAAAACGGCGAAGAGCGCTGCATCGCCTGCAAGCTGTGCGAGGCCGTGTGCCCCGCGCTGGCGATCACGATCGAATCGGAAACGCGCGCGGACAACACGCGCCGCACGACGCGCTACGACATCGACCTGACGAAGTGCATCTTCTGCGGTTTCTGCGAAGAGAGCTGCCCGGTCGATTCGATCGTCGAGACGCAGATTCTCGAGTACCACGGCGAAAAGCGCGGCGACCTGTATTTCACGAAGGAAATGCTGCTCGCGGTGGGCGATCGCTACGAGAAGGACATCGCCGCGGCGAAGGCTGCCGACGCGCCGTATCGTTGATTGTGTTTGCAGTGCCGGCCCGGCATGAACGGGCCGAGCCGCCGCGACGGGTGCGGGCGTTCCGCAAGCCGCGCCTGACTATGGCCTAACGATGAACCGGTAATCATGGAATTCACGACCGTACTGTTCTACATCTTCGCGCTGCTCCTGGTGGTATCAGGGCTGAAGGTGATCACTTCGCGCAACCCGGTGGCGTCTGCGCTTTTCCTTGTGCTGGCGTTCTTCAACGCCGCCGCGATCTGGATGCTGCTGGAAGCGGAGTTCCTCGCGATCCTGCTGGTTCTGGTCTACGTGGGCGCGGTGATGGTGCTGTTCCTGTTCGTCGTGATGATGCTGGACATCAACATCGACTACCTGCGCCGCGACTTCAAGCGCTTCGTGCCGATGGCAACCGTGGTCGGCGCGATCATCGTGATCGAAACCGCGCTGATCCTGTGGCGCGGTTACGGCGACACGCACACCGTGCACGCGATGGCGACGGGCGAGATGGCCAACTGGTCGAATACGCGCCTGATCGGCAAGGTGATCTACACCGATTACATCTTCGCGTTCGAAATCGCCGGCCTGGTGCTGCTGGTCGCGATCATCGCCGCGATCGGGCTGACCGAGCGCAAGGGCAAGGACAGCAAGCGCCAGCGCGTGTCGGATCAGGTCAAGGTGCGTCGCAACGACCGCGTGCGCCTCGTGAAGATGGAAGCGGACAAGCCGCAGCCGGAAACGGCGCAGAGCGAAGCCGGTTCGGGCACCAACGGCTAAGCGGAGGAAAAGAAAACCATGCTGACTCTTGCTCACTACCTTGTGCTCGGCGCGATCCTGTTCGCGATCGCGATCGTCGGGATTTTCCTGAACCGCCGCAACGTCATCATCATCCTGATGTCGATCGAATTGATGCTGCTGGCGGTGAACACCAACTTCGTCGCGTTTTCGCATTACCTCGGCGACGTGCACGGCCAGATCTTCGTGTTCTTCGTGCTGACCGTCGCCGCAGCGGAAGCCGCGATCGGCCTCGCGATTCTGGTGACCCTGTTCCGTAAGCTCGACACGATCAATGTCGAGGATCTCGATCAGCTCAAAGGTTAATTTCAGGCTACGCTGTTATGTCAACGACACTCAATGAAAACCTGCTGCTGGCGATTCCGCTCGCTCCGCTGGCCGGCTCGCTGATTGCGGGGCTGTTCGGGAACGCAGTCGGGCGCAAGGGCGCACACCGGATCACGATCCTCGGCGTATTGATCGCGTTCCTCCTGTCGGCGAAAGTCTTCTTCGACGTGATGGGCGGCGCAAGCTTCAACGCGACCGTCTACGAATGGATGAACGTCGGCTCGCTGAAGCTCGAAGTCGGCTTCCTCGTCGATTCGCTGACCGCGATGATGATGGTCGTCGTGACCTTCGTCTCGCTGATGGTGCACGTGTACACGATCGGCTACATGGCGGAGGAAGACGGCTACCAGCGCTTCTTCTCGTACATCTCACTGTTCACGTTCTCGATGCTGATGCTCGTGATGAGCAACAACTTCCTGCAGCTGTTCTTCGGCTGGGAAGCGGTGGGTCTGGTGTCGTACCTGCTGATCGGCTTCTACTTCACGCGTGAGAGCGCGATCTACGCGAACATGAAGGCGTTCCTCGTGAACCGCGTGGGCGACTTCGGCTTCCTGCTCGGCATCGGCCTGCTGCTCGCGTTCGCCGGCTCGATGAATTACGGCGAAGTGTTCGCGAAGCGCGCGGAACTCGCGAGCCTGCACTTCCCGGGCACCGACTGGGGCCTGCTGACCGTTGCCTGTATCTGCCTGTTCATCGGTGCGATGGGTAAATCGGCCCAGTTCCCGCTGCACGTGTGGCTGCCGGACTCGATGGAAGGCCCGACCCCGATCTCGGCGCTGATTCACGCGGCGACGATGGTGACGGCCGGCATCTTCATGGTGTCGCGCATGTCGCCGCTGTTCGAACTGTCGGATACCGCGCTGTCGTTCATCACGGTGATCGGCGCGATCACGGCGCTCTTCATGGGCTTCCTCGGCATCGTCCAGAACGACATCAAGCGCGTGGTCGCGTACTCGACGCTGTCGCAGCTCGGCTACATGACCGTCGCGCTCGGCGTGTCCGCTTACCCGGTCGCCGTGTTCCACCTGATGACGCACGCGTTCTTCAAGGCGCTGCTGTTCCTCGGCGCCGGCTCGGTCATCATGGGCATGCACCACGACCAGGACATGCGCAACATGGGCGGCCTGCGCAAGTACATGCCGATCACGTGGATCACGTCGCTCGTCGGTTCGCTCGCGCTGATCGGCACGCCGTTCTTCTCGGGCTTCTACTCGAAGGACTCGATCATCGACGCGGTGAAGCTGTCGCACCTGCCGGGTTCGGGCTTCGCGTACTTCGCGGTCGTCGCGAGCGTGTTCGTCACGGCGCTGTACTCGTTCCGCATGTACTTCCTGGTGTTCCACGGCGAAGAGCGCTTCCGCAAGCCGAAGCATCCGGAATCGCCGATGGGCATGGCGGCCGCGCACGGCCACGACGATCACGGCCATGGCCACGGTCATGACGACCACGCGCACGAGCCGCACGAGACCCCGTGGGTCGTGTGGGTGCCGCTGGTCCTGCTGGCGATCCCGTCGGTGATCATCGGCGCGATCGCGATCAGCCCGATGCTGTTCGGCGATTTCTTCCAGCACGGCGTCGCATTCGACAAGGTGATCTTCATCGGCGAAAACCATCCGGCGCTCGCCGAGATGGCCGAAGAGTTCCACGGCTGGGTGGGCATGGGCCTGCACTCGGTGTCGGGCCTGCCGGTGTGGCTGGCGCTCGCCGGCGTGGTCGTCGCGTGGTTCCTGTACCTGAAGCGCCCGGAACTGCCGGCGTCGATCCGCCGCGCGTTCGGCCCGATCTACACGCTGCTGGACAACAAGTACTACCTGGACAAGATCAACGAAGTGGTGTTCGCCCGCGGTTCGGTGGCGATCGGCCGCGGCCTGTGGAAGGAGGGTGACGTCGTGGTGATCGATGGCCTCGTCAACGGCAGCGCCCGGTTCATCGGCTGGTTCGCCGGCGTGATCCGCTTCCTCCAATCCGGTTACATCTATCACTACGCGTTCGCCATGATCATCGGCATGCTGGGGCTCCTGACCCTGTTTGTAACGCTCGGCGGCAAATAAGGCGGGGAGACAACACTAATGCACGCTTTTCCGATTCTCAGTACCGCGATCTGGCTGCCGATCGTTTTCGGCCTCCTCGTGCTGGCGGTAGGTAACGACAAAAATCCGGGCACGGCCCGCTGGGTTGCGCTGATCGGCGCGCTGCTCGGTCTCGCGGTCACGATCCCGTTGATCACGCGCTTCGACTCGAGCACGGCCGCGCTGCAGTTCGTCGAGAAGTCGACCTGGATCGAACGCTTCGACATTGCGTATCACCTCGGCGTCGACGGCATCTCGATGTGGTTCGTCGTGCTGACCGCGCTGATCACGGTGATCGTCGTGATCGCCGCATGGGAAGTGATCACCGAGAACGTCGCGCAGTACCTCGCGGCGTTCCTGATCCTGTCCGGGATCATGATCGGCGTGTTCTCGGCTGCCGACGGCCTGCTGTTCTACGTGTTCTTCGAGGCGACCCTGATCCCGATGTACATCATCATCGGCGTGTGGGGCGGCCCGAACCGTGTGTATGCGGCATTCAAGTTCTTCCTGTACACGCTGGCCGGTTCGCTGCTGATGCTGGTCGCGCTGATCTACCTGTACACGGAAACGCATTCGTTCGATCTCGCGACGTGGCAGAACGCGAAGATCGCGATGACGCCACAGATCTTGCTGTTCATTGCCTTCTTCCTCGCGTTCGCGGTGAAGGTGCCGATGTGGCCGGTGCACACGTGGCTGCCGGACGCGCACGTGGAAGCGCCGACGGGCGGCTCGGTCGTGCTGGCCGCGATCATGCTGAAGCTCGGCGCATACGGTTTCCTGCGCTTCTCGCTGCCGATCACGCCTGACGCGAGCCACTTCCTGGCACCCGTCGTGATCACGCTGTCGCTGATCGCGGTGATCTACATTGGCCTCGTCGCGATGGTGCAGGCCGACATGAAGAAGCTGGTCGCGTATTCGTCGATCGCGCACATGGGCTTCGTCACGCTCGGCTTCTTCATCTTCAACCAGCTCGGCGTCGAAGGCGCGATCATCCAGATGATCTCGCACGGCTTCGTGTCGGGCGCGATGTTCCTCTGCATCGGCGTGTTGTACGACCGCGTGCACTCGCGCCAGATCGCCGACTACGGCGGCGTCGTGAACGTGATGCCGAAGTTCGCGGCATTCGCGATGCTGTTCTCGATGGCCAACTGCGGCCTGCCGGGCACGTCGGGTTTCGTCGGCGAGTTCATGGTGATTCTCGCGGCCGTCCAGTACAACTTCTGGATCGCATTCGGCGCGGCATTCACGCTGATCCTCGGCGCGGCCTACACGCTGTGGATGTACAAGCGCGTGTATTTCGGCGCGGTCGCGAACGATCACGTCGCCAAGCTGAAGGACATCGGCCGTCGCGAATTCCTGATGCTGGCCGTGCTCGCCGCGTTCACGCTGCTGATGGGCCTTTATCCGAAGCCTTTCACCGACGTGATGCACGTTTCCGTCGAAAACCTCCTCTCCCACGTCGCGCAGTCGAAGCTGCCGCTGGCCCAGTAATCGCGAGCGGAGGAACTCAAGATCATGAACGCTCCTATGAATGTCCTGTTGCCCGACGCGCTGGTGATGGCCGCCATCGTCGTCGCATGGCTGAATGACACCTTTGCCGGTGCTTCCGGTCGCCGCCTGACCTATCTGATCGCAGTCGTCTCGTCGGTGGTCGCCGGCGTGTGGTTCGCGGTCCAGGCGCTCGACCCGCAGCCGTACTACTTCTTCTCGAAGATGATCGTCGTCGACTCGTTCGCGAGCATGATGAAGGCGGTCGTGTCGTTCGGTTTCGCGGTCTCGCTCGTCTATTCGCGCAAGTACCTCGAAGACCGCGACATGTTCCGCGGCGACGTGTTCCTGCTCGGCATGTTCTCGCTGCTCGGTCAGCTGGTCATGGTGTCGGGCAACAACTTCCTGACGCTGTACCTCGGCCTCGAACTGATGTCGCTGTCGCTGTACGCGGTCATCGCGCTGCGTCGCGATGCCGCGCAGTCGAGCGAAGCCGCGATGAAGTACTACGTGCTGGGCGCGCTCGCGTCGGGCTTCGTGCTGTACGGCATCTCGATGCTCTACGGCGCTACCGGCTCGCTCGAGCTGGGCGAGGTGTACAAGGCGGTCGGCGGCAACACCGACGCGGCCGTGCTGATGTTCGGCGTGATCTTCATCGTCGCCGGTATCGCGTTCAAGCTCGGCGCCGTGCCGTTCCACATGTGGGTGCCGGACGTCTACCAGGGCGCACCGACCGCGATGACGCTGTTCGTCGGCGGCGGCCCGAAGGTGGCCGCATTCGCGTGGGGCCTGCGTTTCCTGGTGATGGGCCTGCTGCCGCTCGCCCAGAACTGGCAGACCGCGCTCGTGATCCTCGCCGCGCTGTCGCTGATCGTCGGTAACATCACCGGTATCGTCCAGCGCAACATCAAGCGGATGCTCGCGTACTCGGCGATCTCGAACATGGGCTTCGTGCTGCTCGGCCTGCTCGCGGGCATCGTGAAGGGCGACGCGGCGGCACCGGCGAACGCCTACAGCTCGGCGATGTTCTACGCGATCGTCTACCTGATCACGACGCTCGGCTCGTTCGGCGTGGTGATGCTGCTCGCGCGTCGCGATTTCGAAGCGGAAACGATCGACGACTTCAAGGGCCTCAACAAGCGCAGCCCGGTGTTCGCGTTCGTGATGATGGTCATGATGTTCTCGTTGGCCGGCATCCCGCCGACCGTCGGCTTCTACGCGAAGCTGGCCGTGCTCGAGGCGACCGTCAACGCAGGCCTCACGTGGCTGGCCGTGCTGGCCGTGATCACGTCGCTGTTCGGTGCGTTCTACTACCTGCGTATCGTCAAGCTGATGTACTTCGATGCCCCGCAGGATTCGACGCCGATCTCGGGCGATTTCTGCAAGCGCACGATCCTCGTACTGAACGGCCTGGCGGTCGTCGCGCTCGGCCTGATCCCGAGCCCGCTGCTGACCGCCTGCCTGCAGGCAATCCGTCACACGCTGCCGCTGTAATGTCGGCAGCCGGCTGGTTTATCGTGCTGTTGGCGCTCGTAGGCGCCAACCTGCCGTTCCTGAACCAACGCCTCTTCGCCGTCGTGCCGTTCGGCGCGACGAAGAAGAATGCGTGGGTGCGGATCGGCGAGCTGATCGTGCTGTACTTCGTCGTCGGCGCGCTCGGCTTCTGGCTCGAGTCGCGCGCCGGCAACCGCTTCGAACAGGGCTGGCAGTTTTACGCGATCACGTTCAGTCTCTTCGTCGTGTTCGCGTTTCCCGGCTTCACGTTCCAGTATCTCGTCAAACGACGCTGACGGCTTCGGCCGTCCGTCGTGCTCATTCAGGAGCCGCCGATGGCCGAACTACCCAATCACGACGCCGCACTGACCGAAACCTGCCTCGAGAGCGAGGCGATCTTCGAAGGCGCGTTCCTCAAGCTCAAGCGCGACACCGTCCGTCTGCCGGACGGCAAGAAGGCCACGCGCGAATACGTCCAGCACCCGGGTGCGGTGATGGTGATCCCGCTGTTCGACGACGGGCGCGTGCTGATGGAAAGCCAGTTCCGCTATCCGATCGGCAAGGTGATGGCCGAATTCCCGGCCGGCAAGCTCGATCCGAACGAAGGCGCGCTCGCGTGCGCGGTGCGCGAGCTGCGCGAGGAAACCGGCTACACGGCGCGCGAGTACGTGTTCCTGGCCCGCATCCACCCGATCATTTCCTATTCGACCGAATTCATCGACCTGTACCTTGCGCGCGGGCTGACGGCCGGCGAGCGCAAGCTCGACGAAGGCGAATTCCTCGAAACCTTCACCGCGTCGCTGGCCGACCTGCAGGAATGGGTGCGCACGGGCCAGATCTCCGACGTGAAGACGATCATCGGCACGATGTGGCTCGACAAGGTGCTGTCCGGCACGTGGCCGCTCGGGCCGGTCGTCACGCCCTGAGCACGGCGTCAGCGGCGGGCGGGGCACCGCGTTACAATCCCGTGACGTGGCGCATTCGCGCCGCGTGATCGCGATTTAGCACGATCGTTCACAAAACCGCTTTTTGCGCTACACTCGTCACACGCCCTGATTCAGCATGAAGGTCCTCGATTTACAGTGCCCGCACGGTCATCGGTTCGAAGGCTGGTTCGCTTCCGCCGATGAATTCGAAGCGCAGTTGTCCCGCAAGCTGGTCGAATGTCCGGTGTGCGGGACCACCGAGGTCAACCGTCTGCCGTCGGCGCCGCGCCTGAACCTGTCGGGCGCGACGCAGGCGCAGCCGGCCGATCCGCGTGCGCTGCAGGCCCAGGTGATGCGCGCGTTGCGCGAGGTGCTGGAGAAGACCGAGAACGTGGGCGAGCGCTTCGCCGAGGAAGCGCGGCGCATCCATTACAACGAGGCGCCCGCACGCAGCATTCGCGGCGTCACGACGCCAGAGGATGCGCAGTCCTTGGTCGAAGAAGGCATCGACGTGATGCCGCTGCCGATTCCAGCCGCGCTGAAAGAACCGCTGCAATGACGTACGCAGTGTGTCTTGGCCGGCCCGGACGGTCGCGGACAGGAGACACTGCGCATGGATCTGGATTATTCCCCCGCCGACGACGCGTTCCGCGTTGACGTCCGCGCCTGGCTCGAGGCCAATCTGCCTCATGCACTGCGCGCCAAGGTACTCGATCACAAACGACTCGACCGCGAGGATTTCGCGAGCTGGCACCGCATTCTGGGCCGGCGCGGCTGGTCCGCGCCCGCGTGGCCGGTCGAATATGGCGGCCCGGGCTGGAACGCGACGCAGCGGCACATCTGGGACGAGGAGTGCGCGCGGATCGGTGCGCCGACCGTGCTGCCGTTCGGGGTGTCGATGGTCGCGCCGGTCCTGATGAAATACGGCAGCGAAGCGCAGAAGCGCCACTATCTGCCGCGTATTCTCGACGGCTCGGACTGGTGGTGCCAGGGTTATTCGGAGCCGGGTTCCGGATCGGATTTGGCGTCGCTGCGCACGCGCGCCGAGCGCCACGGCGATCACTACGTCGTCAACGGCCAGAAGACCTGGACCACGCTCGGCCAGCACGCCGACATGATGTTCTGTCTCGTGCGCACCGATCCGGCCGCGAAGAAGCAGGAGGGTATCTCGTTCCTGCTGATCGACATGAAGACGCCCGGCATCACGGTGCGCCCGATCGTGATGCTCGACGAGGACCACGAGGTCAACGAGGTGTTCTTCGAGGACGTGAAGGTGCCGGTCGAGAATCTCGTCGGCGACGAGAATCGCGGCTGGACCTACGCGAAATACCTGCTCGGCCACGAGCGCACCGGCATCGCGCGCGTCGGCGCGTCGAAGCGGGAGCTTGCGTTCCTGAAGCGCGTCGCATCGAATCAGCGCAAGAACGGCAAGCCGTTGCTCGCCGATCCCGTGTTCGCCGCGAAGGTTGCGGCGCTCGAAGTCGAGTTGATGGCGCTGGAAGTGACGGTGCTGCGCGTCGTCAGCCGCGAGACGAGCGGCAAGGGGCCCGGCCCCGAGGCGTCGATGCTGAAGATCAAGGGCACCGAGGTGCAGCAGGCGCTCACCGAACTGATGGTCGAAGCGATCGGCCCGCTGGCCGCGCCGTTCGATGTGCCGTTCCTCGACGGCGAGCGCGAGCACAGCATCGCGGGCGACGACGATGCGGCGCCGCTGGCCGCTTACTACTTCAATTACCGGAAGACGTCGATCTACGGCGGTTCGAACGAGATCCAGAAGAACATCATCGCGCAGATGATTCTGGGGCTGTGATCAGGGAACGGAGACAACCATGGATTTCAGCTTTACCGATGAGCAGCAGCAGTTCGCCGACGCGCTGCGCCGGTATCTCGGCGAGCAATACGGCTTCGAGGCGCGTCAGGCGATCGTGCGCAGCGATGCCGGCGTGTCGGACGCGCAGTGGCGCGCATTCACGGAACTCGGCTTGACCGCGTTGCCCGTGCCGGACGCCCAGGGCGGCTTCGGCGGCGGCCCGGTCGACATGCTGGTCGTGATGCAGGAGCTGGGCCGCGCGCTCGTGATCGAGCCGTACTGGGCCACGGCGGTCGGCGTCGAGGCGTTGCGGATCGCCGGCTCCGGCGCAGGCGATGATGCCGCGCTGCTGGAGGCGGTCGCGCAAGGGCAAAAGCGCGTGGCGGTCGCATTCCACGAACCGCGGGCCCGCTACGATCTATACGAACTCGACACGCACGCGCACGAGCAGGGCGGCACGTACCGGCTGACCGGCACCAAGTCGGTGGTTCAGCACGGCGCGCAGGCGCACGTGTGGATCGTGCCTGCGCGGGTCGACGGTGGCGGCATCGGCCTCTTCGTCGTCGAACGCGATGCAGGGAACACGAAGGTGGTCGACTACCGGACCATCGACGGCCAGCGTGCCGCGACGATCACGTTCGACGACACGCCGGCCCGAGTGCTGACGGGCGGGGCGCGCGACGCGGCGGCACTCGAGCAGATCGCCGATTACGCAACCTTCCTGCTATGCGCGGAAGCGGTCGGCGCGCTCGACGAACTGAATCGCGCGACGGTCGAATATACGAAGACGCGCGAGCAGTTCGGCATGCCGATCGCGCGCTTTCAGGCGCTGCAGCACCGGATGGTCGACATGCTGATCCATGCGGAGCAGGCGCGTTCGCTGACCTATCTCGCGGCGGTGCGCTACGCGAACGGCGATGCCGATGCACGGCGCAAGGCCGTGTCGGCCGCGAAGGCGCGGGTCGGGTCGGCCGCGCGCTTCGTCGGCCAGCAGGCGGTTCAGTTGCACGGCGGCATGGGCGTGACCAACGAGGTGGCCGCCGCGCACCTGTTCAAGCGGCTGTCGATCATCGAGACGACGCTTGGCGATACCGATCATCACCTCGCCCGCATCACGGCGCTACCCGATTTCGCGCAGACCGACGTAGCATGACGGTGACGCGCGAGCGCGCCAGACAAGGAGACTTATCAGTGGGCATCAGTTACGAAGATCTGGTGGTCGGTAGTACCACCGAAGTGGGCCGCTACACGTTCGAGCCGGACGACATCAAGACGTTCGCGAAGCGCTACGATCCGCAGCCGTTCCATGTCGACGAGGCAGCGGGGAAGGCCTCGCATTTCGGCGGGCTCGTCGCGAGCGGCTGGCATACTTGCTCGGTATTCATGAGCCTGCTGGTTCAGAAGCTCGGGCCGGATTCGACCAGCATGGGCTCGCCGGGCATCGATTCGATCCGCTGGCTGAAGCCGGTGCGCGCCGGCGACACGATCACGATGTACCAGAAGGTGCACGACAAGCGTGTATCGGAGAGCAAGCCCGATCGCGGCATCGTGTCGACGGAATGGATCGGCGTGAACGAAGCCGGCGAGACGGTGATCAGCGTGCATACCAAGGTGATTTTCGGGCTGCGCCACCCGGCGGGTGCGAACCCATGACCGACGTGACCTTGCCGCTGATCGCCTCGGCGCAGGCGCTGCAGGCGCGGGTCGGCGCGGAGCCGCTCGCAAGCGGCTGGATCGAGATCGACCAGCCGCGCGTCGACGGTTTCGCCGACGCGACCGGCGATCATCAATGGATTCACGTCGACCCCGAGCGCGCGCGACGCGAGTCGCCGTTCGGCGGCCCGATCGCGCACGGGTTCCTGACGCTGTCGCTGATTCCTGCGTTGATGACCGACGCGATGCGCTTCGAGCAGAAGATGGGCGTGAATTACGGCTTGAACCGCGTGCGGTTCTTGAAGCCGGTGCCGGTCGGCGCACGCGTGCGTGCATTGTTCGCGGTGAAGGAAACCGCCGACGCCGCGCGCGGCGGTATCCAGGTGACATGGTCGGTATCGGTGCAGGTCGAGCGCCCCGACGCGCCGCTGCCGGTGTGCGCGGCGGAGTTCATCACGCTGCATTACTTCTGAAGCACGGAGCGGCATGCACGGATGCCGCTCCGCCCGCCACGTGCGTGTCAGCGCTTCGCGTATTGCGTTGCGCCGAACAGCACCTCGCGTGCCTTGTCGTCCTGCAACGCCTTGCGCATCGACGCGAGCACCTCGACGCCGCGCTGCACGGCCGGTCGCGCGGCGATCGCCTCGTGCCAGCGCTTCACGTTCGGCAGGTCGTCGAGCACGATGCCCTGGTTTTGCCACGAGCGCGTCCACGGGAACGTCGCAATGTCCGCGATCGTGTACGTGTCGCCTGCGAGATACTCGGATTCGCCGAGCCGTTTTTCCATCACGTTGTACAGGCGCTTCGCTTCGTTCGTGTAACGGTTGACCGCATACTCGATCTTCTCCGGCGCATACAGCCGGAAGTGGTGCGCCTGCCCGAGCATCGGGCCGACACCGCCCATCTGGAACATCAGCCACTCGAGCGTCGCATAGCGCGCGGCCGGATCGGTCGGCAGGAACTTGCCGGTCTTCTCCGCGAGGTAAATCAGGATCGCGCCCGATTCGAACAGCGAGATCGATTGGCCGCCGGGGCCGTCCGGATCGACAATCGCCGGGATCTTGTTGTTCGGGCTGATCTTCAGGAACTCGGGTTCGAACTGATCGCCCGCACCGATATCGACCGGATGCGCACGATACGCGAGGCCGGTTTCCTCGAGCATGATGTGTACCTTGTGGCCGTTCGGGGTCGCCCAGCTATAGACGTCGATCATCGTCAACTCCTGTGTGGCATGCGCGAAAACGGCGCCGGCGGCGCCGCGACAGGCGGTCATTAGAGCATGGATCGACACGGGCTGCTGGCGACGCGAACGCGCGCCGACGGGCAGGCACGGCCGGCCCGGAGAGCGTCGCCGGGATGGCGTGCGGCGTCGGCGGGCCGCATCGGATGGACCTGGCGGGGTGGCGTCGGCTCGAAGGCCGACGCGGCGGATCAGCGCTTGTAGCGTGGCGGGCGCTTCTCGAGAAAAGCGGTGATGCCTTCGAGCCCGTCCGCATGATGCAGCGACGCGACGAAATGATCGCGCTCGGTGCCGAGGTGCGCGTCCAGCGGCTGCGCGGTCGCGTCGTCGAGCAGCGACTTGATGCGCGTGAGCGCATTCGGCGAGATGCCGGCGAGCGCGTCGGCCCAGGCCAGTGCGTCGCTCAATGCCGTGCCGGGCGCGGCGAGCCGGTTGACGACGCCGAGCGCATGCAGGCGTTCGGCGGCGACCGGTTTGCCTTCGAACAGGATCTCGGCCGCGATCGCACGCGGCAGCGCGCGGGCAAGAAACCACGAGCCGCCACCGTCGGGTGTCAGGCCGACGCGCGCATACGACATCACGAATTTCGCATCATGCGCGGCGACGATCAGGTCGCACGCGAGCGCGAGCGAGAAGCCCGCGCCGGCCGCGGCGCCTTCGACGGCCGCGATCACCGGTTTCGTCGACGCGCGGATCGCCGTGACCCAGGCCGCGAGCTGATCGATGCTGTCGGCCTGGAAGGACGGATCCTTCGAGCGATTCTCGAGCAGCCGGTTCAGGTTGCCGCCGGCGCAGAAGAAGCGATCGGCCCCCGTCAGCACGACGGCGCGAATCGCTGGATCGCGCTCGGCGGTGGCGAGCGCTTCGATGCCCGCCGCATACATGTCGGGATGCAGCGCGTTGCGCGCGCCGGGATTGGACAGCGTGAGGACGAGCGTCGATTCGCTCTCGGGCGGCCGCGAGGCCAGCAGTTCAGCACTCATGCGAGCGTGTCTCCATCGGGTGGCGCGGCAACGCCGCCGCGTGTGTCGTGCGGACGGCCAGAGCCGACGCCGCAGCGGATGTAATGTTGTCGTGACGAACGCAAAACTTGCTTTAGACTAGCACGAACGTGCTTTTCGGCGTCATGAATCCCGATGCGGCTGGCGCCGATGCGGCCGCGCTTGAGCAAGGAAGGAGGAGCCCCCCGATGCTACAGCTGTGCGGTATTCCGTTGTCCAACTACTACAACAAGGTGAAGTTCGTCCTGCTCGAACACGGCATTCCGTTCGAGGAAGCGGTGTGCGGTTTGCCGATCAGCGATCCGGCGCAGCTTGCCGATTCGCCGCTCGGCAAGATTCCGTTCCTGAAGACCGAAGAGGGTGCGCTGTTCGAGTCGCAGGCGATTATCGAATACCTGGCGGCGCGCTATCCCGAGAAAGGCATTTTCCCCACGAGCCCGTTTGCGGCGGCGAAGGTGCGCGAACTGGTCGAGACGCTCGAGCTGTATCTCGAATGGATGGCGCGCGAGGTGTACACGGAAGCGTTTTTCGGCGGCAAGGTCAGCGACGGGATGAAGGCGCATGTCGAGAAGCGCCTGCCGCGCGCGATCGATGCATTCAAGCAGATGACACGGTTTTCGCCGTATGTGCTCGGCGAGTCGTTCGGCCTCGCGGACATCGCCTCGTGGGTCCATCTGCCGGTCATCGGAATGGCGACGAAGGCCATATACGGGCGCGACTTCCTGCTCGATGCAGGCATCGACTGGAAGGCGCACGCCAAGATGGTGAGTGAACGCCCTGCCGCACAGCGCGTGGCCGCCGAGCGCAAGGCGTATGTCGAAGCGGCGAACGTCGCGCGTTCGTAACCGCGTTTCCCGAAGGGCGGCGTGCGGCCGCCCGTGCGGTCTTACAGGCGAGCCAGCCGTTCGAGTGCGGACGCGAGCGTGCTTTCCTGCTTCGCGAAGCAGAAGCGCACGACGCCCGATTCGTGCGGCTCGTGATAGAACGCCGACACCGGAATGGCGGCCACGCCGATCTCCGACGTGAGCCACTTCGAGAATTCCGCTTCGGGCAGGTCGCTGATCGCCGAGTAATCGACGCACTGGAAGTACGTGCCCGTACACGGCAGCAGCTTGAAGCGCGTGCGCTCGAGGCCTGCCCGGAAGAAGTCGCGCTTGCGCTGATAGAAGCTCGCGAGCGACAGGTACGGCGCCGGGTCCCGCAGGTAGTCGGCGAGCCCGATCTGCATCGGCGTGTTCACCGTGAACACGTTGAACTGGTGGACCTTGCGGAATTCCGCGGTCAGCGCGGCAGGCGCCGCGACGTAACCGACCTTCCAGCCCGTCACGTGATAAGTCTTGCCGAAGCTCGACACGATGAAGCTGCGCGCGGCGAGTTCCGGGTGGCGCGCGACGCTTTCGTGGCGCGCGCCGTCGTAGACCATGTGTTCGTAGACCTCGTCGGACAGGATCAGCACGTTGGTGCCGCGCACGATGTCTTCGAGCTTGCGCATGTCCGCCTCGCGCCACACGGTGCCCGTCGGGTTGTGCGGCGTGTTGATCAGGATCATCCGCGTTTTCGGCGTGATCGCGGCCGCGAGACGGTCGAACGGGATCGCGTAGTCGGGCGCCTCCAGCGTGACGAACACGGGCTTGCCGCCGGCGAGCTCGATCGACGGCAGATAGCTGTCGTAGGTCGGCTCGACCACGATCACTTCGTCGCCCGGATGCACCGCGCACAGGATCGCCGTCAGCAGCGCCTGGGTCGCGCCGGCCGTCACGGTGATTTCGGTGGCCGGATCGTAGCGCCGGCCGTACACCTGCGCGATCTTGTCGGCGATCGCGTCGCGCAGCGGCGCGACGCCGGCCATCGGCGGGTACTGGTTGTGCCCGTTGCGCATCGCGGCGGCGACTGCATCGACGATGCGCGGATCGCAATCGAAATCCGGGAAGCCCTGGCCGAGGTTCACCGCCCCTTTTTCGGCGGCAAGCGCGCTCATGATCGTGAAGATCGTCGTGCCGACGTTCGGCAGGCGCGACGGGAAAACGGGTGTCGTTGGCATATCTGAAGGAGCGTTCATCGATACGGTCGCATTCGGGTTGGGGCGTCAGGCCGGCGTTGCCGTGGCGGGCGGCGCGGCATCGAGTGCGCAGGCTTCGGCAAACGGCGCGGGTTGCGCGATCCGGAAACCGAAGTCGCGTGCGGTGCGTTTCGCGAGCTTCAGCAGCGCGCGGTCTTTCGACACGAGCCAATCGGCCTGCGCGGCGCGGGCGAGTTCGAGAAATTTCTGGTCGTCACGGTCCTTGCACTTCGGCAGCGGTGGCGCGTCGGCGCCGAGGGGCGGCGGTTCGACGAGGCTCGCGAGCCGGGCGACCGTTGCGAGCGCGGCCGCCTTGTCGATCGCGCGCGACTGGAACTGCGGATAGTCGAGCACGTATTCGAGTTCGGTCAGGCAGCGGCCGTCGATCACGGCGGCCAGCGTGCCGCGCTCCAGCGCGGCACGGATCGGGCGCGTAGCGGGGTCGTCGAATACGAGAATGTCGATCCAGACGTTCGAGTCGAGCACGACGCGGTTTGCGGCATGCGGGGCGAGAGAGCGGGTCATTCGTTACAATCGGTGGTTTTCGTCTGACCGCAAGGCACGGCGTGCCAGCGAGCCTCTATGATAATCGTTCTCTCTCCCGCCAAATCCCTCGACTACGACACGCCCGCGCATGTCGAGTCTTACACGAAGCCTGCATTCGTCGACGACGCGTCGGAGCTGATCGACGGCCTGCGCAAGCTGTCGCCGCAGGACATCGCGACGCTGATGGATATCTCCGATTCGCTCGCGCGCCTGAATTTCCAGCGCTACGCCGACTGGTCGCCGACCTTCACGCCGGCCAACGCGAAGCAGGCCGTGCTGGCGTTCAATGGCGACGTCTACGAGGGGTTCGACGCGAAATCGCTGTCGTCCACCGATCTCGACTATGCGCAGCAGCACGTGCGCGTGCTGTCGGGCCTGTACGGGCTGCTGCGCCCGCTCGATCTGCTGCAGCCGTATCGGCTCGAGATGGGCACGCGGTTCGCGAACGCGCGCGGCAAGGATTTGTATGCGTTCTGGGGCGACCGCATCACGCGGGCACTGAACGAGCAGCTCGAGACGCGCAGCGGCGCGGCGCGCGTGCTCATTAACTGCGCGTCGACCGAATACTTCAAGTCCGTCAAGCCGAAGCTGCTGGCCGCACCGGTCATCACGCCGGTATTCGAGGACTGGAAGGGCGGCCGCTACAAGATCATCAGCTTCCATGCGAAACGCGCGCGTGGCCTGATGGCGCGTTTTGTCGTCGAGAACCGGATCACCGACCCGAAGGCGCTGAAGGCATTCTCGACCGACGGTTATGCGTTCGATGCGGCTGCGTCGAACGATTCGACGTACGTATATCGCCGGCGCATCGGCGAGTGACCCTGGCGGCCGTTCACGAGACGGCCGGCGCTTATGAGGCCGGACAGGCGGTACACCGTCTGCTTTGGTCGCGAGCTTTGCATGAGACTGGTGTAAGCGCCAAAGCGCTAACGCCACCAGTCGACAGCTTTGCATGGGACCGGAGTAAGCGCTAAAGCGCTAACTCCGGTCGACAAAGGAGAGATAGATGGCCCTTTCGATCACCAGTAATTTCGACGCAGGCGCAATCGACGTCGTGTCGTGCGACAGCCCCGACGCAATCCGGCTGCGCGTACGCGGCGACAATCGTTCGGAATTCGCGCAATGGTTTTACTACCGCTTGACGGGTGTGCGCGGCGAGCGATGCGTGATGACGTTCGAGAACGCAGCCGAATGCGCGTATCCGTCGGGCTGGCGCAACTACCACGCGGTGGCGAGCTACGACCGGGTCGACTGGTTCCGCGTGCCGACGACGTTCGACGGCAAGACGATGACCATCGACCATACGCCGGAGTTCGACAGCATCTACTACGCGTATTTCGAACCGTACTCGGAAGAGCGTCACGCGGCGTTTCTCGGTGCGGTCCAGCAGTTGCCGCAGGCGAGCGTCGTCGAGCTTGGCCGTACGGTCGAAGGCCGTCCGATGTCGCTGCTGACGCTCGGCACGCCGGAAACCGATGGTGCGCCGAAGAAGAAGGTGTGGATCATCGCGCGTCAGCATCCGGGCGAATCGATGGCCGAGTGGTTCGTCGAAGGCCTGGTCAAGCGGCTGGCCGGATGGGGCGATTGGGCTGGCGATCCGGTTGCGCGCAAGCTCTACGATCGCGCGACGTTCTACATCGTCCCGAACATGAATCCGGACGGCAGCGTGCACGGTAACCTGCGCACCAATGCGGCCGGCGCGAACCTGAACCGCGAGTGGATGGCACCCGATGCCGAGCGCAGCCCGGAAGTGCTGGCCGTGCGCGATGCGATCCACGCGATCGGTTGCGACATGTTCTTCGACATTCACGGCGACGAGGATCTGCCGTACGTGTTCGTCGCCGGCTCGGAGATGCTGCCGAGCTTTACCGAGCAGCAGGGCAAGGAGCAGGCTGCGTTCATCGACGCGTTCAAGGTCGCAAGCCCCGACTTCCAGACCGAGCATGGCTACGCGGCGAGCAAGTACAAGGAAGATGCGCTGAAGCTCGCGTCGAAGTACGTCGGCCACCAGTTCGGCTGTCTGTCGTTGACGCTCGAAATGCCGTTCAAGGACAACGCCAACCTGCCCGACGAGCGTGTCGGCTGGAACGGCGAGCGCAGCGCGGCGCTCGGCGCGGCGATGCTCGCCGCGATCCTGGTGCACATCGACACGTTCGGTTAAGCACCGCCGCCGTCGCTTGAAAAAGCCGGCGCATCTTGCGATGCGTCGGCTTATTTGCTGCTGTCGTTGCCGCTCCGTCGTATCAGGACTTCTTCGCGGTTTTTTTCTTCACGGCTTTCTTCTGGCCGCCTGATTTCTTCGTCGCGACGGCCTTCTTGCTGCCGGTGCGGCCCGATGCCTTCGCCTTGGCCTTGCCGCGATGCGACTTGCCCTTGAACTTCTTCGTCGAAGACGATGAGCGCTCGACGCGCGGCTTCAGCGGCGGAACCGGGTCGTTCCAGCTGAACGCAAGCATTTGCTGGCCGACGTAGCCGCAACGGAATTTCAGCGGCGTCGGATCGCTGCCGTTGCTGTGGATGCCGAGCCCGTCGACGGTGACGATGTTGTCGACCTTCACGCGCTGCTTGCCCTGGTCGAACGAGTCGTTCCACGGCGTGATCGTCGCGTTGCCGCTGTCGAATGCGTTCGGCGCGAAGTCGACGCGGTCGAACGCCGTCGACGTGCTGGCGATGAAGCTGCCATGCGCCGCACAATCGGCGGCGAGCGGATCGGCATGCATCTCGTTGACGAATTTGTTGATCAGTTCGGAGCGCTGGTCGAGCAGGTCGGCGAATACCGGTGCGGGAAGCGCAAGCGACAGGCCCGCGATACAGGCTGCCAGCTTGCCGAGCGCCCGGAAAATCCGGAGCGAGGCAGGAGAGCTGTCCATCTGGTTATTGGTGAGGAGCGAAGGAGACATCGGGCACGTATAGATGCCCGATGAAGAACAGGAGTTCAATCTTAGCGTAAAAAAGTTGTGCGGCAGTAGGTGGCGTATTCGGCGCGCGCCGCGGAAGTACCGCCGGTACGCGTGTGCGCCGAGCCGATCCGGGGAAAATTCAGGCGCGCGGACCGCCGAGGCGGTAGCGCCGGACGTCAAAGGTCGTGACCCACGCGGGGCGATAGACGGCGATGAGTGCCGTTGCCATGCCGGTGAACCATGCTTCGCCGAGCGCCAGCAGCGCGGTGTTCAGCAGATAGCCCGCCGGAATCACGACGGGCACGCCGTCGGCGAGTGCGAGCTGGACACCTGCCGCCGCGGCGGCGACCGCGACGATCGCGATGGCCGGCGACAGGAAGCCCTGCCCGGTGATGAACGAGGCGAGGTTATGCGGCAGCCAGGCGAGCGCGGCGCGTTGCAGCAGCGCCGACACGCCGACAGGCAGTGCACCGTAGATCAGATAGGTCAGGCCGATGCCTTGCCACGGCGCGTCGAAGATCACCGCGGCAATCGCCGTGACGGCGCCCATCGCGACCAGCGCGAGTGTCCAGTCGAACAGCGTGACGAGCAGGGTTGCGCCAAGCAGATGCATGACGATGCCATCTTCGAGCCATGCGTTCGAGGCCCACAGGACCGTGATCGCGGTGACGAGCGCGAGCCACACGTGCTGAAGCGTGGCGTCTTGCAGACGTACGAACGGGCGATTCCAGATCGCGAGCGCGAGCAGGGCCACGGCGGCGATCCAGCCACCGAAGCCAACCCACAGCGGAAGCGGTGTGAAAAGAAAACCCATGCGTCCATATTACTCGTTGAGCATCAAAGGTGGGAACCTGCACATGCCCGACCGTCGCAATATCGAGACTGTTTGCCTAGCGTCCGCGCCGGAACCGCGGCCGCGGCTCGGCGGCGAGCGGCAGGTCCTGCGTGCCGGCATGGGCGGTAGGCAATGGGTACGGACGGTCATGCCGTTGTGTACGCAGCGGAACCGGGCCATGTTCGCCGATGGCCGGTTTGCGGGCGCGGTTGCGGTTCGCCAGCAGCACCTCGAGATGGGGCGACAGCCAGCCGTTGTAGATCGCGACGGCGGCGGCGCGGTTTGCTGCGCCGAGCTGCTGGAAGATGCTCGCGAGGTGGATCTTCACGGTGCCTTCGCTGATGCCGAGCGTACGCGCGATCATCTTGTTGGTGCTGCCCATGTGGACGAACCGCATGATCTGCGCTTGCCGCGGCGACAGGAGGCCGCTCGGCGGGCGGCGGGGCAGCGAGCCGGCGAGTGTCTGGAAATGGGCATCCTGGCGTGCCGTCGTCGGGGAGGGCAGCAGGCTGAGGGCGATCGGCGGAATGTAGTGCCCGCCAAGCAGCACGATCTCGAGCGCACGTACGATCAGGTGCGGCCGCGTGGAATGCGGGATCACGCCCGCGACGCCGTAGTTGAAGAAGCGCTGGATGGCTTCGGGCGAGACCTCGTCGACCAGGACGGCGATCGGCGTCGGCGAGCACGCGTTGCCGAGTGCCTGGAGCTCGCTGAGCCGGCCCACGTCGAGCCAGTCGATCGCGACGAGGTCGAAACGCTGGGTACGCAGCAGCCGGCGCGCCTGGAAACTGTCGGGCGCATCGTTGATGCTGGCGTGCCGGTCGATCTGCCGCAACAGGGCCTTCAGTCCGTCACGCCGTTCGGCGTCTGAGTTAAGCACCAAGAACCGCATATTCAATCTCCGTAAGGTGAGTCATTGCCTGCTGTCGGGTATAAGCTGGCCCCGATAATGACAAAGACCTTACACGATGTCTGCTTGGCTGAAAGGCTTAGGAAAAGTTCGAAATTTTCGGCGACAGAGCATCGGACAAGAAAAAAGCCGCTTCGGCATGCACCGGAAGCGGCTTTTGGCGGGGCAGGCCGACGGGCCTGCGGGGGCAATGTCAGTGGAAGTGCGGCTGGGCGGGCGACGCATCTTCCGGCATTTCCGCATGGACGATTTCGCCGAGCGGATCTGCGTAGAGCGGCACGCCGCAGTCGTCGCAGTATTCGGGTTCGAAACGGCCCGCGTGCCTGCGGACGTCGGTTACGCCGCATTCCTTCAGCAGGCTCACGATTTCCTCGAGCGGCCCTTCGATCGGCGCTTCGCCTTCGAGCGTCGCGCTGTCGGTCGATACGTCGCCGTTTTCACGGCCGTAGAGCGGCCACACGACACCGTAGATTACGTCGTTGCTGGCACGCCGCGTGAAGCCCACGCGATACTCGTCGATACGACGCTCGCCGAAGCCGGCGACCACCGCCCGCAACTCTTGCGGCGCCGCACCAAGTGTGTCGAATAGATAACGAATGGCCGTTCGGACGGTGTGCGGACGCACACGTTCGTCCGCATCGCGACAGGCCGAGTAGTACGCGTCCGGAAGCAGGCATTCGAATTCGCATCCGGGCAGTGCGATCGACAGGTTCGGGCCGCCTTGTGCCGTCCACTGTTCAAGGCACTGGCCGCGCTCGATGCGGCTGCCGTTTTCTTCCTCCTGCCAGCGGAACAGCGGTGCGCCGGCGGGCGCGGCGACGACCGCCAGCAGGAAGCGCGGATCGGCCAGGATCGGCGAGGTTTCCGGCAGGTCGCCGAAGCTCAGCTTCGGGGTGTGCTGACCGATTGCCGCATGGGCGAGTTGCTGCGCAAGCCGATAGGTTTCCACGTGGTGCCGCGGCAACTGGTCGATGCTGTAGAGGAACGGGGCGAGCCCGACGAGCGTGCCGTTCGCCAGAACGTGCGCCTGCAGATGCGTTCGCAGCGCGTCGGCCACGTCGCCCTTGAGCGGACCGGACGGAATCATGTAACGCGTCCAGGCGAGAACCGGGACGGCGACCAGCAGCGCATCGTACGGTTGGCCGTCGTGCTCGATCACCATCGACTCGCTGTGCGTCTCGGCCATGTCGGCGAGCGCGCCGTAGGCGTCGGGATGATTCTGCTGGAGATGGTCGAGCGCGGCGTCGAGCGTGGTCTGATTGCCGTTGCGGACAATCTTGGCGAGCAGCGCATCGAGCTTCGCTTCCCAGAAGCGATCCTCGATGCGGCTGCCCGACGCGAAGAGCGCAAGCGACAGACCGACCAGTTTGTCGGCATCGGGGGGGAGGCGTTTGGCGATTCGCTGGCGCATATTAAAGACGTATATAGAAAGAGGCGAAGAACCTCACATTCTAGTCCGTTCTTTGCACCATAAGCGGTCTCGTGCCTCAGGCATGGCCGGACGGCCGAATTGCGGCGTTTGTGAAAAAGTTGCGTCAAACCCCTTGCGCGATCGCCGGGGGATGCATAGAATCACGCCTCTTTCGCGCTAACGGAAACGCGGCGCGGAAGGAAGGGAAGCAGTGCTGTTGGGGTTCGGAAGTAGCGAGCCTTGGCGGTACGGAAGTTGAGCCCCGCAGTCGCGACGAAGTCGTTCAGAAAGTTGTTGACGAGCTGCGAAATACGGTTCATAATCTCGCTTCTCTGCTGCTGAAAACGCAGCGCTGCTGAGGGGTTCAAGATTCCTCGCAGAAATGCTCTTTAAAAATTAACAGCCGATAAGTGTGGGCGCTTGATGGAAGCGAGCTGATCCTCGGATCAGATAGCGAAAGTATCAAGAGTCTCACACTAAAGTAAGTCAGGTTTATGAAGTGATTCATATTCCTGTCAGCTTTGAGTGAGCGACCGGTTCTTAACCGAACCGAAAACAGTAACAGGTTTAAACTGAAGAGTTTGATCCTGGCTCAGATTGAACGCTGGCGGCATGCCTTACACATGCAAGTCGAAC